>NZ_JHVC01000002.1 GCF_000619945.1 Clostridium lundense DSM 17049 | reverse complement strand
CTTTTGGCTTTATTATTATCTCCCTTTGCTGTTGCCTTAGCAATTCGGGTTTGTAGCCTATTAACATCATATTCAACTTGTTTCCAGTCAATGGTTTCCCATTGAAAGGTAAGTGATTTTGTGTTTTTTAGCCTCTCGGTTTTATCCGTCGTTGAGTTACTAAAATTCATAAGTTTATAATCCTTTCCTACTAAGAAATACCATAGGATAAGTCTGCACCCTTTCGGGTTAGGGCAAAGTTTGAACCCTTATCTGTTTTCATTACAAAATCAGCATTCGCTTTTTATCCTTTTCTTCTGCCCTCTATGTCATTTCGCTCCTTACGGTTAGATACCTCTTTGTAGAGGAACATATAGGAGGGTTTACCAAGTTCCACATAATACATAATTATGAATGCCTTAGGAGTCATCTTTAAACTGGGAGTTCTTTATCCATTCGCATTGGTTTAACAGTTCGCCTTTGCTCAACTCCTCACCATTTTGGTCAAAGCGTTTCAGCCTATTTCGCTTTCTTCAGCGTAACGATTCCTACAATGATTCACTTTACGTTCCCCATAGCATTCTTACTCTAGCAGTTGTCCCAATTTAGGCTATTCGAACTTCCACATTGTCTCGTGAGCTTTCTAACCCGAACGTTACTGTTCACGCTAGTCACGATAGAGTTACCCCGAATGGATAGGATAGTCTTATGACAATATATTACGCGACTTCTTGTCACACCTGAAATCCACGATCACTATGAAAAATAGGTTTCACATCAGAATACTTTTTATGTGCCAAATCAAAAGTTTCAAATATAAGATTGTTATTATTTGAATGTCCTATTATAAAAGAAACTATACTCTTGTCCCCTAAATCAAGAATTGCACTTAAGTACGCTTTGTTACTTATGCCATATTTCATTTCTGTTACATCTGTGAGCCACTTTTCACCAAAGTTTTTCGCTGTGAATTTACGATTTAACACATTTTCAGATATAACCTGTGGTGTTGATTTAGTATAATTTCTTTTCTTTCTTCTGCAAACTGACTTCAAATTCAAAATCTTCATAAGCCTATAAATACGCTTTTGATTAATATGAAAATCATTCTCTCGATTTAATTTTATTGTCATTTGTCTATAACCAAGAATTCCGCCTTTTTCCTCATATGCATCTTTAATTAGTGGAATTAGTGTTTTATTAAACTGCTCATTCTTACATTCTTTACGATTTAGCCATTTGTAGTAAGATGAGCGGGAAAACCTAGCAAATCTACATAATTCTGAAATAGCAGCTCTTTTCTCGTCATGTATTTGTTGAATGGCATAATAAATGGTTTCGTTTTGAACTTGGCTTAATATCGCCTCCTTTCTAGCTCGTCGAGTTTTTTTAAGAATGTCATCTCCATTTCCTGGCGTTTATTTTCTGCCTTTAAAAGTCGATTTTCAGCACGCAATCTTTCGAGTTCAGACATATCTGATTCTGTTTTTTTCCTACCCCTTCGATCAATAAGTGCTTCAACGCCTGCAGATGCATATTTTTTATCCATGAATAAACTTGTTGGTAAGATACATGGTATTTCTCAGCAGTTTCAGCATAATTATTTTCGTGTTCTATACAATACTGGATTATTTCAATACGTTCTTCGTATGTAGTTTTTCTTCCTTTGGTCATGATAATTGTTCCTCATGTTCCGTAAATTCCTAATTCTTCATGACTATTATACTTCATAATCCATTTCTGTAGTTTGTGTTTTGAACGAATTCCATACATTAAGCGAATATCATCTTGGAAACCAAGACCGGCTAGGTAATCTTTAACTGCATTTACCTTTAATTCGGATGAGTATTTTTTATTACCTGTCATTGTGAAAGCGTCTGTTCCCATACTTTTGTAATTTCGTATCCATTGTTGAAATGATTGAAAACTAATACCCAACTGTCTTGCTATACTTCGCTGACTGCCTTCTCCATTAAGAAAGCTTTTCACAGCAGCTATTTTCTTTTCTGGACTAATATTTGTTTTTGACATAAAAAATACTCCCTTCTAAGTAAACAAGTTTTTATTATTTCACTTGTCTACCTAGAAGGGAGCATATCAGAACAGAGACATCCCCAATCTTAAATTAAAGTTATCTCTGTTCTTATATTATTCATTTTTCGTCATTTTCCAGGTGGGGTCTGATTCCATAGCAAGGCACAGCTGAGCTCGCTCTTTTAAAATAAAAACCATGCTAAGTTTTTGCTTAACATGGTTTTCCATAATATATATTCTAAATTTCCTTTTCTATTTTGTTTACATCCTCAGGCGTCGTTCCAATGCCTGGACTAGGCCTTCCAATATATTCATAGACCAGTGGTTCCCTTAAAATAAAAAGAATTGTTCCATATGTGGTAAAAAATGCAACACCTAATATAATTAAACTTAGCAGTGCATTCACATTTAAATAATTATTTAAAACTAATGTAAATACAACTGCAATTGCTGTAGCAATAATTGTTTTTATTATAGTCTTATAATTTATATTATGTAGTATATATTTACGAGCATACCAACTCTGAATAATCATTTGTGTAATTTCAGCCATTAAAGTTGCAACGGCTGCGCCAATGCAACCATATCTAGGCATAAGTAATAAATTTAATATAAAATCAATTACTGCACCTATAACAACTGCCACCATAAAACAGTTATCCTTTCCTAATGGTATAAGTATTTGATTACCAGTAATATTAGAGAATCCAGATATCAATAATATTGGCATAATAATCTGCATACACTTTACAGCATTTAAGTATCCTAAACCACCTAAAATTAAAATAGTATCTTTTGCTTCAATAATAAAATAGAAAGTCAGCGGGATTGCTATTATAATAATTGTAGAAATAGATTTTTTTAATATACGATTAAATTCATCAAATTTTTCTTCATTAATATAATATGATAATCTTGGAAGCAAAACAGTACTTATAGCATTTACCGTAGTTAACAATAACCACTTAGCTTTTACAGCTACTGTATATAATCCAACTTCTGTATCACCATTAATAAATCCCAACATTACTGTATCTAAATTAGTATACATACTGACAGCTAAAATTGACGCAAATAAATAAACCATTGGTCTAAAATGCTTCTTAAATTCTAAATCATCACATAATTTAAAAGAAATAATCCTATGTGCATAATAAAAATTACAAATATATGATCCTATAGTAGAAAAAGCTGTAATTGCAGCATAGATAATATAATCCTGTCTTTCATGCACAAATGCAAATACCATAACTAAAGATATTAATTTAAATACAATTGATCGCTTTGTTATATATTCATATTCTTCCAATCCAGAATACAACCAATTAAGGCCAATTCCAGCTGTTGTAACTATAATACAATTTATAAAAAATAATATTGGTTCTTCCTGAAATTTATCTACAAAAAAAGCAGAAAAAATTAGTATTGCCAAAACACTTATAGTTGAAATTAAATTGATGCCAAGCAATTCTTGAACTAGTTTTGATAATTCTTTTTTATTGTCTCTAACTTTTGCCGTTGCTCTAATTCCATATGTTGAAATTCCTAATGATGCAAACATAGTCGCATAAGTTGCAATTGATGTAAAAAATGACACCTTTCCAGTTCCATCAGTAAGCAAAATTCTTGAAACATATGGAAATGTTATTAATGGAAAAATTATATTAGTAATATTATAAATTATATTTAATATCGCATTGTACTTAATTGATTTTACTTTCACTATTAAATCTTCCTTTTTCTTTAATATTATTTCATACCTTATCTCACCTGCTATTGTTTAATCAGTATGTAATTAATTATATAAACAAGTATACAATATACTTTAGATAAAGGAAATAAGAATTTCATATGCATTTTTTGTGGTATTCTATACGAGTAATCAACAAATAAGAATTTTATCTTTTTTAAATGTTCACTAGATAACTTATTTTTACTTTTAATTTTATTTTTTGAAATATCACCAAAATTCTCCCTTGATTTTGCTCTAACATTTTTTTCATAACTCCATAGCTTGGGAAAAATCACACAATCTTGCCACAAAATTAATGTTATCATTTGATGATATAATTCGTTTGCATTCCATTTACTTTTTTCAAAAATCTGAATTGCTTCTTGAAAACCGGAAACAAAATTTCTTTGAAATTCTTTAATAAATTCATAAAGTTCTAACTCTGAATTTTCATCCGAAATAATAGGTGTAATCCTATTATCTATATGTTTCTCATATCCTAATACTGGTCCATGGTTAGCAACAAATATTCTCTCATAAAGCATGTAATCTTTTGTTAAAATCCGATAGTTTTTTACTTCACACGGTACATTAGAAAACAATAATCCCTTCTTATTTTCTGTTATACAATTAATTTGATCATCAATTTTAAGCCCTAAATAATATCCATACACTGGTATAGAATAATCTAAAGCAGCTTGTATATTATCTTGTATAGTACCTTTCCATCCAACGTCCACCATTACTAGTCCTTCTTCAAAAAGATTAGCATCAATACTTTTAATGTATTCTTTAAAATTTCTTTTCTGTTCTAATCTTATTCGCTCATAAAGCTCTCCAAATTTCTGATTTTTTATAATAGTTTGTAATACTGAATGTTCCGAAAGATCTTTTACTATATCGGTTCCCGAGCATCCTGTTTCTTGAATAACCATATCACATCCATCATGATCAAATCCAATAGTATATAAAAAGTCTTTTAAATTAAGTTGCTTGAATTGACGAAAAATCCTAATAAACTTCTCATTTTCTAATTTATCAAGGGATGGCATTAATGTTGATCGTCTTGAAACATAAAAATAATGTGTGTTAATCTTGATACCTACACAAGTACTATTCTGATATATATCAAAAAGTTCTTTCATTAGTTGCCCTTCTCTTGAGCAAAAAAGAACATTTTTTACATGCTTCTTTACTAATTCCTCATATAGTGAACTAATAAAATATAGTATAGTACTTAAATAACCATTAAACGGACTTTCTTTTAAATTAGAAAACATGATTTTTTTAAGTTGTTTTTTTAAACTAACCTTATCATAAATTTTATTTTTATTGGAATATGGAACATATAAAGTACTAATCCCCAGTTGCTTCGGTACTTGTACATCTGAATGTTTATTATCACCTATCATTAAAAGTTCCTTAGAAGTAATATTCAACTGATCTAAAACATATTTATATAATTTACCTGTCGATTTTCTTACTCCACAATCTGAAGACACAAAAATTTTATCAAAAATACAACTTAACTCTGTCTCCAATAAAATTGATTCAATCAACATTTGACCACAATAAAAATCCGAAATAACTATTATTCTTTTTTTATCATTTATTGCTTTATGAATTAAAGGTAAGATATCTTTATTCACATAAGTTGCTTCGTGCTCAAGTAAGCATTCAATTTCAAACGATTTTGCATAAAATTGCTCAAATGTAATATTTGGTTTTACTAAACTTGAAATATTATCATATATTGATTGTATAAGAACTTCATATGATGTTTCTTCACAATTGATTTTTTTTCTATTGACTCCTTCTTGCTGTTTTCTTAAACTATATAACACAGAAGGTTCTACTGAATAATCTATAAACACACTTAATTTTTTAGCCCAATTATATAACACAATTTCAGGGTGACAATTTCTATGAACTAGTGTATCAAAAAAATCAAACGCGACAACACGTATATTCTCCCAATTACTAATATCGGTATTCATTTTACACCTCCATTTCATATTGTTATTTCATTATGTATATTATCTTTTTCAATAAACCAAGCTAATACAATCCAAAAAAAAATTTTTTCAGCAAAGGTAATTGTAAACGCTTCATAAAACTTATTTGAAAAAAAGGAAAATGCCATAGCAACAAATAAATGCCCATATATCAATTTTGTACAATCGATATTAAGTTTTAAATACTTAGTTCTCATTTTTATAACTTTAGTTTTTTCATATAATACTTGGATTATTATTGCCATAACTCCAGTACAAGTAACAACACCTATATAGCCAAAATCACTGATATATGATTTAAAAGCTGTAAATACATTTCCTAGATTATATCCATTAATATATTGCATATCAACATTAATAGCAGTTATAGGAATATTTAATTCCATTTTTGAAGTAATCCATTGTATTTGCATGAAAAAAGTATTAAATCCCCATATAGACGAAGTTTTTTTATATTCTTCTAAAAATGAATCTAAATTCTTTATCGGAGCACCTAAATAAACTGAAATATATTGAAATAACCCTAAAGAATCATCTCGTCCCATTAACCCGGCTATGAATTCAAATGAAAATAATATACAAATAATTATCGCAAAAATTTTAATTATTATTTTAAAATTCTTTACTTGTGAAACCCTTTTCTGTTTCATCATACATACATAAACTACTATTAAGGCTACTAACATTTGTATTGAATTTCCACGAGATCCTGTAAGAAAATTTGAACTGAAACTAATTATAAAATTTAAGATCACCAAAATATTCTTCTTTTTATAGTAACAATAATTATTCAAAATAATGTAACCCCAAATATATCCACTAGTAGAAACCAAAATATATGAATAAGTTATGACTAATGGAAAACTCATATCCAATGTAGTAAATTTACTTAAATATTGATACATACTTATCGCTGATGAAAGTGAACCATCTGTACCATATTTTGCAGTTGTTGAAAGTACATATTTTATTACAAAAACTAAGCAAATTAGTTGGAATAAAATAGATAAAAGTAACTTCCATTTCTTACATCTAATATAATTAGGTATTCTTTTCTCCGTTAATGATTGTAACACTAGTCTTTTAGATCTCAATAAAGTATAAAATGTATGTACAACAAATGTACAAATAGAAAACACTATTACACCACCAACAACAACTAAAACCGTATTAACAGATAAAGATGTTTTCCAAATATTAAGATTTAACACCATATCACAAACACTAATTAAAAATGCAAATGAAAATACAAACGCTGGCGCTATATAATCTCCATTATATAGCATATAGTTTAACCACACTAAAACAAACAGAGAAATTACAATTAATATTTCCATAATATCCCTCAAACTCTCTATAAATAATTTACAAGTACTTTTTATATATTTCTGTAATCAAAACCAAACTTCTACTGATAGTCTTTACTGGTTTTCCCCAAGAAATTCTATATTTTAAAATTAATCCAATTGAATATAATCCTCCTATTAATATTCCTTTTTGGATTTTCTCTACTATATTTTCCTCCTCTATTGAAAGACCATTTTTTCTCATTATATCAATTGCACATAAACTTTGTTTATATGTCAACGCATGATCTTTCGCCAATTCTGAAAATTTAAAAATTCTTTTAAAAATTCTTTTAATTGTAAATTCATATTCATGCTTTGCAGTTACATTATTTGCATATCTTCTATACAGCATTACCGTTTTATCATAATACATCACTTTTCCCTTAATTGCTGCATATTTGGCATAAAAGTTATCATGTGACAAAAAATTTACATAACATTGAGATGTATCAATTGCAGGAACAATATTAAATAACGCATAGTTGAATAGTGTATTACATCCAAAGACACTATGTGAAAAAAAAGTGCTAATTCTATTCTTATACCTAATGCCTAAAACCTTATTAATACTATCTAAAACAATTGTGCTATTTTCATCTATAATCTTCATATCTCCATACAATAAAGAAGGCACACTACTATTAGTATGTAATTTGAAATATATCAACATATCTTCTATTTTATCTGGTAACCAAATATCATCATGGTCAGCAAACATATAATAGTCATATTTTTTTAAATTTTTGCATTCATTAATTAATGTATGAAAGTTATAATACGCCCCATGTTTATTAGATCTATTTGTAATAATGTTTATTCTTTTATCTTTTTGACTATACTCTTGAATTATTTTTATTGTATTATCACATGAATTATCATCTCTTATAATTAAATTCCAATTTTTATAATTTTGATTAATTATGCTGTTTAATTGTTCTCTTATAAACCTTTCGCTATTATAAACAGCCATTATTATTAGAACTGATTCGCTCATTTTATATCCCCTAAACTAGTAATTTGTTGCAATATTTTAACAGTATGCTCCAATCCTATAGAAGCATCAAAAATACCATTCCAACCTAATTTTTCCAGCTTGTTACTATTTAGACTAGAATTACTCATGGGATTATATCCCGCTTTTTCAATTATAGAAGGCTTTTCAAACACAACTTGAACATTTCCTGCTTTTGCAAGTATAAAAGCCATATCACGTATAGTTATTATTGATGAAGAATTTGAAATATTATAAGCCTCCCCAGGAATTCCTTTAAGAAGTACTGTAAGTATTGCTGTAGCACAATCAATACAATAACAATACGAACGTAACTGCATCCCATCACTCTTCATTACAATATTCTCTCCATTTAATACATTATATGCAAACATTGAAGAAACCCTATTATCTATTTTTTGAGCAGTTGGCCCATATACATGCCCTGGTCTAACAATTGTAACATCAACCCCATATTCATACATGAAACTAGAACATAATGTTTCTGTTGCACGTTTTCCACATGAATATGAAGATCTTGGTGTTAATAAATCTACAAATCCATACTCATCTTCCATATAAGCACTATTTTTGTCATTCTTACCATAAACTTCACTTGAAGAAATATATAAAATTTTTTTAACATGGTATTTATAAGCATATAGAAGCAATTGATACATACCCTGAAAATTACTCAGCATTGTTTCAACTGGTTGTTCCATATATAGCATAGGATTAGCATTACTTGCTCCATGAATTATATAATCTACACTAATATCAAACTTCACATTACAACAAGCATCATAATGAACAAATTCAAAATTTTCCATATCGAAATATGTGCCAAATCTTTCTCGCATTTTATCTTTGTTTCTTCCACATGCGTAAATTTTAATATTAAGATTTTTAATATTATTAAGTAATATAAGTTCATCTACGATTGCAGACCCTATAAGGCCTGTTGCTCCAGTTACTAGCACTGATGAATTCTTAAGATTCCTATAATCAATTATTGATTCAAGACTTTTAGTCAAATCATCTATATAAATTGAACTTTTATATAAATTCACAAATATCACCTTACTTTTTAATCCAATTATCATTTTTAGAATGTAACAATGCTTTAAAAATTTCTAAATCATCTAATGTGGTAATTTTTAGATTTTTTTCTGATCCTTTAGAAAAGAAAGATTTCTTTCCTAACTGTTGCATTAATTGACATGATGCTGCCATATTAACAATCCCTTTTTCTTTTGCCTTTTCATAAATCTTACAAATATCTTTCAATTGATATGTATGTGGAGTTTGCGTTCTTTTAAGCAAATCCCGATTTAGAGATTCTAATGACTCATTATTATCTTTTTCATCGACTACAAAAACTACTTCTGTACAAGGAATCACCGCAACTGCATTTCCATATCTTTTGAAGGTTTCAATACTATCTGTAATAATATCTTGTCCAACCATAGGACGATTACCATCATGAATTAATACAACATCATTTTCTGAATTATATTTTTGTATTTTTTGTAACCCATTATAAATAGATTCTTGTCCAGATTCTCCACCATTAACAACATATTTTAATTTTGATATTCCAAATTGCTTTGCATAAGCCCAAAGCATTTCTTCCCAACCTTTTAAAATTACAACACAAATTTCATCAATATCAGGATGTTTTTGAAAAGCCTCTAATGTATATATTAAAATTGGTTTATTATCAACATGAATAAACTGTTTAGGAATATCTTGATGTGTACGAGTTCCCGTACCTGATGCAGTAATTAACGCTATATTCATAATTATCTCCTTTAACTTTAATCTCTAAGATATTTTTAATTAACATTAGTATTTAAGTTCTAAAAACACATGTTTTTCACGCTTTTCCACAGATGGAATAAGCATATAATTTCCATATAGTTGTTTTAAATATTGATCATATCCTATAGGAATTTTAAATTCTATATTTTCAAATTTATGATTAACCATTTTACATAATTCATCACGAGAATATAATTCTCCATTAAAATGTTTTCTACCTGATGGAATACTAACTAGATTAGATGAATTATTTTTACATAATGTAAAAAACTTCAGTGATAATGATATCCAAACCCTTAACGGAATCAAATGAAATAGCCATCCAATAATTAATTTACTATTTTTATATCGTACCCTACGGCTTTCTAGTTTTTCTATCTGCTTAGGTAACCTTCTATTATTAAATGTTCTGCTTGCTGAAACAGCAAATGGAAAAATTAATGATCCTGCTTTCTGTATATAAAATAATACTGGACTAGTAAACACATTTTCTATTACATAAATATCTATAGAAATACCACATTCCTCAGCATTCCAATCATATTTTCTTCTTGCAACAGTGCCTTTTTTACGAATTTGTGTAACTAACAATCCCAATTCAGGTGAATTTTTAGGAGTTTGAAGTAAGTACTTATCTTTAAATTCTCTTTGAAATAATGAAACAAATCTATCATAGTCTTTTCTTGGCATATTTATATCAATATCATCATCCCAAGGGATAAAGCCCTTATGCCGTATTGCTCCTAATACACTACCACCACTAAGTGAGTATTTAATATTATTATAATCACAAAATTTCACAAAATCTAACGCAATTTTTAAAACCTCTAGTTGATACTTACGAAGTCCTTCATCATCCAACTCGACAATAGGAAATTTTTTTTCTTTATAATCATTGTAGTTCATAGCATTCACTTATCCTTTTTCTATTTCAAAAATACTTTTTCATACTCATCAACAATATATTCCCAACTATACAAATCAGAAATTCTTTTTTTAGCCTCAATTCCAATTTCTTGAATTGATTCAGTGTCCATATTATCTGCTTCATTAATCAACGCTGCCAAATTACCATTTTTCTTATTCCAATAGAGAGCTGCATCTTCTCCAACTTCTTTATTAAATCCAACATCTAAGAGCAAGTTTAAATCTGTACTTCCTAATGCCTCTAATAAACTAGGATTTGTTCCGCCAACTTCATGTCCATGAAAATACCCATATGTCTGTTCTCGAATTTTCTTTAATAGTTCCTGATCATAAACAGTTCCAACAAATTTAATCCTACTATCTTTGTCAAATTGAGTTTTTATTTTTAATTCTTGTAGAAACTTATCACTAACATTTGTAATTAACGCAAAATTCTTTTTTGTGTTAGATTTCATAAACTCTTTAATCATAGTCTCATAATTATTTTCTGGAACAAAACGACCTACAACTAAATAATATTCCTTTGGTTTTAATCCTTTTTCATTCAGCCATGACACAAATTTATTATCATCATCTTTTAATAAAGAAGGTTTAGTATCTGAACCATATGCAATAAATGTTGTATTTGGATTATACTTCGAATATTCTTCATGAATATATTTTTCAATGTTTCTACTATCACAGATTAACAAATCTGCATAGTTTACCATTAATCTTTCTGAAATTTTCCAATACCTTCTAACTGGTGCACTCCATTTTGCTCTCATCCATTCATGTCCATCCGGATTAACTAAAAGTTGTCCCCCTACAGACTTAATTTGTTTTTTATAGTGAACTATAAAAGGTCCAATACGACAAGCTAATATGTAAAAAACAGGATGTTTGATATGATTTTTTTTAACATAGTCTAATGACCATTTAATAGCATCAATATCATAAAAAATCGCTCGTGCAGCCCCCAACTTCTTCCATTGAATATTGAAACAATGTGCTCCATTACATTCAAATTCTTTAGGTATCTCTTTAATATCATCAACTGCACAAGCAATATGATAAATTATATTTTTGTTTACGTGATATTGTGTTAATTTATCAATAAAAGTTTCATATCCTCCATATTGAGCTGGAATACCCTTACACCCAATTATGAAAACGTGTTGCTCTTTTTCAATCATATATATCTCCCACTTCACATTTTCTATGTTCATCTAATACTTCTCTATGCATATCTTATATCTTCCTTACAATTCCAATAACAAGTCATCCATGTATTCACTAACCACAAAGATATATTCGATAAATAATATTTTGCTTGTTGCATGCCATTTCACAAGTAAAATGCAATTTTTTAACTGTGAATTCTATATCTTCATGACATTTAGATAATCAAACCGCGGCAATGCGACGACTCTGCTTGTCTAAAATTTTTGCGTTATCAGATATAACTTGAAAATTACATAATAAAATAGTACATTATAAATTCTATCATAAAGTGAACATCTCATCAATATTATAAGAATTTTGTAAAATATCACATATTATTACTCATATTATATTTTCCAACAAAAATTTTTAAAGCCTCTCTCCAGCCTCTCATTTTATCTCCGACACTACATCTCAACATCATATTATCCAAAGACGAGAAACTTGGCCTCTTAGCAGCTCTATTTATCTTATCAGAGGTTATAGAACTAACAGTGCATCCTATACCCGCATATTCAATAATAGCCTTAGCAAAATCATACCAAGAACACTCACCAATACCAGTACAATGATATACCCCATACTCATCAGTCAACGCTAATTTCAAAATATGATATGCTAAATCTTCTGCATTGGTTGGATTTCCTCTTTGGTCATCAACTACATCCAAATGTCCTTTTTCTTTAGCTACCTTAATAATAGTCTTTACAAAATTTTTTCCATTATATCCATAAAGCCATGCAGTTCTCACTATAAAATATCTTGAACAAAATTCTCTAACATAGCTTTCCCCCAACAGCTTTGTCTTTCCATATATACTTACTGGATTAGTTATATCATATTCCTTATATGGTACCGTACCATTGCCTTCAAATACATAATCTGTTGATATGTGTATAAGTTTTGCCCCTATCTGCTCACAACTAATTGCTAAATTTCTTGGTCCTACTGAATTTACTTTAAAAGCTAAATCTTGATTACTTTCGCATCCATCAACATTTGTATAAGCAGCAGAATTGATGACAACATTAGGCTTAACCTTAACCAACAAACTTTTTACTGATTGTAAGTTTGATATATCTAAATCCTCTATATCTACGCCTATAATTTCAGCTGTTTTGTAAACCTCAGATATATCACCTAATTCTGACGTTCCTTCTTTTAGTATATTAATAATTTGACTACCTAATTGACCTTTACAACCTGTAATTAATATTTTCATCTAACTTATCTCCTAGAAACTAAAATTGTATATTACTCTCCCTTAAGGTTGGTGCATTTTTATCTTTTTCAGATAATAATATTTCTTCTATCTTATCTAATGGCCACTGGATGTTTATATCTGGATCATTCCAAGTGATTCCACCCTCAAACTCTGGATGATATAAATTTGTACATTTATATACAAATTCAGCAACCTCAGAGGTTACAAGAAAGCCATGTGCAAATCCCTCCGGAATATAAAACTGTTTTTTATTTTCTTCACTTAAAAGTACACCATACCATTGTCCATAAGTTTTTGACTCTTTTCTTAAATCTACTGCTACATCAAACACCTCGCCTTTTATAGCCCTAACGAGCTTCCCTTGAGGATATCTAGTCTGAAAATGCAATCCTCTAAGTACACCTTTTTTTGATTTCGATTGATTATCTTGTACAAAAACCATATCTAATCCAACAGCTTTAAAATCCTCATAATTATATGTTTCCATAAAATAACCTCTATGATCTCCAAACACCTTAGGTTCTATTATATATAAACCTTCAATAGGGGCTTGTATAAAACTAAACTGTCCCATAAATCTAACCTCCTACTTTTCTCCATACATTTTTATATAATAATTTTGATATTCTCCATTGGTTACATTCTTCATCCATTCTTGATTAGTTAAATACCATTCAATTGTTTTCTTAATTCCAACTTCAAAGGTAGTTTCAGGGTACCATCCTAGTTCTTCTTTTATCTTAGATGGATCTATTCCATATCTTCTATCATGTCCTTTTCTATCTTCTACATATTTGATTAAGTTTTCTGTTACTTCTTTATCTATATTTTCATTGAGATACTTTATAACGGTCTTAACAATTTGTATATTAGTTCTTTCATTATGTCCCCCTACGTTATAAACTCCTCCTAACCTTCCATTATTTATAACCATATCTATTGCTTTACAGTGATCTTCCACATATAACCAATCCCTTATATTTAGTCCATCACCATATACAGGCAATTCCTTATAATTTAAACAATTATTTATTAATAGTGGTATTAATTTTTCTGGAAATTGATATGGTCCATAATTATTTGAACACCTTGTTATATTTACTGGCATCTTATATGTATCAGCATATGCCTTTACCATTAAATCTGCACTGGCCTTACTTGATGAATAAGGACTATGTGGATCTATTGGTGTTGTCTCCATGAAGAAACCATTTTCTCCAAGGGAACCATATACTTCATCTGTAGAAACTTGGATATATTTTCTCCCTTCTTCAAATCCATCATTTGTTTCCCAAGATTTTTTGGCTGCATTTAATAATGTAACTGTTCCTAGAACATTAGTTCTTACAAATATTTCTGGTTCTCTTATACTTCTATCAACATGTGATTCTGCCGCAAAATTCACTACATAATCTATATCATATTTTTCAAATAATCCTTCTACTAGTTGCTTATCGCATATATCTCCCTGAACAAATACGTAATTCTGATTATCTTCTACGGATTTAAGATTTTCCAAATTACCTGCATATGTAAGCTTGTCTAAATTTATTATTCTTATATCTGAATATTTATTCAACATATATATAACAAAATTTGATCCTATAAATCCCGCTCCACCTGTAACTAAATAATTCTTCATAATGCCCTCCAAAACTAAAATCTATTCTATTATCTGCATAGTAGCAGCAACTTCTCTTACAACATTAGTACGCTCCTCAGCTATGCTTAATAAATATTTTCCATAGTCTACTTTAGAAAGAGGTTTAGCTAGTTTTATTAGCTGCACTCTATCTATGTATCTTTTTTTATATGCTATTTCTTCTATGCAAGCTACATACAGTCCCTGCCTAGTTTGTACGGCTTCCACAAAATTAGCAGCATTTAATAATCCCCTATGAGTTCCCGTATCTAGCCAAGCCATTCCTCTTCCTAAAAGCTCCACTTTCAATTTGTTGTTCTTTAGATACTCATTATTAACTGAAGTTATTTCAAGTTCCCCTCTATCTGATGGCTTTATTGACTTAGCTATTTCTACTACACTACTATCATAAAAGTAAAGACCTGGCACTGCATAATTTGATTTTGGATTTTGTGGTTTTTCTTCTATAGAAATGACATTATTATTTTCATCAAACTCTACTACTCCAAAATCTTTTGGGTTACTTACATGATATCCAAATATAGTGGCTTCTTCTCTTTCAGCTGCCTTTCTTAATCTTTCAGTAAATCCATACCCAAAGAATATATTATCTCCTAAAACTAGTGCTACCTTATCTTTTCCTATGAACTCTTCACCAATTATAAAAGCCTCTGCTAAACCTTTTGGCTCAGCTTGAATAGCATATTGAAAATTCAATCCGAGCTGACTTCCATCTCCTAACAATTCCTTAAAAGAGTTTATATCCCTAGGTGTTGAGATTATAAGAATATCTCTTATTCCAGCAAGCATTAGTACCGATAATGGATAATAAATCATTGGTTTATCATATATAGGTAATATTTGCTTTGATACTGATTTTGTTACTGGATAAAGCCTAGTTCCAGATCCTCCAGCTAAAATAATTCCTTTCATTTATATTCCTCCCCTATACTGCATTTTCATCTCCGAATAATACTTTAACAGTTTTGAATATAAGCTTTATATCTCCCCAAGTATTCCTCTCTTCCACATACTTTATATCTAGCTCCATCCATTCCTCAAAACCTATCTTATTTCTGCCCATAACTTGCCAATAACAGGTAAGCCCAGGTTTTGCCAGAAGCTTTGTTTTTTGGTAATCCGTAAATTTAATTACTTCCCTTGGGAGATTAGGCCTTGGACCTACTAAAGACATTTCCCCTTTTAATACATTGATTAATTGAGGTAGTTCGTCAACGCTTGTCCTTCTTATGAAATGTCCTACCTTTGTAATTCTAGGATCTTTCTTCATTTTAAACATTGGTCCTGACATTTCATTTTTATCTTTAAGTTTATCCAAAAGTTCTTCTGCATTAGTTACCATGGATCTAAACTTGTACATCTTAAATATACTTCCATTTTGACCGACTCTCTCTTGTGCAAATAATACTGGTCCCTTTGAATCTACTTTAATGGCTACTGCTGCAATAAGCAATACTGGACTTAGTAATATTAAACCACAAAGTGATCCTACTACATCTATTATTCTTTTTATAATATAATAACTATTGCCTTTTTCATATTTGTCTTCATACACTACTTCAATATTTTCTGCATTACTTTGTAAACCACTATTACGTTCCTGCACACATATCCCTCCTACCCCTTAATAAATAATTAACAATCTATTTACATACTTTATTGTATATTATTTACCAATTACTATAAATATCGATATTAATGACTACGGTATAAAATACTCTATTTAATACAAAACATGACTATTTAATTCCATTTTTCTCTATTTTACTATCACATCCATTTTTTTATCATTTCTTCTTTTAATTTTAATTTCGTAAAAATTAAAATTAAACTTTATTTTATTTCATTTTTCTACACACTTAAATTAAAAAAATGATTTAAAATAGTGATTTTTGTATTATATGATTATGCTATTATAAACAATCTACATTTCTTATATATATTTTTTTCATTAAATGACATATTATTTAAACGAGTTAACTTTTATACCACTTTAAATTTTATTGCTTTAATATCTTAAAATGTTTTTTAAAATATTTTAAAAGTATTAATATTTTTTATACAATTATTCTACATTTTTCGTTTGTACCTAAAATTGTCCCATTTAATATTTTATTCGTAATTATTTTATCTAACTTAATAAAAATAAAAAAGAATCTTTAAGTTTTATTTTTAAAGATTCTTTTTTATTTCTAAGCTGATACGCTTTTTTCTGAACTACTAGTTTTTTTCTTCTTAACCTTTTGTCCATCATTGCCATAGTAATAATGATAGTAGTATCCATAATAACCTTTCTCTGATACCTCTACCTTATTTAATACTGCTCCTATTATTCTAGCTTGCACCTTATCTAAAAGTGCCTTAGCCTTTATGGCAGCTTCTCTCTCTACTTCTCCTGAAGATATTACAAGGATACATCCATCAACATATCTAGCTATAAGCTGGGCATCTGTTACTGCTACTATAGGAGGAGTATCAAGTATTATACAATCGTATTCCCCTCTTAAATCTTCTACAAAACCACTCATCTTATTAGAAGATAATAGTTCTGATGGATTAGGAGGTCTTGTACCAGCTGGAAGTACATCTAAATTTTTAATTTTAGTTTCATGCACAGCTGCTGAAAACCCTGTATTTCCTGCTAGCAAATCTGATAATCCTACTTCATTAGATAAATTAAATAACTTATGTAACCTTGGTTTTCTCTGGTCACAGTCTATAATTATAGTTTTGCCTCCTGTCTGAGCCATTACCACTGCTAAGTTTGAAGATGTAGTAGATTTACCTTCTCCTGGCCCAGAACTTGTCACCATTATAGTTTGAATCTTCTTATCAAAGGATGAAAACTGTATATTAGTTCTTAATGTTCTATACGCTTCTGCTATAGGAGACTTAGGGTCTCTTTCAGAAATTAAATCCATATTTCCCATCTTATTCACTCCATTTATTTTTTTGTAAAGAAGCTGAAAAAACTCCTCTTTTCTTTTATTTCTTCAAATTCATATTCAATATCTTTATTATTCAATAATAAAGTACAATTTTTATTAAAACAGTTATATACTTTTTCATTGAGCTTTTTTACTAACTCTAAGGATGAATATAATCCTGGACATCTATTTCCTGTAGAATGAGCATCGGAAGCTATAAAGTTACATATACCATTCTTTATTAATATTTCAGCTGTTTTTTCTACTTTTTTTCCAAAAATACCTTTAATACTTCCTGTATTAATTTGAAATAAACATCCTTCCTTACCAAATTCATTTATAAGAGAGGGCTTCTCCATAATATACCTATATCTTTCAGGATGAGCTAATATAGGCATAGCACCTTGTAACCTTAATTCATATATATTATCTAATGCATCCTTAGGAAAATCTCCCATAAGTAGTTCAATAAGTATATATTTACTATTATTCAAGCCACCTATTATTCCTTCTTTATAAAGTTTTGGTGTATGTTTGTCCAAAAAAATTTCTTGCCCTGGCAATATTTTTATGTTTATGCCTTTTTCTTCTGCTGTAGAGTTTACTTTTTCTATTACCTGCAATATTTCATTATATTCTTTTTCGTAGTATCCTCTATAATAATGAGGAGTAGCTATAATACTATTCACATCATCTTCTTTTGCAATACTTAACATATCCATACAAATATCTAAGGACTTTGCCCCATCATCCACTTCTGGTAGTATATGACTATGTATATCTAACAATTTCATCAACACCCTTATATCAGAGTACAGATTATAGAGTACAGAGTACGGATATTAGTTTTCTAAATTAAGTTTCGTAGTTTTTATAGTAGAAACCAACATTTTTGTTACTTCTTTGCAATTACCTAATAGTAATGAAGCCTTCTTATAAACTACACTATTCATTACTAGCCTCCAGAATTAAAATAATATTATCTTAATTCTAGCCATTTTATCCACTATTTATCTGTGCTCTGTCAACTGTTCTCTGTTCTCTGTTCTCTGTTAACTATTATTTTTCTTCCTGTGGTTTTGGTATAATTCCAACAACAGGTAGACCTAAATACTTTTCTACATCGTCTTCTGTTTTTATAGTGTTATCCATATATTCTAGGATAAATGCTAATCCTACAGATGCCATAAGTCCTATAAAAAATGCAATGGCTACATTTAAAGTTTTATTAGGTTTTACTGGCTTTTCTGGAACTTTAGCATCATCTATAACACTTATATTTCCACCAGTTGGATATACTATTTTGCACTCATCAAGAAATGATTTTGATATTGCCTTCATTACTTTTGCGGCTTCTTCTCCACTTTCATTTTCTACCTTTATTATAAGTATTTGTGTACCTTGTTGTGGAGTTACAGTTATCATTTTTTGAAGCTTTTGTCTTGTATATTTTCCATCTAATTTCGCTAAAGCAGAGTCTGCCACTCTATCAGATTTAGCTATTTCTGCATAGGTTTTTATAAGATTTTGATACATCATTACATCATTGTTATTAAGTTGTTCTTTTGCATTTTGAAGCTTACCTATTATTATACTGGTTTTTGCTTCGTAGGTCGGTTTTATTACAAAAAAACTTAGTAACGCTGATATTACGGTACATGATAAAGTTATTATTCCAATTAACTTTATTCTTTTCATAAGGATATGAAAAAAGTCCTTCAAATCCAAAGTCACTTCTTGCTCCATTTTTACCCCCGCCTTTTTCAATCAAAAAAATCCAATTAAAATATACTATTTAACATAAAGTTTATAAGTAGTGGATTTTCCATTAGCATCTTTTAAAGTAATTCTAGTTTCATCTAAAAGTGTAATATTGCTTATGGCAACTCCATCATTTTCTGGATCAAAGCCTTTACTTCTTATATACTTCATTAAGTCTATTTCATTTCTATTTGATCCAAAAACCTTGTCCATTTCTTCCTTTGTTATATCGTTTCCCATTGCTGAGGCTGTTGCTATATTATCTGAAGCTGTTACTATTACATTTACGATTTTTTTATCGTAATTTTTTCGAATTTCCATTCTTATATCGTTACCACTAATATTACCATTTATTATAGTGCCATCGCTTCCCTTTAAATATAGTTTAGTTACTTTAGGACCTTCTCCTTGAGCAACTCCACCACCACCACCGCCGCTAGGTGCTTGTGTATTATTACTTATTCCACTTGCTCCAGCTCCAGTTAAATTCAACTCACCAGAAACTGCCTTTACTTTAACATCTTTTGCTACATCTATAGTTACAGTTTTTCCTTTATCTCCAATACTAGTCAACTTATCTAAAGTTGTTCCTGTAGTCAATTCTACTTTCTTACCATTTTCTATTTGGACTTCTCCAAATTTACCATTCAATTTTATTAAACTTTGTTCTCCTGTAACCTTAGCTTTAGCTATCGTTGTATAACTATCAGTTGTCACTTCTATTTGTCCATCTAATACTAATTGAGATGTTAAAGAATTATTTTTCAAATTTAAAGATATATTTTTATTAGATTGTACAAATACATTACCATTTATCTTTGCATTATCAATTGAACATTTATCTCCTGTTATATATAAATCTCCATTAACAGTTATATTTTTTAAGGATATATTATTACCTTTTATTTTCGTAGTATTATTAATAGTTGTGTTTTCAACTACTGTAGAATCATCATTATAAATCTTAACATTAGGTTTAATCTTTGACACAGCACTAGATGGAAGTACAGCTTCTCCTCCTAGAGCATAAACCTTTGTGCCGTCACTTACTATATTATTTAAATAATTTTCTGTAACTTGTGGCAATGTGCTATAAGAAAGTACCATTGGTG
The DNA here is from genome assembly GCF_000619945.1 of Clostridium lundense DSM 17049. Lineage (GTDB taxonomy): Bacteria > Bacillota > Clostridia > Clostridiales > Clostridiaceae > Clostridium_AO > Clostridium_AO lundense. Next base: position 467,047 of record NZ_JHVC01000002.1, on the reverse strand, counting down.
CTTCTATTTTAGCTGCCAAAGCTGCTCCTGATAAAGCATCTGCAAATTCGTTTCCTTTTGGTCCCTTACCTAGTGCGGTAATTACATTACTATAGTTTATATCGCTATTAAAAGCCTTTAAAATTTCCACATTTGTTTCAAATCTATCCTGTCCAGCTATTCTATATGGATTTTTAATTTCCTTTTCAATATTGTTGCTTATTACACCATTGCCACCAACTATATAAGTTTTGTTAATATTCTTATCTTTTAAGTAATTTTTAGCGGATACAGACAAGTTATTTTTTTCTGTAAGAAGTATAGGCATTCCTTTTTTACCAGCTATAGGTGCTATGGCTAATGCATCTGCATAATACATAGATGAAGCCAATACTACTTCCCCTTTAAAATCTAATTTTTCTGCTATTTTAGCAGAAGTTTCATATCTATCTTTACCTGCAATTCTTTCAACTGAAGCATTGCTAAAAGTTTTTCTTATGTATTTTTCTAAATTAGAGGATACTGATGCTTCTCCTCCTATTAAAATTATGTTTTTAGCTCCAAGTCTTTTTATCTCATTTTCAACATTTGAGTTTAATTTGTCTTTTGTAGTAAGTAAAATAGGAGCATTATATTTTTTTGCAAGAGGCACAGAACATAATGCATCTGGAAAGTTTTCTCCCTGAGCTATTACTACATATTGAGAGCTTGTCCAGCCATTCTTTGAAATAGCTGCTGAAGTTTCATATCTACTATTTCCACTAATTCTCTCAAATGAATTTGCCTCTGCTTTTACCATCATTGGAGATAGAAACATAGATAAAGTAAGCATTACTGCAAACTTACTGTAAATTTTTCTTAAACTAAAATTAATTCTTTTTTCCATATGATACCCTCCTTTTATTTATTACTCCATGGACTCTTCTTTTCTGTTTTAATTTAAACTTTATTTTTAGATAAACTCCTCTGTTCTTTTATATTAATCAGTTCAATTTTAACATTTTTTTTATTATGACACAATAAATTTTCCATTATTTTTCCAAATTTTACAGACATTATTATATTATTTATCCCAACTAATCAGAAACTTATTTAATATATCGAATATTGATTTTAAATCTAAACCTGCAAAAATTACATCTACTTCATAAAAATAACTCAGGTGAGGGATTCACCCGAGTTATACCAAATATTACTTAATAGTTATTGTTGCCTTTTTACCCATTGCTTCAACAGTTATAGTTCCTTTTCCATCAGATTTTAGAGTATATTTGTTTCCATTTGAGAAATTAGCTACTGCTGTTATTTCTCTAGATCTTAAATCATCTAACTTACTAGTAGGTTTCATGTCTAGTTCTTCTTGAACTTCTGCTAGTTTAATAGTCTGTCCTACATTATAAGTTTTATTACCTATAACTATATTCTCTAATTTTGCTCCATCTTTTTCAAGTTCAGGTATAACTATATCTCCACCTGTCTTATTATCTAGCATATTATATATTTCCTTTAAATCCTTTTCTGCAAAATAATTTATTATATTTTCATTTTCTTTCTTTTCTATATAATCTGCTAATTTGCTGTCTTTATTCCAAGCTCTTAATTTGCTAACAACATAATCTATTGAATTTTGTCCTTTTATATTTATGTTTGCTGCTTTGTTAAACATCTTGTTCATAGCTGAAGATACTAAATTATAAGTGTTGTCATTATTCTTAACATCATTTGCTACTTTTGAATATACCTCTATAAGTGAAGCATTCTTTAATATTCTTTCAAATTTTAATTCCTTATCATATCCATCTACAGTTACAGTAATATCATATTTCCCTTCATAAGAGCCTGATCCGCCTGAGCTTGATCCTCCGCCACCAATTACGGATGTAGTAGCATCTTTAGCTCCATCTCCAGTTACATTGCCATCCTTGAAGTCTTGAACTTTAACATCTGCTCCTTTTGGAACATCTATCTTAGCTGAAGATTTAGCTTCCTCTGTTTTAGCTATAATTGTAGCTTTTGCTCCCTTTTCAACCTTAATATTAGCTGCAGTATATACTTCAACAGTACCTAAATTACCATCAAGAACTACAAGATCATTGCTAGCTGATCTTATTTCTACCTTAGCTATATTTGCACCTGCTGCTGCTTTAAGATTAACTTTACCTTCTACTACTACAGTCTTATCTATGTTTCCTCTTAACTCTACTGATTTTTCAAGAACTGTTTTAGCTAGTTTCATTTCTCCAAATGAACCACCATTACCTTCAAGTATTGCATTGGATAATATTACAGAACTTTTAATTGTAGTACCTGATTCTGCAACTATTCTTACATCTTGTCTGCTTACAACATTTAATAAGTTAGCTTTTACATTTTTGAAATGGATACTATCTTTAGCTCCAGATAATACTACTATTTTGCCAGCAGTTAATCCGTCTAAATTAGCTACTCCATCTTTTCCTGGATTTACATAAACTGTTCCTTCTACAGTTGAATTTGTAACAGAGATATTATCTCCTTCAATATAAAGATTTCCTTTTACAGTAGTATCTTTTAATTTAACATCTTTTGCAACAGCTACAGCATTTCCATTTACAACTTTTGTATATTCTGTTCCTTGTTTATCGAAATATTCAGCTGCTTTAATCTTTATGCTGTCTATTAATTCATTAGAAACATTTTTAACTCCACCTAATACTGTAATAGTACTTGTTGGCGAAAATTTCTCTTTAGCTATTTCTTTTGTAGCATCGCTTAAAGTTTTTCCAGTTATTACAACTGGTGCTGCATCTTTAGCAGCTATTGCAGAACCTGCAAGAGCATCTGCAAATTCACTCTTATTTCCAGAACCTAAAGCTACATATGCTTTATGAAAATCAAATTCTGTAGCAAAAGCATTTATTACTGCCTTATTAGTTTCATATCTATCTTGTCCATATATTCTTTCTGCACCTGGTACTAATCCCTTTACTGCGTCATTAACTGATGCAATACCACCTATAACATATGTAGTAGTTGCACCTGAAGATCTTAAATATTCTCTTGTAGAACCTGGTAATTCATTAGCTTTTGTTAAAAGTACTGGTATTTTTTTAATTGCTGCTACTGGTGCTGCTGATAAAGCATCTGCATAACCTTCCCCTGATGCTAATACAACTTTATCAACTTTTCCTAGTTTTTCAGCAACCTTAACTGATGTTTCATATCTATCTCTTCCTGCAAGTCTAGTTATGCTAGAAGTTACTAAAGTTTTTATTTTATTTTCTACTTTATTTGAAACTGAACCTTGTCCACCTATGATATAGATGTGTTTTACTCCTAATCTTTTAAGTTCTTTTAAAGTTTTTTCATTTAATTCATTTCTTTTTGTAAGTAAAATAGGAGCATTATTTACCTTTGCTAAAGGCGCTGCACATAGTGCATCTGCATAGCCTTCTCCAGATGCTATTACTGCATATTCTGATGTTGTCCATCCTGCCTGTGATATTTTTACTGCTGTTTCATATCTATCTGCTCCCCAAAGTCTTGGTGTTTCTGGTGGTGTTGCTGCTGATACCTTAACACCTGCAAGCGCACTAGTTAAAAGCACAGAAGTAACAGTGCAGATTGATATAGTTTTTTTGCTTTTCTTGTACATTAGTATCCCTCCATATATTAATTTAAAAGTAAGATTTTTAAGCTTTAATAAATTATATTAACAATTCTCTAGATAACAATTGATTTAATGTTAATAATTAGTAACTGATTACCATTATACTACAATATTAATTATTTTCCAATATTTTAACTTTTAATAGTCTTGTATATCTAGAACTATACAATTTATATTATCTTACTTTACTTTATTTTATCGTTAATATTTCATATAAATTTAATAATATTTTGCGAAAAATGTCGTTAATATAACTTATCATTTTAAATAAGTTCATTAATTATCGTATCTTGTAATATTATTTTTTCTTAGACCTTCAATACTTACATTTGCTTTTAGTGGCACACTTACTTTAGCTCCTACTTTTGCTTCTGATGATTCTGCTCTCACAGTAGCTGTACTTTCTCTAGTAATTTTTATATCAGTTTCTGTATAGACTTCTATAACATTAAATTTACCATCAAATAAAATCTCTTCATTCTTATCAGTTCTTACTTTAATTCTTGGTATATTCCCTGCATTAGGTGCCTTTATTTCTGCCTGCCCCTCGACTATAATTGGGTCCAAAAAAGTTCCTTTAAATTCAATATCTTTATATTTAGGACTTTTTGGAATTTTTATATTTCCAAAATTGCCACCTCTATTTTCGATAATTGCATTTGATGCAACTTCAGTATTTTTAATTTCTGTTGTTCCTTGTGAAACTATTCTTACTATAGAGTTACTTAATACATTTAAATTGTTTGCATAAACATTTTTTAATTGTACACTATCCTTGTCTGGTTCCCCTGATAATACAACTATATTCTTAGCATCAACTTTGTCTAGTACACATTCGCCATCTCTTCCATGATCAATATATATGGTTCCAGTTACATTTACATTGGATAATTTGGAGTCTTTTCCCTGAACATATAAGTTTCCTTCAATTTTCATATCCTGCAATGTAATGTTCTTATCTGTTATTACAGCATTTCCCTGAACATTTTTAGTGTAAACTTCATTCTTTGTACCAAAGTATTCTGATACATTTACTCTCATACTATCAATTAACTCATCAGAAACATTATTATTTCCACCTAAAACTGTTATATTACTTGTTGGGAAAAGCATTTCATCTACTATCTTTTTAGTGGCACCATTTAATTTTTTTCCTGTTAATATAACTGGTGCTGACTTTTTTCCTGCTAGTGCTGACCCTGATAATGCATCTGCAAACTCTTTTCCAGTTGACCCTGACGCTAAAGCAACATATGCATTGTTAAACTCAAAATCCAACGCAAATGCTCTAATTACTTCTGCATTAGTTTCAAATCTATCCTGTCCGTAAATTCTTTGAGCATTAGAAACAGAATTTTTAACCGTATCGCTTACTGATGCTTGACCACCTATTACATAAGCACTAGTTATCTTCGAATCATCTATATAATTTCTTGTAACAGTTGGTAATTCATTTGATTTTGTTAAAATTATAGGAATAGCTTTTATTGCAGCTACTGGTGCTGCTGATAATGCATCTGCATATCCTTCTCCTGATGTTAATATTATTTTATTAGTTTGAGGTAATTTCTCTGCAATTTTTACTGAAGTTTCGTACCTATCTTTACCACTAAGTCTCTCTGTTTCTGCTCCAGTTAAATATTTTATATTATTCTCTACTTCTTTGGAAATAGAAGCTTCTCCCCCTACTATATATACATTTTTTACTTTCAATCTCCTTAATTCGGTTAATGTATGTCTATTTAATTCATTCTTGTTTGTAAGTAATATAGGTGCATTTTTAATTTTAGCTAATGGTGCTGCGCATAGTGCATCTGCATACCCTTCCCCTGATGCCACTATTGCATATTCTGATGATTCCCAAGCAGATTTAGCTATCTTGGCTGATGTTTCATATCTGTCTGCTCCCCAAAGCCTCCCTGTATATGCTAATGTGCTTGCAGATACTTTACTAGCAGTTAGTGTGCTAGTTAAAATTGTAGCAGCCATTGCTAAAATAACTGTGGGACATTTTTTAATTTTACACATATAAGTAATCCTCCTTAAATTTATTTATATATGACCCTCATATCAATTATATTCAAATTTATAAATATTAACAACATGTTCCAAGTATAATACCCATATATTCTTATCAAACAATTTTTTAACAATATGCAAAAACATACAAATAAAATCATATTTTATTACCTAGAATTTAATTTATACCCTTGTTTAGGTCTCCCTATCTTCCCATAACTTTGGTGAACCTCAACTTTTCCCTGATCTATCATATATTGAAGGTATCTATGTATTGTTTGGTAAGCAAGTCCAGTATTTTTAGATATGTTATTTATACTAATATAATCACTTAATCCACTCATGTAATTTTCAATCTTTTCCAAAGTTTCTACGCTTATACCCTTTGAATATTCATTAACACTTTTATTTACATTTTCCATAGTCTCTTTTAATCTTAAATGTACATTTATCCTTGAAATTATATCTAAAGCCTTTATAGGCTTTAATGCAAAATCGCTAGCCCCCGCCTTCATAAATTCATAGGCTACCTTTTCATTCTCTTCAATAGTTAAAACAATAATAGGAATGTTATTTGAAATTTCTTTTAGCATTTTAACTCCTTGGACTCCGTTTATTTTAGGTAAATGATAATCCATTAGTACTATATCCGGCTTTATTTGTTTAAATTTTTCGACCCCCTCATCTACGCTACTAGCCGTTAACGGTATCCATCCTTGGTACTCGCATATGGCTGACATAGCAAATAGTATTTCCTTATCATCATCAATGACTAATATTTTTACACTGCTCATAATCTATCACCTCAGGTAAAATTATTTTTACACAAGTTCCTTTATTAGGTTCACTATCAATTCCTACATATCCCTTATGTTTTTTTACAACATTTTGTATAAAACTCATACCAAGACCTGTAGATTTTTTAGTGCTAAAACCTATATTCCATATTTTAGGAATAGTCTTTTCTTCTATACCAATTCCATTATCCTTTATATTTATAAAGACTTGCCTACCCATAGCATAAACACTTATACTTATACTTCCATTTTTCTTATCTATGGCATTATATGCATTGTCTAAAGCATTTACAATTGCTCGTGAAACTCTTATTTTGTTTACAAATATTTTGCTTTCCTTAGCTGTATTTTCATACTTTATTTTTTCAGCATAAGGGAGTGGTGAAACTTGAGATAAAACGAATTGAATTAACTCATCTGTATTTATTACATTTTTCTTTTCCTCATAAAGTATTTCTGAAATCATTTCACTTAATTTATCTATAGACCCTTCTATTCTGCTTAAATAAGAAAGCTTTTTTTTATCCTGCTCCATAAGCTCCACTACGCTGACTAATGCCTGCATAGCCGTTAGGGGCGTTTTTAAATCATGAACTAAATTTTTAATTTCTATATAGTTTCTAGCTTCTAGAGCCTTTATTCTAGCTTCTGCCAGCTCACTTTGTACCCTCTTATTTTCTTCTGTGGTAACAATTAATTTATGTTCATCACTTACAAGTTTAATTATAAGTAATGCGCTGACAGTAAATATAACAAAAAACATTACAGCAGTCATTGTAAGCACTTGTGAACAATGAATAAAGTTTGCAATATTTTTTATATCTTGTGAAGTTTCCCCTCTTCCAAATTTGAAAGTTGAAAGCTCTGGAATTATATCCATCCACTGAACTCCCATAAGCAAAAGTATTATTATAGCTGATTTTTTAAATATATTTACTGTAGAAAAATTTAGTTTTTCTAAAAGCACTATAGAAAATATAATAATAGAAGCTGGTATCCCTAGGTCATATCTAATATCATGAATTTGTTGGATTACAACATATACTAAAGGTATTATTATCACTGCTACAGCACCTCTAACATGTGGAACCTTTTTTTCCTTCATACTTACATCTATAGATTCTGCTATTAAAAAAGTTCCTAAATAATGTGGTAGTCCTCTTATACTATTTAATATTACAAGTCTAAATGCTGCTATTATAAGTTCACTTTTATCATTATTTCTTATACTACTAAACAGCAAATTATATATTCCAAAATTTTGTACATTTATAATAATCGGAGCTATTATACCAACTAAGATTAAAATAATTCCCCAAACAATACCTATTCTATTGAACTTTATTTCAATATTTTCTTTAGTCATATTTACTCCTTACCTTACTTCCGTAGATTATAATAGTTATAATAGTAATACCTAAAACTAATGATATAATTCCAAAAGGATATTCATAAGCATAATATATTTCTCCCTGTCCCACTTTAGGCAATGGCATTGGATCTATTCCCACCCCATAATCTGAAGCTAATTTTTTAATATTTAATATATGTATTACTGGAATATCCTTTTGTAGAAACATTTGAATAAGTCCTGATTTAGAGTTTACTTTATATTTATCCGTCCTAATTAACCCTGGAGGTATGTCTGCTGAATCTTCTGTTTCACCTAGAGATACAATATTCCCACCTACATTTATAAAAGCTTTTATATTCCTATTATCTCCTGTATAAATAGAATATCTTTCTTTTATATTTTGCTGTAAATCTTCTTGGTGAATTATTATTCTTCCATAATTTCTAGCTCTTTTTAAAATTTCTTCTACTACTTTTGGCTCCATATCCTTTCCTATATCTTCAGCTCCTCCTATAGATATAGCAGTAGATTTATTACTTAATATTTTCTTTCTATATAAAAGTTCTTCCATATCCATATAGTTAAACTCTGGTATGTTAGCTCCCCATGTAGATGCTCCAATTGAGGATATTACTATAGGATTAACCTTTAAGACTTCACAGGCAGATAATACTGCTATATTAAGAGCTGGAAATGAGCTAGAAAAATTCACTCCTATTTCATCACCTTCCTTTAATCCAGCTTTTTTCATCATATGAACTATCACTGCTGCAAAATTAGGATTAGTAGAAGTCCTTTTAGCTTCTAAAGCCCCAGATGTAGTAGTTATTTTGCTCATTTCAACTCCAATAAGTCCTGTAGAGTTTATATCATATTTCTTATCTATTTTTATATTTCTTCTAAGCTTTTCTTCTTTAATTTCTTTCATGCACTCATTCATAAGAGAAGCCGCTTGGATTTTTTCTTTATACCATTTGTCTTTAACTTTAACTCTTTCACCTTTTATAAAAAATGTAAATGCAAGTAAAAATACTGCAAGTACCATAATTATTCCATCTGCCTTTTTAAATTTTTTCCTCATACTAATATTCCTCTTCCTATAACTATAGTTATTAGTTTAATAATACAAGCCACTAATAGCATGGAGGATACTGTTTTTAATATGCCTTGCCTGTCCATATCTTGTGCTGTTATACCTGGAACTATATACCCTATGGCAGATGTGGTTATTATACTTATTGATAGTACTTCTGTGCTTTCTTTAAATAAAAACTTTAGCATAAAGCTTACTATTACCATTAATGAGAATTTTCTTTTTCCGTAAATTATAGTGTATTCAGATAAAAAGTTTACCAAATACAAAGTAGCCATGCTTAAAAATATAGTAAGTACAATTCTTAATGGCTGATCTAAAAAAAGAGCTATGTATCCAGGTACTATCATTCCCCCTGGTGATATTTCTGTTATTTCATAAAAAATAATACTAATTATAATTCCTAAAATAATTATGTTATTTGACATTACTATCACCTACTCTTTCAACATAACTTATTATTTTCTCTCCATTTCCAACTATATTTCCTATTCCAAAAATAACTGTATCCCTGTTTATTTCCTTCATATTTATATCTTGTACATTTTTTATCATAATTATTTTTTTGTCTTCTATTCCCTCTCTTATAAGCTTGTCCTTCATTAGATTTAGATAATATCCACTTATCCACACCTTATTAGGCGATAATTCATTTATAAGCTTTATATGCTGAGCCATTCTATAAGCTCTATCCCTTCTATTATTTATCATGATTATAACTTCTTTATTATTGAATAATCCTTTTTTATGTAAATGTTCATATATATTTTTAGTGGAATCTGGATCGTTTATCGCAAAACCGTTTACAAAAGACACTTCATTATTGCTATCAGTTTTGATATTGTATATTTTTAATACTCCGGGATCTCTTTTATAATTTTTCATGCCCTTTAAAGCAGTTTCTTTATTAACACCTAATATGCTAGAAACTTCTAATGCTATTCCTACATTTTCTCCAAAGTCTACTGTGTCCTCCTCTTCATAACTGGAGGCAAGTATAACCTCCGTTTTTAATTCTTCTCCTTTTTTTCTATAGTAATCTATATAATTTTTTTCTCCTGTAACAAAATATCCTTTCCTCGGCATTACATTACCTAGAGACTCTGCTACATCCCGTAAAGTTGGTCCCATTTCCTCTAAATGATCTCTTCTAGCATTGGTAACTACAGATATATCTGCCATTAATATTCTATTTTGTGCTATATATTGAAGTTCTGGCTTTACTGCCATACATTCAATAACTACAACTTCTGCTCCTTGCTTTTCAGCTTCTTTTAATATTCTTATTTGCTCTTTTATGTTTGGCTTTCCTTTTCTTTTAATTGGCTTTTCTTCTCCAAACACATCAATAGTTCTTGCACTTGTACCAGTAGTTTTACAAAAAACCTTATATTCTCCCTGTCTTAAAGCTGCCTCTATAAGTCTACAGGTAGAGGACTTCCCCCTTGTACCATTTACATGTATTATATGAAGAAATTTTTTTCTTCTGTTTAAGTTTTGTTTGTACTCTATTAACAAGTAAACCATATAAGAAAGACTTATTATTATAATTAATATATCCATACTATTCATCCATTCTATAATATTTTAGTACTGTATTTATGATATACATATGCATATTTATTCTGTCTTCTAACTTTTCTTTCATATCACTTTCTATAGTTATTACAGGGATATTTAGCTTTTCAGACACTTCTTTATTAATTGAACCTACTGGTGGAGTACTGTAATATGAAAAATTACTCATTTTTATTACATTATTATTCATTTTGTCAATTATATCAAGTATTAGGGAAAATATATTATTTGTTGAATTAAAAATAATGGCAGGTGAATTACTTTCCCACTCATGCAAGTCAATTACTATATCTGGCTTCTCCCTCTTAATTAAACCATATATTTCGTAAGCTAATTTTTCTGTATCTGTACCATTATTTTTTCCTGGAAAATTTCTATTCAAATCCTGCATATAATAAGGATTTCTTTCTTCATTTTTACAAGCTTCTATGTTAGACCTAGGAATTACAATAATTGTTCCCTTTTTTATTCTTAATTTTCTTATTTTTTCTGCTGCCTCTATTCCTCCAATTTCATTTCCATGTATCCCACCTATTACAAATATCTTCGGTCCTTTTTCTTTCCCCTTTACATAATATACAGGGCTCTTCAAGCCACTTTGCTCCATAATACAATAACTTTCATGAACTGTCCCCATATATTTAAATCCGCTCATAAATGCCAAAACTAAAACAAATATAATAATTCCTTTTTTCTTCATTTATATCTAACCTCTTTTTCACATAATAAATAAAAAACAGAGAATAAAAATGAAATTTCACTCCACCAAATTAATAAAAATTTAAAATTATTCAAATTTACTATAATTGCTTAATAACCCCGACATAAGCAAACATGCCGAGGTTTCAGGGATTTTAAAAAATAACTAGTCAAATATATAAAAGTGACTAGTTACTTTTTAAATGCCTTATATAAATTTATTGAAGGGGTTTCAAGAAATCACCTAATCCTTTAGTCAACATTTCATTGTAACTTGGTATATTCTCAATAACTATACCTCTATCTGGCTTTTCCTTTGTATAAGCTTTAGCAAATTCATTTATTCCTGATAAATGTCTTCCAACCCTTTCTTCCATAGGGTGTCCATTTTCATCATAAGGAACAAATAATCTTCCAAGCTTTGCTGCTTTTTCATAAGCTTTATCTTTACCTGTTACAACAAGATTTGCATCTGTTTTTCCTCTAAGTCTTCCTTGAGCTGCATTGGCAGTTTCCATAAGCACTGCATGGGTATCTGTAAAATCTCCAAGTTCTCTATGAGTTAGTCCATGAAGATTTTTTGGTGAAGGTTCTAATCCCATTTGTATCCCTTGAAGCTGTAAGTTTATAACTGCTACAGATGCCATAGGCATTGCCCTTTCATGAGCTACAGTAGCATTTATAACAGGATACTCTGGGGATGCTTCATGCAAGTCTACTGTTATATCTACTTTTTCTTTTTTTATTAATTCAGCTATTCCATAGCAAACTTTCTCTGTAAGAGTTCCATCTGCTCTTCCTGGATAACCTCTGTTAAGATTTCTTGTTTCACTACCAGATAGACTTTGTCCTGAAGACGCATGAATATATACATCAGGGTCTGGCCATTGATCAACTGGGTTAGTAGCTCTAGAACCATATCTAAACCATCTTTCTCCATTAGCGGTTTTTATAGTGAATTTTTGCGGTGAACCTTCCTGAGAATCGTCATGAGTAAAACCACTATTATTGGCTCTTGGAATTACATAAAGTGTTCCCTTATTTAGCTGCGCATTTTCTATCAAAGTTACTGCTGATATAAATCCTGAAGGTTCATTTGGATGGGTTCCTCCCAATACAAGCATACTTCCTCCCTGGTCTTTTCCCTTAAACACATATACTTTTGTATCTCCATTAGTCCCTTTTAATCCTGGGAAATACTCACTTAACATTTTAATGTCTGATACACCAGGCCCCTTTACAATAGGTTCCTCTTTACGCATAGATAAAAAGGATTGTCCAGCAACTACATCACAGCATAATGAAAGGCACAGAAATATTGCTGCTGTTATTTTAGTTTTTTTCATTTTCTTCCCTCCATTCCTATTTAATCATCAATACTCTTAGAATTAGAGGAATTAATACCAATGCTGCATTGGCTTGTTTTTTAATATCTTCCTCATCAAACAAATTCCATAGAGTAAACACAAGAACTATACCTACTAATAATCTATATATTAAAGTCATTTAACACACCTCACTTTTAATAGATAAAGGAAGCAATTTCTTTAGCAAATACTATAAATACCAATCCATATACCACTATGAATAGAGCTGGTATTCTACATTTCTTTAATACTTTTACATAGTCCTCTTCACCTACAACCTGAGCTGCAAACATTCCTGCTAATGCTGTTGGTGGAACCAAATCTCCTAATCCTGCAATAAATGATAATGCTGCTGCTGTTACTATTTCATTTTTACCAAGCAGTGCTAGTAAGAAAGGTACTCCTAAAACCGAAGCAGCTCCAAAAGAAGATACTGCACCAAATGCTGGTATTGCTATCGCTATTCCTAAATAAAGTAGGATTGATGGAAGGCTTAAACAACTTGTTACAATGAATCCTCTAACACCAGTGAGTGTCATAACTTGAATAAACATTCCTACTCCCATTAATATTCCCAAAACAGGCAGTGCACTATTAACTGCTTCTTTACATGCCTTTAATATATCTATTTTTTTGCCAGTAAATAATCCTAATATTGCACCTACAGTGAATATCAATGGCATTCCCAAATCAGGTATTACACCTGGCAAGAACTTTGTAATAACCATTAAGAATAGAACTACTATTATAGGAATAAAAAGTTTAAAACCTCTCTTTTCTTCTGTTGTTGAAGCAATATGCTCTGCAACCTTGCTATAATCGAAATTTTTTGTATATTTATAGCCTAAAAATAGTACTGTTAAAATAGCTGTTGGAACAGTTAATAATAAAAGAGGTGTACCAAAACCTACATAAGGAATATCAATTCCTCCACCAATTATCATAGCTGGAACATTTACTGGAGGTGCAATCATTCCAAGAATTCCACCCATAGCAATTATTGCAGCAGTTTCAATTTTAGGTATTCCAATCATCATAAGTACTGGAGCTATTATACCTCCTGCACTTAATACTGAGGCTGTGGAAGAACCTGTTATCATTCCTGGAAACATTACAATGAACATTAGAAAAATTAATAATATGGCAGGCTTTTTATAGAATTTGTTTACTATAGATGAGCTTAGTGCATCTAATGCTCCTGATTCTTGTACTACTTTCATGAATATCATGGCGGTAGCAATAACTAATATTGTATCTATATATCCAAAAGTTCCTTCTACTAAATGTCTGATAGGAATTCCTTCTCCTCCTATTAATGTACCAGTAATTGATGCTAGTACCATAGAAATACTTACCGGAAGCTTTAAAAGAAAACATCCAACTATAAATACTAAGATCATTGCAATAAATATAATAAATTCAATTTGCAAATTAATCCCTCCTATCTTTGGAGGGGGAGAATCACTCCCCCAATATTAAATTTTATTTAAATGCCTTTTTTAGAGGATTCATAACATCAGCTATACTCTTAACTGAATCCATTGGAATATTCTTTTCTGAAGCTATCTTTGTGAATAATCCATCTTTATTTCCTGATTCTACTACAATAATATAGTTAGCATTTTCTAAAGATGGCTTTACAAATTTATCAGAAAGCTCTCCTCTTCTATTTTCTCCTCCAACATGTGTTGCAATTATAGTCATTTTTTTATCTTTTGCAGCTTTTATTAATTCTTCAGTTCTTTTTAATTCATCTTCTGCCTTAATGCCTGCTGCACCAAGTCCTTTTGAACTTCCTCCTACAGCAAGTACTAATGTTTTTTCATCTTTAATTTCACTGCCTTTTACAACTTTATTTAAGTTGTATTTTAATCCTGCATTATCCATTAAAGCCTTTACCATTTCTAAATCAGCACTTTGTCCAACAGAAGTCAAAAGTATTGGTTGTTCTGCTATAGCTTTATCTAAACCTTTAACTTCCTTTTTTGTATCTGTTATAGCAGCCTTATCACCTGCTGCAGGTTTACTTTCAGTTTTTGATCCACAAGCCACTAAAGATGTGCATAGTGCCACTGAAACTAATAGTCCTAATATACCATTCATCTTTCTTTTTGTCATAAATATATCCTCCTAAAAAATATTATTAATATGCTACCGCTTGTCCATCTCTTCTTGGGTCAGCTCCACCGTGTAAATCTCCTGAAGCTTCCAACATTACACCTTGCACTCCCCCAAAGAATAAATCGTATTCTTTCGTAGTTTTAATTTTATGACCTTTTCCTTTAAGTTCATCTATAACCTTTTGATCTATTCCACCTTCTAAATTAAGTTCTCCACTCTTGTCATACATTCTTGGTGTATTTATGGCTGTTTGAATATCCATACCATGGTCAATCACATTACTTATTACCTGTGCAACTGTTGTTATTATTCTTGTAGCTCCTGGTGAACCTATTGTCATAACTGGTTTTCCATCTTTAAGAATTAGTGTTGGTGTCATGCTGCTTAATGGTCTCTTTCCTGGAGCAATTGAATTTGAAAGACCTGGTTTAAATTCAAAGTCATCCATTTCATCATTTAATAACATACCTCTACCTGGAACTGTTACACAAGATCCAAAGAAGTGATTTATAGTCTTAGTTACAGCAACCATGTTTCCTTCCTTATCCATAACTGAGAAGTGAGTTGTACTTCCACTTTCATATTTATTTGGGTTTCCTGGTTGTACTTTGTCTACTGATTTATTTTTATCTATTTTCTTAACTTGCTCTTTAGCATACTCTTTTGATGCTAAACCTGATAAAGGAACTTTTATAAAATCTGTATCTGCCATATATTTTCCCCTATCAGCAAACATTATTTTTGAAACTTCTGACCATAAGTGTAAAGATTCAGTGGTATTTATTCCCATGGATTTTACATCATAACTTTCTATCATATTAAGTAATTCTATTACATGAGTACCACCTGAACTTGCTGGCGGTGCAGAAACTATTTCATATCCTCTATAAGTTCCCTTTACCGGTTTTCTCATTTTTGCTGAATAATTTGCTAAATCTTCTACAGTAAGTATGCCTCCTGCTTTTTGAACTGCATCTGCTATTTCTTTTGCAAGTTCTCCCTTATAGAAAGCATCTTTACCTCCTTTGGCTATTAGTTTTAATGTATTAGCATAATCCGGATTCTTTATAGTATCTCCTTCTTCAAAAGGGAGTCCATTTTTTGTGTATATTTTCTTTGTTGCTTCAAATTTATTTATATTCCCAATCTCATCTTTAATTATTCCTGAGAAATTTGATGTTACTTTAAATCCCTTTTCTGCTAAATCTATAGCTGGCTGCATAACATCTTCCCTTTTCATTGTTCCGTATTTTTCTAAAGCTGTTAAAAGTCCCGATACATCTCCTGGCACTGCAACCGATTTTCCTCCAATAACAGATTCATTATTTACTACATTTCCTTTATCATCAAGCTTGTACATATCTGGTTTTGCTTTCCCTGGTGCTGTTTCTCTAAAGTCTATGAAGACTTCTTCACCGGTTTTTGCAAATCTGACTAGCATAAATCCGCCTCCGCCAATTCCTGAAGCATTTGGCTCAACTACTCCAAGTGCAAAAGCTGTAGCTACTGCGGCATCTATAGCATTTCCTCCTTTTTTCATGATGTCTACCCCAACCTGTGATGCCTCAGGCTTTGCTGCTGCTACAACACCATTCTTACCCTTAGCATCTCTGTTTAAGTCAATTTTAGGTTTTTCTTCTTTCTGTTCTTGCTGTTTTGTTGTATCAGCTGTAGGCGCTGAACTTTTTCCACATCCAACTAACCCAACAGTTAATACTAGGGATGCAACTAATGAAGTAATACTAAGTAATTTCTTTTTATTCATAACCTAACCCCCTAAAATAAGATTAACTTTTGGTAAAACAGTTACAATTATATTTGTAACATTTATGTAAAGTTTCTGTAACTATTTTTATAATACTATAGGTTCATATACCATTTCTATTTTTTCTCTTATTTCTCTTTAAATATTCTAAATAGTAATTAAATTCTGCAAAATAAAAAATTCTTGATTAAAAAAATCAATATGATCTTTTTAATCAAGAATAAAAACTTCTAATTATTTAACTTTTACACGTTTATTGCAGTTCTGTAATATAAGTATCTAATTTATTATTCTGCATATATCTATATATTGGCACTTCTTCATTTATATCTACGGGAATTAAGTTAAATTTAACAAAACTATCTTCAGCATCTGGTTCTAGCGTCATTGAAATTATATTAGCATTTGGCTGAGCCATATTGAATACATAACTTCCCTTAGGAAATTTAATAAGTTTATTGCTTGTATTCACAGTAACACTGTTGCGTAAATGACCTTCATAATAGTTTGTATCAATCTTTTTATCAGTAACCTTAAATGCTTCTACTGACAATTCCACATCATTATTTAATTTTCTTACAGTAACTCCGGAATAAGATAGCCTTTTAGCTACCTCATGATAAGCTGGTGGTAGAATATAAGCTGTAGGTCTTACCCTTTCTACTACTGGTTTTCCCTCAGTAGTACTGAATACGTCTACATTTAATTCTACTTTTTTACTAGTTTCTACATCTATTATATCTAAAGTTGACTTTGCCATCTTTTTACTTTCACTTGCAATAACAATTTTATCTGAAGTATCTACCTTTTCTCCTAATTCTGTTATTCTCTTTCTAGCATTATCTACAGTATCCTTAACCAATTTAGCATTATCTGCTGTAGTTTTTATTATATTTTGGGATGTTATGATGTGACTCATTACTCTTCTTTCAAAGTTTTCTTTTCCTATGCCGATTCCCCTAGTTTCAACTAAGAAGGAGAATGAAGGCTGTAGTCCATAGGCATTTCTACCTATTTTAGCATCAGTACCTGCTTCATAAATAGTAAAATCATTTCCTTTCTTCGATACCGTATAATACATATGGCTTGTATATTTATTTGCTGCTAAATCCTTTTCAGCATTATTTACAAATAAGCTGTCTGAAACACTTCTTACTTCTTTAGGAATATTTAAGTTTTTAGCTGAAGATATTAAAACATCATAGGCTGTTAGAGATCCTTTTTTTCCTACACTCTTAAAGTTTGATTCTACTCCATATTCATGGGCATCTACTACAACTTCAGGCATAAACTTATTAAAAGCTTTGTGTATTGCTATGGTTTCCATATTATCAAATTTTAAATGATCTCTATTTGAATCTATATTTGTAGCAGTTCTTCTATCATAATAATATGAACCATCTCCATTAAATCTAGGTAAAATAACTACAGAAACCTTTTCTAAAACTTCTTCCCCAAACTTACCTATAGCTAAATTTCTAGCTACTCCAAGCATAGCCTCTCCACCTGCTGGTTCATTTCCATGAATTTGTCCTTGAAGCCAAACTACTGGCTTATCTAATTTTAATATATCTGCTGATTTATCATAGGAAGGTTTGCTAAATATTAGAAGAGGTATAGGTTTTCCTTCTTGAGTTTCACCTATTATAGATACCTTCATATATTTACTGGACTTTTGTAAATCATAAATAAATTTCATCATTTCTTCATGAGATGTGAAATTCTCTTTTCCCTTAGCAAATGCTGGTGTAAGTATAGGTTCTTGTGGTTTTGGAAAATAATTTTGTATTATTTCTGGAGTCTGTTTATAGTATGAATCTGGTGCATAAGGAGCTGCAAAAACATAAGAAACTGATGAAGTTGCCAGTACTACTGACAAAGTTATGGAAGCTACAACTTTGTTTAAGGTCTTTTTGCTAATCATAAATATCCCCCTTTATATTCTTACAATATTTGTCATTACAATTAAATTTTATATCCAAATTTTGCCACTGTCAATCATAAAAGTATCCTCTCTTCTTTAAGTCCACAATAAGATCATTTCAATTGACAGTTAAGTATGATTTTCTTTCATTGCTCTATAAAAAACCTTAAAATTATAGATAACAAGAAAAATAGAAGGGACAGTTAATGATTTTATTAAAAAATCATTAACTGTCCCTAAAATATTAATTATTAATTAAACGCTTCTCTAAAATAAAAGCTTATGCTGCTATACCTATTTTTGAGAATAAGGCATATACGCAGAGCATTAATATAAATATAATAGCTGATGCTATCTTAACATTTTTCCACGGAGTTATATCAACTTGTTTAGTGTATTGTTGTACATATTCTACTTCACGAGGTTTGATTTTTCCTATTATAATCATAATTATTACACATGCTGGGAACAAAAATCCTAGTACATGTAAAAAGTTTATATGATTAAGAAATATCTTTGATAAGCTATAAAATATTATATGAAATACTAAGGCTATTTTGGGTGCTATAGCAGGTACTTTTTTTGTAAAGAATCCTACTAAAATAGCAGCTAAAATAGGCACATTATAGAATCCATTACATTCTTGCAAATAATTATATAAACCTGATGGTGCATACATTATAACTGGTGCTATAAGCATAGATAATACGGATAAAATTGTTCCAAAATTTTTGCCAACTTTTATTAAGTCTTCATCTGTAGCTTCTGGTTTAAACATTGGTCTATATATGTCTAATGTAAATAATGTTGATGAACTATTTAAAGCACTATTAAATGAACTTAGTATAGCTCCAAACAATACCGCTGCAAAAAATCCTGCTAAAGGTTTAGGCAAAATATCCACTACTAACTTTGGATACACCATGTCTTGATTAGAAATTGATCCCCCATATAAATTAAATGCAATTATTCCAGGTAAAACTAAATATAGAGGACCTATTAATTTTAAAAATCCTGCTAAAAGTGTTCCCTTTTGCCCTTCTGCTAAATTTTTTGCTCCTAAAGTTCTTTGAACTATTGTTTGATTTGTACACCAATAATATAAATTATTAAAAAGCATACCTGTAAATAATGTAGTCCAAGGTACAGGTGAATCAGATCCTCCTATAGCATTTAGCTTTTCTGGGCTAGTTGTAACTAAAGTATTAACTCCTAACTGAAAACTTCCTTCTCCTAACCTACATAATGCTAATATAGTTATCATAAATCCACCAATCAAAAGCCCAACTCCGTTAAAAGTATCAGACACTGCAACTGCCTTAAGCCCTCCAAATATGGCATATATTGAACCAACTATTCCTATGGCCCAAACCATTATTATTATAGCTTTTAATTCTGAACCACCTACTACTTCTTGAACATTGAATATACTATTTAAAACTAAGGCACCTGAATATAATACAGTTGGAAGATATGCTACTACATTTCCTATCAAAAATAATAGGGATATTATTCTACGAGTGGTAGCATCATATCTCTCTTCTAAAAAATTAGGAATAGTAGTTATTCCACTCTTTAGATACCTTGGTAAGAATATACGTGCCATAAGTATTAATGCAAAAGCTGATGTTACCTCCCAAGCCATTACAGCCATCGTATATCTATACCCTTGGCCATTTTGCCCTACTAACTGCTCTGTAGACAAATTTGTTAACATTAATGAACCACCTATAAATACCCCTGTTAAACTTCTTCCTGCAAGAAAATATCCATCTTGACTAGACAAGTCATCATTACGTGTTTTAATCCATGATAATACAGCTACTAATGCTGTAAAAAATACAAATGATATAAATGTCATTGAGCTCAACTATATCCCCCCTATTTTATAGTGAACGTTTTCATTTTACAAACTAATTTTTTTCTATTATAATCATTGTTAAGCGTATATTTTTATTTATCAAAAACTATATATTTTTTATACATATATAGTTAAGGCATACTGATATTTTCACATACTCTTTTATGACAAATCAGCATGCCACTTTTTTACAACTCCATCTTTAAAAATTTACTAATTCACCAGTCTCAAAAGACTTTTTACATCCATAAGCTAATGCTGTTGCATTTACACCATCCTCAACTGTCACATCTGGCTGTCTCTTTTCCAATATGCAATTTATAAATTCTTCTGTTTCGCTTAAATAAGCTTGTTCAAATCTTTCTAAAAACCCTTCAGAACATTCCCTTATAGCTCCATTATCATTAAATATAGTAACTAAATTCTTTTCTGGTATAGTTCCTACTCTTAAAGTTCCTTTGGTTCCAATTATTTCTGTTTCTATATGATATCCATGCGCACAATTTCTTCCTGCTAAAAACATTCCCATAGTTCCATTTTCAAACTTAACTAAAGCTGCTCCTGTTTCTGCATCATTTATTTCTTTAAATTCAGGATATTCATATGCTCCTCCTATTGCCCATACACTTTTAGCTTCTGAATTTAGATACCATCTTGCAAGATCTAAATCATGAATAGCCATATCTAAAAACAATCCGCCGCTGTAACTGTTCTTAGCAAATTTTAAAAAACTTTTCATACTATTAGCTGGATCCAACCCATAGCATCTTATAAATACAGGTTTTCCAATAATACCTTCATCTATTTTTTTCTTTACATATGCATAAGAACTATCATATCTTCTCATAAATCCAAGCATAAATACTTGTTTATCCTTATACTTGTTAACTATCTTTGCCGTTCTTTCAGTTTCTTCTAGATAAAGTCCAAGGGGTTTTTCACTAAATACATGAAATCCTTTTTCCAATGCTTTTATTATTTGTTCACAGTGAAATCCTGAAGGTGAAGATATAAATATAGCATCTAACTCACTATTTTTAAGCATTTCATCATAATCTATATATCCATATTTAATTCCCCATTTTTTTTGAATATCTTCAACTTCCTCTTTAACTACACTGCAAACTGCTGTAAGTTCTGCGCTAGGTATTCTAAAGGCTATATTTTCAGCATGTTTTCTTCCAAGCCTTCCAAGTCCAACAATTCCAACTTTTATCTTCTCCATTTTCCACACCCCCTAAAATCAAAATTATATCTAAATTTCCCCTTTTTCTTTTATATATTTTCTAGCTTTTATAGCATATTCAAGTGGATTTGCTTTTGCTGGATCTTGTTCTGCTTCAACTAAAAGCCATCCTTCGTATTTATTTTCAGCTAATATATCAAATATAGGCTTAAAATCTATACATCCATTCCCCGGCACAGTAAATGCTCCTGATTTAACAGCTTGCAAAAAGCTCATTTCCTTGCCTTTTACCTCTTTTACGACATCCATTCTTATATCTTTTAAGTGAACATGTTTAATTCTATTTACATATTTTTTTACAATAGTTATAGGATCTTCTCCTGAAAATACAAGATGTCCAGTATCATATAAAAGATATACTAAGTTTGCATCTGTCATTTCCATTAACTTGTCTATTTCTTCTGTAGTCTGCACCCCTGTCCCCATATGATGGTGATATACAAGCTTCATATCCTTTTCTTGAGCAAGCTTTCCAAGTTTATTTAATCCATTGAATAATTTGTCCCATTCATCCTCAGAAAATATTGGTTTTTCTTTAAATATAGGTGTCTCCATCTTTCCTTGGATGCTATGTCCTTGTTCTGATACAACTATAACCTTTGCTCCCATTTCATAAAGAAAATCTCTATGTTTTATAAATGCTTTTTCTGTTTCTTCATAAGGTTTTGTAGTTAAAAAAGCGCTAAACCATGCACTAGCTATTTCCATTCCCCTAAGCTCTAAAGCTTTTTTAAGAATAGTTGTATCTTTAGGATATTTATTTCCAACCTCCGTTCCTTTAAATCCTGCCAAAGCCATTTCACTTACACATTGCTCAAAAGTATTTTCTGATCCTAATTCAGGCATATCATCATTAGTCCACGCTATAGGAGCTATACCAATTTTTACTTTATCTTTATTAAACATTTTTATTCCCCCATTTCTCTAAATATATAAACTTTGAATATATAAATTATCATTTTAATTTAAAGGTATACATTTTATTGATTTTTATTAGAAATATATAAGCTTTCATTTGTTATAGTTAGATTAAATCTCTGAAATTTTAACTGGTCTTCCTTCCTTTAAGGACTTTGTAGCTGCAAGCCCTATCAACACAGAATTAAGTCCATCCAAAGCATTTACTGGTACATCTTTATCATTTTCTATAGAAGTAACAAATTCTTTTATTTCATCAGCAAAGGATTGCATATATCTTTCTAAGAAGAAATATAAAGGTTTCTCTGAAATTATGCCCTCTTCTGTACTAATTATTGCTGTAGAATTTGTATCATTACTTACGGCAATTGAACCCTTTGAACCAAACACTTCTGCTCTTTGATCGTATCCATAGACAGCTTTTCTGCTATTGTCTATAACTCCTAGAGCCCCATTTGCTAATTTTAATGTTATTATGGCAGTATCCACATCTCCTGCTTCTCCTATTTTGGGGTCTACAAGTACATTACCTAATGCATATACTTCCTCTACTTCACTGCCTGATAAATAACGTATCATATCAAAATCATGTATACTCATATCTAAGAAAATTCCTCCTGAAACCTTTACATATTCTGCTGGAGGCGCTTCTGGATCTCTTGAGGTAATCTTTATAATATGTGGATCTCCAATTTTCCCCGATTCAACAGTATTTTTTATAGTTCTAAAATTGTGATCAAATCTTCTATTAAATCCTACTTGAAATTTAAGCTTTGATTTTTTAACTTCATCTAAAACTTCCTTTATTCTGTTAATATCATGATCAATTGGCTTTTCGCAAAATACATGTTTTCCTGCTTTTAAGGCCTCAATTGATATCTTTGAATGAGTATCAGTAGAAGAGCATACTAGTACTCCATTGATTTCTGGATCATTTAATATTTCTTTATAATCCTTATACACACAACTAATCCCCATATTCTTTGCGTGCTTTATGCCTTTTTCATCGATAAATGGATCTACAATAGCTTTTACTACGGCATTGGGAACATACTTTGTTAAGCTTTCTGCATGCACCTTTCCAATTCTTCCAAAACCAATAATTCCTAAATTAATCATTACTTTTCCTCCTTAAATTTAATATTTTATATATTCTTTTAATATTTCCTAGCTTTATTTAAGTGTTCAATTCTATCCTTATATGCTTCTTGTATCTTACTATTTTTTGATATTTCTGCTACTCCTACATGCCACCAAGATCCATATCCATTAGTCATAGTCTTTGGAAGTACTTTAATATGAATTAGGGTTGAAACCTTTTGTGCCTTGGAATCCTCCACAGCTAACTTAAGTTCTTCTATATTTTCTACTGTATAGGTCTTTGTTCCATATGCTTCTGCCGCTTTAGCAAAATCAATTTTAAAAAGCTTTCCATCAAGTTTGCCTGTGCCCTTATTTCTATATCTAAATTCCGTCCCAAAACTTCCCATTCCATTAGCCATTTGCAAATTATTTATGCAACCAAATCCTGCATTATCAAATAAAAGTATATTTATTTTCTTTCCCTCTCTTATGCTTGAAACAAGTTCTGAATGAAGCATTAAATAGCTTCCGTCTCCCACCATAGCATAAACTTCCTTATCTTCTTCTAAAAGTTTAATTCCTAAGGCTGCTGCTATTTCATACCCCATACAAGAATAACCATATTCCACATGATAAGTATTAGGTTTTCTAGGACACCATACTCTTTGCAAATCCCCTGGCAAACTTCCTGCTGCCCCTACTATAATTGCATTATCATCTAAAAGCTTATTTAATTCTCCCAATACTTCTGTTTGTGTTAAACAAGAATTAAATTCTT
Organism: Clostridium lundense DSM 17049; assembly: GCF_000619945.1. Taxonomy (GTDB): domain Bacteria; phylum Bacillota; class Clostridia; order Clostridiales; family Clostridiaceae; genus Clostridium_AO; species Clostridium_AO lundense. Next base: position 442,816 of record NZ_JHVC01000002.1, on the reverse strand, counting down.
TATAAAATTCTTCTAAAGCCTTATCACAATGTCCACATATTTCTGGAGTAAAATCTTTTCCTGTGTAATTTATATTAAATAATCTATTAAGCTCTTTTTCCCACGCTTCTTTTACCTCTGATATTTCATATTTATAGTCTGATTTATATCCTTCCTTTTCCAATTCCTTAGTTAAAGAAGATAAAATCTCTTTAGCATCCCCTACTACTTTTGTTGCATCAAGCTTGTCTGCATGAAACTCTGATACATTTATAGTCAGAAATTCTACATTTTCATTTTGAAATAATAACTTTGATGAAGTTGTAAAATCTGTAAATCTGGTTCCTATTCCTATAACTAAATCTGCATCTTTAGCTATTGTATTTGCTGCAAGGTTTCCTGTTACACCTATGCCTCCTAAGTTAAATTTATAATCCCATTCAATAGCACTCTTTCCAGCTTGTGTTTCTCCAAATGGTATATTGAATTTTTCTGTAAAAATTTTAAGTTCTTCACTAGCCTCTGAGTATCTTACTCCACCACCACATATTATCAGCGGCTTTTTCTTTCTTTTTATTAAATTAACCGCATCATTTAATGCCTCTTTTGATGGCAATCTTCTTTCTATTCTATGAACACGCTTTTTAAAGAAATATTCAGGAAAATCATATGCCTCTCCTTGTACATCTTGTGGTAAAGCTATTGTTACTGCTCCTGTATTCGCAGGATCTGTTAAAACTCTCATAGCATTTATCATAGCTGTCATAAGCTGTTCTGGTCTATTTATTCTATCCCAATACTTACTTACAGCCTTAAAAGCATCATTTGTAGTAATGGACAAGTTATGAATGTGCTCAACTTGCTGAAGTACTGGATCTGGTTGTCTTGTTGCAAAAGTATCTCCTGGCAGCAAAAGTACAGGGATATTATTAGCAGTGGCAGTAGCGGCAGCAGTTACCATATTAGCTGCTCCAGGTCCAACAGAAGATGTACATGCACATATTTGTTTTCTATGGCTTTGTTTTGCAAATGCTATAGCCGAATGTGCCATTCCTTGTTCATTATGTCCCTGGTATACTTCCAAATGTCCTGGATTCTCCTCCAAGGCTTGACCTAATCCCAAAACATTACCATGTCCAAATATTGTGAAAATTCCTTTTATAAATTTGTATTCTTTTCCGTTGAATTCCACATATTGTTCATTTAAAAATCTTACAAGTGCTTGAGCTGTTGTCATTCTAATTGTGTTCAAAATAACTCCTCCCTTCCTACTTGTCAGGCCATATCTTAACATTAGACTTTAAAAGCCATTCATGTTCTTTTTCATTAATTCTATCTTTCCAAGGGTTATTTTCTAAATGTCTTATCATCCAGCAATAATACATTGCATACCCAGGCGCTGAGATCTGTGGATGTACCAATCCTCCCTTAATCGTTGCTATAGAGTTATCTGTAACTTTATATACATCTTCTCCTATTACAGAACATCCAAATCCTTGTGGCTTATTAAATCTATAATAATAAACTTCTGGTTGTGGATGATGATGTGGAGGATAACTTGACCACTTTCCTGGGTAAGTTATAACTTCACCTATTACCATATTTGAATAATTAGCATTAGAATAATCAAAAATAGTTCTTACAACTCTTTTTGCTGTATCATTCCATACACCTTCTCCAAATACATCGTTTCTACATTCTTTTGGTGTATAAAGTTTACACTGAAATTCTTTTTCATTAATTGCCTTTTGAATTAACACCTCTGAATCCTTAAGTGCCTTAATTGTAACTTTAACATTCTTAGGTACATGTAAACACCACGGCTCTTCATCAAATAAGGAATTTCTTTCAATTTCCTGTTCCTCATCCCCCCACTTTATTAAAGCTTTCCCTGATAGTAATAAAAATGCACTTTCTTTATTACCATCTATAAATTGTTCTTCTTTTTCAACTTTTAACTTATAAACACCTATATCCATTAGCATTTCACTATGCTTTCCATTTATCTGTGTTAATGAGTTATATCCTTCTTTAAACTGCTTAAGTTTTTCAACCACAATTTATTCCTCCCTATTCTTAATCTCTCACTACCATTTCCCCATGCTCTTCTTTTGCTTTTCTTATAAATTCTTTAACTTCTTCAACATTTGGCATAGCCTCTGAACAACTATGACTAGCCACAAGCATTGCTGCAGATGCACTACCAAATTCTAAAGCATCTATAACATTCCATCCTTCCATTAGTCCATATATAAATGCTGATGCATATGCATCTCCTCCGCCAAAAGATTTTAAGAGTTTTACAGGGAATGGTTTTATTTTATACATTTCTCCATCATCTGTATAAGCTGTAGAACCATCTTTTCCATGTTTTATTACAACAATTTTATTTCCATAACCTATCCATCTATCTGCAGTCTCTCTATCGTCGCTTCCTTCAGGGCTTATTATTCTTTCCATAAGATCAAATTCTTCTCTAGATCCAATAACTATATCACTCATTCTTGCTGCTAAAGCATAATAAACAGCTATTTCTTCTTTTGACTTCCATGTATATTCTCTGTAGTCCACATCAAATATAATTTTAGTGTTATGTTTCTTTGCATATTCCAACGCCATAAAAGCTGCTTCTCTAGATGGGCTTGCAGCTAAAGCAGTGCCTGATAAAACTATAGCTTTAGTATTTTTTATATATTCTTCATCTATATCTTCTGGGCATAATTGCAAATCCGCTATACCATTTCTATACATTAATATACTGCTTTCTGCAGGACTTAAAATTTCTGTAAAAGTAAGTCCTAAGGACTCTCCATTCTTAGCTCTACCTATCTGAGATATATCTATTCCTTCTTTATGAAAATAACTTATTACAAAATTTCCAAATTGATCATCGGATACTTTTCCAATAAACCCTACTTTTTTTCCTAATCTAGCTAGTCCTACAGCTATATTCGCAGGAGATCCACCCACATATTTTGTAAAAGTTCTGCTTTCTTCTAAATGCCTATTTATTTCATTAGGATTAAAATCTATAGCTACTCTTCCTATAGGAACTACGTCTATTTCTTTTTCCTCATGAAATCTAATATTATTCACCAAAATTACCTCCCCTTTAATTATGCTTTATTATAACTGCCAAATATTTTTATATGTTTTTTAATATTTTCATAGGCAGCCTCTATAACATTGTTATGATAAGTAAAGTAGTCCACTGTATTAGAACTTTTAAATAACTTATCCACACTCTTTACTACACTATTAAAAGTAGCTGTTGCCACATTTATTTTCTTTATGCCATATTCTATGGATTCCTTAAACCCTTCCTCTGTAATTCCTGAACCACCATGTAAAACTAAGGGTACTTTTATACTAGTACTAATTTCTTTTAATCTGGTAAAATTAAGGTTTGGTGCACTTGTGTAAACTCCATGTGCATTACCAATAGCTATTGCTAATGCATCAACTCCTGTTTCATCATAAAATTTCTTTGCATCCTCCACTCTGGTTATAAGCGACTCACCATCTCCTGAACCATCTTCTTTTTTACCAATTATGCCTATCTCTCCTTCTACTGCTGCACCATATTTCTTTGCCATAGCTATAACTTTTTTAGTGTTTTTAATATTTTCTTCTATGGGAAGATGAGATCCATCATACATAACAGAAGTAAATCCTAAAGTTAATGCCTCTTCTATGGTATCAAGGCTTTCTCCATGGTCTAGATGAACTGCTACTGGTACCTCTGCATGTCGTGCTCCCTCTATCATCATTGGTGCTATTAAAGAAAGAGGAGAATATTTAAGACGGACTTCTGCAATTTGAAGTATAATAGGAGATCTTGTTTCTTCTGCCGCTTTTAGCGCTCCCATTATCATTTCCATATTAGCTATACTAAATGCCCCTATACAGTAATTTTCTTGCTGCGCATTTATTAAAAGTTCTTTCATATTTACAATAGCCATAGTTTTATTCCCACAATTCCTTATAAATTTTTATTATGTCCTCTTTGCTTGGCTCACGTCTAGTATTCAAAGGACTTCCACTTATTAAAGCATCCTCAGCCATTTTATCTATGTTTTGAAAGAACTTTTCAGCATCTACTCCGAACTTTTCTAATGTTGGTATATCGATATCCTTGCATAATTTATCAATTTCCTCTACTAACTTATTTGCACAATCTATATCTGATGTTTCTGTTTCACATATTCCTATTGCTCTAGATATATTGGCAAACCTTTTTTCTTCTCCTTTAATGGCAAAATTCAGACATCTAACAATTAGCATAGCATTTGAAACACCATGTGGCACATGAAATAAAGCTCCTATTGGTCTACTCATACCATGAATTATAGTAACTGATGAATTATTAAAAGCAATACCTGCTTCAAGTGCTCCAATACTCATTTCATTCCTTGCTTCAAAATCATTGCTGTTTTTATATGCTCTTCTTAAATTATTAAAGATACGTTTAACTGCAGATAATGCAAATGTATCTGCCAATGGATTAGAACATTTTGAAGTGTATGCCTCAATAGCATGAGTTAATGCATCTATTCCAGTAGCTGCTGTAACTTTTTGTGGTGAAGTTATAGTAAACTCTGGATCAATAATTGCTAATGTAGGCATTAAAGCTTTACCTTTAAGTAACATTTTTATATTTTCTTTGGTATTTGATATGATAGTAAATTGTGTTGCTTCTGATCCAGTTCCTGCTGTTGTTGGAATGGCTACAATGTTTGGTAAAGGCTTGTCTATTAACTTTCCCATATAATCATTTATACTTCCTGGATTTACAACCATAGCACCAATAGCTTTAGCTGAATCAATTGGACTTCCCCCTCCAAGACCGATTATAAAATCACATTTCTCGTTTTTATATTTCTCTACCCCACTATTTACAATTAAATCAGTTGGCTCTGAATTAACTTCGCTATATAATGTGTAACTTATAAGATTGTTTTCTAAAAGCTTTGTTAGTTTTGACACGTTTCCTATATTCAGCATTATTTTATCAGTAACTATTAGTGCCTTCTTACCTAATGTCTTGATATGTTCAGATGATTTTTCTAAGGCATTTTCGCCATATACGATACACTTTGGAAGTATTATATTATAAGCCATGATATCCCCCCATTCTCAATTTATATATATACAATTTTTGATACAATTATGATTATATTTCATTGATATTTTGATTATATTTTGGTTAAATATTACCACATTATTTTCCAACTGTCAACATTTTATTGTAATTTTGTGTATATTTTAAATATATTATGGAATATTTTTAGTAACCTTTTGGGTAATTTTATTATATTTCACTTGTAATATTCTCATCCATATTATATAATTAAGTTTACAAAGCTCCACAATTTACTTAATCACGAAATAATATATTATTGGAGGTATAAATGTTAAAAGAAAGTAGAATAAGAGAAATTGAAAATTATGTATTAAAGCATGAAAATGTTTCTATAGATACTTTATGTTCTTTATTTAATGTTTCTAAAAATACTATAAGAAGAGATATTACAGAACTAGAAAAAATGGGTACTATCAAAAAAATATATGGTGGAATTACTTTAAATAACAAAAATAAACAGCCTACCATTCCTTTTGGACAAAGAGAAATAACAAATAAGCTCTCTAAACAACTTATAGCCAAGGAAGCTAGCAAATTAGTTGAAGATAGAGATATAATTTTTATAGATTCGGGAACTACTACTATTCATATGATTCCTTTCTTAGCAGATAGGAAGAACTTAACCATAGTAACTAACAACGTCAATGCAATAGTAAAATCTTTTCCATATGCAAATTTAAATATACTATCTACTGGAGGATCTTTGTTTAGACAAACTAATTCATTGATTGGAATTGAAGCTGTAAGTTTTCTAAAAAACTATAATATTTCTAAATGCTTTATGGCTACTACAGGAGTTACTATAGAAAAAGGGGTAACTAATTCCTCACCTTTTGAATATGAAGTAAAAAGAGCTGTTATAGAAAAAAGTAAAGAAATCATAGTATTAGCAGATAACTCAAAATTAGGAGTAGTTTCTCTAATGACTTATTGTGACTTAAAGGATGTAGATATATTTATTACAGATAAGACACCAAAAAAAGATATTGTTGATTATTTTCATAATAACAATGTTAATTTAATGGTTCCAGAAGAAGATACTAGCCTATAATTAGTTTGAATTAGTTATATAATAGTACTTCAATATAAAATCCTGTGCAATCTAATTGCACAGGATTTTATATTTATTATTTTCTTATCTAAATAAACTCCCACCTATAATCATTTTTTGTATTTCATTAGTCCCTTCATAAATCTGTGTTATTTTAGCATCTCTCATCATTCTTTCAACATTATATTCCCTCATATAACCGTATCCACCAAGCATTTGAACCGCTTCTATTGTTACATGCATGGCTGCATTTGTACAAGCAAGTTTTGCTTTAGCTGCTGAAACAGAGTATGGTTTTCCTGCTTGTTTATCAAGAGCAGCTTTATATAATATATACTTTGCCTGTTCAATTTCTAAGTCTAACTCTGCCATTTTGAAACTTAAATATTGATTTTTATATATGGGCTTTCCAAATTGAACTCTCTCCTTCATATATTGCCTTGCTATTTCAAAAGCTCCCTCTGCTATTCCAAGTCCTTGAGCTGCAACTCCTATTCTTCCTCCATCTAACGTACTTAATCCTATTCCTAAGCCTTTTCCTTCTTCCCCAATTAAGTTTTCAACAGGAACCTTACAATCTTTAAAGATAAGCTCTGATACTTGAGCTGATCTTATTCCACATTTATTCTCAATTTTCCCTATAGAAAATCCTTCAAAACCTTTTTCTACTATAAAGGCTGATATTCCCTTAGGTCCTTTACTCTTATCTGTTGCAGCAAATACTACAAAAGTCTCTGATAAAGGTCCATTTGTAATAAAACATTTTGATCCGTTTAATATATAATAATCGTCTTCTTTTACAGCAATAGTTTGGCCATTTCCTGCATCTGATCCTGCGTTTGGTTCAGTTAAACCAAAAGATCCAAATTTCTTTCCTGAAAGTATATCTGGAAGATATTTTTTCTTTTGTTCTTCAGAAGCATAATTAAATATAGCTCCTGCACAAAGTGAAGTAGTAACTGAATATGAAATTCCCATAGATCCATGTACTTTTGATATCTCCTCAACTGCTAAAACATAGGATAGATAGTCTCCACCTGTTCCTCCATATTCCTTTGGATACGGAAGACCTATAAGCCCCATGTCCCCCATCTTTTTATACAACTTTACTGGAAATTCACTACTTTCATCATTTTCTATGACTATAGGTTTAAGTTCTTTTTCAGCAAAATCTCTAGCCATATTTCTTATCATTTCTTGTTGTTTTGATAAATTAAAATCCATGTATATTTCCTCCCCTTCCAATACCAATATTTATATAGCAATGCTCTACAATCTAAATTTCCTCTATAAATAAACTCTAACTAAAGCTAAGAGCAACTTTATTTTCTCAATCCCATAGGTCTATCATAAAAGATACGTTCATCCATGATTTTAGGTTCTCCATCCATTTTAGGTGTAAACTCCATTAAACTTAATATATCTTTTTTCAAATCTATTCCTGGTGCTATTTCTGTAAGATATAAACCATCTTCTCTTAACTCAAAAACTGCTCTTTCAGTTATATACATAACAGGTTGCTTTATATTCTTTGCGTATTTTCCACTAAATGTTACCTGTTCCACCTGATTTATAAACTTAGTTACTTTTCCTTCTCGCAAAATTTTTAATTTTCCGTCTTTTATTTCTACATCTAGCCCTCCTGCAGTAAAAGTTCCACAGAAAAATACTTTTTTAGCATTTTGAGTTATATTTATAAAACCACCACATCCCGCTATACGTGGCCCAAATTTACTTACATTTATATTTCCATCTTTATCAGCTTGAGCTAACCCTAAAAATGCTAGGTCCAAACCTCCTCCATCATAGAAATCAAACTGATAAGCTTGATCCAAAATTGCTTCAGGATTTATTGATGCTCCAAAAGCTAATCCTCCCTCAGGTATTCCACCTACTGCTCCTGCCTCTACTGTTAATGTCATATATTCACTAATGTTTTCTTCATTAGCTACAGATGCTATTACTTCTGGAATTCCTATGCCTAAATTTACAATAGTATTCGGCTTAAGTTCTAATGCTGCTCTTCTCCCTATTATTTTTCTTTCATTAAGTGTAGCTTTTTCTATACTATTTATAGGTACTCTTATTTCTCCAGTTGCCCCTGGATTATATTCACATTCAAAGGATTGCTCATGTTCCCCCGTATTGGCAACTACAATTCCATCTACATATATTCCTGGTATTTTTACAAGACGAGGGTCAAGTGTTCCAGAAGCTACTATTTTTTCTACTTGAACTATAACAACTCCTCCACTATTTTTAGTGGCTTGCGCTATAGAAGTAGCTTCAAGAGTTGCAACTTCTCTTTGTAACGTAATATTTCCATTTTCATCTCCTAAAGAACCTCTTATAAAACATATGTCTATTGGAAATGATCTATAAAGCAACTTTTCTTCTCCTTCAATATCTATAAGTTTTACAATATCCTCTTTTGTTATTTCGTTTAGTTTTCCACCTTGCATTCTTGGATCTACAAAAGTATTTAATCCAACATGAGTTATAGTTCCTATTCTTTTCCCTGCAATATCCCTAAAAAGCTGCGAAAGTGTTCCTTGTGGCAAATTATACGCTTCTATTTTATTTTCTATAGCCATACTTCCCAACCTAGGGGATAAATTCCAGTGACCTCCTATAACTCTCTTTATCATACCCTCATGTGCAAAATGATCTGCTCCTTTTCCTTTACCATTTCCTTGAGCTGCTGCATAAGCTAAAGTTAAATTTTTAGGACAGCCTGTATCTAAAAAACGTTTTTCTAATGCAGAACTAAGAGCTTCTGGACAACAACTCCCCACAAAACCTCCTGTTACAATAATATCCTCGTCCCTTACTAATTCCGCAGCTTCATAAGCTTTTAAAACTTTCACCCCATATCAGCCCTTTCTTTTACTTATTTAACTTACTAACATCCTTTAAAATTAGCTTGTCTTTTTTCCACAAATGCTTTCATACCTTCCTTTTGGTCTTCTGTTGCAAAACATAGTCCAAATATATCAGCTTCATAATTATAAGCTGATTCAGTATCCATATTCATTCCATTATTTACAGCAGCTTTTGCTAAGCTAACAGCGTAACTTCCTTTACTCATTATTTTTTTACTCATTTCTTTTACTTTTATCATTAACTCTTCTGGTTCATAGATTTTATTCACAAGTCCTATACGGTAAGCTTCTTTTGCATCTATCATATCTGTAGTAAATATAAGTTCTTTTGCTACTCCTTTACCAACTAACCTTGGAAGCCTTTGAGTACCTGCAAAACCAGGAGTTATTCCTAAATTAACTTCTGGCTGTCCAAATTTTGCTTTGGTAGAAGCAACCCTTATATCACATGCCATAGAAAGTTCACATCCTCCTCCTAGTGCATATCCATTAACTGCAGCTATAGCAACTTGTGGCATATTTTCTATATCTGAAAATACTTTTTGTGCAAGTCTTGCTAACTCTCTTCCTTGTGCTGCATTTAAATCCTTCATTTCAGTTATATCTGCACCCGCAACAAAAGCTTTGTTACCTGCTCCAGTTATTATTAAAACCTTAATATCTCTGTTTTCTGATATCTGCTTTATTGCTATTCCTAATTCCTTTAAAGTTTCACTATTTAACGCATTTAAAGATTTAGGCCTATTAATAATAACTTCAGCTATCCCTTCTTCTATTTTTACAATTATATTCTCCATAATTAATACCCCCATATATAATATTAAAACTTACATTCTGAGCAAGTTTATTTTAACCTTTAATTAATTATATATTAACAATCACAATATTATGATTATATATGTGTGATATAATGATATATTTATTTGTATATTTTGATTATATCTTGATTTTATATTATAATATTACTATAGAACACATCATTCAACAAGTAGTTACTTTTTTGTCATATACTCTCATTCATGTAATATTTTCTAAAATATATGTAAATTCATAGGAGGCTGATCTATCATGATAAAAACAAAAAAAGACCTTTATACCTGTGGTGTAGAACTTACCTCTGAGATATTAAGTGGGAAATGGAAATTGATGATACTCTGGTATTTAAGAAATGGTAATATTAGATTTGGTCAACTAAAAAAATCTTTAGATGGAATAAGTGAAAAAGTACTTAGTTGTGAGTTAAAAGAACTTATTCAATTAGGCATTATTAATAAAAAAATTTACTATGAAAAACCCCTTAAAGTAGAATATAGTTTGACACACTATGGAATAAGTCTTCTTCCAATTCTTTATTCCATATTCGAATGGGGGACAGCCTATGCTAAGACCTTTGATGTGAAGTTGAAAATAAGCGACTCAACTATACACAAAGTTTTAAATGAAAAGATAAATTTACAGGATGAAAATAAAAAGGAAAAGAGTTTAATATCTTAACTATTATTTAATTAAATTATCCCATGACATATTTATAAAATTTATATTTAACATAATAAAAATTTTATAAATATAGCCATGGGATAAAAATTCTAATATACTATTCTATTTACATTTATTTTGTTTATACTATTTTGATTCTAAGTATTCATCATAAGTCATCTGTTTATCTATAATTCCATCTGGAGTTATCTCTATAATTCTGTTAGCAACAGTTTGCACAAACTGATGGTCATGAGAAGAAAATAATATTGTTCCTGGGAAATTAATAAGTCCATTGTTTACTGCTGTAATTGATTCTAGGTCAAGATGGTTTGTTGGTTCATCTAATATAATTACATTAGCTCCACTAAGCATCATTCTTGATAACATGCATCTTACCTTTTCTCCTCCAGATAATACACTGGCACTCTTTAAAGCTTCTTCTCCTGAGAATAGCATTCTTCCTAAAAAACCTCTTATAAAGGTTTCGCTTTTTTCTTCTGAGAATTGACGTAACCAATCCACTAAGTTCAATTCTACTCCATCAAAATATTTGCTGTTATCATTAGGGAAATAAGATTGAGAAGTTGTTATTCCCCATCTAAATTCTCCACTATCTGCTTCCATTTCTCCCATAAGTATTTGGAAAAGAGCAGTTTTTGCTATACTGTTATCCCCAACGAATGCAATTTTATCCCCTTTATTCACAATAAAACTAACATTATTTAAAACTTTTTCACCATCTATAGTCTTTGTAATTCCTTCAACAAAAAGCAAATCATTTCCTGCTTCTCTATCTGGCTTAAAACCTACAAATGGATATCTTCTTGAAGAAGGTCTTATATCATCAAGATTTATTTTATCTAACATTTTCTTACGAGAAGTAGCCTGCTTTGATTTAGATGCATTTGCACTAAATCTAGCAACGAATTCCTGAAGCTGTTTAATTTTTTCTTCTTTTTTCTTGTTCTGGTCTTTAGCCATCTGTAATGCCAACTGACTTGATTCATACCAGAAGTCATAGTTACCTACATATAACTGTATTTTTCCAAAATCTAGATCTGCTATATGAGTACATACCTTATTTAAAAAGTGTCTATCATGGGATATTACTATTACTGTATTTTCAAAATTTATTAAAAACTCTTCTAACCAAGCAATTGATTTAATATCTAAATGGTTAGTAGGCTCGTCTAGTAATAGAACGTCTGGTTTTCCAAAAAGAGCTTGAGCTAAAAGTACTCTCACCTTTTGTCCACCATCTAAATCCTTCATTATTTTATCATGTAATTCTACTCCTATACCAAGTCCTGTTAAAAGAGATGCTGCCTCTGATTCTGCTTCCCAACCATTAAGCTCTGCAAATTCTCCTTCTAATTCTGATGCCTTAATTCCGTCCTCATCTGTAAAGTCTGCTTTTGCATATATAGCATCTTTTTCCTTCATTATCTGATAAAGTCTTTCGTGTCCCATTATTACTGTTTCTAAAACTTCATGCTCATCAAATTGGAAATGGTCCTGCTTTAAAACTGCCATTCTTTCTCCTGGAGTTATACTAACTTCACCTGTATTCGGCTCTATTTCTCCAGAAAGTATCTTTAAGAATGTAGATTTTCCTGCCCCATTAGCTCCTATAAGACCATAGCAATTACCTGGTGTAAATTTTACATTAACATCTTCAAATAATGCTCTTGCTCCATATCTTAAACTTACATTATTAGTACTTATCATACCCTTTTCATTCCTCCATATATTTTTTATATTTATCTAAAATTATGCTACAAATTTAATTGCAAAAATTCAACGCGTAAACATTCAACATTATATCATATTAAACTTATGTCGGCTACATATTTTAAATTAATAATAAATAATTAAATTAGAAATTAAGAACTACCAGTTAGGAATTCCTCTCTTTGACTACCACTAGAAAAATTAAGAATTGAAAATGAGAGAAATAAGGGATTTTTGTATATACAAAAATCCCTTATAAATGTTTTTATTCACTATTTAACTGTTATATTGGCTACGTTTTTTCCATTTTGAACCGCTTGCACATTTACTTTTTTATCTTTATACTGGCTCTTTAGCTTATTGGCATATTCTTGAGCAACTTTTGTTATTTTATCCTGACTTACATTATCCTTAATGATCATAGTTCCCATTGCATATTCACCTTGTACATACACCTGACCATCTATAACTATATTTTCACTTGTAATTTTTTTAGTTAGATCATCATTCTTAACAATCTTATTTTTTGGGTCTTCCTTACTATTTTCACTTGTAGAATCCGATGCTGGCTTATTTCCTTGATTATTATTAATTTCAACATTATTTCCATTAATACTTTTAGATGGCTTATTATGTGAATATATCATTCCACCTGCTACTATAACAACTGCTGCTACTACTCCAATAACTACTTTTTTATTTGACTCTTTCATTTATTTATCCTCCCTTGCTGCGTTAAACTTTCCTTTTAATAATTATAACATATATTTTTTGCCAAACTGACAGTTAATTAATGGAACACTATTTTCTCAGAGTACAAATCACAGATTACAGAGTACAGATAGTGAAAAAGTCATTCTCAACTGTCACCTAAAAAACAAAGCCTTGCATTACGCAAGGCCTCAACTATTTTAAACCTGTTAAAAACAACTTATTTTATTATTGTATAGTAAATTTACACTTAACACTTTATTCTTTACAAATTTATAACGCTATACTCTTTACTTTGTCCTCCTACCTACTGTGCTCTGTATAAAATCTCTTGAAGCTGCTTATCTGTAGGTTCATAATGATAAAATTCTTTATAAAATTCTTTTGCTTCATTTTTTATGTTCTCTTTATTGTTTCCGCCATATAAAAGTCCATTAATCCACTTAATTCCTATTATTCTGTTTATAGTTGTTGGTCTATCAAACCAGTTATAAGGAAGTTGTGGTATCTGATATACCTTTTTATCTTTAACTGCACTTATAGTCTGCCAATCTTTATTTTTCACTATATTATCATAAGAACTTTGAATCTTACCATTTTCTATAGTAGCTCTTGTTATTATCACCTGTGGGTTTAGTTTTATAAGCTGTTCTAATGATATTTTAGTGTGTCCATAACTGCTCTTGTTTGAACTTGACTTTATTACATTTTCTCCTCCAGCCATCTCTAAAACTTCATTTCTTACAGAACCCTTTGGCTCTGTTTCTAAAGCATTTAATCCTTCTGCATAGTATACTCTTATCCTTTTGTCTTCAGGTATTTTGCTTACTTCATTTCTAACTTCATCTATTGTTTTTCTACAATAATCTCCTAACTTCTTAGCTTTTTCTTCTTCCTTAAATATTTTTCCCAAAAATTCATAAGTTTTATCTGAATTTAATAAACTTGTATCTGCAACTACAACAGGAATATTTAACTGCTTTTGTATTCTATCTGCTGTTGACTTTTCCTTATCATTAATTGATGCCACATGAATTATAATATCAGGTTTAGCTTTTAATATAACTTCAGGATTTCCTGTAGTATTTTTTCCATACCATCCTCCTAATTCAGGAAGATTTCTATATTTTTCAGGAAGGTAGCTTTTTTCTTCTTCTGTAAGCTTAACATTCCATCCTACTAATTTGTCAGGCGCTAATGTATAAATCATAGTTGTTCCAGCTGGATTAGTACCATATATTCTTTCAATCTTTTCTGGCAATTTTACTTCTCTTCCTGCCATATCTTTTATAACAGCTGATTGAACTTTATCTCCTTTTGAATTTTTGCTAGCCACTTCACTCTGTTTACTACCGCATCCTGTAAAAAGAGTAATTATAAATACCATTGATAAAATAAATGAAAATATTTTTTTCTTCATCTACAAAATCCTCCTTTATATTATAGGCACAAAAGCCTTTATATTTTCTTCATCAATAAAACATGTACTTACACCATAGATTTCTTTTAAATTTTCTTTTGTCATAATTTTTAATGGATCTCCACTTTTGAATACTTCTCCATTCTTCATAAGAACTACCTCTGTACCACACAAAAATACATGATTAGGATGATGGGTTGTCATAACTAATCCTATATTTGAATAAGTTACAAGATTTCTTATATGTTCTAATACTCTTATCTGATTACCAAAATCCAAGTTTGAAGTAGGCTCGTCCATTATAAGCAACTTAGGTTCTTGAGCCAAAGCTCTAGCTATTAAAACAAGCTGCCTTTCTCCTCCACTTATTTCAGTATAATATTTGTCTCTTAAATCATATATCTTTAACTTATTGAGAAGATTATCCACAAAGTTTTCATCCTCCAGACTTGGAGAGCCAAAACTTCCTATATACGGGCATCTACCCATAATCACTACTTCTTTCACTCTGTATGGAAATGGTGGAATATGCCCCTGTGGAACATATCCTATAATTTTAGCTATCTCTCTTCTATCCATACTGAAAATGTTTTTTCCCTCTAAAAGTATTTCTCCACTTTTAGGTTTTATAAATCCTAATATAGTTTTAAAAAGAGTAGTTTTCCCTACGCCATTTGGTCCTAAAATACAAACCGCTTCTCCCTGCTTTACAGTTAAATTTATATTCTTTACTACTTTTTCATTTTTATATCCATTACATACATTTTTTAATTGAAGCATCATACCCATCCTCTCTTTATATTCATCATTAAATATAGAAAAAATGGTGCTCCTATTATAGATGTAAGTATTCCTATAGGTATTTCTGTTGAGGCTAAATTTCTTGCTAAATTATCCACTAAGATAAGAAAACTGCTTCCTGTAAGTATTGATGTAGGAATAAGATATTTATAATTTGGTCCTACAAGTATTCTTGAAAAATGAGGTATGATAAGTCCTACCCACCCTATAAGACCTGCTACAGATACTGAAGACGCTATTATAAGAGTGGATGATGCTACTACAATTCCTCTTAATTTTTTAGTTTCTACTCCCATAGCCATAGCTTCTTCTTCTCCAAAAGCCATTATATTAAGCTTCCATCTTACTAACATTATTACCCCTATTCCCACAATTATTGGAACAGTTATAATGTATATATCCTTATTATTTATTGAAGATAGGCTTCCCATAAGCCAAAAAGTTATATCCGGAAGCTTGCTATATGGATCTGCCACATATTTTATTAAAGATACAAAAGCAGAAAAAAGAGTAGATATAAGCATTCCAGAGAGAATAAGTACCAAGGTTGTATCAGCATTTTTACTAACTTTATTGCTTATGAAACAAGTTACAGATACTGCTAATATTCCAAATAGGAAAGATACTATTTGGATTCCAATTATACTAAATGAGCATAATATACCAAGTGCCGCTCCAAATGCTGCTCCCGAAGATGCTCCTAAAATATCTGGAGATACCATAGGATTTTTAAACATACCTTGATATGCCGCTCCTGCTGTAGAAAGGGCTGCTCCTATAAGAAGTGCTCCTAAAACTCTAGGAAACCTTATATTAAATATAACAGTATAAATTTCCTCACTAACATTTAACCTTTGACCAACTATTTTACTTCCAATACTACTTAATACTACTTTGGGCGATATGTAATACTTTCCAATAATTAAAGATATAAATATTAATATCACTAGTAAAATAAATAAAATGATATTTACTTTACTTTCCTTAGAAACTCCACGTCTTTTATTGCTAGCTTTTTTAACCACTGATTCCAATGGCAAATCCTTCTCCATAAGCATCTCACCTCTTTTCAGTTCATAATTGTTGACTTAATCAGCCTTTAGCCTAATCTAAAGTTTGTTTCATGTGTGTAAGTCTTCCACCATTTTTAATTAAAAGTATTTCACTCATTATGCTAAAAGCTACTTCTATAGGGGTGTCTCCACCTAGTTTTATTCCAACAGGTGCGTATACTCTATTTAAAACCTCTTCGGCAATTCCCTTATTTTTCAAATTATTCATTATAGTTTTAACTTTATTTTTACTTCCTATCATCCCTATGTATTTTGCTTTAGAATGAATTATAGCTTCTAGAGCTTCTTCATCAAAATTATGACCTCTTGTTACAATTATTATATATGTATTATCATCTATTGGGTATTTTAAAAGACTTTCTTTTATATCCCCAACTATTATTTCATTAGCCTTTGGAAAATTATCTTCGCTTGCAAATTCTTTTCTGTCATCAAAAACTGTAATGTGAAAATCTAAAAGTTCTCCTAATTTATAAATACTTTGTCCAACATGCCCTGCTCCAACAATTAAAAGCTTATTACAGGCCATAAAAGTTTTAATAAATACCTTTACCTTGCCTCCACATTCCATATGTAGTGAACCTTCATCGTTTTCAAGTCTATATTCATACTCTTTACTTACAGCATTTTTTATACATTGTAATGCTTCATTTATTACTACGTACTCTAGATTTCCTCCACCTACAGTACCTATAGTTTGTCCGTTTTCAAAAACACCCATCATTGTTCCTATTTTCCCTGGAGATGCTCCCTCTACTTCTGTTATTGTCGCTAAAGCTACTGTTCTGTTTTCTTGCATCTCTTTTAAAACTCTTTCCATTACATCTAGCTCCATACATTACTCCTCCTTAAAAAACTCTTACGCCAAAGTATAGCTTCTAAAACACCTCCAGCAATGGCCCTTCCTTTATCAGATATACTGTAACAATATTCTCTATTTTCTCTAGGGTCTATGTCTCCAATCTTTAATCCTTTTTGGACATAAACTCCATTCATTATAAGTCCCCTCAGTACACCATCTATTTCAGCCTTAAAATCAATCCCTGCTACGCTTCCTATTACATCACCTTTTTTAACATAGTCCCCTATATTTAGTTTACTTTTTACTATTCCAAATGCAGGTGACCTAAGTACTCTTTCAATAGTATATGACATAATTGCTCCCGGAATTCCAGTATTTTTTTCAGCTTCGCCTTCATATATTATTCTTCCAAGATTATGTCCTCTTTTTGTTTCTATAACTATATGTACATCCTTTGAAGCATAAAATCCTGGTCCTACACCAATGGTAAATGGAGCCATATTAACATTCATATC
Organism: Clostridium lundense DSM 17049; assembly: GCF_000619945.1. Lineage (GTDB taxonomy): Bacteria > Bacillota > Clostridia > Clostridiales > Clostridiaceae > Clostridium_AO > Clostridium_AO lundense. The sequence goes on along the minus strand of NZ_JHVC01000002.1, from coordinate 425,229 downwards.
CACATTTTTCTTTCTTAAAGTAGCATCAATTAAAATATCTATATTACATTCCTTAAGTATATTTAAATAAGGATCTATTATTACAGGTATGCACCCTTCTTTTAATGTATTTTCTATATCCTTATAATTCGAAACTTTTAGTCCTTTAATGTTTTCTACTGTAATAGATCCTTGAAATATTGCCTGGGCAAAGGATACAGTTCTTCTTACTACTAAAGGTTTTTCTATTTCTGTTATAGCTACTTTAAATCCACTGTTAAACAACTTATGTGCTATAGCTGTACCTAAATCTCCTCCGCTTCTTACTACCACTAAATCTTCAAACATTTTACCATCTTCCTTATCTCTCACATATAACGTATAACTTGTAACTTTCTAATTCCTAATTATTAAATTTTCCATTCTTAATTTTAAATTACCTCTCTAGCTCTAGATAGCTTTTCATATTATCAATATCTCTTCCCTGTTTTGCATCTTCTATTGTTATAAATTTTACATTGTGGATATTATTCTTTATTATATCCCTTCCACCTATATCTCCTTGAAGCATTAATAGTTCTTTTTTAAATTTAACTGGGAATATAACAGGATTTCCTTTATGTCCTCCATAGATTGGCATTACAATACAACATTTATCTTTATTAAATTCATCTATCAATAAATTTATAGTTTCCCTGCTTAAATAAGGCTGATCCCCTACAAAAAACATATACCCTTCTGTATTATCATTAGAGTTTTTTATTCCTAACTTTATAGATTCACTTTGACCTAAATGAGCTTTACTATTATAAACAGTTTTTATATCATATCTATTAAATATAGACTTTACATCATAACTTCTATATACTAAAATAACTTCTTCCACTTTTGAACCTTCTGCTTCTTTTACTACCCTTTCCACCATAGGAATGTTTTGCACAATCATTGTTAGCTTTTCTGCTTTCATTCTTCTTCCAAAACCTGATGCCATTACTATAGCTGAAATCAAAATAATCACTTCCAATATTTTAATTCACTTTTCAACCTTCTACATTTTTAATTATATACAAATAAACTACATAAATCCATATTGCCACTAAAACCTATAGTATATCTTCCACCACTATAACCTTTATCATTATGATGAGTAATTTCATATAATTCCAATTAGTTTTAACCATTTTATTATATATGAAATAATATTTCTAAATTTTTTGTAAATAATTTGATATAATATCCTTGGGTGATGAAACTTTGCATAATATTTTTTTAACTGGTGAAAAAGGCATAGGAAAAACTACAATTATATATAAAATACTAGACCATCTTAATTGTGATGTAGATGGATATACTGTAAAGTCTATAGTTCACGGTACTCTAAAGGATTTTTATATTACTTCAATTAAAGATCATACTAAAAAAGCTTTAATGGCTACAGGAGATATCACAAAAAGAAAAATTATAAATATTTATGAGGATTCATTAAATAACTTTGGAGCTGAATTAATAAATAATTGCATTAAAACAAATGATATAATTGTTTTAGATGAAATAGGGTTCATTGAATCCAATTGCAATAATTTTAAAAACGCCATAATAAACGCTTTAAATTCAAATAAATTAGTTCTTGGAGTATTAAAGGAATTCAATGGAGACTTTATAAATAGTATTCGTTCAAGAGATGATGTAATTTTGTTTAGGGTTGATGAAAAAAATAGAGATGAAACTTTGTCGTTAATTTTAACTGTTTTAAATGAAGGGATGATATAAATGATACGACCTGTAAAAAGAGTAGCTGCTATTCATGATTTATCTGGATTTGGAAGGTCTTCCTTAACTGCTATAATACCAATACTTTCTACTATGGGTATACAGGTTTGTCCTGTTCCTACTGCTATATTATCTACCCATACTGGAGATTTTGAAGGCTATAGCTTTGTTGATCTTACAGATTCTATGGAAGCATATATAGAACATTGGCATAATCTAAAAATTGATTTTGATTGCATATACAGTGGTTTTTTAGGCTCTGTTAAACAAATTAATATTGTTTCAAAATTTATAGATTTATTTGGTCATAATGGCTGTCTAGTAGTGGTTGATCCTGTTATGGCTGATAATGGTGAGCTTTATACAACTATGACAGTTGAAATGGTGGAAAACATGAGAAAACTTGTTGCTAAAGCAAATATAATAACTCCTAATTTCACTGAAGCTGCCTATCTTTTAGGAGAAGAATGTAATACAAATATTAGTGAAGCTAAAATTAAAGAATGGATGATAAGACTTTCAGAAATGGGACCGGACACTGTAATAATAACCAGCGTTCCTGATATTAGAGGAGATAAAACTACTAATGTCATAGCATATAGCAAAGAAGATAATATATTTTGGAAGGTAAGTTGCAAGTATATTCCTACTTTTTATCCTGGTACCGGAGATGCTTTTACTAGTGTTTTAGTTGGTAGCCTACTTAGTGGAGATAGCTTGCCCATTGCCTTAGATAGAAGTGTTCAATTTATAACAGCTTGTATAAAAGCTAGTTATGGTTTTAAATATCCTAATAGAGAAGGTGTTCTTTTAGAAAAAGTTCTTGATACTTTAAAGTTACCTGTAATAGTTAGTAGTTATGAGCTACTTTAATATTGGGGTCAGACCCTTGGGATTATATCCCAGGGGTCTGACCCCCCTCCAAATAAAATATTCACATAGCACTTTCCACAAATCTTTTATACAGCTCTCTTTTATTATCTTGTTGAAAATATGAAAAAACCCTATCCGAAGATATAATATTTTCTCTTTTTTCTCCTATGTACATATTATAACTACTCCATTTGTATTCTTCTGGCCTTCTGACCATATTAGCCCTTACTGGATTTAAATGAATATATCTACTAACTTCCAACATATAGCTATGATCCTGTATTAATTCTCCTCTATATCTTCCTTGAAACAAGTGTCCTACATAATTATATTTTTCATTAAAATTTGACGCATATCTGCTATGCACCCTCTTTACAAAGTCAGATACATCCTTATCAGTTGTTTCAATCAAGATATGTACATGATTAGTCATCAAAACATATGCAATAATGTAATATTTATTTTTATAATACTCCATAGCTTCTTTTAAATAACTTAGATACAGCTTATAATCTGTAAGCTCTTTAAATATATCATTTCTGCGATTTCCTCTTGCAATAACATGTAATATAGCTCCTGTATACCACTGATGCTTTTTTCTAGGCATTTATCATCATCCTTTATTTTTAATTCATTTATTTTTAATTCTATACATTTATTAAAATTTTAAACAATTGCCATATTCCTATGTAAGCAATAAAAAAGAACAGCTATAAGAGCTGTCCTTTTTACATTTTTATCCAGGGGTCTGTCCCCTATTTTACTATGTTTATAATAGTTTGTCCGTTTGATTCAGTCTTTACATCAAATTTATATCCCATTGATTCAAATATAAACTTTGTTTGAACAAATGAAGGAGACTTTTGATCTAATAATAAGTTTTTATTTGGTAAATTAACTTCTTTTCCATTAACAAAAACCTGTACGTTTTTTCTTGGAGCCCAAGAATTCTTTTCTACAGCTAATCTCGTAATATCTTTTTGCACTTCTTTAGCTAAATCTATAGCTGTACTACATTTATTCATTGAGAAATTATTTAATAATTCTATGGCTTTCTTTGAATCCTTGCTTTTCAATTGAATATATTGTTTTTCAATTTCAGGTAATTTGTCTAAAGTATCTTTTTCATAAGGAGCAAATCTAGCTCTTATAGCATCATGATAAACTTTATAGAACCCAAATGTTCTTGTATCTATCTGCTGGAATAACGCAGCAGCTTCAGGTCCTTCGAAATCAGGATGAACCTTATCTGCACCAACATAGAAAGGAACATAAGCTGAATTACATGGAGGAGCAAAACTGTGAAGCATTAATCCCAACTCATTAGGTACATTTGGTCTAGAATACAAAACTGCTGATGACATAGTACGTCCCCATCCTAAATCATGACTGCATAATCCGCGTATATATAAATTTACAGAAACTTTATCTTCTTTTGGTGTATTTATAACAAACTCATTATTTGTCCAATCTGCGTATTTTGGATCATCCATGCTATAGAAAGGAATTTGATTAGTTTCTACAACTTTTCCACTTGGTAAAGTATATGTGTCATAGTGATCACGAGAGCCTGTCATCATTGTATCTAAAGTAATTTTACCAAAGTTATTCTTCATTATTGATAAAGCCCTTTGATAACGTTGTTCTGTAGTATACATTTTTTCAGCTGCTCTACGTTTAGATAAATCATTATCTTCAGGATAAAGTATATCACTACCATAAGTCTTTTTAAAATTTAATTTTTTAGTTCCTTCTTTTACCCAACCTTGCTTAACAGCAAAACTTACTAAATCAGATGAACATAAATCATAGTCATCTTCAATTTGATACTGATTTGATCTTGCAGAAACTGTGTTGTCATATTTCTTTGCTGCCCATCTGTGACCAGTAACTTCTACAACCCATAATTCATTTTGGTCACCTATTTCAAACATTATGCCACCCCATGCGATTCCGTATTTCTCTGAAAGTTTAGCTGCTATTTCAACACCTTCCTTAGCAGTTTTAGCTCTTTCAAGTATTAATCTTATAACATCATTATCATGTAAACCTGATTTAAATGCCAAAGTATCTCTTGATGGAGCATCATTATCTGAAACTATAACCTGATGCTCATTTATTCCCATAGCATATCCCCAACGACCTGCTGTACGACTACCTATAAATTTATAAGTTTTATTAGCTTGAGGAATATCTATATAAGCTGCTTCATATATAGCATCATTCGCATGTGAAGCCCCTTCTTCAATTGCTACTTCGCAAAGTGAAGTTGCTCCAACATCACGATTTTTCATTACCATGGTACCTTGTCCATCTTTTAGTGCTTTTCCATGAGCTAAAAATGTTGTACATTCTCCCTCGAACCCCACTAAATTTTTATCAAATGTATTGAATATTAATAAATCATCATATGAAATACCAGTACTATCTGAAATACCTTTTATCCACTGTAATTTTTGGGGCAAAAGTTCTTTATAAATATTTTCTGTTTGGACTACTTTATTTTTCAAGTCAGAGTAATTAACATTATTTTGTTTAGATTTTTCTTTCATATCTTTTAAATTCTGCAATATTTGAGTTTTATACTCCTTACCGAAATTCACACCTTGATTATAGCTGTCTGATTCTTTAGCAAAAACAAATGAAGTAAATGAGAAAACTAAAACTAAAGTAAAAAATATCCCATTAAAAATTTTAGGTAAGTGTAACTTTTGGGCACTCCTTTTAATAAAATATGACATAGTCCTTCCCCCTTTAATAGATAACGTTTTCAAGAATATTATGTTAATTTATGTAACAAATATCCTTTATAGGTTAAATTATACCATTATTTTCTGAAAATTCATATATGTTTTAAAACTTTTCTATTTTAAAAGTAAGTTATATTTTATATATATAATAAAGCGTAGAAAGTAGTTAATACTTTTTCCCTCTGCTAAATGGTAATTTATAAATAATAGAATATAAAAACAGAATAGCAAAGGATTTTTTCCTCTGCTATTCTGTTGACTATTGTTTTTAACAGACATATCTAAACTATTTAATATAGTTCCTATTTAGTTACAGTTACAGTTGGTGGCATTGCATTAATTTGTCCCTCTGGAACTCTATTACTAACTATAACTAAGTCTTCTAATTTAGGCAATCCCATAGCTGGGCTTATATCAGTAACTAAATTACTGCTAACATCTAATGTTTTAAGTCTTGGTAGTCCTGAAACCGGTGCTATACTTGAAATAGTATTTTCTCCTACAGATAAAACTTCAAGATTCTTCATATTAGCTACTGCACTTATATCAGATATATTATTCTTATCTGCATAAAGTGTACCTAGATTTTTTAAGTTTCCAAGTGGCGCAAGAGAACTTATATTATTCTTATATAGATATAAACTCTTCATATTTGTTAAATTACTTAAAGGATTTATATTACTTACATTATTTGTTCTCAAGCTAAGTGTTTCTAGTGACTTTAAGTTTGCCAAAGCTGATATATCTGAAATATGATTATTATCTAAGAACAACTCTTTTAATTTTAATGCATTTTGAAGTCCCGCTACATTAGCTAAATTATTCTCTTTAGCTGTTACCCATTCAAGTTCTGGAAGTCCTGCAAGAGGGGCTAAACTTGCTACCCCATTTTTGTTACAAGATACTCTCTCTAACTTTTTCAAGTTAGATAACGGACTTAAATCTGCCACATTGTTTTCATTTATACCTAAAGAAGTTAGATTAGTTAGTCCCTTTATTTCATTTAATCCTGCTATATTGTTTTTACTTACATCTAATGATTCTAGATTAACTAAATTTTCAAGCCCCGCTAATGATGTCAAATTGCTATCCCCTACAGTCAATCTTTCCAAGTTAACTAAATTTTTAAGAGGCTTTAAGTCTGATACATCAGTTTCATTTATTACTAAAGCTTTTAAATTAGTTAAACTGCTTAATGCTGCAAGATTATTTACACTAGTTTTAGTTAAATAAAGATTCTCAAGATTGCTTAATGTCTTTAGTGGATTTAAATCTACTATATCATTTTTTCCTAGGTTTAAAACTCTTAAATCTATTAAGTTTTCTATACCTGAAAGATTTGTAACATTTTTCTCCCATAAATTAAGTTGAGTAATTCTTTGAAGTTCAGCCTTTTTTATAGCTCCTGTAGGCTTTTCTATTTTATCTCTTACTGCCATCTCAAGATTTTTGTCGGCGAATTTTACTTCCTTATTTGGCTCGGAGATTAGATCATTTAACTTTGCCATATCCACAGTTTCTTTATTTCTGTATTTTACCCACTGAAGGCTCTTAAAGCTTTTTAATTCCCCTAAATCTTCTATATCATTATTATTTATATTTAACCTTCTTAAATTTGGTAAGTTCTTAAGTTTACCTATTTGATGTAAAGGATTATCATCTAAATAAAGCTTCTTTAAGTTAGTTAGAACTGCTAAAGGTTCTTCATCTTCTATTGAATTATCAGTTAATATTAAGTTTTCCACCTGATTTAATTCTTCTAGATCTTCCGCGTCCCCTATACCATTACATTCTAAATTAAGGGTTTTAAGACTTTTTAATTCTTTTAATGTTTGAGGTTGAAATACACCATTTATTCCTAAATCTAAATCTTTTAATTTATCAAGACCTTTTAATCCCTCAATATTTTTAACTTTATTGTCTCTTAAATTAAGTTTTTCTAAATTTTTAAGTTTTCCTAAAGGTTTTACATCTGTTATTTTATTTTTATAAAGATTTAAGTCTTTTAAATAAGTTAATTCTCCTAAAGAACTTATATTTAGTATTTCATTATTACTTAAATCTAGGTATTGAAGACTTTCAAAGAATTCTAATCCTGATATATCCTTTATATTTTTACTTTTCAAATTTAACTTTGTAACATTTTTCAAATCATTTTTAGTAAGGGTTTGGTTCTCAGTCTTATTTATTGCTTCCCTTACAGCATTATCTAAATTTTTATCAGGGAATTTTATATTATTTGAATCTATATTTCCTGCTGCAAATACTTTGTCAACTTTATTTTTTATGCTCAAGCTTCCATCCTTAGAATAAGCCATAGCTGAAAAACTAATTACACACGTTAATGTGGCTGCAATGATTATAGAAATCTTCTTTTTATTCATAGCTTTCCTGGTATAAAACCAGTTCTCACCTCTCCTCTTCATATAAAAAGTACTATGCACTTTTTAAATTCACTTTCTATAATTTAATGTACTATCTGAATTTCTTTTGGTAATCCATTTATTTGATGCTTTGGTAAGTTATCATTATCTGTTACCACAAGCTTATCAAGTTCAGGTAAATCATATAACACACTTATATCCCTTACATCATTGTTTCCTATATCTAAAGTCTCAAGACTTTGAAGGTTCTTCACAGCTTTTATATCTGTTATTTTGTTATCTCCTAAAGAAAGAGTCCTAATTTCAGACATATTTGCTACAAGGCTTATATCCTTTATATTGTTCTTGTCTGCAATAAGCCTTGTAATACCTGTCATATTTTTTAATGGAGTTATATCTGAAATATTATTTTCATATAAATATAAATTTTTGATATAATCCAGCTCCTCTATTGGTTTTAAATCACTTATCTTGTTTGTTTTAACACTTAGTGTTTCCAAGTCTTTTAAATTTTTAATTGCATCTAACCTTGATATTTTATTGTCATCTGCGTGAATTTCCTTAATGTTTATAAGTTTCTCTAAACCTTCAAAACTAGTTATATTATTTTCATTAACTGAAACCCATTTAAGTTCCTTATTATTCATTAAAGATTTTAATGTAGTTAACTTATTTTTATCAAAATTAATCCTCTCTAGATCTGGCATATATAATACAGCACTAATGTCTTCTATGTTATTTTCATTTAAATTTAGTTCTTTCATATCATCTAAATTTTTTAATGATCTTATATCCTTTATATGATTTTTGCTTAGATTTAATGTTTCAAGCTTTCTTAATTCTGCTAAGTCCTCTACATCTAAAATTTTATTGTCACTTAAGTCTAAACTCTCAAGATTAGTTAAATTTTTAAGTGCTGTTATTTCTGATATATTTGCTTCTGTTATTTGAAGTTTTTTCAAACTTTCAAGATTCTCTAATGCTGATATATCATTAGTCTTGCCCTTATAAATATAAAGGTCTTCTAAATTATCTAATTCTTTAATTGGTGTTAAATCTTTTATGTTATTTCTTCCAATATTTAATGACTTTAATCCCCGTAAGTACTCAATTCCTGAAATATCTCTTATATTTTTGCCAAATAAATTTAGATCCTTTATAAACTCTACATCTGCAAGTTTTAACTGCCCTATTGGTTTTTCTATCTTTTTTCTTACTTCTCTCTCTAAATTTTTATCCTTAAAAGCTACATTCACATTAGCTTGTTCTATTATACGATGTAAACTTCCTATATTGGTTATTTCTTTTCCTCTATATTTAACCCATTTTAAATCTTCTCTATTCTCTTCCAATTGCTCAATATTTTTAACTTTATTCTTATCAAGATTTATTCTTTCAAGATAAGGCATTTTAACAAGAGGATTTATATCTGTTACTTCATTTTCATCTATATATAGCTTGGTTAAATTTCTTAAAAGTCCTATGGTGCTTATATCAGATATCTTATTCTTACTTAAAGTTAAGCTTTCAAGATTTTCTAATCCACCTAAATCATCGATCTCCTTTAACTCGTTATCAGAAAGCATCAAAGTTTTCAGTTTATTTAGATGAGCAATAGGCTTTAGTTTTTTTATTTTATTACTGCCAAGATCTAACTCTTTTATATCTTTTAAGTCTTCAAGTGCCTCTACATTACTTATTTCATTATCTTTTAAATACACCTTCTCAAGTATTTTTAAATTACTAAGTGGAGATATATCTTTTATTTTATTAGAGGAAAAATTTATTTTACCTAGAGATGTACACTTTTTAATTGGAGATATATCCCTTATTTTATTATTAGCTGCGTCTATACTATTGAGCCCTGTGAAATATTGTAATCCCTCAATGCTTTTTATATCCTTATTTCTTATATCTAAGTCAATTATATTACATACATCACTTTCCTTTATAGGTCCTACTGGTTTATTTATTTGCTCTCTTATTACCTTTTCCAAATTCTTATCAATAAATTTTATTCCATCTCCCTGTGATTTATCAGAGCTTGATGCATAATATTCTTCAAAAGCTACTACAGTAGCATTATCTTTAAAATTATCTTTTGCATAAACAGTGTCTGAAATATTAGGAATAATTCCTGCTGATAAAAAAGTAGTTAGTATAAAAAACATTAATTTTTTTCTTCCCATAACAACTCGACTTTATAAAGTCGTTTTCACCTCGCTTGTATTTTGGAATAATATTGAATTCGATCTGTTTATTCAAATACCAGTTATAATAGTCCAATTCAAAAGATCTACTATAACTGGTATTTAACATTTATTATTGACTTATAGTATTTGTAGGTGCATCTATTGTTTCTTCTTCTTGTAGTGATTTTTCCCTTTCATGTTCTATTGATACTAAATTTTTAAATTTATCAGTATATCGTTTTAATATCATAGACATTACAAGGAATGCTATAGCTATTCCAGATAATATTGCTATGTCTTTAATAAGCACATTGGAATTTACACCCCAGCTTATTTCTCTTAATGCAGATATTGAATAAGTAAATGGTAATACTGGATTTACCTTCTGGAAGAACGTTGGTAGCAGTTCTCTTGGGAATGTACCTCCAGATGCTGTAAGCTGTAATAGTAAAATTAAAACTACACTTAATCTTCCAATATCTCCAAATAAGAATATTAAGTTCTGGGCTACAGCAATAAACACACAGGATAGGAATATATTAAATCCTATGTAGGCTGGTATATTAGTAGGCCTTAATCCTAATTTGAAAACAGCTAAACTTAAACATACAGCCTGAATAGCTCCTATAATACAACAGAACAAGTATTTCCCTAATACTACTGATGAAGGTCTAACATTATTTAAGTCTTTTCCTACATCATCTCCAATTAAGAAGAACATCATAAGAGCTCCTACCCATAATCCTAAAGATACGAAATATGGTGAAAGTCCTAGACCATATTTATCAACTTCCACTACTGGAGTATCATCTAAATCTATAGGCTTAGCTACGAAATCACCCATGGTTTTACTGCTTCTCACAAGTTTATCTGATACTTTTTCTGCACCTTTTGTAAGACTAGAATTTAAAGTTGCAGTTCCTTCATAAAGTCTATCTACACCATCCTGTAAATCAGGCATCTTTCCCTGTAAACTGGATAATCCATCTTTAATTCTTCCTGAACCATCAATTAATTTTGAGATACCATCTGTTAATTGGAATGATCCATCATAAAGCTCACTAACTCCCTCTTGCATATCAGGTACTTTCTGGTTTAACTCTCCCACTTTTTCATTAAGTGTTTGTGTTCCTTTATCCAATTTGAATAGACCATCACTTAAATCTCTTGTACCATCTGAAAGTTGAGCTATACCATTAATAACTAAAGGTATTGTTCCTTGGAACTTATCTGTTCCATCATTTAAATCCTTAGATCCATTATATAAAAGACCTACTCCATCTTGTAAAGCTTTAGTCTTGTCATAAAGTGTATCTAATCCTTTATACAACTTATCTGAACCCTCGTATAAAGCATTAAGTCCTTCTACAACTGTTGATAATTTATCTACTGTTTCTGTATCATATTTCACCATTTGATACATTACCTGATACATATTTAGTCCATCTTCTAATTCTTTAAAACTAGGATGTAATTTACTTAATGTTGATGATATAATCTTGCATCCATCATATAATTCCTTAAGAGGTTTTAATTGTTCTGGTAATTTATCCTTAGGTACATTTTCAATATCAATACCATAATTCTTTCCTAATTGTTTTATTACTTCTTGAATATTAGTTGAATCCTTAATTGTATTTTCTATAACACAATATGTGGTATCAATATCCTTTCTAACAAGAAGCTTTGAGAGTTGTAAAAGTCCTCCTTTAACTTCACTTTCATCTTCAGTGCCTACAGCTTTAAAGGCTTGTACTAAAGCATCCATATCTGATTTATCCACATCAATCTTACTCTTTAGTCCTAGAATAATTTTTTTCTGTCCTTCAGGCACTCTATCTTTTAAACTATCTAATCCCATACTTACTTTTCCTAATCCACTTGCTAAGTATGGTAATCCTTGTTTTTCATCTGTTAATTTAGGTATTAATGGTTTTAAGCCTTCTACCAATTTATTAACTACTTGCTCATCTATTTTTTTCTTAGACTTGCCATCATCTTTTTCATCACTATCTTCTTTTTTCTTATCTTCCTCAGTATCTAATTTATCACTTATATTTTTTGATACTTTTCCAATCCCATTCCTTAAATCAAAAGCTCCATCCTTTAATTTTTCTACTCCATCTATCATATCTGGCATGTTATCATTTACTTGTCCAACTGCTTCCTTTAGAGACTGTGACCCATCATTAATTTTATCTATTCCATCAGATAGATCAGGGAGCTTATCATATAAGCCTAGAGCCCCGTTTCTAAGAATTACACTTCCATCATAGGCATCCTTTACATTATTATTTAGTATAGAAGTTGCATTATCAAGCTTATCCACTCCATCAAGAAGATCAGGCATCTTGCCCTTCAGGGTACCTACACCCTCCATGAATTTACTACTTCCATCTTTAGCATCCTCTAATTTTTCATTTAATGTAGAAGATCCATCATGAATCTTTCCAATTGCATCTGTCATAGTAGGAATTTTATCTTTTAACTGTGTTACCCCATCCTTCATAAGGGAAGTTGCCTCTGATGCTGTCTCTAACCCATCTCTTACCTCTTCTACCTTATCTACAACTATTTCTGTAAATTTAGATCCAGCTTTTTCTCTTATCTCTTTTTCTATAGCCTCAGACGCCTTATCAGTTATAAGACCTACTACATAATTTTTCTTTTTATTTCCTTTAAATATTACCTTTGGTTTTTTTAGTTTACCATTCTCTACATCTAGTATTCTTTGGCTGAAGTCCTTAGGAATAACTAACATTGCATAATAATCATCGCCTTCAAGCCCGTCTTCCGCTTCCTTCAAGGTTTTTACAAACCGCCATCCTAGCTTATCATTATTCTTTAGTCCATCTACTACATCATCACCATAATTTACCCGTATTTCCTCCCTTTCCCCTCCTTTATCAAGGTTTACTACAGCTACGGGCAAAGTTTCCGTTTTTCCATAGGGATCCCAGAAGGCTGCAAGGTAAAGCCCTCCATACGCAAGTGGCAACAATGTTATTGCTATTATTGTCATTTTTAAAAACTTGCTTTTAGAAATGTTGCGAATATCGCTCCATAATACCTTTAGAAATTTCATGCCCTCTCCCTCTTCTTTATTAAATTTTTGCATTTTATTATTACTTAGTACTGACTGGTCAGTTTTATTAAACAACTTTTTTGACTTATTGTCAACCAACTATTTGAAAATAAATTGTTAATTTTGTCTTATACATGTAAATCATGGCCAAATATTAATATCAATCCATACCCATTATCGTACTAATATTTTAATAATTAACAATAGCTAAATATAGAAAAAATCAGCTTGTAAAAAATTTTTACAAACTGATTTTTAAATAAGATATTTATCATAAAATTTTACTAAAAACCTTCCAATAAATCTTTAAAATATTCTAAAGTTATCATATATTCATTTATTGCTTTTTCTGCAGTAACATTTTGTTTTTCCATTTGGAGTTCTGTGGAATCTAATGTAAGCTTATCAATTAACCCCTGCTTTAATTTTGCTTCCATTTCATTATACTTAGATTTAATATTTTCTAAATTTAATTTCTCTATTTCTGCAATATTTTGTTTACTCATCAAATCATAATAAGCTTTCCATATATCTACTTCTAAATTCGTCTTATCATTTTCAAAAGAATTTTGTAAATCATTCATTCTTATTTTTAAATCTGTTTCTTCATCTTCACTATTTCTACCATATTCCATATATATTTTTTCTTCTAATTTAGCAAATTCAATATTCTGTTTTTGCTTTTTTAAATTATAATTTTTATCTAAAGCATTTTTAATTAAATCATTTATGTTTGTATCTTCAAATTTTATAAAATCTTTTTTAGCTCCATAAAAATTAATCTGTGTATTCTTATCTATATTTAAATATTGTTTTATTTTTAATAATGCCTCTTCTCTTTGAGCTTTAGGCAAATTTAATGAGGCTAAAAGCTGAGCCTTTTTTACCTTTAGAGAGTCTAATGTATTAGCTGTTACTTTTCCCTGTTCTACATTGGCATTAACTTTTTTTATTTCTTCTTCCACATTTTTCATGGATTTATTTATAATATCTATTTCCCTATCGCAATTTACAATATTTAAATATTGTCTTTCTAAATCATGTTTTATTTCTTTAAACCTACTATCCTTTTCATGTTCTGCATCTTCAGCCCTTTGTGCTGATTGTCCAGCATATAGTAACGCTGTTTTTTTGCTTTCTACATCACTTCTACCACTATTATCTGCTTCAATAGCCTTTGCATGATCTCTACCATATAATTTATTATAAAGCTTTATCTTTTCATCTATCATTTTTAGTTCTATATTATCATTTTTTAATCTATTTGCCACGTCTGTTATTGTTAAATTTATCACTGTTTCATTTTTTACTTCTTTTTTATCTTCTTGAGCAAACACATTATTGCTAAATGATGCAACCATACAAGCCGTTAATATAATTGATGTGAATTTTTTCATAACCGTACCTCCTTCTTTTTTACCTATCACTAATATAATCCCTTATTTATATCTGTTCCTAAAGAACATGCATTTTCAAGCTTTAATTTTGATATAAATATTTCCCTATCCTTATTCAGATAATTTAGCATTTTTTCAGTAAAAGTTGCTGTTTCTTTGTCATATTCTATTTTACTTATTACTCCAATAGAATATTTAGTTGATATTTCATCATAACTTTTTTTAGCTTCCTTATAATCATTTGATATACTTTCAAAATTTTTATATTTTACTTCTAAATCATCATATAATCTTTTTACTTCTAGCTGTATATCTAACTTTTTAATTTCTACAGTATCTCTTGCAGTTTCTAAGTACTGTTGCCCTATTTCTTTCTCTCTCTTTTCAAAATTTGATCCAGAAGAAAGGTCTCTTTCGTACTCCTTATAATATATATATTCTTTTCCATTTACTATTTCCGCTCTATTTTTCAACGCTTCATTTACGTATTCTTCATAGCTTTTAAATGATGTTGTTCCTTTAGAATATTCCTTAGTAAACTGAGAATATTCAGTATTTATAGGAACACCTATAAGTCTATTAAAATTCATAGTTTGTATTTTCAATTCTCTTTTAAGTTTTTCATAATTTTCTTTTTCCTTTAGGTAGTCACTTTTCTTTTCATTACCTTCTAACTTTGAAATTATTCCTAATGATGCATTCAAATTTACTTTTTTAAATTCACTTTCCGCTACATTAAACTTCTTTTCTGCTAAATCTAAATCATCCTTAGCCTTAATAAGCTTTCCATATTCTTCATATACATTTTGCTTAATATTATTTTTTGCTACTTGAAGAGCATTTGTGTATTGAAATATTGTGAATTTATTTTTTACTGGTACAATGTTAGATGTTTTTGAATAACTTGTCAGTTCATCATAGCTCATTGGTTTTCCATACATTCTAACATATACTTGATACTCTGCCTCTTCTTCCTTTGTTCTTTCATTTTTTCCGATTAGCTCTTTAAATCTTTCATTATCTTTTATTCTCTTGTCTATATTATTTGCCATTTTCACTTGATCTTTACATGATCTTTCAGTACTTTCCAATATACTTTCTCTTTGTTTAATTATATAAGAATTTTTTACAGCATTATTAATAGCAGTATCTAAATCCAACACATTTCCCTTTATTTCCTGGGCAAAAACTGGAGTAGAAAGCATTGATACTACTGCTGTTATCATGCAAAATATCTTAAATTTCTTCACTAAACCACCCCCATTGTCTAATTAATAATTAGGAATTAAGAATTAACTATTAATTCTTAATTCCTAGTTATTGTCAACTATTCATATCTTAATGCTTCTATTGGATCTAATTTGGCAGCTTTATTTGCTGGATATAATCCAAAGAATATACCTACCGCAGATGAGAATCCAAATGATACTAAAATAACCTTTATTGATACAGGTACATTTACATGTATAAGACTACTTGCTATCTTTCCTACTGAAATTCCAAGTATAGTTCCAATAGTTCCTCCTATTAGACAAAGTATTATAGATTCCATTAAAAATTGTATTTTTATATCTCGTGTCTTAGCTCCTATTGCCTTTCTTATACCTATTTCTCTTGTTCTTTCAGTTACAGACACAAGCATTATATTCATAACCCCTATACCACCAACTAAAAGTGATATAGCAGCTATAGCCCCTAAAACTGCAGTTAAAGTACTTAAAACCTTATCAATTGTTTCTAGTTCCTTAAATCCCTTTTGAGCAGAATATTTATCTTTGTTCTTGTGAACATTTTCCATAAGTCTTATCATCTTATTACTTATTTCATCTGCATTAGTCATATCAGAAAGTATAACTGAAAGACCTGATATATCTGTATATTTAAATATTCTATCTGCTATAGTTATAGGCGTAAGAATAAGTCCTGGCATATTGTCACCAAAAGCTGAAGATAAATTACCATTAGGATCTTTGCAAACTCCTATTATACTCAAATCTATATATCTATCTCCTGCATTAAACTTTACCTTTTCTCCTACAATATCTACACTGTTAAATAACTTTTTAGCTGTAGGCTCATCTAAGACGGCTACATTCTTTGCTGCATCTATATCATGATCAGTTAAATACCTTCCCTTTATCATCTTTATATTATAAATTTTTTGTGAATCAGGATTACTTAGTCCTACCCTTACAGGTTTTAATTTTTTTTCGGTTTTTAACACACCAAATCCCTGCAATTCAGGCATTACATGAGTAACCTCAGGAATTTTATCTTTTATAAGTTTTACATCTTCCATGGTAAAGAAATCTCTTTCTTCTACAGTATCCTCTATTGAGGAATTCACCTTAAGATTTATCAAATTTGTACCTATATCGGCAAATTCTCCTGATATAAAGTTCTTAGCACCATCCCCTATAGATACTATGGTAATTACAGAGGATATACCGATTATAATACCTAGCATAGTAAGAAAAGATCTTAATTTATTAGCCCTTACACTTTGAAAGGCAGATTGAAAACTTTCAAAAATATTCATCTATTTCTGCCCCCCTACTATTATTCTATCCTTTACTATATTGTCTGAAATTATATTTCCATCTCTAAATACTATGGATCTTTTAGTATGCATTGCAATATCTGGTTCATGTGTTACCATTACTATGGTAACTCCCTCATCATTAAGTCCTTGAAATATCTCCATAATCTCTTCACTAGATTTACTGTCCAAATTTCCTGTAGGTTCATCTGCAAGTATTATAGAAGGATTATTTACCAACGATCTTGCAATTGCAATTCTTTGTTTTTGTCCTCCAGATACTTCATTAGGCTTATGGTGAATTCTATTACCTAATCCCACTCTTTCCAAGGCTTTTACTGCCCTTTCATGTCTTTCTTGTTTTGGTACCCCAGCATAAACCATAGGAAGCTCTACATTTGCTAAAGCTGTAAGCTTAGGCAAAAGATTAAATGCCTGAAACACAAATCCTATTTTTTTATTTCTTATTTGTGCTAAGCTGTTATCATCTAGTGAAGATATATCTACTCCATCTAAAATATATTTACCTGAAGTTAATCTATCAAGACAACCTAAAATATTCATAAGCGTCGATTTACCTGAACCAGAAGCTCCCATTATAGCTACAAATTCTTTTTCTTGAATAGAAAGATTAACACCTTTTAATGCTTCTAGTTTAATGGCACCAGTATCATATACTTTTCTAATATCCTCTAGGCTTATTATCACATTAAATCCCTCCCTTAACTATTTTCTTGGTGAAACTATATCCCCTTCTTTTAAATTTTCAGGAGGGTTAATTACATATTTTTCTCCTTCTTTAAGCCCTTCTAAAACTTCTACATCATATTCTGTTTCTAATCCATTCTTTATGTATTTCTTAGAAACCTTATTATTTCCATCTACTACATACACATATTTTTCCTTTTTAGCCCTGTCTTCTTTAATTCCATCAAAACCAATTGAAAGTGATGAATTTTTTTCATTAAGAACAATTTCTGCATCGCCTTCATATCCTGCTCTTATTTTATCATCAGAATCATTTATAGTTACCTTTACATTTATTTTAAATTCCTGATTTCCTCCAGAATTTGCATTTGTATTTATCTTTGTTTGTGCAACCTGTCCAACTTCCGTTACTACAGCTGAATATTTTTTATCTATACCCTTTATCTTCACTGTAGCCTTTTGTCCATTTTTTAGATTAACAGCATCATATTGATTGATATCTAATGAAAGTTTATATTTAGAAATATCATCAATTATAATCATATCTCCTGTATTTGGATACTGATCCTCTTTTGCATCCATCTTTACTACTTTTCCGTCTACATTAGCTTTTACATTACAATCATTTATTTTATCTTGTAAACTCTTAATATCTGCTGCAATAATTGCTATTTGATTTCTTTGGGTTGCTATTTTATCCTGTGTACTTGCATTTGTATTTGATAAAGAATTCTTTGAATTTGTTAAAGCAAGTTCAGCATTTTTCACACTATTTTCAGCTTCTTTTAACGCCTTATCAGCTGCGTCATAATCATTTTTTGATATATATCCGCCTTGATATAATGTTTTATTTTGATCAAATTTTTTCTTTAAATCTGAATAATTATTTTTTGCATTTTGTAATGTTAATTCTGCCTGTTCAGCTGCATTTATCGCATTTTTTCTTTCATTTATAGTACTTGTACCTTGAAGTTGTGATAAAGTTAAATTAGCACTTTGGAGATTTAACTGTTGTTTTTCTAATTGAGTCTTATATTCCTTATCATCTAACTTAACTAAAATATCTCCCTTTTTAACCTTTTGTCCTTCTTTAACAAAAACTTTTATAACCTTTTGTGCTGGATTTAATATTATATCGTTTCTGTAATTTGCTTCAATATTTCCCGTTGCAGTAGTAGCTTGAATAAGTTTTTTCTTTTCAACTTTTCCAATATCTACACTAACAGATGTAGTTTTTTTGCTTTTTTTAGAATATATAACTCCTACTGTAGCTACCAAAACAATTATTAAAATAATAATTATGCTTTTTTTGCTTAATTTGAATTTTGCTTTCTTTTCCATGACTTCTCTCCCTTTTATATAAAAAATTATTTCCATATAAAATTATTCTAGCATATGGCATTTCTTATTTCTATATAAATAATATTAAATATTGCTTAAGAATTCCTTAAATATAAAAAACTCTGTACGCTTTCCATTTATGTACAGAGTTTTTTAAACAAATTTACTTTACTTCAAATATATATTCATTTTTATCCAATGGCATATTAGAAGTATCTACTACTCTTAAATCATTGTCTGCTGGAAATATTAATGTATGCTTTCCCTTATTTAGTGATGATTTAATTTCAATTATTATTCCATTGACAATATCCATATTATCACCATTGATATTGTTAATACTAGAAATCGGTCCTATTTCCTTTATAATATCCCTTGAGGAATCTAATGTTTCTCCATCTAATTTAAAGTTCTTTGCCTTAGATAAACTTTTATAATCTACTCCCTCACTAAAAGTAATACATATTCTGCTATTATCTATGGCTTCTACTTTTTCCACAGTTGGTTCCTTCTTGTCTATTACTAACAATGTTTTTTCTGCTTGTTCTATATCCTTACCAGTTTCTTTATCCTCTATAAAGTTTCCTTTAACTGTAAATGTTATATTAGTTCTTTCTTTCAAAGGTTTTTGAAATGTTATAAGAACAGATTTTTTATCTTCTAAAACATTAGCTGTTCCACTATTCCCCTTCAAATCAGCACCATCTAATTGATATGCTCCTAAGTTTTCTGCTAAATTTTTATTTATCTCTTTAGCAAAATTAATTTTTATTTGATGTAAACTTAAAATTTTTATTGATTCTACACTATTAAATTTCGAGGTGTTAGCTTGGCCTTGTTCTTTATTATTATTTGTTTCATCCTTATCGTTACTATTTGCTTCATCTTTATTATTATTATTATTTGATCCATCTTTGTTTTCGTTATTTACTTCTTCCTTTTTAGAATTTATCTCTTCTGCTTTATTTTTTAATTCACTTTCTATAAAAGCATCTACAGAAGCTCCTCCTCCTACAATAGTAACCTTGTTATTACTATTCATATTTTCCTTTATATATTGATTTGCAGCCTGTTTACTTATATCTGTAGTACCTAATCCACTTAAAACTAATGGTGATCCGTATTTTGCTGCTACCGCTGAAGCAACTAAAGCATCTGCAAATTTATGTTTACTATCATTTCCTCCAGCAGCTACAAATATATTCTCAAATTTTAATTCATTTTTAAAATAATCTAATACATTTAAATTGGTAGCAAACCTATCCGCACCTTTAGCAATTCGTTCAGCTCCTATCTGAGATAAGACCTTCTCTGGAAGAACACCTTCCCCTCCTACTGCTTTAACTTCCAATCCCTGTACTGCTTCTTTTACTACCTTCGGAACTTCATTTTTATTTCCAAATAAAACTGGATATCCTTTTGTAGCTGCAATAGATGCTACTGATAGTGCATCTGCATAGCCTTCAGCACTTACAAGAATTGCCTTTGTAGCATTTGTTTTTTCTAAAACCTTTTTAGCTACTGCAGCATTTGTACCATATCTTCCATCCTTAGGATCTCCTGATATTCTTTCTACTGCATAACTTTTAGCTAAGTTATCTTCTAATTCCTTTGTTACAACCCCTTGTCCACCAACTATGTATACTTTTTTTGTTCCAAGCTTCCATAAAGTCTCTAGCAAGCTTACATAAGGATTTTTTGTATTATCCACTAGAAGTATTGGTGCATTTAATATTTTTGCAAGTGGCGCTGCACTTACTGCATCAGCATAGCCAAGTCCGTTTACAATTACTACATTTTCAGCTTTACCAAAAGCTTGTGTTGCCACATTCTGGGCTGTTACAAATCTATCTGCGCCAAACATTCTTTCTACTGATGTTGCCGCCTTAGCCTTTGTTAATGGTACTAATGTAGATGTTAAAATAAATGTAGTAACAAGACTACTTACAAGTGCTTTTTTATTTCTCTTTTTCATGAAAAGACCTCCCATATTACTAAAGTGCAATGCACTTTTTAATTAACAATAACACAACTAATTTTATTCATTAATATTACAGAAAAATTTAAAATTGAAAAAATAAAAATATATGCTTCCCCATCAGTAAATTTTACCACATAGAGAAGCTTCTTTATATAATATACCTGTTTTCATTAAGTTATTCAAGAGATTTATGTTATATATCCTGTATCTAGAATACAAAAGAAGGATAAACTCTTTAGTTTACCCTTCTTTCATTTATCTTCCTCTATTTTTATCCTCAAGCATTAAATTCTTGCTGTATAATATGCTATCATGTTATTCTTTTCATCAAATAACATTACAGTTCCATAGTCATGTCTAGTCATTCCAGGTTCTTCAAAATTAAGCATTTCAAAATGAGTAATTAAAGGAGTTCTGTCAGGAATTTCTGATGCTATACTCTTTAATCTATCTAACTCATAATCATATGGAGTAGTAATCAAAACAAAAGCTTTTACTTTATTTTTTATATCTAAAGGTAACTTATTTATATCTAAATCCATAACTGTTGCACTTTGTTCTGTTCCAGGATTCTTATAATGTATATTTATTATTCCACTTTCTAGTTTCACTACAGAATCTATATTTATATTACTGGATCCATTTAAATATTTCCAATATTCTTGTTGATTCTGTCCATCTTTTCCTATTCTCATTCTAATTTCCCAATTCATGCTTCCATTATCATCATATAAATTATAATATATGGCATCATTTAAAACATTTATTCCTCTAAAATATTCCTTATTTAATTCAGTACTTTCTGTTCCATCTATTTTCATCTTATATAAAGTACCTACTTGTTTTGGAATTGATTCACTTCCTACATAAATAGTTTTGGAAGCTGATTCATTAGCAAAGTATATCCATCCATCATTTATATTCATATATTCTGCTTTATTATCGCTTACTTTTATGTCATTACTACCATCTAATGATACTTTATAAATTTTATTATTATCTGAATAGTTAATGTAATAAACATCATTACCTACAGTAATTATATTATGTGCTTCTTTTTCTGTAAGTACTATTTTATTAGATCCATCTAAATTTATTTTATAAATAGCTCCTAAAAATTTTGAATTAAATCCATTATGTATTTCTTTTCTTTCTCTTTTAGTATAAACTATCTTATCCCCTACCACATTAAAAAATTCTACAGGATCTTCTGTAATTACAACTTTATTTTGTCCATTTATATCACATCTACAAAGCTTATAATTATCAACCATACTTACATAATAAATATTTTTATCTGAAGCTATATACTGCCATACACCTTCAACTATCTTTTTACCCTCTCCACCACTTGTACTCATTTTATATAAGTTATAAATATATGAATTATCTGGATTTATACCATTTATATCTTGTTCATAAACTTTGTAATATATATTATCTTTAACCACATTTATTCCTGATACATCCGTTACCTCTTTATCAGTAAATCTAGTTACTTCCTTAGTATTTTTATTATATTTGCCTATATATCCTTCAAATGTATTTGAATATTGTCCACATATAAAGTAAACATTATTAGCATCTTCAGCTACCCAAGAATCATTTATACTATTTCCAATTGTATTTCCAAATATTCCATCCTGTTCTATCGCTGCAGAATTTTCTATTATAAAATTCAAATATACATTTCTCTTTAGTTTTACATCCTTATCATTTCTAACATTATCATTTAATGATAGTATATAACTTTCTCCCATTTTATATCCACCTTCCGGAGGTAAAACTAATACCGTTTTTTTATCTTCCCCAAGTTTTAATGTTACAGGAACAGACTGTCCTTTGCTATCCTTTACTGTAATATTTACCTTAGTTTGTTCATCAAACTTTACTACATGAGTAAATTCTATTGTCCATATTTTGTTTGAAGCCACACTATGCTTTTCGTCGGTTATAACAAAACTTTTTGCTGATACTTGTACACTTAAAATCAAAGTCATACATAGCATTAATAACATTAGTTGAAAGTTCTTTTTCATTCTCTTCTCTCCTCCACGTTTCATCTTTAGCATAATTAACCATTATATATATTATTATAAATTTACCCCGTAATCAACATATTTTTCATCATATTTCAATAAAACTCATTTATCTATAACCACTGTGATTTTAAATTTTCTCTTTTAAAATATATGATTTCAATTTTATTAAATATTAATTTCACTGTCCGTTGTATATACAACACAAAAAGAACTAATCCCCCAAAAAGGATTAGTTCCCTATGAAATGTATGTATTAAATTTTTCAGTCATTGATGTGAACTGACTATTTTATGATTTTTGATTTGAATTTATTTTGATAGGTTTCGGATTTGATAGGTTTTTATTGTCCATTCTTAACTGTCAATTATTTAATTTCCGCTCATTTATCTAAATTTGAGAAGGATACCCAAAAGGCTATCCATCTCTTGTTCACATCCCCCACGGATCTTAGAAAACCCTTAGGGTCAGATTTCTCTAATAAATTCTCATTACATCAAAACGCTCTTCGTTTTTTATAATTTGTCCTTCTTTTACTTCACCATTTTCTTCTATCATGGTCTGGATCATATCACTTATAAATATCATATCATCATATTTTGCATTTTCAGTAAACTTATTTAAGTCAAATTGATCTCTATTTTCATTATATGATCTTACTATTTTTGAGAAATCTACATATTCATTTACTTTATTATCATAATAAGCCTTTACTTGACCAATTGCTAATTTCTCTTCGAAATCAGTAAAAAGCTTTTTATCATTATTATATGATCTAATTAATTGAACCATATTATATTGATAATGTTGTCCTGCCTTAGTTTCAACAAGTAAATCTGTTGAAGCTGCTAAAACAGGATTTATTGTTAATAATGCCAAACATAGTGATATTATAGATGCCTTTATACTTTTTATCACAATATCATCCTTTATATTAGTTTATTTAATTTTAAGTTTTGGAGATTATATACAAATCTCCAAAACCTAACAATTTAATTTTTATAAACTATTTTACTGGAGTAACTACTACATCACTAGCTACAACAATCTCGCTTACTTCAAAAGTACCCACTACTGCTGCTGAGAACATATCTCCTTCTAATGTTGCATTTTCTCCTTTAATTGTTACAGTATACTTTGTTAAATCAGTAGCTCCATTTAATTTTACATATACCTTTGTTGATCCAAGCATAGGTACATTCTTCTCAGTTTTAACAACTGTTGCTGTTACTTCTGTAGGAGTAGTTGGCTTTTCTAAATCAGCAATTTTCTTTTCTGCTGCTTCTAAGACAGTAAGATTTGTTACTAATTTTTTCTGAGCATCTGTTAATTTATCATAAGCTGCTCTTGCTGCTACTACTTTATCTTTATCAGCTACTGTTAACTTATCTACTGCTGGTAGTTCAGTTATTGCTGCTGTTACTTTATCTGCTATATCTTTATCTGTTACAGCTTTATTAACTGATACTGTGTATTGGCATTCTGCATCTCCTGATTTAGCAACAATAATAGCTGTTCCTTCTTTTACTCCAGTAACTTTACCATTTTCATCAACTGTAGCTATATCCTTATTCTTTGATGTCCAAGTAACTGTTTTGTCTGTAGCATTATCTGGAGTTACTGTTGCTTTTAATGTTATATTTTGACCAATAACAACTTCTTTAGGTCCTTCTACTGTTACTTTTTCTGCGTTAACTAAAGTTCCTTTAACAACTTTAAATTTAAGTCCTTCTCCCTTTTCAGCTGATTGAGGAACGTATTTAACTTTATCGCCATTATCATCTTCATCGCTCTTGATATTCTGGCTATCAGCAACTTTTATTGTTATTTCTTCATTAATTTTTATGTCCTCTTCGAACTCATAAGTTACTGTATTACCTTTTACTATTGGATGACCAGCTACTTTTAATTTAGATTGTGAATTGCTTACAAATGTAAAGTCATCTTTATTTATACTATATGGATCTATTTTAGTATTGAACTTTATAGTTACTGTATCTTGATCTGCATCAGTAAACCAAGTCTTAAACTCATCTTGTTCATTAATTTTAATATAGTCATTACTCTTAGCATAAGATAATCTTGGAGCTATTTCATTTGTATCAACTTTTGTTGGGGAAGTAAAGTCTATTGGTTGTCCTGCATAATCTCTAATTGTTCCTTGTGTATCCATCTTTAAGTCTACACCAAAAGCTTTAACTAGTTCTGCATCTTTATCTGTAAATCTAAACTCAACAATTTCACCTCTTGCAGTCACACTAGTTGGTACAGCTCTACCAGGAACAGCATCTTCCTTACTTCCATCTACAAATGTGAAGCTTGTTTTACTCTCAACTTTATCAACAGCACCATCAAATCTAAGTTGAACTATTGCATCATCTCCACCGTCATTGTCTTTAAGAGTTACTGGATCGCTTGCTAAGTTAACTGTTGATTTACTATCAGCTTCTTGTATTTTCACTGTTTCATCAGCATCCATCTTAACTCCATTTATGGATTCAACATCTTTTGTAATAATTATGCTCTTTACTGTATTGGATTTGCTAGTATTAGTATCAGGTGTAAGAACTTTGTAACTATCTTCTGGGAATTCAATTGTTACAGTCTTATTATCTGATGCTACTGATATTTTTGAATCTGATGGTAATACTTTAACTTTGTCATCTGCATCTTTGTATTTGTAACTTTCAAGTTTATTTATAGTTGATACTTTCATTTCCTGATCAAATATAACAACTGCTTTATGTCTATTCTTTTCTCCCTTTACAGTTACAACTTTCTTTATAGTTGGAACAACATCTGATCCGTTTATTGGGAATGTTGCTTCATCCATAATATTTCCAGCTAAGTCGATGATATTTTCAATTTTAAGTGTATATTTTGATCCACCTAATTTTTTACCATCTTTTAATGTGATATCATACATATCATCGCATCCGGCAACTTGCTTTGGTTCTTCAATAGAAACCTTATTTCCCTTTGAATCTTTCAATGTATAATTTGATGTATTTTGAGCAACGCTCTTCTTTACATCCTTACTGAATATAACTCTTATAGTTGAATCATCAACAGTTAATACATAATTAACTTTTGGTTTAACACTATCCTTTTCAGCAGTGAATGATACTCTTGTATTATCATCTACTTTATTACCATAAGCATCTTTAACTTTGTCAAGTATTGTAACAGTATTTGATCCTGTTAAAATCTTCTCAACTCCTGATAATTTTATCTGAGTATCTCCTTCTTTAGTTTCTGCTTTAACGTCAGTACCACTTAAATCACTACCATTTAATTGGAAGTTCTTTACATCACTTGCTGTCTTCTTGTCCATAGGTCTATCAAAATTGATGTATACTTTACCATCAGTTGAACCTGTTACTGATTTAACCTGTGGTCTTCCAGTTACTTTTTCAACTTTGAATTCTGTTGTAGATTCTTTCATGATCCATCCAGCTGCATCTACTAGGTAAGAATCTTTCTTTCCTTCTGGAGCCTTTAATTTATTATCGCCATCTTCTAAAGCTGAATCAAAGTAGAATTCAACTTTATTTACATAGTATCCAGCTGTTCCATTTGAAGCTTTTATTGAATTCTTTAATTTAGTATATAATAACTTACCATCTTTCATATCAGTATTATATCCTATTGAATCAATAGTTTCTCCATTTACTTCTAACTGCTGAGCTAAGGTTTTAACAGCTGCTTCTTCAGTAGAACCTTCTGCAAATACAGCTTCTGAGAATTCCACTGTTAACTTGCTGTTACCTTTTGCTGATACACTCTTTACTGTTGGTGCAGATGTATCTTTGAAAGTAACTTTCTTTTCTGCTTCTGGAACAAGTTTAGATCTATCTTCACTTAAAATACCTTTTCTAACTTTAATTGTTTTAGTCTTTTCTTGTGACTCAACCCTAGCTAAAGTTATTATAACTGTTCTTCCATCATCTTGAAGATCAGCTACAGCTTTATCTGAATTTAACTGTTCTCCATCTATTTCATAGTTAGCTACACTTTCAGCTGTATCTTCATCAACTTTAGAATCAAATACAACTTTTACCTGATTTAAGTTTAAAGCTTCCATGCTGCCAACTTCTGTTTTGTTGTCTGTTTTTTCACCTTTTACATCATTTTCTATGTCCTTGCTTACTGAAGCTTCTCCACCAACGATAGTAACCTTAGTATCATCTTTCATATGGTCTTTTACGTATTTAGTAGCTGCTGATACTTGAGTATCATTTGCACCATATCCAGTAAGAACAACTGGTGCACCATATTTAGCAGCTGCTGCTGATGCAACTAAAGCATCTGCGAAGTTTCTGTCTCCAGATCTTCCACCTGCTGCCATGAATATATTTTTAACATCTTTTAAATCTTCTTTGAAGTAATCTAATACTTTTAAGTTAGTATCAAATCTATCAGCACCGTTTGCTATTCTTGTAGCACTTACTGATGATATAACGCTGTCTGGTAAAACGCCTGCTCCACCAACTGCTACTAATTGTAATCCTTTAGCAGCTTCTTTAACTTCTGCTGGAACTTCTGCTGCGTTTCCAAATAATACTGGCATTCCTTTAGCTGCTGCTATGGAAGCTACTGATAAAGCATCAGCGTATCCTGCTGCACTTACAAGAACACCTTTAGTAGCTTTTGTAAGTTCTAATACTTTCTTAGCTACATTAGCGTTTGTTGCATATCTGTTTGATCCTGAAATTCTTTCTACTGTGAATGATTTTGCTAATTCAGTTTCTAAAGCTGTCTTAACAACTCCAGTACCACCAACTATAACTACTTTCTTAGCTTCTAATGAAGTTAAGCTAGCTAATAAGTCTGCTGATGGTTTTTCAGCATCATTAGTTAAAAGTATTGGTGCATTTAATGCTTTAGCAAGTGGTGTAGCACTTACTGCGTCAGCATATCCATATCCATTAACTAATACAACTGTTTCTGCCTTTCCAAATATCTGTTTTGCAACTTCCTGAGCAGTAGCTAATCTATCGCTACCCCCTGCTCTTTCAACTGTAGCTGCCGCTTGTACATTTGTAGCAGTTAAAGTTGAAGTTAATATTAAGCTCATAACTGTAGCACTTGCTAGTGCTTTGTGGCTTCTTTTACTCATAATTATGATAACCTCCTCATTTAAGTGAAATTAATTTAATTTGTATATATAAAAAATTTTTATATATTTATATATAACTAACCTTGTGGTTAAAAACACTACCTGATGAATAATATCTTATAATATGATTATTATTCACCAAATGGTAATTTTAAACTTAATGGTTATTATAGCATAAAGCTGCAAGCTTTTCTATACTTTCTAAAAAGATTTTCATTTTTTATTTTTGTAATACATCCGGATATAAATTATGTACTCCACATTTTTCATTAATTTGAAAATTAATTTTTCCCTAGTATTTTTAACCTCATGTACTATTATACAACACATATTACAATATTTCTATAGTTTTTTCCTTAGAAATTGTATCCATAATTACCATGGTTGGTTTTATTATTTTACTTAATTTTACTTTGATAGCTTAATTATTCTACATAAACTTAATAATTCCTTCTAAACATCAATATTTATTTGTAAAATCTAGAATCTTTAAAGTTAAGTCCCCCCCATTTTTACATTAGTTGTTAAAAACCTTAAATATATTAGACTTTATTCTCTTATATAGCTCTGCAAAAATTATTGGCATAATCGTACAAAATATTACAGCAGATATAAGAAAATAAATACTCCCTATTTTTAAATTTAAACTTCTAAACCACTTCATGTAATAGTAGAGTATAAATGGATGTGCTAGATATATTATATAAGAATTATTCGTTATATTTTTTAAAAGCTTAAATAAAATTTGGTTATTATAATTTAAAGAAAAAACAAAAATGGTAAATATTATAGAATAAAGTATTATAGATGGTCTTATGAAAGTGGTACAATAATCTAAGTTTTTCCCTATTTTAAGTCCATAGAAACTTTCCCACAATATTACAATTGTGCATAGTAATAATATGCCTCCCAATAACTTTTTATGCTTTTTACTTTTTTTAATGTAATACTGTAATTTTGAGGTTAAATATACACCCAATACAAAATAAAAAAACCAAAACACTACATTTCTTTTAGAGTAAAAATCCAAGGCTAAATTAGGATTATTAAAATAATGCGCTGTTGTAGTTATTCCTACTGATATTAAAAACGCTATAAAAAGCCCAGCTTTTTTTTTCATACCTATATATAATACGGGAAAAATAATGTAAAGTTTGATAATCATGGGCATAAAATACAAATGATAAAAAATTTTATCCCCTTTTAAAAATAGATTTGGCCAAAGATTATAATTGTAATTTTTATTTATTATTACTAAATATATTATTCCCCATATAATATATTCAGGTACTAACTTACTTAATCTTTTCTTATAGAACTTTAAATATCCATCGTCTTTTTTATAACTTAAACCTAATCCTACTCCTGATAATAAAACAAATAATGGCACAGAAAATCTAGCTATCTGATTTAATATCAAGGCTATTTTATATGTAAAATCAAAAATTTTAATATTGGCCATGGTGTAGGCTGACACATGAATTAAAACTACAGCTACAGCCCCTAGTGCTTTTCCCGCATCTATTTCCATAATAGTAGTCTTTCGTCCCAAATTTATCACCACACTCCATTTTTTTCTTAATATAGCTATTATATCATATAGTAATTTACTTTTATTTATTGATTTTTTCTAATATTATGTTAAACTAATTTTATGATTTAATTTCAATACTAATGTTTTTCTTTAATTCAAATAATTAAGTTGAAAATCCATGAAGCTTTATATTATAATGATTAATGGAATTATACTTAGTAAAAGGAGAATAAGATATGAGCTTATATAATGAATGGAAAAATTTAGTTGTATATTTTGTAAAGACTTCCGGCGAAGAGGAGTTTTGGAATGAATATGCTTCTATTGAAGAAAAAATAACACCTCAAATTATTAAAAACTACAAAACTACTATGAAAGGAAATATTAAAGACTTAGCTAAAAACTTTGATGTATCCTTAATTTCTTTTGTTGGTTTTATTGATGGTATAAATTCTTCTCTAAATAATCCGATAAATTTAGAAGACATAACTGAAGATTCAGAAATAGCGTTAGATATAAATTTTGAAAAATTATACATAAATATGCTTCAAGCTGGAACAGAATATCTTTATAATTTGCCAGAATGGAATCTTATTTTTGGAAAAGATAAAATAACAGAACTAAAGCTTACCTATGGAGATGAAAAAACTTTAGTATCTCCTAAAAAAATAGGTAGAAATGAACTTTGCCCTTGTGGTAGTGGTAAGAAATATAAAAATTGCTGTGGTAAGTAATAATTCCTAATCACTTAATACCCTGAGTTTTATATTTCTTCTCCTTTGCTTATAGATGATAGCCAAGAAAAAATGACCGTGTCAAAATAAAATTTTGACACGGTCATTTTTTTAGAGTACAAACCGCAGATCACAGAGTACGAATAAGGAGGATTTTTCTTTATATTCACTCTTCTATTTTCACTAATATAAAAAGACCATTTCTAGCCTTTTATATAGATTGCATATTATTAGCTACACCATTCATTTCTGTTACTCCTATATGCCATCTTCCCCATAAATCTTGAGCTGAATAATAAATTTTATATTTATTTTCTACTTGTACTAGAGAAGAACGATAAATTATACTATTGTCCCAACTAAATATGCCTTTGGAAGGAACTACTACATCTATAGTTTTTCCAAAATTAAGTCCATCATTAGAAATAGCATGTGATAATAATAAATTTTTTCCAAAAGCCTTATAATAATTAGATATTAGCATTTCATATCCCCTATTTGTTTTTGTTACATCAATATGCCATGGATAGCAGCCCTCATCTAGTTTTATATTAACTTGTCTAATATTTTGCCATTTAATTGAATCTTTGCTTTCTGCATACTTTATTATTGTACCTTTTTTAGTATAAGATACATACCACATCTTGTATATATTATTTTCATATATTATTGCTGGAGATATGCACAGCTTTTTATCACTATATACAAAAACTGGCTTGCTCCACTTTATTCCATCCTTAGATGTAATTTTATATATATAATCCTGACTACTAGGATTTCTTCTTGGTGTACCCTTATTTACCCTATACCAAAGTTCCATAGAATTATTTTTATAATTTAGTACTAAATGAGGATCACTATTATGGCCTCCCATTTTTGCATCCTTTGGTGTTGGAATAATAGGGTTTTTTAACCCTTTAGGCATTGTCCAATTAAATCCATCATTTGAAGCTACTATAGATGGATTTTCATAATCAGGTATAGTATTAGGATAAGGAGTATATGTCATCCAATATTTATATCCATTCCAGCTATTAGGTATATATAATACTTTAGGATGATTGCTTTGATTACTCCCATCATAAGTAGGTATTCTTAAATACGTTCTTGCATTTTTACAATATACTTTACTGTATTTTTTTATTTCAATCTTTTTAGATTTTGTATTTGCATTTACCTTTTGACTAGGAAATATTACACTTGTAGTAGCAAATATAAATAAAAATAAAGCTGTTAATTTTATTAAATATTTTCTTTTCATGATATTTCACCACTCTTATTCTTAAAATAATTTTTTAATTTACTGTAATGTCCTAAATTCATATCCTTGAGCCTTTAAATATTCAATTATTTCTGGTAAAGCTTCTACTGTACTTTGTTTTCCAGGTGCATCATGCATTAAAATATATAAAGTCTTTTGCCCTGCAGCTGTTTCCTTAAGTCTAGCTATAAGTTTTTCTTTTCTTACATATGGTGCTTCTGCATCACCATTTAGCGCATTCCAATCTACATAGTGGTAACCTGCATTAGTTACTGCATTCTTATAAGCTGTTCTTCCAAAAGAACCTCCTGGGAATCTAATAAGTTTTGAATTGTATTCCCCTATAATCGATGTTACTACATTTTCACCTTTCTTTAAGTCATTAATAAAGTTTGATGTACTAGAGTATATCTTTTTATAATCATGAGAATAAGTATGATTTGCTATAACATGTCCCTCATTCTTTTCCCTCTTTAAAAGTCCTGGATTTTCTCCTGCCATAGAACCTATTACAAAAAATGTAGCCTTAATATTTTTTTCCTTTAAAATATCTAATATTTGAGGAGTTATTTTATAGCTTGGTCCATCATCAAAGGTTAAATAAGCTATTTTATCTCCTTCACTATTTTCATTCTTCACTGCTTCATTCTTTTTCTTTTCTTCTTTGTTTTTATTATTTTCAACTTGTTCCTTTTTTGCGGCTTCTTTCTTTTCATTTTCTTCTTTAACCTTATCTATCTCAGCGGTATCTTTCCCTTTCTTTTCCTCTGTCTTGTTCTGTTCCTTTTTACTTTCATCAATTTTAGCTTGTACATCACTTGCAGTATTTTTATTTGCATCTACACTATTAGTAGGAGAAACAGTTTTATTTCCACCTAAAAATGTAGTTAAAGTATGATTGCTGCTATTAAAAAATTTATATCCTAGTATGGCAGATACTGCTATAAATATTACAAAAAACATCATACCTTTAAATTTACTTTTTTTCCTTTTCCTATTTCTAGTCCTTTTCATGGTTCATCCCCCTATTATTTGTTCTCTTCTTTTGTACTTTTATATTAACATTTATATTTACGAAATTAGTAACAAAAACCTTACAAATTAATAAAATTTGATTTACAATCTTTTCTCTATACATATTAATTCAGGAGGATTATTTATTTGATTCGTAAAACTTAAATTTATTACATTATATTGCTTCTGATTTAACGAAGAAGTAAACTCCTTTAAAAGTATCTTTTCTTCCTTTCCTTCTTCATGACCATGATATATAACTAAAATCACTATTCCATTTTCTTTTAAAATCTGTAATGCTTTTTTCACAGCTATTACTGTGGTTTCGCCTTTAGTAGTTATATTACGTGCTCCATTAGGTAAATACCCCAAATTAAACATTATAAGTTGTATATCCTCTTTTACATACTTGTCCAAATTTTCATGTCCATCTAAAATTAGTTGAACAAAATGTTTCATGTTTTTTTCTTTTAGTTTTTCTTTAGTTTTTTCTAAAGCACTTTTTTGAACATCAAAGGAATATACCTTTCCATCTTCTCCTACTAATTCTGCTAAAAACACAGTATCATTGCCGTTTCCAGCTGTAGCATCAACTACAATATCCCCTCTGCTTAATTTTATCTTGCATATCTCTTTTGCCAAATTCATTGAATTAGTAAAAAAATTTTTCTTCATTTATTTCTCCCCTTTTGCTCTATGTGATAATATTTACATATACAATACTATCATACATTCTATGTAAACTCTCACATTTACACCCATAATTGATATGGCATTTTACTTATTTGCTGATTATATATTGACATTGGTCTGGTATTGTTCTAAAATGAATTATTATTCACATAGCGTCAATAATACCTACTACAAAGGGGGGCGTTTTTTTTGCCAAAGATAATAAAAGACTTAGAAAGTACTATCTTTAATATTTCTATGAAATTATTTTCAGAAAAAGGATATGAAGAAGTAGATATGAAAATGATTGCCCAAAAATGCGGCATAGCTGTAGGCACACTTTATAATTATTATCCAAATAAAAAAGAACTTTATATAGCTACATTAAAATCAAGTTGGGATAACACTTTTAATAAATTTGAGGAATTAAAAACTCTGTCATTAAGCCCTAAAGAAAAAGTAGGAAAAGCCTTATTAGTGCTTTATGAGGACATTGAAAAAAGAAAGGGGCTTGGAAAAGAGCTATTAAATAAAAATGCAAAAGATTTAAGTGAAGATATTAGGGTTTTAGAGTTTAGAGAAAAGCTTATAAAAAATTTAGAATCATATATATCTTGCTTAGAAAAAAAGGATGACTTTAAAAATACTACAGGAATAAATGAAAAACTAGCAGAAACTTTTTTACTAGCTATTCCTTTAATCATCAATTCTCATCATAACGAAAAAGAGGAAAATATTAAATTTCTAAATGGAATACTACAGGCATTTATTTCGTAAAAAATTGCATGTCATTTTTTTATAACTCCTATTTTGTGGCAGTCCATCATATAATAAAGTGATACTAATGTTTAGGAAATAACTTATATGGCTGATAAAAATATAAACGAAAATATCATAGAAAATGTTCCAGAGGACACTAGTAAAGATTCTACTAATGATACTACTTCTAATACCTCTGCTACTACTATAGACGATTCACTAACAAAACTCACTTCAAAACTTCAAACTATAAATACTCTTAGAGAAGAGCTTATAAAACTAGAACTAAACCCTGAAGGAAGGTTGTATTTTAATAATGATATAGTTCCCCTTCTTACTATTTTATATCAGTTAGCAACAACTTCAGTTGATTTATCCACCTCAGCTAATATATTATCTTCTTCCTATCTAATAAAACCAAACAAGTCTAAACTTAAAGATACTTTTAGGCTGATTTACGATATGAATGAACAGTGTGATGATGTTTATAAATTATTAGAAAAAAAAATTGAAGTACTTATTAACATATACTGCAAATCATAAATAGTCACTTGTGAAATATTTTCACCAAGTGACTATTTTATTTAAAATTTCACTTCACCTTTTTTGCGCAACCCCTTCACCATATCCATTCTATTATCCATACATTATCACCTAAATTTATACCATAAGTGAATAATATCTTTCCAATTGGCTAAAATGTGAAATGTATTTATAAACACATGATATTTTATAAGGAGAAATTTTATGAGAATTGGTATACCTAGAGGATTATTATTTTATAAGTATTATCCCTTCATTACAACCTTTTTTAAAGAATTAGGTTGCGAAATAGTATTATCTCCAGAAACAGACAAGGAGATATTAAATTTGGGAAGTAAATATTCTGTTGATGAAGCTTGTTTACCAATAAAGGTCTTTCATGGTCATGTGGCCTATCTAAGAAATAAGTGTGACATCATATTTCTTCCTAGAGTAATGCAGTTAAGAAAAAGAGAATATATATGCCCAAAGTTTTGTGGGTTACCTGAAATGGTTATAAACAACATACCAAATATGCCCAAAACTATTAATTTTCCTATTTATGCTTTCTCTCAAAAAAGCCTAAAAAAGTGGGCTGTTAAAACTGGTTTTTTATTTACTAAAAATTACTTAAAAATTCAGCAATGTTTTATTGATGCTTTATCTGTTCAAAAAAATTTTTTACCAGGAATTAATGATACAGATTATGAACTAAAAGTAGCGTTAGTGGGCCATCCTTACAACATATATGATAATTTTGTAAATATGGAACTAGTGTCCAAACTTCACAAAATAGGTGTGGGAGTAATTACAGAAGAATATATAGAGGAAGATTTCATAGATAAAGAAGTAAAAACTTTATTTAAAAGACCTTTTTGGACTTTCACCAGAAATTCCTATGGTTTTTCCTCTTATGTAGGAATCAATAAAAAGGTGGAAGGAATCATTTATCTTTCTTCCTTTGCCTGCGGAACGGATTCTGTAACTATAGAGTTTATAAAAGATAGACTACCCAAATTTCCCATATTGGTTTTAAAAATAGACGAGCATACTGGTGAAGCTGGTTTTGACACAAGAATTGAGGCTTTTGTTGATATGCTTCAAAGAAGAGCTTTATAAAAGTGAAGAGTAAATATTTAAGAGTGAAGAGTAATGGAGGCTTTTCTTCCATTCACACTACTGAAAAGCTTTTTAAATAAGAAAAGAGGTGTAATTAATTATGGTTTTAACATTTCCACATCTTGGAAATAGCGCACTTGCTGCTAAATCGGTTTTTGATGGTTTGGGAATAGATTATATTCTTCCTCCTATAAGCAGTAGAACCTCATTAGAAATCGGTTCTTATTATGCTCCGGAGGAAATATGTCTTCCTTTTAAAATAATGTTAGGTAGTTTCATTCAAAGCATAGAAAATGGAGCAGATACTATACTTATTCCTGGTAGTTGCGGCCCTTGCAGATATGGAGAATATTGTGAATTGCATATGAAAATATTAAAAAAACTAGGTTATAACGTAGATATTATCGTATTAGATTTGCCCAAGGATATAGGAGTAAAGGAATTATTAAATAGAATTAATAAAATATCCTCAAACAGTCCTAAAAGCAATAAAGAAAAAATTGAAGCTTTAATTGCAGGTTATAAAGTTATAAAGTTAATAGATAGAATAGAACAAAAGGCCAAGATTAAATCAGGCTATGAAATAAATAAAGGTGAATGTAAAAAACTTTTTAATGAATGTAAAAAGGAATGTGTTCTTACTAAAAAACCTGACGAAATGATATATACCTTAGAAAGATATAACAACATGTTGGACATGGTAACTTTAAATAAAACCATAAAGCCATTAAAAGTAGCTATAATAGGAGAAATATATACATTACTTGAGCCGTTCTCTAATCTTTATATAGAGGATAAACTTATGGATTATGGTGTTAGTAGTAAAAGATTTTTATATCCTAGCTGGTGGGTTAAGGATGCTGCTTTATCTATAGTAAATTTAAACTCCTTAGATATACGAAAAGCCTCTAAAAAATATCTTTCTTATTACATAGGAGGTTTTGGAAGAGAATGTGTTGGAGAAGCAGTGCTGGCTAAAAAACAAGGTTTTCATGGCGCCATTCAAATTTTACCAATGGGATGTATGCCAGAGATAGTTTCAAAATCTATACTTCCTACCATCTCCAAAGATGAAAATTTTCCTATTATGACTTTGGTTGTAGATGAAATGACAGGAGAAGGCGGCTATGAAACTAGAATAGAAGCATTTTTAGATTTACTTGAAAGGAGAAAAGATAATGTATTACATGGGTGTTGATGTAGGTTCTGTTAGTACAGATATAATACTTTTAGATAAAAGCTTAAATCTTGTAGAGAGTCTTTATCTTAGAACTAAGGGAAAACCTATAGATGTTATGCAAGAAGCCCTTACAATATTAAAAGAAAAGTACAAAGATAATATGATAGATGGGGTTGGAGTTACAGGCAGCGGTAGACATATTGCCTCATTTATAATCGGAGGAGATGCGGTAAAAAATGAGATTACAGCTCATGCTATAGCTTCTCTAAACTTAAATAAAGAAGTAAGCACTATAATTGAAATAGGTGGTCAAGATTCTAAAATAATAATATTAAATGATGGAATTGTTACAGATTTTGCTATGAATACAGTTTGTGCTGCAGGTACTGGATCATTTCTTGATAGGCAAGCTGAAAGATTAGAAATTCCTATTGAAAGATTTGGAGACTATGCTTTAAAATCCAAAACTCCTATAAGAATTGCTGGAAGATGCGCTGTTTTTGCTGAATCAGATATGATACACAAACAGCAATTAGGTTATAGTGAAGAAGATATTATAAGTGGTCTTTGTGAAGCCCTTGTTAGAAATTATTTAAACAATGTAGCTAAGGGAAAAGATATTAAAGCTCCAATATTTTTTCAGGGTGGTGTAGCTTCTAATAAAGGAATAAAAGCTGCCTTTCAAAAGGCCCTAGGCACAGAACTTATAGTTCCACCTCACCATATGGTTATGGGAGCCATTGGTGCTGCTATAATTGCTATGGAAACTTTAAAAAAGGAAAATAGGAAAACTAACTTTAAAGGGTTTGATACTGCAGATGTGAACTTTTCATCGCAAAGTTTTGAATGCACTGGTTGTGCTAATAGATGCGAAGTAGTAAAAATACTAGGAGATGGCTCTGTAGTTGGCTGCTTTGGAGATAGGTGTGGAAAATGGAACAATTCTACAGCAATTGTTAGTTGAGAATTTAGAGTTGAAAGTTAAGAGTCAAAATATTTCTCGTTTTCATCACTAAAAAACTGAAAATAGGAAATAATAAATAAGAAAACCTTACCCTTAGGGTAAGGTAAAAATTTAATTTCTAAATTTTTTATAATATGAATGGAGAAAATTATCCTTCACTCTCAATTCTCCATTCTCACCTTTGAACTTACTGTTTATAAGAGTCAGTACTTACTAGTTGTCTAGCAATTTCTTTCCCATTTTGTAAAGTTACTTTATATACCTTTACCTTATTTCCATTTATTTCATTAACCAAGTCATAAGTTTTATTAGTTAGGCTTTTATTTGAATATACATTGAAGGTTATGTTTTTATTTTGTACTACTGCCTCTATATATATTGGATAGTTTAATGTATTTTTAAACTTATAATCTATATTACCAAAGTCTACTGTTGCATCCATACCCATTGGAACATAAGTAGACATCATTGTATGACGAGTTCTTTCTGTATATGGTATATTTGCCCTCATTATTGCGTTATACAGAGTTGAAGATACTTGGCATACTCCCCCTCCAAAATCATCCACAAATTTATCTCCCACTATTACTTTAGCTGGCTTGTATCCTTTTTCAGCAGTTCTTTGTCCTACTACATCATTAAAACTAAAAGTATCTCCAGGCATCATTACTTTTCCGTTAATAGCATCTGCTGCCAAAGTTATATTTGTTACTCTGTTTTCATTTGATCCAGCAAAATTAGTTGCAAAAGTAGATATTATTGTATTTATGCTTCCTAACTGTCCTCCTGTAATATGTGGTTTTATTTCTTTTATGTTTGAATTAACAACTATATTACCATTTCCTTTAATATCCATACTTTTTTGTATTTGTTCTTTTATATTTTTATCATCGATTACTTGTCCATAACTTTCTCCCTTTACAAAAAAGTCTCCAGAATTAGTTTTTTGTATTGATGCATCTATAGCTTCTTTATTATTTTCTTCCTTTATCTTTTTAATGATATTATCTATTTTTGCCATACTGTATTTATAGTTTAAATCTAATTCGTGATTTTTTGGTTCCTTTATGTTTTTATATTTATTTAATGTACTGCCATCTTTATGAATATTAAAAGCAGAGTTAATGACTTCATCATAATTATATTCTATGTTAAGTTCTGAAAAATTCAAGGTATATTCCTTATCTGCTACTTTAATAACAATGTTTCTTTTCTTATTTACATCTGTATACTTTTGTGATAGTAAAGATATAGCTTTATCTTTTGTCTTCCCTCCTACATTTACCCCTTCAATAAATACCCCAGGATAAATTAAATTATCATATTTTTTAACAGTGTTATAAATTTTTACAGCCTGAAGTCCTCCTATAATTGCTACCCCTAAAAATAGAAAAGTTAGCGCAACGATCCCTATTCTTTTTCTATGAATCTTTCTCTTATGAGCCTTGCTTCGTCTTCTAGAGTTAACTGTATTATTTGTTTCTAATTGCATGTATTCACCTTCTTAAGAATAAATTTTGGCAGCACCTAATATTATAGTACAACATTTATTAGATTTAAAGGTTTCAAAATAGTTAAATTTAACTACAGATGATTGATAATCTATATTAATAATAGTTTAGGATAGGGATTTACCCTATCCTATCAAATTTCGACCTATTACGCACTAGTACATGGACATACACAGTTGGTATTATTTAAAATGTAATTAGCTACTGCTGTTGCTCTAAATATCCTATTGTCCGTACGACATGTATCTGGAATAACAAATACAAAGTCATGAGTTACACTTCCACATCCAGTTCCAGTACCAGCAGGTCTTGTAAATATCTGAGTAGAAATTATATTACTTACATCACCTAGTTGTTCGCATAATACAGCTCCTATAACTAATGCCTTATTAGCACATACATTGTTTACAGTAGCAGTTACTGTTATCTGTAAAAAATTCTCTAAATTAATAGCACTTAAAGTTGTTTTTGAACAAGTTGCACAAGGTTCTACAGTTATAGTATTACAGGTTGCAGCCTGTCTTACATCTTTTAATTCATCAGCCATGATATCACTCCTTAAATTATTATGAATATTTAACATTAAATTATTTAAGTAATACAAATAAGTACTTAGCTTCCTACAAAAGCTATAAAATAATTTAAGGATTAATTAAAACTAATAAAAACAATTCATTAAACAGCATTTTCTTGAATAACACTTGTTTAAAATAATAAACAATGCTATAAGAATTAATATTTCATCAATATCTATACAAGGCTTGCAACATGATATAGGGGGAGCTAGTTTAATATGCATATCTACTTTTTTACAAGATTCACAGGGTTTGACCTCTATTATTTTTTCACTCCACCCGTAATTACAGCGATTTAATTTATTTTTCAAACTCATTTCCCCCATAAAAGCTTTCACACCTAATATAATATATGTTTCGAAATATCATTTGTTACATTATAAATAAGTCATAATTTAATAAATACAAGTAACTTATACTATACATAATTAATATAATGAATTAGGATAAATATCTAACTATTACTATAAAAAAGAGGTGATACTATGGCTACTAATTATAGCATAGATCTAAAAGCTGGTTTTCCTCAATGTGCATTCAACTCTCAAACTGGTCAATTTGAACAGACATGGGTATATATTATTACTCAAACAGGCCCTACCCAAGGATCAGAAATAAGTGATTTTGAAATACAACTTTGTGATAATCATGAGGTACTAAGTGTTTCAAAAAATGGTAATGTAGTACCTATTAGTGATGCATCAACTTTAAATATAAAAGTATTTTATCCTCCTAATGGTAATGCTTCCTGCTTATTTCAGTCAGGGCAAAACATTAGAGTAATAAAATGGGAAGGCTTAAGTAATGCAGATGTTCAACCTAATACTGATCCAGATGTAGGTCAATATGACTTTACCTTAGCAGGATGTTATGAAATTGGTTCAATTAATGCAGCTATTAAGGGCGGTCCCGACTGCGATCCTAGAACTATACAAGGTCCAACTTGCACACAAACAACTCCACCAACGCCAAGAGGAATAGATTTTTCTAATATTACAGACATAGATATAACTGAATAAATAGTAAAAATTTCACCCCAGAGGTGGCTGGGGTGTTTTACTGGAGTTGAATATATATGAAGAATTGGACTTTGTTAATTTATGCTAATGGTAATAATGAAATGGAACCGGAAATTTTTAATAGTTTTCTTTCTGCTAAAAAAGCTCCCTCTACTAAAAATATAAATGTAGTTATGCAAATAGGAAGAGCTGATAAAACTTTAGTTAAACTAATAAACCCATCAAAAATTATTTTTAAAGATGCAAATGACTGGTGTGGAGTTAGGCGATACCTTATAGATAGTGGGGAAGCCATACTTTTAGAAGATGACTGCTTTCCCAATATGGCTCATCCCAAAAATCTATATAATTTTATAAAATGGGGAGTAGAAAAATTTCCTGCTAAACATTATATGCTCATACTATCTGGTCACGGCATATCATATATTGGTGGTCTTACAGATACAACCTTAGATGAATTTTATATTATGGGTATACCAGAGATGTGCCAAGCTATAAATTCAATAAAAAAGGATTTAAATACTCATATAGATATATTACTTCTAGATATGTGCTATATGAACTTAATTGAAGTTTTATATGAATTAGGACATGAAGAAAAACCTTCTTGCAAAGAAATTGTTACCTATTTTCGAACTGGTCCTCTAGAAGGTATACCTTTAGAAAAGTTAATAATTTCTGTTGAAAAGAATATTCATATAGAAAGTTTGGATTTATTTACTAAAAATTTAATTAATGATATTGAACTGCCTCTTATTTCTTATAATCCTAGTAAAAAAGAATTAGAAATGATTAAGGATTATTTTAATATATTAGCAAAATGTTATTTAGCTATGGAATATAAAGATCCTAAAAAAATATATAATCTTATGAACAAATCAAAAGAGGAGATTCCTTGCAATATTTATATTGATAAGATAAATGACTTACTCTCTTCTTTAATTGTATATACCAACAGTATATCAACGAAAAATTATATAAATGTTATTTGCACAGACCTTGGTAAAGCTATAGTTATATATAAAAAATTATCATTTTCCAAAAATAACAACTGGACAGAAATTCTAAGTAATTATAAAGAATATGATGAATCAAAGGAAATTAGTCTTCTGCCCATTAAATTATCTAATGGGGCAATATATAGTTTTTTATCTAATCTTAATCCTGAACTATCTGGAGGAGAAGTATTGCAAATTTTAAGCAAGCTTAGAACTTATTACGCTAACAATAAATAAATAAAAGCATTAAATTTATAATTTTTATAAATTTAATGCCATTACATAGCTTATACCTCCAATTTTTCATTATAGCCTTCACAGTAATTTCTTCTAAAAACTAGATATTCATTGTAATTTCTATTCCAATTTCTTAAAAACTTTTCTGCACAATCCTCTCCTGAATTATATAAGTCCATCATTCTTTCTCTAGACATTTTAAATTCAGTAGTTTTCACTCCTAATGTATCTATTTCTACCGTTCTTAAATTATTCATTTTTATTACACCCATATCTAATTCACTTTTAAGCATTGTTTCTATAAGGGCCTTGGATAAACTAAATATTGAGTTTATTTTATTTCTCTTACATTTTTCATCACTATCTATAAGCTTAAAGCCAATAGTAGGCCATTCAGGTTCTCCTTTCACATCAAAAAGCCATACAGGATAATTACTTAAAAGCCCTCCATCTACAATATAGAACTTTTCTTTAGTTTTAATATCTTTTATTATTACTGGAGTAAAAAAAATAGGAATTCCTATGCTCATTCTTACAGCCAAACTTACCTCC
This sequence comes from Clostridium lundense DSM 17049, assembly GCF_000619945.1. GTDB lineage: Bacteria > Bacillota > Clostridia > Clostridiales > Clostridiaceae > Clostridium_AO > Clostridium_AO lundense. Next base: position 382,421 of record NZ_JHVC01000002.1, on the reverse strand, counting down.
AACTCATCTGGATCCACACCATAATCTTGTATGTCCTCAGGCAATATAAGCATTTTTTCTCTGGTAATATCCGCTGCAATTATATGCAGCTTATATTTTCTTTTATATTTGGGATTGCCAATTAATATATCCTTCTCTCCAGGTATAATAAGATCCTTAAATTTAACTTTTCTTTTTTCTTTTATTTTTACATTCATTTTTTCATAAAGTAATTCATCAATCCAATTTCTTATGTAGTCTCCTTTATAAAATCCATTGTGAATTATAAAATTTAATCCAGGCGTAATTATAGGAATATCTATTTTACTTTTATCTACTAGTTTTCTATAATCAGTTGTATCCAACAATTCTTTAATTTCCAATGGCTTATATCCTACTGCTACTAAAGAAGCTACTATAGCTCCTGCTGAAGTTCCAGCTAAGTTTCTCCACACATATCCATCTTCCTCAATAATCTTTAGTGCCCCTGCAAAGCCTATAGCCTTTATTCCTCCTCCTTCAAAAACTCCATCAGCTAATTTTTTAACCCCCATAATATCACCTCTATAACAATATATGCAGAATTAAAAAAAGTGCACCGCACTTTTTTAGAGTACAGAGCACAGATAAGTATCCTTATCTGTTATCTGTTAATTGTCCTCTGCACTCTGTAATCTGTCCTTTGAAAGAGGTTCTTCTTCTCTACAAATATACATAGTAAACACATACATATAAAGTTCTATAGTAATAGATATAAAAGATACTACTGCAAAAGTTATTATGTTAGTATTGGAACTACCTTTTGCAATAGCGTTTACAATAGAATTTATTATTCCAGATATTAAACCCACAAAAAATATAGACCAAAAATACTTTTTACCTAGTGCTCTTCCTTTACTTAATGCCTCTTCTGCTGAAGTATCATAATGTATTAAATATGAGGTACAAGGTGTTATTGTTACCCCTATATAAATTGCTAAAATAACTACACCAACTATGAAAATTGGATGGATCATAACAAGTAAACTACAAAGCATTATTCCTCCAAATATAAAAATAATAATAATAGTTAATCCCAAATATCTTAGATAAAATCTTAAACTTTCCCTAAAACTATCCTTATAATTAACTTTCTCATAGTCAACTTCCTCTTCTTTTATTATATTCTTTGTAATTAACTGTAAAAAAGAATAAAATAAAGGTGCTAAAAATAAAGAAACTAACAATATGCCTATGCTATTCCCTATAGAAGATGCCATATTAGGTAATGAATTTCCTTTTTTTATGAAACCATACTTATCCAATAATGCATTCCCATTTGTAACTTTAAAAGTTGAAATTTCAAATGCTAACTTTACTAAAATAAATGGTAAAAATAACTTAAAACTTTTCAAATACTTTTCTAAGGCTTCTTTACACATTAATTAATCCCCCATAATAAGTCTTTATAAATATATATTAACATAAATTTCAAAATTTTAAAACAATTTACACAATGTAAAAAGCCTAAAGAAATTATATTCTTTAAGCTTTTATTATATTAATTCATAGTGGGGTTATTAATCTGCTATTTTAGCTTTCTCTTCATCAAATATTACTATATCCATTTCAGGTTTATTTCCAAGTTGAATTAAAAGGCAAAGTACTATACCTGTTACAAGTCCCCAAGCCGCTCCTCTTGTTGCAACTACTGATGCCATTACTCCTGCTATTCCTAAATCATTAAATGTACGAGCCTTCATAACACCAACTCTAACAGAAACGAAACCTTGAATCAACATTGTAGAAGCAAGAGCTATACCAAGTATTGGTTTAACTAAACTTACTATTGGTAATAAGAAATATCCTGTAAGTGTTCCAAAACGGAATGATCCTGCTCCACCATTTATGGAGTCCATAGCCTCACGACCATGTTTATATCTTTCACATACAACAACCTGCATTGCTGCCCACAAAGGTCCACACATAGTTATATCTGGTCCTATAATTGACATTATTATATTTCTTAATCCAAATATTATATGAGATCTGTTTGGATTATAATCTATTTTTTCATCTGGACGGAATTTTGCTGAATCCTCAAGTAAAGCCTGAGACTGAATCATATCCCCAAATAATACTATATACGCTGAAAATACCATTGGAACTGCCTTTATAAACATTTGAGCTGGTGGAAAACCTACAGCCCAGAAAGTCCATTCTCTCCATAAGGTTCCGAAATCAGGTTTAGTAAATCCCCATTGAATTTGTGGCCATTGAGTTTCTCCAACTAATGGTCCTATTATTATAGCAAGAACTATAATTGGTAGTATTCCCAAGTTTGATATAGTTTTTAAGAATTTATTATTATTCCTAATGCTTTTAAAATGATTTGAAAATAATAGATAGAAACCTAGTCCTATACATATAACTATAGAAATTGGGAAATTATCAAAACGTGCACCCTTAACAAATATCATATTAACTGCTGCAATGCCTGCTCCAAGAATAATACCTGATTGCATTGCATTAGGTACTATAGATACTATTTTTTTACCTAAACCAGTTGCACCTAATATTAGAGCTAAAAGTCCAAGGGTTATTTCAAAAGCTATTAATGCTTGAATTCTTTCTGGCCCTTGTGGAAAATCAGCTACATAAAGCATAAGTAATGGTATAGCAGGAGTTACCCATCCTGGTACTACAGGATCTCCCAAAAGTACGTGAACACAATACAATATACCATTTAATACAACAACGGCAATAGCAACTTCAAAAGGCATTCCTAAAGAATCCTGTAACATTGGAATAGCTCCCAAGCAAACTGCACACATAAGTAGTCCCTGAATATAATCTGCCCACTCAAATTTGTAATGAACAAAAGGTATACGAATCTTAAATGGACCTGCTGATAAATAAGGTTGTTCTTTTCCATACTCTCTTTGCATGGCCATAAGTTTTCCTCCTCATTTTATTAAATTTAAATACTTTATTTTAATAATTGATAACCTAGTTTATAAACTATATTAATCATTACTTCACATTAAAATTTATCATGAAATCTCTTTTCATACTCTTCTATTAACCCTTCTCTGAAATCAGGATGTGCTATATTTATTAACGCTTTAGCTCTTTGTCTTAAAGTTTTTCCTTTAAGATGAGCAATACCAAATTCTGTAACCACATAATCAACATCATTTCTTGATGTAGTTACAGCAGCACCTTCATCAAGTAATGGAACTATTTTTGATACCTTGCCCTTTGCTGCAGTAGATGGCATAGCCATAATTGATTTTCCATCTTTGCACATATTGGATCCTCTTACAAAATCCACTTGTCCTCCAACTCCACTAATCTGTTTTAGTCCTACACTTTCAGATGCAACTTGTCCCATTAAGTCTACTTGAACACATGAATTTATTGAAATCATTTTGCTATTTTTCATTATTACTGTTGGATCGTTTACATAGTCTACAGGATACATTTCTAACATAGGATTATTATGAGCAAAATCATAAAGTTTCTTTGTTCCCATCAAGAAAGTAACAACAATTTTTCCTGGATGAAAAGTTTTAGCCTTATTAGTTATGACTCCGGATTCTACCAATTGTACCACACCATCAGATATCATTTCTGAGTGGATCCCCAAATCTTTTTTATCTTTCAAAAATAATAACACTGCATCTGGAATAGCCCCTATACCTAATTGAAGTGTAGATTCATCTTCTATTAAAGATGCACAATTTTCACCAATGGCTCTTTCCACATCACCTATTCTAGCTGGCTTAAGTTCTATTATTGGATGTGAACTTTCAACTACATAATCAATATCAGAAATATGAATAAAGCAATCTCCCATAGTTCTTGGCATCTGATTATTTATTTCTGCTATTACTAGCTTTGCACATTCTGCCGCTGGTTTAGTATAATCATTTGATACGCCATAGCTGCAATATCCATGTTCATCTGGTGGAGTAACTTGGATTAAAGCAACATCTACAGGTAAGTTTTCTCTAAATAATCTAGGTACATCTGAAAAAAAGCATGGTGTAAAATCTCCTCTTCCTGAGCTTACAGCATCCCTTGTAGTACCTCCAACAAATATGGAATTATGTCTAAAATGTTTTTCCATACCTGGTTGCGCATATCCCCCTTTTCCCATAGCAACCATATGAACTATTTCTACATCTCTGTAGTTTTCTTTATTTTCTACCATTTCTTCAATAACTGCAGCTGGTTCTCCAACTGCATGCCCTAAAACAACTCTGTCCCCAGATTTTACTTTTTTAGCGGCTTCTTTTACTGAAATAACTTTACTTCTATAGATCTCCTCACAATTCAATTAAATTTCCCCCTTAAAATTCTGATTCCTTTATTTTATTTATTATCTTTAAAATTTCGCCATAGTCCTTATCATTTGAAGCAATTACTTTCCCGTACTTTCCATTTAAGTTTTGGTGATTAACACAACAACTAGTACATCCACATAAAATTATTACTAAATCATAAATCTCTTTTTCTTTCACTAACTCTACAATTAAATCGCTATACTCACTTTTTAATTTCTCAATAATGTCTTTTCTATCATATCTAGGGTTGCAACCACCACAATACTTTATACCTATTCTCATTACACTACCTGCATATTTCCATTTAATATTTTCCTAGCCATATCTAGCAACTCTTGGCTAACTTCATTTACCAAAATAACTTTTTTTATTCCAGGGATTTTTTCTTTTAAGTTACTTTCTATTACATCTTCTACAGTATATTTAGCAGATGGACAACCACTACATTGACCTATCAATTTTATTTCAACAACCCCGTCCTTTACACCTAATAATTCTATATCACCATAATGTTCTTTAAGGTAAGGTCTAATTTCGCTATCTATTACATTTTCTATTTCCTTAATCATTGTTGTAATCACCCCTTTTTTACAGAGTATAGAGGACAGATCACAGATCACAGATTAGGATAATTTTTCTCCGTAAACTACGAAAAATTTAAATTTAGAGATTTTCTGTAGAGCGGCAGAATAAAATCTTCATTATCTATGCTCTTTACTCTATAATCTGTCCATTTATAATTAATTATTCTTGTATTCTTGCAATAGCTTTTGCTAATGCTTTCTTATGAGCTAAATTTCCTTGTCTTGCAATCATAATTCTCTGAGCTTGTGGTGAGCCTGCACCATGCATTGATTCTGTTCTGTATCCTACTGCTGCAGTTCCTAAAGTTATATTTTCTATAAGTCTTAATATTCTCATACGATTTTCTGTTGGTACAGATGCAACACCCTTTAAATATTTTTCAACATATGCTCCTAGCTTTTCATCTCTAAAGTCTTTTTCAGATGGCATAGTAACCATTATTCCACCAGCTATATCTTCTGCAAGTCTTGCTATCTCATATGGGAATCTTGTAACGTTCTGCTTACAGACATTAGCAAGCAATAAATCTATTATATAGTTACCTGATTCAGTCTTATATCCTTCAGCGGAACAAGCAATTCCACAAGCATATAATGTTTCATTTAAGTGGGTCATTTCTATTAGTTTATCTTTAAGATGTGATGCCTTAGCTGCTCCATTATAATCAGCGGCTACTGCAGCAGCTCCTATAAGAACATCACCAACTCCAACTTTACATCCACCATAACTTTGTCTATGGTATCCAGCAAATCTTTCAACTAACATACCAGCAAATTCAGTTTCTCCATTTAAGAAAATTCTTTCATTTGGTACAAATACATTATCAAATATTGTTAAAGCTTCTACTCCACCAAAGTTTTTATTTCCTACATCTATATCTGCACCTTCTTCAAGCTTTCTAGTATCACAAGACTGTCTTCCAAGAATCATAAATACTCCTTCAGTATCTGTTGGAATAGAAAATGAAATTGCATAATCCTTATCTTCTGGTCTCATAGCTATTGTTGGCATAACTAAAACTTCATGAGAATTACAAATACCTGTCTGGTGAGCTTTAGCTCCTCTAACTACAACTCCATCTGGTCTTCTTTCTACAACTCTTAAATAAAGATCAGGGTCTGCCTGCTTACTTGGTGATAGTCCTCTATCTCCCTTAGGGTCTGTCATAGCACCATCTACTACTAAATCATTTTTTTGTACATACTCTAAATACTTTTTAAACTTTTCATGATAGTTTGTTTCATACGCCTTATCTATCTCGTATGTAGTACTGTATTCAGCATTAAAAGCATCCATACCTACACATCTTTGGAAACATGCTGCTGTTTTCTGTCCACATAATCTTTGCATTTTTACCTTTTTAATAAGATCCTCTGTACTCTGATGAATGTGACAGAAACGATTAATTTTTTCTCCAGTTAAATTAGAAGTAGTTGTCATTAAATCTTCATATTCAGCCATCTGAGCTAAATCATAAGTCATTTTTACTGAATTCATTGATGGGCGAATTACAGGGTTGTCTACTGGATTCTCCACTTTTTTACCAAACATATACACCTTTAAATTAAGTTTACGAAGACTTTCTACATACTGTTCTCCTGTCATTAATGCCATTTAAGACCATCTCCCTTTCATATTTAAATGTATTTGTATTTTATTTTTTATCTACGCTTATATATGAAGCAATTACTGTGCCATATATATACTAAAAAATAAATTTTTTTAAAAGCATTGAAAATCATTGGCCTTAAAGACTACTCTCAAATCTGTTAATTTAATTTGTTATAATAAAAAAAGTAAAATCTGTTGATTTTATGCAACAGATTTTACTTTAAGTAATTGTAAACCTTTTATTCTTAATAATCTTATAGTAAATTGCCCCAAAATATTTGATTTTGCAATAATGCAACAAATTTTACTTTTGCAACATATATTTTCCGCAATATTTTTTTCTCTTTCTTACAAAGGTAGATGCATCTATACCAAGATATTTAGCAGCGTCCCTGACATTTCCATATTTTTCAAAAGCTTTGCTGATAAACTGTAATTCCAGCTTTTCTACTAGTTCCTTTAAGTTTACTTTTTCATCACTATCATCTATTTGTATATCTAATGAATTGAAATTATTTTTTATTGGTAAATCACTTCTTAATACAGTATCACTATTGCTCATTATCACTACTCTCTCTACAATATTCTTCAACTCTCTTACATTGCCAGGCCAATTATATTGTATAATGACTTCTACTGCTGAAGGAGCAAATGTTTTATTTAATCCATACTTTTTATTTAGTTCTCCTAAAAAATGTTGAAACAATGGCTCTATATCTTCTTTTCTTTCCCTTAGTGGTGGTATTATAATAGGAACTACATTTAAGCGATAGTATAAATCCTCTCTAAATAGTTTTTTCGAAACCATTTCTTCTAAATTTCTATTAGTAGCAGCCAATATTCTAACATCTATTTTTATAGGGGTTACACCACCTATTCTCTCAATTTCTCTCTCCTGCAATACTCTTAAAAGCTTAACCTGCATGTCTAATGGTAATTCCCCAACCTCATCTAAAAATATAGTTCCCCTATCAGCTACTTCAAAAAGCCCCATCTTACCTTCTTTATTCGCTCCAGTAAAGGCTCCCTTATCATATCCAAACAATTCACTTTCAATTAAATTTTCTGGTATAGCACCACAGTTTACCTTTATAAATTGTTTATTGCACCTTTTGCTATTCTTATGTACATATTTTGCTACTTCTTCTTTTCCTACTCCTGTTTCTCCTAACAAAAGTACTGTAGTATCAACATTTGCTACCCTTTTAGCCATTCTTAAAGTATCTAACATATGCTTGTCCTGAGCTATTATATCAGAAGAACTTAATAACTGATTTCTCATAGCCTCAATTTCCGAATAATATTTTTTTGTCAATTCTTCATTTTTTGCTAATTGTTCCTTTAGTTCATAAAGTTGGGTAACATCTCTTACATTAGTAACAACCATAGTTATGTTACCTTTCTTATCAAATATAGGGCTACTTGATACTAATACTTTTTTTCCAGTTTTAAAAGTTTGCTCAATGGTAATTGGTTTTTTATGTTTTAATACTAATAAGGTTCCAGATTTCGATATAACACCTTCATCAACTAAATGCCTCATATTTTTACCAATCATATATTCTCTTGTAAGTCCAGTAATTTTTTCATAGGATTTATTAAGTCTTAAAGTATTTGCTTCGCCATCTGTAATATATATACCATCATAAGAACATTCTATAACTGCATCTAATTCACTACATAGTATCCGTGTTTTTTCTAATTGAGTTATAATCTTTTGAAAATTGCCCTCCATAATTTTATTTTCCACCAGATCAAAATCCATTAAGGACTCCCGTTTTACTATTTTGAAGCACCCCCAAATTAATATTATTAAAATCTCTGAGAAATACTTTAATTTATACATAACCTGTTTATAAATTCACATTATAATTATATCAATATTTTTTCAAAAATTCCAAATATTTAACCTCTATTGTCCTATCTTGGCAATAAATATACCTTTGCCTCCCCATTCAATACTATTTCTTCTTTTTTATTGCAACACACTGTATCTAAATAAATAATCCTTTTTTTCTTGTCAATTTTTTTAATTGTAACTTTAGCTTTTATCTTTTCTCCAATTCTAACATACTTTATAAATTCAAAACTTTGAGAAAGATATATGTTTCCTTCTCCTGGAAGTTTTGTGCCTATTACTGCAGATATAAGACCTGCTGTTAACATTCCATGGACAATCCCCCCTTTAAAAAAAGACCTTTTGGCCCTTTCCTCATCCATATGAATATAATTATAGTCCCCCGTTGCTTTAGCATAAAGATTCACTTCTTCTTCACCTAATTCTTTTATATATTCTGCTGACTGACCAATATAATAATTATTTATATCTGGCATTATTTTACCCCCATTTTAAAAAATTGTTTTCAATTTTTTCAGATCACAGATAACAGAGTATAGAGCACATATAATGAGGCTTTTCTTCTGCTTTGCTATAGAAAAGCTTTAACTTAATGTTACTATAGCTATATGTTACAGTAACTATTAAATTAAAGCTAAAGATTAGGTAATCTTACAACCTACGAGCTATTTTTTCAATTTGAAATATAATTTAATATATTAATACTTTAATTTATTTTTTTAAACAACTATTTTAAAATTTTTCGTAATATTAATGGAGAAAAATTCTCCTTGTCTATTCTCTGTAATCTGTACTCTGTTATCTAAAAAGTTGCATCGCAATCTTTTTAAATCATTCCATTAATATTTAGAGAACACCATCTAACCATATCACTAATTACAAAACTTCCGTCCCAAGGAGAATCATAAAGATTCATATATCCTACCTTTACTACTCTATCTACCCCTATTTTAGTAACTTTCTCTGCAAAATTTATTGCTCTATCTTCATTTTTAAAAGCTATACCAACAGTTTGAACTCTTGAAGTAATAAGTTTTTCAACTTCAAATACATCATCTACTTCTTTTAAAAATATAGTTCTTCCTCCTATGGGTTCTTCTAATTTAAATTCATTATCTATTAAAATAGTGTATTCAAATCCTTTGCTGCAATGAAGCATTTTATCTAAGCTTAAAGCATATTCTCCCCTTTTATTTATTATATCTGCCACTGTTCTTTCTCCTAAAAAATTTACTTCATATCTTTTAGTAACTTTTTTAAAAACTTTTATAAGTCTTTGAGTTACTTCTTCTATAGATATAGAACTTTTTTCTAGAAATAATACATGAGGAGAAGAACATGCCTTTTGATTGAAGGCTATTATATCTATAACTAAATTTTCAAGATACTTTTCTAACTGTATACTTTCTATAGCATCTTTATCAAATACTGCAAAGGAATACTTAGGTCCGAATATTATGTCCTTACAATTAGTCCTTTGAGGTAAACTTCTTATAGAATTTAGAGCCTCTTCTCCCCCCCAAAACACTCTACAATCTGCTTCTATAGACATACACTTATTAAGTTCCAAATTTGAACTAGGAAAATTCACTATACAAATATTTTTTAATAAGTCTTTTCCAAAGTATATGTTTTCTTCATAACTTATTTCTATATCCTTTAAAGGTTTTAAAAGTTTTATGATTAAATCTATGCAATCCTCTGGTATTCTAACGAGATTAGAATTTCTACATATTATAGATTGTAGTATGGAGTAAATGCCCAAAGTCCCAACATTAGCTGCCATCCAATGGCATGCTAGTCCTCTTTTTTGTGCTTTAATAAATTTTTTATTTTCAACTTCTATAAATCTATCTAAATAACTTTTATTTTTTAGATTTAGTTCTATTATCTTATCTAAATTAGATTTTTTTAAATAAAAACATAAAAAAGGTACTCCTTCTTCCTTTAGAATGTTTTTATCTTTGGATATAATTTTACTATATTCATTTATTATAAGTAAAATTGCCTCTACTGGGAAATACCGAAGTTCTTCTTCATTTCTTTTTAACATTTCACATATATGGTTAAAATCATTAAAAGATAAACCTTCCCCATAAAACTCACCATTTAGTGTATAGCATTTAACCATTTTTCTTCTCTCCTTCAGCAAAAGTATCTCCGCAGCCTCTTATTTCTGCTTTTTCTACTCTGGATTTAAATTTAAAATACTTTCCTTTTCTCCCACACTTACAATCGTCTATTCCAATCAATGTTCCTATATCTTCTGTTAAAATCGCCTGAGCTGGATAACTAGAAGATAATGTACTCATTATTTGTATTAAACCTATCTCTCCTATATTTACTTCTTCTAATGTAGCTAAATCTCTTATTATGATTTCTGCAAAATCTGGAACATGCTTGTATCCACATTCACAATCAATAAATACTACTCCTAATTGCTCTACCATGCCATAAAAATCTAATACATTGCTCTCTTTTGTATTGAATAATTCCCCTAAAGTTTTTGAAAATTCTTCTTTACTTACTTTTTGACAATTTAATTTTTTCCATCCCCCACTGTGTACTATTTTTACATTGGGAATATTTAACTTTATATTATTCTCTCTTAGTTCCCTTACAAATCTTGACCATATAATATAGGTAAATCCATATACCAATACATCCTCTTCTCCAAATTCTTCTTGGAACTTTTTAATTCTTTCAATATTTAATTTTAATTCTTCTCCTACTTTATCCATGGCATAAACTGTTTTATTAGAAAAATTGCTTATGCCTCTAATAGCGGCTCCTCTTGCCGTCAATATGGAACTACTTTTATTTACATCTTCACTATCTATAATAAGCAAAGGTCTTCTCTTATTTCCTAAAAAATCTCTTAGTGTAGCAATAAGTGCCTGAGATTGTCTTATAGAAGTTTTTTTATCTATATATATTTTACTTGCACTTCCAGTAGTAGTGGCACTGGAATTTAATATCCTAACTATCTCTTCTTTATCGCAGGTATAGAGATCAAATTTCTTAAACATATTTACTGGGATATAAGGGATATCTTCTAAACGATTAAAATACTTAATATCAAAGCCTAACTTATCATACATAGCACCTATATTTGCATTTAGCCTATTGGTTCCCAACTGATCTTTAAAAATTTCTAGAAGAATTCTTTCTTTTTCATCTTTATTTAATCTAAAAGGCTTATTAAAAATTAGATTTTCTAACAAGTTATAATTTTTCATGAATTTCACCTACTTTATTTGCTACATTTTTAGGCATATTAAAACAAATAACAAGTCAAAGATGTAAAATAACCTAGTATACTGACTTATTTATTTTTTTAATGTGCCTTAATTCATCTCTTTAAGTTTTTTTAACATTACCTTGCCTGATGAATTTTTAGGAAGATTTTTTAATATAGCTACATACTTTGGTATCTTATAGCTAGGAAGTTTAGTTTTACAGTATTCCATAATATCTCTACTATTTAAATTGGAATTTTTTGATACTATAAAAGCCTTTGCCGCTTCCCCCAAAATGTCATCTTCGACTCCAACCACAGCACATTCAATAACTCCATCTATTTGAAGTATTATATCTTCTATTTCCTTTGGGCTTATTCTATTGCCACCACTTTTTATAATATTTTTTTCTCTTGAAAGAATATATATATATCCATCTTTATCTACAGTACCTATATCCCCTGTATACAGATATCCATTTTTCAAAACTTTTTTTGTTTCTTCTTCATCATTAAAATATCCCTTCATTATATTCTTACCTTGAGCTACTATTTCCCCAATTTCCCCCAACTTTACTTCTCTTCCTTCTTTATTTAATACTTTAAGTTTTGTACCTGGGATACCATTGCCTATAGAACCCATTTTTTCTTTTAATAAATTGGGAGGAAGATATGATAGCCTAGCAGTAGCTTCTGTTTGTCCAAACATTATATAAATATCAACTTTAGGTAATATTTCAATTAATTCATTTATAAAAATATTAGCCATCCTTCCTCCTGCCTGAGTAATATATCTTAGAGAAGGGAATTTTCTATTTTTTATATCACTCATTTTTAAAAGTATTTGGAAATTACTTGGTACCCCAGCAAACCCTGTACACTTATAATGATTTATATCATTTAATACTGTTTCAGGAAACATAAATCTATTATTTATAACTAAACTTCCTCCAACCCTAAAATGAGTATGAAGAAGGGATGTACCATAGCAATAATAAAAAGGGAGTACTACCTCCATCCTATCCTCTTCTTTTAAATTTAAATATTGTATAATTGAATTAGTATTATATATTAAATTATTATGAGTTAACATTACTCCTTTAGGTTTAGCAGTAGAACCAGATGTAAATAATATTACTGCCACATCTTCACCGTCTGCTTCTTTATTAGTTTGGTTATACATAACTATTTCTAATTTATCTATATCTTCTTCGTTATAAATATCAATACCTGATATTTCACTAAGCTTTTTCATGAATTTTTTTTGAATAAATATATTTTTTATATTTAGAGATTTTAATATATAATCTATATCTTCCTTTGAGGAATTTGGATTTATTGGAACACATATTGTTCCATTTTTAATTATGCCAAAATAACACTGTATAAAAAATGTAGAGTTTTCCGAAATTAGCAAGGCTACGTCCTTACTATTTAGTCCCTTATCTTTTAACATTTTTTCTATGGCATTTACTTTGGAATATATTTTCTTATAGGATATTTCTTCTTTGCTTATTATCGCAGTTTTATCTAATTCTTTGGAGAACTCAAATATATAATCTGCAAAAGTCATAGTACCACTCCATACTTTTTAAGTACATTTTTTATATCTCCAATGTTATACATTCTCGATACATCTATTACATCTATAGCCATGCCGAAATTTTCTTCTAAAGCTGTTATCAATTCTACATGTGCTAAAGAATCCCAACCTTCTATCTCATCTGGGCCTAGTTCATCTTTTGTATATGAATCATCTTTTATATTAAATACATCACAAAGTATTTTGTTAAGTTTATCTATATTGCTCATTAATATACCTCCAAACAATTTAATTTTTTTATCCGATAGCTACGCTCCTTGATAAGTTCTTCTAAGGTTCAGATGGAGAGAGTAGTTCTCTTAAGCAAACTCCACCTGAACCTAAGAATCACTTGATAAATATATATAGCAAAAATCATACCACCCTTAAAAGGTAAAAAAAAATAGGTTTTGTTGTTAAACTGCAACAAAACCTATTTTTTTTAATTTATTAAAATAAAAAAGTTGTTATCGTAAGCTTAAAATCATGAACTAATGGGCAAAATTGCTAAAATGCAACGTGTTGCATTTTAGCAACATTCTTAAATAACCCAAATTATATCCAAATCTTTTAAAACAAGCTTTTCTATAAAAAATATTTTTTTAGTATCTATAACTATATTTTTGTCTAATTTTATGTTGCAAGGGAAAAATACTCTTACTCCTCTAACATTGTATACATCATATCCTTGCTTTTCTTCAACATTATTATACTGTATTCTTAAAATTGGACTATAGTACCTCCTGGTACTTCCACCTCCTCATCCAACCTTAATTTGATTTATAACCATATCTATTACTAAAGCTTTAGACTTTTTCTTTTCCATATATTTTATAGCATTTTCGGTAATTTCCATTTTCATACCATTCTCTCCTCCACTCTATTTAAATATATCTCTTTTAAGTGCATTAAAGAACTCATTCATAAATTTTAATCTTTCCTCTGCCATTTCTTTAGCCTTTTTTGTGTGTAACTTTTTACCAACGTTTTTTAATTTTAATTCATATTCCATATTTACAGTATGCTTACTAAAATCATTAATTATGCCATTTTCCATTATGTTTTTTGACTTATATTCTTCTGGTGACATATCTAAATATATACTTTGTCCAAATTCTCCAGCCAGCATATAAGCTCTTGCAATACCTACAGCTCCTATAGCATCTAGCTTGTCAGCATCAAATAAAATTTTTCCTTCTATTGTTTTTGGTTCATTTCCACTTCTAAATCTATGACACAATATACAATGTTTTATTTTTTGAATTTTTTCTTCTGAATATCCCTTATCCTTTAGTATTTTTTCTGCCATTATACTACCTAGAACTTCATGTTTAATAGTTCTCGTTGAATCTGAATCTTCCTTTGCCCTTGCAATATCATGAAGTAACGCTGCAAGGGATAGTACTTCTTCATCTACATTCTCCTCATATTTTGATAAATACGAGCATAAATTATAAACCCTTAATATATGATCTATATCATGGGCTGAACAAGATAATTCTTTTTGAACTATACTTAATATTTCATTATATTTTTTCTCCAAATCTAACCTCTCCTTTTTCATCTACAGTTTTATTTTTTAGTTTATAGAGGACAGTTAAAAGTTAAAAATTGAACATCCATGGATAATGCTTTTCCGTTAATATTAGGAAAAACTTAAAATTATTCTAAGTTTTTAAATTTTATAATTTCACATAGATAACTAAACTTAAAGACGTGGGAATTATTCCACGTCTTTTAAATTATTATTACCGCTTCCAACTACTTTATCAAATTGAATTTCAAAAATTATATGTTCCATATTTTCATTTACGTTTATGTTTATTTTATTCAATTTTACTACAAATCCTATAGTCTTAGAGATTATCTCTATTAAATAATTATCTATTTCTTTATAAAATAATTTCCTATAGTATTCTACTAACATGAAATTATCCCTATTATTTAACAACGTTTTTTCCATAAGAGTTAGTGCATCATATGTCTTAACTTCTACTACACTGCCTATAAAAAACACTTGGACATCCTTAGGTCCTTTTCCTGTAAGTTTCTTTAGAAGAAAAGAAATTTTAGTTTTTATCTCATCCTCAATAATTTTCCTTTCAACCTTGCTAAGTTGAGAAATTTCATATAACTTATTATTACTCTTTTTTCTATTAATAACCTTTAATAAAACTTTATTTAAAGATTGTAACATTTCTTCCTTTTCTATAGGTTTTACTAAATACTTATCAATTCCTATATCTACACTCTTTATTATATACTCTATATCTTCTACTTCAGTATTTATAATAATTCCACACTCTTGATCTATATCCCTTATCTTTTTTATCATTTCTATACCATTCATATTAGGCATTCTCAAATCTGATATAATTATTTGAGGTCTATTTTTTATAAATAATTCAAGTCCCTCTTTCCCATCTTTACCTACAAATAATTTCCCGATGAATTCTTTTAACATTTTTTTAGTTATAATTCTTGTTATTTCTTCATCTTCTACATATAAAAGCTTAATATTATTCATTATTTTATTAATTTTGTCCATTCCCCAATAAACACCTCAATTTTAACATATTATTCAAGGATTTTATGAATGGGCTATTGCTACAAATTCCATTATCCAACATAATTTTATCAAATTTATAAAGAATGTTCAAATATTATTTAATAAATGAAAAAGGATACATTTTATTCCAAAATATATCCTTTTAATATATTAATACTTTCTCATATAAAAATAAACTATTTCTAAGACACCTTAAATTTTTGAACTAATTCATTAAGTTTTTGTGCAAGTTCTGCCTGATTTTGTGCTGTATTAGCAACACTTTCCATAGCCTCAGTTGATTCATTAATATTTTCCTTTATTCCATTTAGATTTCCTGATGAGTTTTGGGCCATTTCCGCTACATTTTGAACTGCTTCACTAACTTGATTTATTGTTGCTGTAATTTGTTGTGTCATAGATGCTAACTCTTCTGACATATCATTGAAAAAGTTCCCATCCTGTCCATACTGTTCTGCTACATTAACAAAATTATCAAATTGAGTAGATACCTTTTCATTCATAAATTTTAATAATTCATTACTATTTTCACATATATTATTAAATGCTTCCTGAACTTCATCTACAGTAGCTTTAACATTTTCAACTGCTAAAGAAGATTGTTCTGCCAATTTTCTTACTTCTTCTGCAACTACTGCAAAACCTCTTCCTTGCCCACCTGCCCTTGCTGCTTCTATAGCTGCATTAAGAGCTAATAGATTTGTTTGTTCTGCTATGTTTCCAATTATATTTGCCATATCCTTAATTTCATGCACAACCTTACCTTTTTCAATATTTCTTAGCATATTTTTTTCTATATCATTATAAATTTCTTCTGTACTTCGGCTTGTTTCCTTAGTATCCTTTTCAATGTCAACTGCTCTCTGTTTTATTTTCATTGCATTACTACTTCCATCAACTGCTTTACCTGCTAGCATGGAAATACTTGATTCTATTTCTTGTACTGATGCTGATACTTCTTCGGCTGTTGCACTTGTTTCCTGTACTCCTGAATTTATCTCTGCTGTAGACCCATTTATATTTTCAAACATTGATGTCATCTCTTCAACAGCTGCAGACAATTCCTCGCTTGATGCACTCATATCTTGTGAACTATTCATGACATCTTTTATAAGAAAGCTTACGTTATCCTGTGCCCTATTTAAAGCTGTAGCCGTTTGTCCAAATTCATCATTTGATTGCACCATTAATGGTTCTGAAAAATTATACTCTGCTAACCTATCTGAAAAATCCTTTATTTTATTTAATGGTACAGTTATAGATCTTATTATTAAAATCGAACATGCTATTAACAATACAAATGATATAATAATTATAATAATAGTTAATCTAAGTGAATTATTAAAAGTAATTTTGTTGTTATGTACAGCATCTTCTGCCCAACTTTTATTCAATTCAGCTATTTTCTGTAATGTAGCTCCCATATTTTCTCGTGAATTTTTTAATTGAGTAAATTTTTCATTGGCTTCAACGATTTTATTTTGTACCATCAAATTTATATAGTTTTCCCTAACCTCTTCGTATTGTTTTAATTTTACTTCAAATTCATCTAAAAGTTTCTTATCTTCTTCTTTTGTAATAGCATTTCTATATACTTGAATATCCTTATTATAGTTTGCTGATAATTTATCAATTTCACTTTTTAGCTCATTTATTCTACCCTTATTTTCATTATTGGACATTAATTGCATATCAATATAAATTTTCGATAGATCTTTATCTATATCATTTATTGTATTTATCCCTATTATATTATCATAATATAATCCATCAGCAGCCTTATTAATTTTAGTCATACTTCCTATTCCTATTGCAGTAATAACAATCATTAAACATCCAACTAATAAAAAACTTAATATTAACTTTAAAGATATCTTTAAATTATTTAAAAGTTTCATATACATTCCTCCATTTTTATCTTAAGTTATTTCTTTAAATCTTATTTTCTCTTTTATGTTATAATTTCTGTGCAACTTATGATATATTCTTACTAATTAACATTTCCTTTATATTTCTATTTACAAGATTAATAAATATTTCAAATAACTTAGGGTCATACATATACTTTTCACACTCCATAATTTCTAATGCACTTGCTATACTATATGCCTTTCTATAAGGTCTATTTGTGGTTAATGCATCAAAAACATCTGCTATACGAATTATGCGTGAATAAACTGGTATTTGTTCGCCACATAAACCATAGTATCCGCTTCCATCGTAGTTTTCATGGTGAAATTTAATAATATCGCAAAAGTCTTTACACTGCTTATTTTCTATTAATATATCTGCTCCATATTTAGCATGCTGTTTAATAATTTCAAATTCAAAATTTGTTAGTTTACCTTTTTTATTAAGTATATTTGAAGGTATTCTTGACTTTCCAATGTCATGACTTAATGCAGCTAAAATTAAAGTATTAGTTTGTTTAGAACAATAATTCATATATTGAGCTATCCTTTTTGTATAAGCAGCTACCCTCTTACTATGTAAAAAAGTTTCTATATTTATATTCTCACCCTTAACAACCTTAAAATTAGTATTTAATAAATAGTTCATTTTCACCATTACTCCCCCCATAAAAAAACTGTGACCAATTTTTTAATTAACAAGTTAATACAAGCTAATTGACAGGTCAAATAAAAAAGCCAGCGTAGTTGGTTTTTAAAATATGTAAAAACTAACTACGCTGGCTTATATCTAGCAGAATAAACACTTACTCTCTATCAATCATACCAGTTATTTTATATTTTTTATCACAATAATTTAACAAACTATCAATATACTTATAGCAAAATAACTACTTATTCTCTATTAGTCTTATTGATAACATATAACTTGTTTTTATACTAAAATATTACACTATAACTACTTAAAAGTCAATTTTTCAGAAAATTAACATATATAGTCTTTTAATTATTACAATACTTTATAAGTTCCTTTTTAAATTCTCCTATGTCTCCATTTATTTCATCTATTAAATTATATATAGAATTTATATCTCCTGCAATAGCCATTTCTTTAATTGTATTTAAGTTTTCTGTAACTTTTGTTAACTTAAAGTTTGAAATGGCTCCTTTTAATTTATGTATTACCTCTCTAAGTTCTACTATTTTCCCACTACCTGCAAACTCTATTATCTCATCCATCTGTTCTTTAGAAAACATTTCTATTATTTTATTACCCAATTCCAATATTAATTGTGTATTTCCTCCTAAAACTTTATCTAATCTTTTAAATCCATTAGAATATTCATCATTTAAATGTATATCATCTTGTTTAATAACATCTTCATAGCTAAGTTTTAAATGCTTGTTTACCATTTCATATAATTTCTCTTTATCTATTGGCTTAGACAAATAATCATCCATACCCAATTGGATGAGCTTTTCCTTATCCTCCTCTAATGCATATGCTGTTAATGCAATTATAGGTATTTTCTTAAACCTTTTTTCTTGTTTAATTACCCTCATTGCCTCCACTCCATTCATCTCCGGCATGGAAATGTCCATAAGTATTAAATCATAGTTATCATTTTTTAATGCTTCTATTGCCTTTTTACCATTATTTACAATATTGCTTTTCCAACCAAACATTCTTATTAATTCATTAATTACCATCTGATTAACTAAATTATCTTCCGCTACTAATATTTTTATTTTATTTTCATTTTTTAATTCTATGGACTTCATTTTAATCTGATCATCATTATTTATACATTTAATATTCTTTTTAACTTTATCGCACAATATAAATGGAATGATGATATAGATGTTATTTTTAAAGCAATCATCATTGCTAATACCAATGTCTCCATTTATATCTTTTATTAATTGTCTAGTTACCTCATATGAATTAAAACACTCTTTATTTTTTCTTTCATTTATTTTTTTCCCTAAATATAGTATTTCAAACTTCAATTTAATTCCATGTTTATTATTATAATTCATAAATTTCTCTTGAACTTTTACATTAACTTGAATTTGACTACAGGCACTCAAATTTATTGCAATAGACATTATATTTATCAGCACCTGTTGCAATTTTAGTTCATTCCCAATAACACATTTATCAACATTCTTATCAATGTTATAATTTATATTAAGTTTCATTTCTTGTTGTTTAGCTGAAAACATATTTTGAATACTATTCATAAGCTTATGAACAGTAAATTCTTTATAGTTTACTGGTAACTTATTTACTCCAGTTTTACAGTTATATAATATGTTATCTACATTTTCCAATAAGGCAGTTGCTGAATCTTTAATGGCATTCATGTATTTTTTTTGCTTAGTATCTAAATCATCCTTTAATAAAATATCTGTTAATCCAACGATTCCATTCATCGGCGTCCTTATTTCATGGCTTATATTTCTTAAAAAATTGTATTTCTCCTTATATTCCTCTGAAATATCTAATTTTCTTTTAAGTAAATACTTCATAGTATTAATGTTATCTGTTATATTTAATGAACATATACCTATTTGTATAATATTCCCCTTTTCATCTTTAATAGGTACTAGCTCTATTTGATAATATTCTATTTCACTTTGTTTTACTAATACTTCTTCATTAGTAATAATACTTTTTCCTTTAAAAGCAATTGATACTTTTTCTTTAATTCTGCCTATAAAATTTTCTTTCATATTATTTTTTTCATACTTTTCAATTATATCTAAAATATTCATTCCTATTTTAACATCTATGCCCAATAGCCTTTTCATAAATTTTTTGTGGCCATTATTTAGCATTATATATTTATATGATTGATCCAAAATTAAAATAGCTACACTATCAAAACCTTCAAGCATAGTATTTAGCCAACCATTTTCCTTTGAATATAACTGTTCATTCTTATACAACTTCATCTTTACTTTCCTTCCATTTAATATATATTTTTACATCACATTTCATTTTCGACTAATATCTATCAAACCTTGACGATAAGTTAATTTTGTAACACATTTTAAAAAATTGAATATAATATAATAGCATTATATGGAGGAATATTATGGAAAACTATAATTATCCTATGTTTTATCCTTATCAAATTAATCCTTATTATGACTTTGGCCCCTATGGTTATTACCCTAATTTCTTTATTGATGTATATCCATTTTATAACTTTAGACCACCTTATATGTGGTATTACGGAAGACCTTTGTATGAAGACTATTGGCATACAATGCCTTGGGACTACAGATCCAAACTAGATATAATAAATGATGATACTTTGCTTAGAGCATGGTCCAATTGGGAAACAATCCCTGGAACTATTACATCAGGTCTAGGTGTAGCTTCTTGGAAACCAAATAGATTAGATATTTTTTCAAGAGGGAGGAAAAATGAATTAATTCACAAATGGTGGGATGGACGCAGATGGAGCGACTGGGAGGATCTTGCTGGGAAACTCACTTCTTCTCCTAGTGCTGTATCTTGGAGCCCTAATAGAATTGATGTAGTAGTTAGAGGTACTGATAATGCTATGTACCACAAATGGTGGGATGGCCGTAAATGGAGTGACTGGGAATCCCTAGGTGGAGTACTTACTTCTGCCCCTTCAATATGTTCTTGGGCAGCTAATAGATTGGATTGTTTTGTAAAAGGTACTGATGATCAATTATACCACAAATGGTGGGATGGGCGTAGATGGAGTGATTGGGAGGCCTTAGGGGGAAAACTCACTTCAGCTCCTGGTTCAGTATCTTGGGGCCCTAATAGAATTGATGTATTTGCAAGAGGCACTAAAAATACCTTGATTCATAAATGGTGGGACGGTTCCCGTTGGAGCAATTGGGAAGATCTTGGTGGTGTTTTATCCTCAGCTCCTTGCGCTTCCTCTAGAGGAACTAATAGAATTGATTGTTTTGCTAGAGGAAATAATAATCAGCTTATTTATAGATTCTGGAACGGATCTACATGGAGTACCTGGAGAAACCTTGGCGGATATCTAACTTCTGAACCCGCTTCAGTATCCTGGAATCCTAATAGAATTGACGTATTTGCTAAGGGAAGAAATGATTCTGTAATTCACAGATACTTTACTCGTTGAGGACAGAACGATTATAAGATATAAAGAGTAAATACGAAAGATTTTCTTTCGTTGTTCTTTAGAAAATCTTTTAATTTAAACTTTTAATAAGGAAAATTTATATTGAGTTTTCCTTATTTTTATTTATAATATTGAAACTTATAATCTAAATAAAAGTATTTTTCTATAACAAATTACTAATAATAAATCTTGAGAGTAAACTTTTGAAAGGATGATATTACATATGGATAAGGAATTAGATTTTATTAAAAGCTTCCCAAAATCCTTGCCTGGCCAGCATCAGAGTAAACACCCTGGCATGGAGTGTACTCTGAATCCAAAGCCAATTTTTGACAATCCTAATTATACAGCTTCAAATAAATTAAATGATAAAGTTGCTTTAATCACTGGTGGAGATAGTGGTATCGGAAGAGCTGTAGCTGTAGCCTATGCTAAGGAAGGCGCAAATTTAGCTATTGTATATTACGATGAGCATGAAGATGCAGAAGAAACTAAAAAAATAATAGAAAGTTTAGGACGAAAATGTTTATTAATTCCTGGAGATATAACAGATAATAAATTCTGCAATAATGCCATACAAAAAACTATTAATGAATTTAAACAACTAAATATTTTAGTAAATAATGCAGCGGTACAATATGCTCAAAATAGCATTTTAGATATTACAGATGAGCAGCTTGAAAAAACCTTTAAAACTAATATATTTAGTATGTTTTATTTAGTAAGAGCTGCCCTCCCTTATTTAAAAGAAGGTAGCTCAATAATAAATACTGCTTCCATAACTGCATATAAAGGTGATGAAAGATTAATTGATTATTCCTGTACCAAAGGTGCTATAGTTACATTTACACGTTCTATGGCTCTTTCTTTGGCAAAAATGGGAGTAAGGGTTAATGCAGTAGCTCCAGGACCTGTGTGGACACCATTAATACCATCTTCTTTTGATGTAGGTGAAGTTGCTACTTTTGGAACGGATACAGCTATGGGCAGACCTGCTCAACCAGTAGAACTTGCATCAACCTACGTTTTTCTAGCTTCCAATGATGCTTCTTTTATTACCGGAGAAATAGTTCACGTTAATGGTGGAAAAATTGTTAATGGCTAATTTATTTTATAAAAAATCAATATTTAATACCAAATAACAACAGCCTTGCATAATGCAAGGCTGTTAATTATAATATTTTTTATACCAATAAAAAATTATTTTCCTTATTCTTCACTGCTCATCTTTCACTATTTTACTATTGCTTTAGCTTGACATAACGCCTCATGAAGTGCCTCGCCATGGCTATGGAAAAATCTCTTTTCATCATGTCTTCCATGAATATTCATTCTCTTAATAAGTTTTAACGGCTGCTCTTGTACTTCAGAGTAAATAAGCCTAACATGATGCTTTTTACAATGAGCATGAATATCTTTCAATGCGTTATATGCAGATGCATCCATAACTGGAACTTTGGTCATCTTTAATATTACAACTTCTGTTTCATCCTTTATTTCATGAGCAATGTCTTTAAGGTTTTGCGCCACTGCAAAAAAGAAAGGTCCACTTATCTCATATAATAATACCTTATCATCTAATTCTCTTTCCGAAGTTACAGAAGATATTTTTGTATGTTCACACATCTTCTTCATAAATAAAAACATGGATAATACCATACCTATTTCAATGGCCATTACTAAATCAAATACTACTGTTAAAGTAAATGTAAGCATAAGTACTGTAACTTCTCCCCTAGGAGCTTTTAAAAGCGCTTTGAAAGTTCTCCAATTGCTCATATTGTAAGATACTACCATAAGTATTGCTCCTAAAGCAGTCATTGGAATTAATTTTGCAAAAGGCATAAATAGTAACATAATAAATAAAAGTGCAACAGCATGAACCATACCTGCTATAGGAGTTTTTCCTCCACTTTTTACATTGGCTGCTGTTCTTGCAATAGCTCCTGTGGCAGGTATTCCACCAAATAGTCCTGAGGCAATATTTGCTACTCCTTGAGCAATCAATTCCGCATTTGAATCATGCTTATCCCCTATCATTCCGTCTGCTACTACTGCTGAAAGTAGTGATTCTATTCCTGCTAAAATAGCAATAGTAATTGCAGGACCCATTAATTGCCTAATTACATTCATATCCATTATAGGCATAACTGGTTTAGGAATAGCTGAAGATATCTCTCCAAAACGACTTCCTATAGTTTCTACAGGTAAATTAAATGCCTTTACAGCTATAGTAGCAAAAATTAAGGCTATTAATGAACCTGGAATTGTTTTATTAATCTTTGGCCAATAAATTATAATTAATAATGATATAAGTCCTATTAACAAAGCAGAATGATTAATTGTGTTTATATGTGTAATGTAGCTATACCACTTAGGTATAAACTCTGAAGGAACATTTTTTATGTTTAATCCTAAAAAGTCTTTAATTTGTGTAGAAAATAATACTACTGCAATACCAGCAGTAAATCCTATAGTAATAGTATAAGGTATGTATTTAACTAAATCACCAAATTTTAATAATCCAAATACTACTAAAAATGCACCTGCCATAATAGTAGCAATAGTCAGCCCTTGAATACCATATTTTTCGATTATACCATATACGATAACTACAAATGCTCCTGTAGGTCCTCCAATTTGAACTCTACTTCCACCTAAAAGTGATATAATAAATCCTGCTATTATGGCTGTAATAAGCCCCTTTTCAGGAGATACTCCTGATGAAATACCTAAAGCCACAGATAATGGTAACGCAATGATTGCCACAATTATTCCTGCAATAAAATCTTTCATTAACTGTTCTTTTTGCAGTCCTTCTTCTTTAACAATAGAAAACAACTTTGGTGTGAACATTTACTATACTCCTCCTATTTTTTAATTCCCCTCCAAAAATTTTCCCATATACTATGATAATACTGGGTTAAATCTTCCTCTTTGTAAATTATTACACTATCTAATATCCCATGAATAGTAGCAAAATAACTTAATACAATAGGCTGAACAGACTGTTTTATTATTATCTCTTCCTCCATACCCTTTAAAATAAGGCCCTCAACTGCATGATATCTGTCATTTAATAGTTGCTTAGCTTTTTCTATTAACGCTACTTCAAATCCCTTAGGTGGTAAAAGCGTTATCCTCTTCCAAAAATATAACTTTTCCAAAGAATCATAGTAATTTAGTATAGCTACAAATGTTTTTTCTAATATTTTTTCTATACTATGTTCATTTTCAGAAAAGCTATCGATTTCCTCATTTATTTTTAAAAAGTACTTGTCTATTTCTCCCTCTATAACCTTATGCAACAAATCCTCCTTGCTTTGGAAATGTGCATAAATAGATGGTTTCTTAATTTCTACTTCTTCCGCCACCTCATTTAAGGAAAAGTCCGGACCTTTTTCTGCAAAAAGTCGAAAAGCTGACTCTAATAATTTTTGTTTTGTATACATTTTACGTCTCCTTTAACTACCTATCGTTAGGAAGGCTATATTATTAGCTTATATTTTTATTAACAACTTGTCAAGAATTCTTCACAAAAACTTAACATTTTTCATATAATAAATATTAAACACTTATGTAGAGGTATGTATGATTGTAATTGACTTATCCTACCCAAGGAAACTTATCCAACGCAATGTTAATCATTCTTCATTTTTCAGATGGTGCTCTATAATGTTGCTCTGGCTGCTCTTCCCCTATCTAAAACTTTGGGCAATAATATAGATAATATACATTTTCTCTATTCTAATATTTTTGCTATATTAGAAACTATGAAATCTATAAATTACTATAAATTTAATGCTATGAAAGATTTTATATCATTGAAAAAGCATAAGCAGAGTTAATTAACTCTGCTTACCTCAATTATGAATCATTTATTCTTTGTATATTCTAAAAATCTTTTTTTAACATCATAATTGTCTTTGAAGAAATAATTTAATCTCTCAATTTTATTTAAGGCATCATTAGTAATATTATGTTCCATAAGCTCAATATTGACCAATATTTCCTCTTTGACTCCGATAGTTTTAAAAAAATCTTCTATTATCTCATGTCTATTTAAAAGAAATTCCCCCATAGCTTCTCCTTTTTGTGTTAATTGAATTATTCCATACTTTTCATAGTTAACGAACTCCAACTTGGTTAACTTTTGTACCATTTTTGTGGCAGAAGGTGGTTGCACATTAAGAGATTCTGCAAGAACGTTAATGCGTGTATATCCTTCCTCTAAACTTTTTCTGTAAATCATCTCCAAATAATCTTCCATACTATGGGTTAAAACATTCTTTTCCTTTTCTAAAATTTCATATCCTCGAACAGTATAGAAATCTCCCTTGCTCAATATAAAACACCTCCTCTTTATAAATATATGTGTAACCAAATCCATTAATTAGTAATATATTATAAATAGATATATTAAAAACTTTCACAGGACTAACTTTTAATAAGAATATGAATTATACTATGTAATATTTATGGAGGTATTTTTTATGGAAAATCCAATAATCCCTTTAAATCTTATTCCTATAGGAAGCACTGCTAAAGTAACAGAACTAACTTCTGAAGGAATTTCTAGACGAAGAATGTTAGATCTTGGTCTTATTGCAGGTACAGAAGTTGAATCTTTAAGACAAAGCCCCTCAGGAGATCCAATAGCATATGAAATTCGTGGTACTGTAATTGCTCTTCGCTCTGAAGAAGCGAGTAAAATATTAGTTCAATTAATGTAATAATTTTTTTGGAGGTTAAATCATGGGCCTAACTAGTCAATCTACTGGAGCAGGTGCTCTAAAAGAAATGCTAGATATAAAACTAACTTCACCAAATGATATTGTTGTAGCTTTAGCTGGCAATCCAAACACCGGTAAAAGTACTGTATTTAACAGTTTAACTGGATTAAATCAGCATACTGGGAACTGGACAGGAAAAACAGTAACTACGGCACAAGGTAATTACAAATTTAAAGATAACAATTTTATTTTAGTAGATTTACCTGGAACCTATTCATTACTTTCTAATTCTGCAGAAGAAGAAATTGCTAGGGACTTTATATGTTTTGCTAATCCCCATGCTACTATAGTTGTAACAGATGCTACTTCCTTACAACGCAATTTAAATCTAGTACTTCAAATACTTGAAATGACTGATAAGGTAGTAGTCTGTGTAAATTTAATGGATGAAGCTAAAAGGAAAAAAATTCAAATAGATATTGATAAGCTGTCAAAACTTTTAGGAGTACCTGTAATAGGCACTAATGCAAGAGATGGTGAAGGTTTAAATGATTTAATGGAAGCGGTGCTTCAAGTTTCCCAAGGGAAACTTGAAACTATTCCATTAAAGGTTCAATATAATGAATCTATAGAAAATAAAATAAGTTTCTTAGAAAAAGAAGTATCTCCATTAGTAAAAAATAAGGTAAATACTAGATGGTTATGTCTAAAACTCTTAGATAATGATAAAACTATAATGAATTCTATAAATAAATATATAGGATTTGACATAGAAAAAAAATTATCTCTTTTAAATAATGCTTATTCTAAAATAGATTATAATTGTTCAGCTTGTTTAAATTGTGATGTTAAAAATACCAGTTTAAGAGATAAAATTGTAGAAAGTATTGTTACTTTAGCAGAAGGAATAAGTAACAAGGTAGTTGCATTTAAAAATGAGAACTATAATTATTTTGATAGAAAAGTAGATAACATATTAACTTCTAAAATCTTTGGTATTCCTATTATGATATGTATGTTAGCTATAATATTTTGGATTACAATTAAAGGAGCTAACTATCCCTCAGAAGCACTTGCTAATATGTTTGGCATTATAGAAGATAAACTTACTTATTTATTTTTAAATAATGGTTGGCCTGAATGGCTTTATGGAGTTTTAGTTCTGGGAATTTATAAAACTTTAGCTTGGGTTATATCTGTTATGTTACCTCCTATGGCTATATTCTTTCCATTGTTTACTCTTCTAGAAGACTTGGGATATTTACCTAGAGTGGCTTTTAACTTAGATAACTTTTTTAAAAAAGCTTGCGCTCACGGTAAACAGGCATTAACTATGTGCATGGGATTTGGCTGTAATGCTGCCGGAGTTGTAGGATGTAGAATAATAGATTCTCCACGAGAGCGGTTAATTGCCATTATTACTAACTTTTTTGTACCATGTAATGGTCGTTTTCCTACATTAATTGCTATTACTACTATATTTATAGCTGGATCCGCAGGAAATGAACAAAAAAGCATAATTGCTGCTCTATCTATTACTGCAGTAATCATACTTGGTGTTATTATGACTCTACTAGTTTCAAAAATTTTATCAAAAACTTTACTTAAAGGAATTCCTTCATCTTTTACATTAGAACTTCCTCCTTATAGAAAGCCTCAAATAGGTAGAATAATTGTACGTTCAATTCTAGATAGAACTATATTTGTATTAGGAAGAGCTATAATAGTTGCAGCACCAGCTGGACTTATAATATGGTTATTTGCAAATATTAAAGTTGGTAATATGAGTATACTTGCTCATGCTGCAGGATTTCTAAATCCCTTTGCCTATTTAATTGGTATGGATGGATATATATTAATGGCATTTATTCTTGGACTTCCTGCTAATGAAATTGTTATGCCTATTTTGATAATGAGCTATATGGCTACAGGCTCAATGTTGGAATTAGAAAATTTATCAGCTCTAAGAGACTTATTAATCTCAAATGGTTGGACTTGGCTTACAGCAATAAATGTAATGCTATTTTGCTTAATGCATTTTCCATGTGCCACTACTCTTTTAACTATAAAAAGAGAAACTAAAAGTTTAAAATGGACAGTAGTTTCCTTTTTAGTTCCCACAACAGCAGGATTATTAATATGTTTTATAGTAACAACTTTTTTTAGAGCACTAGGTTTTGCATAATAACTAATTTATAATAATTTAAATGAAACAAAGCTGAACTTTGAAAATAATTGTATTAAAGTTCAGCTTTTTTATTTTTCATCTTTTTATTATGGTAATTATTTTTAACTTAATCATATTATGAATATATACAGTAAATTTATCCGATGACTACCCGCTTTAATACTCCCATCGCACTCTGTGAAAGCGATTCACACCAAATCAAAGATTTGGGTTCTCTGCTTTTCTTTAAAGTTGGAATAAAGAGCGGTTACGTCCCTGGATAACGATTTCTAAGCTTCAGTAGGAGCAAAAACTCCTTCTGAAGCCAAGAACTCTGTTTATATAGAAAGGAGATTATATTAATGTCATTTTTTAAGAATATAATTCTTAAAAACAATTTCACTACAAAAAAACTCCTTATTAAAGGCGATAATCCTATTAATATTCAAGTGATTGGTGATGGAGTTAATATTGATAATATAGATGTATGTCTTTCTGGTGATAATCTCCAAAAATCATACGTTAAGTTATCTGGTAATTTTAATAATTCCAATATAAATTTAAATACTTCATGTACACTAGAGGCTGATACTAATTTTAAAATAAATCTTCCAATAGTTTTAAATACTACTTCTTCAGATACTGTAGTATTAATGGGGAATTTCACTCAAACAAATGGGATAGTGCTAAATAAAACTTCTAATATTTTTGCCAGTGATGCTCTTCCCCCTAAAAACTTAATATTAAAAATATCGCCTATTGATTCTAGCAGTACAATATATCTTAATGGGAATTTTCTAAACACAACAATTGTTGTAGATAAACCAACAAATATAAAATGTAATGGACTTATTGGTGAACTTGTAATCCAACAACCTGCCAATAATACTCTTATTCAATTAGAATCTGATACTTCTATTGGTAAACTTAAAGCTAACTCTAAAGTTTATTTAGAAGGTGAAAGTTCCTCTATAAATAAAACTATTAAGAATGCTGAAGGAATTTCTAATATAAAAATAAGAGGAATATATGAATATGTTAAATTTGAAAATGGTTTAGGAACACTAAAAACTCGAATATCTAATGAAGGAATGTACTATTTAACAGGTGCAATCAATAATGGAAGTAAAGATATTTTAATAGGAGAAAAAGTTGAAGTAAAAATATTAAAGGACCCAAAATAACTATGAACCAAAATCTCCCCTTTGAATACTATATTATTAGAGAACAAAAGATATGTTAACTATAATTGTATTTTCACAAAAGCTTTAATACTTAGGAAGAATTTATTCTTCTTAATAATATTAAAATAAGGGGAGATTTTTTATGGCAAATGCTTATAGTTTGTCAATGACTAGCATAGCTTTAGATAAAGTAGCAATTACAGTAGGAAGTAGAACTGGTGACGCTTTAGTAAAAGCAGATGTTATAATAAGAAAATATAATTCAGGTACAAGTGCTTTTGAAAATTTTACAGCTTTTGATTTAGCTGCTGATCCTGCTCCAACAGCTACTACTGCAACAATAGATCCAACAGTAGATTTTTCACAAACTGATATTTTCTTAATTCAAATAAGTGATGCAAATGGTAAATCTGATAGAATATTATTAGATTTTGCTGAAGATTATACTGGACATGATGCTAGCTATAGTTATGAAATGCCAGCTGAAACTGGTGACTATAAATTAACATTAGATAAAGTAAATGGCCAAGATTTTAGTGCTGTTCAAAGTGCTCAATTTAGATCTGGTAATGCTCCTGATACAGCTCATAGCTCAATAACTCTTCCAAAAAATTATCTAGTTAAGTATGCAGGAAGTATAATAACCGCTACAGTAACCTTAAACAACGCTGCTGGTGATGCTGTAGAAGGAAATTATGAAGTATCCTTTGCCGCTGATCTTCAATAGTATGCTTAATAGCCAGAAGACTTAGTCTTCTGGCTTTGTTAAAGGAATGATTATTATGTCTAAGAATTTATTAGATTTAAGCGTATTAGATATAGACATTAATTCATTGTTGATATCACTAAATCCTCCTTTACCAAATTTGAGTATGGATGATGTTAAATTAACATTAAATGATGTACCTTTCACATCATTTAATTTACACGATGAAAGTTCGGGACTTGGTGGAAAATATAAAATCATACCTTTAAATTCATTTAACCCAAATGACTTTATATCTTTACAAATTATTAATGATAATTATGATTCCAATAAATTCAAACTTTGCTTTTCTAAATATTTTGTTAATAGAAAAGCAGATTTAAGCTTTAAACTTCCAGATAATAAGTCTGGAACCTATAAGTTTAAGATTGTTTCTATAAATGGTGAAGAATTTAATATAGAGTCTGAGCCTTTTATTATATGTAGAGATATAAATACAGAAGACTCTTCTATTTCATTAAAGGGCAGCGGCATTTATTATGAAAATCAAGATATTGTTTTAGATATAAATTTGAAAACTATTGATGATGAAAATGTTCCCGATGGATATTATTTAATTAAAATAAATCAAACTCCTATGTGGTAAAAATATACCCCTAAACTCTAAAAACTAACGAGTTTAAGGGTATATCTCTTATTATACAGTAATCATATCAGATGGAGTACTTCCATCTATATCAACGTTTCCTTGATAAACGTCCAAATACAAAGTTCCTATTATATTTAGGCTTAATAAATTGACTTGCTGTCCACTGGATAGCTTGCCTGTAACTTTTACATCTCCAATAATTTCTGTTACTTCATCTTCTAGTCCATAATTTATATATAACTGATTATCTTTTACTAATAATATATAATTATATCCAGTTAACCTTCCACCTTTAAACGGATTATCTTCTGCTCTTTCTAACGGCTGTACAACTATTATATTATACTGATAGGTAATCCTTGTTAGTATCAAACTATACGGATTTTCCCCCAGTCCACACCGTGCATGATAGTTTTCCATCACACGGCGTTCCATCCATATATAGCAAAAATCAATGGGGTTTTTCTATACTATGGACTGAATCCCTTGGCTCTGTCTGTTTTTTCCTCATTATCTATAATTCCATGTGTTTATTAAATATAATAGAGGCAGACTTTCATAGCTACTATGGATTCGCTGACTTTTCATATACTTCATTAGAGCTAACCCTCTTCCATATACAAAATCTCAAACGTTTCACTTTGCCTATCCCTTTTTTTGATTTCCTTAGGCCCCCACTATACATATTAAACTAAATAGGTTTAATAGTCTAAATTATTCCTATTCTCATTTCTATATTTCAAAAGAAAGAATTTAAACCAACCCGACAATGGCTTAAATAAATTTAATATGCTTCAATCATGGGTTCGATTTCCTAGCCATAGAAACCTTTTAAAGACCCCCGCATCATAATAGATTACGACTTCACCTAGCTTCATACATTTAAATAGTTAGTTTTAAATGCATGTAGGAGTATTAGGGTATAACCTAAAAAAGACTATTAATTATAAATAGAATTTTCATCTATCATCTCAGCAAAGCAATTCGGATACAATAAATCCCTAATTCCATAAGAAATTAGGGATTCATCTCCTACCTATTTCACTATAATTAGTTTATTAGGTAACGTTTCACACATCGGTTGGTACACCCGTTGGATTATAACTAGCATATAAGAATAAAATATTTCTTATATCTTTTACTGTATTAAATTTACTATCTATACCTGGTATATATTTTACAGATTTTATTTCAGAAGTATTAGCTGAACCTGTTTCATCATTGCTGAATTCTAATACAACTTTTTTGCTTTCTACCAGAGCTAGTGTTACTTTATTGCTATTAGTGTATGGTGCGCTAATAAATCCATTTTCAGTTTTACTCATTATATCAACTGATCCAAAAGATTCATTTCCTGATATTATCATATAAATATTAGACGTATCCTTAACTATATTTAATTTGCCAGCTGGTATGTCAAATGGATTTTTTCCATCCCATGGAATATAGCTTGAAGGATCAGTTTCAAATGTGGTATTAGTAATTAATGTTTTTGGATCAATTTCATTATCAAATTCTATAGTAACTTTATTATTAGCCAATCCTACAGAACTGCTTCTTCCCCATATAATTGATTTTGCTATAAATTTTGATACTTCCATTGGCTCAAATACTTTAATTGTATTTCCATCAGTATCCTTTGTTCCTATTAGCTCTTCAGGAACTGCTAAGCTTACTTGTAGTTTATCATTATAATACAGTTGTTGATTCATTTCTAACAACAATTGAAATACTTTATCATTATCAAAACTTTGTCCATCCCACTTTATTGATATAGTATTTTCATCATTCAATGTACATCTAAAATCACTTGCATCAAAAGTACCTATAGATTTATTGAATACCATTCTTAATACAGCTGATTTATTATCGCTAAATACTAAACTAATAGCCTCTAATTCAGCCTTTAATTTATTTATAGCTTTTCCGTCAGTAGATTTGCCACTAGCTATTGGATATCCATAAATATCCTTAGATACTATATCTGAATCCTTGGTCTTTATAAATACTGTATTACTTGATGCATCAAAGGTATCTTTAGCGAAATTAAATTCTATAATATTATCTTCCTTTGCTATAACTTGTAAAGGAATGATTGGCTTGCCTGGATTTGTTCCTAATATTACTATAAAGTCCTTTGGATCTAATAAAGCCTTATCTAGCTCATTTTTACCTAAATATTTATACAAAAGTTGAGAATCTGAGAATACAGCAACTACTCCATTGGAAATATCAAACTCTTCAATTTTTTCTTTTATTTGCTGCAACTCCTCTAATGGATAGATATTATTAGCTATATTCTGTACATACACTGGTTCCTTAAGTTTTGAATATCCTATATGAACTAAATAATTTGGATCTACTACTAAAGGCAGCATACTGAAACTGCTTGGTAATGTAATTCTAACCCATTTATTATCATTCATAGCTAACATAGTAGTATCTGTTGGTAGAACTTCTTTCTTACTCTGCGGACCATTAACTCTTCTATCTTCAATTAAATAATTTTCTCTTTCTATTATAGAATGAGGAGGTAAAAGTTGCATTGTTTCATCAAACTTTATAATCATTGCTCTATTTCTAAATGTAATACTTAATACCTTTGGTGCAGTATTATCTATAACATCAAAATCTTCTTCCTGCTCATCCATAACTAGTCCTAAGGTGTCTTGTATTCCACTGGCAAATAATTTATATTTTCCTTCATCCAATTTGCTAGTAGTTAATATTGCCGAGAAGTCATTATTATTATATTGTATTGTGCTATCTATTAAAAATTCTTTTCCGTCTAAATTTTTAATTTTATAATATTTTGAATTTCTTACTCCTCCATCACCATCAGTATCCTTCATAGCTTTTGAGAAGGTAACCTTTACTCCAGTTTTTTCATCATTTCCTAGTGTTAGAACTTGTTCAGCTTTAACCATCTTAGGTGGTACTTCTATAACTTCAATACCAGGAAAAGGTTTTTTCATTGTTTTATATCCATTAGCATCAGTTATTCTATCTATTGTTATATCTACTTTTCCAATTGGTAAATGATTTGAACTATTAAGTTTATATCTTAAAGTGTCAAAAGCATTTCCTTCTCTTGTTACTGATTCAATATTGTACATATTGTTATTAACATATATCACATTTCTTTCACTATATAAATTTAATACTGGTTTATCAAATTTTACAATAATTTCATTAACATTAATAACAGTTACATTTTGAGGAATAGCTGCATTAGCACCTTTTTGAGGAGCGAATTCTCCGGCCATTATTGGAACAATTCTTCCCTCATCAGAAAAGTCCTTTAACATATTTTCTTTATTTAAAAAACTTTGCTCTTTACTAAAATTTGCTATTACGTAATGGGTTCCTATTGGCATAGATATTTTATTAAATTGAATTTCCATAGATCTATAGTCTTTAGCAACCCTAACTATTGATTCATAACTATCTGCTCCATCTTCTTCTATTGTGCTTTCAATGCTACCATACCATAGTGCCCCCTCAGTACTATTTATGCCAATTACGTCCTTATCATAGTATACTATATAAAAGTTACCCAATATGTCATCTTTTATATAACTTAAATTTTGGATTGGCACATTAAATTTTACATTTAGTATTCTGTCTCCAAAAACCCCTGTGGTTATTTTTAATGGTGGCTCTGTAGATAAGCCAACTGTAAATTCTGTTTCTGCTTCTTCAGATCCTTTTTTAAGTTTTACTTTGTATTTAACATCAGTTTCAAATCTGCCATTAGCTACTAATACTTTTTTATTGTTAGCAGGTTCAACTGAATCATTTACAGCTGTAACTTCAACATTTTGTGTAATATTGTCTTTGTATACTTTAAAAATCTCGCTTCCACTAAAAACTTGATTTGCTAATATAGTTACAGTTTTGTTATTGACATTTATAGCCTGAATTTGTAACGGCGTTGTACCTTGGGCTATAAGAGTTTCTGTACTCTCCATATATAATCCTCCTTTACTTGAATTAATTATTAATTTATCATCGGATGTATTTACAATAGTCATTTTTATATTTATATCTTCTATATTTATAGTAAATACAAGTGTGACTTCTGCATTTCCTCTTATTGGAATTGTATATTTTTGTATTAAATCTTCTCCATGCCTTACTCCTATACTATCTGCTTCATTTAGGCTACTTAATAGAAGCTTTAATTTTATTTCATAAGTTCCTTTATCTAAGAATTGAATTTCTCTCGTATTTTCTAAATATTTAATACCATTACTTCCTAAATAATGTACAGGAATTCTAGAGTTAATATTTGTCCCATTTGGTATTACTAATAACTGCATTTCACTTTCATAGCCTTTGTAAATTTCTTTTACCCCATTGAACTTCCTTGGACCATATATTTTCCCCCTTAATTACTTGTCTAATAATTATACAAATAATTAATTTATTATATTCCTTGTTTATATTATGCTTATCAAATGTAATTTGTCACTGTTAATGTGAAATACGTTCCTTAAATTACTTCTATCTATTACAGCAAGTAAAAAAACACACACCAATTAAATTTAGTGTGTGTCTTATATAAAAGTACACTTTATTTCTTATTTTTAGCATAGTCCATGCTTTGGCAAATGCTAACAACTGCATTATTTAATATGCAGTTCTTTATTTTTCCTGATCCATTCATATATATGTATTGCTGCTCTAATACATTTTCAACAATGCAATTCCTTATTTCTGTACCTCTTATATTTTCAGGCCAAATGGATATTCCTCTTCTTCTAATATTCTTAATGTGTATATTTACAAATTTATTATTATTATTTATTTCTCCTTCATATCTAATTCCATCTCTAAAATAACATATATCTTTCCTTAACTTACCATTTCCCTTTCCATCTATAGTTAAATTCTTTATAAATAAGTTACTGCTATTGATCCTTAGTCCATATTGAGTAAAATCCTCATCATAATTTTCACTTGGAATTATTGATACATCATCCTCACCTATTATAGCTATCTCTTTAGTAATACATATATTGCCATAATATTTCCCTTTAGAAAGCAATATTATATTTCCGTTATCACTATTCTGTATAGCCTTATCTAATTCTTCTCCATTACTAACCTTGAAAGTTTTAGTGCTAATATGATTAAATATCCCATAACCCTTTACTAGTGCATATCCATTATTTATACTTAATATCCTTGCAAAATTTATGCCATCTGTTACCAACCTCACCTTATCTTTACCTAAATTTACTCCTGTTGAAAAAGCTATAGCTATGCCTTTTTCTTTAAATTCAAAAGTATTATAAATTACATTGTATAAATTTTCTATAACAGATCCCTGTCCTAAATTTTTAATACCTATCAATATATTACTAAACTTATTATTTATTATTTTACCTAAAATATTATTTTCGTTAACTTCTATTCCTGTATCTACATTATTAATATACGAATTCATCAAAGTAATTTTACTTCCACTATTCTTTTCTAAATTTATTCCAACAGTTTCTTCCAAATTGCATCCATCAATGATTATTCCATCCAAAACAACCTCTGCCCCACCTAAAATATGTATAATTACATCATTTCTATATGTTTTAGATTTATTAATAAATTTTACTCTTTGTAAAAAAGCATCTGCTTTAATTACTATTTCATCTATAAAAACAGCTCCATCACTTCCTACTATAATCTTATTATCTAGTGATATTGTTATTTTATTATTCAATAAATTATATTCCCCATCCTCTAAAAATATAATTTCTGTATCTTTATCATTTAAAGCCTTTTGCAACTCTATACCATTAACAACTTTTTTATATTTTTTATCTTTATAATTGGTTTTTATATCCATATTTGATTTGGTATTTTTATCTTTAAATTTACTCAAAGTTTCACCTTCTTCATACACGTTCTTAATAATATATATGAAAAAAGTGCCTCTTTTATTTGTACATAAGAAGTTTTCTATTGTTTAATATCCTCTATTGCCTGTCTTTTGGCTTGGAGCCATAATCTTATAAGAATAAAAATGCCTGTAAAGCCTACTATAAATTGTCCTATAAAGACAGCTACTGCTGTTGGCATAATAATTTGCATAATAGAAGGTATCCCATCCCAAAGCCCATGTAATAAAACTACTACTATATAAGCTCTTATAACCTTCTTGTTTATAGTAAAATGTCCAATCCTATTCTCCCTAACAAATATTCCAGCTAAAATAGCTGTCCAAGTCCCATGCCCTAAAGGCGCTAATATTCCTCTTAGCATAGTAATATAAACAGTAAGTGATAAGCTTCCTTTGCTATTCAAGAAAAATGTAAAAGCATATCCTATACTTTCCAATGCTGCAAATCCCATACCTGCTGCCGCCCCCAATATTATACCGTCTATCTCTAACTTATGTCTTTTACGTTTATATATAAATAATACTCCTAAAGCTTTTGTAAACTCTTCAATAACTCCAACTATTATAGCGTCTTTAAAATTTAAGCCATGAATAAAAATAGGTTCTAGTATAGCTGCTGCAAAAGTTCCTAGAAAACCTCCATAAAAGAAAGCTGCCACAGTATCTGTCATGTTTATATTACTTAAACGTCTTTTTTCATAAAAAAAAGCCACATATGTTACAGGTATAAGAAAATTTCCTAACATAACTATTGAGGGAAATAGTATAGGATTTCCAGTCCATATCAAAACTATTAATCCTAATATATAAGTTATAAGCCCTATAATAAATAATTTGTACCACTTGTATCTTCTTATTTCTTTATAGCTTCTTTTGTTTATTAAACTATTCTCTTCCATATAAAAACCTCATTTCATGCACACTAAATAATTTAGTTATCTGTCTACCATTCTCCATGCTGTTTTATAGCACACCTCTAATATTCCATTCTCATCACTACTTTTACACGGTCTTATTATAATTTCTGACATATTATTTCCCACCTGATTTATCTCTAACTTTTTACTGTATCTAAATATTTTTTCATTAATTAATATTCCCTATACAGACCTTTAAATTCCTTAAACATTCCTCTATAATATAAAGTTTTTCATAACATATAATTTTTTATTGTATAATAACATTATAGTTTAATAAATATGGTGGGGGTATAAGAATGTTTATTATGTTATCACTTGTAACTGCACTTATAGGTGTATTTATTGGTTCTAAATTTGATAATACTACCTTGTTTGGTATAATAGGATTTTTAATTCCATCAATTTATATTCTTGATAAATTGGATACTGATATAAGAAAATTCATCAATAATTCTAAGTAAAAATCAATTTAGGCTCATATTTTAAATTTATTTCAAATTTAAAATATGAGCCTAAAATTATAATATTATTCTAATAAATCAATATACATATCTTTGTTTCCCATAACAGATATGTTCTTTCTTTTCTGATAAAAATACATTGGCACTCCTGCTCCCATTAATACTAAGCAATAAATTATGCTCTCTAAACCTGATCCATATATTGCCCATACTGCATATACAAACCCTAACATTGGTATTAAGGAGTATTTTAGCAACTGGAGAAATGTAGAATTTCTATTTCCCTTTTTCCATAACTTAATATCTGCTAATGATGTGCAAGCATATATAGGCAAACATGATAGATTTGATAAAAGTATCATGAAAGTAAATAGTTGGGATAAACTTTTTGTATAATTCATTGCAAGCAATATATTTCCTAAAACTGCTGCTATTATTAGTGATGATGATGGTGTTTGATATTTAGGACTAATTCCTTGAAATATCTTTGGAAACATATTATCTTTAGCTGCTGCATAAGACATTCTAGCTGTAGTTAATATGGTAGCAAAGGCCGTTCCAAATATGCCTATAAGTTCCGTTATAATAACTATATATGCAAATGTATTACCAAAGTAAGGCGCTAATATTTCTACATAATTTTCATCCACTTTAGCCAAATCCTTTGGACTTATAGCTGCCATAGTTGAGAAACTTAAAGTAAAATATAATATAATACTTATACCTATACCCAATATAGTAGCAAGCTTTACATTTCTTTTTGCATTTTTAACCTCTCCAGCTGAAACTGCTGCTGCTTCAAATCCAGAAAATGCCCATAATGTTATTGAGATAGCTGCACTTACTGATCCAAGTCCTTTTCCTTCTGGGAAAAGAGGGGTTATGTTTTTCATATTAAATTTAGATCCTGTTACAAAAACAAACACTATAGATAAAATTATTACTGCTGTAGTTAATATAGTTTGAAACATTGCTGCTTCCTCTATTCCCTTTATATTTATATATGTAAACACCCATAATACCGCACTTGTAAATAAAAATGCTGCTAGTCTATTTTCATTTAAAAATGGTATAAACGCAGCTACATAAGCTGTTGCTGATACTAAAGATGCTATAATAGCTATCCAATAGGAATTCCAAAACAGCCAAGCATTTGTAAATCCCATAAAGTTTCCAAAAGCTTCTTTTACATATTCATAAGGTCCTCCTGTTTTGGGAATTTTAGCTCCTAAATTTGCAAAAGATAACCCCATAAAAATTGCTCCTAATCCACTTATAATCCAACCTAGCATAGCAGAACCTGGACTACACTCTCGTGATAAGGATGCTACTAACAAAAAAATACCAGATCCCATAACATTCCCAGTTACTATGGCCGTGGTAGATATAAGCCCTAATCCCTTTTTTAAATCCACCTCTTCTCTCTCTTTCATTATTTCCCCATTCCTTTCTAATAAACAATCAATTAAAACTTCCCTTAGTTAAAGTTCTGCTTCACCCAAACTTTACCTATGAAATAAATAACAATTTATGATTAAATTTAGCATAAGTATACAATTCATGTCAATAAATTTTATTATATATATTCATGCTAAAGCCTAAAACTTTATTTATACTAAAGACACTTAAAATGATATAATAATTTGTAAAGCTACTATGAAAATATTTTTATGAGGTGTTTTATATATGGAAAAAATAGACGCTAAAATTCACTATTTATATCATGATGGTTTTGCAGTAGAAACTAAAAATTGTTTTTTAATATTTGATTACTATAATAATAAACCTATTGGTGGAGAAATGAACTTATCAAATGGAGTAATTGGTTCTGAAGATCTTAACAACAAAAAAAATGTATTCGTATTTTCCTCACATGGTCATCGCGATCATTTTAACCCTGTTATATTGGAATGGCAAAAATATAATCCTAATATAAAATATATTTTAAGCAGCGATATAACTCTACCTGAATATAAAAACAATTACTATATAGTTTGGGAAAATAAAACTTTAGAATTAGAAAATATTTATATAAGAACCTTTCACTCCACAGATATTGGAGTAGCCTTTCTAGTTCAAGTAGATGGTATAACCTTATTTCATTCTGGTGATTTTAACTGGTGGAATTGGACAGATGAACCTATAGAAAATAGAGTAAAAATGGAATTAGATTTTAAAAAAGAAATGAATAGAATTTGTGAGCACAATATAGATATTGCATTTTTCCCTGTAGATCCAAGATTACATGAGTTTAGCCATATTGGTGGAGAATATTTTATAAATAAAGTTCACCCTAGAATGTTTATTCCAATGCACTTTTGGGCTAAAACTTCTATTACTAAAAAGTTTAAAGATAAGCTATTTGAAAATTGCAATGAATTATCCACTAATATAGTTGAAATAACTTCTCGAGGACAATTTATAACTTTTATAAAATAAATGTTTCTTACATTGATAATTGGAAAAGTATAGTCCCTAAGTAGTTAAAAATCTCTAGGGACTATATTGATTAATTATTATTTAAAATTATAAATACCTTAAATAAATCTCCTTCCTTATCTATATACATACTTCCTCCATGAATTTCTACTATACTTTTTGCTATTGCTAGTCCAAGTCCAGAACCTTCCACCTGGGAATTTCTAGATTGATCTGCTCTTTTAAAACGTTCAAATATTTCTTCTACATCAAAATTCATTTCGTAAGATGCTATATTTTTAAATGAAATTAATATTTCTCCTTCCTTTTCTGATATATCTATATATACCCTTGTATTTTCCATAGAATATTTCAACGCATTAGAAACTAAGTTTTCTATTGCCCTTGAAATTTGTTTACCATCTACACAAAGTATAACTTTATCCTTAAATGAATTTAATTTAAATTTTATATTTTTTCCACTATAATAGTTGGAATATTCCCCCAAAACCTGTTGTATAAGCTCTACTATATCTATATCTTCCCTATGAATTTCTATATTACCACTGTTAATTTTAGATATCTGAAATAAGTCCTCAATTAAAGTTTTAAGTCGTAATGACTTATTTTCTAAAATTTTAAGATAATCTCTTTTCTCCTCTTCAGATATATCTTCTCTTCCTAAAATATCTATATAGTTTATTATAGAAGTCAATGGAGTTTTTAAATCATGTGATACATTGGATATAAGCTCAGTTTTCAATCTTTCGTTTTGTATCCTTTCCTCTAGTGCTTTTGAATAACCATACCTTATAGTATTTATATTTTTAGCCAGCTTTGCAAATGGGCTATTTCCATTTTCTTCTATGATTATGGAAAAATCCCCCTTTGATATTAATTCTGTGTTTTTTACAATATGATGAAAGTACCTAGATTTTTTGGATAAAATATACGTGATTATAGATATATAAGCTATCATGTATACAATACCAGAGAAAAAGACCCAATTGCTATTCCCATAACAATCCAAGTAATGCATTGTAACCATAACAACTATTGCAAATACAATCAATGAGATAGTTAGCAACATAACTAAACCATTGGTGCCTCTATCAGTATTAACTATAGATAGCATTTTCTTTACACCACTACATACTTTTTTAAGCAACTTATATATAGTAGAACTTTTTATATTATCTTGAAACTTTTTCTTATCATATTTACCTACGTAACTTATAATATCAAATATAAATATGATTAAAAATACAAGCCATACTACTATAATTTTCAACTGTTCTTTAGCTACATTTATTCTATTTATTATACTTGGTATAGATTGATCTAAATTTTCATAATTAATATCATACCAATAGTATTCCGTAAACTCATTAGCTGTTTTTAAATATTTCAAATGCTCATTATCATCTAAAATAAATGGTGCTATATCTTCATTACCTTTTTTATAGTAATCAAATGAATTATTTTTTATATAGTTTTCAATTTCATTTTTATTTATATTTGTATTGATATTGGTATATGTTTTTCCCGTTTTATTATCCACTATATAAATGCTCACTGGATGGTGCATAAATTGTCTTTTAAAAGTTCCACTACTTATTTCTTCATTTCTAATTTTATTCATATAGTCTGTATAGCTATAAATATATGAGCTAACTGCTTTAGCATCCCTTATAAATTCTATTTTTATAAAAGTTTTTTTATCTCTTAGAATATAAATTCCATCATTTACAAAACACCCCATAGCTGTAAAAGCCACTACGGAAAATATCGCCATAATTATTATTCTTCTTAAATAGGTTCCAAACAATATTCTATTTAAACTACTTTTCAATTTTGTATCCAAGTCCCCACACCACCTTTATGTATTTTGGATCTTTAGGATTTATTTCAATTTTTTCTCTTATTCTTCTTATATGAACCGCTACAGTATTTTCACTATTGTAGAATGGTTCCTCCCATACATTTTCATATATCTGCTCTATAGATAAAACTCTTCCTGCATTTTCTGATAAAAATAATATTATTTTATATTCTAATGGAGTTAACTTTACCTCTTCCCCATCTATACTTGCAGTTTTTGCCCCCTTATCTATAGCTAATCCTCCTATTTTTATCTCCTCACTATTTATTTTTCCATCTCCTAAATTTAAATATCTTCTAAGTTGAGATTTTACTCTAGCCACTAATTCTAATGGGTTAAATGGCTTTGTAACATAATCATCTGCCCCTATTTCTAAGCCTAAAATTTTATCATTATCCTCTGACTTTGCAGAAAGCATTATTATAGGTATATTTCTTTTTTCCCTAACTTTTAGGCAAGTTCTTATACCATCTAATTTTGGCATCATTACATCCAATATTATAAGGTGTATTTCTTCTCTTTCCAGTATATCCAAAGCTTCTATTCCATCTTCTGCCTTAAAACTACTTATGTTGCTTCCTCTTAAATATATTTCTATTGCATCTCTTATTTCTTTTTCATCGTCTACGATTAAAACATTATTTTTCATAGTCTCCTCCATAAGCATCTACTCTTTACTATATCTATATTCGTGTACAAATGTCATTTTTCCCCCTCCTTTTCTTATTTTATATATATTAAATTGTATATATGGAGAATTACAAACCAGTTTACAAAATTATTAAGAATTTATTAAGATAATACTTAATTCTATTTTTATAAATGTTTGTTATAATAAATAGGTATATAAATTTTAAATAAGGTAAGTGATAAGATGAGATTATTGAAAAGATTATTATTTAAATTAATGTTCTTTATAATATTTATAGTTTTTATATTTAAGGTTATAAATGTGTTTAGCCCTAAAAAAACTATTCTGCCCAATTCTGCCATGAAAATTTACATTAATGCTTCCGATGAAATAAGTAAAGATAAACTTCAGGTAAATTGGAAATACGTAGCAGCATTAGATGCAGTTAATATTGATAATGATTTTTCAAAGACTAATATAAATAATGCAAAGGAATTAGCAAGTGAATTTATTGAAATAAACAATACTGGAAGTAAATTTAAAAATTCTAATTATAAATTACTATCCTTAGAAGAAGTCATGAATAAACTTTCCTATGATAATAAGAAAAAAGAAAAAACTTACAAATATTTAGATACTTTAAAAAATAGATACTTAGTAGATGTAACTGAAAATAAAATAAACTTTATAAAGGAGCTAACTCCTGTTGCTATAAATATATATAAAAACTATGATATTCTTCCTTCTGTTGCAATCGGACAAGCTATTTTAGAATCTAGTTGGGGACAATCTGACCTTTCTGCAGATTATAATAATTTATTTGGAATAAAATCCACAAAATCTTGGAAAGGTAAAACCGTAAAAATGAAAACCTCTGAAAACTATAATGATACTATAGTAGCTACTTTTAGGGCATACGCATCTAAAAAGGAATCTTTAGATGATTATGCACAATTTCTAAAAAATAATAAAAGATATAAAGAAAATGGTGTTTTTAAAGCTGTTGATTATATAAGCCAAGCCAAATCAATTGATAAAGCAGGTTATAGTACAAAACAAGACGAGACCGGTAAAAATATGTATGCTGATCTTCTTACTGAAATTATAAAAGAATATAATTTACAGCTTATAGATAGTATGATTCAGGAAGATTTCTTCCAAAACTAGCATCTCCTATTAAATTTTATAATTAAATAGCTGATGATAAATATTTATCAGCAGCTATTTTTTATCCGATGACTACCCGCTCTAATACTCCCATCTTCTTCAAAGTGGGAGTAAAGAGCGGCTAC
This sequence comes from Clostridium lundense DSM 17049, assembly GCF_000619945.1. Lineage (GTDB taxonomy): Bacteria > Bacillota > Clostridia > Clostridiales > Clostridiaceae > Clostridium_AO > Clostridium_AO lundense. The sequence continues at coordinate 337,674 of NZ_JHVC01000002.1, read as the reverse complement.
GTCCCTGGATAACGATTTCTAAGCTTCAGTGGGAGTAAAAACTCCTTCTGAAGCCAAGAACTCTGTTTATAATATTATTTTATCTATAAATAAGGTTAGATGATCCATTAAGTTTATTAATTTAGGTTCATTATTTATAAAAACTCCTATAATAGGTCTTAAAGGATAATTCTTATTCTGCATAACTACTGTTGCATTCAATCCATTATTAAGTTTTATAGGTAGACCATTAGGATAACAATAAATTGATTTTATGAAATCCTTATATACATTCTGACTAAACTTTGAACTTGCTTGAGCAGTTATTCTTTCTATGGTTTCATTTATTAAATTTTTATTTATGTCACTTATAAGATTTATATAATAATCGCATATATGCACAACTTTTGCTAATTCATATATTTTCTCTCCAGTTATTCCTTCTGGATATCCACTACCATCCTCATTTTCATGGTGTTGACATATTGTCATATATACTGTAGTTGGAAAAGCATTTACACCTTTAATAAATTTATATCCTTCTTCTGCATGCTTTTCTCCATCTGAAAACATCTTTCCTATATCATGTAGAAGCGCTGCCATTGCTAAATTTTTTAGTTGCTTTTTATTATACTCTCTGTTAATACCAATAATAATAGATAAAATACAAACATCTATAGAATGTATATATATATCTATATCACCACTATTTTTTATAATATCATTAAATATAAAGGCATTTTCAGATAAATTAACATTATCAATCATCTCATCTACCATAGAAGATATAATTTTCTCTTCTATTTTTCTTTCTTTCTTTGCCCTTTCAAAAACCTGCTTTAAAATGCCGATATTTTTTAGCTTAATAGACATATCTAAAACATGCTGTACACTTAAGTCGTTATTTTCATCTTCTATATATGTAGTATTAATTCCAAAATTTTTGATTCTTTCTATCATACTGTCTGTAAAAACATACCCTTTGTTTAGGAATACCTTACCATCCTGATTGTATATTGGTGTAGCAAGAACTTTATTTATTAGTTTTTCGTTAACAAGTACTAGTTTCATATTTTCCCTCTATTCTATAATTGTATTATGATTTTGGTTTATATTCCATCAATGTATGTTATCGTACAAATACGACAAATTTTAATATTTTACTACAAAATTTTATTTTTTATTCGCCAGTTCCCAATTTGTGTAATAAATTTTTAATGTAAAAATCTTATGAAGAAATTAAGAAAAAATTAATAATATATCTAACTTTTAATTAAGAAGTTTCAAGTATGATATTTACAAATGAAAAATTAAATCTATAAGGAGATGTTTATTATGCAAAATAAAAAATTCTTGGCCTTTTTCTTTTCTCTAATTCCTGGAGCAGGTCATATGTATATTGGATTACAACGAAAAGGCGTACAACTTATGGTTTCGTTTTTTCTATTGATAACCTTATGTAGTTGGATTGACATTCCTTTACTTACAATATTTATACCTGTAATCTGGTTCTATAGTATTTTTGATGTAAGAAAAATTTTAAACTCAGGAGTTATTCCAGATGATACATTAAATTTTAATATTCCATTAAATATAAATGGAAATAAAACTTTTGCTTATATTCTAATATTTATAGGTGCTATGTCTTTATTAAGAAATGTAATCCTTCCTATTACAGGTGTCTATATAAGTTGGGAAGTAACTCACTATTTTAAAACTATTGTATGTTCATTGATATTTATAGGTGTTGGTATTAAACTTCTTATGGGAAAAAAAAGACTACTATTGCCTGGTAAAAAGGAGGACTTAAAATAAAATGCGTCAATGGAGAGTAGGTTCCTTAACCTTAGGTTTAACTTTAATTTTTACAGGAATAATATTTATAATTGGTAATACAGTGGATATGACTCTGATGGGAAAAGTTATAAAATTTTGGCCTATCATATTTATATTACTTGGTATAGAAATTTTAGTATCTAGTTGTTTGGCCCAAAAAGGCAATGAAAAGCTTAAACTCGGTGGAATTAGTATTTTTATGTTTTTCATAATATTTATTCTATGTGGATGCTTTTTTATAGGTAATATGGTTATAGACTTTACCAAAGATGGAATGAAAATTCGTGATTTCTATAACTTAAAGTATACGCATCAATCTAAATTCACTAAAAACTATACAGTAAACCCTAAAAACTCTGGTAGATTAATTATAAATACTAGATCTGCAAATGTATCTATTGATAAATCTTCAAGCAACAATATAGAAATTACAGCAGACGGAACTATAGCATGTAATGATGAAAAGCTTATTAAAACTCTACCTAATTCTTTAGTTAAAATATCTGAAGGCAATACTATTGGAATAACTACTGATAATAGATATGACAATTTTAACAATAACTCTGCTCAAGTTAATTTAAATCTTCATATTAAAGTGCCAGAAAAAATTTATGCTGAAGTATTAAATTCATTTGGAAATACAGAAGTTAAAAACTTATCTAAAGGACTAAAAGTAACAAATAAAAATGGTTCTATATTAGTAGAAAATATCTCTGGAAATTTACTTACAGAAAACTCTTTCGGAAAGACTTCTATAGACAATATAAAGGGAAATGTAACTGCTCAATCTAAAAATGGAAATCTAGAAGCAGTTAATATCACTGGATCCTTAGACGCTAAAAATTCCTTTGGAGAAACTTCTATAAACAATATAAACGGAAATGTAACTACTCAATCTAAAAATGGAAACTTAGAAGTAATTAAAGTTAACGGATCTCTTAATGCGAAAAATTCTTTTGGTCTTATAGATGTATCTGATATATCCGGAAAAATAGATGTATCTAATAATAATGGTAACACAAAACTTGAAAGTTCAAAAACTATAAATAAAGATATAACTTTAACTAGTAAATTCGGAAATGTTAATTTATCATTTCCTAAAGAACAAACTGGTCATTTTATGTTAAACACTAAATTTGGCAAAATAAACAACGACTTTGATTTGCCTATAGATAAATCTGAAACTAATAAAGAGTCTGTAGATAAAACTATTGGAAATAGCACTCTACCTATAAAAATATATAATGATAATGGAAGTATTGATATTAGCTCTAGATAATAAAAAAGTGTGCCGCAATCAAAAAAAGTGCGACACACTTTTTTTAGAGTACATATTATAGAGCACAGAGTACAGATCATGGAGGCTTTTTTTCCGTTAACACTACAGAAAACCTTAAATTAATAATCCATTCATGCTACGGATAGCGTATTTATTAAATAATTTAAAATTTTTCGTAATGCCAATGGAGAAAAATTATCCTTATCCGTACTCTTTGCTCTTTGCTCTAAAAAATCTTATCCAACAAACTCTTTTATTAAGGAATTAAACTTTTCTGCTTCATCCCAGAAAAGCATATGACTGCAATTTTCAAAGAATTCTGTTCTAGCACCCTTTACTTTTTCTCCTACATAAGCGCTACCTTCCCATGGGAATACCTGACTCTTTCTACCAACACACACTAAAGTAGGTATATTTATATATGGTAAGAAATCCCTCCAATCAAGATTTGTGTGATCTCTCATTATTTCTATTTTTACTCTTGCTGGACATTTCATAATTTCATCTACCAAGAAATTTAATTCTTCTTCTGTTGGTTCATGGTTCAAACATGCTCTTACAGTACCTTCAGCTGCTCCCTTTTCTGCATAAGTTAAATCTCCACATAATCTTACAAAAGCCTCTACATCATAGCATCCAGTTTGTCCCCATTTCCAATCTGGTCCTATATATTGAGCTGGAGATTGATCAACTGATACTAATTTTGAAATTCTCTTATTACCAAATAACTCTAAGTAGCTCCATAATATTGAAGCTCCCATAGACCAACCTATAGCAGTAACACCTTGTACATTTAAGTATTCTAAAAGTTCTTCTATATCTTTAGCAAATCTTGAAATTCTATAACCATGCCCAGGTTTCTCTGAATCACCATGGCCCCTCAAATCCATTGCAATGACTTTATATTCTTTACTTAATTCATTTATATTTCTATCAAAAAAATGTATACTGCATGACCATCCTGGAATAAATAAAACTGGCTTTCCTTCTCCTTTAACTTCGTAGTATATTTGTACATTGTCATTTGTTTTGAAAAAACTCATATAAATTTCCCCCTAGCAATTTTATATAGTAATTTGGATAATATTATAATAAATTCTACATATTATACCATTATCCATTCAATTACCATTATAAATATCTATACTTAAAAAATCAATTTAAATTCAAAACTATTAGCAATGTAATTACAAATTATCGAAATAAAAAAAGTGCGCTGCAGTTTAAAAAGATTGCTTCGCACTTTTTTAAATCATGAAATCCCATGTAATATAAAGTTAATAAAAAATATAATTGAAATTATATACATAGGAATAGAAACTTCCTTAGCTTTTTTATTAGCTATTTTAACAATTGGATATGCAATAAATCCAAAAGCCATACCATCCACAATACTAAATGTAAGCGGTACCATAATTATAGTTAAAAATGCTGGAAAACCTTCTGAGAAATCATTGAAGTCTATATTCAATGTATTTTTCATCATTAAACCACCTATAATTATTAATATAGGTGAAATAGCACAATTAGGTATTATCCTTATTATTGGAAGAAAAAATAATGATAATAAAAATAAAACTCCCGTAACAATAGACGTTAACCCTGTCTTTCCACCTGCTGCTATTCCTGCTGCACTTTCTATAGTTGCTACAGTAGGACTTGTACCAAATATTCCACAGGTAATAGCTGATAGCGCGCAAGCTTTAAAACCTTTTTTATACTTATGTGGTTGCTTTAGCATTACATTAATCTGTCCATGAAGTAATCCTAAGTTTTCAAAAACCAATACTAAAGTTAATGAAAATACGGCTATCCAAAAAGATAATGATGCAATTTTACTAAAATCCATAGTTAAAAATACTTGCTTATAACTACTTAAAGAAAAGTTAGAGAATGTAATCTGTGAAATATCCACAAGGCCAAATAAATAAGCAATAACAGTTCCTCCTACCATACTTATAAGAAAGTTACCAGGTACCTCCATAATAAATAATACTAAAGTAGCAACTAAATTTATAAAGGTTACATAAACCTGAGTCTCATTAAAATGACCTAGTGCAACAAAGGTCTTTGGACTACCAATTATAATTCCACTTTTCTGTAAACCAATAAAAGTGATTAAAAGTCCAATTCCAACGGTTATAGCTTCTTTTAAAGAAGTTGGAATAGATTCTGTTAAAGTAGTAGCTAATTTTGTAAAAGTTACTATAGAAAATACAATTCCTGATATAAAAACCGCTGCCAAAGCCTGCTGCCAAGATAATCCCATTACTCCTGCTATAGTGTATGAAAATAATGCATTTACTCCCATACCTGGTACCATAATAACTGGTGCATTACTCATAAAAGCTATAATCAGGCATCCTACAAAAGAAGATAATACCGTAGCAATAATAGCACCTTCTACAGGTAATCCTGCATCTGAAAGTATAGATGAATTAACAGCAATAATATACACTATGGCAAAAAAAGCTGTAAGTCCGGCTATTACTTCTCCTTTCACTGTAGCATTTTGTTCCTTTAAATTAAATAAATTATTAAGTTTTTTGCTCAATTCTCTCTTCCTTTTTTATTTTTCCCTCTCCCTCCCACATCACTATAATGTGATGTACTAATATTATATTTAAAAATTAAAATATAATCAAACATACTTTTTATTTTACAGAAAATCATTTAGTGTTAATTGCTTAATTTTATTTTCCATTAAACTTGATAAAGTAAGTCCTATTAATCTTATATCATCCTCAAACTCTATATCATCCAATATTTCACAGGCAATACAATAAATATCATCTTCATTTTTTATATAATAATTTAATGTTTTACTTCTAGTATGGCTAATAAAATTAGCAGTCTTTATTTTTACTGTAACTGTTTTACCTATCATATTCTTTTTACTTAAGCTAATATCTATATTATGAGCAAAGTGTTTTAAATATTTCTTCATTTCTTCTTTATCCTTTATATCTTTCTTTAAGGTTACTTCATTCCCAATAGATTTTCTTTCTCTATCAATCTTAACTTCCCTTTTGTCTATTCCTCTTATTCTTTCATATATTTCTACCCCAAACTTTCCAAAATACTCAACACAAAATTCCTTTGATAATTTATACATATCTTCTATAGTAAACACACCTATATTATGTAACTTTTGAACAGATCTTTGACCAATTCCATAAACCTTACTTATTGGTAAAGGTTTTAGTATATTAGGGATCATTTCTTCTGTTATCATTTTTATTCCATTAGGTTTGTTCCAATCAGATGCAAGTTTAGCTAAGAATTTGTTATAAGAAATCCCCACAGAAATAGTCAATCCAATCTTATCCTTTATTCTTTGCTTTATGCATAAAGCTACCTCTATTGGGTCAATTGATACATTTGTTATATCTAAGTATGCTTCATCTATGGACAAGGGCTCTATTATAGATGTTACAGAATAAAGTATTTCAAATATTTCTCTTGAAATTTCTCTATACCTTTCATGCCTCGTGGGAAGATATACTCCAAAAGGGCACCTTTTTCTAGCTATATACATTGGCATAGCAGAATGTACTCCATATTTTCTAGCTTCATAAGAAGCAGTAGCTACTACTCCTCTTTCTCCTATCCCCCCTACAATTACTGGCTTTCCTTTAAGATTCGGGTTATCTTTTTGTTCTACTGATGCAAAAAAAGCATCCATATCCACATGCATAATAACTCTATCCATAGTTTTCAACTCTCCACTATATAAGGCCACATTTAAAAAATAAATAAGTCAGTATGCTAGGCTATTTATTTTAATGTGCCTAATCTCTTACTTCAATTGTATTATTTTATCCACAATACTTCAATTTGTTATTCACTATAATAACATAAAAAAGTGCAATACACTTTTTTCAGAGTACAGATTATAGAGTATAGATCACAAATAAGGATACTTTTCCTCCGTTGCCACTACAGAAAAGCTTAAATAATAATTAATACACATTTTGGCTAAACTAAACTTAATTATTAAAAAAGAATATGAAAGGGGAACCTATAATGAAAAATTTACAAGGAACACAAACTGCCGATAATTTAGCAAAAGCTTTTGCTGGAGAATCTCAAGCTAGAAACAGATATACATATTATGCTAAAGTCGCTGATAAAGAAGGGCATAAGCATATAGCTGCAATATTTTTAGAAACAGCCGATAATGAAAAAGCCCATGCTAAAACATTTTTTAATTTTTTAGTAGAAGGACTAGGTAAAGCTCATATAAAGGTTGATACAGAGTATCCAGTAGGATATGGAAATACTGAACAAAATCTTCAATATGCAGCGGAAGGTGAAAAAGAAGAATGGGGAACTGCTTATCCTTCCTTTGCCGATACTGCAAAAGCAGAAGGTTTTCCTGAAATTGAAATGGCTTTTAGAAAAATCATTGAGATTGAAACTGCTCATGAAAAAAGATATTTAGATTTATTGGATAGATTAAAAAATGATAAACTTTATAAACAAGACTCCTCTAGAAAGTGGAAATGTAGAAACTGTGGATATATTTATGAAGGCGTAGAAGCACCTAACATTTGTCCAGCTTGTCATCATCCACAAGGTTACTTTGAGATTATGTATGAACCTATTTAATTTAAATTATAGGGCCAGGTTTTTGTTAAGCAAAAATCTGGCCCCACAATCTATAACCTGCGCTCCGTCCTCTGTAATCTGAATCAATCTTCTGGATAGTATGTGTACGGCATATCCTTACTATCCCTGTCCTTGAATGGTACCGGTGGAATAAAAATTTTTTCCTTACAGTATTCATGATCTCTGCAATTTTCTTCTCCTCTTAGTTCTGCTATACCTGTTACCCCTACATATATATCGGAAATTCTATACCAAGTAGCATAGTCTACATTACCTGAAGGCGGTAATGAGAATATTTCTTGGAAAGCCTTTACCGAAGCTGTAGTGGAAGGACCATAAACACTATCTACTGCCATTTTAGGTATAGCAGGATAGTTTTGGGAAATTCTATTTAAATAAGTTTGAACAGTCCTTACATCTCTTCCTCTTGTTCCTTCAGTTAGAATATATCCTGGCCAAGATCTTGGCATACCAGCTACTTCTTTAGCTGTTTCTAATCCTAAATCACTGCCATAGAAATTAGTAAGTATCTCGTAAGGTGTTTTACCTTGATCTCCTAAATATTTGCTTCCCCATTGAGTCATCCACCCTGGACATTGAACCTTTACTCCATCACAATATTGGGTAAGAAGAGGTTGTTTCTTTCCTGGTCTTTTTATATAAGTAGAAAATATATCATCTACTACTCTAACTATATTTTCATAAATATTTCTTCCATAACTAAAAGCGTGATCATATGCAGTTGAACTTGTAATATCAAAATCTTTTCCTTTTGCCCTATACCATTCAGTGTATATTCTATTTAAAGTAAAGGATATAATTGCATAAACATTAGCTCTTATTGTACTTTCAGGCCAAGTTGAAAATATTTCAGAACATGCTACATTTTTAATATAGTCCTTATATCGCATAGTATAATTTGCAGCTGAAGGATCATCCGGAAGACCTTGATGTACTACAATAAACTCTGGTACTACAGGTTGGTCCAACACAACAAAACCACTACTAGGAGGTGGAAGAGGCTTTTCTGGATCTTCTGGTATTTTAGGTGGAAAATTAGCTACTAAAGCATTAGGTTGTATATTTATTATTTCTTCTCCTTGTCTTAATCTAGATGCAGCAGGGGAACTTCTAGGAACTAACCTACATTCCTGATAAGCAACCCTTTCAGGATAAACCTGGCACCCCCTTATAGCTATTGGAACAAATCCATCAGCTTCTACTTTTAAATCTACTAGACTATAGGGTAATTGATTACTGGGTCTTTGAGATACCTCTATAGGTGGCGCGTTTAACTCTACCGGTTCAGTTAATCCTGAGGAATCTGTTCTATCTGTTTTCTCTATAGTTGATTGAGGAGTTTTTCCCGATTGCACAATTGTTACCTTTGTATTCTCCACAGGTACAAAGGAATCACCTTTCCATACTTGAACTTTTAATGCTCCTTTTGCCATTTAAAGAAAGTGCTCCTTCAATATTATTATCATAATATAGTATGCTTTGTTTTATTTTATTGTCACTATAATTTAATTTATCACAATTACAAATTAAATTTTAAAATCATAGAAGTTCTAAAGGAATATTTATATATACCTCTCCTGTACTAAATTTCTTATACCCTCTCATCTTCTCATCTAAATGTCTTATATTTTCAAATACTCCCCGTAAATTTAATATTCCATAACCCCATTCTGAATTAGGATAAGTATCTCCCTTTCTTCTTGTAGCCCCTCTTATAAAATAAGTTTTCATTTTTGTTGCATACATAGTAGGGTCATTTTTTTCCACTACACCCCATTGAAAAAGTAATGCACATGCCCCTGCATAAATAGCTGACCCTACACTACTACCACTTACTGTTGTTACTCCACCACCTATAGATGTAGTCTTTGCATTTATACCACCAGCAGCTACATCAGGCTTTATTCTTCCATCCCTAGTATATCCTCGTGAAGATTGGGCCACAATTGAATTATTGCTTTGATTATAAAATCCGCAGCATAAAACATCTACACTAGTAGAGGGAGTTTGTAATGTAGTAAAAGGCGATGGACTTAAAAATTTAGTACCGCTTTCAGATAAAGGTGACTGAGGTAACCAAGCATCAAATCTTCCATCTACTATAAAATCCCCTGTAAGTTTAAACTGCCATACTCCTTCTCTTATATTATCAATTCTAACTCTTATAAGTTCATCTCCTGTAAGCTCTTCTGGTAAAAAGTATTCTACAAATATCCTGCTTCCCTCAAAAACTAGACTTATTTCTTCCTGCTCCTTCAGCTTTGCGGGGATTCTTTCTACATTTTCCCCTGAAGGTGAAACTATTCCTAGTGAAATTTTATTAGGCTTTTTAGTCCATATTTCAAAAGTTAAATGTCTTTGAAGAGGTGCTACTCTTATTTCTATAGTTTTTGTATCTCCAGTCTTCTCTAAAATTCCTGATGTATGAGTATCTGTATCTCCTTGATTTCCTAAGCCAGTTACTACCACTAATCCCCTAACCTTTGATATGTTATCTATATATCTTTCTATAACAGTATTACCATCATGAGGACCTCTATTACTTCCTAATGGTACATATATAACCATAGGCCTATTAAGTTCTTTTCCTACCTGAGTCAAATATTTTATACCTGTAATTATATTAGTTGTATCATAAGTAGGTACCTTATCAAAATTATAACCCATCATTTTAGTTACCTGCTCTGGACTATTAGGTCGTAACTTTACTATTACAAATTCACAATCTGGTGCCGTTCCTATGACTTCTCTACTCTTACCTCTAGCTCCTATAAGTCCAGCCATTTGTGTCCCATGTCCTACAGTATCCCTCATCCCTACAATACTATACGGATCTCTTCCCCCTTTTGATGCCTTAATAGCATCGTTTATCTGATTTCTTTTATATTCTGTTCCATATGGAAGCCCTATTGGTGATGGTCCTTTATCATCAGTTTGATCCCACATTCTTTCGATTCTTGTGGTATCATCTTCATAAGTAAATTCACTATTTAAATAGTCAATACCTGTATCTACTATGCCAACCAAGACCCCACTGCCTGTTAAATTTAAATATGGACTACTATGAAATTCTGTAATATTTGCTGCATCTACTGGTTGAGTCTCCATCAATGTAAAAATGTACGTTCTATCTACATACACTATCTGAGGAACATTATTTAACACTTCTGTTTCTCTTCCTTTTTCCACAGATAATATTGCGAAGTCTTCATCTAATATAAATACCTTAGCATAATCTATATTTTGAATTGCTTTTACTATATCTCCATCATATTCAATTACATAATTATTATATTCTTTATCTCCATTTTTCATTTCTCTATTAATATAATTCATATGGGAAATATCCCCCCTTGAAAGTTTTAATAACTCAAAAGCATCTCTAGCACATACTTCACCATATCCCCAAGTTGGATTTGGATAAATTACTCCAGGCCTGTTTCTTCTAGCACCCTTAAGCAAGTAATACTTAAGTCTTTCCCCATATAAAAATGGATCATTGCCTTTTACCATTCCCCATTCAGCAAATAGTGCACATATACCTGTTACATGAGGTGTTGCCATAGAAGTACCACTTTTAGTATCTGTAGTTTTGCCTGGTACTGTGGATAATATTTCATCCCCTGGAGCTACCAAATCTGGTTTAATTGTATTTGATGATAAAGCTCCTCTACCTGAAAAAGAAGAAATATTATTTGTTCTATAATCATAACTTCCTACAGAAATCACATTGCTAACTGTGGCAGGAATACCTAACGTATTGAATACATTAGGACGTAAAAATTTAGTATTGGGATTTAAAGATTCACTTATAGGCATCCATATATTATAATTGCCCTTATATTCATCTGTACAAGTAATGTTTAACTTCCACTCACCGGAAGTAAGATAATTTCCTACTGGCAACAAACTTATAATTATCTCCCCATTTATATTGTATGGTTTTGGACCAGTATTATATATATAATATCTGTCTTCTCCAATTTTTCCTTCTTTATATCCTTGATCCAATGCAATTTCACCAGAGCTTACTCCTGATGGATTTACTATTTCAAGTGTAAAATTATTTTGAAGATCCTTGTATACTTGCAGTATTATCCCTATTTCATCTGATGCAATGTTCATAAGAATGCTTTGCTTTTCCTGTACAGTTCCTCCTACATGATGTGCCTTATCTCCTTCATTTCCTGAGGCTATAACAAATGTAATAGCCTCCAACCTGCATACTGTATTTATATATTGTTCAAATAAGCTGCTACCTTCATGAGAACCATCATTAGTGCTAAAACTTAAATTTATTACTAGTGGTTTTTTTAATTCTTTACTTTTTTCTACTAAAAACTTTATTCCTCTCATAATTAAGGTATCTTTTGAGTAACTAACCTTTCCTCCCGGAGTTATTTTAACCATTGCTATAGAACTTTTATATGCTACTCCATAAAGCTGTTTGTTTATTTTTCCTCCAGCACAAGCTATACCTGCTACATGAGTGCCATGACCTAAAGTATCCTGTTCTGGAACTACACTAAGTGGATTGGGAGATTTAAGAGCGTTATTTATATCCGTTCTATTCCACACCTTTCCCCCTTGAGAAAAATCCAAAATATAATCTATTCTCGTTTCTTCCTTGTCATCTATAAATGCTGGATGAGTATAATCTATACCGGAATCAATAAATCCAACTAATACTCCTTCACCTGTTAATCCATATAAATCTTGTAATGTATCTACGCAAGCAGCTCTATTACTGCTTGCATCACTGGTATAAACAGTTTTAGGTAACTCTACATATTGTATACCTTGTACTTGGGATATCTTTTCTACATCTTCTGCATTCAATGTAATTATGCCAAAATTATATCCTAAGTCTTCAAAACTTCCTCCTAATCTTCCTACAGATTGAGCTACCTGCTCAGGTCTTGCCGCATAAATAACTGTTAACTCAACCTTGCCCTGCAATACTTCTTCATTTTTTGATAACTGAACTAATTTAGTTAATACTTGTTGTGGTACATTAGTTAATAAATTTAATAATCCCTGCGGTTTAATAGCAATTCCTCCCACAAATTATTACATTTTAAAACTTCTTTTATTATTTCTATGATTTCTTCTGTTATGTTATTCAATTTACTTTCTAATGTTGTACTAAGATTTAAACTAAATTTAATTTCTTCTACCTCAATAGCTATGATATATCCTTTTACTTCTTTCTTATATAAATTAATTAGTGTAAGCAAACTACACCCATGCTGAGAATATAAATCTCCTTTATAAATGTAATTTTCTATTGGTATAACTGTAATTTCCCCTGGCTTCTTCCCCATTATAGAAGCATCCAATAAAAATAAAAAATCCCCCTGTTGTATTCTCGAAACACAATATTGAAAATCTGTTTCTGCTATTATTACTTCTATATTTATCTTTTTCAATTCATTCTTTATTTTTTCTCCAATTCTAATTCCTACCCCATCATCTCCCATCAGTATGTTCCCTATAGCAATAATCTTTATAGCCATATTACAATATCCTAATTCCCATATTTTTTTCTCCATCTACCATTACATGAGTAGCGCAAGAAACACAGGGATCAAAGGCTCTAGCTATTCTTCCTAAATCTATAGGATCCTCTGTATTTTTTAATTCCGTCCCAACAAGGGCTTTTTCTGTTACTCCATATAATCCTTTTTCATCCTTAGGCGAAAGATTCCACATAGTAGGAGTAATGAGATCATAATTCTTGATTATCTTATTTTCTATAGATACCCAATGCCCTAAAGCTCCTCTGGTAGTATCTATAAGTCCTACTCCATATGCCTTATCAGGGATAGAATAAATTCCTTGATTATTATTTTTAAGCTGCACCCTTTGACATAATTTTCCCATAATCTCCGCAATTCTTTTAGTTTCTATTGCCCGGGCAATTATTCTATCCATAGTTCCATTACCACCTTTATATTCTCCATTTATGACAAGCCTAGCTAAAGGTCCTACTTGCATAGGCAAACCTTCATATCTAGGTGCCTTAATAAAGCTATATGCATCATTTTTCGAAATATCTACTTCTTCTATAGCATCCTGTCCAGGTTTTTTTACATTTTTATCACTTATATACCAAGCATATCGTATATTTTCTGTGATTTTATTTGAATCTAATGAATAAACTTTTCCATCAATGCTTACTCCAGGATTTACATAAATTAAGTCCTTTTCATAATAATTATTAAATGATCCATAAGTCATAAAATATGGATAAGTTATGCCCTTCTTAAAATAATCAGGATAATATTTTGCAATAGTATACGCATCCTCTAACATCAAATTAGTAAATTCTTTTATTGCTAAAATAATAGACCTTATCTTTTCTAATTTATAAGCATCAATATTTACTGTAACTCCACCTACAAAAATTCCGTGGTTATGAGGAGCCTTACCTCCTAGAACTGCTAAACCTTCATGGGCTAGTCTACTGTATTCTATAGCTCTTATATAATTTTTACTTATTTTTTCATCCAAAGTTTTTGGTAATCTAAAGTCCTTAGAATCTTGAGGTGAAATAGGGTTGATGTCTGGAAGTTTAACATAGCTAGGTGTAATATACAGATAGAAATGTCTTATATGATTTTGTAAAAATTCAAAACCATGTAATATATCTCTAATATACTTATCATTTTCATTAGGAGATATCTTCAGGGCATCCTCTAATGCTAAAGTAGATGCCATACTATGTGCTGTAGAACAGATACCACATATTCTTTCAGTAAAATATATGGCATCTAGAGGCGATCTTCCTCTAAGCATTTTTTCAAATCCTCTAAATAGTAATCCACTAGTGGCAGCATCTATAACTGTATTTTCTTCTACCTTAGCAGTTATCTCCAAAAAACCACTCATTCTAGTTATAGGATCAACATTTATAACTTTACTCATAGAACCCCCCTCTTTATTCACTCTTAACTCTTCATTGTTAGATATTGATTCAAAAATCAATATCTAACGAACGGTTCCATCCCATCTGGAAAATATGCCTGTGCACAACCAATGCAGGGTGTATTATCTCCTATAGGCCAATTTACATATCCATTCCATTTTCTTCTTGGACAATCCGTTCTTGTAACTGGACCTCTGCATCCTAGTTTAAACATGCATTCTTTTTCTCCTAGTTTTTTGGCGAATATACCCTTTTCAAAATATCCTCTTCTTGTACAAGAGTCGTGAATGGTAGCTCCATAAAACATAACAGGTCTTTCTAGTGAATCTAATTTTGGTTTACCATAAGCCACCAGGTGAGCTAATGTTCCTATTACCCAATCTGGATGGCATGGACAGCCAGGTAATCTTATAACTTCTCTATTTAATACATCCTTTACGCTTTTGCTGCCTGAAGGATTAGGTCTTGCTGCAGAAATTCCTCCGTGAGAAGCACAAGTACCCACAGCAACTACATATTTTGCCTTTTCTCCTGCCATTTTTATTGCTTCCAAAGCAGTGATACTGTTTCCCTTATATTTAGCCACAATATTATATAGTCCATTTTCCTTAGTAGAAACTGCTCCATCCACTAGTAAAATAAATTCAGTATTTAGGGTATCTAAAAATATTTGAAATGCCTTTTCTCCTTCTTCTCCCATAAGGCTATTGTTATAGGTTAAGTTAACCAATTGTGTTAATACATAAATTAATCCTGGATTTTCTCCATTTAAAAATGAAATGATGTTTCCAGAGCATCCTGTTACTTCTAGCCACATTGCATTAATTTTTTTTGCCTTTCCTTCTCTCATAAGTTTTATGGCCTCTTCTGAAAGTACCTTAGCAGTAACTTCCTTATAAGATATTAATGGACAACCTATTTCTTCTTTCATTTTGATTCCCCCTAAAATCATTCCTAAGATTTTAATGTACCTACTTTAGGCAAATTAGATAATATGCTTGCGTTACCATGACATCCATTAAATTGAGCTGTTAAATCTTTACCTGCAATAAGTCCAAAGTGGCTAGCTCCTCCCCAACTAGCTTCGTTACTTACATCATATACCGTTCCATTTACAGCTACATAGGCTGGTTTCCCCATAGTGCCATCATATTTAGAAAGCTCTTCTAAGGTAAACTCCTTTGGCTTTTCAAGATTTACATTTATATTTTCATCCTGCATGTGTCTATAAATTTCCGTAATGGATTTTAATCCATTCATTATATATAAAAATAATAAGTTTTCATCACAAGCCTTTCGCATTACGCAATTTCTACAGCATATTGGTTCTATATAATAATTTCTCTCAATACCTTTTTTCTTCTTTATTAGTCCTTCACTTTTACAATAGACATGCATTTAAAATTTCCTCTCCTTATTTACTTCTTTCTATATAAATATATGTTAAGAAAAAGTTTTTTTGAATAAAAAAACCTTGGAGGCATAAGATTTGAACTTATACTTCCAAGGTTTTGATACTTAATTATTAATTATATTTCTATTTAATCTCTATTTTTTCTTATTTTACATACAAAAAAACCTTCCATGTCCTTATTAGGTAATACCCTTAATGCATTACTTAAGCTTGGATGATATACTTTATTTTTATAACTTGTAATGCCCATACTAGAGTTTTTTAATTTGAAATTCATCTCCATAATTCTTAAATTAGTATATCTATACATTATCTCATTAATTACCTCTTCATTCTCCTCTGGAGATAATGTACAGGTTGAATATACTAAAATTCCACCTTTTTTTAATGCATTAACGCCACTTTCCAATAGTCTTTTTTGCAATTTAGAATTTTTCATCATAGTCCTTTTATTCCACTTTCTATAACTTTCTGGTTTTTTTATATATATCGTTCCTTCACCAGAACAAGGTGCATCTAAAAGTACCCTGTGAAACCTTTCTTTAAAAATTCCACCTAACTTTTTTCCATCCTCTCCTATAACTTGTACACATTTTGCTCCTTGTTTATCCACATTATATTTTAATCTTTCTCTTCTAATTGGATTTATTTCATTAGCTACTATTATACCTTTATTATTAATTAAAGCTGCCATTTGAGTAGTCTTACTTCCTGGTGATGCACACATATCTAATATATCCATATTTTCTTCAATATCCAAAAACATAGGCGGCAGCATACTAGATAAATTCTGAAGATATATTCTTCCTTCTTTATATGATGGAAGCTTACTTATATCAGATTCCCTATAATCACCGACAATTAGTGCATCCTTTATAAAACTGCAATTTGAAAACTTTATTCCTCTTTTTCTTAATTCCTGTAGAACCTGTCCCATAGAATTTTTTAATGTATTTATTCTTAAGGTTGTTCTTCTTCCATCTTTATAACTTCTTAAAATTTCATCTACTTCAATAGGGGAATATAATTCATACAACATATCCATAATTTCATTTGGAAGCTTACTCTTAATTTCCCTTATACTCATTTTAAATTTTCTCTCCCTATCCATTTTATAAATTTTACCTTATATATAATTTTATTACATATATTGCACTTTTTCAATAATTTTAAAAATTCAGTTTTTATAAAAAGAAGTCTAATAATTTATCTTTTCCCCCTCAGTAGAATAAAAAATACTAATTAACTTACACTATCTATATGATATTAAGGAGCTGATAATATGTTTTTAAATAGAGAAGATGCTGGTAAGCAACTTTCATTAAAAATTGAAAAATTTAAAGAAGAAGATCCAATCATATTAGCAATACCAAGAGGCGGTCTAGAAGTAGCCTATGAATCTATAAGAAAATTTCACTTTCCTTGGGACTTTATTATTACAAGAAAAATAGGAGCAACTCATAATAAAGAATTTGCTATAGGAGCTGTATGTTCTGATGGAACTTATTTTGTAGACGAAAATTATGAAAAAACTTTTAATATATCCAAAGAATACATAAAAAATGAAGTGCTAATAGAAAAAACAGAAATCCACAGAAGAATAAAAGATTATAGAGGTAATAGACCTTTTGTAGATATACGAAATAAGACAGTAATAATAATGGATGATGGAATTGCTACAGGTTTTACTATTATGGCTGCGATAAAGTCTCTTAAAAAACAAGGAGCTAAAAAAATTATTATAGCTATACCTGTATTACCTAAAAGTACCCTTTATAAATTGAAAAGCATGGTTGATGAAGTTATATACTTAATTGCTCCCGAAGAATTTTATGCTGTAGGATTATATTATAAAGATTTTCCTCAAATTACAGATGAATTACTTACCCTACTCATAGAAAACTTATCTGGTGCAACAATATAAAATCCCTTACTTTGAAAACAAAAACAAAGAATGAATATTGATATTTTTCTAAACTACAACAGAAAAATTTTTCTCTATTCATTCTTTCTTATATAAAAATTATTATTCTATATCACTTTTTTCTTTTAAAATATCTCTTATCTCAGTTAATAATATTTCTTCCTTTGTAGGCTCAACAACATTTGGTTTTTCTTCCTCTTTCTTTTTAAATTTATTTATAATATTAATAAATAAAAATATTGAAAAAGATATAATTAAAAAGTCTACTACAGATTGAATAAATTGGCCATATTTTATTAGTACTTCTTTTCCATTTACTCCATCTACTTTTACTACTAATTTAGTAAAGTCAACTCCTCCAATTAAAATTCCTACTACAGGCATTATAATGTCATTTACTAAAGATGAAACTATTTTTCCAAAGGCTGTTCCAATAACTACACCAACTGCTAAATCAATAACATTTCCCTTTACTGCAAATTCTTTAAATTCCTTTATTATACTTTTACGCATTTGCATTTCCTCCCTTGTATAATAAGAACCACGAAATATATTATATACACTTATTAATAAATGTGATGACTTAATAATTTATATAGAAAATCTATGCTTTTACTGTTTTCGAATCAGAATTTTTTTTAGGTATAACAAAGAGTACCCATATAAAAATGACTGTGACAATTCCACTTAATATAAAGGTAAAGGGAACATTGAATTTAGTACTTACATACCCAGTAAATATACTACCTATAGGAGTAACCCCAGTAAATACTAATGAATAAACGCTCATTACCCTTCCTCTATACTCATCACAAACATTCAATTGTATTCTTGAATTAGCAGTAGTGGTAAACAAAATATTAAATATTCCTATTAAGAAAAGAAGTATTGCACTTACCGTAAATGACTTAGTAAACCCTATTCCAACTAAAAATAAAGAAATTGCGGTTCCGCTAAAATACAGAAGTAATCTTTTTGGTCCAGATCTATTTTTAGCTGCTACAAACACCGCTGCAATAAATGAACCCGCTCCCATGCAAGACATCAAATATCCATATTCCTTTGAGCCTTGATTTAAAACCATTTTTGCTTGAAGCGGAATAAGTACACTATAATTCATGGCAAAAGTACCCACTATAGCAATAATTATAACCGTTCTATATATAATTGGATTTTTACATATATATCTTATACCTTCTTTAACGTCCTTCATTATATTTTTTTTCTTATCAAAGAATTTATTATTTTCTTTTATATTTATTTTATATATACTATATATTAATGGTATAAAACTTAAAGCATTTAGAAAAAAACATAAAGTAAATCCAAAATAATGGATCATAATCCCTGAAACTCCAGGTCCTATAAGCCTAGCACCATTAAATACAGAAGAATTTAATGCTATAGCGTTTATTAAATCTTCTTTACCTACCAATTCTATCATAAATGATTGTCTAGTAGGCATATCCAATGTATTTATACAACCTAATAGAAATGCTAAAACCAATACATGCCAATATTGTACCTTATTTGTTAATACCAAGAAACAAAGAATAAATGCTAATATCATAAAACCAGTTTGTGTAAAAAGCAAAATTTTTCTTTTTGGAATGTTATCTATTACTGCTCCTGCAAAAAGAGAAAATATTAGTACAGGTGTAAATTGCAACGCACTTACAATTCCTAATTTAAATGAGGAATTAGTAAGTGTAAGCACTAACCACGCTTGACCAGTATTTTGTATCCATGTACCAATTAGGGATATCATACATCCTATCCAAAAATTTTTAAACTCTTTGTGCGTTAATGCAGGAAAATAGTTTTTTATCATATTATTTGTATTCATAATTCTTCACTCTCTATATTTATATAACTTTTATATAACTTTAAAATGGACTCTATATTTTACTAGTTATATAAGCTGTACATCATCATATTTCTTAAACTCTATAAGTACACTCTCAACTATACTATGCTCCAAATTTCTAAAATTTCTAGATCCACAAATGAATCTCAAAGTAAGTACTATCTTTCCTAAATCAATAGAAGTATACACAGTATGAGAAAGATTTTGATAGTATATAGGATGAGTCTTAGAAGCTACATCTAAAGATTCTTTTACTTCATCCTGTATGTTCCCAATTTCCTTGCCTGCTACATTAATTATTATTTCTTTAGCTTTTTGCCAATTGCTATCCAACGAAAGATTGAACTGTATTTCATTCCAAGTATATGGAAACGTGCTAGTTTCACTTATTACTTCTGCTGAAAGTATTTTTATGTTAGGAATATTAGTTAATCTTCCAGTACTTTGTCCATAAATCTTATTATTTTGAGTAACTTCTATTATAGTAGTATAAAACCAATCTATTTGTAACACATCGCCTACACTATCCCCGATTTTAATTCTATCTCCTACTACAAAAGGCTTATGAGAATTTATTATTACCCATCCTAAAAAACTGGATACCAAATCTTTAAAAGCAAAAGCCATACCTGCTGAGAAAAGTCCTAGGAATGTTAAAATATCTTTAGATTCATATACCCAAATAGGCGTTATTAATACAAAAAATATTATCTTTATAAAAGCAGAACATGCCTTTTTAAATTTTATTGTTCTTTGTGAACTCCAATTTATATTATTAATAAAGTTAACTACAGCTTTATTGATAATGTAAAGCCCTATTAATAAAATTATAGTTAATACAAATTTAGGTAATGTACCCACAGCTTGAAACTTTAGACTAATAGATTTAAGTTGGTCCATTTAAAGCCACCTTTCACGTATTTATATTCTTATTATATGTTACTACATATAATATTTCATTGCCAACTGTTAAACTGCTATATTAAAAGTATGTTAACAAATAGCTCCTCACAGTAATGTTAATACTATCAGGGACAGTTCTCAATAATTCCGTAATAGCCTGCAAAAATCTAAGGATTGTATAAAATTAAAAATCTTATCCTCTCCTTAGATTTAACTTACTATCTTTTTGATAATATTTTAAATTTTTTCTTAGATTTAATACATATATGAGCTATAGTTAAAAATACTTTCTATCTTTGCTGTAATATTAATTTCTCCAGGCATTATAGGAGTAGAACTTGAGTACATCTTAACCATAGTTGCCTGTGGAATAATTTCTTCGTAGCTTTCTTCTACAATACTAGTTGGAATTTCATTCACATTAACTTTTAAAGTATTCCCAATTTCCACAGCTTTTCTCATAGCATCCTTTACTGCTAAATTTAATGCTTTGCTGTAATAAGTAGACATATTATCTATAGTAAACTTTATGTTATCTATAACATTTACTCCATTTTTAACTGAAGTATCAATTATCTCTCCCACCCTATTAATGTCTCTTATAGTTACATTCAAAATATTTGTTACTTTGTATCCCCTAAATATTTGCTTTCCTTCAACATAATCATACTGAGGTTCAATGGTATAATTTTTTGTGCTTATATCTTTATTAGGTATGCCCATATCTTTTAGTCCATTTATAACCTTTGTAGATATTTCAGCATTTTCTCCTTGCGCAACCTCTAAATTTTTATTTTCTGTTACAACTCCCAAGCTTATAATAGCTATGTTAGGCTGAGTCTTTACTACACCAATTCCATTTACCTTTATACGTCCTTTCTTTATATTAGCATAAAGTATGCTGGGGTTATAAAAATTACAATTTAGCATAAATCTTATTTTTCTCCTTTTATAAAAATACTCTCTATTGCCATAATATGAAATTTATTTTCTAAGTTTCCTTTAAATTTTTAACTTTTAAAAAAGAAAAAACACCTCATATCAAAATAACTATGAGATGCTATATAAAATAATAATTATGCCGCTTCTTCCTTATCTTGTGAATATCCTTTTAAAGGAGTCTCTTTTAAGAATAAAGTTATAACTATAGCAGCTACTAATATAAATATTGATATAACAAAAACTTCATGAATTGAATTGGCAATTACTTCTTTAACCTGTATCATCATACTATCAAAAAATACTCTAGCTTGTTGTGGTAAATGATCCCTTACTGCTTTTATAGCATCTGCATTGGTAAAAGCTTGAGCATCTTTAAATATAACTTTCATTTGAGTTGGAACATTGCTGTAGTCCATCTTTGTAAAACCATCATTCATAGCATTGGACATTACAGTTCCTAATACCGCTGAACTTATTGTTCCTCCTATGTTTCTAAAGAATTGAACTGCTGATGTTACAGTGCCAAGTTTATTTGATGGAAAAGCATTTTGTACAGTTATATTAAATATTGGCATAGTTACTCCAAGACCTGCCCCCAATATAATCATGTTTATAACTATTTGTAAATTGGTAGTACTTGTACCCATTAATGCCATAAAAAACATTCCTACTGCTGCAATTAAAAATCCTATCAACCCTAAAACTTTGTACTTTCCCGTCCTTGAAATTAATTGTCCACTTATTATACTTGCGATAACTAATGCTAAAGTCATTGGAGTTGTAACCATTCCTGAATTAGTAGCACTAGCTCCTATAACTCCTTGAACAAAAAGTGGTATAAATGTTATTGTTCCAAACATAGCACCATTAGTTAAAAATGCTGCAAAAGTAGATATATTAAATGTAGAGTTTTTAAACAAACTTGGTGGTATTATTGGTTCAACTGCTTTAGATTCTACAAATCCAAAAACTATAAACATGACTACTGAAAATGCCAACATTCCAATTATTTGCACTGAACCCCATGAATAATCCTTACCTGCCCAAGTAAATGCTAATAGCATAGGAACTAATCCAAGTATAAGCATTAATGCTCCTAAATAATCTACAACCTTTTTCACAGATTTATCAATTACATTAGGTAATGCGAAAAACATAACTACCATAGCTAGTATTCCTACAGGTAAGTTTACATAAAATACCCATCTCCAATTTAAATTATCAGTTATATATCCTCCAACAGCAGGTCCTATAACACTAGATAATCCGAAGACTCCAGTTACCAACCCCATATATTTTCCCCTTTCTGCTGGTGAAAACATAGCTCCTACAATGGCAAATGAATTAGACATTAATATACCACCACCAAAACCCTGAAGCCCTCTAAATATAATAAGCTGCATCATAGTTTTAGATAATCCGCAAAGTGCTGTAGCTATAAGAAATATACTTATACCTATAAACCAAATTGGTTTACGCCCATATATATCTGCTAACTTACCGAAAATAGGTATAGTTATAGTTGAACAAAGCATATATGCTGTAAATGGCCAAGTATACTGATCCATTCCATGCAATTCATTTATAATCTTAGGCATAGAGGTACCTACAATTGTACTATCTAATGAACTTAAAAGCACACTAAGCATAACTCCTATTAAAACAAATGTAACTCTTTTTTTGCTTAAATTATTCATATATTACGTATTCTCCTTTATTTTATTTGTTATATTCTTTACTACATCTAAAGCTGAATATAAAGATTTCAAATCATCTTCGGATAGACTTCTTAATTTATTTTTCATGTTGCTTTTAGCTGCAAGTTTATATTGTTGAACAAATTGTTTACCTTTCTCTGTTAATGATATATTTATTACTCTTCTATCATTTGAACTATGTTTTCTTTCTACAAGCTTATCTTCTACGAGCTTATCAATTAGTACAGTCATTTGTGGTTTAGATATACAAACTTTTTTAGATATTTCAGTAACTGAAAGGTCCCCAAATTTCTCCAAAATGAATATTATTTGATAGTGGGCATGAGGCATGCTTATATTCATGCATTCATGAGTTGTTTTCATTAAGTTTTTATAAATCATAGGATAAATACTAAAAATATTATCCACCATATTTTCTAAATTTTTATCTTCCATATCTACTTCCTCCCTGAAAATTATATAATTAAAATAATACATTTTATTAATAATTAATTCTATTAATAGTTAACTTTATTAACTATATTATAGTAAATTACCTATACCAAAAAGTCAATAAAAAGATAAGCACTAACAATAGAAATGCACAATTTTTAATAATTTGCATAACATAGATAGTGGATATTTATTAGGAGGAGTAATTTGAATACCTATAATAACGAAATATTATTTGAACATCGCTTTTGGCTACAAATTTTAGGAGATCACACTCGCTTCATAATTAATGCATTACCCTGTACAGAAGCAAGCTTGGTTAAGAAAACCGAATATTTTAAATGTCTATTTGATAACCTATTAAACATTGCTAGAAATACTTTACCTGGAAGAAACTTAGATGAGCTAACAAAATCAGCTTATACAGCTACTCAAGAATTAAAAGCTTTCAAACTTCATCTACTTTCTAAAAAAATAGCTGGTAAAATTACATTTAATATGCCCCCAACTTTTCTAAATCATATGATAAATGAGCTAGAAGAGTATTTACATGTATTAAATTGTTATTTTAACAACAGAACCTTTTTAACAGGTCCTATACATTATCATCTATTATGGCTTCCTGATGGTTCTGGGCATGCTAGTTCAATTTCAGCTTCCCTTGATATGACAGAAAAAAAATTAATTGAATCTAGCAAAAAATTTGCTGTAACTTTTGATAATCTATACTTACAAGCCATTGAATTTAAAGGCTATATGAGGACAGGTTTATGTAAATTTCCGGCTTTAGATGCTCTCAATGAAAATGCTAATTCTGAAATGAATTGCTTTAAAGAATTTTTAGAGAACTTAAAGCTAGGTGTTCTAGAGAAAAAAGTACTTGGAACCTTAGCACCTCTTGTGCTAGATCATATGTATCGCGAGGAATGTTACTATCAATTTAAACTATCTCAATCTTCTACCGTAAAACATCCTGGATGTGACCCTGCAAAACCTCGTATCGAATAAAATTAAAAACCCTATAAGAATATAAACTTTCTTATAGGGTTTATCTTACCTTAAGCTTTTTTCATTTCTAAAAACATTTCATTAGTTTTCTCTTAATATGATTAAAATTCATATTTATAACTTTATTGCTTATTAATTGAGAACTGTCCCCTAATTTCCTAACTAAAACTTTAACTTAGCAAGAGCTTCTGCTAATGCTGAATTGATTGGCTCGTTATTTGCCTTTTTCTGTTCCTTTAAATATTTTGATACATCTCTTTTGGTAACTTTACCACTATCATTTTTCTTTCTTTCATTAAATGCAGAAAGTTTTTCTTTGTAGCCACACTTGCACACAAATATCTTTCCTTCACCTTCTCCTTGAAGTTCTAATTTTTTATGGCAATTAGGACATCTTGCATTAGTAATTTTAGAGATTGGCTTTCTATAACCACACTCTCTATCCTGGCACACAAGCATTTTTCCATGTTTACCGTTAACTTCTAACATATATTTTCCGCATTCTGGGCATTTAGTTCTTGTAAGGTTATCATGTTTGAATTTTTCATGACTATTTTTTATATCGTTAACAACTACTTTTGCATAGTTTCTCATATCATTGATAAATGCATTTTTATTAAGAGAACCTTTAGCAATAGAGCTTAGGTTCTGCTCCCACTGTGCAGTTAATGTTGGGGATTTTAAATCCTCAGGTACTAGCTCTAAAAGCTGTTTACCCTTAGAAGTTATAAAAATATCCTTACCCTTCTTTTCAATTAAGAAGGTGTTAAATAATTTTTCTATAATATCAGCTCTTGTAGCCACAGTTCCAAGTCCTCCAGTTTCTCCAATAGCTTTTTTCAAGGCTTCGCTTTCATTACTCATATACTTTATTGGATTTTCCATGGCAGAGAGTAGAGTTCCTTCATTAAATGGAGCTGGCGGCTTAGTTTCCCCTTTACTTTGAGAAATCGTAGATACATTCAAAACATCACCTTTATTTATGCTTGGTAACATTTGTTCTGAAATACCCTCTTTTGAATCATCATCATCAAATTTATTTTCATAAACCTCTTTCCAACCTTGAGAAATAACAGTTTTTCCCTTAGCAATAAACATTTCCTCTCCTACTTTAGCTTTTATTGTAGTCTGTTCATATTCAAAAGGAGGATATAACACAGCTAAGAATCTTTTAACTACTAAATCATATATTTTTCTTTCCTTATCACTTAATGAACTTAGAGAAACTGACTGTTCTGTTGGTATAATAGCATGATGGTCCGATACTTTGCTATTATCAACAAAAGATTTGCTTCCCTTTATTGGATTCTTTAAAACCTTAAAAGCTACCTTTGAATAAGGTCCTACACCACAAGCCTTAACTCTATCCTTTAGAGTATCCACTATATCTGTGGAAATATATCTTGAATCCGTTCTTGGATAAGTTAATACCTTATGACTTTCATAAAGTCTTTGCATAAGAGAAAGTGTTTCCTTTGCTGAATATCCAAAAATTTTATTAGCATCCCTCTGAAGTTCTGTTAAATCATATAATCCTGGAGAAAAACTCTTTTTATGGGTCTTATCTACTTCTATAACTTCGGCATTTTTATTTTTTAATGTCTGAATTATTTTATCGGATTTTCCCTTATCAAAAGTTTTTGTATCTCTAGTTTTACTATCCTGCCAAGTTAATTTTAAACCATTAGCTACGGCTGTAATGCCATAAAATGTTTTAGGTTTAAAGTTTTTAATTTCTTCTTCCCTTTTAGCAATTATAGCAAGGGTTGGAGTTTGAACTCTTCCACAAGAAAGCTGAGCATTAAATTTACAAGTTAACGCACGAGTAGCATTAATTCCTACAATCCAGTCTGCCTCCGAACGAGCAACAGCAGAAGCATAGAGGTTCTCATATTCCCTACCGTCCCGTAATTTATTGAATCCATCTTTAATAGCTTTATCTGTAACAGAAGAAATCCAAAGACGTTTTATTTTTTTATGTACATGAGCTTTTTCTATTATCCATCTAGCTACTAACTCACCTTCACGTCCAGCATCTGTAGCAATAACAATCTCATTTACATCTTTTCTATTCATTTGTTCTTTAACTATATTAAATTGCTTACCAGTTTGCTTTATAACAACAAGCTTTAAATTAGAAGGAAGCATTGGTAAGTCTTCGATTCTCCAAGATTTATATTTTTCATCATAAGCCTCAGGATCTGCCAATGTAACTAAATGTCCAAGAGCCCAAGTAACTATATACTTTTCTCCTTCTAAATAACCATTACCTTTTTTATTACAGTTCAAAACTCTAGCTAAATCTCTTCCAACAGAAGGTTTTTCAGCTAATACTAATATCTTACTCATGTGACCAATCCTTTCAAAATAACTATAACTAATATTAACACAAATCTTCATAAAAAACTTGATAAAAATTAACACTATCATTTGCATACTAACTTTGCTGTATATCACAATACAATGTATCGATACACTACTCTATTCTCTGAATATTTACTATAATTAGATTATAACAATACAAAGTTATGTTTTGGGAGGGTTTTTTATGGAAAGATATGAACTTAATAAAAATTTAGCTCAAATGTTAAAAGGCGGAGTTATCATGGATGTGGTAAATGTAGAGCAGGCAATAATTGCAGAAAAATCAGGTGCTTGTGCAGTAATGGCTCTTGAAAGGGTGCCTTCTGATATAAGAAAGCAAGGTGGCGTTGCTAGGATGTCTGATCCTAAAATGATTAAAGAAATTAAACAAGCTGTTTCTATACCAGTTATGGCTAAAGTTAGAATAGGTCATTTTGTAGAAGCACAAATATTACAGGAAATAGGAATAGATTTTATAGATGAAAGTGAAGTTCTAACTCCAGCCGATGACTCCTATCATATAAACAAATGGGATTTTAAGGTACCATATGTTTGTGGTGCAAGAAATCTTGGTGAGGCTTTAAGAAGAATTGGTGAGGGTGCCTCAATGATAAGAACAAAAGGAGAAGCTGGTACTGGAAATGTAGTGGAAGCTGTAAAACATATGAGATGTATGATGGATGAAATTAGAAAAGTAAAGAATGCTCCTAAGGAAGAATTAATGTCATTAGCTAAGGAAATGGGCGCACCTTTAAATCTAATAGAATATGTATGGCAAAATGGTAAACTTCCTGTAGTAAACTTTGCCGCAGGCGGAATAGCTACTCCAGCAGATGCAGCCCTTATGATGCAACTAGGATCAGAAGGTGTATTTGTAGGTTCGGGAATATTTAAATCTCAAAATCCTGAAGTTATGGCAAAAGCAATAGTTTTAGCTACAACTCATTATAATGATCCAAAAATTATTGCGGAAGTTTCAGAAAACCTAGGTGAAGCAATGAATAGTTTAGAATTAAGCGAGATTAAAGATAAGTTTGCACAAAGAGGTTGGTAAAGGTGAAAATAGGAGTATTAGCACTACAAGGAGGAGTAATTGAACATATCCATCACATAGAAGCACTTGGTCATGAAGGAATTGGAATAAAAAATATTGATCAATTAAAAGATATACAAGGAATCATTCTTCCAGGTGGTGAGAGCACAACTATAGGAAAACTTTTAAGAGAAACAAATATGCTACAACCCTTAAGAGAAAAAATTCTTTCTGGATTTCCTGTATGGGGTACCTGTGCTGGTATGATACTTCTTGCAAGGGATATTGAAGATTCAACTAATAAGCATCTTCAAGTTATGGATATAAAGGTAAAACGAAATGCATATGGAAGCCAAATTGATAGCTTTAAGACCTCAGAAATTATTCATGAAGTTTCTTGTGATCCTATACCTTTAGTTTTTATAAGAGCCCCATTTATCACAGATACCTTCAATAATGTGGAAGTATTACACAAAATTCATGGTAATGTTGTAGCTGCAAGACAAAATAATATGTTAGCTACATCCTTTCACCCGGAACTTACAGATAATTTAGAGTTTCACAAATACTTTTTAAATATGTGTTCTCATACTTAAAAATTTGATTCATACTTTTTACACATACCTATATTTAAATCTATTATATACAAAGTGGTGTATTGGCAATCATAACTGATACACCACTTTAAATTTCTTTAATCATACAAAGTATTTTATCTTTCATGTTCAACAAATTTCTTTTAATATCGTTAAAATCTATACGTAAAATTTTCTTACTTCTTACTATAATTCTACCATCCACAATTACAGTATCAACGTTAGATGGATTAGCAGAGTAAACTATAGTAGAATAATAATCGTATATAGGTTGCATATTAACTGATTCCGTTTCTAAAATAACTAAATCTGCCCTTTTGCCTACCTCTATACTTCCAATTAAATGTTCCATGTTAAGTGTCCTCGCCCCTCCTATTGTAGCCATTTCTACAATATTCTTGGATGGTAATAGGGTTCTATCCTTATTAAAAAGCTTTTGTACCTTTCCAACTAATGGCATCTGCGTTATTATATCAAGAGTATTTCCACTCATAGGTCCATCAGTTCCAAGACCTACTTTCATTCCTCTTTCATACATCTTTACAACTGGCGCTACTCCCTTAGCTCCTTTTGAATTAGCACCAACATTATGTGATACTCCTACTTCCCTTTTTTGTAATATATCTAAATCTTTATCATTAACTAAAACTAAATGTGCTGCAATAAAGTTTTTATCTAATATACCTAAGCTATCCAAGTATTCAACAGGAGTCATATTATACTCTTCTTTATATTTTTTATATTCATAATCCATTTCTGCTACATGCATTATAAGCGGTACATTATATTTTTGAGAAAGCATATGTGCTTCAATTAAATGCTCACTGTCATTGGTATAAGGAGCATGAGGAGCTATCGCAGGCGTTACTAATTCATCTTTATGCCATTTCTCTATAAACTCCTTACAATATTCTAGCCCTCCATAAGGCTCAGTTGAATCTGGAGATGGGAAATCCACTATTGTTTCTCCAACAATGGCTCTTATCCCCAATCTGCTTGCCGCTCTAGCTACTTCATCTTCATAATAGTACATATCACAAAATGTTGTAACTCCAGATAGTAACATCTCACATATTCCATATCTTGCCCCATTATATACCAAATCTTTATCTACTAATTTTTTCTCAAGAGGGAATATATACTTTTTTAGTCTGTCTGCCTCATCATCTGCCAGACTTCTGAAGGGTACCATAGATACATGACTGTGGCAATTTACCATTCCAGGCATTAATATACCCCCATTGCCATCTATGATGAAAAAATCTTTATACTTACTTTCTAGAGAACTGTCCCCTATATCTATTATCTCTTTGCCTACTATTACAACTACTCCATTTTCTATAATTTCTTTGTTCTTGTTCATAGTAAGAATTGTAACGTTTTTAATTAAAATTTTATCCATAGTTATCTCCTTATTTATTATTGACAAAATAAAGGAACTACTTCCTGAGTTTTTACTCTTATTAATCCTTTATCTGTAATTTTAATACTTGGACTAACTGGTAAAGATAGTGTGCTAAATGACATTATTTCATTATTATGGTTATACCCTAATGTTTTTAATGCATTTCGCACTTTCTTAAGCTTTTCTCCAAATATATCAATTCTTTCTTCTGATACAATTCCTCCTACAGGTAATTCTATAGACGCTAAAACTTCTCCATTATTTGCTACACAGTATCCTCCCTGGGTTTGGATAATGCGATTTGCAGCAAGCATCATATCTTCTATATTTCTTCCCATAACCATTAAGTTATGATGATCATGAGCCCATGTAGTAGCAACGGCTCCTTCTTTTATTACGTCTCCTTCAACTAATCCAAAAACTTTTCCTTCACCTTTTCCATACCTTTCAAAAACCGCAATTAGGCAATATGATGATTGTTCCCAGTCTAATATCCCATCTGTTACTTCTATTAGGTCATCCTCTTCCTCTGTAAAAGTGGTATTATTTTTCACATTAATTATTTTGCATTTTATTTTACCATCTTCTATGGGTGCTGTTACTTTAAAATCTTCTGTAGATAATTTCTTCAAATTTACACTGTTATAAAAATACTCAGGAAAGCTTCCTTTTTCTTCTTTATATTCTACACATCCGTTATAAATAGCTTGTCCTTCTTTATATACTTTTTCAATTTTAAATTCTTTTAAATTGTCAAGAATAATAAAATCAGCAATTTTTCCAGGTGCAATTGTTCCTCTATCTTTAAATCCCATCCTTCTAGCAGGAGTATACGTAGCTGCATATATAGCTAACTCAGGTTTCATTCCCATTTCTATGGCCTTTTTCACCAACTTGTTTAAATGACCATCTAATAGTTTGTCGGCCATAACATCATCAGTAACAAAGCAAAAATGTTCATATAAATTATTTTCAATTAAGTAATTTAAGTTTTCATATGTCATAGACTTCTCTTGAATTTCCATAAACATTCCATTTTTTATTTTCTCTTTTAAAGACTTCGGGGTCTGCTGAGTATGATCTCCATCAATTCCTCTGTAAATATATTGAGCAAGTTCTACCCCTTCTATTTTAGGGCAATGTCCTTCTAAAGGAAGATAGGGCTTTTTCTCTTTTATAGCCTTTATAATGTTATTTATTATAGAATTTTCATCTTCTATTAATTCCTTAAAATTCATTACCTCTCCTAAGCATTGAATTTTATTATAATTTAAAAGCTCAATTACTTCCTTATCATTTATAATTCCACCTGTAGTTTCAAGGTAAGGTGATGTGGAAGGCACTGAGCTTGGAATGCCATAAAAAATATCTATCTTAACTTGTTTATCATTATTCATAAAGGCCTTTATTCCTTCAATTCCAAATACATTGGCAATTTCATGAGGGTCAGCCACTATAGTGGTGACCCCATGAGGTATTACCCCTTGAGAAAATTGAAATGGAGTAGTCATAGAACTTTCTATGTGCATATGAATATCTATTAATCCAGGAATTAAATAGTTTCCTTTCCCATCGATTATCTCTTTAGGTTCTAGTTTATTCTCCTGGTCCTTGCCTATATAAAAAAACTTTCCATCTAGAACTGTTACATCCTCACTTATAAATTTTTTCATATAAACATTAAATACTTTTACATTTTTAATTAATAAATCTACTTCCATTTTTCTCTCCTTATAGAGTATTAATTTAATATTCTATTCCATTTATCCATCCAATCTTTCATTAATGGATTAACAAATTTATAGTCTATAGTATTTGATTTTCCTACTATATCTCCATAGGTTAAATTTTTACTTTCTTCTGCTGAAAGCTTAACGTCCACATTAACTGGAGATTCTTCAAGTCCCTTTGCTGTTCTACTTTGTACTTCTGCACTTAAAGCATAGTTTATAAATTGTACAGCTAGTTCTTTATTTTTTGAGTTTTTAGCTATATTTATTGTATTGAAGTTTAAAAAAGCTCCTTCAACTGGATTTACATATTTTACATCTGGAGCTACCTTGCTTATATTTCCATATACAAAGTCTGCTGTTACTGCTGCTACAATCTCTCCACTAGCAAACATATTAGTTAAATCTGAAGATTTGCTATAAGTTTTTACTACATTTGGCTTCAACGCTTCTAACTGTTTAAATGCTGCTTCACCTTTATCTTTTTTAACATCAACACCAGCCTTCATTCCTGCTATATAAACCATTGCTGGACCAAAAGTTGTTGTTATATCTGGTATTGCAATCTTTCCCTTTAATTCTGGTCTCCATAAGTCCTTCCATGATTTTATCTCAAATCCTAATTTCTTTGGGTTATAAGCTATAGCTATTCTATTTAGTGTATAAGCTGGACCATATCCGCTTTCTATTACTGATTTTGCTTTTGGATTTATCTTTTCAGAATTAGATACTTTACTATAATCTACTTTATCAAACAATCCTTCTTGTATACCTTGCTCTGAGAATGATTCTGCAAGATACATTAAATCAACTTCTGAATTAGGGTTATTTTTTAATTTTGTTAATCTTTCTGAATTATTACCTGTTTCTAATACTATTTTTACATTATTCTTTTCCTCAAAAGGCTTAAAAACATTTTCTTTAAGTTTGTCCTCATTTAATCCCCAAGTAGATATAACTAATTTCTTTTCTTCACTTTTTCCTTCTTTTTTACTTCCTGATGAACCACAACCAGTAAAAGTTAATACAGTAGTTAAGGCTAATGATAATGCTATAAATCTTCTTTTCATAATTATCCTCCTAAATTTAAACTAAAATTATTTTATTTGATGGTAGATAAAGCTTTACCTTATCTCCCTGTTTATAAACTACATCATTTGTCTCATTTAAAACTAAAGTACCAATTTCTGTTTTTACATTATATTGATAAGCCTTTCCTAAATAAGTTCTTATTTCGATAACACCATCTATTGTGTTTTCATCTTTATTTTCTTGAAGGATTTGTATATCATCTGGTCTAATAGTTCCCTTTATGTTTTCATTCCTTTTCGCTTCACATTCAACTTTAAATTTGCTGCCACCCATTCCTTGATAGCTTTTATCCCCTAAAGGATTTAAGTCTATAAAGTTTTCAAACCCTACAAATCTAGCAACAAATTCCGTAGCTGGATTTGAATATATATTTTCAGGAGCATCAAATTGTTCAATTACTCCTTTATTCATAACCGCTACTTTATCTGATATAGAAAAACATTCTTCCTGATCATGTGTAACGAATAAAGTTGTTATACCTAATTCTTGTTGTAACTTTCTTATTTCAACCCTCATTTTTAATCTTAATTTTGCATCCAGATTACTTAAAGGCTCGTCCAAAAGTAATAAATTAGGCTGTATAACTAAAGATCTTGCTATAGCTACTCTCTGTCTTTGTCCTCCTGAGAGTTCCTTTGGATATCGTTTTGCGAAATTCTTCATATCTACTACTTCTAAAATTCTATTTACATTCTCTTCAATAGATTTTTTATCTACTTTTCTCATCTTTAATCCAAAGGCTACATTATCAAAAACATTTAAATGGGGAAATAATGCATAACTTTGGAAAACTAGTCCAAAGTTTCTTTTATGTACAGGTATTTTTGTATAGTCCGTATTATCAAAAATAAATTGTCCTGAATTTGGTTCTATAAATCCAGCTACAACCCTAAGTGTGGTAGTCTTTCCACATCCACTTGGTCCAAGAAGTGAAACTAGTTGTCCTTTCTCTACTTTTAAATTTAAATTTTGTAAAATATTATTTTTTCCATCATAAGAAACAGTTATATCTTTTAAATTAATTAATTCCATAGTATTACCTCCAAATATTACTTTGAAAAATAGCTTAATCCTAAAGTTTTTTCTACTATAAACATTACAATTATAGTCATAATCATTAATAAAACCGAAAGAGCAGATACTGTAGGATCGTAATTATATTCTACAT
This sequence comes from Clostridium lundense DSM 17049, assembly GCF_000619945.1. Classification (GTDB taxonomy): domain Bacteria; phylum Bacillota; class Clostridia; order Clostridiales; family Clostridiaceae; genus Clostridium_AO; species Clostridium_AO lundense. The sequence goes on along the minus strand of NZ_JHVC01000002.1, from coordinate 303,424 downwards.
AGTTCATCATGCTTATAGGCAATGTGCTGATACCAGGTCCTGTTAAAAATATTGATACCGGAACATTGTTAAATGAGTTAATAAAAGCTAACATAAAAGCTGCAATAACTCCAGAAGTAATGTTAGGAAATACAACTTTAAAAAAGGTTTCAACTTTTCCTGCACCCAAACTCATGGCAGCTTCTTCTATTGCATAATCAAATCCTTCAAGGCTTGATCCTATAACTCTAATGATATATGGAATAATGACTATGGTATGTCCTATTAATAAACTTATATATATAGGCAATTTTAGTTTTATTATCATAAACTGAAACAGTGAAAATCCTACTACAATTCCAGGTATAATGACTGGAGAAAAAAAGAAATTTTTTAAAATACTCTTTCCTTTAAAATTGAATCTGCTTAATGTATAAGCAGCAGGCACTCCTAAAATCAACGCACAAACTGTTGCAATAAGTGATATCTCCATACTAGTTTTTAGTGTAGCCATAAAAGTTTCTGAATTAAATATATTAACAAACCATTTTATACTAAAGCTTTTTGGTGGAAATGCTATATAACTTTCTCCCCCAAAAGCTGTTACACCAATTATAATTAATGGTGCAAATAAAAATATGTACACTAATATAGAAAAAACTAATAAAAACTTGCTTTTTTTCATACTATACACCTCTTTCATTTAGTCTTGATGCTAATTTATTTATAGTACCTATTACTAAAAGAGTTGTTAATATCATTACAGTGGATACTACTGCTGCCCCATTCCAATCTCCAAGGCTCATAGTTTTTTGATAAATCAAGGTAGCTAGAACCATATTTGAATTTCCACCAAGAAGTTGTGGTGTAGTATAAGCAGTTAGAGCTCCTGTAAATACAAGTACTGTTCCAACTATAAGGCCAGGAATACTTAAAGGAAATATAATCTTAAAGAAAGCCTTTAATCTGTTAGCTCCAAGACTTTCTGCAGCTTCCAACAAATCATTATCTATATTTTCCATAACTCCAACTAGGGATACGATCATTAATGGCAAAAACAAATACACAGATCCTACTATGATTGCAAATTCTGTATAAAGAAGTTTATATGGTTGTTCTATAATATTAAAATCCATTAATATTTTATTTATCAAACCATTCTTTCCTAAAATGTTCATCCATGCAAAAGATCTAACAACAGAATTGGTTAGCATAGGAAATACAGTGCATGCTATTAATAATCCCCTTGCCTTCTTTGAACTTCTTGAAATGAAGTAAGCAACTGGTACACCTAACATCATACATACAAAAGAAGATATTAAAGATATCCTAAAGGTTCTATTAAAAATTTGCATAAAATACTTATCATTAAAAAATTTACTGTATTTTTCCAAACTGAAACTCTCATTTGCTAAAAATGTCGGAAAAATTGTATTTATAAGAGGCATAATTAAAAAAAATAATATAATAGACAATCCTGGAATAATTAAAACATAAGACAACTTTCTTTTCATTTGTATCCTCCTTCATATCATATCAATTTTCTATATATTATTTCTGATTTTTCGTTACAATACGAATATTAATTTATATATTTCTTACATCGTTCATACAAATTGATTTTAACATCTACATTTTCTTCTGTCAATAAGGGACAGTTCTTTATTGTTTTAAATCTTAATAAATTAGTATATTTTTCTACAAATTTTGTATATTATCTTTTATATTCTATATATAATAAAAATAGCTAACCCATTTAGTGTGATAAAATCAAATGTAGGATAGCTTGTCCATTTAATTATTAAATTTTTATGTTTTATTTTTCCAAAAAATTTTCTTTTATATCGCTTTATTTGTTAAATATTCACATGATTCTTTTATGCGTTTTTTATGCACCTTGACTTTCCAAAAAATTATCTATCATATCAGCATACTTTTCACTACCATAAATAGCATCAACGGCAATAGAGCATAACCTTGAAACTGTTGATAAAGTTACATTTCCTATAACTTTACATATATCCTTATAAGTATAATTGCAATAATATCTCATTAATAGTACACTTAACGCTCTACTTTCTGTTGCTTCCCTTAAATTTTTAAAATGTATCTTTCTTTTTTCAATTCCTGTATATTCTGTTACAAAATTTATTATCTCTTGGGGGCTGTGGTTACGTGCCAATATAGCCCTTTCACTTCTATATTCACTTTTTTCATTTTTAAATTCTACATCAGACTTTATAAACTTGTCATCACATTTATAGACTAATTTAATATACTTTTCTCTTGCCTTTTTCACATTTTCATGAAACATTTGCATTATAAAATCTTCTTCTACTATTTCGAGTATATCTCTTTTAATGCCTAGATATATGCCTAATGTTGAATACTTATAGTTTTCAGGACACTTCTCATATTTTTTTATATCTAAAGGGTTATTATGGATATATGCTGATAGTGTAATTAAATATCTATTATCTTTTACTATTTTACTTTTAAATCTATCTTGGAAAACATGACCTCGCCTTTTATATTTTTTATTGAAGTATTGAGCATAACACTGATTTATACAATGCATTATTCTAGAGATATCTGATCCATTTACATCTATTATTAAATGACCATGATTGCTCATCAAGCAATATCCATATAGTTTAAATCCAAATATATTCTTATATCTTTTTATCAAGTCTAAGTATTTATCCTTATCTTCATCCTCCTTATATAAGGAAATCTCACTTATACTTCTTACCATTATGTGAAAAATACAGTTATTATTTTTAATGCGTGCGGTTCTTGGCATGCAATCTCTCCTTTTAAGTTTTTAGCTAATATTATTGCCAAAACTACCGTCCCATATTCAAATATCATCAATAACTGAGAACTGTCCCCGTTACCTTACCTTTACTGCCTATCATCTCCTATTATTACTGTTATATTTCTAATACTAATAGTTGAGAACTGTCCCTACTAACCTACTAACTAGCTAAATCAAAAAACAAAAAACCCTATAAGAATTTCTTCTTATAGGGCATATAGTACAAAATTATACTATCTTCTGAATCCTCTATTGTTGTTCTGTTGCTTTCTTGCTCTTCTGCAATCAGCACATCTCTGTGGTTCATTTTCGAATCCTTTTTCTTTGTAGAACGCCTGTTCTCCTTCAGTGAATATGAATTCTTTTCCGCAATCTTTACAAACTAATGTCTTATCTGCCATTTCAACATTCCTCCTTTTATAATTAAGATTTAAAATCCGATTCACATTACTTTCCTAAAAGAAGGGAATGTTGTTCATCATATTAAATCTTTTACTCTGCAGCTGCTTAATTACAACTACTTATTCATAATAACATCTTTATATAAAATAATCAATAGCAAATGCTATTATTTTTTCAACTGTATCCTGCATAAAATAATGCTTATTTTTCTGCTTTCTCCACCCTTACTTTTTTCCCTTTTATCGTCATATTCTGAAGTTTTTCAAAAACTAACTTTCCCTTTCCACTTAATATATCAACATATGAAAAGTTATCTTGTACATCAATAATTCCAATATCCTCTCCACTGACCCCTTCAATACTTGCAATTGCTCCAAGTATATCTCCAGGTCTTACCTTTTTCTTCTTTCCAGCACTAATATATAATTTTGTGATTTCCTTATTTAATTCTATGTCTTTGGTAACTTTTTTCTTAGACCTAAACTTAATTTCTTTCTCAAAAGTCTTTCTACCTTCTTCAACTTGCGCTTCTGTTGGGCCTTCCCTTTGAGGTATGTTATATCCTATGTATTCCTGAATTTGATTTAAAAATTTCAATTCCCTAGGCGATACAAAAGTTATAGCCATTCCTTCATTTCCTGCACGTCCAGTTCTTCCAATTCTATGAACATAACTTTCCTTTTCCATAGGAACATCATAATTTATAACATGAGTTATATCATCTATATGAATTCCCCTAGCTGCTACATCAGTTGCTACTAAAAATTGAAATTCCCCTCTTTTAAATCTTTCCATGGTATCTAATCTATCCTTTTGCTCCATGCCCCCATGCAATCCACTACAAGAATAACCTTTATCCGCCATACTTTTAGCCACTACATCAACCTGTTCCTTAGTATCACAGAATATTATACAACTATCTGGTGTCTCAGAATAAATTATCTTATTTAGAAGACTAAATTTTTTATTCTCTTCAACCTCATAATATACTTGATGAATTTTTTCCGTAGTTAAACTTTTACCACTAATCTCTATTTTCATTGGATTAACCATATATTTATCACATAATTTTTCGATTTCATTAGGCATAGTTGCAGAAAATAACATAGTTACTCTATTGCCTGGCAAAGTTTTTATAATAGCCTCAACTTGATCAATAAAACCCATATCTAACATTTTATCTGCTTCATCTATAATAAGATACTTTATCTCTCCTAAGTTTACATTGCCTCTTTCTATATGATCCAAAGTTCTTCCTGGTGTACCAACTACAACATGAACTCTTTGTTTTAATTCTCTTACCTGAGTAGTCATAGGTTGTTTACCAAAAACAGCAGCACATCTTATCTTTTTAAACCTTCCAATATTAGAAATATCCTCTTTTACTTGCACTGCTAATTCTCTAGTTGGTGTAAGTATTAATGCCTGTGGCTCCCTTTGTTCAATCTCTATCTTTTCACAGATAGGAATAGCAAAAGTAGCTGTCTTTCCACTACCAGTTTGTGACTTTACTATAATATCCTTATCTTCAAAGGCAACAGGAATAACTTTTTTTTGTACCTCTGATGGTTTTTCATATCCTAATTTTTCTAAAGCTTTTAATATTTCTTCACTTAAATTCAAATACTTGAAATTCCATTCTTTCATATCTCTTTTACCTCATATATTTTTATCATACTTTCTCATAATATGTTTTCTTTTTTTCTGGACCTTTTCCAAAATACTGATAATAGTAACACTTTAGTCTTCCATTATAAAGCTTTCTATTTTTATCAGCCTTTTTACCAAAACACTTTTCAAATTCCGGGTGAGATGTTATTACAAAGTATGACCAATCATTTAAATTTTGGAACACTTCCCCCATAGTCCTATATAAACATTCAACTTCTTTTAGTTCTCCAATTCTTTCACCGTAAGGAGGGTTTGTTATAATAAATCCATACTTTTTCTTAGAAGAAAAGTCTTTTACATCAAGCTTTTGAAAAGCGATATACTCCTCTACTCCTGCCTTTTTGGCATTCTGCCTTGCAGTCTGTAACACTCTTCCATTAATATCTGAAGCCATTATTCTAAATTCCTTGTCATTAATAGAATTCTTAGCATATCTTCTTATATCCTCCCATAAATCTTGGGAAATTATATCCCATTGTTCAGATACGAAACTTCTATTAAGTCCTGGCGCTATATTTTTACCTATCATAGCGGCTTCAATTGCAATTGTTCCTGATCCACAGAAAGGGTCAGCAAGTGTTCTTGATGGCTCCCATTTGCTTAAAAGTACAAGGGCAGCGGCCAAAGTTTCCTTCATTGGGGCTACTCCTGCCATTTCCCTGTACCCTCTTTTATGTAAACCTGGACCTGTTGTATCAAGTGTTAAAGTTACTATATCCTTAAGTATCCCAACTTCTATTTTATACTCAGCCCCACTTTCAGGAAATACGTCCCTTCTATACTTTCTTTTCATAGCTTCAACTACAGCTTTTTTTACTATAGATTGACAGTCTGGAACACTAAAAAGTTTTGATTTAACGGACTTTCCAACTATATGCATAAAACCTGTTATAGGTATAATGTCTCCCCAATTTACTGCTAATGTTCCCTGAAATAGTTCCTCAAAACTCTCAGCTTTAAACTCTGCCATTTTTATAAGCACCCTATCTGCCGTTCTAAGCCACATATTACAAGTAACTATGTCCATTTCATCCCCTTCAAAGGTTACCTTACCGTTTTCTATAGTTAAATCCTCATATCCTAATTCTTTTAATTCATTTGCTACTACCTTTTCCAGGCCAAAAGTTGATGTGGCAATTAGTGTATAATTCATCCTATTCTCTCCTATACAAATAAATTTTATCATTATATAGTATATATCATTTTTATTATCTTAAGCTATATTATAAAATTTTTTATTTCAAAAATAGGGGACAGTTCTCAATTTAGTTATCAATACAACGCTTTGATAACTAAATTGAGAACTGTCCCCTGAATTAAATCTTAAATATTTTTATTACTTCTTTAGCCTCAATTTCATCGGATGTTTCTAACTTGTCTAAACATTCTAGAATGCTTGTCCTTATTTCTATCTTAGTATTTGGATATTGCTTAATCTTCTTCATATAATCCTTTACTTTATCTACTTTAACATTACAATGAAATACTGATAATACTTTTAATTTTAGTAGCTCTAAGTAAATATTCTTGAATTTATCCCATTCCTCAAACGAATTGATATTTGCACATATTAATTTTACTATATCCTCTATACCATCTTTTATTTTCTCTATGTTACAATCATATATAAAGCCTATGGAATCCACATCCTTAAAACTATAAGCCACGTTTTCCATTAAAGTATTTATTATTATTTCTGCTTCCTCTGATTTAAATAATTTATATAATTCTAGGAAACAATCATTATAATAAAACCTACTTCTAATAAATTTTATGTAAGCTTGAAAATCTTCAGTATTATTTCCAAGTTCTATTTCAAATAATATTCTAAAAAATATATTCCATTGGAAATCCTTATTTATTAATTCCAATATATTGCTTCCAATAATATCGCTAAAGTTATCATCAAAATAAACTTCTTTTTCAAACTTTATTTCATTATTGAAATCCATTGGATTTTTTCCTATATCATTTATTCTAGATAATATATTTAATAGAGCTTTGTTATAGTCCTGTATATTTTCAGTATTATTTGTATGAAAAATATACTTCATTATAGCATCGCAAGACTTTCTAAAGTCCACAATAAATCCTATACTCTTTTTCATCTTTACAGAAAATATATCATAAATTATTTTTGAAACTACAGATTCCAACTGAGCCTTTCTAATAATTGGGTCAATAGTATTTAATTTATTAGCTTGATTATACATAATTAAAAGTTGGTTATCTATCATAGAAAGATTCTTCTTAATAGAACTCATCATATCCTTAAAAAATTCATCTACAAGAATATAGCTATTGTTTTTATATATTATTTTATGCTCAATTTCTCCCCAAAATATATTTACTAGCGACTTAATTTGCAATTCAAAATTTATGGTTTTATTAGTACTTTCATACACTCCATCAATTCTAAATATTTTAAATCCATTTTTCTGATTCTGTGGCTGTTTTTCACTTAACTTTAATTTTATAGTATCCTTTTCTAAATTATAATAGTACCCTTTTGAATCTACTTTATCAAAATGTTTTTTTAACATCTTATATATTTTATTCTCATCTTCAATGAATCTGCATTCAATTCTAACCCCAATTAAATCAGAAAGATTTGAAAAAAGTTCCTCTGGACATTTATATTTTTTATAGTAGTTATTTCTAAGTATCTTTTCTTCTAAGCTTGAAATCGATTTTATTCTTGAATTTATATTTAAATATCCTTCATTATTTGATAATAATATTTCTTGAAAATATAATTCTATATTATTACAAGCAATTTCCAACTCATCTCTGCAATTTTCTAAGTATTTTCCTGATTTTTCTATAAAATCAAACATTTCCAATTCCATAGTATTCCTCCTAATGAAGATCATATATTTTTTCAAATTGTCTACTTAAAATTAATACTAGCCAATTTAAATTATATCATATTTTAAAATTCATACATGTTAACAAAATACTAAATATTTCTTATAATTTTAAACAAATAAAAAACCATATGTAAACTTAATTCACATATGGCTTTAAATTTTTACTATTATTCTACTTTCTGAACATTTATAGCCTGTAGTCCTTTCTCTCTCTCTACTACATCAAAAGTTACCTGTTGTCCTTCATGCAAATCTTTATTATGTCCCTTTTCCTTAACTTGAGAATGATGTACAAATACATCATTTCCATCATTAGCTGAAATAAATCCATACCCCTTTTCATTATTAAACCACTTAACTATTCCAGTATACATGTTAAGTCCTCCATTTCTTTGTAGAAAACAACTCTATTTTATTTTTATTATTTGCAAAGACATCTTTATGTATACTTATTATATATAAAATGAAAAATACTATTCTTCTACTTCTAACTCTTCTATAGTAAACTTATCAAAATTTAATTCTTCTATAAAATTATCTTCATCAAAAGATGTTTTCCCTCTTTTATTAAATTCATCCATATTACTTGGTAACCAATATGGTTTAGGGATATCAAACCTGTTACACAGCTCTGTAATACAAATCTTTAAATTTTCTTGATAATCTCCATCAATATCAGATATAGCTACTTCATCCTTTATGATTTTATTATTATTAATTAATTTCCCCCATATTTTGATCATATTTTCCTCCTAATTTTTAATCTCACAATTTCTTTATTTTAGACATAAGTTTATCATAACTCCTAATAATAATTCAAAATAAATTTTATTGTAGAGAAAACAATAACTATTAATTTTTTATCTTTCAAAATTATACTTCCATAAAACACTTGTAAATTTATAGTTATCTAAAATTCTATTCCTAAATTTTTCGTGATATCATCTGCAATTATAGCTGGACCTATTAACTTTGTTCCTGGCTTCACTTTAGGTTGAATGGATGGATTTTCAGGATACCTGCTTCCATCAAATTTCATAATTCTATAGGAGTCTTCTATTCCTCCACCTGAAACAAACATTATAATATCTCGATATCCATTAGTAAAATTATTAGTTATTAATATTGGATTATTAACTAATGTAAATTTTGAAAGCAACTCATACTCCCCATTTTTACAAGAAAAAATCGCTGCACTACATCCACCCGTTCCACAAAGTTCTGATCCTATAAAATAAACAAAAGTTTCTGGTTCCATATCATTATTAAGTTGAACTCTATTAAAATAGTACCTAATATTGTGTTTACCCTTTTCCAAATTGTATGCTTTAGCAATAGCTTCATTGAGTCTTGGATCTCTAGTACTTTCCGAAATAAAATATGTGACCTCAGATAAGTCTATATTATCTACACTGTTAAATTTCATTATATTTTTATCATTACTTCCTTTTAAATTTAGCATATTGTTTACACTTATACTTTTACAATTCATTATAATACTTTTAGGGCAGTTAAATCCTATAGTACAAATAATACAACCAATAATTAATAATATCTTATGTTTTTTCATATCTTATCTCCTTTTTATAAAATTGTTTTAAAACTATCCGTTGCTTGTATATCTATTTTCTACTTAATATTTAGATCTATTCTCTAATACTATTTCTTACACTTTTCCTTATTCACACAAAAGCGCTTTCACATTAAATACCAATAACGAATTTCATTATCAATTGATACCAATATTCGTATAAAACTGTTGACATTACTGTATTTTTGAGATATTATATGAGTGTTTTATTATCAAATGATAAAAGCGAGGTATAAAAAATGAATGCTAAAATAAAAGTGGCAAGGCTATCCATACTCTCTAACACTTGCTTAATAGTGCTAAAACTTATAGTAGGATTTTTTACTGGCTCTGTTAGTATTATCTCTGAAGCCATACACTCAACTATGGATTTAATAGCATCCTTTATTGCTTATTTTTCAGTTAAATTATCGGACAAACCTGCCGATGAAGATCATCCTTATGGACACGGAAAAGTTGAAAATATATCTGGGGTTATAGAAGCCTTACTTATATTCATAGCTTCAATGTGGATAATCTTTGAGGCCATAAAAAAGATACTTCATCCACAAGAAGTTGAGTCTATCGGTCTTGGATTTGTAGTAATGTTTGTTGCTGCAGCTATAAATTTTATAGTTTCTAAAAAACTCTATAAAGTAGCAAAAGAAGTAGATTCTATTGCTTTGGAAGCAGATGCTCTTCATTTAAAGGCAGATGTGTATACCTCTTTAGGAGTTGGAATAGGATTGTCCCTTATATGGATAACTAAATTAAACTTTTTAGATCCTATTGTTGCAATAATTGTAGCAATCTTTATTTTAAAAGAAGCTATAGATTTATTAAAAGAAGCTTTTAATCCTTTATTAGATATTAAATTATCAGATGAAGAAATTAATATTATAAAAGAAGAAATATCTTTACATGATTCTCTATACTGTAACTTTCATAATTTAAGAACCCGAAGAGCTGGTAATTCAAAATATATTGATTTACACTTAGTAGTTCCAGAAAGCATGTCAGTTAAGATGGCACATAAAATATGTGATAATATAGAAAATAGTATCGAAAAAAGAATTCAAAATTCAGATGTATTGATTCATTTAGAATGTTGTGATGAAATATGTAGTAATTGTAGTAACATGTGTACAGAGATATGCAAAATTGAATCTATATCTTAAGTAAAAGTGAGTGATTCTCACTTTTACTTATATTTTAGTTATTTATAATTTTTATCTTTTTAAAATATATAGTCTTCCATTCTTAGGCTTTAAAAACCACTCTCCTTCAAATCCTTTTTTAATAAGTATCTTTCTTATTTCATACATTGTACCAGCATGGCTTACAATAAGTATATTTTTATCTTCTTGTTTTAATATTTCATCAACAATTTCATTAATTCTCTTCAAACTAGCCCTTCTTCCCTCTGGTTGAGAGATACTATTTCTAATCCATGCTACCCTATTTAATAGTGACCAAAGTTGATATGGTAATGGTATATTAGTTTTTATCCAAGCTGCTGCAGAGATTTCTCTTAATTTATCTGTTTTAATAATTGGTCCGTGATATATGGTTTTTGCTGTATAAGCAGCTCTTGGCAAACTACTACAATAGCATTTATCCCATTCTTTATCTATAACAATCTCATTTTCTAAAACCTCTGCTATATCATATTCAGCACTATATTGATTATACTCCTCTGAAGTCATAAAACTTTTTCTCTTTAAATTTACTTTAAAATGTCTTACTAATCCTATTCTCATATCACTTTTCTGCTCCATGCCATAAAATTTTCTTTATATAACATATACTCTGCACAATTTAGTTTTATATTCTTATGAAATTAAATATTTAATTTCCATTTTATTTTAATATCTAATAATATGAAGAAATTCTTGGTAATGCCGTAGCAAGCAATGTTAAAGATAATATCCTAGGAATAAATAAATCTTATATACGGAATAATAATATAGAAATTCTATTAGAATTAAAATCTAGGAGGAATATTTATGTCAGTTAAAAAAACTATGAAAACCATAAATCAAGCTGCAGAGTCTTCAACTAATAATAGTAGAAACGCTAAAAACGGTTATATGAATAGAGGAAATTCCAGTAAACAATATGCTGAAAATGGAACTAGAAATAAAAATTAAGCTATTTCAATAACAAAAGTGCTGTTCCAAAATAAAATTTTGAAACAGCACTTTTAATTATTTATCCGATGACTACCCGCTCTAATACTCCCATCTTCTTCAAAGTGGAAGTAAAGAGCGGCTACGTCCCTGGATAACGATTTCTAAGCTTCAGAGGGAGTAAAAACTCCCTCTGAAGCTTAGAATTCTGTTTATCCTAAGAACATTTTAATATCATCATCTACATTTGTTATTCCGCCTATACCAAAGTTATCTACTAAAACTTTAGCTACATTTGGAGATAAAAATGCTGGTAATGTTGGTCCTAGATGAATATTTTTAACTCCTAAGTGTAATAATGCAAGCAATACTATTACAGCTTTTTGCTCATACCAAGCTATATTATAAGCTATTGGCAATTCATTTATATCTTCTAATTCAAATACTTCTTTTAACTTTAATGCTATAAGCGCTAATGAATATGAATCATTACATTGTCCCGCATCAAGCACTCTTGGAATTCCTCCAATATCACCTAAATTTAATTTATTATATTTATACTTAGCACATCCTGCTGTTAAAATAACTGTATCTTTTGGAAGTTTTTCAGCAAACTCTGTGTAGTAATTTCTGCTCTTTGCTCGTCCATCACATCCCGCCATAACAAAGAATTTCTTTATTGCTCCACTCTTTACTGCTTCAACAACCTTATCCGCTAATGCAAATACTTGATTGTGTGCAAATCCGCCAACTATTTCTCCTTTTTCTAATTCAATTGGAGCTGCACATTTTTTAGCATGTTCGATTATAACTGTAAAATCCTTTTCTCCTTTATTATTTCCATTTATATGCTTTACTCCATCAAATCCTACAACCCCTGTTGTGTAAACTCTATCTTTATATGAATCTTTTGGTGGCACTAAACAATTTGTTGTCATAAGAATTGGGCCATTAAACTTTTCAAATTCCTCCGTTTGCTTCCACCATGCATTTCCATAGTTACCTGCAAAATGTGAATATTTCTTAAATGCTGGGTAGTAATGAGCAGGAAGCATTTCACTATGTGTGTATACATCTATTCCTGTTCCTTCTGTTTGTTTTAATAATTGTTCTAAATCTCTTAAATCATGTCCACTTATTAATATACCTGGATTATTTCTAACACCTATATTAACCTTTGTTAATTCTGGATGCCCATAGCTTTCTGTATTAGCCTTATCTAAAAGTGCCATACCATCTACACCATACTTACCAGTTTCTAATGTTAATGCTACTAAATCATTAACTGTTAAAGTGTCATCTAATGTAGCCGCTAATGCTTTATGCATAAACCCACTTATTTCCTTATCCTCATATCCTAAATGATTTGCATGTTTAACATAAGCTGCTAAACCCTTTACTCCATATATTATAAGTTCTCTTAATGACCTTATATCCTCATCTTCTGTTGATAATACTCCAACTGTTTCTGCCTTTTTATTTAATTCTTCTGCATTATCTGCAAACCAAGTAGCTGCATCTGGAAGCTTAGCCTCTTCTTCTCTCTTTAATCCTACAAATGAAAGCATCTTATTTAACCAATTTTCATTTGAATTTGAATTTCCTAAATCTGCTCCTGCCTTAATAACTTGTTTCTTTAGTTCTTCTCTTAATATTAATCCTTTTTTAATTCTTTCTATAAATACATTTCTATCAAAGTTAGCATTAGTTATAGTAGCAAATAAACTTTCTGTTATAAATTTATCTACTTCTTTATTAATTAAACCAACTTCTCTTCCTTTGACACTATACACTGATATTCCTTTTAATATATATATCAATAAATCTTGTGCTTTTGCTAAATCTTCAGTCTTACCACAAACTCCTTTTATTGTACAACCCTTGCATCCTGCAGCTTCTTGACATTGATAACAAAACATACTCATTATTCATTCCTCCTAAAAATTTAATATTTTATATAAGTTAATTTTATATTTATCTCCTGTTTACATTTTAAATTATACTTATTTAATCCACTTTAATCGGTAACAATTGTTACAAAAATAAAAGTTTTTTGTTAATTTTTGATTATAGTGATATACTAATAGTATAGGTATAAAAATTTCAAAAGAATCTTGAGAAGGGTGCAAAAGTTCAGTTCGATGTAGAAAAGAAATATAAATATCTTCAAGCCGAAAACATAGCAAATATAATTATATTTTTATTTAATAATAAATACATTACGAATCTTAATATATACATCAAATGTGACCATCTTTATAAAGGTGGTTTTTGTCTTATATTAATCTTCAAAACTACATTTATAACAATTCATTCAATGCAAACTTTGTGAATTTTCATACAAAAATATTATAAGAAAAGGAGAATAATACATTGAAAAAAAATTATAGGATGCAAAAAACAATATCGATGAAGCGCTTTATTTCAGAATTAGGAGAAGATTTCTCGGAGCACATAAAGAAAAGATTGCTAGATCTTGAGGTAAGGTGTGTTTTAACGAGAAAAGAGGTTAATTATATAGTTGACATAAAACATGTAGAGCATACAAAATACGATTGTCCCTGTAATTCACAGGGGGAGGTAGGCACATGTAAAAAGGAATATGTTTATGGGCAATTTGTGGTTATTGATGGAGAATTGTACTTTTCACAAAATTGTGTAGAAAGTGATGAAATTATGCAATCACCTATTGTAAGTACTATATACAATTCCTTGAATGAGGAAACTACAATTTGTGATGAAGATAATGAAGATATTCAAAATATTAATGTAAAAAAAGTAAACGATAGTAATATAGATTATGTTATAGATAGTATACTTACAGTATGCCCTCAAGTATCTCAAAGATATAAGGATATTATGGAAGGTATGCTCTTCCGTGCAGAACGCAAATATTCAAATATCCATTCTAATAAAAGTTACGGCTATTAAAGATAAAATCCTATAGGAATTACTTCCTATAGGATTACTACTTACTGAATTATCTTCTAAAGCCTCTATTATTATTTTGCTGTTTTTTGGCTTTTCTACATTCTGGACATCTTTGTGGCTCATTTTCAAACCCCTTTTCCTTATAAAAAGCCTGCTCTCCTTCAGTAAATACAAATTCCTTATTACAATCCTTGCAAATTATATTTTTATCGGGCATTGTAACATTTCTCCTTTCCAAAAGTTTATTCAAAAATTAAATAGTACCAAATACCAATATGGAAAACATTAATTTTTACCAAATTTTCCTATATGGTGTTTCTAACTATTTTCATTTATATTATTACCATTTTTCTAAACATTAAGCATATTTAAATTAGAATATTATATACTATAGATTGCTTACTTCTATAATTAGGATAAGTATAAATTAAATTGTAATAATTCATATATATGGAAATATATTTTTATAAGTGTTATCATAGTATATATGATATATCTGTAGAAAGAGAGAATGATAAAATTGTACAACTACCTAACAATTGAGGCCATAAATAAACTTAAAGAAGAAATAGAATATCGCAAGGTGGTAGTAAGGCGTAAAATAAATGGAGATCTTAAAGAAGCACGTGCTCATGGGGACCTAAGTGAAAACTTTGAGTATAAATCAGCCAAAAGGGATAGGGCTCAAAATGAAAGTAGAATTCGCTATCTCGAAAGAATGATTAAAACTGCTAAAATTATAGAAGATACCACATCTCAAGATGAAGTTGGCATTGGAAAAATAGTTTCTATAAAATTTCTAGATGAAGATGAGATTGATAAATTTGAAATAGTTACTACCGTAGAAGCAGACCCCATTAATAACGCCATAAGTATAGAATCTCCTTTGGGGCGAGCTATTTATAAACATAGAATTGGAGATCAGGTTATAGTCCAATCTCCAGAAGGAAGCTATCCCATTAGAATTGAAGACATTTTTATAAAATAATTGCTTCATAATCTTTATTCATATATTCATAATAAATCTTAAACAAAGCAGCTCTATGTGCATAGTTAACATAGAGCTTATTTTATGAAAATATATCATTGACAATTCATAATCTTATGGTAATAAACATTACCTTCCTAGTCCATTATAATGTTCATAAGCTGCATTTAACTCTATTAATGCTGCAGACTTATCCTGTGCTGAAATAGCCCCTTTAATACGTGCTATACTTGTACTTAATGCATTTATTTCATCTCTTTCTGAACTAAATTGTACTCTTTTAATTACCTTTTTCCAAGCACTACTTAACTTTTCTGTATTTTTGTAAGCTTCTTGCCAATTTTCATTACTTACATCCTGAATAACTACTTCAATTGATTTTGGCACATTATCATCATTACCTATGGGACGCTTTAAATAATTTCCACTAAGCATAACCAATATAAAAAAAACTAAAGTTACAATTGGAATAGATACAACCAAAAATTTTCTCATACTATTACCTCCATAAATAAACTACTTAAAATGGTCCATTATAGTCACCAATATCTAACAAATTATTAATGCAGTCATTATATTTATCTACATAAAAATTACCCGAACCATCTAAAGTAGCTAAAAATACTTCCGAAGGATGTTTTATTCCTTGTTTCTTTAACTCCTTCATAAGCCATTTCCTATCTTTATTAAGTTGTTTTAGATTCAAATCAAAAATCATACCATCATAAATTAGTTCAGTGCCAATACCTACGCCTGATGGAGCTATATTCATATCCTTAGGAGTAAGTGGTTGATATTCTGCTTTTTTTAACACCGATATCTGTCCATTGGGCTCTATTATTGCATATTCTACTTCATTCAAATCAAAAACATCCTTATTTCTTAAAAGTTCCAATATATCTGATATTCTATATCTAACTTTTTTTAATTCATTTTCCAATATCTTACCCTTGAAAATTATTATTGTAGGTTCACCATCTATATATTTTCCAACATACCTCCATTTCATAGCTATCCATTCCATCAAGTAACCAAGTATTGCCCATGTGAATAGGCCTATCCAATGAGGCCATGCTCTACTAGACAAATCCGTTGTTAATGTTGCAGCAATAGAACCAATTGTAATGCCTAATACATAATCAAAGAACGTAAGCTGACTTATTTGCTGTTTACCTAAAATTCTTGCAAATATAAATAGAGAAAAAAAGGCTATAATTGACCTTATTGCTACTACTAATCCTTCGCTCATCCCTATGCCTCCAAATAATTATTATTCTAAGTCTATTTTGTATTAACTATGCCACATTTATACTAAAAAAGAAAAAATCCCTACAACAATTCATTGTAGAGATTTTACTCACTAATTATTTCTTCTAGTAACCACAAGCCTCATCCTGAACTTTAATATAATCTTCCAGTTGCTTAAAAGAACTAGTTGAAAATTCATATATAAGATATTGTGGATTAATAGAGCTAACAATCTTCCTAACTTCTTTGTCCCTAAAAGGTTGATGTTTATCTATATTACAAATATGCATATACACTTCATTGTTTATTTCAGTTAAATCTAATCCACCTTTTCTATATTTATTTATTTGATCTAATACATATTTTCCTGATAAAGAATAATTGAGATGTATTCCATTTATAAAATTTTTTAATTCTCCTAAATTATTAATTTTATCTAATAAATAATTTATAGCTTTCTTTTCGTCCTCAAGATGAAAATTTGTATTTATTAAATGAGCAGTATCTAACATAAAGCCTTTATTTTTATAATTAATTTTTTCTAATAGTTTATACATAATATCAGGCTCGAGCATGGTAAGACCAGGCCACCATAAATTTTCAAATAAAAGTTTTATATGTGTATTTAAATCCTTAAAAATTTCATTTATCAATTCCACAGTGGCTTCTATAACTTCACTATCAGAATATGTAAAACTATATGTAAATGCGTGTTCTAATTGTACATGAGCCACATGAAAAACTACATATTCTGCTCCTGTTTTATCTGCAGCTATTATTTCTTTTTTATATTGATCTACTATAACTTCTCTATTAGTTCCACCATAAAGCTTTTCTATGTTATCATTGCTTTTAAACTGTTTTAAAAGCTCTTTTGTATCACTCTTCCAAAAGTCTAGCCATATAGGATAATATTTTAAATGTACCCCTTTAACTATTTTCTTAGGAATAAATTTTTCCTGCCATCCTATTGGATTTAAAAGTTCTACTCCATCAATATTGTATTTATTCAAAAAACTAATTAATTTATTAGAATTATAATTAAATCTTTTAATATCATAATCAAAAGTAGAAAAATTAATAAGTTTAAGCACTTCTCCATCCCCATTCTTTGATATAGTCCGAAATATAGCTATACTTATTTATAAATATACAAAAATATAATATTAATGAATTAATTCCAATCGTCGTATATAATAACTTTATACCACATATTTAAATAATTTAAAACTAATATTTTTTAATTAATCTCATAAAATTCTTCATAAGAAATATCATTCAAATATATCTTTTGAACATACAATTTTATCCTTATAGGAATAAATTTCTAATTTGCCTGATGAATCTATAAAGGCATAGAAAACTTCTATAGGACTATGAAATCCTCTACTATTCAACTCTGTTAAAAGCCATTGCTGATCAATGTTAAGTTTAGACATATTATCATCAATTATTAACCCATTAAATATCAATTCCCCATTAGATTCACTATTTTTTAATGAACTATTAATATTGCTCATCAGATGTTCAAATTCTTTCTTTTTAATTACAGAAAGCTTGCCATTATTCTCAACTATTGCAAACTTAACTTCATCTATATCAAAAATATCTTTAAGTCTAAGTTGTTGTAATAATTCATTGAAAGTAAACTTTATTTTTTTTAAATTATCTCCATTTACCATACCATCATATATAATAATTATAGGATTATCATTTATGTACTGAAATGTTTTTCTTGATTTTAAAGAAATTAATTGCATTAAAAGACCTAGAATAGTCCATGTTAGCAATCCAACCCAATGATCCCATGCACTGCTACTTAAATCAACAGTAATAGATGCTGCAAAAGATCCAATAGTTATTCCTAGTACATAATCAAATAGTGTAATTTCTCCTAATTGCTGTTTTCCAAGAATTCTTGTAAAAATAAGAAGTGTAAAAAAACTTATTATACCTCTAACACAAACAACCAGTCCCTCATTCAAAAGTCATCACCACCGCTAGAATATTTTAAATTTATTATTTGCTATGTATGTAATATTTATCAACATAAGTTAAGAACTCTATGCACATATTGTGCATAGAGTTCTTAATATGTATTCTTCATAATCAAATTTTTCTCTTTTTCCATAATATATTAATAATTTTTTCTAGTATTCATCATTTCATATTTTATTTGCTCTAGCCTTTGGGAATTATTCACTCTTTCAGATTTATTTTGTTCTTGTATAGCTTTAGTCTCTTCAATTCCTTTCATTATTGTAGACCATGTCTTTTCAAGAGTATCCATATTAATTGAACTAGATCCTGTCATTCTTGTAATATTAACTGTTTGATTTGCTAAATTTTCAGCATTTCTTAAAAGCAGCTCATTAGTTTTATCGTCAAGTGCTTGTAAGCTTTTAGCTTGTAATTCTTGTCTCTTAAGCATTATAGCTTGCGTTAAACATTGCTTAAATATTGGCAATGTAATTATAAAAGCTGAATTTATTTTTCTTGTTAAATTAAAGTTACTAAATTGTATACCTTGTATCATAGGAATTGTTTGTAGAGCAACATTTTCAGCTATCTTTAAATCATAAACTCTTTGCTCCATCATTTCTAAAACTTTTCTTAAGGTTTGTACATTACTAATATCTAATTGATCTCCACTTTCATTTGCTATTCTTTGGTATTCCGGAATTAACTCATTATTTAATTCTTCCAGTGCTAATTCTCCAGCTACTATAAACTTTTCTAATTCTTTATAATAGTTTATATTAGTATTATACATTAATTTTAAATTTTTATTTGATTGCTCTATATCCTGTTCATATTTTTTCAAAGTAATATATACTTTATCTACTTCTGATCCCATTGTCTGGTACTTTTGAAACATTACTTCAACTGAATTTTTAGCTTTTTTAAAAAGTTTTTGGAACACAGATGGTTCTTTAATATCTTTCAATTCCTTTATATCAAATTTATCCATTATTTTTGTTAATTGTATAATCATCTCTCCAGCTTCCTCAGCATTAACAGTTTTCATTGTGGAGAGCAAGCTATCTGAAACCTTTGATATTCCTTCTGCTGCTTCCTTTCCAAACATTAATATCGTATTTGGATCTTCAACATGTATCCTACTGGTTAAGGCCTCCACTTCCGGCATAGCTCTCAATTTAGCCTTATAATTTTGAGTGAACTGTACAACATCTTCATTCTTCAATGGTTCTATATTATTATTCTCCGCTCCTATATTTTGATCACAACTAATAAAACTCAATTCTCCATTCATTTTATTATCCCCCTATTATCCAAAGAGTTTTTCAAAAAAAGATTTTCTTTTATTTTTTTTATCCAAATCTAAATCAAAAGCTATATCTTCAAGCCTTATAACGTTTAAGTAATCAGTAGATACTTTTAACTCAATATTATCTGTTCCATTTGGTGTCAATATAACTATATCTAATCCAATTCTATGCAATAATCCCAATAATAAAGCATCTTCATCTTCAAATGTTTCTCTGTTCTTTAGATAAATTATAATTTTAGGAATAGAAGCAGTGTAGTCATAGCAATCTATTAAAGTTAATACATTATCATCTAATAAAAGCACAGAAATTATTAATTTTAAGATCTTTTTATCATCTATATCAAAATTAAACAATCTTTTTTGACATAATGTTTCATCAATCTTATCAATTATAAAATCTTGTAGCTCACTTCTTAATATTTTTAACCTACCAAACATTTCATGACTCTTTAAAGCTTCTTTGTTTATACTTTTATCTCTATTTAAACAAAATGCTAAGGAATATAATTCTTGATTATTGTAATCCTTATTTGATAAATTTGTACTTTCAACAAATATGCTAAATCTTACTTTTCTTAAACTATTAACCACATCAATATATTCTGACAAATTACTATAAACTCCTGAAACTTTGTTGAAAAATATAGGAGTATATACTAAATCCTTTTCTGTTCTAAATCCAGGACGAAGTCTTGAAGGTTCATCCCAATATGTAAGCATATCTTCTATAATAGAATTCATAATTACAGGTTTAGTAAATCCATTTATATATTGCCATGGCTTATATATGCCTGTCCCATTATACAAAGTTTTATCTAACTCTTGTGAAGCTTGTTTTGCATATGTAGTTACCTTTTCTATTACAGCACCACTAGATACTCTTGTATAATAATCAATAATTTCACCACTTTCCTCTTCTTCTATTAGTTGTGAAAATTCTTTTTTATCTATAGCTTGAAATATTGAGTCTTTTTGAGGGTTTAAATACAAAACGTCAAATCCCATAAGTGCAAGCAACATTAAAAAATACCCTTCATATTTTTTTATTTTGCCATAATATAAACATTTAGGAGATACATCTTCCTGCCATTGAATATCTTCAACATACTCATTTGTCCAAATCATAAGTTTAGTGATAAAATTATTTCTTATAGTTTTGTTTTGAAATGCTTCATTTTGTATTGCAATGGGTATTAATATGCTTAAAGCCTTTGCCATTTTTTCATTTGTTTCATTACATGATACAATATCTATATATTCATTTCCTATATTATTAACATTTATTTTATCTAATTTATCCATTATTGATCTTACTAAATCTTCATTATATGGATTTGGTATTGTAGAAGTAAATATTATACTTTCATTATCTAATTCTTTAAGCTTACTATCTAAAAAGGCAATAGTATTGTTATAATCTTGTTCATTCCTCACTCCTATGACTCTGCAAAAATAATTACCTTCTCTTAAACTTAAAGTCTTAAATATATCTTCGTATATGTTATTAGCCTTAATTATACTCAAAACCATTACCTCCTTGCATAGAAATTTTTATCATTAATATTCAAAATAATATATTATTTGCAAATGAAGTAAAATTTTATATACCAATTATACCATAAAATTATATTTTTCGAAAATTAATATATCTATACTATATCTGCTGCAAGTAATAAAAAAAGTTGGAGATTCCATTGAGTTATAATTAAAAGCTCGAAAAATATCAACATAACTAAAAAACTCTATTCACATATTGTGCATAGAGTTTTTTAATTGAAGAGGTATCTATTTTATATTTAAATCAGAAATAAACTTAACTTATTATGCTGCTAATTTTAAAAATTCTTTCATGGAAATAGAATATTGTACTTCCTTTGGTAATTCCTTATCTTTTGTAAATCCTAATTTTCTAAATGCTCTTCTAGATCGTTCATTTTGAAAATTAATCTTTGCAACTACTTCGTCTACTCTCCATTCAAAAAAAGCATGTTTTAATCCTTCAAAAATTGCATTAGTACCTAACCCCTTACCCCATTTTTCTTTATCACCAATTACTACTACCATTTCTGCTGAACTTGTTTTAGGAACAAGTCTTAAGAAACCCACTGATTCTTTTTCACTTGTTGTTACCATAAAAAAGGTTCCATTTTGATTAAATAAATGAGTAAGAATAGGCATATTAATTCTATATATTGTCTCTTTAATGCTTTCGCTAACATTTTGTCTTTCATTTAGATATCTTGTTACTTCATTATCTTCCATCCAGTCAACAATTTTCCAGGCATCTGCTTTAAAAACTTCTCGACGCAATGCTACACCATTTTGCTCCATTAGTACTAATCCTCCCTAATATAATAAAAAAGCCTATTATAGGCATTTTTATTTGTCTATAAATAGGTTTTAATCATTCTATTGTAAATTATACCAATATATTTTATTTTATACAAATGATGTATTTGAGCATTAGAAAGGTTTGTCCCTACTTACTAATGGTTACATAAGAATACTAATAAAAAAGTGCCTATTCCTTGGTTTTACTCCATATTCAGTCTATGCTTCTGCTTTTTATCACCTAAAATTATAAATTAATTTTTAACATAATATTAATTTATATAAATACCAATATACATTCTATTATGTATTCCTCACCCAATTTTTTTATACTTTATATAATAATATTAACATAAATTCAGAAAAAAGCCACAGTTATCTTTTAATAATTGTGGCCTTTTCACATATTCTTTATTAAAGCTTTATTCTTCAATAAGCCTAACTACTTTATTTCTTGTTAATATAAACAATATATATTGATACAAACAAATCAACATTGTTACTGATATACTAGATTTAATCATTATATCAGTTCTAAAAGATTCTCCTAAAACTGCTATTAACATATAAAATGCAGATGGCCCTAAGCTTCCAATTATCATTGGTATCATATATATACCCCTAAGTTGTTTGGTAATGCACCTCTTTATATACTTTTTATCAGCACCTAACTTTTCTAAATCATTGTATACTATTTTATCATGTAATGCCATTGTCATACTTCTTACATAAAGAATAGTTCCCATAGCAGCAAAGCAAATAAATGCTATAAAAATAAATAATAATAGATATACTGCATAGGCCTTTGCAGCTGAATTGTGTTCTAAAGGTCTAAATTTAGGATTATATGCCCACCATCTATACACTTTCCCTGATTCAGCATTTAGGGTTATCTTCTCCCTTCTATGACTCTTATTCACAGCGACTCTTGATGAACTATTATTAATTATTCGCCTTCTTAATTCCTTTCCAAAGTAATAACTTTTGCTACAATCCTCCACATCAAATACTACATATCTTAATTTATTTTCATCTTTTAGTATTTTATATTCTTTATCAAAATCTTCATCACTTATTACAAATAAACTTTCTCTATACATATCAAAATACAATCCATCATAATGTAAGGTTTGCTGGTGACAAAGAGCAGAAGCTTCTTTGGTTATAGGATTTGTAATTATCAATTTTTCAGCATCATCTTCTGGAGCGCCAAGGTAACTAGTTTTAATATCACAATACTTTCCACTTTTTATATGAATATTTTGCTTTGTAATCTTATTATAATCACTTTCTTTCATAAATAATGATGTTTTCAGCTCTTTATGGTATGTTTTTTTAATACCCCCATCATCAAGATACTCTTCAAAATTACCATCTCTCATAAGTTCCATAGCGAAAAATTCATTAAATCTAGTAATATTCACATCATATTTACATGCAAGTTTATATATTTCATCATTTGTAACTTGTACTTCACTCATCTTGCTATTAAATAAATAATCATTAGGAAAATTTTTAATATAGTTTACTCCCTGAAAATAAGCAGTTACATTACCTAATATTGAGAACATAGCTGCTGCTGCCAAGATAGCTGCAATACACATAGTTTTTACATTTTGACGTCCATGAAATCTTATCATAGACTTTGATATTATTCCTTTATAATATTTTCTAAGATTTTTTCCTTTTCTCCCTCTAACAGTAATATATACCATAACCATATATATACCTATAAATGAAAATATATATATTAAATTTGAAGCTCGGCGCAAATGTATATTAGATACTATAAAACTAGTTGATGTTCTAACTGATGATAGAATATATCCTAGAATCATTCCTAGTGGTATTAAAATTATTCCTATTACTCCATACAATTTCCCTACATCTTTTATTTTCTCTGAGACTCTATGAGTATTAACTATATCCATTATGTTACTTCTTTTTATAAAAGATGTAGCTCTAATAAATATACAGAGAACAATAAGTATAAAAAACATAAAGGAAAATATATATCCGCTCCAACCAAATACAAAATTAGTTTCCTGTGTTTTTACTATTAATGAACATAACGCATTCCATGATATATAAGCTATAGGTAATCCAAGTAGTGCACCAATTAAAGAGCCGCCTAATATAATAAGCACAAGTTCAATAAAAAGGACCTTTTTTATATTCTTCTTATCACTTCCTAATGCTAACAAAACACCAATTTCTTTGGATTTATATTTTAGAAATAGTGTTGACGCATAGGATATAAAAACAACACATCCAAGTATTGCAAGTATGAAAATCATGGTAGTTAATTGCATTGAATCTCCACCAGCAATAAGAACATTGCTAATGGTTGGACTATAGTAAATTACACTATAAGCTGTAATAACAGCCATAGAAAATATAATGGAAAATAGTAAAAGGAAATAATTCTTCATATTTTTTTTTCTTAATTTACTATAAACCTTATTAATTTTCATTGCTCTCACCACTCATCTCTTTTATTGTTATTAGCAATTGATCCATAAATTTGATTCTATCACCTTGTCTACATAATTCCTTATATACTACGCCATCTTTTAATATAATTACCCTGTCACAAAAACTAGCAGCAAAACTATCATGAGTTACCATCAATATGGTAGCCCCAAGATTTTTCTTTGCATCCTGAAAGGCTGATATAACAGATTTGCTAGATTTTGAATCAAGATTCCCCGTAGGCTCGTCTGCTAAAATTAGCAATGGATCATTTATTAATGCACGAGCTACTGCTGTACGCTGCTTTTCTCCTCCAGAAATCTCAGCAGGATATTTATCTTTGATATGAGTTATCCCAAAGACATCAATTAAAAGATTAGCCCTCTTTTCCATAGATTCTACTTCAGAATCAGAAATAATTTGAGGTAAACAAATATTTTCAAATACGCTTAATCCATCAAGAAGCATAAAATCTTGAAATACAAATCCAAGCTTTTTGTTTCTTATTTTTGATAGTTCCCCTTCTGAAACCTTTGTAATATCTATATCCTCTAATAATACCTCTCCCCTATCTACTGGAATAAAACAGGATATGCAGTTTAACAGCGTAGTCTTACCACTTCCTGAAGGACCCATAATGGCAACCAATTCTCCTTTTTTTACGTTTAAAGATACTCCCTTTAATACTTCATACTCTATCTCTCCATTTTTATAACTTTTACAAAGATTATTTACCTTAAGCATAATCTTTCATCTCCCTTACAAATTTTAATCAATAATAAATCTCTTATAAGAACTTGCAGTAACAAAATCAGCTTAATATAAATTCCTGAAAATCACCCCTTATTGCAAGCTCATTTTCAGAATATCATCCTAAAAACTCCCATTCAACAGCATAATTTTTTAGCTGTAAAACTTGGTCATTCCTATGTAAAGTTTGGTTGTTTTTCATAAAAAATTAACAAATTATCATCTTTGTAATCTGATTGTAAAATATGTTAATATACCTATAGAGGTGAATAATATGCTTAACATTGCAATCTGTGATGATGAAATCAAACAACGATTTCTGCTTAAATCTACAATAGAAGTTGAACTTAAAGCTGAAGATAAAAAATATAATATATTTCAATTCCCTTCTGGTGAAAAATTGCTTGACAAGCTATATACTGATAAAAATAGCTTAGATATAATATTTTTAGATGTGGAAATGAATGAATTAAATGGTATTGAAACAGCAAGAAAGATACGAAAACTAAATGAAAATGTTGTTATTATATTCATAACAGGTTTTTCTGATTATGTTTTTGATGGATATGAAGTTAAAGCCTTAAACTATATTGTTAAACCTTATAAGTCAGAAAAAATTGCAACAGTACTTAAAGATGCAATAAAACAAATTTATGGTTTAGAAGAAAAATACTTTGTTGTTAAAGCTGAAGGTTCGCTATTTAAAGTACTAATCAATGATATATTATACTTTAGAAGTGATAGGAGGAAAATTTCTCTTGTAACAAGATATAAAAGCTATGAATTTTATGGAAAAATTAGTGATATAGAAGAACAATTTGGAAAACAATTTATTAGAACTCATCAAAGATATCTTGTAAATCTAGATTACATTACAGCAGTAAAGGATAATTTTGTTATTGTTAATGATGAAAATTTACCTATAAGTAGACAAAGACATAAAGATGTTATGATGGCTTTTGCAAAACAATTACTTAAATAGTGAGGTTATTTTATTATGATACGTATATTAGTAGATATATTATTTACTATATTAATGTTACCTCTGCTTACCTTGATTGGATATTATACAGCAAAATTAATGGAATGCTTTGTGACATTACGTGAAGGGGCATTTTACAAAGTTATAACTATTTTAGGAATGTCTTGTATTGCTTCAGTAGTTATATTTATTTCAGATATTATAAATATTTCATGGACATTAATAGCGTATATTGCTTTAATGCTAATATGTTATAAAGAAAATTTTATAAAGAAAATATCTGTTATCTTTATCCTCTATCCTATTATTATTTCCATTAATCTATTTTTCAGTGAATTATCAATAAGAGGCCCACTACCAGACTTAAAATATAAGCAAATCTTACTTATAATAAAATATATATTAACTGCTTCAATATGGAGATTTATATATAACCTAGTAAAAGATAAAATTATATATGCTAAAGAATACATTACGGATAAAATATGGATTTTGATTGATATAATCTCCTTATCATCCTTTACTCTAGCTATGTCAATGGTCATATTTACTAGCCACGCTAGGCGATACCAAGCTTTTATTGTAATGCCAGCATGTTTAATATCTAATTTAACAATTTTGTTTACAATTAAGCTTGTTATACAAAGCGTTAAAATACAAGCAGATAATAATATTTTTAAATTACAATCTAAATACTATGAAACTCTAGAAAAGGAACAAAAAAATATTAGAAAAATAAGACATGATATGAACAACCATCTTCAAATAATAGGAACATATTTAAACAACGGCAACCTAGAAGAAGGAAAAAAATACTTAGAAAGCCTCTCTTGTGTTGTAAATGATAATACTACAAAGTTTTTTTGCACTAATGATATTATAAATGCAGTTATTAATAATAAGTACATTCTTATTAAAGAAAATAACATTAAAAATGAAATATCTATATCCATAGATGAAATTTCTAAAATAAATAACATGGATCTATGTTCTATTTTTGCCAATACTTTTGACAATGCAATTGAAGCTTGCCTGAAAATTAAAGAACCTTCACAGAGATATATTGCCGTAAAGGCCCGATATAATAAAGGATATTTTATTTACAATATAAATAATACCAAAAATAATGCTGTTTTAACTGATAACAAAAGATATTTTACGGATAAAAATAATAAAGAGTTACATGGTTGGGGACTTCAAAATGTTACAGATATAGTGAATAAGTACAATGGTGATATTGAAATCAGTCATACTGATAATGAATTTTCTGTTTTGATCATTATTCCCCTTTTATGATGTTTAATTTTTCAACACGTGCAATCTATGGTATTTAAAAATAAGGGGCTGTCGCATTAAAGAATTTACATACAATATACTGTTTTGCAAGTTTGAAATTAACACAATATATTGTAGGATTTATTCTTAGTGCGACAGCCCCTTATTAATTAAGCTTATACACAAGTTAAAATGCACTAGTTAATATATATTATTTCTAATTTCTCTTAAATATTTATTAATAGTTATGAGAAAAAATACTATTTGAATTACGCCATATATTACAAAAACAACTAGGCTATTAATCCACATATAATCTCCATATGAAAGTATTTTATATATTCTTGAAAGATAATATCCAAGGATCAATATTGCCATAATCGGTGGAACTAAAAATACTTCCCCAATTTCCTTAATAATAACATTACGTATTTCCTTATAGGTAAGGCCTATTTTAAGTAATTGTTTTGCTCTTATTTTATCATCATCAAGAGATGTAAATATCTTAAAGTACAAAACTGCAGCACTTCCTATTAATAGCATTATTCCAAGAAATGAAGCAACAAATAATATAAATCTATCACTATTAATTTCCTCACTTAATTTTTCTTTTTTTAAAACCAGGGTATTTTTAAATTTTTCCCCTCCAATTTTATTAAGTTTATACTCTAAATTTTTATTAATCTCTTTATAATTATTGTTGTTATTTAAATTAACTAATATATCATAGTGAATTGAATTTTGTGGTACATTCCCTTTAACCTTGTTATAATCTTCATCATTAAGTATTATAGAATAACCTCTTATATATCCTATAGAGTCATCATGTCTATTTAAAGTATTAGTGATGGTTTCTGCTTTATCTACTATATTTTCCTTAGGAATATATAAAAACCCTTGATTTCCTTTAGTTTTTACATAATCATTAAAGGAAAATGCGTCTCCACCATTAAGCAAACGATAAATCGTGCTTTTTGCGTAATCATCATTCTTAGAAAAATCTGTCCTAGAAAAATCTATAATAAATCCATCATTTGTAAGATTCTCTGTATTTATATAAGACTGGATTGCGTGACCTTTATTGATCTTTACAGAACTTTTATTTAATTTATTATAGTTACTTTCACTAACCACCATAATTGGGGAGCCATAAAAAATTACTTTATCTTTAGATTTTTGTAAATTGAAAACATTTATGCCCTCAAGTTCATTATAACTTTTAATTTCAACCCCGGCATTCTTAATTATGTCTTTAAAATTTTCTTTATATAAGTCTTTTTTTGCAACAAAGCTTAAGTCATAGGGATACTTTGTATCTATATTCTTTTCCACTGATTTATACGTTGAATATGGTATCGAAATAGCCAGCATAGCCCCAAATACAAGTAATATTACTATATACAAAACTGTTCTATAGGTAACAAATCTATGTGAAAGAGAATTTAAGCATAAAATATTATTATTATAAAATGTCTTAAAATTTTTAGAAATTTTTAATATCAAAGTCATAATAAAACCTATTACAAAATATAAAGAAATAATAGCTGCTATAAATGATTTAGCTATCATTTCATTAGGCTTTTCAAATTCTCCATTAATTGCTTTTTGAAAAACTATCATTGAAACTATAAAAATAATTAATGCTATGACATCAATAACTAAATTTGATTTACCAATATATTTCTTTGAACTAGACTTTAATATCTCTACAATTGAAAGTTTGCTAAGAAATATTATCTGATATATCATGTTAAATATAAAAATTAAGGTAGCTATTATAGCTGTATAAATATATGGTTTAAAACTTATTTCAATAATAATATTATTAATATCAATAATTTTTAATATTGCCATATAGAACAGCTTTGAAAATATAGTTCCTCCAATTGCTCCTAAAATAAAGGAGAATAAAGCAACTATAAAGTTTTCATATAAGAGAATCTTAATTATATTTTTAGAGGTTAAGCCAATAGTTAAATAAACACCAAACTCTTTCCCTCGATATTTAGTAAATGATATCGTAGTATATAATATAAAGGCTATTGAAAAAGCTACCATTAAACTTAAAATAGATGTTAAGTTCTCTCTAAAAATATAAGCATCTGGTTGAGTCATAAATGTTTTACTACATATAAGACTAAAAAACATTAATAAAATGCCAATAATAAAGCTATTTCCCAAGAGGTAAGCAATATAATTTTTAATATTATACTTAATGTTTTTAAATATCATTGAATATAAATCCATTACTGCTCTCCTCCTATAACCCCTTGGGATTCAATAACTTTATCAAAAAACTTTTTTCTATCTCCATCAGAATTTATTTCAAGTCTTATAGCCCCATCTTTTATAAATATAATTCTTTTGCAAAAGGATGCTGCAAAAGGATCATGGGTTACCATTACAATTGTAGCTTTTTTTTCATCATTAATCTTTTTAAATATCCTCATAATATTCATAGATGATTTGGAATCCAAATTGCCAGTTGGTTCATCTGCAAATATAATTTTAGGATCTGATGCAAGAGCTCTAGCAACTGCAACTCTCTGTTTTTGTCCCCCGGAAATGTTGTAAGGATAACTTTTTTCTATATTCATAATATCAAGAAAATCTAGAAGTTCTTTAACCTTATCATCAATTATATTAGGTTTTATCTTATCTACTGCTAAAGGGAATCCTATATTTTCCCTTACGTTTAAACTATCCAATAGGTTAAATTCTTGAAAAACAAACCCAATATTTCTTCTTCTAAATAATGCAAGCTTATCCCTCTTCATTTTAATAATGTTTATAGTATTTATAAAAACTTCCCCACTAGTGGCATTATCAATACCTGATAATATATTAAGTAATGTAGTTTTACCACTACCACTGGGCCCCATTATTCCCACAAATTCTCCTTCTTCTACCTGAAATGAAATATTATTTAATGCCTTTACTGCTTCTACACCCTTATAGGAATCATAAACCTTCATTAACTTTTTGCATTCTAAAACTTTCATACTCATTCCTCCAAACCATAAGTAAACCTCAACTAAGACATTTTATATTTACGCTTTAGTTTATTTTAATTATAATTGCTTCTACTCTTTTCTCTAATCGACTATCCTTACTAAACCTTACATGGTTGAAAGGTGCATATGTATGCAATAATTAATTTAAAGGCTATTTAAATAGGATATACTAACCGTTGTTCCCTTCCCTTCTTCAGATTCTATAGTTATTTCACTATTTAATATTTCACAAATGGTTTTACACATATAAAGCCCTATTCCTGAAGATTTGCTTCTATTTACTTCATTTCTTCCATTACTCCCTGTGAAAAAAGCATCAAAAACCCTTCCTAATTCATGTTCTTTTATTCCAATTCCTTCATCTTCTATATAGAGTGTAGTAGTTTTTTCGTTCCTTTCAGAATAAAAGGTTATAAAATTCCGCCCAGAAGAATATTTTACTGCATTTGTAATTATCTGCTCAATAACATAGCTACTCCACTTTTTATCAGTATAAATATATTGTTCTTCATCAACTTCAACTTTAGGAAATACATTTCCGTATATAAAATTTCTCTTTTTAATATTTATGGCACCATTAACCAAACTTTTTAAATCTACCTTTTCCGGCACATAATCCTTAGTAAACTCCTGAAGTCTAAATACATTCAAAGCCCCCTCTAAGTTTTCTTGAAGCTTAATACTTTCTTCTAATATATCCTGAAATATTTCTTCACCCTTTTTCTCCTTACCCATTTGTGCTGCAAGTTGTATAACTGCAACAGATGTCTTTGTATTATGAATCCATTCTCCTAGAAGTTTTTCTCTATCTTCATATTTAGATTCTAATCTATAAATTTTGGAAATATAATCATTATGTATTTCACGCAATATATCTAATATATCTTCAAAAACATATCCTTCTTTTATTTTATATTTAGGACTAATTTTCCCCTCATTTAAATAAGTATAAAGACTTCTATATATAAAAAACTTATAAACAAGATAGCACATTAAAAAGATAGCTGTCAGCATTAGTGGATATGAGATCGCTTGTTTGTCACTTAATAAATAATAATACAGCATAATTACTAATGCATTACAAAGATAAAGAAAAATTGCTCCTTTTTCTTTTTTTAATGTATTAAGGACAAGTTTACTGAAAGACATAACCAACCCCCCTCTTAGTTATAATTGAAGCCTTTACTCCAATTTCATTTAACCTCTTTTTGAGTCTAGTTATATTAACAGTTAATGTATTATCATCTACAAATACATTATCGTCCCATAATTCTTCTAAAAGTTCTTCCCTTGAAACAACTTTATTATAATTAGTCATAAAAATTTTGAGTAATTTATACTCATTTCTGGAAAGCTCTATGATTTTATCATTTACTTGAAGTTGCATACTTTCACATATAAGTGTTATGTCTTTAACTTTTATAGTTTTGCTTTTATTAGAATTAGTTCGTCTAAGTACTGCATTTATTTTTGCAATAAGTAGTTCAATACCAAATGGCTTAGTAATATAATCGTCAGCCCCCAAATCCATACCTCTAATTTGTTCCTGTTCTGCACTTCTTGCAGAAATTATAATTATAGGTGTAGAAACTTTTTTTCTAATAGTTTTTAAAAAATAAAATCCATCAAATTTAGGCAAATTTATATCTAAGAGTATTAAATCTAAAGAAGCTTCAACAGCCATTTCCTCCACCTTATCAAAATCTGTTACAAATTGAGCGTTATAATCATAGCCAATTAAAAAATCTTTTATATACTTTCTTAAGTTTATATCATCTTCTATAATTAAAACTTTCTTCATAGTCTCCTCCATGAAATTAAAAATCTTCTTTTTCATAATTTTAACTCTATTTTTTTACTTTTTCTACATTTGCATCGCATTATTTATAGCTTTATATAAACAAATAGAGTATTTCTTAACTAAAAATTCATTATATCTATATCCTTCTATAGGTACTATCGTAATATTATAAAAAATAATCATGAAACAAAAATTTTAGTAACATTAAAACCGACTGCTATTTTTAATAACAGTCGGTTAACATTCATCATTTTTATACTATTATATAACTAATTATTATAGTAAAGACTTTCTGAAGGATATTCAGGATCACATGTTACATCTATGCCAAGTTTTCCAAAAGTCTGTTCATCATTTCTACTTAAAATTGTAGTTGAGTGAGCTTGGCATCCTTTTAACATTGTTAACTTTTCCATAGCTACTTGTGCTGTTGGATTTGTAGCAGCACATATGCTAAGTGCAATCAATACTTCCTCACAACTTAAAGCTGTATTCTTGCTTCCTAATGTTTTTGATTTGAAATTTATAATTGGTTCAAGTATAACTGGAGAAATTAAATGAATTTCATCAGATATATTTGCAAGATGTTTAACAGCATTTAGAATCACAGCTGCTGTTGAATTCATCACATCAGAACTTTTACCAGTAAGTATTGTGCCATCATGAAGCTCTATTGCTACAACTGGGCAAATATCATTCTTGTTAGACATTTCTTTTAACTTAGCTGAATATTCTCTTGCAGGCATAACAACTTTTCTATCTTGTTGTTTTAAATTAAGTTCTTCCATAATAAGTTTAACTCTTTGGAAAGTTTCTTCATCTACATAGCCCTTTTTATATTCACACCCTGTTTTAAAGTATCTTCTTATTATTTCTTGTTTAGATGCTTCTTTAACAACCTCATCATCAATAATACCAAATCCTACTCTATTAACTCCCATGTCTGTTGGAGATTTATAAACAGCTTCCTTACCTGTTATTTTCTCTATAATTCTCTTAAGCACAGGGAACGTCTCAATATCACGATTATAGTTTACTGCAACTTTATTATAAGCATCAAAATGGAATGAATCTATCATATTTACATCTTTAAGATCAACTGTTGCAGCTTCATAAGCTATGTTTAAAGGATGCTTTAGTGGAACATTCCAAACTGGGAATGTTTCAAACTTTGAATATCCTGCAACTTTACCTCTTTTATATTCATGATAAAGCTGGCTAAGACATGTTGCAAGCTTTCCACTTCCTGGTCCTGGCGCTGTTACAACAACAATAGGTTTGCTTGTTTCAATATATGGATTCTTACCATATCCTTCATCACTTACAATTGCCTCAACATCTGTAGGATATCCTTTTGTTGCTTCATGTTTATATACTTTTATACCTCTACGTTCAAGCTTATTTATAAAGACAGTAGCCGCCGGTTGTCCGCTGTATCTAGTTATTACAACACTATTTACCTCAAGATCATAACCTCTTAAATCATCAATTAATCTTAAAACATCCATATCATAGGTAATTCCAAAATCACCTCTGATTTTATTTCTTTCAATATCCCCTGCATATACACAAATAATTATTTCAACTTTTTCTTTCAATTTGTGTAATAATTTAATTTTTGCATTTTCATCAAAGCCTGGCAAAACTCTTTTTGCATGAAGATCAAATAAAAGCTTTCCACCAAATTCTAAATATAACTTGTCATAATTATTAACTCTTTCTAGAATGTATTTTGATTGTTCTTCAAGGTACTTTTCATGATCAAATCCTATCTTCATTTTCACGCCTCACTATCTTAAATCATTATTTAACTATTTTATCATTGTCAAATTTCTACAACTATCAACAATAAATATAGTTTTACAACTTTCTATTATTACATAGTTTTAGTTTAAAGTAAATAAGAAAAGTATTGATATCTTAGAACACCAATACTTTTCTTATTTTGATTTATTTTCTAAATCTCCTTTATACTTTGATAAATCTTGAATGGACATAACTATTTTTCTTAGTTATTAATACAGATATTATAATACTTATTCCTTCTGAAACAACAGTAGCTAGCCATATACCATTTTCTCCAAATGCAGCTGTCATTATAAATAAGACTAATGTTATAATAACTAAGCCTCTAGATATGGATATAATAGTTGCATATTTAGGCTTTGCTATAGCTGCAAAGAAACCTGATATTAAAATATTATAGCCTACTATAATAAATGATAAAGAAAACATTCTTATAGCCTTTATAGAATACATATATAACTCCTCATTAGCTCCTTTATCCATGAATATTTGAACTAACTGAGGTGTAAATATGTTTACTATGGCAAATATTAATATAGATATTAATCCTATAGTTTTTGCACTCATATTAAATAAAGTATTAACAGCTTCTTCATCTTCCCTACCATGATAAAAACTACATAAAGGCTGCATTCCTTGTGTAATACCTATCATAGTCATTAAAACTAATAAATTTATATAAGAAATAATGCTATAAGTTACAACACCTTTATCTCCAACATTGCTTAATATAATCTGATTAAATATATATATAACTACACCTGTTGAACATTCTGTTAAGCTATCTGGTAATCCTATTGATAATATTTTTTTAATAACCCCAAACTCAAATTTACACTTTATAAATTTCAACTTTGATTTTTTCTTATTGAAATGAATTATATAAATTAATGTTGCTATAACTTGAGAAATACCTGTAGCATATGCTGCTCCTTTTATTCCCCAATGGAACTTCATAACAAATAGATAGTCTAGTCCTATATTTACTAATGCAGAAGAAACAACACCTACTATTGCCAAATAAGGGAATCCATCAGCCTTTGTAAATACTTCCAAACAATATGATGTTATAAAAAATCCATTAAATATAGTTATTATTTGTAAATATTCCTTGACGTAACCCATTGTTAAATCATTTGCACCTAAAAATATAGCTATTTTATCCAAATTCATTAATGTTAATGTTACTATTATTATTGAAACAACAACCATAGCAATAAAATTCATAGTAAATATTTCATTAGCTCTTTTTAAATCATTTTTTCCTAAAGCTATAGAAACAAGAGTTGAAGCTCCTGTGGCAAAAAATACTGATATAGCAAAAATAAAATTGATAAAAGGCATTGCAATATTAACTGAAGCTATAGCAGTAGTTCCAACTCCCCAACTAACAAATATTCCATCAACCATAGTATATAAAGAATATACCCACATGGCTGAAACAGATGGTAATAAATATCTTATGAATTTTTTTCTCATGCTATTATTATGAACCGTTGTGCAATTCATAACTATCACCCCTTTATTAAAATTATAAACCCTGGTATAATACTAAGGTCAACTATATTTTTATGTTTTAGCAATTTTTGTAAAATAATTAATATAGTACTAAAAATATTTTGGGAGGATTTTATGAAAGATTGTTATAAGATTGGAGAGATATCCAAAATATATAACATGTGTAGAGATTCTTTAATGTATTATGAAAAGTTAGGTATACTAAGACCCATGAGAGATTCTAATGGATATAGGCTTTATACCATGAATGATATATGGAAACTAAATTTAATTAAAGAACTGCGTACCTTTGACTTTTCTATGGAAAAAATTAATGATTATATAAATAATAGAACTGTAAAAACCACCAAAGAAATGCTAAGTGAAGAAATATGTTTAATAGATAGTAAAATACAAGAATTAGCACTCTTAAAAAATAATGTTCTAAAACGAATTGAAAATATTAATTCTGCTGAAAATACTACTATTCTAAATACTATTAAAGTAATTTATATAGATGAAAGAAAAGCATTAAAATTGAATGGTGATATATCACGTGATGAAGAAGTAGATTATCTAATAAAAAAGCTTCAAAAAAAGTATGAGGCTAAATTTTATCTTTTAGGTAATACAAAAGTAGGCGCTATATATAATTTAGATAGCTTAAATAGTGGCATTTATAATGAATATAAGTCAGTATTTTGCTTATTAGACAGTAACGAAAGTAATTATAATTTACTATTACATGGGGCACATTATGTATGTATTTCATATAAGGGTTCCTATTCTTATAACAAGCAATATATTAATAAGTTATTTTCATTTATTAATGAAAATAACTATAAAATT
The DNA here is from genome assembly GCF_000619945.1 of Clostridium lundense DSM 17049. Classification (GTDB taxonomy): domain Bacteria; phylum Bacillota; class Clostridia; order Clostridiales; family Clostridiaceae; genus Clostridium_AO; species Clostridium_AO lundense. The sequence goes on along the minus strand of NZ_JHVC01000002.1, from coordinate 266,749 downwards.
ATATCTGAACCTATAGAAATATACAAAATCGATGTACATGAGACTAGCTTACAAGAGGAGTTCATAACTGAAATACAAATTCCTGTTTTAATATAGCATAATTCTTGGCTTCATATGAAATTTTACTAAAAATTTAATTAATTTAAGTAATCATCCTCTAAACCTTAAAAAGACGCTTATCGCGTCTTTTTAATTTAGGCATATTCTTTATTTAATATACCTAAAACCAACTTATTTGTCTATCTCCATAGCCAGCTTTATAAGCTAAGATTATATCCTCCATTTTATAAAGTAACCCTAATCTTTTACATTCAGTTTCAAATATATGGTATAGACTTTTTGAATTAAAAGAAGAACATTCATAATTACTTCCAAATGCCGCTTTATATCTTTGTACTAAATTTTTATCTGGGAACAGCTTTATTAATTGTTCATAATAATAATCTCTTTGATTTTGTCTAAGGGTTAGACCCATTCCATATGCAAAAACAAACTTCGCACCACACTTATGAGCTTTTCTTACTATACTTATAATATTTTCTTCATTATCATTAATAAATGGTAAAATAGGCATAAGTAATATTCCAGTGAATATACCATTATCTGAAAGACTTTTTATTGCGTCAAATCTTTTAGATGTTGTACAAACATTGGGTTCAATCTTCTTACATAATTCATCATTAAAAGTAGTAATAGTCATCTTTATAAGAACTGGTGAATGCTGTTTTATTCTATTTAAAATGTCAATATCTCGTGTTACAAGATCACTTTTGGTAGCTATAGCTATGCCAAACTTAAATTTGTCTATTTCCTCCAGTGCATTTCTCGTAAGCATTAATTCCATTTCAAAAGGATTATAGGGATCGCTCATTGCACCTGTGCCTATAACTCCAATCCTTCTCTTACTTTTTAAATCATTTCTAATAATTTGTGTTGAACTCTTCTTTGCCCTTACCCTATCGAAATTATCTATATTGTAACACTCACTTCGAGAATCACAATAAATACATCCATGGCAACAACCCTTGTAAATATTCATATTATAATTTATCCCAAACCACCAATTATCTTTTGCATATTTTGAAACTATTGTTTTGGCAGGAATATAGTCCATTTTTTTCTCCTTAATTACTTAGTTCTCCACCTTTTTAGAGTAGGGAAAAATCTTTGAAGATTTTCTTTAGCCTCTTTTTCATTCATATTTGGATTTGCCTTTACCATATGTGGTACGCAAAAATCAATCATTTGTTCCATGGTCATATCATCTTTAAATGCACCTTGTTCAAAACAATAAATACAGTATTCATTATTTTTACTTCCATCTTTATTTGTTCCAAGTTCCTTTTCATCAGTAAGTGGCATACCACAACTTTGACAATACATTCTTTCCATAATAAATACACTCCTTTTTCTTATTTGCTTACATGATATCAAAGTATATATGCCACCTGTATGTCATATTATATATTTTCCCATCATACTTTTAATTCTACTTTTTACTTCTTCTCTAATAAATGCTGGTTCAATAACCTCTACATCATCACCGTAAGATAATATATGAGAATACACCCATTCATCATATGGAAATTCTACTATGACTAAATATGTGCCATCTAAATTTTTAGATATTTGCTCTTCATCATAATAATCAATAATGCGATATAGCATATTAGAGTTGAACTTAAGTTTCAATTTAATCATAGTAACTTTATAGTCATCTTTGTCCTTATTGAAAAATTTACTAATTTCCTTTCTTTCAAAATGACTATCAATAGACCCTACATCTCTCATACGAGTTATCTTAAATATTCTACCAGCTTCCTTATCACAGCAATATGCAAGTAAATACCAAGCTTGCCCTTTAAATATGATTTTATATGGCTTTACAGTACGTTGACTTTTAATATTTTGAGAGTTTACATATTTAAATTTTAAAATTTTTTGCTTTAATATGGATGATTTAATTTCATCAAATCTCCTGTCAACATCCCCATCACTTCCCCAAGGGGTAAAATCAACTTGAACCCAATCTACGGAATTAATTTTTCCAAAAATACTTCCTATTTTATCTAAAGTATTATCTATTTTTAACTGTTTCGTAGCTTCTAAGGTTTTAAGTGCAAAAATTATATTTCCCTTTTCATCCTCTGAGAGAATTGTTTTATCTAGAGTATAATTATCTAGAAGAGAAATTCCTCCATATCTTCCTTTACTCATATACACTGGTATACCTGAAGAAGATAATTCCTCTATATCTCTGTATATTGTACGCTGAGATACATTAAACCTTTCTGAAAGCTCCTTTGCTGTTACAGTTTCTTTATTAAGAAGAATAATTATTATTTCTATTAGTCTATTAATTTTCATACATATCACCCTTCATATACTAAACTGAAATTTTACTATATTATATCAGAAAAGGTATAACGCTACATGAATATACTCTAAAAATTTATATTATTTAAGCTTAATAGTAATTGCTTTATCTTTTAGAATTTTCATATCTGCCCCATCATAAGTTCCAACCATTAAGTCTCTCTCTTTACCAACTTTAAATACACTCATATGCTCATTAGGCTTTTTATATTTGCTATAAATCGTATCTATTTTTTGATAATCAGATATCTCCTCTATTTTATTATATTTGCTCATTACATATATAGGTATAGGAAATACATCTATTAAATTGTCTTTTCCAAAACATTTTTCGTTATATCTTACAACTAGATAATCACCATCAATAAAATAATCCTTAATATTTATACTTCTATCTTTATCATTAATTAGTTCTATTGGCTTTACATTATTTACATCTAATTTAACTGGCGATAATCTTTTACTAATATTACTATTCGGCATGGTATACTCAGGTATAATAGTTATATTACTCATATTGGCGTTAGAAATAAATCTATGACTCCATTTCAATTTATCTTTCCCTTTAGAAATGTCACCATCACAACTTGATGATCCATTGGAACGCAATATTTTTCCCTTATCATCTAGAACTATAAAATAAAGTTCTGGAACATTGTTATCAGACATATCATTAAAATGTCCCTGTCCTTCTATTTTTACAGTAAGTGGAGTAACTGTTATATTTGAAATTTTTCCCTTTACCCCATTTATATTTATGTCAACATTTAATTCTTTTTCATAAGTTTTTTCTGTTTGTTTACTTTTGTCCATAAAAAATTGAACTCCCCAATCTCCTGATATACCAAATAATTTTGATATATCAATATCTACATTCATCTTATCTTCTATATTATCTGATTCCAAATCAATATCTTGTAATACTCTAATGGTATTTTTATCTATAAAATCCCATGAAGCTCCACCACTCATACTTACATACTTCCCGTTTATCTTCATTGATTTCATTGGTGATATTGCATTTGTATAATCCCTATAATCATTCTTAATTTCCTTGTTGTTATTTTTCACAATAAAACTCAAAAAAAGTGTATTTTTATCTGCTACTGCACTTTGAAAAGTAACATCAATCCCTTTATAGGACTTAGTCTTACCAATTGTTTCAATATAATTAACATAATCCTTATTGACACTAACTAAATTCTTTTTAAATAATTCTCCGATTATAGGAATATTAATTGCCAAAGCTGGTTTTGCTATTATAGCAGATGACATAACCACAAAAGTAATAGCTGCTGCACAAATCTTCTTTTTATTCATTAATCTTTTTTTACCTATAGATTTTCTTAAATTCTTTTTAACTCTCTCTTTTTCTATATCATCAACAAAAATTTCCTCAAACTCATTTTCATCTATATCAATATCATTTAATACTTCATAAATATCCTTCATAATTAAATCACCTCCAAGTTTGATGCTTTTTCCCTAAGTTTTCTTTTCCCTCTATAGATTCTGTTATCCACTGAAGCCTTTGTAATATTAAGTTTTTTAGCTATATCCTCTGACTTATATCCAAGAAAGAATTTTAGAACGAAAATATTTCTATCAATATCCTTTAAACTATCAATTAACTTTAATATTTCACTTTTATTTTCCATAGTGATAAAATTATCTTCTGCAGAATTTTCATTTGTAATTTCAATGTCATCTAAAACAGTTTCTATGTTTTTTATATTAACCCTATAACAATCAATAGCTTTAAATTTAGATACAACATAAACCCATTTTTTAAAATCTGTTACATCTCCTCTAAATTTCATAGCATTATTCCAAATAGAAAGAAATACATCATTTACACATTCTTCTATAAGACCATCATCTCTAAGTGGAGAAAGAACCTTACTTACAGTTCCCTTTACTAGTGGTAGATAATTATCTACAATATAATCTAAAGCATCTTCCTTCCCCTCCTTCAGCCTCTGTATATAATTTTCCCCGTTCGATTTCATAAAACTATCTCCTTGCTAAGATATTATTGTAAAAGCCTTTACACTCTATATAACGTATAAACCAAGAATATATTCTCATATTTCCGTTTAATTATTGATATTTATTCATACTTTCACCCTTTTAAGCCAAAATAAAATGCCCCCTTTATAGAAACAGTTTTGTTATTTTAACTGTCTACCATAAAGGGAGCATATCATTTACTGTGGCTTCTAATCTCTCTCAAAAAGCTTAAGTAACTCTTCCTTAGATAATTTATTTAAAGTATTGCTATTTTGAAATTCCCCTGTAATAATATTATTTATTAACTCTTTCTTACTCTCTTGTAATTCTACAATTCTTTCCTCTATAGTTCCTCTAGCAATTAATTTGATCACTTGTACCACATTTTTTTGTCCAATTCTATGTGCTCTATCTGTAGCTTGATCTTCTACTGCTGGATTCCACCATGGATCGAAATGAATAACTAAATTTGCTGAAGTCAAGTTAAGTCCGGTTCCCCCTGCCTTCAATGAAATTAAAAATACTTTTATATTATCACTATTATTAAACTCATTTACTAACTTAATTCTCTCTTTAGAAGGAGTAGAACCATCTAAATAAAAATATTCAACTCCTTTTTCTTTTAAAGATTCACCTATTTTATTTAAAGCAGAAGTAAACTGTGAAAATATCAAAATTTTACTGTCTGAATCTATTCCTTCTTCTACTAATGTCATAGCAACTTTAAGTTTTCCACTTCCACCTTCATATTCAGTAAATACTAATGATGGATCCAAGCAAATTTGCCTCAGTTTAGTTAAATAAGAAAACACTTCTATTTTACCTTGAGAATTATTCTTTAATTTTTCTCTTATATCTTTTATATAAGTATTATATATAAATTTTTGCTTTTGAGTCATTTGCACCAATATCTTCTTTTCTATTTTATCTGGTAGATCCTTTATAACTTCTTTTTTAGTCCTTCTTAAAATAAATGGCTTAATTAATAACTTAAGATTCTCTAGGTCTTTTTCATTTCCACAAAGAAATTTTTCATAAAAAACTTCCTGAGAATATAAATATCCTGGCATTATAAAATCAAATATTGACCAGAGCTCTATTAAATTATTTTCCATAGGAGTGCCCGTCAATGCAAACTTTACCTTTGCTTTAATTTCCTTCACTGCCTTTGTACTTTGAGTTATAGGGTTCTTTATATTTTGCGCTTCATCTATAATACAATAATCAAATTCAATATTACTATAATTTTCAATATTATTTTTTAGGGTCCCATATGTAGTTAAAACTATATCATATTGCTCCAAGCTATTTATTACCCGTCTCTGCTCTGTTTTTTCACCATGTATGATTCCAACTTTTAAAATAGGTGCAAATCTTTCTATTTCATTCTTCCAATTATAAATTAATGATGTTGGTACAATTATCAAGGATTTTTTGTTCTTTTCTGATACAACAAAGGCTATAGTTTGGATTGTTTTTCCCAGCCCCATTTCATCTGCTAAAATACCACCAAAGTCTAATTTACTTAAATGCTTAAACCATTTAAATCCATCAATTTGATATTTCCTAAGTGTAGCTTTTAGCTCTTCTGGTAAAGTTACTTCTTTACTATTTATACAAGTTAGTCTATCTTCTATATTTTTTAATATATCAATACCTTTGTGTATTCTAAAGTTCTTATTTTTTAGATTTTCTAATATATAGAGTGATTTATTTTTTTCTACTTGTACTGAACCACTTTCTATATTTTTATCAATATCTAATATGTGAAATAAATTTAAAAAATCTTTTATTCCTTCGTCTTCAAAATCAATAAATCCATTATCTTTAGTCTTATAAAATCTATTATTAGATCTATAGCTTGCAAATATATTACCTAATTCATTTCTTTCAATGTCTCCAATATTATAATCAAATTTCAAATATCCATTTTTCTCATTCAAATCTATCTGAATAGAATTTGAATTATATATTTTTATATTATCTAATCCTTCTCCCAAAATAACAGTACCTAAAGAATTTATACTATCTTCTTTGTTACTTAAAATATTGAAAAAATCTTCATCTTCACCAATAAACATAAGTCTATGATTTCTTTTTATAAATTTATATTTTTCAAGCTTCATGAGAATTTTTTCTTCTTCATTAAAATCTCTTCTAAATTGTTGCTTATTTTCATCATTTTCTAATATATTAATCTTTTTATTATAATAAATGCCTTTTACATCACAGTATATATTAGGCTGCTCTTTATAAATAATAAACTCTAACTTCAATGAATTAGATGCAAACCTTTTTACACTCTCTGTAATTGTTATATTATTTGAAATACTACTTAATAAAGAAATAATTTTATTATAATTTTCTATATTTTTAGCATATAAAATTTCATTATAACTTTTAAATCTATCATATAAAGGACTATATTTCTCAATCTGCTCTTTCGTTGGCAAATACAGCTCATCATTAAAAAAGTATACATCCTTATTTCTATTTAATGGAATGGGAAGTTTTTTATGAGTGGTTAATACAAAGCATCCATCTTTCTCTTTTAACGTAAAACTAAGAGGTAAGTCTGATTTTAAAACATTTGTTTTATATTCTATTCCATTATATTTAAATGTAATTTTATTTTTATCAATACACTGCAAAAATTCTCTTAACTGTTCAGGAGTAACTATTAAACTTTTTCCTATAGACATTGTCATTTTTTCTTTTTCAATATACTGTCTAATAAAATTTATAATCTTTATATTGCTAAAAGAAATAATGTTTTCTTTGTGATTATATATAAATCTATCATTTAAAAAAATATCTTTTTTATTATCTAAATCTCTAATAAAACTTCTTAAATTATTAATTAAATGCGTTTGTTCAACTCCTAACCAAAATTCTAATTCATAGTTAGTTTTACTTTTCCATGACCTGCAAGTAATTTTCACATCAATATTTACTGGGATTTTCTCTTCATCTCGTTTATATGACTTTTTAATTTTTTCATTTCCTGCCACTTTCTTGTTAAACAATAAACTTAAAAATTTATATGCAGTGGCATTTAAATGCTCACACATAAATAATTTTTTATTCATAGAAATCTCTTTAAAATCATCACAAGTGCAGCTTACTCCATCTAACTTTTTATGTAACAGATTCACTTTTATATGTGTCTTAATGTTATCACCATTATTATATTTCAATACATCTCCGTAAATATGATATATATTATCTATCTTTTTTCCTTTAATATTGGAAACTAACCCTTCTTTAAATATACTTTCTCCTTTTTTTCTCATAAAATTAGAAGATGTTTTGAAAATTATTTCTTCTAATTCCCTTAAATTCATTTCTTCACCACTTTTCTATAAGTAATTATCTACTTTACAGAATATTTATTATATCATAACACACTAAAAATTATTTTACTTATTTTTATTAAATATATAGATTATGAAATAATAAACAAAAGGTATAGCTAAAATCGCTATACCTTATTTATAACTATCAATTTATATTAAAAATGAATTATTTAATAGACTGTGCAATCTTTATTAGTTCATCCTTTGTAATACTTTCCTTACCTGATAAACTATAAATCACCTTTTTGTATTCCCAATCAATATATCTATCATTACTTATTACAGCATCTACACCATTAATTTTTATTTTTTCAACTTTCTCTGCATCACTTACAGAATTCATGCCTTCACAAGCAAGACGTTGCTGCATATACATAGTTTTACCTGTTTTTTCATTAACAAAATATAAGTTAACAAATTTATCAAGTATTTCCCCTTCATTACCTTTACTAAATTCTGCTCTATCAAATTTATAACCTTCTGGTAAGTAGGAAGGTAAAATAACTTTAAAACAAGCATGTTTATTTATTTCATTAGTATCTCTTACTTCTAAAACTCCCTTTTTTCGTAATTTCTTTTCTTGCTCTACAGTTATTATTTTTCCATCTATAAAGTCAGCAATTTTTTCACCCTTAGCTGTATACATTTCACCTGCATTTTCTTTTGTAACTATTTCTATTTTATTTCCATGCTTATCAAAAATTTTGCCTTTATATTCATCTGGAACTGGGATCTTTTCTATTTTAGGTGATTCCATTTGTATAACACTTACATGTCCTAATGATATTGTTCTAATCACTTTATCTGCTATTTCACGTGCAAATGCTGGTTTTATTAAAGAAACACTAATTATACCTACTGCTGCAACTGATGCTACCTTTGCAATATAAGATTTTTTATTTAATTTTTTCATATTATTATCTCCTTTATTCTCATTTATATTTTTTAAAACTTTGTTAAACACAGCTTCTTTATTGCTGTTTTTACTAAAATCCTTATCTGCCAAAGTCTTTCCCAGTTTTAGAATTTGGTTGTATTCTTGGCTACTTGATTCATCAGAATCTTCTATTCCATTAAAATAAGCATCTATATCTATTGAAAATTTATCTTCAATACTTTTTTTATCCATGCCTACTCCTCTCTTTCCATTTCTACTTTTAATTTTTTCATTGTACGATAAAGTATTACTCCAACATTACTTTCAGTAATATCTAATATTTGTGCGATATCTTTATTTTTTATATTAGCTCCAAATTTAAGTGCTATAATATTTCTTTCCCTTTTATCCAAAGTATCTAATGCCCTTGAAAGTTTTGCATTAGTTTCTGCTGTTACTACTATACCTTCTGGCGTTTTTTCCCTTGATACCAATTCCTTAATTGTATCAAGAGAAAATAATTTATGCTTTTTTAAACTTCTAAAATAATCATTTACTACATTTCTAGCTATAGCAAATACCCACACTTCAAAGGGTGCTTTAACTTTAGAATATGTTTTTATTTTAAGCATTATCTTTTCAAAAACCTGACTTGTTAAATCTTCTGCTGTATAATCACAATTAATTCGATAATATATATAGTTATAAACGCGTTTATAATACATCTGAAAGATATAAGTTAGCTCTTCGTCTTTCCCCAAGGTTTTTCTAATTTCTTTTTCATCTATAACCTCATTCACTACAAGCTGCCGCATATTTTTAACTTCTTCCTTTCATTAACTTTTTTACTTAGCTAAGTAATTTCATATGTTAATACGCAAGACTTTCTATTCCATTACACATAATTTAAAAAAATACTATAAAATTCATTTTTGGTGAATTCTATAGTATCTTTTAAATATATTCGATTATTTTAATTAATACATATTTATAATATTAAATTAAAATTATCTTATAGTACATTATTTTTTGGTACTACCATATTCATACCATTATATAAAGATATAGCGCAAGTATCTTTATATAATGAATTAAGCACTTCATTAATCATAACTTCACTTGTAATACCTTGTTTTATAATATACCCATCATCAATTACAACTACAGAGTCGCAAAACCAAGAAACATGATTAGGATCATGTGTACAAGTTATTATAGTTTTATTGTACTCCTTAAGTGATTTTAAAATTCTCCAAACATTAATTTGGTTCTTAAAATCAAGAGCAGATGTTGGTTCGTCAAGAACCATGATAGGGGTATCTTGAGCTATTGCTCTAGCCAATAATACCAATTGTCTTTGCCCTCCGCTTAGTTCCGTGTAACAGCGATGACATATGTCCTCTATACCAATTCTCTTTATCGCTTTATTGGCATACTCAATGTCTTCTTTAGCTGGCCCTAAGAATCCACCTAAATGCGGAGTTCTTCCCATAAGCACTACCTCTTCTACAGTAAATGGAAAAGATAGCTTATGATCCTGTGGAACATATGATATGTATTTACTAAGTTGCTTTGGACTAAGTTCTTTAATCTCCTTATCCATCACCTTAATGTTACCTTTTTTATATTTTAACAATCCAGTAATACATTTAAGTAAAGTAGTTTTTCCTGAACCATTTGGGCCAAACAATGCATACAATTCCCCTTGATTAATATCCGCAGTAATTCCCTTAATAACTTGCCTAGAACCATAATTAAAGTATAGATTTTTAATGCTAATTACGCTTTTCAATTAAAATACACCTGCCTATTAGTTCTAAGTAAATAAATTAAATAAGGTGTCCCTACAATGGAAGTAATTATACTAATTGGTATCTCTCCCATTATCAATATTCTTGCTAAAGTATCACATATTACCATGAATATCCCTCCAAATAAAGCAGATAGAGGTATTAAATATCTATGATCAGGTCCTATAGTCATCCTTGCCATATGAGGTACCATAAGACCCACCCAAGAAATAATGCCCACAGTGGCTACAGAAATAGCCGTTATAAATGTTGCGAGGGATATTAAGATCAATTTTAAAGGGCCTACTGATACACCCATTGACCGTGCCTCTTGCTCTCCCATAGTAAGTACATTCAACTTCCAGCCAAAAGCCCAAATAATAATAATTGATACTAATATAAATAGAAACAATGCCTTAACATTTTTCCAAGCTGCTGTATAAAATCCACCCATCAGCCAAAATGTAATCTCTCTTAATTGCTTATCACCAGCAGTAATTTTTATATAGTTTAATATTGCAGTAAAAAGTGATGAAACTATTATTCCAGAGAGAATTAAATTCACTAATGGAGTCTCTTTCTTTCTAGTGGCAAGAGTATAAGCCATTGCCATTGCTAACATTGCAAAAATAAATGCTGTAAATTGTACAGATAATATGCTACAAGACAAAACTATAGAAACCGCTGCACCACAAGCTGCTCCTGAGGATACTCCTAATATATACGGCTCCACAAGAGGATTTTGGAACAATCCTTGAAAAACAGTTCCTGCTGTACTTAATGCCATTCCAACAATAGAAGCTAATATAACACGTGGAATTCGAACTTCCCATACAATTATATTAATTTTTACTATAGGTTTTAATCCTATTCCCAAATGATAAGCAATAACGTTAAACACATCCATTATTGGAACTTTGTAAGTTCCAAAATGTATAGCTATAGTCATAGTCAATAATAATATTATAAAGAATATGACAAGAAGAAATTTCTTCATTATTTATACTCCCTCTTAATTATATTTAAAAGTTACACTCATCCATCCATTTTAAGTACTGTACACCTTTAAGCTCTTTTGCTTGAGAATCTGATATGTTGTAAAGCCTTTTATGATATTCATCTAGCCACTGACTAACTTTAATATCAGTAAATTTATCTGGATATGCACTCTTTGCTGATATTAAAAGAATAGTAGGAAATTCTAATCTAAAATCTCCCCACCAAGTAAGAAGACCAAGGGAAGTAACCCTTCCATTTCTAACAGCATTTACATCACGAAGGCTCTTATATGCTGGATCATTACTAAGTATTTTAGGATTAGGTTTAACTGAATTTGTACATAGTATAATTGCATCTGGATTTAAAGTTATTATTTGTTCTGATGACATCTTTTTACTTTCATGCTTATCATACACATTTTTAATATTACATATCTCCTCTGAAAATTTAGCATCACCAAAATTTTTTCCCCAAACTGAACCTACGCTGCTATCACCCTTTAAGCCAATGTACATTGCGGAAGGTTTCTTATCATTAGGAATATTTGCAGTCCTAGTTTTTATCATATCAATCTGTTCTTCCATATAAGCTATCATTTCTTTTGCTCTCTTTTCCTTACCAAAAACCTTGCCAAGAAGTTTAATTCCTTCATATTGAGTCTCCAACTTCACATCATCATAGCAGCCTGGCCCATTTATAACAACCAGCGGTATTTTAAATTCATTTTCTATCTTATTCATAGCTTCTGTAGTAACATCTTTATCTTTGATATATTCTGAATTTCTCCATAAGACAAGATCAGGGTTTGCATTAGCAAGTGCCTCATAATTGAAGCCTCCAATACTATACCCTATGTTAGGGAGTTGTATTATTTTCGGAAATAACCATAAAGTGTCCCTATCTTCTGGTTTTGGTTCCTTCCCTTGTATAATTCCTCCTGAAGCCACTATTTTATCTTGTATTCCCATAGCAACCATAGTTTGTACAATAAATCCCTTATCAACAATAACTACTCTCTTTGGATCTTTTGGTATCTCAATGTTTTTACCTCTCATATCAACGATCTTTTTTGTTTCTTCTTTTTTTCCTCCCTGTGTAGTTGTACATCCAGATAATACACTAAACATTACAACAATTATTAGAGCGCCTGCCAAAATTATTTTTTTACCTTTCCTCATTATTTCCCAACTCCTTTGCAACAATAGATAATAATAATTTTGAATCAATTGTTAAGCTAACTTTTAACAGCTAAAATAGAAAACCACGAATAATTAATCTTGTTTTTACAAGAAATAACCTTCGTGGTCAAAAACCCATATTTTAAAATCTTTACTATTTTACCCGTTTTTTGATTTTCCGCCTAGTTCTAAAACAACTTAATAATACTGTTTACAAGGAAGTAACCTTCGTGGCCAACATTCCTTTTTTTGTATTATGAAACAAATTCTAACTATATAGTATAGTATCACAAAATTTTATTTCCTTCAATCCTTATGTAAGAAAAACTATTTTAAGCAATGCATATGAGCCTTAGCCTCACTGCCACTCACTAAGAAGCCTTGTCCTTTTGAACAAAATATTGAAGTAGATGTATAATCCATATCAGCATTTTTATCATAACCTATTTTTTCAATTACCTGTTCCTCATTATGACATATATCATATCCATCAAAGATAAAATTAATTTTCCCCTTACCTTTTGTTAGTGAAATAAATTCCATGCTATAATTCATAAAGGTAGCAACAGGTCCCCTTCCTGTTATAATAGCTTTTTCATAATATATTTGTGGTGAATCAAAAGAGCCATTTAATCTTTGTATATCCGATATAATTTTCCCCATATAATCCAACTCGACTTCCATCTTATAGCGATAATATGGTTCCAGTAGTACATTTTTTGTACTTTCTAATCCTTGTCTTAGTGATCTGAAAGTAGCTTCTCTAAAATCTCCACCACTTGTATGCTTGTTATGTGCCCTTCCAGTTAATAAAGTAACCTTTAAGTCGGTTATAGGAGTCCCTGTTAATACTCCTCGATGCTCTCTTTCATAAATGTGTGTACGCACTAAGTTTTGGTTACCAATTGTTAAATCATCAGTATGACAAACATTGTAAAATGTAATTCCACTATTTCTTTCTCCTGGTTCTAATTTAAGATGTACCTCTGCATAATGTCCTAAAGGCTCAAAATGCCCATAACCAATTTCTTCTGTTAAAATAGTCTCTTTATAAAGAATCTCGCAAGGGCCAAAATCTACTGATATATTAAACCTTTCTTCTACCAGTTGTTTTAAAACCTCTAGTTGAATTACTCCCATAATATGAACTTGTATTTCATTTAAACTGTTATCCCAAACTACATTTAACGCAGGATCTTCCGCTTCTAAAATCTTAAAATAACTTAAAACATCTTTTGTATTCAATGTATTATCAAATATAACTTTTGATTTTAATGTTGGCACTATTTCATAATGGATCTTTTCTCTTAAAGCTCCAACTCCATCTCCTATGGATAGACTTGATAGTCCTGTTACTGCAAAAATTTCTCCTGCGGAAGCCTTATCCACAGTTTTAAATCTATTTCCATTATAAACTCTTATTTCATTAACTTTTTCGCAAATATTATCTTTATCAATCCCTAAGCATATTTCTTCCTTAACTTTCAAAATACCACTTAATGCTTTTATGTAAGTTACTTTATTTCCCTGCTCATCATGATGTATTTTATATACCAATCCGCTAAATTCCTCTTCATCACAGTACTCTGTAAAAGTTAGCATATCCAATTTTTCTAAAAAAACATCTATACCAACATCCTGTAATGCTGAACCGCTTAAACATGGAAATATTTTATTTTCTTTAATCATATTTTTCATAAAGCTTGTCCATAAATCTTTTTCATAACCCTCTTCTAAGTATCTTTCCAAAAGTAGTTCATCATGTTCTGCAATAAATTCTATAATTTCTTCATCCATATCTTCTGCATTAAAAGATTCTGTAATAAAACAAATATCTTTAGTTAAATTTGATCTAATTTCCTTAATCACATTTTCAACGCTTGCACCATCTCTATCAATTTTATTAATGAAAAAAAATGTAGGTACATTATGTTTTCTTAAAAGTCTCCATGCTGTTTCTGTTTGTCCTTGAACTCCTTCAACTCCACTTATTATTACAATAGCATAATCCATAACTCCAATAGCTCTCTCCATTTCTGAAGAAAAGTCTGCATGTCCAGGAGTATCTATTAAATAATAAGCGGAGGAATTATACTCAAAAATAGCTTGATCCGAAAATACTGTAATTCCTCTTTCTTTTTCTATATTATGGCTATCTAAAAAAGAGTTTTTATGGTCAACTCTTCCTCTATTTTTAATACTCTTTGTATGATACAATATTTGCTCAGCAAATGTAGTTTTACCAGCATCTACATGTGCCAATATGCCAATCGTCTTATTCATTTTTTGCACCTCTAAAAAATAGTTATATACACTATTATAATTTAACTAGTTCTTTAACTCCATATTAAAAAGATTAAAGAGCAACTTTTTTAGATAACATAGTATAGAGCATAGGTTCTGAAAAAAAGGCTTTGCTGCATTTCTTCAGCAAAGCCTTTTGTATTAATCATAAAGATGGACTACATATATTTATAATCCTTATCTAACATATTCATTAAGAGGTTTAACCCTGTATAATGAACGAGGCATTTTGTCAGTTGTTATATATCCTGCTGGAGCGTTAATTATATCTGGAATTCTATTTACAATAGTAGCACAAGTTAATTCTACTGTAGAAGGCCTTGTAATTACTACTTGTGTATCTGGCTCCCCATATATTGTCCAATCATTTCTATCACATTCTTCTGGTGAATATACCTTTCCAATACATTCAGATTCAATTGTAATTCCTTCCTCTGTCTCTGTTGTTACTATGGCTGACATACCAGTTACATGTCCAGCTGGAATTGTCATTTTTAATGTTTCTGAGTGTAGATCCTCATCATAAGTATGTGGTATACATTTTTGAACCTGACTCTTAACAGTAAGTCCAAGCTGTGAGCAAAGCCATCCATTTACACTCCACATATATGATGGCAAAAATTCTCCTTTGTCAATAAGCTTTTGCCTTTCTTCTGTAGAAATGTTATCAGCTAATGCTATCTCTTTTTCAAATGTTGCTAAATTAAGTCCCGCTCCATGCACCTTAGCAAGGGCAATGCCATAGTCCTCTACATTATAGCTAGATTTACCAACGATTTTTGTTATTTTATGAGTTGCTCCAGCCAAAGTGGTAATAAGGTTTCCCCAAAATACGTCCTGATATCCCGCACCACAAATAGTACATCCATTCTTCTTAGCTATTTCATCAATTTCTTTTGTAATGTTATAAGATGAATTCCAAGGATAAAATGCTTCTTCACAAGTACTAATAGCATTCACACCATTCCTTGCACAAGCCATCATTGGTTCCTTAAGATCAGACATAAGACTCATAGTTGTAATTATACATGCATCTGGCTTAGTTTTTGCAAATACTTCATCTACCTTGTCAGCACTTTCAATTATAACTCCCTTTGGTTCACATCCTAGTATTTCTCCAATATCCTTACCAATTACCTTTGGATTAACATCAAATGCTGCAACAATTTCTGCGCCGTTTTCATATATATACCTCATAGTATATACAGACATCTTGCCACATCCATATTGAGCTACTCTTACCTTTGTATTCATAATATTGTTACCTCCCCATGAACATTAAATATATAGTGAAGTATTATTATAATATTAACTCTTTATATACAATATTCCATTGATTCAACATAATATAAACCCGTGTTGAATACTATCCAATACGGGTTTATATATATAAATTTAATTAATATTCAAGTTCTTTTAATGTTAATCCCTTGGCTGGAGCTTTATGACCTGCCATTTCTCTGTTTTTTTCCATTAATATTTTTTCTACATTCTCAGCTATTATTTTTCCTCCACCAACTTCTATAAGTGTTCCTGCTATTATTCTTACCATATTTAATAAGAATCCATTTCCATTTACTTCGATTTCTATTAATCCATCATTCTTGGTTATATTTATGTAATTTATTGTTCTAAGTGTTGATTTATTATTCTTCGCTTTTAAACTAGTAAAACTTTTAAAATCATAAGTTCCTATTAAATATCCTGCTGCCTTTTTCATTTGTTCTATATTTAGCTCAGTAGGTATATGATTTGTAAAATCCCTATTAAATACATTATTGTATTTATTATTATCAATTTTATATACATATGTTTTCGATTTAACATTATATCTTGCATGGAACCTATCCTTTGCAAACCTTAATTCCTTTATTACTATGTCTTTTGGCAAATATTCTTCTAAATACTTCTCCATTTCATCTATAGTAAGCTTGCAATTAGTAAAGAAATTAGCTACATAGTTTTCCGCATGGACTCCTGAATCAGTTCTTCCACATCCTATAACCTCTATCTTTTCTCCTGTCATTCTGCTTAAAACATTTTCTATCTTTCCTTGTATAGTTACAGCAGTACTTCCTTTTTGATTCTGCTTTTGCCAACCATTATACCTTGTCCCATCATACTGAATTATCATTTTTATATTTCTCATATTAATCCCCTTTTTGTTTTTTTGGTAACACTATTATATCTTATTATTCTATCTTGATACAAAATAATAAATAAAAATGTTATTAAACTTTTAAAACTTAGAAAAAAACTCTATACACACCATGGTGCATAGAGTTTTTTTGAGAATTACAGTTATAATATTTCTATTGAATAACAATAATTTATATGTTTACAAATGTAAAAATTTTTATTGAATAAGATTAATCACAATCTAACATTTCTTCCATCGGATCCATCATCATTGGGCAAAACTTATCTGAATACATAGATGGCTTCTGCATTTCCATTGGGTTCATCATCATATGACATGGAGCTTTAGCCATTGGATGATGCATCATCATTTGGCATGGCATCATCATTGGACAAGGCATCATAGGTCTTACAATTGGCTGCTGCATCATTGGCTGTTGCTGCATCATTATTGGTTGCTGTACCGGCGGCATCACTGGTTGTATATTTAATTGCATTTTTGCTGGTTGCATTTTGGGTTCTATTATTAATTTCAGTTTTATTGGTTCAACTGCCACTGCTCCCATTTTAGGTTGTATATTCAGCTCCATATTGCTTGGTTCCATCTTTGGTTGAATCTTAGGTTCTATGTCTAACTCCATTTTTTTTGATTCCATCTTTGGTTGTATATTTAACTTCATATTTTGCGGTTCCATTTTAGGTTGTATATTTAATTCCATACTTTGTGGTTCTATTTTTGGTTGTATTTTTACTTCTTGTATAATTGGTGGTCCTACTTCCGGTTGTACTTTTACTTCTTGTATAATTGGTGGTCCTGCTTGTGGTTGTACTTTTACTTCTTGTATAATTGGTGGTCCTGCTTGTGGTTGTACTTTTACTTCTTGTATAATTGGTGGTTGAGGCTTTGGCATTGGCATGGGTTGTGGCTTGGGCTGTGGCATTGGCTTCGGCTGCGGTATAGGTTGTGGCTTTGGCTGTGGTTTTGGCTGTGGCATAGGTTGTGGTTTTTTTGGTTGTGGTACATACTGTGGTTGTGGCATAGGCTGTACTGGAGGTTTCGTCTTTCTTGCCCAATCTGGTTCCTCCATCATATAGCCCATTCTATACATCATCATTGGGCACATCATAGGATATTGAAAAGGTACAAAATCTGTGATTTCATAGTTTCTATTCATAACTATCCTCTCATTAAATATTACATCGATTTATTATATGCATATTTTTCTATTATGTTCATGGCTTTTACTTTAAAACCCTCTCTAGAGTACTCCTAGTTTTACACAAAAGCTCGTAGATAATTTGGTATAAGCAAAGCATGATATTTAAGATGTACTACTAATAATAAAATAGTTATTACATTTTTTATTTATACATCTATAAAGTTCATACATTCTTTAGTAGCTTGCTTTCTAATCACAAAAAATAATGCTACTTGAATTAAAACTACAAGTAAGGATAATCCACAAGTAAATAAAAATGATACATTTGGATACTCCCACACAGTAATATCCATCATTGATTTAAATAAAAATAAAGTAATAATAGTTCCAAGTACCACTGGGACAAAGTATATTAGGGCAACTTGCTTTGATATACTTGACCTTATCTCCTTTTTTTTCACCCCTAAAAATGTAATGTTTTTGTATACCACCTTATCCTGCCACATTGTACTCAATATTTTAATACCAATTGTCATAACTGCTGAAACAATAGCAATCACAGAAATATATAGCATAAGCAACATATAAATAGCAAAATCAGAGGTGCTGTTATTAACCTTGTGGTATCTTGAATAAGGAGCAAATCCCCACCATCTATTTGCTTCGAAACTACTGTCCTCTAAATCTTTATATACATAGTTTACTGGTGCACCTGAGCTTTGATCCCTTACTCTATCAAATATAACACCTATGTTATAATTTGGACACCATTTCTCTTTACTTGCTTTTGCTATTGAATTAAACAGTGCATTACTAAAGTCACCTGTTTCTCGCCAATTGGGTGTATTAAATACATAAGTTGTAAAAACATATTGTTTTCGCAGCTCATTATGCAACTTATTAAACAATTCCTTATCTATAACAAAAAAATCCTTTTGTTCAAATTGTGTATCACCATTCATAATATTCTTAATAAATCTTATACCTTTATAATTAAGTGTAAATTCTTGTTTTGTAGTAGGATTTAATAATGTTATATCTCCTTTGGGTTGTGATATATATTTACTTGGATCACTATTTTCATTAGCAGATATAACATGAATAAAACAATCCGGTTCAATATCTAAAACTTTGCCAGTAAGCTTGTAAACTGTTTCCTCACTTACAACATTCATAGGTGCCCAATCATTATATTTTTTTGATAACTGAGCCAAAAGAATTGTATCAAACTCCTTAAAATCCATAAGCTTGATGTTATTATCTTCTGCTAACTTTCTTATATCACTTTCATTAAAATTTCCTTGTTGGAACCCTACTTTAACCATATAATCATATGGATCATCATAAATTGTAGATAACATACCAGACATCATTGGAGCAGCATTAAAAGCAATTCCAAAAATAGCAACTCCAATTAAAATAGTTGAAACAAATAGTGATAAAGTATATTGTTTTCCCTTTAATTTCATCAAATTGAAAAACACAATATTTTCGTAGTACTTCCTAGGATTGATCTTCTTAACCAATGTACCTATAGACGTAATCTGTACTATTAATAAATATAGTCCCACTAAAGATACTACTAAAAAATACGGCATATCCAATGAAGTATATACTATAATTCCACCTGGAATCATTAATGTACCAATCAAGCCCAGAACAAAAGAATCGCCTTTAACATTCTCAACCTCTTCTTCAGTTTTAATTATCTTTATTATATCTACTTTTCTAATATATCTTGAGGTTAATACTCTAGTAATAATCATGCACAAAATTGAAAATAAAAGTGCAATAATAAGTCCTATCCATCCAATAGAGAAAAATGTTTCCTGCGTTTTTATAAAAATAGTTAAAACACTCCAACTTATCCATGCAACAAATATTGAGAAAACTAGTCCTAACACTGTAGATATGAAAAAAATTATATCCAATTCTTTTATGATAATTCTTCTTACATTTTCACGCTTAATTCCAAGTGAGATAAATATACCTATTTCTTTTGATTTGTATTTCAAAAATAACGAATAAGCGTATATTACAAATGCAAAAGTTCCTATTAGCGTAAAGCTAAACATACCTAGTGTAATCTTTTGTGTTGCACCACCATCCATAAGAACACTGGTAACTGTTGGACTAAATTGAAGAATACCATATCCTCCAATCATTGTAATGGCAAATATAGTTGATAAAATAAATAAAGCATATCGCTTTATGTTATTTTTAAATAACTTTTTAACAATAGTATTAATCGTCATAAATATCACCATTTATTCCCTTCATAAAGTTTAAAATATCATTTAAAAATTCTCTAGGAGACGCATTTCTTACAAGTTCTTTAATAATATGCCCATCTTTTAACGCTACCACCCTATCTGAATGAGATGCTGCAAAAGCATCATGAGTAACCATAAATATTGTAGCCCCTAAATTTTTATTTGCATCTGTAAATGCTTGTATTACTGTTGAACTTGACTTAGAATCCAAATTTCCCGTTGGCTCATCTGCTAAAATAATGGATGGATTATTTGAAAGTGCCCTCGCTATTGCTACTCTTTGTTTCTGTCCACCAGATATCTCATTAGGGTATTTATCTTTTATCATTTCTATTGCAAAAGCATCTAATAATGCTTTTGTTCTCTTCTTTATCTCTTTCATATTCTTATTAGCAATAATTTGAGGTAAAAAAATATTTTCTAATACAGTTAATCCATTAATCAATATAAAGTCCTGAAATACAAATCCTATCTTATTTTGCCTCACCTCTGCTAACTTATCTTCATCAATATTTAAAATATTTTCTCCATCTAAAAGGATCTTTCCAGAATCCGCTGCTATAAATCCAGATATGCAATTTAATAGTGTGGTTTTCCCACTACCAGAAGGCCCCATTACAGATACGAATTCCCCCTTACTCACATTTAAATTTAAATCTTGAAGTGCAATATATTTATTCTGTTTTGATACATAAGTTTTCTTTAATTCCTTTATCTCTAACATTATTATCCTCCCCTAATTTGTTATTACGAGTACATACTAACATGCCAATATAAGTCACTCAATCTAATAAAATAAGGGTATGTAATTCTTGGCTGATATATTGTAATTCTTGGTTTATATTGTGCATGTTGCACAATAAATAATTACTTAAATCACCTTAAACTTATGCTATAATACTGTTTAAGCGGGGAGTTGGTTTATTTGATTAGAATTGCTATATGCGAAGATGAATTTAAACAAAGAAATATGCTAAAAATTATTTTAGCAAATGAAATAAAATCCATAGGCATAGATTCTAAAATAAATGAATTTGAAAACGGAGAAAAACTCTTAAATAGCTTAAAAGATGATGCTCTTAAATTTGATATAATTTTTTTAGATATTCAAATGAATAAGATATCTGGAATAGATGCTGCTAAAAAAATTAGAGAAAACAATAAAAGTACCATAATCATTTTTGTTACAGGATTTATGGACTATGTTTTTGAAGGATATAATGTAAGAGCATTTAATTATATATTAAAGCCTCTAAAAAAAGATAAAATAATCAAGGTATTTAGAGAAGCTTTAGATAGTTTAGACATGTTAAAAAATCAAGTTTATATATTAAATTATAAAAATGAAACTCACAAAATTAATTTTGACGATGTAATATATTTTGTTAGTAATAGAAGAATTGTAAAATTGGTAGGTAAGAAAGCCGAACATGAATTTTATGCTAAATTAAATGATGTAGAAAAGGAACTTTGTGATAAGGGCTTTGTAAGGTGTCATCAAAGTTACTTAATTAATTTATCCAATATAAAAAGTATTGAGCAAGGTTACGCAATTACTACATTAGGGGATAAGTTACCAATAAGCAGAAATAGATATAAGGAAACTCTACTAGCTTTTGCTAAACAAATACTAAAATAGGTGATTTTATGAATGTATTTGGGATTATTATTACCACTATTATTACCATTATAGAAACAGCAATAATGTATAGGCTATTCAATGCATTTTTGACTATAAAAAAAACAAAACCATTTTCCATACTTAGCTTCATTGCTTTATTTTCTGCATGTATGCTGCCAATTCTATCAGGTGATATAGATAATATTATTTATTCTTTTGTTATTTGCTTAATTGTTGGTGTTACATTTTTTAAAGATATGATGATAAAAAGAATTTGTGCGGTATTTATGCTATGTACAATTTTAGTAAGTACAAAAATGTTATCTGCTAGAATATGCTATCTTCTTTTAATAAAGAATTTTGATTTTCAATTTATTAGTCAAGCGCTAATAAGAAGTCTTATTATACTATTGGTATATTTAGTACTTAATAAAGTTGCTATATGGTCTAAGGAAATTTTATCCAATAAGATATGGATGTTTATATCCATCATGTCTTTATCTACATTTACTGCCATTGTTATAAGTATTGTTCCTTTTATTTTTAAAACAGAAACACATTATAACATTATAATTATAATAATAATGACATTATATATACTAGGTACTATTGCTACATTTTATGTAATTAAAGAAATTGCTCAAGGGGAAAGATCACAATTTCTAAATACCCAACTCTTAATGGAAATGCAACATTATAATGATATGGAAGAAAATCAGAATATGACTAGAAAAGTATTACATGATATGAAAAACCATTTAGGAGTTATAAGTTCATTTTTGTATGATAAAGATATAATTGGTGCACAATCATACTTGAACAATGTATCAGAAACCATAGAATCCATAAAACTTAAAACATTTTGCCAAAATAAAATAGTGAACTCTATTTTAAATAATAAATATAAATGCTTTACAAATTTAAATATAAAAGCTACTATAAATATTTGTCTTCCTAATTATACAAGTATATCTGAAACAGATCTATGTAGCATATTTTCTAACACAATTGACAATGCAATAGAAGCATGTAAGAAAATACAAGATAACAATCATCGATATATAAATATTAAGTCAACAGTAGATAAAGGCTACTTTGTATATACTATTGAGAACTCCAAAGTAAACCAATTAACAGTAAACAATGATAATTTTTTAACTGATAAAAAGAACTTATTTATGCATGGTTATGGAATAAACATAATTAAAAGTATAGTAAATAAGTATAATGGTAACATTGATATTCAATATAACGAGAATAAATTTTCAATAATAATTATTATTAAAAATCCATCCCCACCTAAAGCCCCATAAAATTATTGTAAATAATTTACAATAAACCCTTTTTAACTTCCATTAAATAGTTTTTTCTTATAATAAGAAAATATATAACTTGAACAATCAACATACTTCCTATGACTTGAAATGCTGGCACAGTTATTTCAAGACCAAAGGCATATTTTAATGCACTAATGGCAAAGGCAAAGTGTATTACAGCGATTATATAAGGAAATAAAAATAATACTCCTATTTCAAGATTTAATATCTTCTTTATTTCCTTATAGGTTAATCCTATTTTATTTAACTGCTTATATTTCTTTTTATCCTCTATAACATCCATATAACACTTATTATATAAAAAACTTCCCGTTGTTACAAAGAAAATAAGTCCTATAAATATGGCACTAAATAAAATTACGCCATAGGCTATTTTTGTAGATTCTAATATATTAGCTTTTAAAAAATTATTGCTATAACCATCTTCTTTATTATCTTGAAATATATTGTAATAATTATTACATATACTTAGTGTGTCTTTATAATTCTTTACATTAAATGTTGCAAAGTAACATCTAATACCCCTTATTCTTTCATATACATCTTCTTTGACTACATATACTTCTTCATAAAATGTTGGGAGTGCCCCCTTATCAATCTTTCTAACAACCTTTAATTTCATATTATCTAAAACAATACTTTTTCTTTCATGTTGAATTAAAGATGAGGTTATTATGGTCTCATTTTCATTAAAAGAGCTTATGTCTAAAGATAACATTAATGCTAATTTTTTATAAGTGATTTCTCCAATTATAACTACTTTATCCTTTTCACCATTAGGAATAACAAATTTCATTTCGTTATTGGCCTTAGAATACTTTATTTCTTCATTCTTTAATAATTTTTCTATAAAATCAGCCTTAAAGCTAACCTTGCTTTTATTATCATACATATCTGAAAAGAAAAATGCCTGAGGAAAATTTCTATTTATCTGATCTTCCTTATCTCTCCAATAGGCGTATACTGATCCTATTGCTGAAAGAGCTACCGTTGAGGTTATAGTAATTAAAAAAAACATTCTTGTATTATCTTTTATTCTATATAGTAAGTTTGATATCCATAATACTGAGGTTTTTTTCATATATAAATTTCTGTTTTTTTTAAGTAACTTAATTACAAATACACTTAATTGTGAAAATAATAAATACGTTGCTATAATTACCATTATAGTTACAGGTATTATTCTGTAGGCTATTGTTTTTATACTTGATGTAATTGATAGATAATATCCTATTGTCAACAATACTATACATGTTATAGCAAGAATAGTAGATGCTTTAGGTTCAGTTTTAGGTTTTTTGGTTCCTTTAAGTAATCTTAAAACCATATCTTCTTTTATAATAAATGAACAAAATATTGAATTTACTATTCCTAGTATTAAAAATGCATTAAATGTAATAATCATAGCTTTAACTGGAATATAAAATCCTAGTGCATTAAGTCCTAATAACTTTCCGCTAGCAGCTAAAAGTATTTTTGAAAAAACTATTCCTAGTATTATCCCTATCACTGCAGATAACGAGCTAATTATTATGTTTTCAATGCTTATCATTCTTTGTATCTGTCTTTTTGATGAACCTATAATATAAAGTATTCCAAATTCCTTATATCTACTTTTTAAAAATACACTTACTGAATAGAACACAAAGAAAAATAAAAATAAATATGCAATTACTGTTGTTATATTAAGTGCTTTTGTTAAATACTGAGGCAAGTTTACTGTGATAAAATTGGGATGAAATATAATCATAGTAAAAGAAAATAATAATGCTGCTGATATGCTGCTACTTAAAAAATAAGCAAAATATGCTCTCATATTTCTATGCACATTTTTAATGGCAAATTCTTTAAAATTCATTAGTTTCCTCCTCCCAGTAGTGCAAGCACATCAATAATTTCCTGATAGAACTGCTGCCTGCTATCCCCCTTGTAAATTTCATTATATATACTTCCATCCTTTATAAATAGAATCCTATTACAATAGCTTGCTGATAATGGATCATGAGTTACCATCATTGTAGTTACTTTTTCTTCTTTGTTTATTTTTTCAAACAATTCCATTACGGTTTTAGCCGATTTTGAATCTAGGTTACCTGTAGGCTCATCAGCCAATAATAAAGTAGGATTATGTATTAATGCCCTTGCAATAGCTACTCTTTGACATTGTCCTCCTGATATTTCAAAGGTTCTTTTGTTAATTATTTTCTCTATTCCAAGTATCTTTGATATTCTACTAAGCTCATTATCTTGATGCTTTACTGATACCCCATCTAGTGTAAGTGGAAGTACTATATTTTCACCAACTGTTAAAGTATCCAATAAGTTAAAATCCTGAAATACAAATCCCAATTCCCTTCTCCTAAATAAAGCCAAATCATCTCCTCGAAGACTCAAAGGATTTTTATCTTTTATTTTTATTTCTCCTGATGTTGGCTTATCTACTGTTGAAATCATGTTTAGCAAGGTTGTTTTACCACTTCCAGATGGCCCCATTATTCCAACAAATTCTCCCTCTTCTATAGTAAAACTTATATTATCTAATGCACTAAACATTATTTTCTTACCATATATCTTACTTAAGTTTATAACCTGTAAAATTTTCATTTTTCTCTCTCCTTTATGCTGTTAATGTAATAACCTTAGTTAATACTAGTACTCCAAGAAAAGCACCTGCCCTTATCATTCCTTAAAAAACTAACTTTTAATGTGTATAGTTTATAATAATAATGTTTAACATGCTATCTGCAAAGCTTACAGGAATGTGACGTGTATGTAAGACTTTATAATTAAATTGAAAATAGCAAATAAACAGTTACACTATCTATTTGCTATTAATCATATTTGTACTTTAAATTTTATTGTAATCTTTGCTCCTACATCAACAGTGGATTCTACTTCTATTTCATGTCCTAAATTGTTACACACCTGTTTAGTTATATACAATCCCATTCCTGTAGATTCTCCATACCTACGTCCATTTTCTCCAGTAAAAAATGGGTCAAATACTCTTTTAATATCTTTCACAGGTATCCCTATTCCCTCATCAATAACACTTAATTTAATTTCTTTTTCACTTTCCAAGGCTTTTATAATTAATTTCTTTCCCTTATTTCTTGAATACTTTATACCATTAATAATAAGTTGACCTAATGCAAATTTTAGCCACTTGACATCACTATAAATTTCAATACTTTCATTTATGTCAACTCTTGGAACTATTCTGTTTTTTATAAAAATCTTTTTTTCTTCACTTACTACATCCCGAACTAGATTCTTTAAAAAAATCTTTTCTACTATAAAGTCTTTTTGAAAGGAATCTAGCCTTGCAAAATGCATTGCCATATTTAGACCTTCCTTTAACCTATTCACCTCTTCTTGCATATTTTCATACTTTTCTTCTCCTTCATACTCTTGAAGTTGCAGTTGCAATACGGATAGAGGTGTCTTCATTTGATGAACCCACTGATTTATAAAAGTTAGATGATCACTATGAATCTTATTACATTTTTGTATTTCAGCTTTATATAAATTATATTGCTTTTTTAATACCTCAGAAATATTTTGGCTTAGTTCAGAACTACCAAGTTCTAATAAAGTATCATTTAAAGATGTTAATTCGCTTCTTAATAATCTATATAATTGTCTATCTTGATAATATCTAAATGCTAAATAGCATACTAGAATAAATGTATTAAAAATCACTATATAGATAATTTCACTATACCCTATAAAGCCCATAATATTAGAATATATAATTGTAAGAGCTAAGCTTAGTAAATATGTAAAAATGTAACCCTTATTATCCTTTAAAAATAATCTCATATCACTTCATCCTACCAGGTTTTATTTAATCTATAACCTGCCCCTCTTATAGTTTCTATTCCCTTATCTATTCCCAGTGTCTGTAACCTTTTTCTTATCCTACTAATATTCACACTTAAAGTATTTTCCTCAACAAACTCTAAATCATCCCATATTTTTTCTAAAAGGAAGTCCCTACTAACAACTTTAGGATATTTACTCATAAGACACTCTAAGAGTATACCCTCCCTTTTAGTAATAATTAATTTTTTATCTTTAAATTCAGCTTCTAATCTTTCAGGATAAAATTTAAGACTATCTACTTTAACTATGCGTTCCTCTACCTTAGGTGCATAATCTCCAAAAGCTCTTCTTATTTGACTTTTTATCTTTGCAATGACAACTTCATAATAAAAAGGCTTTGTTATATAATCGTCTGCCCCACTTTCTAAAGCCATAACCTGATCCATTCCACTATCTCTTGCTGATATAAATATTATAGGAATTCTTGATTGTTGTCTTATTCTTCTGCACCAATAAAATCCATCAAATTTAGGTAAATTAACATCTAATAATACTAAGTCTGGGCTATACTCATCAAATCCTGTCATTATATTTTCAAAGTTTTCTTCTATCCTTACATCAAAACCATACTTAATAATATACTCTTTCAATATATTACTTATTGATAAATCATCTTCTACAATATATATTTTGTATTTCATATTAATTTCTCCCCAATTTAATATTTTGTAAAAAATCTAAGTTGCCACATTACTTCTCTAATTTAATTATACTATTATTTTATTTTTTTACACAATTGTCACATGATTGCCACAATTGCCCTATATAATAAAATCGTTTTAAACGTTACTCTAAACTTTTACTCTTACGCTGAATTTACTTATAGATTATCCAGATAACAACAATGCCTAATTTTCTAATTAGACAGAACATACAAAGGAGGAACAAATATCTTAACAGAATCACAAAGTAGTTCATTATAATCATATTTTACATTTTATGTACTTAAAGATTCACTTAATGATTAATACAATAAAATAAATAGATTAAATATTAAAAAAGCGTATTGGACTTCTCCAATTCGCTTTTTATTTGTTTGTAGATTTTTAGATGACTATGAAACTTACTTATTCCCCCTATTAGAAGAAAGATCCTTTAGGTTTTTACTTAGCTTTTTAATTTCCTCTATAGATAAATGCATTGAATTAATTTTTCCACCTTGCTCCTTAATTTTCGCCTCAATTTCTTCTGTAGATGCTGAATGTTCTTCAGTGATACTTCCTATTCCCTCAAGCTCTATTTTTACAGGTTCGAAGTTGTCTACTACCTTTTGGATAACCATATGCTCTTCACATATATACTCATTCATTCTTTCAAAGTATCCTTCAATTTTGTTAAATGAAGTGTACACATTATTAACAACTTTAGTTCCCTCTTCCGCTGCCATATTGCCATCAGATACCTTAACAACTGCATCATTAGTAATAGTATTAATTTCAGTAATAATCTCATAAATGTTTTTTACTATTTCCGTAGTTTGTTCAGCTAATTTTTTAACTTCTTCTGCAACTACTGAAAATCCTTTGCCATGCTCACCTGCTCTAGCGGCTTCAATACTTGCATTTAATGATAATAGATTAGTTTGAGATGAAATTTCGTAAATACTGTTAACCTCACCATTTATTTTATTAATGCTATTTTTTAATGTATTTACTGTGCCTAAAGATATTTCCGCAGCTTCTCTTATTGTTTTCATAGTATTATTCATAGAATTGATTTTTTCAGATCCATCAATAACATTTTCTTCCATTTCACTTGATATTATAGATATTTTATTGGATATATCGCCAACTTCCTCCAGCGAGGAATTGGATTCATTTATTTTTAAATTTATACCTAAGACACTCTCTACTATTTCCTGAACCCCAATATTTATTTGATACATAGCATTATTTATATCATCACTAGTGGCATTAACAAGTGTAAGATCTTCAGAAAAAGCCTCTATATTGTTATCTAAATTGTTAGTGCTATCTTTAATATTTAATAAAAGTGAATCTAATTTCTGGACTAAAGCCTTACTTTCTAAGGACTTATTATTTGCTGATTCTATTAATCCGCTCCCCCAACTAGTGAGACAATAAATTAAAATTATAATACCATTTAATATTACAAAAAGATTTAACATATTTGAATACGAAAACTTTTCACTTAACATACTACTAGGATTAACAAAAAACAAAATCAAAACACATGTGTTTAAAAGTACTGCATTTATAATTAATATTTTTTTTTGAAAATATAATGTTGCACATATAATTCCTGCAATAAACACCAATATATCAGAAGCAATGGTTTCTTGATTGAAAGTTCCCGATGAAAAGTATCCGAAATTTGAAAGTATTATAACTGAGCTAAAGGCTATTGCCTTCATCATATCTTTTACTGGCGAAAAATATATCATTGTTGAAACTATAATTACTATTATCAATGGTAACAACTCATCCATATTTACTTTTAAACTATTCATTTGCATGTCAGTTAAAATCATAAGTAAACATATTACAATTATGGTTACATAATTAACTCTATGTATCTTTTGAAAACTAAATGTCCAATTATTTTTCATTTTTCGCACCTCTTTTAAGTTAAAATTAAGTCTAGCTTAAATATTTATTATAAATATCGATATTAGTTACTATAATCTTAACTTAAAACTATAAAAACAACCACATGTAAGTAATTATTTTTAGTTACCTACATATGGTTGCTATATAAAATAACCTATTGAAGTCTTTCTTTTACACTAGATTTAGCCTCACTATTTTCACTAGTTACAACCTTTTGGGTATTTGAGCCGTACACCTCATTAGTAATTGTTTTCTCTTCTTTACTAACAACATCATTTTCTCTAATATCTTTATCATTTGTAACCTTTTCAGTATTAGATCTTTTAGCGATTTCCATTTGCTTCTTATATTCCTTCATACCTCTTTCAATTAACCTTCTACCTTCTGCTGATTTTTTAAGCTCAGCCCCAGTATAGCTTAATGCCCTTTCCGCTGTAGCCGTATCCCCTTTTGCTTCAGCCTGTCTATATACTGAATATGCAATTTTTCCAATCTTTGTATGAGCTGTAGCTGAAGTAATTCCAATCATAACATCTTTATTTATTACCTGAGAACTTTCCTCACTTTCTCCTGCTACTTTTTGATGCTCAACTTTTTCATCTTTTGGCTTTAACATTTCTAATTCTTTAGTTTTTTTCACAAACTTTCCTTTAGCTAATTGGTCATCAACTTCTTCAAGCTTTTTTTCCAGTCCTTTGATTGAACTTTTCTTGCTTTCTTCAGAATACTTACTTTCTTGAACCTTTTTTATTTGTTCTTGTAATTGAAGCTTTTGTTTTTCTAAGGGACTCATAGATTTTTTTGAATGATTATTTGCCCTTAGTCCCATTCCCATAGTATTAAAAATTGTATTTGATGTTGCACCTATTCTCATATATGTGCCCTCCTTTTTTGTTAATGAATACATATTTGTATTTATTAATATCTTCGGAAGCCCTAAAATGAAGATAATGTTATTGTTGTGAATAAGTCTTTATTTGTAGTGAATCAGTATCTATAACACTTGAAGCATAACATTTAGTACAAACATATTTTCACTATTTTCAATATAAGTAGTTCCAAAATACTTATCAGCAATACTTTGAATATTTAAAAGCCCTAATCCGTGATTTATATCATCACCCTTATCTGTACTTATATAATCTTTATGTATATATCCCTTCATGCTATTCTTTATTTCAAATACTATAAATGACTTATTGAATGTACTTGTTATATGTATGTATTTTTTTATACTTTCGTCTGTAATTTTTTCACAAGCCTCTATTGCATTATCTAAGGCATTACCAAGTACTACACATAAATCAAAAGGGTTCATTTTTATTCCATTGGGTATTTTTATATTACACTTAAAATCTATATTTTTATCTATACTGATATTATATTTTTCATTTATAACAGCATCTGCAAATGGATTCCCAGTATTTACTCTTAAATTAAGGCTTTCTAACGACTCAGTTACCTTTTTTATGTACTGTTCTGTACTTTTTATATCACCATTAGCAATTAAATTCTTAATACAAATCAAATGATTATTTATATCATGCTTAAATGTCCTAGTATTTTTAAATTGCACCTGTAAATCTTTATAATGTCTCGCTTGTATGTTAAATTGATTTGCTAATAATGCTTCCTTCTGACGCAGGGCATTTTCCTTCATAAGCCTGTCCAAAATTATTACAGTAAACACCCCGCAAATTAAGGCTATAGATGCAAATCCCATCATTTTTATGTTATTAAGTAAGGAACTATCCACATTATTATTTTTGTAATAAAGCTTAAAATATTCACATAATAAAACTACTATAAACACATTAGGGATTACAAAAAATAGCATATATTTTAGATCTTTAAAATTATTATCAATGCAATAATTTTTCAATATAAAATTAAATATTAAAATATAAATTAATTGGGCAATAATTAAGATCAACTGATTTGCTATGTTATTTATATCATTTGACATATAAATAACAGGTACTGTTATATACTGTACCAGTTCATTAAAACAATTATAAATTATAGAAACTATAATCTTTTTAAGGTATGTCCCTTTACAGAATATTAAGCATATAACAAAAACATATATAACGGTAGGTATCCACTGATAAACACTTTCTATATTAAACTTCTCTACAATTAAGAAAGGAATATTACCTGTTATAAGTATTGCTATAAATATATATCGTAACTTTGTTTTAAATCCTAGAAAACCTTTTAGTGTTATATATAATATAAAAAATCCTAATATATCTGAAACAAAAGATAGTATTTTCCCAATTATATTAAAAGTAATCACTTTCTACGCTTCACCTCGTTTTATATATTTTAAAAATGCTCTAGAAAATTCATCATATTTACTTTTTGATAGCATTATTCTTGTCCCATTATCAAGCATTATATCTGTTTTATTAAATTTCATTACGTATTTTAGATTTACTATATAACTCCTATGACATTTAAAAAAGCTATCTCTAGGAACTTTTTCTTCTATATTTGCAAGCTTGTCATAATACTGTATTACTTCTTTTTCAGTATGTATATTTATAATTCTATTTTGCACCTCAAAAAAGTGTATACTATCTAATAGCACTTTTATTGCGCTTTTCCCTTTATTAATTACAATACATTGTTCGCTATTTTCTTTATGGCTAATCACCTTAAAAATTCTATCTATAATTTCTGATATCTTTTCTTCAGATACTGGTTTTATAAGATAATGAAATGCAGATACATCAAAAGCTTCAAAAACATACTCTTCAAAAGCTGTTATAAAAACAATCTTTGTAGCATTATTATTTTCTCTTATACTTTTAGCTGTATCTATACCAGAGATCTTGCCCATTTTTATATCTAAAAACACAATGTCAAAATAGCTACCAGAAGAAATCATTTGCTCACCACTACTAAATTCTTCAATATCATAGTTATAATCACAATAATTGTTTTCTAAAATACTTTTAATCTTATTTACAATATCTAGTCTTTGAAGTACTTCATCATCACAAACCGCAATTTTAAGCATACCAATCTTCCTTTCTATTATGGTTTATTATTACATTATATATCAGAAGCACATCCCCTACAAAACTCATATGCATATAAACTAAAAAATTAAACTTTTAAATATACACACCTATTTAATAATAAATAAAAAATGCAGAGGAAACTTGTCTCCCCTGCTCTTTAAATTCTGTGAATTAATACTAGAATTAAATAAATACCTAAATGCTCCAACTATTAATTTGTTTAACATACATCCATTTAGCAAATAGATAATATACTATTTGTAAAACTAAATATATTCCTGCAATAAATATAAAATATTTTATATTTAAAAGTCCTACAGATTTCACTGCAAAAGCAGCATGAACTGTTGCTACTGTAAGTGGTAAAAAAAACATTGTAAAACTTTGAATACTGATAACCTTTTTTATTTCTTCTTGTGTAACGCCTATCTTTTTTAATCCTATAAAATCTTGCTTATCTTTCTGAACTTCATTAAACATTTTGAAATATAATATACTTCCTGTTGCAATAAAAAATATCATTGCAATAAACGTTCCTATAAACAAAAGTACAGATAGCAATTTCATTACGCCTGCTGCGCTTATTACTCTTTCAGTAAAGAAAGGTTCTTGACCTTTTGTAACTGCATTTTTTATTTCAATTACAGCATCAGTAGCTTTTAAATTATGTTTGATGTTATATCCATAATAAATACACTTATCATTATTTGAAATTTCATTCCGCATTTTTTCGAAATCACTATTATTAACAATTATAGTATTAGTATCTTTTTCATCTGCGTTTATAATTCCACCTTTTAAGTTACTCAATATATTCCAGCTACTTATTTTGCCTCCAATGTTTAAGTTTAAAGTCTTCTGATGCTTAAAAGGAAGTTCTGTTCTTGCATTAGCTATATTACCAGTTAAATCATAGGTATATATTACTACTTCTCCATTTTTTAAAGTTAAAGATTTCTTGTTATACTGCTTTGCAAGTTCATTAAAGCTATCTTCAGACATTATATTAAAATCAGTTTTATTTACTTTTATGCCATAAGTACTTTTCTTATTATCTTTTACCTTATCATTGTTTTTTGCCTTTATTAGCTCTATTTTATTTTTATATTGTATATCAAACTTATACTTATTTAGTATATCTTCAACTTTTCCATCAGCTATAACTTTATGAGAATTTATATCCTGCTCTATGACCCCTATGTCTTGTGGACAATTTTCTTCCATTGAATATAAACTTACTCTTTGTAGAGAATAAACTGATATAGCCGATGCAAGGGTAATTCCACTTAGTATTGAAGTAATAAATAATACCTTTGCATTATCTTTTAATTTATATATGATTTGAGAAAGCGTTATCAGATTTATTCCTTTATAATAAACTCCTTTATTGTTCTGAAGTTTATTTGTAAAAAACACACTAAATTGAGAAAATAAAAAGTGAGTTCCTATTATTACAACTATAAGTATTGGAAACATTGTAGCTATAATAGCTGTTCCAGAAAATAAGCCTACAATGTATCCTGATATGATAAGTATTATTGCTAATGCTGATTTTATTTTTGAAAACTTCGGTGTTTCTTTAGGTATCCTCTCACCCTTTAATAATTCTGCAATGTTATTATTTTTTATTTTAAAGCTTGTAATAAAGCTTATAAGATTAAGAAGTATTAAAAAGCTTAATATTGTTATTTTTATGGCTTTACTTGATATTGAAAATGGAATTTCTGAATTCAGATCTAAAATTGTAGACACAGCCATAAAAAATAATTTTGAAAACAAAATTCCAAAGAAGAGTCCTGTCATAATAGAAAAAATTGAAATTGTTATATTTTCAAACATGACATATCGTCTTATTTGACCTTTGGTTAAACCAAACATTGATAAAAGTCCAAATTCTTTTTCTCTAGACTTTAAAAAACTAGTTATTGAGTAATTTGAAAATATAAAAGTGAAAATTACTATTACAAATTCGCACAAATACATTAATCTACTAGCAACTTCACTCATAGTCTTATCATTAAAATTTCCATTACTTAAACTCGGATTATATATAAAATTAGCAAATATAAAAAATATAGTTACAACTATTACATTGCTTAAATAATACATAGCATATTTATTTAAATTTCCTTTAATATTTTTGATAGCTATATTATTAATTGTCATTTCAATCCTCCCCCTACAGTGTATAATTATTTGACCTGCTTCCTAAAAGTGAAAGAGAATCCATGATTTCTTTGAAAAACGCTTGCCTGTTTCCTCCATTCACAATTTCTAAAAAGTATTTTCCATCCTTAATCATAATTATTCTTTTACAAAAACTTGCAGAAAAAGGATCATGAGTAACCATCATTATAGTAGCTTCTTTTTTACTATTTAGATTTGTTAAAGTTTCCATAACATCCTGGGAAGCTTTAGAATCAAGATTTCCTGTAGGTTCATCTGCCAAAATTATAGAAGGATTATGGATAAGTGCTCTTGCACAAGCTGCTCTTTGCTGCTGCCCTCCTGAAATTTCATATGGTTTTTTATTTAAAATATCTTTAATATTTAAAAGACTTGCAATATCTTCAACTTTCTTTTCTATTTCTCTTACATTAACTTTCTCTAATACAAGTGGCAATATTATATTTTCCTTAATAGATAAAGAATCTAAAAGATTAAAATCTTGAAATATAAAACCTAGTTCCTTTCTTCTAAAAAGTGCAATATTTTTCTCATTTAGTTTTGTAGGATTTGTACCATTTATAAAAAGTTCTCCTGATGAAGGACTGTCTATAGTTGCCATTATATTTAATAACGTTGTTTTACCACTGCCAGATGGCCCCATTACTCCAACGAATTCACCTTTTTCAATTCCTAAACTAAATTTATCCAGAGCTTTGAACGTCATCCCGCCTTTTTTTCCACCATATATTTTTGTTATATTTTCAACTTTTAGAATTGACATAATAAAAACCTCCTACTTTATATATTCTTCGAAGACTATGACTTTATTATAAAAAAAATAGAGAAATCTTAGTATCGATTTCTCTTTCATTTTAAATATGAACATTACAACTTTGAAAGATTACAATTTAAATATATTTTTGCCTTTATAGAAGTCGATATAAAATTTTGTTCCTTTTCCTTCTTCTGATTCAACATACAACTTATTTCCAAGCTCTTCACAAATACGTTTTGATAAATACATTCCCATACCTGTAGATTCAGAGGTTTTTCTACCATTTTTACCTGTAAAGAAAGCATTAAATACTCTCCCTAAATCCTCCTTTGGTATACCAATTCCATTGTCTTCAATACTCACAACTATTTTGGTAGTACCTTCTTGTATATTAAATTTTATAGTTTTTTTATCTTTCTTTACTACAGCTGTATATTTTATTGAATTAATAACAATTTGATTTATAACAAAGTATATCCACTTTTTATCTGTTTGAACAATTGTGGTTTTACCTATTATTTCAGGAAATATCTTATGTCTAATAAGTAATTTTTTATTATCATTTACTACTTTTCTTAAAATCAGCAGTATATCTATATCTTCCACATTAAAATCATGATTAAATTCATTTATTCTTGCATTATATAACATAATATTAAGACCTTGTGATATTTTTTCATTTTCTTCACCAATACTGTCAAAAATCTCTTTAAATTCCGATGTATTTTCTTCCTGTAATATTAGATTAATTACAGATACAGGTGTTTTCATTTGATGTACCCATTGATTTATAAAGTTTGAATAATTCTTTTGGATATCTTCATATCTATAAACTTTACCTTCATATTCCTTATGCAACTTTTTCAATGTGTTTACAAAAAGCCTTTGCTCTATAGTTCTGGCTTCACCTACATTTATAACATCATCTATAATATTTTCAGAATTGGATACTTCATAGAGCCGTTTATAAAATGTCCTTATTTTTAAATATTCATATATAAAAAATATTATAAATATAACTATAGAAACCAAATATGCATACAATATATTTGCTATAGGAAATTCTATTACTTTTATAGATATGGCTAAATACATTATTAAAATAGCTAAAGATATACTTATAAAATAAACTATTGTATAAGCTATCCTATCTTTCAAAAAATCTATAAACTTCATTTTATTCACCAACTCTTTACTCTATCCAATTATTAATAAGCATATATCCCTGTCCACGTTTTGTCTCTATAGCATTGGTAATACCTACTTCCTCTAATTTCTTCCTAAGTCTTGTAACATTAACCGAAAGAGTATTATCATCAATAAAGTCAGTATCACTCCAAAGGATCTCAAGTAAAGTATCCCTTGAAACAATTTTATTTACGTTCTTAACAAGATATAGTAAGAGAGAAAATTCATTTTTACTTAGTTCAACTTTTTTCCCTTTAAACTCCAATACATTATTATTTATATATAGTATCAAATCGTCAACTTTTAAAAATTCTGTAGCTCCTTTAGAATAACTACCATATACTCTTCTTAATACACCTTTTATTTTTGCTAACAATACATCATAAGAAAATGGTTTTGTTATAAACTCATCTCCACCATTATCTATTGCCATAACTTGATCCATATCTGAATCTCTAGCCGATATAAATATTATAGGTACTTTTGAATGACTTCTTATATCACTGCACCAATAAAAACCATCAAAGAAGGGAAGATTTATATCCATTAAAACAAGATCTGGCTTACATTCAAGAAATTCATCTTTTATATTTGAAAAATCTTTAATTAAACATGCCTTATATCCGTATTTCTCCAAATGATTTTTTATAAGTTTAGCCATTTTCTTGTCATCTTCTATGATCATAATACTATACAAATTTACCACAACCTTTAAATATTTATATATAATTATTTTTCAATACTTATTACTTATTATAGCATGAACAATTCATACTCTTAATTTATTTTTCTAATCTTTAGGCCATTTAATAATTACTCAATTTTTTTAATAATTTTTACAGGATTCCCAGCTACCATTACATTGTCTGGCACATTTTTAGTTACAACGGAACCAGCTGCAACTACTACATTATCTCCAATTGTAACTCCAGGAAGTACAACACAGTTTCCACCAATCCACACATTCTTTCCAATTGTAACTGGCTTACCAAAGCAGGTCGGTGTATTTCTCTCTTCTGGTTTTAATGAATGGCATGCTGTATAAATACAAGTTCTTGGTGCCATAAAACAATTTTTACCTATTTTAATTTCACAGGTATCCAACATTAAGCAATCAAAATTTTTATTCTTTTTTCACCTTCATCTTTCTCTATTAAATTATATTCTTTGGTAAGTTTTCTGCTCTCGTTTGATCTTTTTGAAGAAGTGAATCTAAAGTGTTATAAACTTCGCCAGAAATCATTTTCTCTTTTTCGCTTTTTATTATTAAAATACCCTCCTAATTTTTTAAAAAATCTTACTTTTATATAATACTAATCATATTTTATCATGTTTTATATAATTCTTTATGACAAAAACGTGTAATCTTGATAACTAGAATTATGTTATCAAAACTACACGCTTCAATAATTATACAATTTATTTCAAAATGCCACCTTTATTTTTCTTTTCATAATTGCTATACATTAACCATGCAACTACTGAGAATATTATTGGTCCAGCTATACTCCAAATTGTTGTTTGCATATCTCCTTCTATAGCTGGTTGTATTATACAAAACAAATTGGCAAGCCCTACTGTTAAAATAACTACCCAAGTCCAAAAATTTGCAATCCCTTGAGTTTTGTATATTACAAAGGGTTTCTTAATTTCTTCTTTATTCTTAAAATAAGGAAATGCAATAGCTATAAACATATATGGAAGTGTCATGGCTACATTAGTCATGGAAATAAGTATATTAAAGAATGCAGCCATTGAACTTCCTCCAAAAGACACTAATGCTATCATTATACAAACTATAGCAGCTTGAATCCACATAGCATTGATAGGTAATCCATCTCTTGTCTCTCCAATCTTTCCAGGCCATAATTTAGTTGGCGTTCCTTCAATCAACTGTTTTAATGGTGAATACATCAGTGTAAAGAACGCACCTGACAATGCTAGTGACATTGAAAGTCCAACAAATCTTGCAACACCTCGTCCCAAGGCCATGGCTATACTTTCACTTGCTCCAAAAGCTGTACCAAGTGAATATCCCAAATTAGACATAACTATATAACTTGCGTTTCCCAGATTAACCTCTTTAATCCCCATTACAGCTCCCCAATTAGTAAATACACCAACAAGCAATATTCCTAATGAATACCCTACTGATATTACAGTTGCTGAAATAAGAATTCCTTTAGGAAAAGTTCTTTCCGCATCTTCAGTTTCATCAACTAATCCACCTACAGCTTCTATTCCCCCATAAGCAAATAGAGCATATACTACAAATGCTAACGAAGCAATAATGTTTCCAACATATTTAGGATTTGGTGTTTGTGTAAATGATTTCACTCCTTCAATTGGCTGAGCTAACTGTCCTTTATTTCCTACAAGTACTGCTATAGCACCAACCCAAAGAAACACATTCAATAATAAAACTGCACTTCCACCTAATGAGGTTACTTTCTTTATCTTCTCAATACCTTTAGTTGATGTATAAGTTACCACCAATATCCATATAATTCCCAACACTCCTAAAACTTGTGGCCCTTGAAGTCCAAATAAAGTCCAACTTTGTGTTGTATCTTTTCCAAATATAGCATTTGATACTGGAATCCACATACCAGATGCAACGTTAACCATCCAAGTTACATAAGAACAATACCACATGAATGTTCCAATAAACGCAAATCTCGGACCAATGGATCTATTCATCCATGAATAAATTCCACCTTTCTCCTCTTTAAAAGCAGAACCAAATTCAGCTACCATTAATGCAAACGGAACAAAGAAAGTTATTGCTGAAAAAATGTACCAAGGAATAGCAGCATAACCCATTTTGTAAAATGATCTTGGAATATTGTTAAATCCATAAACAGATGTGAAAATCATCAATGTCAAAGGTACCAAAGTTAGTTTTTTTGTTGACTTCTCGCCTGAATCCATTTTTTTCACCTCGTTTTATAGCTTGTTCCAACTTTGCTAAACAATTCATATCCATTTTCTTATATTGTTGTTTAATTTCAATTACAATAATAATACTTTTTCCTCATTACATTATTTTTATGTATCAACCCTAACAGCCAAATTGAACCACTCAAGGTGACTAAAATACACATTTGCTATTTAAATATAAAAAAACTGTGTTAGAATTACTAACACAGCTATATTAAAATTTTTATCACTATCTAAATTATACGAAAATTATCAACATAAATTAAAAGCACTATATACATACTATATATAAAGCTTATATGATTAGTAAAATGTACCTATAAACAATCTAACAAAGATACATATGACCATTTTTATGTCTTATAATATAATTTTATAAAGACTTTTTCTTTTGCTTATACTTATTTAGACTTGAAATAATATAGAAAATGCCCAAAAGAATAAAGAAAGTTGCAAAGTAGCTTTTCTCAACAAAATCCATTATACCTATGATCATGAAAACAATGCCTGTAAACGCATCTATTTTCCATAAATTTTTACTAGAAGTTATTCCTCCATCACATTTACCATTTTTATTTAGCTGTTTTACACGAGATTTATATGCTAAATAAGGCATAAAATTAAAAATAAACACAAAAATATCTACTATCAATAATAATAAAACAATTAGAAAAATAGGTCTTATGGCAATTGCAGAAATAACTAATAAAATCGTAAGAGCAATAGCTGTAATTAAAGAATAAACAGTTCCCTTACTGGTTTGTTTCTTCACTCTATCATATTTATCAATCTCTGATTCACGATCACTATAGATTGGCTTTGTGCCTGCTTGTGCCATAAAAATATGTATTCCATTATCTAAAGAAATAACAGGTGTCCAACCAGCTGCTGAAAACAGACTAAAATACTCTTCAGTTGCTTCATTTTGATAATCTAAGCTATACTCTATATCTTTAGGTATATCTTTTTTTAATTTATAAAAGAAACCTGCCACTATATCTTCTAATATCCAACCTTCCCTTGCGTAATTCCCCAATATTTTCATGTCACTTTCTTCACTAAAGGCAAATCCATTTATCATAACATACTTACTTTTCATTTCACATCCCCCTCCATTTTTCCCAAAAAGTGCTCAGCAAACTTCACCATCTTTTTTTTTCGTTCAATCTCCTTTACAAGCATTTCACGTCCTAAACTTGTAATTTTATATACTTTTTTATTTTCATCTGTTGCAGCATTTAATTCAATAAGTCCTGCTATTAAAAGCTTTTTCAATGTTGTATAAAGTGATGCAGGACCAATAACCACTTCATTATTAGTTAACTCTTCAATAATTTTCATGATTAAGTATCCATGTTTTTCCTCCACTACACTTGATAATATGTAAAAAGCAGAATCTGTTAGTTCTCCTACATCAATAGAATCTTTTCGCGGCATATCATTTTCCTCTCCATATCATTTATTTTTATATCATTTAATGATATATCATTTAATATAATATATCATTAAATGATATATATGTCAACAA
This sequence comes from Clostridium lundense DSM 17049, assembly GCF_000619945.1. Classification (GTDB taxonomy): domain Bacteria; phylum Bacillota; class Clostridia; order Clostridiales; family Clostridiaceae; genus Clostridium_AO; species Clostridium_AO lundense. Next base: position 225,245 of record NZ_JHVC01000002.1, on the reverse strand, counting down.
ACAAGTGTATCCATACAATTGTTTCAATATCTTTTTAGTACTATAATATTGGTATAATTTTCATGAAAAAAATATTAATTATAAGGAAGGGTTCTTATATGAAAAATAAAAATATAAAAATCTTAAAATTAAGTCAGACTGCATTATTTGCGGCTTTATGTTTTGTATCATTTACTTTTCTTCAAATTAAAATTCCAGTACCAGGAGGAGATGCAACTTCATTACATGTTGGCAATACTTTCTGTGTATTAGCTGCTTTACTTCTTGGTGGATGGTACGGAGGATTAGCTGGAGCTATAGGAATGACAATAGCTGATTTACTAGATCCCGTATATATTTTAGTAGCACCAAAAACATTTGTATTAAAATTTTGTATTGGCTTAATAACAGGATTAGTTGCACACAACTATGCCAAAATAACCAAAAGCAATAATAAGAAATACGTATTTAAATGGAGCATTATTGCATCTATTTGTGGACTATCTTTTAATGTTGTTTTTGATCCTATTGTAGGATACTTTTATAAACAATACATTCTAGGACAACCTCAAAAGGCTGCATCAGTCTTAGCAAAGCTAAGCGCATTTACTACATTTTTTAATGCAATAGTATCTGTAATATTGATAGCTTTAATCTATAATGCTATAATGCCAATTTTAAAAAAATCAGGATTTTTACTACCAGTAGGATCAGATGAAAAGTAATTAAGACACTTAAAAGCCAATGCTTAATGGCACTAAGCACTGGCTTAAATCTTGTAGTATCACTAATTTGATAACAATGTAAAAAATAAATCTTCTGTAAAATCCTACCCCTGATAGATAATAATATTCTTATATAAATATAGAAATATTATTAGGATGATGTATATGAACTCATTGACATCAGAAGAGACTGCTTATATTGCAGGAATTATAGATGGTGAAGGAAGTATTATGCTTATTAAATTTCATAACAATCAATTTCCTGCCCCGTGTATTAGTATAAGTTCAACAAGTATGGAATTATTAAAATGGATAAAGCACAAATTAAATACTGGAACAATTAAATCTAAAAGAAACTATAATCCTGATAAGCATAAAAACTCGTATACATACGAACTAAAATATAATGATGCAATTGAACTTTTAACCTGGATATATCCTTACTTAATAATCAATGAAAAAAAGGAAAGAGCTATAATAATTATAAATGAATATAAAAAAGTAACACCTCGAAATGGAAGGTATTCTAAAGAAATGCTCCAAGCAAAAGAACTCTTTTATGAAAGGTTTATGAAGATAAGGTAAAAGCTCTATACACATATTGTGTATAGAGCTTATTCTTGGTGGAGGCGAGGGGACACATTATTCCATTGTTTCCAAATGGTGCTGACTATATCTTGAACTTACTTTTAGTAAGTCCCCCGGCATGTTATAGAAGTTATATTATAGTTTGAAAACTTCTATCCTAGTACTTCATATCTTTAAGACTTAGAAGCCTATGAGTCGATACGTGGCTGTTAGATTTCCCTACATACCACTCGGTATTGCCGTCGTCATAACACGTTACGGTTTCACCGATAAAGCCGGATTTTCACTTATGAATCACTTCATAAGGCGACTCTTATGAATCGAACCCCTGTCCGAAAGTAGCAATCCCTGAGCATCTCCGAGTGCAGTCCTTATTTTAACATTCCCTCTACCAGACGCCCAAGGACAGGCTTCTGGTTTCAGTAGCTTCATAAATTCCGTTCCTAGGTCAAAGCTTTCCTAGTCTCGGTACCCCACTGTCGACGCCAGACCCTAAGTCGTGGGACTCTTAGGCTGACGAGCTGCTAACTAGGCAGCTAATGCAAAATTATCGTTTGCGTTTATTTGTTTTCCCAGTTTTTTAACGCGGGCCCAGGACCCCTCGACTCGCTTCCCAGGGACAACTTACCCCCGTCGAAACCATGTACGCCCCCATGTTAAGGAGGTTACAAGATTTAATTTAAATCTTCAAAACGATAACCTTCATTTCACAATATACATTTATATTAAATTGTTATTGTCTCCCGACAATTAATATAATATATCAATTTTAGATATTTATCAATAGTAATTATTAGGTTATATTTATAATCTATTGTTTAATATCTACTTCTTTCCTTCATTTCTCTATCTATGTCGCGCTTTGCTGCTTTTTCTAACATAGTGTTTCTCTTATCATAATCCTTTTTACCTCTAGCTACAGATAAACATACTTTTACTCTTCCATTCTTTAAATATAAAGATAATGGAACTAGGGTATACCCCTTTTGAGCAGTATATGCTGTAAGCTTTAGTATTTCTTGTTTATGAAGAAGAAGTTTTCTTTCTCTTAAAGGATCTTTGTTAAATATATTTCCTTGTTCATAAGGACTTATATGCATATTACACACAAATACTTCCCCATTTTTTATATCTGCATAACTATCTTTTAAGTTAGCTTTACCAGCTCTTATGGATTTCACTTCTGTTCCTACTAATTCTATTCCTGCCTCAAAACTTTCTTCTATAAAATAATCATGTCTTGCTTTTCTATTTTCTGCTAAAGTTTTATTTCTTGAATCTTTACCCATTTAAAACACCTACTTTAACTCTAAAAGGTAATCTATAATTTATGTTTGTATTATATTATAGCATATAATACAAATGTATAGAAGAGAATTACTAAAGATACTCTTAGAAAAACAGAAATTATTGTAAAAATAAAAAAGTGACCTGTAAAATCTCTTTAATATTTATGGATTATCTTACAAGCCACTTTGCTAAGTCTATCTACTTAATATAATAATTATGTTATTTATTCCTCATCAGATTTATAATGGGATATTGGAGCAGTTATTTCACTTTCTCCTTCTTGTAATTCTTCCTGTTTTCCTTGTGAATCAATGTTTTCTTCTGTTAATTCATCCCCTAATTCTTCTAAAGAGTCTTCCTTCTCATCATTTAAAAGTTCAAAATAAATTTCATGGGAATCTAAGTCTACTTTATCAACTTTTATTTTTACATCATCACCTAATCTGTGTATTTTCTTAGTCCTTTCCCCTACAAGAGATAAATGTCTTTCATCGTATACATAGTAATCATCTAATAGAGTACTTATATGCACAAGTCCCTCTATAGTATTAGGAAGCTCAACAAATAATCCAAAAGCCGTTACTGAGGAAATTATTCCTTCATAAACTTCTCCTATTCTTTCACTCATGTATTCAGCTTTCTTTAAGTCGTCTACTTCTCTTTCTGCATCATCTGCTAATCTTTCCATATCTGATGACTGTGTTGAAGCATATTCTACTTCTACTATAAGTTTTTTGCCTCTATTCTCTGTAACCTTGCCATTTATAAATTCTTTAATTATTCTATGAATAATTAAATCAGGATATCTTCTTATAGGTGAAGTAAAGTGACAGTAGTATCTAGCCGCCAATCCAAAGTGTCCAACACATTCTGGAGAATATCTAGCTTGCTTTAATGAACGTAAAAGTAAAGTATTTACTACTGTTTCTTCTTTCTTTCCTCTAACTTTATCTATTATATCCTGTAAAGCCTTTGGATGAACCTCCTGTCCAAACCTTACTGAATAACCCAAATTATAAACAAATTCATTAAAATGAGTAAGCTTTTCTAAGTCTGGCTCTTCATGAATTCTATATACAAAAGGTACATTTACCCAGAACATATGCTCAGCTACAGTTTCATTACAAACTAACATAAACTCTTCAATTATTCTGTTAGCTATAGCTCTTTCATAAGGCTTAATATCAATAGGTTTTCCTAATTCATCTAATATTATCTTGCATTCTTCAAAATCGAAATCTATAGCCCCTCTAGTAATTCTCTTTTTATATAGTACATGACATAACTCTTCCATAAGTTTAAACTCATTTAATAGATAGTCATATCTTTTAATAAGTTCTTCGTCTTTATCTCTTAAAATCTTTGTTACATCTGTATAAGTCATTCTTTCACTTGTTTTTATTATACTTTCAACTATCTCATGATCTACTACCTTACCTGTTTTGTCTATTTCCATAAAACAGCTTAAAGTTAATCTATCTACTTTAGGATTTAAACTGCATAATCCATTAGAAAGTTTTTTAGGTAACATTGGAATTACTCTATCAATTAAGTATACTGAAGTTCCTCTTTTTAATGCTTCCTTGTCTAATGGATTTTTCTCCTTTACATAATGAGTTACATCCGCAATATGTACTCCTAAATAATAATTGCCATTTGATAGTTTTTCTATAGAAACTGCATCATCTAAATCCTTAGCATCTTCCCCATCTATAGTTACTATCTTTAGATTTCTTAAATCTTTTCTTCTTTCATATTCTTCTTGTGGAATTTCTTCTGATAAGTTTTCAGCATAACTTTGTACCTTTGCAGGGAATTCTTCTGGCAATTTATATTTCTTTATGATTGTTAAAATATCTATGCCCTTATCTCCCTTTTTACCCAAAATATCTACTATTTTTCCTTCAGGATTTCTTCTTGTTTCAGGCCATCTTACTATCTCTGCAATAACTATTTGGCCTGACTTTGCTCCCATGGTATCTCCCTTAGAAATAAATACATCCTGATGAATTCTCTTTTCATCTGGAACAACAAACCCAAAATTTTTACTTTCTTCAAAAACACCAATTACAGTTTTATTGCCTCTTTCTAGTATTCTTATAACTTCTCCTTCGCACTTCTTACCATTATTCTCTTCTCTTAATATTTTCACCATTACTCTATCATTATGCATGGCTCCATTCATATTTGATGAAGGAATAAATACATCCGGTCTTTCTATATCAGCTATTAAGAAACCAAATCCTTTTTGATGTCCCTGAAGTTTTCCTACTACCAATCCCATTCTTTCTGGAACACCATAATGTTCTGTACGTGTTTTTACTATTAATCCATCCTTTTCCATATAGCTTAACATTTTTAAGAACTCTTCGAACTCACTTTTTTTCACATCAAAAATTCTAGCTAATTCTCTAGCATCCATAGGCTTATAAGCCTGTTCTCTCATAAAGTTAATAATATTCTCCTGTATATTCATATTACACCTCCAAATTCATTAATCCAAATTATTAAAAACCTATACTATTAATACACTTTTTCTTAGTTTAGGTAAAATATTATAAAATTATTCAGTTTACGAAAGGACTCATCTTAAAGATGAGTCCTTTTATCAGAATATATCTCTAATTTATTTTAATAAATCTATTAATATTCCACCATACTTTACTATAATTGGTGCAAATACTAAAGAAACTATAGTCATAAGCTTTATAAGTATATTCATAGATGGCCCTGATGTATCTTTAAAAGGATCTCCTACTGTGTCTCCTACTACTGCTGCTTTATGTGCAAAGCTTCCTTTACCACCATGAGTTCCACCTTCTATATACTTCTTAGCATTATCCCATGCTCCACCAGCATTAGCCATTAAAATAGCTACTAGAACTCCTGTAACAACTGCTCCTCCTATAAGTCCTCCCAAAGCTTCTTTCCCAATTAATATTCCAACACCAATTGGAACTATAATAGCTAATATTCCTGGTAGTATCATTTCTCTAATTGCTGCTGCAGTAGAAATATCTACACATTTCTTATAATCAGGTTTTGCCTTTCCTTCCATAAGTCCTGGTATATTTTTAAACTGTCTTCTCACTTCTTCAATCATTTCATTAGCTGCTTTACCTACTGATTCCATAGTTAATGCTCCAAATAGGAAAGGAAGTACTCCTCCTATAAATACACCAACAAGAGTTATAGGATTTAGTAAATCTATAGACTTAAGTTCTACAGCTTGTGCATAAGATGCAAATAATGCTAATGCAGTCAGTGCTGCTGATCCTATAGCAAAACCTTTTCCTATAGCTGCTGTAGTATTACCAACTGAGTCTAGTTTATCAGTAATTTCTCTTACTTCATGAGGTAACTCTGACATTTCAGCTATACCCCCAGCATTGTCTGCTATTGGGCCATAAGCATCTACTGCTACTGTTAAACCTGTGGTAGAAAGCATTCCTACTGCTGACAAGGCTATTCCATAAAGCCCCATCATGCCATTTGTCTTTCCATCCATAATAAAATAAGAAACCATAATTCCAACACACATTAATACAATTGGCCATAATGTAGAAAACATTCCTACTGCAAGACCTGATATTATGGTAGTGGCTGCTCCAGTTTCTGATTGTTCTGCAATTCTTTTTACATATTTATATTCATCAGATGTATAAACTTCTGTAACTTTTCCTATAACCATACCAACAACTAATCCTGAAGCTATAGCTCCAAAAGCTTTGAAATTTCCAAAAACTGCATTACTAAGTATAGCTGCTGATATTATAACAATAAAACCACCTAAATAGGTTCCTGAATTCAATGCCTTTTGTGGATTAGTCCCCTTATTATTTCTAGCAAATAATACACCTATAATCGAAGCCAATATTCCTATAGCCGATAACAATAGAGGGTATATTATTCCTTCTTTGTTACTAAATAATACTGCTCCTAAAGTTAAAGCTGACACTATTGAGCCTACATAAGATTCAAATAAGTCTGCACCCATACCAGCTACATCACCTACATTATCTCCAACGTTATCTGCAATTACAGCAGGATTTCTTGGATCATCTTCTGGTATTCCAGCTTCAACCTTGCCAACTAGGTCTGCACCTACATCGGCAGCTTTAGTGTAAATTCCACCGCCAACACGTGCAAATAGTGCAATAGAACTTGCTCCAAGACCAAACCCTGTTACAACCTCCATGTTTCCCTCAAATATAAAATACATGACTCCTAACCCAAATATTCCAAGGCCCACAACACACATTCCCATTACTGCTCCACCAGAAAAAGCAATTTTTAAAGCTTTACTCTGGCCGTGCCTAGCAGCTTCTGCAGTCCTTACATTTGCCTTGGTTGCTACATTCATACCAAAATACCCTGCTAAGATAGAGAATAGGGCACCAAACACAAAACATATTGCGGTTTGCCATTTTACAAATATAGCTAAAACTGCACCCACTATTACTATGAATGCAGCCAAATACCTATATTCTGTTTTTAAAAATGCCATAGCTCCATCATGAATGTACCCAGATATCTCCTTCATTTTTTCATTTCCTGGGTTCTCTTTGGAAATTGAACTACCTAAAAAAAATGCGAAAGCTAATGCTAATACTCCCGCTAAAATTGTGAAAATAAGATAATTACTCATTTTACCATATCCCCCTAACCCATTTTAGAGTTTTCTATAATTTTATATATTTATGTAAATATAAAACTATCCCCCATAAAAAAACTATTTAACTAAATTTAAAGCTAAGGTTACTGCTGCAAAAATTAAAGCTGATATAATAGTAAGTCTTGACATAGTTGCTTCAAAAGTTCTTGTCTTATTCTTTGAATAGAAAGTATCAGTAGCTCCTGTTAAAAGACTAAAACCTTGTGTTTTTGCTGGTTGAGCAAGTACAGATACTATTAAAACAATAGATACAATTACTTGCACAGCTATTAACAAATTTTTCATTACATTACCTCCATTATTATTAATATAATTTCCCCATAAGTTTTAATTAAGTATATTTTAGCATAAGTTTTCACAATGAACAATGTGCTGGATAAATAATAATAGTAAATTTTTAACATCAATTATTTTAGAAATAAAAATTTAGAAAAAAGAGAAATGTTAATACTTAAAATATAACATTTCTCCCTTTCTTACTTTTTATTTAAACTTATTTTTTTATATTATAGAATGCCTTTAGTCCTCTATATTCAGCAACTGTTCCTAATTCTTCTTCTATTCTTAAAAGTTGATTATATTTTGCAACTCTTTCACTTCTTGCAGGTGCTCCTGTCTTAATCTGTCCTGCATTTACAGCAACAACAAGATCAGCTATTGTAGTATCTTCTGTTTCTCCTGATCTATGTGATACTACAGCAGTATATCCTGCTCTTTCAGCCATTTCTATAGCATTTAATGTTTCAGTTAAAGTTCCTATTTGATTTAATTTAATTAATATAGAGTTTGCTACTCTTCTTTCTATACCCATAGTTAATCTCTTAGTATTAGTTACAAATAAATCATCACCAACTAACTGAATCTTATTTCCAAGTCTTTCAGTGATAAGCTTCCATCCTTCCCAATCTTCTTCTGCCATACCATCTTCTATAGATATTATTGGATACTTTTCTACAAGCTTAGCATAGTATTCTACCATCTCTGCTGGAGTTAATACTTTTCCTTCACCTTTCAAATTATATTTACCATCTTCAAATATTTCTGATGAAGCTGGGTCTAAAGCTATAAATAGTTCTTTTCCTGGAGTATATCCAGCTTTTTCTATAGCTTCTACTATAACCTGAATTGCTTCTTCATTGGAATTTAAGTTTGGAGCAAATCCACCCTCATCGCCAACTCCTGTATCATATCCCTTGGATTTTAATAATGACTTTAATGCATGGTAAACTTCTGAACTCATTCTTAATGCTTCAGAGAAACTAGTAGCTCCTGCTGGCATAATCATAAATTCTTGAAGATCTACATTGTTATCAGCATGCTTTCCACCATTAATTATATTCATCATTGGTACAGGAAGAACCTTAGCATTTACTCCTCCTATGTATTGATAAATACTTAATCCTAGATGCTCTGCTGCAGCCTTAGCACAAGCAAGTGATACTCCCAGCATTGCATTAGCACCTAATTTCCCTTTATTTTCTGTTCCATCAACTTCAATTAATGTTTTGTCTATTAAAACTTGATCAAATACGTTCATTCCTATAAGTTCTTGAGCAATTATATTGTTTACATTATCAACAGCTTTAAGTACACCTTTTCCGTTATATTTTGATTTGTCTCCATCTCTTAATTCAACAGCTTCGAATATTCCAGTAGATGCTCCTGATGGCACTGCTGCTCTTCCTACTGTACCATCTTCTAAAATAACATCAACTTCTACTGTAGGAAAACATCTTGAATCAAGAATCTGTCTTGCTACTACGTCAACAATTTCTACATAATTTTTCATAATTAAAATTCCTCCCTTTAACTTAGAGTACAGAGTATAGAATACAGATATTACTAGAATTTTTCTATGCAAAATTCTTTCATTCTCTGTTATCTGACCTCTGTTATCTATTCTCTTATAATAAGGCTTTCGCCTGTCATTTCTTCTGGTTTCTTAAGTCCCATTTCATCAAGAATTGTTGGAGCAATATCTGCAAGTATTCCTCCATCTCTTAACTGTTTGCCCTTAGAATAATTGCTTACATATAAATAAGGAACTTCATTAGTAGTGTGAGCAGTCATTGGTTTTCCTGTAGAATAATCTATCATCTGCTCAGAATTTCCATGGTCTGCAGTTATAAATACAGTTCCATCCTTCTCTAGCACCTTATTAACTATCTTACCTAAGCATACGTCTACATCTTCTATAGCCTTTTTTGCAGCATCAAATACTCCAGTGTGTCCTACCATATCTGGATTGGCAAAATTCAATATTATTAAATCATATATATCTGAATCTATTCTTTTTAAAGCTTCATCAGTAACCTCATAAGCACTCATTTCTGGTTTTAAATCATAAGTTGCAACCTTCGGAGATGGTATAAGCGCTCTATCTTCTCCTTCATTAGGTTGTTCTACACCTCCATTAAAGAAAAAGGTTACATGAGCATATTTTTCAGTTTCTGCAATTCTTAATTGTTTTAATCCTAAACTACTTATATATTCACCTAAAGTATTAGTATAACTTTCTGGTTTATAAGCTATACTCACATTCTCTAAAGTTTTATCATATTGAGTCATTGTAACAAAATTAAGACTTAAGGTTTCTCTTTGGAACCCATCAAATACTCTATCATTTAAAGCCCTAGTAAGTTCTCTTGCTCTATCTGGTCTAAAGTTAAAGAATATAACTGAGTCTCCATTTTTTATCATACCAGTAGGTCTTTCATCCTTTAATACTACTGTTGGTAAAACAAATTCATCTGTTTTATTATCATGATAAGAGTTATCTACAGCTTCAATAGCTGACTTTGAAAACTCTCCCTTACCTAATACCATAGCATTATAAGCAAGGTTTACTCTTTCCCATCTCTTATCTCTATCCATAGCATAGTATCTACCACATATAGTAGCTATTTCTCCTACACCAAGTTCTCTCATATACTCCTCTATTGCAACTATATACTCCTTAGCAGAAGAAGGTGGAACATCCCTTCCATCTAAGAAAGCATGTATATATACATTCCTTACTCCCTTTTCTTTGGCAAGTTTTAATAGCGCCTTTAAATGACATATATGTGAATGAACTCCTCCATCAGACAATAGTCCTAACAAGTGAAGAGAAGTATTATTAGCTATAGCTTTATCCATAGCTTCATTTATTACATCATTTTCAAAAAACTTACCTTCATCAATTTCCTTAGTAATCCTAGTTAGCTCTTGATATATTATTCTTCCAGCTCCAATGTTTAGATGGCCTACCTCTGAATTTCCCATCTGCCCTTCAGGAAGACCAACGCTCATACCACTTGCCTTTATATGCGTATGAGGGTAATTATTAAAAAGTGCATCATAATTAGGCTTATGCGCTGACATTATAGCATTTCCATCTACTTTATCTGTTATTCCAAATCCATCAAGGATCATTAACATCACTGGTTTTTTAATCATTTTTTACCCCCTATTTATAGTTTACAATAGCGGCAAAATCTCCAGCCTTAAGACTTGCTCCTCCAACTAATGCTCCATCTATATCTGACATAGCCATCTGCTCCTTTATGCTAGAAGGTTTTACTGATCCACCATATTGTATTCTAATTTTTTCTGCTACTTCTTCTCCATACAATTCTTTTACAATACTCCTTATGAATGCTATAGTTTCATTTGCTTGTTCTGATGTAGCTGTCTTCCCTGTTCCTATAGCCCATATAGGTTCATAAGCTATCACTAGATTTTCTACTTGATTAGGAGTTAATCCTGCTAAATCTAGCTTAACTTGTCTTCCTATAACTTCCTCTGTGATTTTGTTTTCTCTTTCATATAAACTTTCGCCTACACAAAGAATAGGAATTAAATTATGTTCAAAAGCAACTTTTAATTTTTTATTTACAGTTTCATCTGTTTCATTAAAATATTGTCTTCTTTCACTATGTCCTATTATAACGTAATTTATACCTAAAGCTTCAAGCATACCTGGTGAAACTTCTCCAGTAAAAGCTCCCTTTTCTTCAAAATACATATTCTGAGCTCCTACCTTTATGTTTGTACCTTCTACTGCATTCTTTACAGCTTGAAGACATACAAAAGTTGGACATACAACTACATCACACTGAGCATCTTTTACCATTGGCTTTAATTCCTGAACTAACTTAACAGCCTCTTCTATAGTATTATGCATTTTCCAATTTCCTGCAATTATAGCTTTACGCAACATAAACACCCCTCTTTTTTTATTTAGCAAAGAGTTAATGGTGAAAAGTGAAGAGTAAAGATATTTTTTCTTAATGCCTTAATAAAAATAACTATTTTAATTCTTTTGATATTTTTAATTTAGTTAAAAACATCTACCATTACTCTTCATTCCTAATTCTTAATTCTTCACTATTTATTGATAAATTTATTTATCATTAAGCGCTGTAATTCCTGGGAGTTCCTTTCCTTCTAGGAATTCTAATGAAGCTCCACCACCAGTGGATATATGAGTCATTTTATCTCCAAAGCCTAATTGGTTAACTGCTGCTGCACTATCTCCTCCACCTATTACTGTAGTAGCATTAGACTCTGCCATAGCTTTTGCAACTTCCTTAGTACCCTTGGCAAAATTATCAAATTCAAACACACCCATTGGGCCATTCCATATTACAGTTTTTGCATTTTTCACTTCATCAGTATAGATTTTTGCAGTCTTTGGCCCAATATCAAGTCCCATGTATCCTTCTTTTATGTTTTCATCTTCTGTTACAACAGGTTCTGCATCTGCTGCGAATTTATCTGCTACCACATTATCTACAGGTAAAAGTAGGTTTACTCCCTTTTGCTTAGCCTTTTCTATCATTTCCTTTGCATATTCTATTTTATCTTCTTCAACAAGAGAATTTCCTATGCTATATCCCTGAGCTTTTAAGAAAGTATAGCTCATTCCACCACCAATTATCAATGAATTTACTTTATCTAAAAGATTATTTATTACATTAATTTTATCTGAAACTTTTGCTCCTCCAAGAATAGCAACAAATGGTCTTTCTGGATTTTCTACTGCTTCCCCTAAGAATTTCAATTCCTTTTGAATTAAATATCCGCATACAGCTACTGATACAAATTCTGTAACTCCTACTGTAGAACAGTGAGCTCTATGAGCTGTTCCAAATGCATCATTTACAAATATATCTGCAAGAGAAGCCAGTTCCTTTGAGAAGGTTTCTTCATTTTTTGTTTCTTCTTTTCTAAATCTCGTATTTTCTAGTAATATTACATCTCCATTTTTTGCATTTTCTACTGATTTTTTAGCATTTTCTCCTACCACATTATCATCAGCTGCAAATATTACTTCCTTATTTAATAATTCTGATAATCTCTTTGCTACTGGAGATAGAGATAATTCAGGTTTAACTTCTCCCTTTGGCTTTCCCATATGAGAGCATAATACTACCTTTGCTCCATGCTCAATTAGATATTTAATAGTTGGTAGTGCTCCTAGCAATCTATTTTCATCAGTTATCTTTCCATCCTTTAAAGGCACATTAAAATCACATCTTACTAAAACTCTTTTGCCTAAAACATCTATATCTTCTATGGTTTTTTTATTAAATCCCACAAATATCATCCTTTCTATAAAAAAAGTGCTAAGCACTTTTTTAGTTGACAGAGGACAATTGTCAACTAAATAAACTGCTTTTTAATGTTATCCACAGATTTAAAACTTTACAACTTCATATAGATTTAAAAAAGGGCTTTGCCTTATAGCTATAACTACAAACCAAAACCCTCTTCAGTTATTCTCAACTATACTATAAGTTAAACAAACTGTTTTAAGTTTAAATTATAGTCTGTCAGCTACATATTTAGTTAAGTCAGCTAATCTATTTGAATAACCCCATTCATTATCATACCAAGCAACTACTTTAGCTAATCTCTTACCCATTACCATAGTTGAAAGCCCATCAACTATTGAAGATCTTTCATCACCTCTATAGTCAATTGATACTAATGGTTCATCACTGAATCCTAATATTCCTTTCATTTCTGTTTCTGCTGCTTTCTTGAATGCTGCATTTATTTCTTCAGCTGTAGCATCTTTTGATAATGTACACACTAAATCAGTCATTGAAACAGTTGGTGTTGGTACTCTAACAGCCATACCATTTAATTTTCCTTTTAATTGAGGAAGAACTAATGCAACTGCTTTTGCTGCTCCTGTTGTTGTTGGTATCATAGCTTCTGCAGCAGCTCTTGCTCTTCTTAAATCTTTGTGTGGGGCATCAAGAATTTTCTGGTCATTTGTATATGAATGAACTGTAGTCATAAGTCCTTCTACTATACCAAACTCTCTATCTAAAACTTTAGCAAATGGTGCTAAACAGTTAGTTGTGCAGGACGCATTAGAAATGATGTTGTGCTCTGCAGGATTATATTTTTCTTCATTAACACCTAAAACAATAGTTATGTCTTCGTTTTTAGCTGGTGCTGAAATAAGTACTTTTTTAGCTCCTGCTTCAATATGTGCCTTTGCTTTTGTAGCATCAGTAAATAATCCAGTTGATTCTATTACTATATCTACTCCTAAGTCCTTCCATGGTAAGTTTTTAGGATCTCTTTCAGCATATATTCTTATTTCTTTTCCATTAACTACAATAGCATTTTCTGTAGCTTCTACAGTTCCATCAAAGTGTCCATAAAGAGAATCATATTTTAATAAATGTCTTAATGTATCTGGATTTGTTAAATCGTTAATAGCTACTACTTCTAATTCATTAGCATAATTTTTTACTAATGCCTTAAATACATTTCTTCCTATTCTTCCAAAACCATTAATACCTACTTTAATCATTTAAAGTACCTCCTTGAAATTAAAAAAATTATATTTTAATGCTAGTATTGTATGTCATAAAAATTATTTTATTATACATTGATATACATTTATAGATATTATTGTTACAATAATTTGATTATAACTCATTTGTATTTTTTTACAAATATTAACTTCTAAATAATTTTAAAATTTCTCTAGCTGCGCCTTCATCTGTCACTAATATACTATTGGTATTATTTATTTCTGTTGATATTATAGCCTTTGCTTTACACATTCCTCCAGCTACCGCTATTAAGTGCTGTATTTTACCAATTTGTTCGTTTCTTATTCCCATAGTAGGAGTTGAGTAAATTACTTCTCCTTGCCTATTAAAATAATAACCAAAGGCTTCTCCTACAGCCCCTTTATGTACTAGCTTTTGAATTTCTTCTGAGGATAAACCTCTTCTTCTAGCCATTTCGTCAGCTCTTCCTATTCCATAAATTAATATATCTGTATCATCAATTATATCTAATATTTCTTTTACATCCTTTTCCTTCATCATAGCATTCATAGCTTCATTGCTTAAATTATCTGGTACATGAAGAAGTTTATAATTACAATTTAGTTTGTTAGCAAAATTTGATACTAACGTATTAGCTTGAGTTTCTAGGTTTCTTCCCATACCGCCTCTTGCTGGAACTGCCATTACATTACTTAAATTGTTCATCTTGGACATATTATCAATAACGTCTTTAACAGTACTACCTCCAGTAATAGCTACTATTTGGCTATCAACTAATATGCTTTTTAAATAATTAGCTGAAGCTCTTCCTAATTCTTTCATTATTGTAATATCTTCATCTAAATTACCTGGGACTATAATTACATTCTTTATTCCTAACTTTTTCTTTAAAGAATGCTCCAATTCGGACAATCCTTTAATGTCATGAATAAAATTTTTAAGTTTTTCTATTATTTCTTCACCTTCAGAAGTAATAATCATTCCTGGAAGGGTAATATCTATAAAATTTTGCTCCCTAAGAAAATTTATTTCCGTTCTTACAACTCTCTCACTAAGCTCTAAATTTCTAGCTAAAATCCTTCTTCCTATAGGCTGATTATAATATATATTTCTTAAAATATTATATCTTTTCTCCATTAATTCTATCATTTCAGGAATAATCTTCTGTTGTAACTTTAATATTTCTTCCAAACAAAGCACCCCTCTGGTCGTTTAATGTCCCAGTGATATTTTTTATGTCCCACTTATATTATAAAACAAATTCAATGATTTTCCAAGAGGAAGTGTAAATTTTTTTAATATTTTTTTAAATAGTTTTATTTTTCTAGAGTACAGATGATAGAACAGTTCTTTTATAATGAAATCTAAACTTTTAGCACAAGTTTTTTACATAATAGCAAGCACACTTTTTTGCCTGATCTATAAACGATCCTTAGTTCTAAAACTCTGTACTCTTTTTTATAATCTAACTTAATTCTTATAGGATTTTGGTTACTTCAACCTAGGTTATCCATAGATTTCAAAACTTAGTTTAATATCTTTTTCTTCCCTTGGATGATTTTATACCCATTTCTTCTCTATATTTTGCCACAGTTCTTCTTGAAATATTCACACCTTTTTCATTTAAAATGTTAGCAATAACCTGATCTGATAGGGGATCATTTTTATTTTCTTTGTTTATTAAATTCTCTATACCTTTTTTTACCTCAATGGTAGATAATGATTCATTTCCTTCTTTAGATATTAACCCTGTAATAAATAAATCCTTTATTTTTACCGTACCTTTATCTGTATATATATATTTATCTCTTATAGCTCTACTTATAGTAGATTCATGCATATTTAGGCTATCAGCAATTTCCCTTAATGTCATAGGCTTTAGAAATTTTTCTCCATAATCAAAGTATTCTCGTTGAATCTGAATTATCTTTTCTAAAACTTTATATATAGTACTTTTTCTATGTTCTATACTTTTAATCAAAAACGCAGCACTATCTAATCTATCTTTTACATACTCAAAAGCATCTTTATCTTCTTCTCCATTAATAATTCCTTTATACAAGTTATTTATAGTAAGTCTTGGCGTTAAAGAATCATTCATAATTATATAATACTCTTCATTAATCTTTTTTATATATGCATCTGGCATAATATAATTAACTTCTTCTCCCGTATAAAATCCTCTAGATGGCTTTGGCTGTAATGTTTTTATAAAATCTCCATAGTTTTGTGCTTCTTTCACACTGATATTTAATTTTTTTGCAATAGCATTATATCTGTTTTCAGCAATATCCTCCAAATGATTGTTAATTATTATATATAAGTTTTCATCTTCTATATTTCTTTTTTCGCACTGTATTGTTAGACATTCCTTTAAATCTCTAGCCCCTATTCCATCAGGTTCTAATCCTTGTACAATTTTCAAGGTTCCCTCTACAATATTTTTAGAGACTTTTAAATCCTTTGCAATATCATCTAATGCTTCTCCTAAGTATCCCTTTTCATCTATATTTTCTACAATATAATCGCAGATAACTTTCATGAAATCATTTACATTTAGATCCCTAATTTGATCTTTTAGATATTCTTTTAAGGATTTTTTCTCAGATATAAACGTAAATGGCGATACTTCCTCATCATTATTTTTTATAGTATTAGAATGATTATAATTATCAAATTCCAAATACTTTATTAGTTTTTTATAATCTAAACTATTCTCCTTATTTTCATCCCCATATTTTATCTCCAGAAGAGGATTCTCTTGTATTTCTTTTTCCACAAGTTTTTGCAACTCATAAGAGGATAACTGAAGTATCTTTACAGATAACTGCATTTGTTGGGTCATTATTAACTTTTGCTCCTGCGATATAGATAAATTAAAATCCATATTCATATCACAACACCCTTTCATACTAAATATATTATATCACCTATTTTTTTTATAGTGTAGTGAATAGCAATTTTAATTAAAAAATAAAGAATATGATAAAATCATATCCTTCATTTCTAGACTAATTATGTTATCTTTGACCTTTTTCATAAGGTACTCCGTCAGCAGCTGGAGCTTGTGTTTTCCCAACAAATCCTGCAAGTACAAGCATTGTTAATATATATGGGAATGCCTCATACATTTCTCCAGGCAGTGTCCACCCAAAGCCCTTGGCAAATAATTGGAAGGCATCTGCAAAAGCAAATAAAAGTGATGCCCACATAGCATTTATTGGCTTCCAATTACCAAATATCATAGCAGCTAAAGCTATGTATCCTCTACCGCTTACCATTCCTTCTCTATAAAGATTCATAATTCCTATAGAAAGAGTTGCTCCTCCAAGCGCTCCAAGTATACCAGATAATATAACACATAAATATCTGATTCCATATACATTTATACCTAAAGTATCTGCAGCCTTTGGATGCTCACCAACTGATCTTATTCTAAGTCCAAGTGGAGTTTTATATATAATATAATGAGATACAAATACCAATATAAAAGCTAAAAATACAAACCAATTAAGTTCTTTAAGTAAAGGTCCTAATATGGGCACTTTAGCCATAGCTTCTGTGGGATATGGTATTGAATCTACTACACTTGTTTGAGATGCAGTACCAAAAAATTTAACTATTAGAAAGCTCATAAGAGCATCTGCAAATACATTTATACCAACACCAGATACTACTTGATCTGCTTTTAGATTAACACTTAAATATGCATGTATGAATGATACAGCAATTCCCGCTATTATAGCAAACAAAATCCCCATCCAGGCATTACCTGTTACATAAGATCCAAGCACCCCAAAGAAAGCTCCTGTAATCATAATACCTTCTAATGCAATATTTACAACTCCTGATTTTTCAGAAAATACTCCACCTAAGGATGCAAATATAAGAGGCGTTGCAAGTCTTAATGTGGCTCCAAGAACTCCTATTATAGTTATAAATAATGAACTATTCATTTGCTAAAGCCTCCTTCTTTTTCATTCTTTGAGATATTAATCTAAATGCATATTCTCCAGCTATAAATAATATTATTATACCTTGAACTAAATAAACTATAGTTTTTGGTATACCTGCAAGCATTAATGTTCCAGAACTATAATTTAATGCAGCAAATAAAACAGCTGAGAATATTACTCCTATAGGATTACTTTTAGCAACTAAAGCTACAGCTATACCATCCATTCCATAGCCAGGGAATCCTCCAAGTTGTGCCGATTGATGCTGTACTCCCATTATATGAGTAGCTCCTCCAAGCCCTGCTATTATACCTGATATAACCATTGCAAGTATTATATTCTTACCTATGCTTATTCCTCCATACTCCGCTGATGTAGCACTTAAACCAACTGCTCTTATTTCATAACCTATAGTAGTTTTCCATAAAAGAATATATACCAAAAACACCACTATTATTGCTATAAATATGCTTACATTTAATCTATTATATTCACCTAAAAATCTAAACAATTCCGCTGATTTTTGTATATTTTCTGTTGAGGCTGAATTTTCCATATGAAAAGGCCCCATAGTAAAATAATTTGATATACTTCTAGCTACAAAGTTAAGCATTATAGTATTTACAACCTCATTTGTTCCAACTCTAGCCTTTAAATATCCTGGGATTGCTGCCCATATAGCTCCTCCTATAGTTCCAGCAATGATTGTTAAAGGAATATGAATTATTGCTGGAATTCCTGGAATAAGTCCAACTATAGTTGCAACTATCATACCTATCATAAATTGACCTTCTACACCTATATTAAAAAGTCCTGTTCTAAATGCTACTGCATGGGCAAGTCCTGTAAAAATCAAAGGTGTAGCAAAAACTAAAGTTTCTACTAAATTTGTCTTTGTCCCAAAACTTCCCTTCCATATAGATTTAAAAAGCAATTCTGCTGCCTGGGAAAAATTATAATCTTTTGCCCACATAACAAAAAATACAGAGATAAATAGAGCTAAGATTATTGATATGGCAGATATGGAAAAATTCTTTAGTATATTTGCATGATTGTTATTACTTACTTTACCTTTTTTACTCATCTCCTTTACCTCCTTCACCAGCCTTTTTTAACTTTCCTCCCGCCATAAGTATTCCAAGTTTTTGTTCTGTAGCATCTTTAGCATCTAATATATCTACAATCTCTCCATCATATATAACAGCTATTCTATCTGATAGCGCCATTACCTCATCCAATTCAAGTGACACCAAAAGAACTGCCCTTCCACTGTCTCTTTCTTGAACTAGCCTTTTGTGTATATATTCGATTGCTCCTACATCCAAGCCTCTTGTAGGTTGAGCTGCAATAATAAGATCTGGATCCTTTTCTATTTCTCTTGCTACAATAAGTTTTTGTTGGTTACCTCCTGATAATGCGGAAGCACTTACATCCTCATTAGGAGTTCTTACATCAAAGTTTTTAATTAAATTATTAACATGCTCTCTAATGTTTTTATAATTCATCATAATTCCTTTAGCAAAAGGTTCTCTATAATGTATTCCTAAAACTGAATTTTCTAGTAATGAATATTTAAGGACAAGTCCTCTTTTATGTCTATCTTCAGGAATATGTCCCACACCTGATTCAGTTATTTCTTTAGTAGTTTTTCCTGTAATATCTTCACCTTTTAAATAAACTTTACCTTCTGTTGCTTTTCTTAACCCTACTATGGTTTCAATAAGCTCTGTCTGACCATTCCCATCTACTCCTGCTAAGCCTAAAATTTCTCCAGCTTTTAGCTCAAAATTTACACCTCGTAATGCTGGTAGACCTCTATGATCCAAAGCTTTTAAATTTTCTATTTTTAAAATAGCATCCCCTATTTTAGGCTTACTTTTTTCTACTACTAAATTAACTTTTCTTCCCACCATCATTTCCGCAAGTCCATCTATATCAGTATCCTTTGTTTTAACGGTGTCTATATATTTTCCTCTTCTTATTATTGTAACCCTATCACTCATACTCATAACTTCTTTAAGTTTATGTGTAATAAGAATTATAGACTTACCTTCCTTAACCAAATTTTTTAATATTACTCCTAATTCCTTTATTTCTTGAGGAGTAAGTACTGCTGTAGGCTCATCCAATATCAATATTTCTGCCCCTCTATATAGAGCTTTTAATATTTCAACTTTTTGCTGTTGCCCTACAGTTATATCTTCGATTACAGAATTAGGATCAATGTTAAATCCATACTTATCTGCTAATTCCTTAGTATCTTTTTTCGCTTTTTCTATATTTATTGATAGGGCTCCCTTTTTAGGTTCCTGTCCCAATATCATATTTTCTGCTACAGTAAAATTATGAACAAGCATAAAATGCTGATGCACCATTCCTATACCAAGTTTTATAGCATCCTTAGGACTTTTTATATCAACTTTCTTATCGTTTACATATATTTCACCAGCTTCTGGCTGATAAAGACCATATAGTACGTTCATCAATGTAGTTTTACCTGCGCCATTTTCCCCTAACAGCACATGAATTTCTCCCTTTTCTAATGTAAAATCTACATTATCGTTAGCTACTGTTCCTGGAAATATTTTTGTTATCGCTTTCATTTGCACAACATTACCCATTTTAGTCCTCCCTCCTTATGTTTTAGAATTATCATTGGATAAAAAAAGCTAGATGCCTAAGCACCTAGCCTTAAAACTAACTAAATCTGAGGAACTTTAAATGCTTTAAGCTCTTTTCTTGTTCCTGGTACCTTAAATTTATCTGCTTTTATTGCTTCTTTGTACTTATCTGATAATTCTTTTGATTCTTTTGTAACTACTTTTTCATTTATTGTTGGAGCTACCCTTACTCTATCTTCCTTTATACCAAGTACTAAATGTTTTCCACCCTGGAATTTACCTTCTTGAATAGATTTTATAACATCTATTACAGATTCTCCTACCTGTTTTTCCATTGAAATGATTATTGTATCTTTGTATTTTTCTAACTTTGGATCTGCTGCCTGGTCTGAGTCAACACCTATAGCATATCTATTAAGTTCCTTTGCAGCCTTAAATAATCCAGTACCTGCTCCTCCTGCTGCGTGGAATATTATGTCACATCCACTATTGTAAAGCATTTTTGCAGCTTCATATCCTTTTTGTTGGTCAGTAAATGAATCTATATACTTAACATTTTTTCCTGGTGAAAGTTTATTTACATTTTCACCTACAGGCATTAATAATTTTCCTGCCTCTGGATTAACTGACATAACTCCAGCTGCAAATCCTGATTCAAATCTATTTATAACTTCTCCTTCTCTTCCACCTATAAATCCAATTTTATTAGTTTTAGTTAATTTTCCAGCAATAACTCCAACTAAGAAAGAGCCTTCCTGTTCTTTAAATGTAATTGATACAGTATTAGGTGTATCTACTATATCATCAACTATCATAAATTTTTTATCCTTAATTTCTGAGGATACATTTTTCATAGCATCTTTCATCATGAATCCACATCCAACTATTAAATCAGCAGTTGTTGCCATTGTTTTTAGATTTGGTTGGTATGCATTTTGTTGTTTTGATTCTATTGGAGAAATTTTTTCAATTTTTAATTCCTTTTCAGCCTTTCCTATACCTACAAGTGCTGATTGGTTAAAAGAACCATCATTAACTCCACCTTCATCTGTAACAAGACCAACTTTTAATTTTGCTTCTTGTTTTGCTGGTTCTTTTCCAGCTTCAGGTTTCTTTTCTCCACCACCACAGCCTGCAAATAATGAAACTGACATTACTGTAGCTGCTAATAGAGATAGTACTCTTTTTTTATTCATTTTAATACCCCTCCTAATAAAGTTATATAATAAAAATTTTACATGGCAATATAATATTCTACAAAACTCATAATTTTCCTTCTTATGTATTATATTCTATTTCAAATATTCATATTTATCATTACTTTGAAATTATTACAATCAATTGGATTAACACTTCACCTTAATCTTTAAAGCATAAATAAAACTTATGTTTTATTTTAATATACCCATTCTATGCATTTTTCTATATATTATTCATATGCTTAGTAGTCACTCCATAGTACAACATTATATGTAACCCTTTTCACATTTTTCAATAACAATACTTTATACATATTGTTTATTCTATAATTATAAAGTATTTTTTACATAATATTATATATTCTTAGAAAATAATACTTCTCATTTTTGTCCATCACAGAATAATGATAATACATACATTTTATCATGATTTTGTAATAATTACAATTAATTACATCATGCAGTTTATTAAATTTTCCACTATCTAGAATTAATCTTTTACATATTATTACCACATTTGATAATTAATGAGCATTCCAGCATAGTGTGTAACCCTTTTCACATTTTAAAATGATACTCCAATAACATATATTACGCACTATGGCTAATACATATATTTTATCATTACTTTATAATAACTACAATTAGTTATATAAAAAATTATACTTGGTTTTTTAACTAGATTAGTATTTTTATTTAATATACTAATTCCACATGTTGTTCCTATGATTAATGATCACTACATAGTACAACATTATATGTAACCATTTTCATATTACAAAATGACAATACAATAATTATAAATATATTTATTGTATCATCACAAATTATCTTAATAGTTTTCTATAAAAAACACACCACAAGCATCCTTGCCAGCATGAACTCCTACAACACATCCAACTTCACATTCTATAAACTGATTTCCTTTTTCTTTTATAGTTTCCCTTAGATTAGTTAGAATATCCTTATTAGCTATATGAAGTAATATAGCAGGCTCATCCTCTTTTATGCCTACCTTGTCCAAATAATCCATTATATATCTTATAGCTCTTTTACTACCCCTAACCTTATCTATAACTACCATTTCTCCATTGCTAACAGCCAATATTGGCTTTATCCCTAAGACATTTCCAATTATTCCTGCTGTTCTTGATAACCTTCCACCTCTAACTAAATTGTCTAAATACTCAAAGGCAAGTACACTTTTCACATGTGGTACCGCTTTTATTATTTCTTTTTCTATTTCTCCAATATCTAATCCTGCTTCTTTTAATGTAGCTGCTTTTAGAACTAATAGTCCTAATCCGGAAGTTACATTTAAAGAATCAATAACTTTTATACAATCTGTTTCTAGCATATCCTTGGCGATACATGCAGATTGATAAGTTCCACTCATTTTTGACGACAAATGTATTGATACTATTTTGTACCCTTCATCTAAATATCCTTTATAACACTCTAAAAATCTTTGAGGATTTACCTGAGCTGTAATTGGAAAGTCCTCTGAACTCTCCATCTTCTCTAATAATGTCTGTGTATCTATATCAATTCCATCTATATAAGTTTCTTCTCCGAAATTAACAAGCAGTGGTAAAACCTCAATATCATGCTCTTCAACTATTTCTTTGGGTAGGTCTGCTGTACTATCTGTTATTATCTTTATTTTCTGCATACTCCAACCCCCTTTTATTTCATATTCGGATAATCCATCTGCCTTAATGCCTCATAAGTAACAATAGCTACTGTATTGGAGAGATTTAGTGATCTAGTGGTAGTATTTATCATAGGTACTTTTATACATCTTTCTGGATCACTATTTCTTATTTCATCAGGTAATCCACAGGATTCCCTGCCAAATACAATAAAGTCTCCTTCTTTAAAATTTACGTCATTATAATAGTTTTCTCCATGAGTTGTGGAGAAATAAAATGTTCCATCCTTATATTTCTCTCTTAAGTCTTCATAGGATTCATGTATCTCTATGTCTAAATAAGGCCAATAATCAAGACCTGCTCTTTTTAAATGTTTTTCATCTAAACTAAATCCTAAAGGTTTTATTAAATGAAGTTTACAATTTGTAAGTACACAAGTTCTAGCTATATTCCCTGTGTTCTGTGGAATCTCTGGTTGAAATAATACTATATTTAAGTTCAATTGTATTCCCCCTTGTACTAACGCAATTACTATATTGAATTTACATTCACATAAATATATTACTCTATTATATGAAAATAGTAAAGATATGAAAATACCATTTTACATTTTTTGTATTACGCTGCTATATAATATAATTTATACTTTCTTCTCCAAATAATTTGATTATATTTTTCTTAAAAAAATCCTTCATATAATTTAATTCTTCATCCTTATATATGTACTTGCCATATCCAAATTGCCCAAACTTAAATTTTCTTAATTCTTCTTCCATAGGTAGTAGAGTATTAGAATATATAGTTAATATATTTTCTTTTGCTCTTTTAGTAAATCTATGGGATATTACTTCAAATTTCAAGTTTATTCCTTTAAAATTATCATATATGTTTTCTAATACATCGTAATAATCTTTTTCCCATGATGGATAAATAAATACTGGTGCTATAATAAATCCTAAATTATATCCACTTTCTCCAATTTTCTTAGCAGCTTTTAGCCTTTCCTCTAAACTTGGTGTTCTATGTTCGAATCTGGTTATTACATCTTTGGTATTTATACTAAATCTTATAGTAGTTCTTCCATTATGCTTTAAATTTAAAAGATCATCTACATCAGTATACTTTGTAACAAACCTAAACAAAGAATTCTGGTTTTCTCCAAAATACTCTATAGATTTCTTTAAAGCTTCACTATAAGTTTCCACAGGTATGGGATCCGAAGTAGCCGCCCCTTCAAAAATAGTTATTTCTGGCTTCCTACTTTCTATATACTCTCCCGCTTTATCCAATATCTCTTCTATATTCGCATGAATTTTAATATATGGTTTCTTACCCATTTGAGTATTTAGATAACAATATTCACACATACCCATACAACCACTAACTATAGGAAGTTGATAATGAGCGGATGGCTTGCAAGATTCAAAATTCAAAGTTTTCCTTACTCCCACTACCAAGGTATTTTTGCCTTCAATATACATTTGTCTATTATCTTTTCCTGGTATACCTGTAATTCTTCCATTTTTGGAATATAGAATATCTATATTCTCATTTTTAAATCTCTTTAAAAGATTTTTGCCCAACTCATAATTTAAAGCATTTTCTTCAAATATCACTCTTTTAGGAATAAACATACTACACACCTCCATAATACTAGTATGTTTATTTATTACATTTTTATCCGATAGCTACGCTTCTGGAGCTAAGAATCGCTTGATAATATAAATTTTCCTATTGCCTTTGCTACACCATCTTCATTATTAGTATCTGTTATATAATCAGAATTACTCTTTACCAATTCATTACCATTACCCATTGCTATTCCCATTCCTGCAAATTTTATCATAGAAAGATCATTTTCACTATCCCCTATACACATTACTTCTTCTCTAGTTAAATTATAGTAATTTGCAAGTATGCTAACAGCATTTCCCTTAGAAACTCCTTTAGTCATAATTTCTATATTGTTTACAAAAGAACTCACTACTTCTAATCCTTCTTCTTTTAATAACTCTTCTTTAACTAGCTTTAACTTTTCATAGTCTTTATCTATAACTATACACTTTAGTATTTCATTTTCATATTCCTTAAAACTTTCCTCCCAATTTGAAGTAATCATTATATTAATTCTTCTGTCTTCTGGGAGACTCTCATTCATTTTAGAATAAAATTTTGATGAATAAACCAATTTTTCTGTAATAATACCATTATAAGTATTGAAATGAGGATACATATCATACTTTTTAATTATCTCTATAATTTTTTTACAGTTTTTATAACCTAAAAGTGATTTATATATAACTTTATCCTTGTTCTTATCTCTTATATAAGCACCGTTAGATGCTATAACTGGAGTTTTTACTCCAATTAAATCTGCATAATAATTTGCTGACACAAATAATCTTCCTGTACTTACAGCTACCTGCACTCCTTTTTCAGAAGCCTTCTTAATAGCCTCCAAATTTCTTTTACTTATTTCATTATTGCTATTAAGCAATGTGCCATCCATATCTGTGCATATTAGTTTATATGACAATTGACAACATTCCCTTCTTATTTTATTGCTACATTTTATTATAACAGAAAAAGCTATATTTAATTTTATTAGTTTTTATTATTAATATAATTAATTATACCTTTAGCAATATTTTCACCAGTACTTTTTAATATACTTTCGTCCTGTAATTTCTTTCTATCACCCTCATTAGTTATAAATCCACACTCTACTAAAACACAGTTAGAATTGCTATATCTTAATACTGCTATATTCTGCCTTAGTATTCCTCTATCATGCCATATTCCATCTTTTATATTTTGCTTTTGTATGCTTTTAGCTAATTCAATTCTTTCTTCTCTCTGAAACCCGTTAGGGTCATAATAATAGGTAGATATACCTTCATATTTGTTCTCTTTAAAAGAATTTACATGAATTGACACAAAAACTTCAGGTCTTATATCATTAACAAAGTTACCTATTTCTTTTAATGGAATTAATTTATCTTCCTCTCTTGTCATATACACCTTAAAACCATTCTGCTGAAGATAAGATTTTGTATAAGAGGCTATTGCTAAATTTATATTTTTTTCGTACAAATTACCTATATTGGTACCCTTATCAACTCCTCCATGACCTGGATCAACTACTATTATTCTATCCAATTTTCTATCAATTTTTTCATCCATTTTAAACGGCTTGTCCATTTTTAGATTATCCAAATTTTCTTTAGCAACTTTTTTCTTCTCTCCCAATACAACATGAGGTTTGCTTACTACAAGTATATTTTTATTGTATTTTATATCACAATTTACAAATAATACCATTAATAAGTTAAAAAAAATACAAGAAACTAGTAATCTTTCCTTGTTCTTTCTTCTCATATACTTCTTCACTATCCTTTTTTATTGTATTTTTTGTGGTGCGGGTAACAGGACTTGAACCTGCATGGTTTCCCGCTAGAACCTGAATCTAGTGCGTCTGCCAATTCCGCCATACCCGCATTTTATTTTTCCATTCTCATCTTAGCCTAAAAATCACTTGATGTTTAATATTATATCACATATTTGGAATATTTTATATAACGGCAGAATAAAATTAATAAAAAAGTTATATGTAATATTATAGTACTTTTACATATAACTTTTCTATTTCTAACTCTTGATTCGCCTAAAAAATTTTACTGTATAATACTTGCCTCTTCCTTGATTCTCTTTTATATATTTTTCTATAAATTCATATAACTCTTCTTTTTCGTTATATTCTATTATATTTTGTTTTTCTCCATAGAACTCAATATAGACATGTTCTATTATCTCTTCCATTTTAAATTTTAAGGATACATCCTCTATATTCTGAATAAATTCCTTGTCACCTTCATTTTCATTCTTATATATGCCTATAGATTTTAGTCTACTAATTATATATAAATACAGGGGAATTATACTTTTAGCCTTAATAACTTTCCTTCTATTGTTTACAATTATTAATATTCTTACTATTATTGAAAAAAGCATTAATAACAATAATCCAAATAAGCTGCTAAAATACCATTCTTTATAATTTTTAATTTCTTCTTTTTCTATAGTTTTTTCCTCAGTTTTTTTTATATTATTTTTATTGTGTTCCTCAATCTTAGCACTCCCTTGATTTACATTTTCTTTTTGTTTCTCTAAATCTCTTTGTATCTCATCTGGTGCTGAGGGTACTGTATCTAATATAGACCAGCTATTACTAAGAGGATCAATCAATACTTCTGACCAAGCATGTGCATTCTTATTAGATACAATAAATAGTCCGTTCGTATCCTTATCATAAGTCATGTTAAATCCTTCTACATATCTTGCTGGTATTCCAGCTATTCTACACATTATAGTAGCTGCAGTAGCAAAGTAAGTACAATAGCCTCTTTTTTCTTTAAACAAAAAGTTATCTACAAATTCCTTTCCATCTGATAGTGGTGGAACTTCCAAAGAATACTTATAATTTTCATTAAGGTACTGATAAATTCTAAACACTTTTTCTCCAGGATCCTTTTCCCCCTTAGTAATATTTTTAACCAAATCAAATACTCTCTTTGGAATATTATCTGGCAATTGTAAATATACATCATACTCTTTAAATTTTTCTGGTTCTAAACTTAACGACCGTTTATATCCATAGTCCATTATAGTAGTAATAATATTTTTTTTGTTATATATATTATTTGACATTACAGAGTATTTCAAATTATCATTATAAAACTTTACAGTATACTCCTTATTTATATCATTGGATGCTATAAAATTATTGTCCTTATCATAGAATACTTTTTCTCCTTTTATATCTACACCTGTAGTATACATAGGAGCAAATAAAGTAGATGTATTAATGTATTTAGGATAGATTGTAATATAGTCAACTTTTGATTCTCCTAATATAGAGAGGATATTACTACCCTTTGGTTCCAATGCATAATTATTCTTATCAACTCTTTCATAATTATTTTGAATGCCCTTCCAAGAGAATCCATCATAATACTCTTTACTGATACCTCTTAGATAATATGGCCTATCTGCTTTAACCTTAAAAACTTCTTTATTGTCTATAGTAATTGGTCCTCCAAGCTTTTTGTCTGTATTTGTATAACCTGAAGAACTTATATTGTACACATTTTCTAAATCTCTTCTATTAGTTGAAAATTTATTTATAATTTTCTTTGCACTTTCCCTGTTATACTTTCCTCCTATCTCCTTAGGAAGAAAACCTTGAACTACTGTTATAAAAAAACTTATCATAACTACATATACTACTATTTTTTTTGAAGATATAAATATTTTTACTTCTCTATATTTTAAATCATCTATATTACTCATATAAGTACTTATACAATAAGTAATAATACTTATAATAATAAAATAGGGCGTATATTTTTTTATTGCTTCTGTATATCCATAATGCCAAAAAAACACCATGGAAGATGTGGTAATAAGCAATATAAAATTAGACCATACTTTGTTACTAATCCATAATGTTAAAAACATAAGTAATGGGATTATTATAGCCAAGATAACCTTGAATTGATAAAATGCTGTCATTTCTCCATTATATATGCTGTTATTTAACTCCGTTACATATTTTATATTTAAATTATACAACTTCATTAAATAACCTGTATTATAATATATAAATAATAATGAAAACAAAATAATCAATAATATAAATAGAAGCCTATATAAAAATCTCTTTAATAAGCTACTATAAAAGCAATATATAATTGATGCTAAAATAAACATAAAAGTAAAAAATCCATAAGAAAAGTTATTTATTTTAAAACATTTCTTCATAACTATCATTATAAAAAACATATTAATATATATTAAACATATATATATTATATTATTTTTGAAATCTTCCATAAAATATATCCTTTCATTAGCCAATAGCTTCATTAAAACTTATACATCTTATATTCATTTCCTTTAGAGTAGATACATTCTCAATATTGTCAAAACTACTTACAGAATAGAAAGCTAAAATTTTATATCCTAATCTTCTTAGATATATTAAATTATCTTTTATTTGCTCGTTTATTTTTGGAGTTATAAGTATCACAAAACTATTTTTATCTATTCTATTTAAATTGTCTATAATAAACTTAAAAAAGTCTTCTTCGCCCTCACTTTTATGCATTAAAAAGTACTCCATTATTTCTTGAAAATCATTCCTTTTACTTACACTAAAACTTTTCATTTCATTATTACAAATATGCAAATTACTTTTTATCCCCCTAACTATCATCATATTAATTAAAGAAGAGGTTAAATCTATTAATTCTTCTTCTTTTTCTTCGCTTTTTTCATTGAAATAATCTTCTTTATTCATATTTAATATAATGTTAGTTTTTTCTCCATTAACCATCTCAAGGTTTTTTGTGTATAACTCTCCATACTTAGCACTTATTTTCCAATGAATATTTCTTAAATTATCTCCTGTTCTATATTTTCTTATATCGCTTATAGAATAGTCCTCTCTAATGTTTCCTTTTTCTTTTATTGTAGTGTTAAATAAATCTTCTCCAGAAAAATTAAATTTATCTAGATGATAAATTTTAGGATATACCTTAATTATATTTCTCTTTTTTATAACCTTTTCAAAATTAAAAAGTGAAAAAAAATCCTTAAAGTATAGCTTACTTTCTCCAAAATTGTATATTCCTCTAGTAAAAAATCTTACTTTTGTATTTAATCGTTTATTTGCATCCATATCCAAGCTAAAAACATATCCTTTATAACTCTTATCTAATTCATAAAGAACTGTATTATGCATCTCTATATAATACACAGGTAATATACCATAATTCTTAATTACCGTATGGATTTCTGTGTCCTCAAAAGTGTAAAAGGTATCTCTACTAAATTTTATATCTATAACTATATTTCTTCCTATTATCAACACATATATTAAGGAAAAACTTACAATACATAATAGTGCATAAAATATTGAATATGGTAAATTTCCACCTTGTAAATAAGCATAGATAAAAGAAATACAAAACAATACCAAAAAATTTTTATTTCCAACCTTTATCATATTTTATCACCCTTTATCTTTGGGACTGGTAAGATTTTTAATATCTCCTTAATTACCTCTTCTCTAGTATAGTTATTAGCTCTTCCATAAGGAGACATTATAACTCTGTGACTTAAAACAGAAATAGAATTTTCTTTTATATCTTCTGGTATTACATAATCTCTTCCATTTATAAGAGCAGATGCCTGAGATACTCTCAATAAAGCTAGGCATGCTCTAGGACTTATTCCCAATGACAGACATTTGTTATTTCTTGTAGCCTCTGCTATATTTACTATATAATAATTTATTTCATCCGATACATGAATATCTCTTGCTTTTTTCTGAATTTGTATAATATCTGTAGCATCTGCAACTTTACCTATATTCTTTAAAGGATCATTGTTCTTATAAACTTTTAACATTTGGCTTTCATAAACCTTTTCCGGATATCCTATATTTACTTTGAGTATAAATCTATCTAATTGTGCTTCAGGTAATGTAAAAGTGCCCTCATATTCTATAGGATTTTGAGTTCCTAATACTATAAAAGGTTCATCTAATTTATAAGTTTCATTTCCCTCTGAAACCTGCTTTTCTTCCATTACCTCTAAAAGTGCAGATTGCGTTTTAGGTGAAGTTCTATTTATTTCGTCTGCTAATATTATATTAGAGAATATAGGGCCTTTTTTAAATTCAAATTCCATGGTCTTTTGATTATAAATAGATATTCCTAAAATATCTGATGGAAGTAAATCTGGTGTAAACTGTATCCTTTTATAAGATAAATTTAGAGATTTAGCCAAAGCCTTTACCAATGTAGTCTTGCCTACCCCAGGAACATCTTCTATAAGTATATGTCCATTAGCAATAATACCCTTTATTATATTATAAATTTCATATTCCTTTCCTATAATTACCTTATCAATATTATAAACTATATTCTTTATTAATTCTCTTTCTCCCATAATCAACACTCCTTTGTAAATATTATACACATTATATACCATAAACCAAAAGTAAGGTTGTACATTGTTTTTTAATAATGCACAACCTTACTTTTACTTTTTCTTAGTTCCTACTTTTATTAGACCTTCTACCGGTCTATAAAAGTCATTAGATATAAGCTCCTTATTAATTAATTTATCATTTTCATAAGTGTTTTTATATACATTTACTTTAAATCCTGTATAAGGCTTCTGTACTACTTCTTCTGTACCAATTAAAAGGTTTGGATCATTTACCTTTTTTGTAGTAGTTTCTATTCTAGAATAGACATCTGTAGTTATATCATAGTATCTGCTTGTTAATGACGAATTTGAATAAATATTAAAAGTAACATTTCCTCCACTAGTAATTCCTTCTATATATATAGGATATGGTAATGTGTTTTTAAACTTATAATCTATATTTCCCCAATCTACTGTGGCATCTCTACCTAAAGGCACATAACTTGAAGGTAAAGTATGATGTACTCTCTCTACAGATTTTAAATTAGCTTTAAGTGCAGCATTATATAAAGTTGAGGATACCTGACATATTCCTCCTCCAAGCCCTGAATCCACTTGATTTCCTACTATAACTGCAGCTGATTGATACCCCCTTGCTTCAGTTCTTTCTCCTACTATGTCATTAAAACTGAATACGTCCCCTGGCATTAATATTGTATTATTTATGCCTTTTGTAGCAATTTGAATATTATTT
This sequence comes from Clostridium lundense DSM 17049, assembly GCF_000619945.1. Classification (GTDB taxonomy): domain Bacteria; phylum Bacillota; class Clostridia; order Clostridiales; family Clostridiaceae; genus Clostridium_AO; species Clostridium_AO lundense. The sequence goes on along the minus strand of NZ_JHVC01000002.1, from coordinate 193,011 downwards.
GCCCTTTGACTAGAAGAAATATCTCCATAATTAGTATGAAAAGTTGATATTAAATTATTTATACTAGATAATTTTTCTTTAACTATATGAGGTTTTATCTCATCTATTGGTGCATTTACTTCTATATCTTTTTCAGTATCTCCATCAATTTTTTCAAATATTTCTTGCTGTAGCTTGTCCTTATTTAACTTTTTACCTGTTTTTTCAGCAGTTATATCAAATCCGCTCCATGACTTGCTAATCTTAGCATTTTCCGCATTTCTATTTACATCTTTTTCAATCTGTTCTATAAGATCCTTTATTGGTTTTTGATTATAAGAAAAGTTAAACTTATATACCTTTTCCTTTGCATTCTTTATTAACTTATATTTACTAATTAAGTTTAGATTCTTGCCATAAGAATAAGCTTGCTGAAGAACCTTATCCTCGTCATAATTGGCATTAATTTTATCAAAAGTTAAAGTATAATTCTTATCTGGAGTTTTTATAATTAATTTTTTGTTAGGTATTTTATCGTCTAATTGCTCTTTTATAATCTTTTTGCCTTCATCAAACTTTTTGCCAGATAGATCTACACCTTCTACTTTAACTCCTGGGTAAAATAAGTTATCATAATATTTCACATAACTATATGCATAAGTTACACCAGCTGAAACAATTCCCAGTAAAATTACGGCTAATAAACTAAATATTATTATAAGTCCTTTTTTCTTAGATTTCTTTTTTCTTACCATATGCATCACCTCGCAATTTACACTTATTAATTATACTATAAATAATTATTTATACAATAATTGCGAGATTTTTATGACATGAAAGTTTTCACTATGATAGAATATAATAGAACAAGAGTAAAAACTATAAAGGGAGTGATTTTTATGGAATATAATGACGAAAAAATCAAATATTATCTTAAAAATATTCTAACCATTCCAAGTCCTAGTGGGTTTACTGAAAAAGTAATGGACTATATTAAAGAAGAATTACATATATTAAATGTTCCTTATTTTATCACTAATAAGGGTGCTGTTGTTATTACATTAGAAGGAAAAAATAAAGATTATGAGAGAGTATTTTCAGCACATATAGATACATTAGGAGCCATGGTTAAAAGTATAAAGTCTAACGGGACTCTTTCATTTGTTCCTGTTGGTGGCTTCATGATGAATTCTATTGAAGGTGAAAACTGCACTATAGAAACTCTTGATGGTAGAAAAATCACTGGAACAATTCAAAGTATTAAACCTTCCGTCCATATAAGCGGAGATGAAGCCCGTGAACTAAAAAGAGTTCCAGAAAATATGGAAATAGTTATTGATGAAAAGGTATTTTCAAAGGAAGATACCCAAAAACTTGGTATAGATGTGGGAGACTTTGTATGTTTTAGTACTAGAACTGCATTTACCCCTAGCGGTTTTGTAAAAAGTAGACATTTGGATGATAAGGCAAGTGCTGCTATTATCCTTTATGCAATAAAATACTTAGTAGAAAATTCTATAGAACTTCCATATACAACTAGCTTTTTTATAAGTAATTATGAAGAGGTCGGCCATGGTGCCTCTGCTGCTCTTCCTAAAAATATAAAAGAATTCATATCTGTAGATATGGGTGCTCCTGGTTTAGATCAAAACTCTTCAGAATATGCAGTATGTATATGTGCTAAAGATTCCTCTGGCCCATATGATCTAGAATTAAGAAAGAAACTAGTTAATATATGTAAAGAACAAAATATTCCTTATAAAATAGATATATATCCTCATTACGGTTCTGATGCTTCTGCAGCCTTACGCGCAGGTTGGGATATTAAAACTGCCTTAATAGGAACAGGAGTATTTGCTTCCCATGGATATGAAAGAACGCACATGGAAGGTATCTTATCTACTTTAGATTTGATAATCAAGTATTGTCAAACAGAATAGTTCATTTAATGAGGACTGAATAATTAAGAGTAACTAATAAATTATTATATTTTTAACTGTGTTAAAAGTATGCATATAATTTAGAAAGGCCTTGCATTGCAAGGCCTTTCTATTACCTATAAATTTTGCATAGATAATAGGTTCTTTCCTTAACTGCTCACTATTCATTATTAATTCTTCACTATATATAACTATTTTTGTCCATATTTATTATTATAATATTCAATCATTTTTTCAGCATCTTCTGTACTCAAAAGATGTACATGCCCTAATATTTTAGCATATATAAGTATTTTAGCACTCTTCTCTATTAATATACAGGATTTATAGGCATCTACCATGCTTTTTCCTATTCCTATTACTCCATGATTTTTAAGCAATGCTCCATTTCTTTCCTTTAGTGCTTCTACTGCATAAGAAGCTAATTCATCAGTACCTGGAAGAGCATATTTTGCAACTCTTACATCCCCTCCTATATGTTGAATCATGTCCTCCACCATCATAGGTATAGTAACCCCTGCTACTGCACAAGCTGTAGCATAAGTGCTATGGGTGTGAATAATAGCATTTATATTATTGATAGATTTATATATTTTTATATGCATTTTTAATTCTGAAGTAGGATTTCTATGGCCTTCTACTATATCTCCTTGTTCATTAAGTATAACCAAATCTTCAATTTTAGTATCCTCATATTCCATTCCTGATGGGGTCACGAGATATAGTTCCTCACCATTTTTATCTTTCAATCTCATACTCAGGTTCCCCCATGTACCTACGATTAATTTTTCATTATATAATCTTAATGACATATTTACTATTTGCTGTTTTTCTTTTTCAAACATATTACCCACCCCCGCTTTTATTTAAAAAAAATCGCCAAGTAATTTTTTAAAGCTTCATTGCATTTTTTATAGATATGTTATAAGGAGGTCTTAATATGCCTACTTCAGTTATTATGCCAGTTATATATTCGTTCGGTGTAACATCAAATGCAGGGTTAAATGTATCTATATTATTAGGAGCTATTGCTTGTCCAAATACTTCTCTTACTTCTTGATTATCTCTCTCCTCTATCACTATTTCATCTCCTGATTTTAAATTCATGTCTATGGTAGATATTGGCGCTGCTATATAAAATGGAATGTTATGTTCTTTAGCTAAAAGCGCTACTGAATAAGTTCCTATTTTATTTGCTGTATCTCCATTAGCAGTAATTCTATCTGCTCCTGTAATGACTAAATTTATTTTATTAAGCTTCATTGCATACCCTGCCATATTATCGGTTATTAGTGTAACAGGTATGTCTTCTTTTTGTAACTCCCATGTTGTTAATCGTGCACCTTGCAAAAGGGGTCTAGTTTCATCAGCATATACATGAATATTTTTACCCAAATGGTGAGCATATCTTATTACTCCTAGAGCAGTTCCATAACCTGCTGTAGCTAGTGCCCCTGCATTACAATGGGTTAGTACATTAGCCCTATGAGGAATAACTTCATTTCCATACTTTCCTATATTCTTGTTACATTGTATATCTTCTTCATATATTAAATTAGCTTCATTTAATAATTTTTCTTTAATTTTATTTTTAGATAACTCTTTATTAATATCTAATATCATTTTCATTCTATCCAATGCCCAAAATAAATTTACTGCTGTAGGTCTTGTAGAAGCTAATTGTTCAATTGCTTTATAAATAAACTCCATATATTGTTCTTTATTATTATTTTCCTTTTCTCCCTCTATAGCTGCCAGCACTACTCCATAAGCTGCTGATACTCCTATAGCTGGCGCACCTCTTACAGCTAATGACTTAATAGCCTTAGCTAAATCAGAGTATTTTTTACAAATCAAATATTCCTCTTTTAGAGGAAGCTTTGTACAATCAATAAGAATAAGCTTATCATCCTTCCATTCTATAGTTTTTACTTGTGCCATTTTTCATCCTCCTCTTAATTAGATTTATCTAATATGTACCTGCCCAGTATATTCAACTTCTTAAAGTGAATATATAATAGCGAATACAGCCCTAGATAAATTCTTCTAAACTTTAATTGAAGCAAGTAAATCTCCATCTAATTATAACATTTAAGTATAAATTTTCCATAAGTTTTGCAAAAACACTTCTTTCCTTTATTCAAATATGCATTTATAATATAACATTTTTTTATATTCATCTAATGGCTTCCCAGATTCGTAAGATAAATTAGGAAAGCTTTTTATTAATTCCTCCTTATTAATTTCATTTTCCAAATATTTTATAGCCACATTAGTTATATCTATTCCTTTTTTAACTCCCTCCATATATAACTGCTCTACATCTTTTTGTGTTACTTCTTCTATATTACATGGATGATTCCATTTTCTATGTTCTTTATTTAAATAATCTAACTTATCCTTTATCTTTTTTGGATATATAACTATATTAGCATTAGTTTTTTTTCTAATTATATATTCTGCAATAGCAAAAATTCCATTCTTTATTGCATTTGGTTCCATTAAAAATCTAATTCCAAATTTCATGTCCTTATAACAATAATTTATTACATAATTTTTTATCTCTAAATTGTATATATCATATAAAGCATTAAAATATAGTCTACTTATTATCTCAGGTACATTTTTCCCTATATTTACTTCATTACATAGTGGAGTATTATAAGCAACTGTACCTCTTTTTTTCTCTAATTCTATAAAGCCGATAATTTTTTCCAATTGCTTATGATAAACATCATACTTCTTTGTTTGTGGCAAATCCGGATGATATATTCCACCAAAATAATATATAAATGGATGTACAGAAGTATCTAATGCATAATGAGTTATAAACCCCAGTATATAACAAAGTAATATATTATAGTCATCCTCATCCTTCCATTCCTTTAATTTATCTATACAATATATAATAAAATTCCCCGTTTTATCTGTATGAAGACGCTGGCTTAACTTCATAACTCTCTTATGCTTACTAGGTATTAATGCACAATAATAAAGAAATATATCTGGTCCTTGTGATCCATATTGATAAAATTTTATATTATCTTCTATAATACTTTTATATTTATTATTTTGTATACCTTCTGCTATTTCATTACATGCTAAAATATGTGTTCTTGAATCTGGCATATGAGTCCCTCCCAAATAATTGCAGTTTTGTTTTTATAATTCTCAATTGCTGTATTTATTATTCAAAAAACACAATAAAAAAGTGCATCGCACTTTTTTAGTTTATAGAAGACAATTGACAGTTATGGATACTTTTCTTCCATTATCACTACAGAAAAGCTTAAAATTAAAGCTAAAAATGGAGAATTGAGTTTTTCATTTTCAATTCTCCACTAAATAAATCTATTGCCAATTTTTACATTACCAATCTCCGGAAGATCCTCCTCCTCCTGAGGAGCCTCCTCCAAAGCCACCGAAGCCTCCCCCACCAGAGGAACCTCCGCCAAAACCACCACCTCCGAAACCGCCACCACCACCACGGCCTCCTCTTCCATTCCAGAATGAATCCCAGAATAGGAAACTTAATAATTGCCTAGTAACTCTACCCCTATTCAATACTAAATCAAGTATAAATAAGAATAATACTATTTTTATAACAGGTCCTGCGGATGAAGTTTTATTATTTTTCTGTTGTTGCGGTAATGTAACTTTTTCATTTTTCTCTAATTTTACATTATATTCTTTAGCTATGGCATCTGCAAAAGCTGAATAGGACTCCTTTATTCCCTTGTCATAATCTTTATTTTTAAAAGCTGGTTTAAAAAGGCTTTCCATTACCCTATCAGTATATGCATCTGGTATAGGTCCCTCTAAGCCATATCCTACCTCAACTCTTCTCTTCTTATCCTGCATAGAAACTAGTATAAGAAGACCATTGTTTTTTTCCTTTTGCCCTATTTGCCACTTTCTAAAAAGAGTATTGGCATAGGTTTCTATATCGTATTCTCCAAGGGAGTTTACAATAACTACTACTGATTGGGCCCCTGTTTTATCTTCTAGTTCTTTTCCTACAGACACTATATATTCCTTTGCCTCTGGGCTTAATACATTGACATAATCATTTACATATTTTAAGTTTGTGGGCTTTGGTATATTTATTTCTGCGTTTACAGGAAAAACAGAAAATATTAATATAAAAAATAGTAACCCTAAAAACTTTTTAAATTTTTTCATAATTATTTACCTACGTTAAAATCTACTTTTGGTACTACCTTTGCTCCTTCACTAGCCTTATAATAGCTCTTTTCTTCAAATCTAAAAATTGATGCTATTATAGATTTAGGGAAGCCTTTAATAGTAGAATTATATTCGTCTACAGTACTATTATAATCCTTTCTAGCTATATTAATTCTATTTTCTGTTCCCTCTAACTGAATCATTAATGATCTAAAATTTTCATTAGATTTAAGTTCAGGGTATCTTTCTACAACTACAAGTAACCTTGAAAGAGCACTAGATAATTCATTATCCGCATTAGCTCTATCTGTTATATTCTGTGCTCCACCAAGTTTTGCTCTAGCATTAGCTATATCAGTAAATACATCCTTTTCCTGTTTTGCATATCCTTTAACTGTTTCTACTAAATTAGGTATTAAATCAGATCTTCTTTGAAGATCGCTATCTATATTAGATTCTGCCCTTTTTACCTTTTGATCTAAAGATACCATTTTATTATAACTAGATATTATTGGTGCAATTAATACTATTAATATTCCAAGTACTATTAATACATTTCTTAATGTTTTATTCATTTTTGCCTTTAGTGAGGGAGCGTATCCCACCACTAAACCTCACCTCTCTTCTTTACTTTTTATTATATTATACACTACCAAACTATTAATACAAATAATTTGTTATAACAAAAATACATTCCATTTTAATTAAATATATTTATATACGTTTCATAATTACCTATTTGAATATTATATAGCGTATTATAAATTCCTTTTAAATCAATGAGTTCTTCATGGGTCCCGCTTTCTACAACAACTCCTTTTTCTAAAACAATTATATTATTAGCCTGCTTAATAAAATTGTTGAATCTATGAGCTACAATTATACCTATTTTATTTTTCAATAAATCATTATACATATTAGACAAATTGTATTCTGATATAGCATCTAACGCTGCATTAGGTTCATCTAATATATATAAATCAGCTTCTTTTACAAATGCTCTTGCTAAGGCAACCCTCTGCCATTGACCGATTGATATTTGTTTACCATCATCAAACCAATAACCTAACTAAACATCAATGTTTTTAGGTTCATTAGCTGTCAAGCTCTTCAAATTGAATTTATTACTAATTTCATTAATTCGATTGTCGTTTCCCATAATATCTAAATTTCCATAGCTTATATTTTCTCTAAAAGTAGCTTCAAACTTAGCAAAATCCTGAAATAGAGTTCCTATTCTTTTTAATAACTCAGATTTGTCTATTTCTCTCAAGTCAATTCCATTTATGTATATATTACCTTCATAATCATTGTAGAATCCCATTATTATTTTTATTAAAGTAGTTTTCCCACTTCCATTTCTGCCTATTATAGCAGTAAAATCACCATTTTTTATAGTTAAATTAATATCTTTTAATATGTAGTCTCCATATTCTTTATACTTATAATAAAGATGTTCTATTCTTATTTCATCTATTTTCTTTAAATTTGTTACTTCCCTTTTATTATTTAAATTTAAAAAATCGTATAATTGATCTATAAAAATACTTTCCTTTTGTATACCTGCAAATGCTTCCAATATTTTTTGAATATAAGACTTTATATCCATAATTGTCCTTGTATAAGTTATGACATTTCCTATTAACATTTCACCAATATATCCACTATAAGCAACGTAAGCAAACATAAGTGCAGTTAAAATCTGCTCAACAATATCCACAATGGACAGATATAATGTAGATTGCTTTGCAATCTTTAAATCCTGTGCATTAAAGCCCTCAATATATTTCTTGTACTTATTTATAAAGTAATCAAATAATTTATAAGTTTTTAATTCTTTATAACTATCTCCATTTTTGATAATATAATCACAATACCATGCCTTTCTCTCCTGATTAGTTCTAGCTTTTATTATTTTAAATTGCTTTATATTTATGTTTTTAACTATAAAATACTTAATAATTGGAACTATTAGAACTACTAAGGTAAGATAAAAATTGATAACTGAGTTTCTCCTATATTTGAAATATTTTGTTAACCCAAAATATATAGGGTTCATAACTTCTAAATTATATTGCGTCATATTTCATATTCCTTAAACTTTGTTATAACTTATTTGTAAACTCTACTTCTCTTTCATCCTTCCTGTATTCTTTTGTAAATAGGAAAGGCAAATAGACTACACAGAAACAAATTAAGTTTGCTAATACTAATTTCCCGTTAAGAACAACATTAATCCCTACAGCATTGTTAAGAATAGGAAGAATTCCATTGTTTACGCAATGGATTATAGAAACAGTCCATATGTTCTCTGTCTTCATATACACAAAACCAAAGAATATAGAATAGGAAATACAGATAATCAATTGATTTAGAATAGAGTAAAAAGGCGTCATTGGACTATAATAAAACAGGTTTATTGGCAAATGCCATATACCCCATATAATGCCCAAAAGAATTACACCCTTTCGTTTACCGATTCTTTGTTGAAGAGCAGGTTGAAGGAAATATCTCCAGCCATATTCTTCTCCTAAAAATGCAATACACAGACTCGGGAAGTAAATCAAGCCAGTGGATCTTTTTGTGTTTATGAAAGCATCAATAAATTTTTTACCGTTTCCCAAGGTAAGTGCACTTAAAAAGTTTCCACATATACATAGAACCACAAATAACAAAATATACCCAATAGATGCCTTCACATTTTTTCCAAGCCCCAATCCGAAATCATATATTTTCTCTTTTTTATCTGCAAAGTATACAAGACATAAGGTAATGCTTCCTATAACCCACACCATGTTCATATACGCATTTGGATCTTTATGAAGTACATATATGTCTATTAAAAGAACTAAAATTGATGTAATGGTAAAAAACAAATAAGTTCCATAAAATTTCATGGGAAGGTTTTTGCGTCTTTCTTTGTTTAACAATAAAGCTGTCATAACACCTATAGATGGATAATATGCCTGTGTCAAGGTAAAAGAATCCAATGGGTATTTAGTGTATGCAAACCCCATAACAATGCCCATACCTATGGTCAAGCCAAAAGTTACCGCAAAAAATATAAAAAGATCTTTGTTGGAGAAATTGTATTCAGACACTTTTTACCACCTCATTATTATATATATTTTTTCATTTCCTCTTGTATTTTCCTACCAACCTGAACACCATTTAATAACTTTAATTCAATATCTAAAAAAATCAAATCAAAACTTGATTGATTTAACATATATTCACATAGTTCTTCTCCCGAATAAAACACTTCCATTTCAATTTTTTCCTTGATTTCATTGCTGACTTTTAATACTATATCTTCAATCTGAGAACATATCATTGATTCATCATCACATATCCCAATACGAAACATACTAAAAATACCTCCACTTTTTGCCTGGTCTATAACTGCTTCCATATTTACCACTTTTATCAACTATACTAAATAATATTATATCATAATCTTTTTCCAATCATATTCAATATTGTGGTAAAATTAAATCGTAAATACTTTCTTTTACAAAAACTTAATTCAAGGAGGTCTTAGTTTATGATTGGTGAAATAGTTGCGGTAGGAACCGAACTATTACTGGGAGATATTTTAAACACTAACGCTCAATATCTATCTAGAAGGTTAGCAGATATGGGTATATTCATTTATCATCAATCCGTAATAGGGGACAATGGCGAAAGAGTTCGACAAGAATTAGATTTGGCATTTAGAAGATCTGATATAGTTATAACTACTGGAGGTTTAGGCCCTACTAAAGATGATTTAACTAAAGAAATAGCAGCTGAATACTTCGGTAAAAAAATGGTTCTTCATAAAGAATCTTTAGAACTAATAGAAGGATACTTCAGAAGACAAAATAAAGAAATAAGTGAAAATAATAAAAAGCAAGCTTATTTTCCTGAAGGTTCTATAATCCTTCCAAATAATCATGGTACCGCACCAGGTTGTATAATAAATGGAAATGGTAAAACCTTAGTACTACTTCCTGGCCCACCAAAAGAAAATATCCCTATGTTTGAAGACTACGTTGTACCTTATCTTCAAAAATTTAATGAATATACATTAATATCTAAAACCCTTAAAATATGTGGTATGGGAGAATCCTCTGTAGCGACAAAAATAGGCCATATTATCGATAATCAATCTAATCCAACAGTAGCCCCTTATGCTAAAGAAAATGAGGTAACACTCCGAATAACTGCAAAAGCTAAAACTAAGGGAGAAGGCTATGCTTTAATAGATCCTATAGAAAAAGAAATTAGACATATCCTTGGAGATAATGTTTATGGAATTGATGAAGATTCTCTAGAAAGTGTTATAGGAAAAATGCTTATAGATAATAATTTAACAATTGCAATATCAGAATCTTGTACAGGAGGTCTTTTATGCGGAAGGCTTGTAAATTATCCTGGCATTTCAGAAGTACTTATAGAAGGAGCTGTTACTTATAGTAATAATGCAAAGATGAGAAGATTAGGTGTTAGACCAGAAACCTTAAATTATTTTGGAGCTGTAAGTGAACAAACTGCTGCTGAAATGGCACAGGGTATAGCTAGAACTTCTGGAGCAGCTATAGGAATTTCTACAACTGGTATTGCAGGCCCCGGCGGCGGAAGCACTGAAAAGCCTGTGGGACTTGTTTATATTGGTCTTTATATAAACGGAAAAATATATGTTGAAAAATTAAATTTAGCTGGAAATAGACAATCAATAAGGGCAAGAACTGTTACTATTGCATTGGACTTTTTAAGAAGAAAACTTATTTCAGAATACAGAGGATAAATGAAAGATTATATATAAAAAATAGTGTATCTTTTAGTAAAAATCAAAAGCAGCTGATAAAAATAAGTGAGTAAACTTCATTGCAACAGTCTACCCACTTATTTTTACTCTATTAAATTATACTTTATATTCAAAAGCAATAAAACTATATCTTAGCTACGCCTAGTTCTCTTGCTATTCTTCTTACTTCTTTTGCTACAGATTCACACACTTCTTTGTTAAATGGATCTGGGATTATGTAATCTTCCTTTAATTCCTCATCCTTTATAAGATTAGCAATTCCTTTCGCTGCTGCAAGCTTCATATCCTCATTTATTTCTTTTGCTCTTACATCTAAAGCTCCTCTAAATATTCCTGGGAATACAAGCACATTATTTATCTGATTTGGAAAATCAGATCTTCCAGTAGCCACAACCCTTGCTCCACCTTCTTTAGCTTCATCAGGCATTATTTCTGGTGTAGGATTTGCCATAGCAAAGACTATACTATCTTTATTCATAGTAGCTACCATTTCTTTAGTTAATACCTTAGGTGCAGAAACTCCTACAAATACATCTTTTCCTTTTATTACATCTTTAAGAGTTCCTCTTTCCAATTCTCTATTTGTAACCTTTGCTATTTCTCTTTGAGCTGGATTTAATCTTTCGTCACCTTCTACTAAGGCTCCGTTAATATCACACATAGTAACATTTTTAGCTCCAGCATTTAACAAAAGTTTACAAATAGCAATACCTGCTGAACCTGCTCCATTTATTACAATCTTAGCTTCTTCCAAGTTTTTATTAACTAATTTTAGTGCATTATATAATCCTGCTAAAACTACTATAGCTGTTCCATGTTGATCATCATGAAATACAGGAATATCTAATTCTTCTTTTAATCTTTTCTCTATATAAAAACATTCCGGTGCTTTTATATCCTCAAGGTTTATTCCTCCAAAAACTGGGGATATAAGTTTTACAGTATTTATTATCTCTTCAGGATCCTCCGTATCTAAACAAATTGGGAAAGCATCTATTCCTGCAAATTCCTTAAATAATAGTGCTTTTCCTTCCATTACAGGTAACCCTGCACTTGCTCCTATATTTCCTAACCCTAAAACTGCAGTACCATTTGTTACTACTCCTACTGTGTTTCCCTTTATTGTATATTCATATACCTTATCCTTATCCTTGGAAATTTCTATACAAGGTTCAGCAACTCCAGGAGTATATGCCACCGCTAAATCATGTCTATCCTTTACATGAACTTTCCCTATTACCTCTAATTTACCTTTTTTCTCTGAATGCATTTTTAAAGCTTCTTCTTTAATATCCATTTTTAACGCTTATTAAACTTAACCTTAGCTTGCATAGATTAAATCTAACAAAGCTCCCTCCCTTCTTTGTTTAAATTAAAATAATTGAGAATTGAATACAATGGAAACTTTCTACTTTCAACTATCAATTCTTCACTAAATAAAAAATAGTTATTGTTCATTACTCCTCTTTACTTGCTCCAGCAAAATACTCACAATATGGAGCTAAAGGGCACTTTTCACATTCAGGCTTTCTAGCCTTGCATATATTCCTACCATGCCATATTAAATAATGATGAGTGTCACTCCACATGTCTTTAGGTACATTTTTCATTAATTCTTTTTCTGCTTGCTCTGGGGTTTTGCCTTTTGCTAACCCAATTCTATTGGAGACTCTAAAAACATGAGTATCTACTGCTATAGCAGGTACACCAAAAGCATTGGATAAAACTACATTAGCAGTTTTTCTACCAACACCTGGCAACTTGGTTAACTCATCCATAGTACTTGGTACTCTTCCATTATGTTCACTCAATATAGTCTTTGAGGCTTCCAGTATATTTTTGCTTTTATTTTTATAAAAACCGCAACTTCTAATCTTATCCCCTAACTCCTCTTCTGAAAGAGTTACCATTTTTTCTGGGGTATTATACTCCTTATACAAATCTTTTGTAACTATATTTACTCTTTTATCCGTACATTGAGCAGATAATATAGTAGATATCAACAATTCATAAGGAGAATCAAAATTTAAAGCACACTTTGCATCAGGATACGTTTGCCTTAATATTTCTAATACTTTATCTATACCTTCTTTATTCATATTTTCACCACACCCTTATTTCAGAGTACAGATAACAGATAACAGATAACAAAGCACAGAGTACAGATAAAAAAATATTTTCTTATATCATCTATTATCTCTATTATCTATCTTGTAAACTCCTTGATATTTCTTAGGTAAAAGTGCCGCTATATTTTTCATCATATAATTTAGCACTCTATCTTCATAGTGATGCTTTTCTTCGCCCTCTTCTCGTTTAGGTATGTCTAATGCTTTACCTATAGTAATTTTTACATCTGCATACTGAAACTTTTCTTTATCCATACCTTCCTCATTTATTGGAAGCAACTTTTCAGATCCAAATATTGACATAGGAATCACTGTAGCTCTGGATAATTTTTGTATTAAAACTACACCCTTTTTGCCTTCTATCATACTGCCTACTCTACTTCTAGTTCCTTCGGGAAAAATCAGTATATTATTTCCCTGTTTTAAGGTTTTTATTATATTAGATATAGAATCTTTATCTGCTGTATTAGGCTTAATAGTTATAGTTTTAGTCATGCTTATTCCTAAATTTGTAAGAGGATTATGTGAAAGTTTTATTCCAGCTACAAAAGTTATGTCTTGATCTTTTAAAACATGATTTATAACTAATGCATCAGAATTACTTAAATGATTACAAATAAATAATATTGGCTTTTTTATATTCTTTAAGTTCTCTAAACCTTTTACTTCTATATTTGCATACTTTTTAAGATAACCATTTAAAATTTTCTTTGAAACAGAAGCAACGAGCCCCTTTGGAAGATGAGATATAATCTTAACCATAGTAGGAGAAATCATAAACCGCTCCACCTTTCATAAAACAATATATACTTAAATTATAATTTGTAGAACCGTAAAAGTCTACCATAATAATCTTTTACATAAGGTGAACTAAACTCCTTTATAGTAATTGTATGGATTTCGCCTTTTGCAAATGAACTTATCAAAGCATTTCTTATAAGTATATTTTTCCCTCTCCACCCGCTGGATGTTAGTGCATACTTATCCTTAAAAATCCTATTATTCATATTAATTATCTCTTCTATATTTGGATTCTCCATAAATACAAAAGGTTTAAATTCTTCAATTCCAGAAAAATCTATCTCTTTATTGTAAGGACAAACTTTTTGACAATTATCGCATCCAAAAATTCTTCCTTGTAATTTGTCAAACCATATATCTTCTATTTCCTTCTTTTGCGTTACATAGGATAAGCATACATTAGGATTATTTATATCTTCCCCTATAGACCCTGCTGGACATGCTTTTAAACATAATTCGCATTCTCCGCATTGGCACATTAAAGGCTCATCTTCATCTAATTCTAAATCAGTAATTATCTCTCCCAAAAATACATAAGAACCATATTTTTTAGTTATGATCATATTGTTTTTTCCTATAAATCCTATTCCACATAACTTCGCTATATATCTTTCAGGCAAAGTATTACTATCTACAAGGTACTTAGCTTTTCCTCCTAATGATTCTATAAAAGCACACAATTTTTTTAAATACTCAGCAACCACTATATGATAGTCTCTACCCATAGTATACTTAGAAAAACAAATCTTATTATTAAAGTTTTTATTAAATATATAAGGAAAGGCAATAGATATTATTGCCTTTCCTTCTTCCATATAAATATTAGGATTTATTCTCTTTAGGATATCCTTTTCCTCAAACTCATTTTCATATCCTTTATCTTTTCTTAAAGAAAGGAACTTCTCTAACTCCTTAAACTTTCTGCAAGAAGTAAAGCCTACCGTATCTAAACCTAACACATTACAACAATATTGAATTATCTTCTGTTTATTGCTCATATTTTCACTCCATTAAAACCCTTTTGCAGTATTTCTATAATGTTCCATATCTATTATTACTTCATTATTATTACTTTTAACCACTTGAGCAGGTATACCTACCGCTGTAGAATTAGCAGGTATATCCTTTAACACTACAGCATTAGCACCTATTTTAACATTATCTCCAAGGTTTATTGGCCCTAATACTTTAGCTCCACTTCCTATTATCACATTATTACCTACAGTCGGATGCCTCTTTCCCTTATTTTTCCCTGTTCCACCTAAAGTTACTCCATGATACATAGTTACATTATCTCCTACTTCAGCTGTTTCTCCTATAACAACACCCATGCCATGATCTATAAATAAACCTTTTCCTATTTTTGCTCCTGGGTGTATCTCTATACCAGTAAAGTGTCTAGACGTTTGAGATATAAGTCTAGCTATAAAATACATCTTCGCTTTATAGAAAAAATGTGCTATTCTATGATTTATTATTGCATGAATACAAGGATATAGTAAAAAAACTTCTAGTCCATTTCTTGCTGCGGGATCATTCTTCATTACATTATCTATATCATATTTTAAATTTTTAAACATGTTACCCTCCATTTTTACTTTATTAAATAATTAATATCTCTGTATATATCTTTTAATTATTCATATATTCCTGTAGACAAATATTTTTCTCCTCCATCTGCAGCAACAGTTACAATTTTCTTTCCTTTTCCTAGTTTTTTAGCTAGCTCTATAGCTACTGCTATATTTGCTCCAGATGATATTCCTACTAATATCCCTTCTTCTCTTCCCATAAGTTTTGCGTATTTAAAAGATTCTTCATCTGAAACTGTTATTATTTTATCAACTATTTCTTTCTTATATATAGTTGGTATAAAATTAGCTCCTATTCCTTGTATACCATGAGGTCCAGCTTCTCCACCAGATAATAATGGTGATTTAGCAGGTTCTACTGCTATTACTTTTATATCTTTCTTTATTTCTTTTAATCTTTTTCCTATTCCTATAAGAGTTCCCCCTGTACCTACAGAAGCTAAAAATATATCTAAATCTGGAATATCTTTAATAATCTCTTCTGCAGTGGTTTTATAATGTTTTTCTGGATTTGCTTCATTATCAAATTGTTGTGGTATATAAAACCCCTTCTTGCCATCAGCTATTTCTTCTGCTTTATCTATGGCACCTTTCATTCCATATTTTCCTTCAGTAAGTACTAATTCTGCCCCGTAGGCTTTTAAAATATTTCTTCTTTCCATACTCATACTATCTGGCATAACAATAATAACTTTATATCCTTTAAGCCTTCCAACCATAGCTAGTCCTATGCCTGTATTACCACTAGTTGGCTCTACAATAGTATCTCCGGGATTTAACAAACCTAACATTTCAGCTTTTTCTATCATTCCTAAAGCAGCCCTATCTTTTATACTTCCACCTGGATTGAATTTTTCTAATTTTACATAAATTTCTGCCATATCTTCACTTACAATATTATTTAATTTTATAATTGGAGTATTACCTATCATCTCTATTGCATTGTTGTATATCATTATAAAATTCCCCCTAAAATATAATTTTTTATACAAAAAACTTCGCCTCTACAGTATAGAGACGAAGTTATAACTTCGCTGTTCCACTCTACCAAAATACGGTGTTGAACTGAATTTCAAGCACAACTCAATGCTCTATCACTATAACGGGTGATACCGATGCAGCCTACTTAATTCGGTGCACTACTCCAGAGGGCACTTCACATAAATTCCCTATAGGAACCTTCTCAGCATATTAGATTCCTTCTCTGTATATTTCATATATGTTACTTTCCTCTTTCAATGTATTTCAGACTAATTTGGTATGATTTCTATATTCTTATTATATTCAATTTTTTAAATTTGTCAACCCTCTTACTTACAAAATCTGTGCTTTCCAATAACTTTTATTAATGGTCTTGACCATATCCAAGCACTAGTTGCTGTAGCAGGATTAAAATAATATACTGCTCCACTAGACGGATCCCATCCATTTAAAGCGTCTATTGCTGCCTTTACACTAGTTTGCTCTAATGGAGCATTTATCTGTCCATCGTCTACTGCAGTAAAAGCTCCTGGCTGATATATAACACCCGCTATAGTACTTGGAAATCTTGAATCCCTTGTTCTATTAAGTACCACAGCACCAACCGCTACTTGCCCTTCATATGGCTCCCCTCTCGCTTCTCCATTTATAAGCCTAGCCAGTAAATTTACATCTTGATTGTTGGTATTATAATTATTATTATTTCCTGCATTAGTAGGACCCTCATATATGCCTAAAGCTTCTAATGTTCGGTTTCCAACTATTCCATCTACAGCCAGGCCATTATAAGATTGAAACTTTCTAACCGCAGTATAGGTTCCATAGCCATATATGCCATCTATACCTCCATCATAATACCCCCAATTCTTAAGCCTCTTTTGTATTTCATATACTGTTCCTCCTCTAGATCCATAGTAGTAAGTAGCAACATTTACTGCATAATTATAAGGAGCAAAATATATGTACAGGCTGAAATACGTTATAAGTGCTATCATCATATAGAGTACAACTTTTCTTAGTGAAAATTGTTTTTTCATGTTAATACACTCCTCAGTCAATTAATGATGTATACGCCCTTATTTTTACCTAAGATAAGAAAAAAAATACATAAAAAAAATATGTCACATGAAAAACTCTTACATTTCTCATGTGACACAAATATTCATCAAATCTACACTGCTTTTTTAAATCTTTTTCTCCAAGTTGGAGCTAAAATGTCTTCTACAATGTCATTTATAACAACTATACCACATAGTTTATTATCATCATTTACCACAGGTATAGATAAAAGATCATATTTAATTGCAAGCTCTACTGCATCATCTATAATTTGGCTATCCCTAATACTAGTTAAATCTTTATTCATTATATCTAGTAGTTTCTTATCTGGAGAAGATATAATTAGATCTCTAAGAGATACTACTCCCTTCAGTCTTTCTCCATCATCTACGATATATATATAATGCATTACTTCATCATCTGGTTTTATATCCCTTAAAAGTTCTATAGTTTCTTCAACAGTTATATTTATACTAAAAGATATAAAATCCTTATTCATTATACTACCTGCAACCTCTTCTTCATACATCATAAGACTTCTAACTTCCTCTGCATCTTCTTTTTCCATAGTTAAAAGAATCTTTTCTGCTGTTTCCTCATCAACCTCATCCAATATGTCTGCAATCTCATCATTAGGCATACTGTCTAAAACTTCCGTTCTTTTTGATTGACTTAAATTTTCTAATATATCTGCCTGTATTTCAGGTTCAATTTCTTCCAATATATTAGCTGCTAGATCTTCATCAATACTTTCAAAGATTTTCTTTCTATATTTAGTATCCATTTTTTCTAATATATCTGCTAAATCTGCTGGATGAAGCTTAGACAATTTTTGATAAGGTACAGATAACTTTAAACTATCACTCATCATTTCCAGAGATTCTACACTATCCCACATTATCAAACTATCCTTAGGCTTTTTACTTAAAAACTTATAAACATTAATTACCAATGATTCTATTCCTAATCTTCTACCTAATGCCATTATACCCGTATCTACAGCTATTACCTTTAATTCTCCAGCTATTTCTGCCATTCTTAAGTCATTAACTCTAACTAACTTCTTACCATTGATGTCTACAATTTGTTTATCTAATAAATGCTTTGATAAAAGATATGAATAAGTTCTAGGAATTATTTCATGAACACCTTTTACTTTTATAGACATTTTGCCACTATCCTCTTGAAAAAAGCTTATATTCTTAAATTCATAGTTAAACATTTCTCCATCTTTTTTCAACTTATATCCTATGGCTCTTGGCATACCATCTTCTTTAGTGACATATACATCCCATAATTTTCCTATATTATCTCCAAATTCATCGTATACTTTTTTGTAAAGCACCTTGCTTAAGAAGAAACTTGCTACTCTTTTCATAAATATTCCTCCTTCTAAGCAGAGGAACATTTACAATTGTGAATAGAAAACACTTTTTTATGAAAATATATCTATAAAACCTAATATGATTTCTATAGTAATAATAAGTATCCCTCTGCTTTCAATATTAAATTTTTTAAATTTGTCCGACCACCACGAGGGCCACAATCCATCTAATTTCACCACCTAAAATCAAATTAAATAATTATATTTATTTCCATAAAAAAATAAAAAGAGCTCATTAAAAAGGCTCCCTAAACTAAACGCAGTTAATTTTCGTTGAGTTTTAGCACTATATAGCTTTAGATCAAAGTCCAGCTACATTAAGTAAAACCTTAATTCGGTAATACCTGTTCACCCATTGGCATCTCTCGATGTTTCCGGGCAGCAGCGTATATCTATATAGGAGCCTCACCTAACCATAACAATTTTTTAAATTTTATTCTACACTATTATTATATTACTAAAGGGAGAAAAATCAACTATAAAATAGTAAATTTATTTAAATTTCTTTGTTATATGATCTTATCTATAACTTTTTTAAAAATGCTACAAATTTTATTCAATATTTAAGTTTTTCTTTTAATAATAAATTGTATAATATAATTTTTACAATTAAAATAATATTAATTATTCACTAATGTTGCCTTTTTATTCACTTATGCTAATATTATAAAGTAAAAATATAATTGAAATGGAGACTTATTATAAATGAAATTAGAAAAGAACTTTCTACCTATAAATAAAAAAGACTTAAAAGATAGAGGCATAGATCAATTAGACTTTGTTTTAGTAACTGGGGACGCCTATGTGGATCATCCCTCCTTTGGTACTGCAATAATTTCAAGAGTATTAGAAGATGCAGGGTATACTGTAGGAGTTATAGCACAACCTGATTGGAAAGATGTAAATAGCTTTAAAGTTTTGGGAAAACCAAAATTAGCGTTTCTTGTAAACTCTGGTAACATAGACTCCATGGTAAATCACTATACTGCTGCAAAAAAGAGAAGACATGACGATTTATATTCTCCAGGTGGAGAGGAAGGTCACAGACCTGATAGGGCTGTAATAGTATACTCCAACAAAGTTAAAGAAGCCTATAAAGATGTTCCTATAGTAATAGGTGGAATAGAAAGTAGTTTAAGAAGATTTGCTCACTATGACTATTGGGATAATAAAGTACGAAGAAGTATACTTCTAGATGCAAAAGCTGATCTTTTAATATATGGTATGGGAGAAAAAACAATTGTCCAGCTTGCTGATTTATTAAAATATGGAATGACATTTTCAAATATAACTAATTTAAGAGGAACTGTATATTCAACAAATGATATAAGTAATTTGAAAGACTATGTTAAAGTGCCCTCCTATGAAGAATGTGTGGAAAATAAAAAATCTTATGCTGAAAGCTTTAAATTAGAATACTATGAACAAGATCCTATAAGAGGTAAAGGTATTATACAAAAACATAATGATAGATATGTAGTTCAAAATCCTCCCCAACTTCCCCTTACCCAGGAAGAAATGGATATAGTCTATTCTCTACCTTATACTAGAACTTATCATCCAATGTATGAATCAAAAGGTGGAATACCTGCTATTCAGGAAGTGAAATTTTCTATAACTAGCCATAGAGGATGTTTTGGTTCTTGTTCTTTCTGCGCTTTAACATTCCATCAAGGGAGAATAATTCAAAATAGAAGTGGTGACTCTATTATAGAAGAAGCTAAACTATTAACCAGTTTAGACGACTTTAAAGGTTATATCCATGATGTAGGTGGCCCTACGGCTAACTTTAGACATAAAGCTTGTAAAATTCAAGAAAAAGTTGGTACTTGTAAAGATAGACAGTGTATGTTTCCATCACCTTGTAAAAACTTAATAGCAGATCATAGTGAATACTTAAATATATTAAGAAAAATAAGATCTCTTCCAAATGTTAAAAAGGTTTTTATACGTTCAGGTATCAGATTTGACTATTTAATGTGTGACAAAAATGATACCTTCTTTCAAGAGTTATGTAAGTACCATATAAGCGGTCAATTAAAGGTTGCTCCAGAACATATAAGCAATAAAGTATTGAAACTAATGGGCAAACCAAATAAGAATATTTATGATAAATTTGCAGAAAAGTATCATAATATAAATAAAAAAATTAATAAAAAACAGTACTTAGTTCCTTATCTTATGTCAAGTCATCCTGGTTCTGACTTAAATGCTGCTGTAGAATTAGCTGAATATATAAAAAAGATGGGTTATACACCAGAACAAGTTCAAGACTTTTACCCAACTCCAGGCAGTCTCTCTACAGCTATGTACTATACAGGTATAAACCCTTTAACAGGTAATTCTGTATATATACCTAGAGAACAAAAAGAAAAAAATATGCAAAGAGCCTTACTTCAGTTTGGTATGCCTCAAAACTATAAATTAGTTAGGGAAGCTTTGGAGAAGTGCGGAAGAGAAGACTTGATTGGAACAGGCAAAAACTGTTTAATTCCTTATAAAGATATAAGAAAAAAGAATACTTTTAAAAAGAAGTCACATAAAGGAAATCACTAAGTTTATACTTAGTGATTTTTATCTTAAACTTTTTGATTTTATTAGTTTTACCATTTTACTTTTAGGAATTTGTTTTGTATTCATTACCCCTAACATTTCTATACCTTCTTTTACACACTCTATAGTAAGTGGAAAATCTGGTCCTCTTTCTCCGTCAATATCTGTAACAATATCTTCAAAGCATTCTATATGTAACTTATCTGTTTTAAAATATAAGAGTCCATTTACATCTTCTAAATGTTCCCCTCTTAACATTTTTATAAACAGAGGTATTATATCTATTATCATTCCAGCCTTTATAATTATTACATCTAAAAGTCCATCATCAATTTCAGCTTTATATGCAAGTTTAAAATTACCTGCAGTTTGACCATTAAAGACCAGCATTAAATACATATCTCCATCATAATTTTCAACTTCTGAAGTTACTTTTATCTTTAGTTTTCTAAAGCTCGGAAGTTGCTCTATACCTTTTACATAATAAGCAAGCTTACCTATAGTATTTTTCAAGTTAACATCAGTTCTTTGAGATACGTCCGTAAACAACCCTGTACTTGCAACATTTAAAAAATATTTATCATTTATTTTGCCAATATCCAACTTTTTAGGTTCACTATTTAAAATTTGTTCACAGGCCAGTTTTATGTCTTGTGGCATGCCTATAAATCGTGCAAAGTCATTTGCAGTTCCCGCAGGTAATATAGCTATTGGAATATTGATTCCCAAATTTTTCATATGGTTAACTGCATTATCTACTGTACCATCTCCACCAGCTATTAAAATATATTTATAACTTTCATCTATATTCTGAAAAGCCATAGACATATCATATTCCATACTTATTCTATAAGGTACTACGGTATACCCATATTTCTGATGTACCATAATAACTGTATCTATATCTGAAGCTATTGTATTTTCTCCTGAATATGGATTATAAATAAATTTCACCTTATTCATAATATAACTCTCCTAATTATAATAATGTGCACCATTATTATATCATTATATATGTCCTATGTCACTAAAGTTAGAAAGCACAATGTGTTTTTTTCAGATCATAAAATATAAATTATTAATTATATAGATTGCAGTCTAACCTTTTTTAATGAAAAGTAAACATAACTTAAAATTGAAAATGGAGAGTTGAGAATTATAGAAACTTTTCTATACAATAAGATTTTTAACTTTCGATTCTCAACCCTCCATTTACATGAATTGTAATAAAAAAATTTAAGTTTATGGTTTATATAAAAAGCCGTTCTTATATATGCTCTGTTACTTGTTCTTTAAACCCATCTATTACTAATTTCTAATTTAAATATTAGGTGTGCTTGGGTCAGAAATTTCACTTAAAGCTTTACCTGCACTACGACCTAAATCTGGTTCTACTGAAATATCACCTAGTGAAACTATGCCTACCAAATTATTATTTTCTACTACTGGAAGTCTTCTAATTTGTCTTTCGCTCATTATTCTTGCAGCTTCTCCTGCTTCTATTTCAGGACTTATTATTACAGGATTAGAAGTCATTATATCTCTTACAGTCTGCTTTTGTACATTTTCTCCCTCTGCTGTAGATCTTAAAGTTACATCCCTGTCGGTAACTATTCCTATTACCTTTTCTCCATTACATACTGGAAGAGAGCCTATATTATGTTCTTTCATTAATTGAGCTGCATGTTCTACAGTGTCCTCTGCATTTAAACTTGCTATACTTTTTGTCATTATATCCTTTACTTTCATTATAAACACCTCCTAAAGATATTTTGCCCATAAAAAATCTATAATATTAGAGCAATAATATGCTCAATATTAAATAAAATACAAAATTTCCATAAAAAAATTATAAATTCTCTTAAATTTATATAGAAAATGAGTTATAATATAATATAAGTATTATTGTTAATATTTACACAGGCTTATCAATTAATTTTTAGGAGTGATAATTTAATGGCAAAAAATGCTGTTCCAAACATTTTTACTTTAGGCAATTTGGCTTGCGGCGTATTATCTTTAATGATGACTTTTCAAGGTGAATATAGGAATGCTTGCTTTTTTATATTATTAGCTGGATTAATGGACAGATATGATGGTAGAGTAGCTAGATATTTAAATGTCTCTAGTGAGCTAGGCAAAGAATTAGATTCTCTTGCAGATTTAGTTTCTTTTGGGGTAGCTCCATCTATTCTAGTTTTTAATATTTTTAATTTTTCAGAATTGGGACTACTAGGTTATCTATTAGTATTATTATTCCCATTATCAGGAGCATATAGACTAGCAAGATATAACGTTACCTCATTTGATGGAATATTTACTGGTATTCCAATAACAGCAGCAGGCATGTTTATGGCTCTATATTCACTACTTACTATGAACAGAATTAACAACCCAGTACTTACAATAATATTAGTGGTTATATGTTCATATCTTATGGTAAGCAAATTAAGATTTAAAAAAGTTTAAAAATAAAGAATAACCCTTTTATTTAATATTTGGGTTATTCTTTTATTCTTTTAATTTTAATTCCTCATCTAGTTCCGTTTGTATATATTTTGCTTCAACTTTACATCCTATTAGCTGAGACTTTATTTTACAATAATCCATATATCCACAAGATGTTTCTTCTAACACCTCTATTATTTCATCTATTACTTCTCCTAGTTCATTAGCCCTTTCCAATGCATGTTTCACATCATTTTTTTTAGCCAAAGCTATAGTATTTAATTCACCTGCCCCTCCAATTAAAAGTCTATAGGAATTTACTAGCTTGGCAAGAAGTTCCGATAAATTACTAATATCTCCATAATATTGTTGAACTATTTTTCTATGGTTCATATCCATCACCACATATTTAAAATGATATTTTATATTTATCTATATGGAATGATGTTAAAGTTTATGACTTAATATTTATAAAAGCAACTTCCTCCAATAAACTCCCTTAGTATTGAATTTTCTGGTACATAGTTTATGTCTACATCTTTAAAGAAATGTAAAAAACTCTTTAATCTTAACGCTTCATAATAAACTGAACTTGTTGGCTTTATTTTACTTAACTCATCTAATGCAAATCTTTTTAATACACAAAGTTCATATACTAAAGTCGAATTAAACATAATATCTGCATTTTCCTGAAATACAAATATATTTTTTTCTTCTCCTCTTCTTATAGAAGTCCACATTTTTAAAGTCTCTTCTCCTCCATATCCTCTTGATAAATAATCTCTAACTATTCTTCTTATTATTCTTACATCTGTTGTAGCTATTCTATTATGATTGTCAAGATTTAACTGAGTTAACGCACTTATATATATTTTAAATTTACTTTCTTTAGGAATTGAGGAAGTAAGAATTTCATTTAACCCATGTATACCTTCTACTATTAATATCCCATTTCTAGGAAGTTTGATTTTTTCTCCGTTCCATTCTCTTTTTCCAGTTTTAAAGTTATAACTAGGTATTTCCGTTTCTTTTCCCTTGAGTATTGATTGAAGATTTTTGTTAATCAACTCCAAATCCAGTGCATAAATAGACTCAAAATCATACTCTCTATTCTCATCTCTAGGAGTATACTCTCTATCTACAAAATAATCATCTAGGCTTAAAGGTACAGGTATTAGCCCATTTACCCTTAGCTGTATCCCTAATCTTCTTGCAAAAGTAGTTTTACCTGAAGAAGATGGACCTGCAATTAACACTATTTTTACATCCTTTTTATCACTAATCATATCTGCAATATAAGCTGCCTTTTTTTCATGAAGTGCTTCTGCTACCCTTATAATATCTATAATATCCTTATTTTCTACCTTAGTATTTAAAGATCCTACATCTGCTACCTCCAATATTTTTCCCCATTCTTCTGTTTCCTTAAATATTTTAGATAGTTTTTTACGCTCAATAAATTCTGGTATATCTGTAGGATTATCTTCTGTAGGATATCTTAATAGAAAACCTGGCTCATAATACATTAAATCAAAGGTCTTTAATATACCTGTGGAATACGCCATAGGTCCATAAAAATAATCATATCTACCATCCAATTCATAAAGCTTTACATCTTCTACACCCACATATTTTAAAAGCCTAACCTTATCTTGCATATTATAATTTTTAAATATTTCAATTGCTTTATCCTTTTTTACGTTTATCTTTTTTATAATTATATCCTTTAGTATTATCTCTTTCATTTTCTCTTTTATTTTTTCTACATCATTCATACTTAACTTACCATTCTTGTATATTTCCCCATATATGCCTTTACTTAATGAATGCTCTATTGAAATTCTAGCCTCAGGAAAAAGATCTAAAACAGCCTTTATTAATACAAATTGAAGTGTTCTAGTATAAGTTTTAATTCCTATATTAGTGCTAATATCTATTACATCAAACTTTCCTTCTTGTTGTAATTCACAACTTAATTCATATATAGTATCATTGATTTTTCCCAATACTATAGGTATATTACTTTCTAAAAAATTATCTTTTACAACCTTATATAAGGGTGTCCCTTTATCAACGTAAATGCTATTTCCATTACTTAGTTCAAGATTTAATTTAGTCATATTTATCCCCCCACATTTTAGTAGTCTTAATATTATTATACTGATAATTTTAAAAATTACCCTATTTCACTTATAATTTTTTGCATTTTAGAAAAAAATATATTTTATGAAAGGGTGATTTTTTTGTTTACTGTATTAATTAGAACTGCAATATTATACTTATTAGTCATAATTACTATGAGAATAATGGGTAAAAAAGAAATTGGTCAATTAGAACCTTTTGAATTGGCTATAACCATTATGATATCAGAATTAGCTGCTTTGCCAATGCAAGACACCCGTATTCCACTAATTCATGGGATTATACCTATAATAACTTTACTACTATTACAAACTGTACTCTCTCTTCTTCAACTTAAAAGTGAAAAACTTCGGGGCATAATAAATGGAAAACCTAGTATATTAATTAAAAATGGTCAATTAGATATTAAGGAATTAAGGTCTCAAAGATTTAATATTAATGATTTAATGGAAGAACTAAGAATAGATGGCTATTACAATATTGCAGATATAGAATATGCCATTTTGGAGACCAGTGGTAAGATATCCATAATTCCTAAAACAGAACTTACTTTTGCCACTAAAAAAGATATGAATATTAAATGTACCCAAGATACATTACCTGTAACTTTAATAATAGATGGAAAAGTAAATCATGAAAATTTAAAACTTATTAATCAAAATATGAGTTGGTTAAATAAAAATCTTAATAAAAATAATATAAATGACATCAATGAAGTTTTTATAGCCTTACTTGATTCACAGGGAAAGTTTTATTGCCAAACAAATAAAAAAAATTAATTTAAAAGGTGATTATATGAAAAATGTATATATTTCTTTAATTTTATTTATATGTATGATATTTTCTATTATTTTTTCTATTAATTATTTAGATAAAATATATACTAATATAGGAAAATTAACTATAGACTTAGAGCAATCTATCGATAAAGAAAACTGGAACTCTGCGGATAAATTAGTTAAAGAAATATCTAATGAGATAGAAACTAACTCTAGTAAAATCTCCATATTTGTAAACCATATGGAAATAGACAATATAAATAATGAATTCAGTAAATTAACACAATATATCAAATATCATAACAAAGAAGAAGCTATGGCTAGTCTTTATGCTGTAAGATTCTTTTTTGAACATACTCTAAAACTAGAAAAAATTAATATAGAGAATATATTTTAGCATATGTGTTACATTTATAACGTATATATAATATACTACTTCAAACTTATATAAGTTTTATTAACGAATATTTTTCAATAATTGTAGCCAATTACATTATTATGCTTTATAATGTAACTATAAATAAATATACTAAATATAAAATATAGTTGGAAGGTGGAATATATATGGCTTTAGTAACTACAAAGGAAATGTTTCAAAAGGCTTATGAAGGAAAATATGCTATAGGTGCTTTCAACATTAACAATATGGAAATAATTCAAGCAGTAGTAAATGCAGCAAAAGCACAAAAATCTCCTGTTATTTTACAAGTATCTTCAAGTGCTTTAAAATACGCTGGTCCAAAATACCTAAAACACATGGTGGATGCAGCTATTGAAGAAACCGGCATTGATATAGCCCTTCATTTAGATCATGGCGCAAATATGGATCAAGTAAAACTTGCCATAGAATCCGGATTTACTTCTGTTATGTTTGATGGTTCTCATTACGACTATGAAGAAAACGTAAAATTAACAAAAGAAGTAGTTGACTACGCTCATAGTAGAGGTGTTGTAGTTGAAGCAGAACTTGGAAAACTAGCTGGTGTAGAAGATGATGTTAAAGTTGCTGGTCATGAAGCTACATATACAGATCCTGATCAAGCTGTAGACTTTGTAAAAAGAACTGGTGTTGACTCCCTAGCTATAGCTATAGGAACTAGCCACGGTGCTTATAAATTTAAAGGTGAAGCCAAACTTGACTTTGATAGACTAGATACAATAACTAAAAAATTAGAAGAAGCAGGAATTAAAAACTTCCCAATAGTTTTACATGGTGCTTCCTCTGTAGAACCAAAATTTGTAGCTATGTGCAATGAATTTGGTGGAGAAATTGGCGGAGCTAAAGGAGTCCCAAATGAAATGTTAAGAAAGGCTGCTTCCATGGCTGTTTGCAAAATAAATATGGATACAGATTTAAGACTTGCTATGACAGCATCAGTAAGAAAAGTCTTAAGCGAAAACAAAAAAGAAATAGACCCAAGAAAATATCTTGGAGCTGCAAGAGAAGCTATAGAATTATTAGTAGAAAATAAAATTAAAAATGTATTAGGCTCTTCTAATACTCTTTAATATCCATTAGTTTAAAAAGGAATTTTGTTATGCAAAATTCCTTTTTAGTAATGTCCTATTTTTCAATATAATTTATTACATTTTTAATAACTATATCTATTGAACCGTCTCCATGTCTATGTATTTGAAATCTATTTACATCATTATAAGCTTCTTCATTTATGTATAAATCAATATCCTTATCAATTTTTAATCTTATTCTTTTAAACTTTTTCTCTATCCAATCTTTGTCTACTTCTATTTTATCGTTTACTCCTTCTGCTGATATATATTCTACAAAGCTTGCTTTTGCCTCTTTATTATCTTCAAATATATCTTCAGACACTTGATGTAAATCTACATTTTCCTCTTCTCTTAATTTTTTCTTTATACTACTTCTTACTTTTTCCGCTACATCAGCATTTTCTTTTAAATTAACTCTTGTCCATTGTTCTGCAGCTGTAACAAATTTTTTAGTTACATCCCTTTTATTTTCAACTATCCTACATCCTAAATATTTATTAATAAAATAATTTGAACCATAGTCTTCATCTTTGCTTTTTTTCTGTTTATCTATAACCATTAAGTCAAATTCATTATCTTCACTTACAGGTTTAATAAAAGCACACTTTTGTATCTTTTGTGAACTTACAGGAAGTCCTGTTAACTCAGGAATTATTTCAATTCCAACCTTATCCTCGACAAAATTTATATTATGAGTATAATTTTTGACATAATCCATTTTAATTATACAAAGCATTGGACCATATTCTGTTGATATAGAAACTACAATCAAGTCACAAGAAGGTATATTTTCATTAGCCTGCATTAATATAAAAAGTTGTCTTCCTATTTCTTTAGAAACCTCTACTATATCACTTTGCCCATTTAAATATTCTTGACTTACTTCTTTTACTATATTTCTTTCTTCATTAAATATTGCATACTTTAATTCTTCATCTTTGACACATCTTTCTATGTGTTTTAGTAAAAAATTATATGTTTCTTCGTTAAATTTAAGCTTAAATTCATTTAATATAGGTTCATCTGAATTATTATCCAGAATATGAATTACAGCCTCATTTATATTTATTTCATTAATATATTCCAAAATTTCACTTCCCCTTTTTAATATTACCATATATAAGTTTATCAAATTTTTATATTAATTCATAAATTACTTCTTTGTATAATATAATATTATATTGACTCATTTAAATCAAACTATAACAATATTTCTAAAAATTTAACAAACTAAAAGGGTAAGACTTTAAATTGCTTACCCTTTTACATTAACTATCTTAATTCTTGCTGCATTTGCGCCGATTTTGATTTTATCTGTTGCACTTCATTATCTGGTGCATCCTTAGTTTGATACCATCCTTTTTGTTTCATAGCGTCAAATACTTTATATTGTGTATCTTCAGCATTTCTAAAGTTATTTAATAGTACATTTCTAAGATTTGGGCATGATGATTCTGTAATTCCAGTACTATATGCTGATATAACTTGTTTTTCTGTAGTTAATAAGTCTTGCATTAAATCTTTTTCACTTAAATTTGGTGAAGTATTCATAGACTTTCCCTCCTAAAATATCAAAAATAATTTTATTGATGTGATTCTAAATAGCATTTTAAATCATTGAAGTTTTGTTTATGAACATTAGCTGCTGAATTACATAAATCCTTTAAACTTTGATCTGTGCAATATTGTGCATATAAGTTAAACTTTTTATTCATTAAGCATTCATGTGTTAATTGATCAGATATAACTTTTAAGTTATTGCTTTCTATTTGTTTATTTTGTGTATTCATTTTTCTACCTCCTGTAAACTCATTTTAACTCTTATCACGTTATTTATTGTTCCCTGGTTAGAATCAAATATTTATTTTTTCATCAAGAAATTTATAGATTGCTTACCTATAAAATAGATAATTATGTTATAATCTCAATATAATAAGGAGTGAGAATTTTGAAAGAATTAGAAGTAAAAATATTGCATATAGATATTGATAATATACGTAAAAAAATGGTTGAGTTAAACTGTGAAAAAGTAAAAGAAGAAAATCAAATAAATAATTTATTTGATTTCGAGACAAAAGACTTACTAAAACAACAAGGATATGCAAGAATACGAATTGTAGAAGATATCATGCATAATATCACTAAATACTATATGACAACAAAAAGAATATTAAGCCAAGACAGATTTAAAGTAATGGATGAAAATGAAGTTGAGATATCAGATGCTATTGAAGGTGAAAACATATTTAAGTCTTTGGGTTTACAACTTACTCACTCTATAAAAAAATATAGAGAAAGTTATAAGTATAAAAACTCTCTTATAGAAATAGACATAAATGAAAAATCCTTCTGTCCTTTTCCTTATATAGAAATTGAATCTCCTAATGAAAAGGAATTAGAAGAAGTAGTACTGAAATTAGGTTATAATATAAAAGATACTACATCAAAAAGTATCTATGAACTTATAGAGATTTTTAAAAACAAGGAATTTTAATATATGTTTGGATATGTAACGCCATGTAAAATGGAATTAAAAATAAAGGATTATGAAAAATTTAAAGCTTATTATTGTGGCCTTTGTAAAACAATAAAGTCTAACTATGGAAATCTACCTAGAGGTGTATTAAATTATGATATGACATTTCTTGCCATTTTACTTCATTCATTAGACAATGATAATCCTTCTTATGTAAAGGAACATTGTATAGTTCATCCTATTGGAAAAAAAGTAATTATGGTAAAAAACTCACCTTTAGAATATGCAGCCTTTTGCAACATAACTTTAGCTTATTATAAGCTTTTAGATAATGTTGCTGACGATAACTCTATCAAAAGCAAGATTTTATCTACTTTTTTAAAAAGATATATAAAAAAGTCATGTGAAAAATTTGGGAATAAAATGGAGCATATGGAGAAAAAGTTAAGTGAATTATATGACTTAGAAAAAAATAAAAGTTTTGTAAGTTTAGACGAAATAAGTCATCCCTTTGCAGAGCTTACTGGTTACATATTATCTTCATATGTAACGGAAGGCGACATTAATAATACTATTCTTTATAATCTAGGCTATAACCTAGGAAAGTGGATATATATAATAGATGCTTGGGATGATTTGAAAGAAGATATGAAAGAACAAAAATTTAATCCAATTAATTTTATATTGAACAAAAACAATAAAACCTATGATGATTTAAAAAGAGATGTATCCGAAAGAATAGATTTTATTTTAACTATGTGTGGAACACACTGCTTAAACTATTTAAATGAACTACAGATAAAAAAAAATGAGGAACTTTTATATAACATTCTACAATATGGTTTAATGGAAAAAATGGATAAAACATTTAAAAGGAGTGATTTTAATTATGGCAAATCCATATGAGATACTTGGAGTAAAAGAAGGATGTTCTAAAGAAGAAATAAAAAGAGCTTATAGAGAATTAGCTAAAAAATATCATCCAGATCAATACGGAAATAATCCATTAAGGGATCTGGCTGAAGACAAAATGCGTGAATTAAATGAAGCTTATGATTATCTTATGAAAAATGCAGACAATGGTAGTAGCTCATATAAATCAAATTCTTATAATACAAACTCTTATAGTTCAAATAATTATATAGACTATCAATCTATAAGAATGGATATTCAAAATGGAAACTTCTCTGCTGCTGAAGAAAAATTAAGTAAAATATCTGTACGAAATGCAGAGTGGAACTTTCTTATGGGAGTAATTAATCTAAAAAAAGGTTGGTATGATGCTGCTAATAATTATATAAAAACTGCTTGTAATATAGATCCAAATAATATGGAATATAGAGATGCCTTTAATCGCATGAATAATATGAATAGCTCTTATAGACAGCCCTATTATACTAGTAGGAACGGCAGAGATCGAGACATCTGTGACATATGTGCTACCATCTATTGTGCAGACTGTTGCTGCGAATGTTTAGGTGGCGATATTATAAGTTGTTGTTAGAAAATCCTAGGAGATGATTAATTTGAAAACTGCTTATTTAACTAAAGGAAGCATATTAACTGCTATGGGTGTAATATTTATATATTTAAGCACTTTAGTTCCAACTAACAAATTATTTTTATTAATTGTATCTTCCTGTTTGATACCTATAACAATAGTTAGTTGTAATACAAAAGTAGGTATTATAACTTATATAAGCACAAGCCTATTAAGTTTGCTTGTCATAGGAATTAAAGGCAATGTATACCTATATATAATTTTTTTTGGCTTGTATGGTATTATTAAATTATATATAGAAAAACTACAAAAAATGGCTTTAGAGTTAATTCTAAAATTTTGTTTTTTAAATTTTTCTCTCCTAATTTCTTTTTTTGTTTACAAAAGTTTTTTTCCTAACATAGATTTATCTAAATTTTTTATTCCTATACCTGCATTAGTCCTTGGCATACAGGTCATATTCTTGCTATACGACTATGCTTTAACACTTTTTATATATGAAGTTAGAAAAAAATTTTTTCAAAAAAAGTGTTGACACTACTTGAAAATTTGATATAATAATAAATGTCGACAGCGACAGAATGACAAAATTGAAATGATGCCCATTAGCCAAATGGTAAGGCACCTGCCTCTGGAGCAGGCACTGTGTTGGTTCGAGTCCAGCATGGGCAGCCATGAAACTCTTGATTTATCAAGAGTTTTTCTTGTATATTCTTGACAATATTTCACTAATGATATAAAATTTAATATAAATTTATAATTAAAGACTGTGAATAGGAGTAGTAATATTTGATTCACTTTAAGAGAGCTGTTGGGAGGTGCAAAGCAGCAGTGATAGAATACGAACTTGCCTAGGAGTTTATCTGTTAAAAGCAGATACGGTTATTACGTTAGAATTTTAAGCGAAGGCCTAATATAGGCTTTAATTAGAGTGGTACCGCGGAGTTTTAGCTTCGTCTCTTTCTTAAGAGACGAAGTTTTTTATTTGTAAAATATAAATTAATTATAAAATACACATATTAAAGGAGCGATGTACATGACTAAATATAGCACTTCCATCGATAAAAAATGGCAAAAAATCTGGGAGGATTCAAATCTTTATAGATTTGATAAAAATAAAGAAGGCAAAAAACTATATGTACTTGAAATGTTTTCTTACCCTTCTGCAAGCAAACTACACGCAGGACATTGGTTTAACTATGGTCCAGTAGATTCTTGGGCAAGAGTTAAAAGAATGCAAGGTTATAATGTATTTCAACCTATGGGTTTTGATGCTTTTGGTCTTCCTGCAGAAAACTTTGCTATAAAAACAGGAATCCATCCAAAAGATTCAACTTTAAAGAATATAGAAACCATGGAAGAACAGTTAAGAGCTATGGGAGCTATGTTTAATTGGGAAAATGAAGTTATTACTTGCAACCCTGATTATTACAAATGGACTCAATGGGTATTTTTACAATTATATAAAAAAGGGTTAGCTTATAGAAAAAAAGCTCCTGTAAACTGGTGCCCAAGTTGTAACACTGTTCTTGCAAATGAGCAAGTTCTAGATGGATGTTGTGAAAGATGTAGTACAGAAGTTATTAAAAAGGATTTAACTCAGTGGTTCTTAAAAATAACAGATTATGCAGAAGAATTATTAGAAAAACTTGATGAATTAGATTGGCCTGAAAAAACAAAAGCTATGCAAAAACATTGGATTGGAAAATCTACAGGTGCAGAAGTTACTTTTAAAGTTGCAGATTCAGACGTTTCATTCAATGTATTTACTACAAGAGCAGATACATTATTTGGTGTAACTTATGTAGTTTTAGCTCCCGAAAGCCCATTAGTAGATAAAATTGTAACAAATGAATATAAAGAAGAAGTAGAAGCTTATAAAGATCAGGCTAAAAAACAATCTGATATAGAAAGACAATCTATTACTAGAGAAAAAACCGGCGTATTCACTGGTGCCTATGCAATAAACCCTGTTAATGGAAGAAAAGTTCCTGTATGGGTTGCAGATTATGTATTAAGCACATATGGTACAGGTGCTGTAATGGCAGTTCCTGCACATGATGAAAGAGACTTTGCTTTTGCTTCAAAATACAATTTACCAATAGAAAGAGTTATAGAAGGCGGAGAATCTCTTCCTTATACAGAATCAGGTTTAATGATGAATAGTGCTGAATTTAATGGAATGAATTCAGATGAAGCAAGAAAAGCTATAGTAGCAAAACTAGAAAAAGAAAAATTAGGTTCTGAAAAAGTTAATTATAGATTAAGAGATTGGTTAGTATCAAGGCAAAGATATTGGGGAGCTCCTATTCCAATAATTCATTGTGAACATTGTGGAACTGTACCTGTTCCAGAAGATCAGCTACCTGTTGAACTTCCATACAACGTGGAATTTGCACCAGACGGAAAATCTCCTCTTGCTAAATGTGATGAATTTATAAACACTACTTGCCCAGTTTGTGGTAAACCAGCAAAAAGAGAAGCTGATACTTTAGATACATTTGTATGTTCTTCTTGGTATTATTTAAGATATCCTGATAATAAAAATAGTGAAAAAGCCTTTGATACAGATTTGATAAATGAAATACTTCCAGTAGATAAATATGTAGGTGGACCTGAACATGCTTGTATGCATCTTTTATATGCAAGATTTATCAACAAAGCATTAAGAGATATGGGATATCTAAATTTTGATGAACCATTTACTTCTCTAACTCATCAAGGGTTAATACTTGGACCAGATGGACAGAAAATGAGTAAATCAAAAGGTAATACTATCTCCCCAGATGATTGCATTAAAGAGTTTGGTGCAGATGTATTTAGAATGTACTTAATGTTTGGTTTCGATTATACTGAGGGTGGCGCATGGAGTGATGACGGAATAAAATCCATAGGTAGATTTGTGGATAGAGTAGAAAGAATCTTAGAATCTTGTAGAGATTATATAAATAGTCCTGTTAATGATAAAACTACTTTAGATAGCGCAGAAAAAGATTTAAACTATATAAGACACTTTGCTATAAAGTCCATTACAGAAGATGCTGAAAAAATGCAATTTAATACTTGTATTGCACGACTTATGGAATATACTAATACTTTATCTAAATATATTAATGAAGATAGCAAAAATGCTTCATTCTTAAAAGAATGCTTAGTTGACTTTATAAAATTAATTGCTCCTTTTGCTCCTCATTTTGGTGAAGAGCAATGGGAACTTTTAGGGATGCCATTCTCAGTGTTTAATGAAAAATGGCCAGAATTTAACCCTAGCGCATTAATTAAAGATGAAATCGAAATAGCTATTCAAATTAATGGTAAGGTTAAATCAAGAATAAATATTCCATCAGATTTTTCAGAAGATGCTATTAAAGAAGCAGCCTTAGACTGCGAAGATGTAAAGAAACATACAGAAGGCAAGAATATAGTAAAAGTGATTGTTATAAAAGGAAGACTAGTTAATATAGTTATAAAATAAAAAAGAAGGGCATGTAGTTTTCTACATGCCTTTTATTTGTACATTTCTAAAGTCTTTTCTGTAACTCTTAACAGATTGTTAAGTTCAAATACTTCCCCCTCTTCAATTAATTTATTTAATTGGCTTTGATATCTTACAGATTCCGCATGCTTGCCCATAGAGGATAAGGTTAATATGTTATCCATTATATTAGATATAATATTTGATTTAACTTCAAATAGCTTTTGAGCGTCTTTTATTTCATCCTTTATTTCAAGCATCATCTGGTCCAACTGAAATGCAGCGTCTGCTGCTGATTTAAGCTTATATTTTATTTCTTGTGGTATATCATGCTTATATTTATAATTTAATGAATGTTCTATAGTAGCCCAAAAGTTCATAGCTAAAGTTCTTATCTGGAATTCTGCAAGTATATCCTTTCTTCCTTCTGCCATATTAACAGGATATTTTATAATCACATGATAACTTCTGTATCCGCTGTTTTTTACATCAGTAACATAATCTTTTTCATATATAATTTGCATATCATTTCTTTGTCTAATTAAATTAACTACATTATCAATATCATCCACAAATTGGCACATTACTCTTATTCCAGCTATGTCTTCCATCTCATATTCTATTCTATCTAAAGGTATATCAAATTTATTAGCTTTTTCAAGTATGCTAGATATTTCCTTAACCCTACCTGTTACGAATTCTATAGGTGAATATTCATTCTTTCTTCTATATTCTCTCCTTATACTCCTAAATTTTACCTTTAATTCTTCTACTGCCTGCTCATAGGGTATTAAAAAGGTCTTCCACTCTCTTATAGCCATAATCTATTCCCCCTTTGCTAGTTATTATTATAATCGTATATTTATATAATATAATTATAATATACTCCATTACAATTAATAATATATTTTATTAATATTTTTTGATATAATAAATTTAATGTCGTTTTTACTAAGATTATTACTAACGGGGTGATTTTATGGATAATAATATTTTTTCAGGATTGGAGGACTTGGGCTTTGATAACGTTCATAATCTAAAGATATATAAAAAAGATGATCCAACCAAGGATGACGTAAAAGAAGAAAAAAACGCCCCAAAATTATCTCCTATATATGATAAAGAAGTTATTTGTCCAGTATGTCAAAACACATTTAAAGCTAGAGCTTTAAAATCTTCACATTATAGAATGGAAAAAAAAGATACGGATTTTTTTATAAGATACCTTTCAGAAAATCCTTACTTTTATGATGTATGGTTATGTAATAAATGCGGTTATGCTTCAATGAAAATAGATTTTGAAAAAATAAGAGATCATCAAATAGAACTGGTTAAACAAAAAATCACGCCCAGGTGGCATGGTAAAATTTACCCAGAGGTTTATGATGTAGATATCGCTATAGAAAGATACAAATTAGCTTTGTTGAATTATACCATTATGGAAGCTAAATCTAGCAAAAAGGCTATGACTTGTTTAAAAATAGCATGGATGTATAGAATACTAAACGATGCACAAGAGGAACTATTATTCTTAAAAGAAGCTTTAGAAGGATTTAACGATGCCTACTACAATGAAGGCTTCCCTATATATGGAATGAATAGCTTCGCCTTAATGTATTTAATAGGTGAGCTTAATAGAAGAACAGGCGATAACGAAAAAGCTCTATTATGGTTTGGACAGGTTATAACCGCTCCAGCTGTTTCTCCTAAACTAAAAGATTTAGCAAGAGACCAAAAAGACCTAATAAAAGAAGAACAACAACTATTAGAAAAAAAGAAGCAGGAAGAATCTGAAGATACTACATCATCTACAGATAAAGAAGAAGTCCCAACGAAAAAGAAAGGTTTCTTCTCTAAACTTTTTGGAAAATAAAAATATGGTGCATATGCATGCACCATATTTTTTCATTAAATAAATAGATTTACATTTGAGTCTTCAGCCTCTCCAAGATAATATCCAACCCCACCTATCTGTACTCCATCTATAAGTTCTTCTTTTTTTAGTCCCATAACATCCATTGACATTTGACAAGCTACAATATTTATTCCGCTATCTATAGCTGATTTAATAAGATCTTCTAAAGAAGTTATATTTTTATCTTTCATTACTTTTCTTATCATTTTAGAACCCATACCAAGCATATTCATGTTTGAAAGCTTTAACTTCTTACTTCCTCTTGGCATCATTACTCCAAACATTTTGTCCATAAAACCTTTATTAACATTTATTTTTTCTGGTTTTCTTAAAATATTCAATCCCCAGAAGGTAAAAAACATAGTAACTTTTCTTCCCATCGCTGCTGCACCATTGGCTATTATAAAAGATGCTATAGCTTTATCTAAATCACCACTGAATACCACGATAGTCTTATTTTCTTTATTTAAAACATTAACCGTATTTCCTCCTTGATTAATACTTTCTAGTTTTTTGTTTTCCTTCTTTATTAATGCCATAACCATTCCATTCTCTTTTTTAACTTCTAAGAGATTATTATTAGTTCTCTTACACCAAGCTTTTATATCTTCGAAAAATCCTGGATCAGAGGCTTTAACCTTTAAAACTTCTCCTTCTCCCATACATTCCACTGTAGAGTTTACCTGCATTAATGGTCCTGGACAACACAATCCACATAAGTCTATTTCTTTATCCACTTTATCCACACTTTTCACCTCATTACTATTAGGAATTTGTGAATTCATATCCTCTTCTAAACAATCACAACAGTTCTCAATTTTATGGCTATATTCTTTAAATTTATCTGTATCCACTACATCTGGAGTAAACTTACTCATAATATATGTCTTATATCCACCTGTTAAATTCTTAGCCTTAAATCCATTAGCTTTTAAAATTCTATATGCTATATATCCTCTTAAGCCTATTTGACAATAAATTAATATTTCTTTATTCTTATCTAACTCATTCAATCTATCTCTTAACAATTCTAATGGTATATTAATAGAACCGTTTATATTTCCTCCAGCATTCTCCAAGGCACTTCTTACATCTAAAAGTATTGTATTCTCCTTATCTCTCTCATCTATATCCTTTGGCAAAATCATTTCCACCCTATCTGTAAGAACATTTTCTGCTATAAATCCAGCCATATTTACAGGATCTTTTGCTGAAGAATATGGAGGTGCATAAGCAAGTTCTAACTCTTCTAAATCATATATTGTTCCATTTAGTCTCATAACTATAGCTATATCATCTATCCTCTTATCCACTCCGTCATATCCACATGCCTGAGCTCCTAAAATATTACCTTCCTTATTAAATATTAACTTTATACTCATAGGTATTGAATTAGGATAATATGAAGCATGAGATTGAGGATGAGCATATATTACCTTATAAGGAATATTTAATTTACTTAATGTACGCTCATTATTCCCTGTACTTGCAGCAGTAAGATCAAATACCTTTATTATAGCTGTTCCTTGAGTTCCTTTGTATTTAGAATTTAATCCACATATATTATCTGCAGCTATTCTTCCTTGCTTATTAGCTGGTCCCGCAAGAGGTATTGTAGTATTAGCTTTATTTACATAATCTACTACCTCTATAGCATCACCTACTGCATATATATTGGATATATTTGTTTGCATATATTCATTTACTAAAACATGACCCTTAACTCCAAGTTCTAGTCCACTGTTTTTTAAAAAATCTGTATCCGGCTTAACCCCAATAGCCAGTATAACTATATTAGTTTCCAATACTTTACCACTATTTAATATTATTTCTACTTTATCTTCATAATCTTTGAAAGCTTTTACTCCATCATTTAAAATTATTCCTACACCATTATCCTGAAGCTCCTTCTCAGCATAAGTAACCATATCTGAATCAAAAGGTGCTAAAATATGAGGTGCTGCTTCTACTAAGGATACTTTTATTCCTCTGTGAGTTAAATTCTCAGCCATTTCAACACCAATATAACCTCCACCTATAACTACTGCATTTTTTACTTTCCCATTGTCTACATAATTTTTGATAACATCTGTATCTGGTATATTTCTTAAAGTAAATATTTTATTACTTTCTATACCTTCGATAGGTGGTTTAATAGGTCTTGCACCTGGTGAAAGTATAAGATAATCATAGCTTTCCTCATATATACCCCTATCTTTGCTATTAACTTTTATCTTTTTATTTTCATTATCTATTTCTATTACTTCGCTATTTATTCTTATGTCTATATTAAACTTACCTTCCATGCTTTCTGGTGTTTGGACTACTAACTTTTCTCTTTCTTTTATGGTTTCTCCTATATGATACGGCAATCCACAATTAGCAAAAGATATATAGCTTCCTTTTTCAAACATGACTATGTTAGCTTCTTCATCTAATCTCCTAAGTCTAGCTGCTGCAGAAGCTCCCCCTGCTACTCCACCTACAATTAAAATCTTTTTACTCATAATCAAATTCCTCCATAAATTACTTATAAACAAAGTTCTACTCCTGGAACAAAGTCTTTATTAATCTGCATATTCTTTCGTCACAAATACTATAATTTATCTCAAGTCCATTCCTTTCCCCCTTTATTATTCCTGCTGTTCTTAGTTTTTGTAAATGCTGTGATATAGTAGATTGAGGCATACTAAGGCAATTTTGCATATGGCTGACATTACACTGTCCTTTTTCTATTAATCCTCTTACTATACATAACCTAACTGGATGAGCTAACACCTTTAAAACCTCTGCTTTTTCATTAAAATCATCTATATTGTAATTATCCATAATTATCGTCCTCCATCATTATATTTATATATTACGATTTTTGAATATAGTTGTCAATAATTAAACCTACAAAAATTAGATAATTTTTATAGGTTTAAAATCCAAATAATCACAAGAAGTTAAAATATATCCTATTCCATCAATTTCTTCGTCAAGCACCTTATCCTTACTTACATTATGCAAATGACCATATATTACTTTTTCTACGTTATACTCTTTAAATATTTCTACAAAACCAGATTCCCTGCATTTATCATTAGTAGGAGGATAATGGAGCATAACTATAAATTTATTAAAACCTTCCTTAGCAGCAGATTCTAAAGATAATCTTAATCTTATTAATTCTCTGTTATATACCTTTTCATCTTGAGCTGTAAACTTTTCTACTCCAGGACATACCCATCCCCTAGTACCACATATAGCATAATCATCATATGAAAAATAATTATTCTGAATAAAATTCATATCTTCGTACAATTTATTTAACTTAGTAATACTAGTCCACCAATAATCATGATTCCCTTTAACTAATATCTTCCTTCCTGGAAGATTATGAATCCACTCTAAATCCATCATTCCTTCTTCCATCTTCATAGACCAAGATATATCACCTGCTATTAATACAGTATCTTCATCACTAATAATATTTGCCCAATTTTCTTTTATTTTTTCTTCATGTTTATACCAATTGTCTCCAAATACATCCATAGGCTTATCTGTAGTAAAAGCCAAATGAAAATCTGAAATTGCATAAATTGACATTTATTCACCCTCTGTCTATAAGTTCATCTACATCCATCACATAAGCTATGACTTTTGCTACAGCATCATATAAATCATAGGGTATTTCATTACCTACATCTACACTGGTAAGCAAACTAGCTAGTTCCTCATCACAAACTATAGGCACATTATTGTCTTCAGCCTTTTCTATTATTTTGTCTGCAATATATCCCATTCCAGCTGCTGTAACCACAGGAACGTCATACCCTTTTTCATATGTTAATGCTGCTGCTTTTTTCTTTTTCATAAATATTTCCCCCAATTTTTAGGAAGGCCATTATACTTTTATATTAATAGCACCCATATTATTATCATCAAAGAATTCCCTACAGCTAATTAAGTCCAATTCTTCCTTCTTTTCTTCCACTTTCACATATACATTATACCCTGTATTGTTGAGTGCATTCAATACTCTATCTTTTCCACTATCCAAAACTTTTATCCAACACTCATTACATTTTATGTCTATATTCATATTACTATTATTTACTGAAATAAATGCATCCACTACTCCCATATTAATTGTTTTCACTGAGGTAGCAATTTTAACATTTTTACTATCTATCTTTTTTCCTTTTTTTCTTTCATCCTTTATTATTAGTTTACACTCATATTCCCCTTTATTTACATCTACAGGTATATCCATATAATAATATTGATTAGATACTGTATTAAATACCTTAAAATTATTACTCTCCTGTTTTACAAACTGGATTATCTTATCATATGTTTCACCGTTTGTATCATCTTTTCTTTCTATTACTGTTTTGATAATATTTTTCATATCTTCTATCTTAGAATTTATCTCTCCTTTTACCTTATCAGAAAAATTTGCAATGCTATCTTTTATTATTACTTCTTTTTTCACTAATGTACTATTCTTTTGAACATTATTATTTTCTATATCAGCATTCTGCTTTGATGCATTTTTATCTTGTAATTTACCTTCTACATTTTCTTCAGTATTTTTTAAAGTTAATTCTTCTCTATTATTTACTTCTTTGTTCCCATTACTTTCTACAACCTTTTCTTTTAATAATCCTTCTAAAGTCTCCTTCTTTGCCTCAATAGAATAACTCTTCTGTGATCCATTATCTTTATTATCTAATTTCTGAGAAACTTCTTTCTGAGAAACTTCATTATCATCCACGATAGTATTCTCTGACACATTATTTTCTATAGTTACATCCTTATTCTTCATGTTTTCATTCTTATCTGTATTTATAAATTCTTTTATATTTTGCAAACTTTTATATACAGACATAGGTTCCTTAAAAACCTTATTAAAACTTTTTATAGTATCTTCAGTTAAATCTAAATTGTTTTCTAATAAAGTTAAAATACTATCTTCATCTAATTTTTTCAGCTCTGAGAAAAATCCCTTTAAAACACCTTCTGCCTTTTTTCCCTCTAGAGAATCTAAATTTATCCCCCTACTTTCCATGTACTTTTGTATGAAATTCTCCTCTTCTGATGGTCCCTTAGAGACTTTGTTCATAAAATTTAATAATGTTTTTACTTCAGATATATTTTCCTTTGTAAGCTGAATATTATGCTTAACCATTTTTTCTAATACAGAATATTCATCTTTGTTCACCTTTATATTTTCATTTTTTAGTATATTTTCTATTGAATTTTGCTGTGATTTTTCTTCGGAATTTTTATCGTTAACAATGACTAATTGTAGCTTTCCTTCTTCAAAGCCATCAACCTGAAATTTAATAAGACCTGATGGTAGAAACTCCAGGGGATTTTTTAACTTAGCAGAAAATTGCCATCCGTCCATTAATCTCAATAATACTTCTTCACTTGCTTCATCCAAGCTTACTAGTCTTGCTAAGAATACCTCTCCTAGTTGAAAAGATAATGTATTTGTAATTCTTTTCGAATTAAGATTATAGACGTTATTTATGTTCCATATTCCTGCCATAAAATCACCTCCTACCTAGTTATCGTATAAATTTCCATAATACTAAAGCAAACTACATAGTGCAGTTTGCCTTTACATTTAAAATATAATTAATATATTTAGAATTTAAAGTTACATTTAATTATTTTTAGCTAACTCTTTATTAACACTCTCTTCATGAAGTATTGGTGACACACTTTTATAAATGGCCGCTGTTATAATTGATACAAATATACCTTTTATAAAATTGAATGGTATGATAGACCATATTATAAAAGTATTTATATTTGTAATTGCAGGATTAACCTTTTGTGCTAATTGAACAAAAGCAGCTAATGGTATATGAAGTACTTTTTCATATAATGGTAAGAATATATAGTAATTGCATACTCCTGCAACTATAGACATAACTACAGTAGCTATTGCTAGTCCAACTACTGCGGACTTCTTATTTTTCTTATTTTTATATACAAATCCTGCTGTAAGTATCATTGCTGATCCAACTATGAAATTTGCAAGTTCTCCTACAAATGCAGTTTTTGTGGCAAACAATCCATGAAGTATATTTTTTATAAGTTCAATTACTACCCCTTCAATAGGTCCTAATGCAAATGTACCAACTAACGCTGGAAGATCACTTACATCTATTTTTAAAAACTCTGGAAATAAAGGTAATGGCAACTCAATATACATTAGCAAAAATCCAATAACGCTGAGCAATGACACCTTAATCAATCTACTTAATCGGACATTTTTC
This sequence comes from Clostridium lundense DSM 17049, assembly GCF_000619945.1. Lineage (GTDB taxonomy): Bacteria > Bacillota > Clostridia > Clostridiales > Clostridiaceae > Clostridium_AO > Clostridium_AO lundense. Next base: position 149,072 of record NZ_JHVC01000002.1, on the reverse strand, counting down.
ATTTATTTCACCCTCCTAATTATTATATCTTCTTAAGGTAAGGCATAATAAAAAGCCCTGACAAAATATTGTCAGGGCACAATAAACATACTTACTATTATACCTTCTCTCATCCAGACTTTACTGTCGGCTTCGGAATTACACCGAATCATGCCTTTCGGCTCGCGGGCTATACCGCCGGTGGGGAATTTCGCCCCGCCCTGAAGATACTATTCTTATTATTTAATTTATATTACAACATTATTATATGACATTTTTATTTAAAATTCAATAGTTCTCTAAAAGTAATTATTAGTTAATTTTCACTTCTCATTTTCTTTCATGCTTAATGCTATTCTTTTTCTTTTTTCATCAACTTCTAAAACTGTTACTTGCACTACATCTCCTACCTTAACTACGTCTAATGGATGCTTTACAAATTTATCTGCAAGCTGACTTATGTGTACTAAACCATCTTGATGTACTCCTATATCAACAAAAGCTCCAAAATCAGCTACATTTCTCACAGTCCCCATTAGTACCATACCAGGTTTAAGCTGATTTATATCCACAACCCCTGTTTTAAATATTGGCTTTGGCAGTTCTTCTCTTGGGTCTCTTCCTGGCTTCTTTAATTCTTTTATTATATCATTTAAAGTTGGTACTCCTATATTCAACTTTTCCGCTAAGCTATTTACTTCCATTTGTTGAACTCTTTTATCTATGTCATCCAATCTACTATTTTTTAGATCTTCCATATTATATCCCAAAATATTCAATAGTTTTTTAGCTGCATCATAGGATTCTGGATGCACTGATGTATTGTCTAAAAATTCGCCACTTTCCATTACTCTTAAAAATCCTGCACATTGTTCAAAAGCCTTTGCTCCTAATCTTTTAACTTTAAGAAGTTCTTTTCTACTTTTAAACTTTCCATTTTCTTCTCTGTAACTTACTATATTCTGTGCTATAGATGAATTCACACCTGAAATATATGATAATAAAGAAGGTGTAGCTATATTTAGATCCACTCCCACATTATTAACGCAATCTTCAACTACTCCCTTTAAAGACTCATCTAATTTCTTAGGAGCTACATCATGCTGATACTGTCCTACTCCTATAGATTTAGGATCAATTTTTACAAGCTCTGCTAAAGGGTCTTGTAATCTTCTTCCTATTGATATTGCTCCTCTTATTGATACATCTATATCAGGATACTCTTTTACTGCTAATTCAGAAGCCGAATATACAGAAGCGCCAGCTTCAGATACTATTACATAATATAGATCCTTTCCCTTCTCTTCTTTTACTTCTTTTATAAGTTTTTCTATAACTTCTTCTGACTCTCTACTAGCTGTTCCATTTCCCAAAGAAATTACATCCACATCATATCTGTATACTAATTCTTTAAGTTTTTTAATTGAACCTCCTACATCATTTTGCGGAGCAGTAGCATAAACTGTAGCTATATCCAAAAGCTTACCTGTATCATCTAAAACAGCTATTTTACAGCCGGTTCTAAAACCTGGGTCATAGCCTAAAACTACCTTTCCTTTTATTGGTGATTGCATAAGAAGAGCCTTTAAATTAGCCATGAATATCTCAATTGCTCCTTCTTCCGCTCTATCAGTTAATTCAGATCTAATTTCTCTTTCTATAGATGGATATATAAGTCTCTTTAAAGAATCTGCTATGCTGTTTTCCAAATATGTATCTGTTACTGTATTTCCCTTCAATACTTTCCCTCTTAAATAGTCTATTATTCTATCATTATCTGCTAGAATTTTAACAGATAGTATTTTCTCTTTTTCTCCTCTATTTATAGCAAGTATTCTATGAGAAGGTATACTTTTCAAAGCCTCACTATAAGTATAATACATTTCATATGGAGTTGGTTCTTTACTTTCCCCGCTGGTTTGAATTATTCCTTCCTTATTTACAAAATTTCTAATCCATTTTCTATACTCTGCCTCATCAGATATAATCTCACTTATTATGTCCTGTGCTCCTTCTAAAGCATCCTTTACTGTAGTAACTCCTTTTTCTTCATCAATATATTGGGAAGCTTTTTCCTCAATATTGCCTTTAAAACTTCCTTCTAGTATTAAATCTGCTAATGGCTTTAATCCCTTTTCTATTGCTATTGTAGCTCTTGTTCTTTTCTTAGGTTTAAATGGTCTATATAAATCCTCTACCTCTGTTAGTGTATCACACTTTAATATATTTTCTTTTAAGTCTTCAGTTAACTTTCCTTGTTCTTCTATAATTCTTATAACATCTTCTTTTCTTTCATCCAAATTTCTTAAATATGTAAGTCTTTCTGAGAGTTGTCTTAACGTTACATCTGTTAAACCACCAGTAACTTCTTTTCTGTATCTGGCAATAAAGGGAATAGTATTACCCCCATCTAATAATTCTATAACGCTTTTCACCTGATTTATACTAACATTTAACTCTTTACTTAATCTTTCCTCTATGCTTCTCATATTTTCCTCCATTTTTTTTACTTTTTTCCAATAACTTATGGTCAAAATTATTTTACAACAGTTATATACTATTTTGCAATGTAATATATATCTTTTAGAAGATATTAATTTTATTAAGGAGATACCAATGTTTAAAAAAATTCTTAGCTATATTATAACTCTTTTTCTTATAATATTTTACTTTAGTTTTAACCTATTCTTGAATATAAAACCCTTTAATAGTTATTCTGTTAAAAAAAATATAGAATATTTATCCTCTGATGAATTAAAGGGTAGGTTAGCAGGATCTATAGAAAATTTAGAAGCAGCAAATTTTATCAAAAATAAATTTATGGAAAATAAAATTGATCCTTTCAACGAAAACTATTATCATAGTTTTTCTACATTTTATCCTGAAAAATTAAATGAAAAACCTTATCTAAAGGTTATTAATAAGCAGAATGAGTTAATAAAAGAATATATTTATTCAAAAGACTATAAAGAAGATATGATAAACTTTAGAAAGAACAAATTAACTTTTAATAAAGCAGACAACATATCTCTTGATGATAACTTTTTTACAGTAAACTCTTCCAAGGGTAATTTTGCATTCTTTGTCCCTGAAAATGATAATTTGGAGTTTAGGAGCTCTTTCTCACATAACAGCAGAATAGATATGGGTATAATGCTTACTAGTTATGTAAAAGGAGAAATTATTAATTATATAAATAAGGGATATAAAATTGACTGCTATATACCTTTTACAGTAAAAGAAACAAATATTAATAATGTAATAGGTATTGTTCCAGGAAAAGATACTTCTTCATCACCTATTATAATATCGGCTCATTTTGATCACTTAGGTACAGATTTGAAAAATACAGTATATCCAGGAGCTTTAGATAATGCATCTGGAATATCTTTTGTAATAGAGATGAGCAAATACTTAAACTCCATAGGTAAACCAGATAAAAACATAATCTTTATAGCCTTCAACGGGGAAGAATTTGGTTGCTTAGGGTCCAATGAATTTGTTAAAGAAAACTTTAAAATACTACAGAATAGTAAAGTTTTTAATTTTGACATGATAGGAACTAATAATTCTATTCCATTGTGTATTATGGGCGGAGAAAATAACTCTAAAAATTCTCCTCTTATAAAATCTGCTGCTTCTGTGTGTGCTAAAGAAAAAATATACTTTGATTATCTATTCCAGGATTCTAGTGATCATGAGGCTTTTACAACTGCTGGCATTGATGCAATAACATTTATAGATAACGACTCAACTCGTATTCATACACCTAATGACAAAGCTTCCTTTATAAGTACTAAATCTATAGATAGGTGCTTTAATATAGCCTCTAAAGAAATTATTAAATATGCTTTTGATAATAACCCTCTAATTATATATTATAAGGCATTTTGTATTATTTCTTTAATAACCATATTACTTCTATTTCATTTAAAAATTAAAAGGTGCTAACATATAGCACCTTTTGATATATTACTGCTGTTTTTGCTTAAGATATTCATTTATAAATAAATCTATATCTCCATCCATAACTGCACCTAAATTACTTGTTTCTGCTCCAGTCCTATGATCCTTAACTAGATTATATGGATGGAATACATAGGAACGTATTTGACTTCCCCAACCCATATCCTTTAGCTCTCCAGTTAAATCCTCTATTTTCTCTTTATGCGCAGCTTCTTTCAATTCTACTAATTTTGATTTCAACATTTTAAGAGCAGTTTCCCTATTAGAATGCTGACTTCTTTCATTTTGACATTGAACTACTATTCCTGTAGGTATATGAGTCATTCTAATAGCTGATTCCGTTTTATTTACATACTGTCCACCTGCACCACTTGCTCTGTAGGTATCTACTTTTAAATCCTCTGGTCTGATTTCTATATCTTGACTTTCTGTAAGCTCAGGCAATATTTCAAGAGATGCAAAAGAAGTTTGCCTTTTGCCATTAGCATTAAACGGGGATATCCTTACTAATCTGTGTATACCCTTTTCAGCTTTCAGATATCCATAGGCAAAATCCCCAATAATTTTAAGAGTAACACTTTTTATTCCCGCTTCATCTCCTGGAAGTAGGTCTATAGTTTCTACCTTATATCCCTTTTTTTCTGCCCATCTTGTATACATTCTTAGTAGCATTTCAGTCCAGTCTTGAGCGTCTGTGCCTCCAACTCCAGCATGTAAAGTAATAATAACATTATTTCTATCATATTCTCCTGATAATAAGACCTCTACTCTAAAAGCTTCTACAGTATTTTGTAGGTCACTTACTTCTCCTAATAAGTCAACTAAGGAAGATTTATCTTCCTCTTCCTTAATTAACTCTATTAAAACCTTGGCATCTTCTATTCTTCCTAAAAAGCTATTGTATTTGCTTAATCTTTCCTTTAAAAACTTTTCCTCTTGAGTTACTTCTTGAGCCTTTTTTAGGTCACTCCAAAAATTAGGCTCCTGCATCTTATTTTGCAGCTCTTCCACTCTATAGTTTAAGGAAACTAAGTCAAAGTGAATCACCAATCTCTTTAAGTGTAACTTCCATTGAGTTTAACTGGCCTAAAGCCTCTTCTAACTCCAATAACACTTTATATCAACTCCTATTATGCTTCTCTTCCACAACAATTTTTATATTTTTTACCGCTTCCACATGGACAAAGATCATTTCTTCCCACTTTATTTTCTTTTCTTACAGGTTCCTTTTTAACTGAACCATCACCATCATAATTTGTAGCAGTTTCTTTAGCTACTCTTTCTCTTTCTGGTGCTCTTTGTATCTGAACATGGAAAAGGTACTTAATAGTTTCTACTCTTATATTATAGATCATTTCATCGAACATTTGGCTTCCTTCAAATTGGTAAGCTTGAACTGGATCCTGTTGTTTATATGCTCTAAGACCAATACCTTGTTTTAAATGATCCATATCATCTATATGATCCATCCATTTTGTATCAACAACTCTTAAAAGAATTACTCTTTCAATTTCTCTCATCTGTTCAGGACCAAATTCTTCTTCTTTTTCCTCATACATATTGAAAGCTATTGTATATAGTTTCTCTTTTATTTCATCATTTGATAGTTTAGCTAAATCATCAACATTTACATAATCCTTTGGAAGATATATATCTTCTAAGTAATGAACTAAATTTCCTAATTCATTTTCAAATTCTTCTTCCACTCCAGAAATGTGTGAATCTACTGCTGAATAAACCACATCTTTCACCATTTCTTGAACTTGATCTTTTAAATCTCTTCCTTCAAGAACTTCGGATCTCTGTTTGTAAATTATTTCTCTTTGCTTATTTATAACATCATCATATTGTATTAATGTTTTTCTTATATCAAAGTTATTTCCTTCTACCTTCTTCTGTGCATTTTCTATAGCACCACTTACCATCTTACTTTCTATAGCTTCATCATCTTCAAGGCCTAATTTTTCAACTATGCCCTTTAGCTTATCAGAACCAAATATTCTCATTAGATCATCTTCTAAAGATACATAGAATCTTGATTCACCAGGATCTCCTTGACGACCAGAACGTCCTCTTAGCTGATTGTCAATTCTTCTTGATTCATGTCTTTCTGTACCGATTATCTTAAGTCCACCTGCTTCTACTACGCCTTCTCCTAGCTTAATATCAGTACCACGTCCTGCCATATTCGTAGCAATAGTTACCATAGCATATTCACCAGCATGAGATACTATTTCTGCTTCTTTTTCATGATATTTAGCATTAAGAACTTGATGACGAATTCCTCTCTTTTTAAGCATTTCTGAAAGTAATTCTGATTTCTCTATACTTACTGTACCAACAAGTATAGGCTGACCTTTCTTATTAGTTTCTACTATTTCATCAACTATAGCCTTAAACTTTCCTTTAGCAGTCTTATAAACTAAATCTGGCTGGTCTATTCTTACAACTGGCTTATGTGTTGGAACTACTATTACGTCAAGACCATATATTTGTCTAAATTCACCTTCTTCAGTTTGGGCAGTACCTGTCATACCAGATAATTTTTTAAACATTCTAAAGTAATTCTGGTATGTTATAGTTGCTAAAGTTTTTGATTCTCTTTCTACTTTTACTCCTTCTTTAGCTTCTATGGCTTGATGAAGACCATCACTATATCTTCTTCCTTCCATAACCCTTCCAGTAAATTCATCTACTATCATTACTTCGCCGTCTCTTACTATATAGTCTTTATCCATTTTCATCATATAATTAGCTTTTAACGCCTGAACAACATGATGTTGAATTTCCATGTTTTCTGGATCTGCGTAATTTTCTAATTTGAAATAAGCTTCTGCTTTATCTACACCCTCATCTGTAAGTATTACTGAATTAGCCTTTTCATCTACAGTAAAATCTTTATCTTTATTTAATGATTTTGCAAAGTAATCTGCTACTTTATAAAATTCAGTAGATTTTTCTCCTTGACCTGATATTATAAGGGGAGTTCTTGCTTCATCTATTAAAATAGAGTCAACTTCGTCTACTATAGCGAAGTTAAGATCTCTTTGTACTTTTTCTTCTTTATAAATAACCATGTTATCTCTTAAGTAATCAAATCCAAATTCACTATTTGTTCCATAGGTAATATCGCAATTATAAGCTTCCTGTCTCTCAGCTTGCTCTAAATCATGAAGTATAACTCCTACAGTTAATCCTAAAAACTCATATAAAGGAGCCATAATTTCTTTATCTCTTTTTGCAAGATAATCATTAACTGTAACTATGTGAACGCCTTTTCCTGCAAGGGCGTTTAAATATGCTGGTGCGGTAGCCACTAATGTCTTACCTTCACCAGTCTTCATCTCCGCAATTCTTCCTTGGTGAAGAACTATACCACCCATAAGCTGTTCTCTGAAGTGTTTAAGACCTAATGTTCTATCTCCAGCTTCCCTAACAACAGCAAAAGCCTCTACTAATATATCATCTAAGGTTTCACCTTTTTCTAATCTTTCCTTAAATTCATCAGTTTTTGCTCTTAACTGCTCATCTGTTAAGGCCTGCATTTTTGAATCTAATGAATCTATTTTATCTACTAATGGCACTATTCTTTTTACTTCTCTATCGCTATATGTTCCAAAAATTTTTTCAAAAAGTCTCATTTTTTTCCATCCTCACTATTATATTTTCAATATAGTATATACTTTATAAATTATAACACCTATTTTATATGTGTTCAACTTATATACTGACAAATATGAAATTGTTAAATAATATTTTACAATAAATACAATTAGGTATTATAATAAAAGTAAGATTAAATTGGAGTGATATTATGCTATCTCATTTAAATAACTATATCTTTTATGTAGAAAATGCTCTTTTAAATAACAATGAATTAAAGAAGGAATGTTTAAAATTTATAAACAGAGTCCCTATGTCCAAGTGTTACTTTTTCACTCATGATTGCGATCTAAGTAAAAGGTCCTTGTATAAAACATTAATATCAAATGGCGTTTCATGTGATTTTGATAATATACTAACACCTACTTATCTCCTATTAGACCATTGCAAAAATCTATATGATAATTTTACTATATACCCAATAAGTACTACAAATGACTTAGACGACTTTTATCTTCAAAATATACATATAGATTATGACAATCCCTCTCTTATTTTTATTTCTACTACTAATATCACAAAAGATAACTTAAAAACAATAAACGAACTCAATGTCCCCCTTGTTTTCTCTTCAAATCTTTGTGCTAATAGGTTTTATAATTGTAATATGTGTAATAAGGACTGTAGCTTAAAATATATAAAGACTTTTTATAGTAATAGAATAATTATCCCAGACCTTCCGCCACTTTATAATAGTGTATATTTATTTAAAAGACTTAACATAGAAACAAAAAATACTATTGTTATTGCAGATTTTCTTAGAGATGATTATATGCAATTTCAAAGATTAGGATGTAAACTTATTCTCTTATTAACAAATAAATTTACCTTTGATGACTATATTAGATCTCCCTACGATTCAAATCTAGTTATAGATAGCTTTGAAAATTTATTATATTTTCTAAACTTAAAAGAGGAGGTGTAACCTCCTCTTTATTATTCAAATTCTGGCTCTATTAAACCATAATTACCATCTTTTCTTTTATAAACTACATGTACTTCCTGAGTATCTGCACTTTCATATACAAAGAAATTATGTCCTAAAAGTTCCATCTGCAAAACTGCCTCTTCTTCTGACATTGGCTTAATTGCAAATTTTTTAGTTTTTACAATTCTTGACTCTTGGCCACTTCTATCATCTATATCTGGTATAGTTTGAAATTTAAGTGAATCTCCATGATTTCTTCTTTGGAGTTTAGTTTTTTGTTTTCTTATTTGTCTTTCTAATTTATCAATTACCAAATCTATAGAAGCATACATGTCTTCATTTGACTCTTCTCCTCTTAATATTACGCCATTAAATGGAATTGTAACTTCTATTATTTGTCTATTTTTTTGAACACTCAATGTAGCATGGGCCTCTACATCAGGATTAAAATACTTGCTCAATTTTTCCAGCTTTTTTTCCACCATATTTCTTAACGCATTAGTTATTTCAATATTTTTTCCTGTTACTGTAATTCTCATACCTTCAGCCCCTCTCCTTACCCCTATGGAGTAATGTTATGTTTTATTAATTATATTTTAATACTATTTACGTGAAATAACAAGATGAATTATTTAAATTTACAAAATATTAAAATAAATGTTGTTATTATTACTTAAGCTTTCTTATTTTTTCTTATAAATTCATTTTTATTACCTTCAAAAAAATTTTAAGTCCTTATTTCAATAAAGAAATAAGGACTTAAAATATTAAGTTAGCTGACCTGATCTTTGACCCCACACTCGCCTGCTGGAACTTTTGCTACCCGGAATTAACCTCTCACTACTAATCCTCTCGTTATTTTTTAACGGCAGGACTTACTTCTAAGCCGCACCATGCTCATTAAACATTTTATTTAACTTACGTGGATCGTTTCGCCTGCGACTGGCATCGACTTTCAATCACAAACCTAACCTAATATAATAAAAATTATACATTACTTTTAGCTGCAGTCAAGATATTTATTTCTCTCACTCCGCCTTTAAGTAACTCCCTAGCACAATAAAACGCTGTAGCACCAGTGGTTATAACATCATCTATTAAAATTATTTTTTTATTATTTAATTTTTGTTTATTAATAACTTTAAAAGAGTCTTTAATATTTTGCCATCTTTCTTCTCCATTTAATCCAATCTGATCCTGGGTATTTTCTATCTTTTTTAAAGTCCTTATTATAGGTATATTTAGCTCTTTCCCTATATTTCTTGCCAAACATTCACTCTGATTGTATCCTCTTTTTCTTAAAGCCTTTCTACTCATAGGTACATATGTTAAAATATCACAACAAATATTTTCCTCTATTATTTTACTTATCATATAATTACTTAATATTTCACCAGAAACAAAATCACTTTTATACTTTAACCTAAGTATTAATTCTTTCATAGTTCCAGCATAATACGCTGCACTATAATATTTGAAATCAATATTATTATGATTTAGTATATAACTATTATAACAAAGCTTAATTCTAGATGAACACTTTTCACATAGAGTTCCATCTTGTGAATACACTTTGCATATTGGACATTCAGCCTCTTCACTATATACTACCGAACAGATTCCTTCCTTAATAAGATCTAAATACTTATTAATCCTTTTTCCCAAGCTTCTTTATTAAAGTTCCTTATTATATTTTTAGCTCTATCCATATGTTCTGTTTCCTCATTTCCTAAAAAGATTACTTCTCTCATAATATTCTTTTTAATCAAGGCTGATTCCCCACAGAAATAAACAAGTTTTTTATAGTTAAAAGTATAATCATCTGCAAAAAATACTATTTCATTTGTTTCTCTATCTTCTGTAATTCTATAAGTTTTTTCTTTAAAATCATCTGTTATTATTATACCCCTCTTCATTTTCATAAAATTAAATATTGTTTTTAAATCTTCACTTTCCTTAAAAAAATAAAATAAGCTTCTATTTATATCTTTAAAATATACACTTAAATATCTAAATACATTACTAAGCTTCTGTTTATCTGGCACATAAATTATAGCTTTTTTTTCATATTCTATATTCCACTTTAAATACTCATAAATGTTGTATGGCACATCGCTATTTAAATTTATTTTTGTAACTACTATTCTTGGTTCTATAATCGGCATCCTATTGTCACAAATGGGCAATAATACTTCTCTTTTATTTTTGAATATGCTTTCTACAGAAAAGATTATAAATTTACCTCTTTCCCTACAATTTCTAGCCATTATACGTATAATTTCATCTTCAGTATAAATAGGCAAACTTCTAACATCATCATAAATTACCAAATCAAACTTATCACCTATATTTGAAGCATTTTTATAATTAGAAACTATTAATTTTTTCTGTAACTCTACTCTATTACTTCTTAAATATGCATAATTTTTAGAATCAGTATATTTCCTTATATTAGCTATAATATCTATATATTCCTCTCTCTCATTAGTTATATATAAAACTTTCTTACCTTTATTAATATAGCTATTTATAGCCTTAATAAAAATTAATGTTGAGTTATGAGGCACTGTAATAACATTTAAAAATTGTTCACTACTATAATGCAACCAATTTTCAATATAATTACTTATCTTTTCTACTTCTAAGGAAAACTTGAAACTTCTATTTATAGGCATAACCAAGTACACTCCAATATCATTTATTAAAAGTTTTAAATTTAATCAACATTACTTAATACATCTTCTATTCTCCACTGCAAAAGAGAATACCTTTCAAAACTTCTGTTGTTATCAATCATAAATTTAACAGCTTTAATAGAACCTACTAGTACAACTAACTTTTTTGCCCTAGTTATCCCAGTATACAACAAATTCCTATTCATAAGTAATGGAGGTCCCATAAAGGATGGAACAATGACTACAGGGAATTCACTACCTTGGCTCTTATGTATTGTAATAGCATAAGCTAAATCAATCTCATCTAAATATATAGTTTCATATATTACCTTTCTTTCATCATCAAATATAATTGATACGGTATTATTTTCCTCATCTATATCTTCTATATATCCCATATCACCATTAAATATACCTACTCCTTCATCTTCTCCTATTCCAGCTATTCTAATCCATTTAAGAGAGTAATTATTCTTAGTTTGCATTACTTTATCTCCAACCCTGAATATATTATCTCTAAATTCCTTTTCTTTTTTACTTTCTGATGGAGGATTTAATACCTGTTGCAACTTTTTATTCAAATTTTCTACTCCTAAAACGCCTTTTCTCATAGGGGTTAATATTTGAATATGCTTTAATTTATCCCAATCCTTATTATAATTTGGAAGCCTTTTATCTATAAGACCAACTAGAGTATCTAGTATCTTATTATTTTCTTCACAATTTATAAAATAAAAATCCTTTCCTCTTTCATTTAACACTGGCATTTCTCCATTATTTATTTTATGTGCATTTACAGTAATCATACTTTTAGATGACTGTCTAAATATGTCTTTTAGTCTTATAACCTTAACACAATTACTTTCTATTAGATCCCTTAAAACATTACCAGGTCCTACAGACGGAAGTTGATCTACATCGCCTACAATTATAAGCCTAGTTCCTAAAGACACGGCTTTTAAAAGATTATTCATAAGTACTATATCTATCATCGAGGCTTCATCTACTATTATTACATCACACTCTAATGGAGTTTCTTCTGTTTTGCAAAATGACATTTCCTCATCTTCACTTATACCCATTTCTAATAGTCTGTGTATAGTTTTGGCCTCTTTTCCTGTAGCTTCTGACATTCTCTTGGCAGCTCTTCCTGTTGGCGCTCCCATAAGAACTCTAAAACCATGCTTTTCAAAAATTTGAGTTATACAATTTATTATTGTGGTTTTACCTGTACCAGGTCCCCCTGTTATTATCTCCACTCCACTAGATAGCGCACCTTTTATTGCTTCTTTTTGGGAAGATGCAAATTTAATGTTATTTTTGCCTTCAAACTCTTCTATTTCTTTATCAATATCCATGTCTAATTTATTATAATTACAAAGAGATAAAGTTATAATTTTCTTTGTAACTCCTAATTCACAGTAATAGTACGGAATAGTAAATACATACTGTTTATCTTCTATAGCTTCAACCTTAATCCTTCCTTCATAAGCACTTGCTAATAGATTTTCTCTTATAATCTCTTCTGCTACTCCTAATATATTTAACCCATCTTTTATAAGCTTGGAAACAGGCATACAAGTATTCCCTAATCCACAAAACTGATTAATTATGTATTTTATACCGCTCTGTATTCTAAAGGTGGAAGTGGCTTCTATACCCAAGCTTCTAGCTATTTTATCTGCAGTTTTAAATCCTATCCCAGATATCTCTTCTGTTAATACATATGGATTTTCCTTTACCATTCTTACAGATTCTTCTTTGAATCTTTTATATATCTTTATACACTGATTAGGTGTTACTCCATAACTTTGAAAAAACATCATTATATTTTGAAGTTCTTTTTGTTTACTATAAGATTCATATATAATGGATATCTTTTTATCTCCTATTCCTTCTATTTCTTTTAATCTTTCAATATTATTTTCAAGTACATCTAATGCTTTATCCTTGAATTTTTCCACAATCTTTTTTGCAGTTACAGGTCCTATTCCAGATATTACTCCTGAAGCTAAATATCTTTCAATTCCTGCTGATGTATTAGGAAGGGCTTCCTCACATAACTCCACTTTAAATTGTTCACCAAATTGAGGGTGAATAATCCATTCTCCCCCTAATTTTAAGCTTTGTCCTTCCATAATATACGGAATACATCCTGTTATAGTAAATAACTTTCCTTCTTCCTTTATCTTTGCAACTACATATCCGTTTTCGTCATTTTTAAATATTATAGAATCTACAATTCCATGGACTTCTTCCATAAGATCTCTCCTACTTCTTTTTTATATATTATAGCATACTGTATTACAATAATTTTCTCAAGATAAACTCATTGAATCTTAAGCAACTTTCTGATTATTCAATATCCTTTATTTCAGCATAAGTAGGATGTCAGTATTAGTGTATGAATAAAAATCCCATAAATAAAATTAAGACGGTTACTACCTTTTAGTAGTAACCGTCTTAGCTTATATATATTATAGATATTTTTTTATTTCTTCTACTTTATCTAATCTCTCCCATGGAAGATCTAAGTCTATTCTTCCAAAGTGACCATAGGATGCTACTTGATTGTAAATAGGTCTTCTTAAATCAAGATTTTTAATTATAGCAGCTGGTCTTAAATCAAATACTTTATTCACTATCTCAACAATTTTATCATTTTTAATCTTTCCAGTGTCAAAAGTATCAACTGATATAGAAACTGGTTTAGCAACTCCTATAGCATAAGCTAATTGAATCTCTAATTTATCTGCTACTCCAGCAGCAACTAAATTTTTAGCAACCCATCTTGCTGCATAAGCTGCTGATCTATCAACCTTTGTTGGATCTTTTCCTGAGAATGCTCCACCACCGTGTCTTCCATATCCACCATAAGTATCAACTATTATTTTTCTTCCAGTTAAACCTGCGTCCCCTTGAGGTCCTCCCACAACAAATCTACCTGTTGGATTTATATAATACTTAGTATTTTCGTCTAATAATCCAGCTGGTACAACTTCACTTATAACATACTGAATTAAATCTTTCTCTATTTGCTCCCTAGTAACCTCAGGACTATGTTGAGTTGATATTACTATAGTATCTATTCTTACTGGTTTATTATCTTCATATTCTACTGTAACCTGTGTTTTCCCATCTGGTCTTAAGTAATCTAATGTTCCATTCTTTCTAACTTCTGATAACTTTCTTGATAATTTATGAGCCATAGCTATTGGCATAGGCATATATTCAGGAGTTTCGTTAGTTGCGAAACCAAACATCATACCTTGGTCTCCTGCACCTATCGCATCCTCTTTATCCATTTCTCCTTGCTTAGCTTCTAAAGCTTCATTAACTCCCATAGCTATATCAGGAGATTGCTCATTTATTGAAGTTAAAACAGCACATGTATCACTGTCAAAACCATATTTAGCTCTTGTATATCCTATTCCTTCTATTGTCTGTCTTACAATTTTTGGAATATCTACATAACAATTAGTTGTAATTTCCCCCACAACTAATACCATACCAGTAGTTACTGTAGTTTCACAAGCTACTCTACCATTTGGATCCTGTGCAAGTATGGCATCTAAAACTGCATCGGAAATCTGATCACAAATTTTATCTGGATGTCCTTCTGTAACTGACTCTGATGTAAATAATTTTCTCATTTTATTACCTCCATTTCAATGAACCTACAAAAAATAAAACCTCTTCAATAAGAAGAGGTGATTTATTCCCATTCCTCTTATCTTGCAGAAATCTTCTGCAGGAATTGGCACCGTAGTACAAAGTACTGGTTGCCGGGTTTCATAGGGCCCTTTCCCTCCACCTCTCTTGATAAGAGCTTTTTATACTATTTTATTCTATAATGTTAACATAGTATAAAGCTTATGTCAATTATTAAATTATTAATAATATGTAAAATTATGTATACTATCAAATGGCTACATAGAAAAAAAGACACTATTAAAGTGTCTTTTGGTGGAGGAAGATGGATTCGAACCATCGAAGGCGATAGCCAACAGATTTACAGTCTGCCCCCTTTGGCCGCTCGGGAATTCCTCCATGTATGGTGCTGGCACCAGGAATCGAACCCGGGACCTACTGATTACAAGTCAGTTGCTCTACCTGCTGAGCTATACCAGCATATTAAGTTGTTAGGTTATGTGGTGGAGGAAGATGGATTCGAACCATCGAAGGCGATAGCCAACAGATTTACAGTCTGCCCCCTTTGGCCGCTCGGGAATTCCTCCACATATGGTGCTGGCACCAGGAATCGAACCCGGGACCTACTGATTACAAGTCAGTTGCTCTACCTGCTGAGCTATACCAGCATATTAAGTTGTTTTTTCAACTTTCGTGCGTTGACAAGGATTAGTATACAATCATATGAAATAAATTTCAAACATAAATACTGCCCTTTATCGCAAATCTTGTGGACATTACTCCATTTTTCTAACTTTTTCTCTATTTTAAATACTTGTATGATTTTAATTTATTTAAATTACATTTATAAAATATTTCTTCTTTATTTATATAGCCTCTTATATTATAATTCTTTTTATATACTATATTTTTATAAAATGAGGGGATATATATGCAAAAACTTTTAAGCAAATTAAGAAGAGCAGTAGCTGATTTTAAATTAATACAATCTGGCGATAAAATAGCTATAGGATTATCTGGTGGTAAAGATAGCATAACATTATTACATCTATTAAGCAGATATAGAATATTTTCTCCTGAACCATTTGATTTAATAGCTATAACAATAGATCCTGGCACTGGGGTAGATTTTTCACCTATGGAGATTCTTTGCAAAGATTTAAATGTACCTTTTTATATAGTAAAATCTGATATAAAAGAAATCGTATTTGATATACGAAAAGAAAAAAATCCCTGTGCTCTTTGTGCTAACTTAAGAAGAGGAATACTAAATGATAATGCTAAACAACTTGGATGTACTAAGGTTGCATTAGGTCATCATAAAAATGATGCTATAGAAACATTACTTATGTCTATGTTTTATGAAAGTAGAATAAGTAGCTTTTCACCCAAAACCTACCTAGACAGAAAAGAAATAACTGTAATAAGACCGATGGTATATATAGATGAATTAGACATAAAAAGCTTAGCAAAAAAACATAATTTCCCTATAATAACAAACCCTTGTCCTGCTAATGGATATACTAAACGACAATTTGTAAAGGACTTGACCTATTCATTGGAAAAAGAAATTCCCGATTTAAAAGATCATCTTTTAAAGGCTTTAATGAATGTGGAACAATTAAGTATATGGGATAAGTCAAAATATTAGTTCATAAATAACTTTAATATTCAACAGCTATGCTTCATATAAATAATTAAGGAGGTGTAGCTATTGAATAAAGTTAAAGCACATTTTAAAGATCCTTTATCCTATTATAAACTCGCTTATTTTATAAAAGATTATCTAGATGTGAATACTATAGTAGTATGTATAGGTACAGATAGATGCATAGGCGATTGCCTTGGCCCTTTAGTAGGAACCTTATTAAAAGAAAAAAACTTCTCTCTTCCAGTGTTCGGAACAATATCGGAGCCTATACACGCTTTAAATATTGATAAAAAGTTGCAAGAAATTAAACTTGCTTATCCTACATCAAATATGATAGGTATAGATGCCTGTCTTGGTGATACTGATAATATTGGAGAAATTCATGCTAGAGATTATTCTATTCATCCCGGCAAAGGGGTTGGAAAAACACTTCCACACGTTGGAAAGGCCTCCATAATAGGAATTGTAGATTCTACAGAAAATAATATATTCACTAATAACACAATAAGATTAGATTTAGTATTGAATATCTCTAAGGTAATAACAGACTCCCTTTTATATGCTTATAATTTAAACTTTTTAAATTCAACTAATTAAAGATTATAAATAAATTTAAAAGCAAAGGATAAAGCCTTTGCTTTTAATAACCAAATTAGTAAAAACACTAATCAATTAAACTAATATCGTCACCGCTAAAGGTTACATCTAACTTGTCTAAATAATCTAAGACTTTACCTGTACCTATAGCTACACAGGAAACAGCCTCTTCTGATATGTGTACAGGAACTTTTGTTACATCCTGTATTAACTTATCAAGTCCATATAAGAGGGCACCGCCTCCTGTCATTACTATACCCTTATCAGCTATATCAGCTGCCAATTCAGGTGGAGTTTTTTCTAAAACTGAATGTGTACATTCTGCAATAGCATTTACAGTCTCGCTTAAAGCTTCTCTCATTTCTTCCGAGGATACTGATATATTTTTGGGAAGTCCTGTAATTAAATCTCTTCCTCTTATTTCCATAGTTACTTCTTCTTCTCTTTTATATGCTGAACCTATATTCATTTTTAAATCTTCTGCAGTTCTTTCTCCAATCATTAACTTATGTTTTTTTCTTATATATCTTATTATAGCTTCATCAAACTTATCTCCTGCAATTTTTATGGAAGATCTGACTACTATTCCTCCTAAAGATATAATAGCAATATCAGTAGTTCCTCCTCCTATGTCTATAACCATGCTTCCACTAGCTCTTGTTATATCAAGCCCTGATCCTATAGCTGCCGCTAAAGGTTCTTCAATTAAAAATACCTTTTTAGCTCCTGCATTTTTAGCTGCATCAATTACTGCTCTTTTCTCTACTCCTGTTGCTTCACATGGTATACACACTACTACTCTAGGTGAAACCATTTTCCTTTTTCCACAAACTCTTGTTATAAAATACTTTAACATCTTTTCTGTTAAATCATAATCTGAAATAACTCCATCCTTTAACGGACGAGTAGCAATAATGTTCCCTGGAGTTCTTCCTATCATTTGTCTAGCTTCTTCTCCAACAGCTAACACTTTGTTTTTACTCTTATCTATAGCTACTACTGAAGGCTCCTTTAAAACAACACCTTTACCCTTAATAAATACTAATACAGTAGCTGTCCCTAAATCTATTCCCATATCAGTTCCAACATTAAAAAACATTCCTATTATTCCCACCTACTCTTTCGTTATTCTTTATCTAATAAGATTATTTAATTTCTTATTACAATATAATTTAATTATAATAGGAATGTATCTATCCTTCAATAGCCTTGTACTTCATTTTGGTTGCTTTTCCACCTCTTATATGCCTTTCAGATTTATTGTAATCAAGTATATTTTTTGCTTCCCTTGCAATTTGAGGATTTATTTTAGGTAACCTTTCCGTCATATCTTTATGAATAGTACTTTTACTAACTCCAAATACCTTGGCTGTTTTTCTAATCGTAGCTTTAGAACTTATAATATAATTTGCAACTTCAAGAACTCTTTCTTCAATGTAGTCTTTCAACCTGCTACCTCCTTAACCCTTCTATATTTATAAATATGCCATGCCCTATATTTAAATTACATTTGGTTAGCCATTTTCCGATATAAACCTCGGAAAATGGCTCATTGTTAATACTTTATATACTTAGATGGATTTATAAATTCTCCATTTTTTAAAACTGCAAAGTGTAAATGATCCCCATAAGTTTCATAGGAAGCTCTTACTGTAGTTTTACCTACACAACCTAACTTTGATCCTGTTTTAACCATTTCACCTTTCTTCACAGCCAATTTGGAATCCAAATTTGAGTATATTGTTTTCAAACCATTCTGATGATTGATTGTAACTTGAATACCATCTATCCCATCAGTTTCAATGCTTTCTACTTTTCCATCCGTAACTGCAACTACTGGCTTACCAACTTCACATTTAATATCTACTCCAAAATTAGGCCTGTAGCTATTAGTAGATTTCCAAAATACAGGTTCTTCTGAATATCCTCTTGCTAATATTCCTTGCACAGGTTTAATAAACTTTGTCTCAACATTTTTAGCTACCTGAGCAGTCTTATTTTCATTTTTTTGAACCTGATTATTAGCATTTTCCTTTTTTTCTTCATTCTTTACTTGAAGAGCATTATCATAATCAGGATAAGTTTGCTCTGTTCCTTTTGCTACTTCCTTACCACTTTCATTTTGAACAACACTTGGTTGTTGAGATGGAAGTTGTTTTCTAGCCTGCTTATTATTTTTTGTAGTTATAACAGCTACTGCAGCTAAAATGCATAAACAAAGAAACAGTATTACATAAAAACCCTCCTTCTTTATAAAGTTTGAAAACTTGTTTGAATTTTTATTATCCATATCAACACCTCCTTTTTGTAGTTTGTCCAGACGTTAGTAAAAAATACATTTTTTATTTAAATTTTTTTCTTTTTATTTCATTTTTTTTATATATATTTTGACAAAAAAGGAAGCACATACATTAAAGTATATGCTCCCTTTATCAAATATTGGGGTAATTACAACTTTTCCACCTTAGTTCCTTGATAATAATGGCCCAGTATTTCTTTATAATTTTTGTTACTCTTTGCCATAGCATTAGCTCCCCATTGACTCATTCCTACACCATGACCATAGCCTTTGCATACTATATCTACACTATTCTTATTAAATACAATAGAAAAATTAGTAGAGTTCAATCCCAACATACTTCTAAATTTAACTCCTGAAACTGTAGTTTTGCCTAATTGTAATTCCTTTACACTACCAGCCTCAGTTCTACTCTTTATTTTTATATTGGATTTTAAACTATTAGATGAAGGAATTGATTTAGGATAATAACCATTTATTATATTAGTTAAACTATTGTTAGAATAACTTATAGATGTTTTATACTTTTGTGCACTTTCTTCACCAGGACTTTTCACACTCTTTAAATATGGAATAGATTCAGAAAATACTTCTGATGCATTTTCTGTATTTCCACTACTTACTGCAAAATAATAAGGTTCTTTTATCACTTTTCCGCCATATGTTATTACCTCAGATCTTGTTTCTTTAACACTATCCTCTATTTTCCTCCAATAAGCTTCTCCTTTACTTTTAGGCCAATCTTTCATCCTCTCATCTTTATGCATAAATACTTGACAATGGGTTGTATTGCACAAATCAGCATTCAAAACATTGCTACACCTTTTTCCACCCTCAGATTCTATATGTGCTAGGGCATAGGTTCTTGCAGCTACTGCTTGTGCTTTTAAAGCTTCTATATTAAACTCTACAGGCATCTCTGCTGCTATTACTCCTTTTATATATTCTTCTAGATCCATCTCTTCTACAGTCCTTTTCTGAGAAATATACACTTTTACTTTAATATTTTTTTCGTGATTTTTAATAGGTACATTGGGAATATTTTTAGATTTTATTTCAGACTTGTCCAGCTTAGTTATATTTTCTTTTGTGCCAGACACTGGTCTTAGGATAATAAAAGAAATTAAGGTTATAAATGTAATACTAATTAAAACAGTTATTAAAAATCTACTTAAATAAAAAAACATATCATTTTTTCTCATATAGTTTTCTCCTTTATTTTAATCTAAAGTATCTTATTATTAACTATATGAGAAAAATTTTTCACTTATTACTTAATATTTAAATGCACTTTCTATATATATTAGCACCTAATCCTTGAAGTTTCCTCTCAATGTTTACATAACCTCTATCTATATGATAAACATCTGTTACTTCTGTGGATCCAACTGCTGATAATCCACACAATATTAATGCCGCCCCCGCTCTTAAATCTGTGGATTTAACTTCACATCCAGTAAGTCGATCTGCTCCTTCAATTATTGCACTTCTTCCATCAATTTTTATATTAGCACCCATTCTTTTCATTTCAGGTGCATGCATAAATCTATTCTCAAATATTGTCTCTGTTATAATACTTGTTCCCTTTACCAAAGATAATAGACCCATCATTTGAGCTTGCATATCTGTAGGGAATCCTGGATAGGGCATAGTTTTAATATCAATTGGCTTAAGTACACCTGTACCATCAACTACAAGACTTTGTCCTTGGACTTCTATTGATACTCCCATTTCTGTAAGCTTAGCTATAATGGGTTTCATATGGTCTTCATTAATTCCCACTATTTTAATTTTGCTTCTAGTAATCGCTGCGGCCACCATAAAAGTCCCAGCTTCTATTCTGTCATATATCGGTTTATGAACAGTACCCTTTAGTTTTTTAACTCCTACTATTCTAATAGTATCTGTACCCGCACCTGTAACATTTGCACCCATACTATTTAGAAACTCCGCTAAATCCTCTATCTCAGGTTCTTCTGCTGCATTTTCAATTACTGTTTCTCCTTGTGCCATAACTGCTGCCATCATTATATTTTCTGTAGCCCCCACAGATGGAAAGTCTAAATATATTTTATTTCCTATCAATTTTCTAGCTCTAGCTTCTACGTAACCATGTCCCACACTTACCTCTGCTCCAAGAGCATTAAGACCCTTTAAATGCAATTCTATAGGTCTTGTTCCAATGTTACATCCTCCTGGTAGCGATATCCTAAATTTGCCAAACCGTGAAATCATAGGTCCCATTATCAAAAAAGAAGCTCTTAACTTTTTCACTAACTCACTACAAGGCTCACAGTCACAGATATCAGATGTATCTATAATAACTTTATTGCTATTTTTATCTATATCTATATCCGCTGATACAGATCTCAAAACATCACTTATAACAAAAACATCCTCTAGCATAGGCGCATTCTCTATAATACATTTGTCCCCGCTTAATATACTAGCGGCAATAATAGGTAATACTGAATTCTTAGCAGAACTAATTTTTACTTCTCCACTTAGAGTATTACCACCTTTTACTATGATCTTATCCATTCTTATCCTCCATATATAAATTGCTAATAAGAAATAAGTATCTCCGGTGTTCCCATTATTATATAATTACCTGAATGATATCTACATAAAGCATAATTAAAATCAATTGGTTTTCCATTAACATTTATTGGGTTATATTTCTTTGTATATGCAGTAGTACTATATCCTTTATCTAATTTGATGGTTTCAATATTCTCTCCTCTAGCGTTTTTCAACAAAGCAATTATTTTTTTATTTGTTTTTTGAAGATCTTCTCCATCTATTTGTGCTTTTACGTATTTAAAAAATTTAATATCTTTATTATTTATTATTTCTGTAAATTGTTCTTCTAGTCTATTTAATTCATTTATTTTATTTTTTTCCTTTACGTTTATTGTAACTACATTATAATTATCATATTTTGTACTTTGTACATATCCTTCTAGGTTATTGTCCTTAAATTCTATACAATATATTTTTCCGTTTTTAATCGTGTTCCTATAATGATCTTGAGAAACTTTTAGTTTTTTTAATATTTCTTTACAAACTTTATTTCCATCTTCTTTACTATAAAAATTAGTTGTTAAACCATACTCAACTACCTTACCATTGGTATCTTTAAGTATACAATTAAAAACATCCTCATTCTTCACAGTTTTAGAATTACCTGCAAATAAAAACAAAGTACCAGATAAAAAAACTATAACTAAAATTAATAAACCTTTTCTCTTCATATATTCGCTATTTTAAATAGCTTCCCCCCCATAACTTAATATAAAAAGATACATAATTTACCAAATTATCTTTTCAAATTAAATTATAGACATATACAAAATATTTATTCACTAAATATACTACTAATATATAATTTCTATAAAAAAGTGTTACAAATTATATTTATTGCGTTTTTTATACTCTTTAATATATAATTCCAGAAAGTTAAACATGTAAACAGTGTTCTTGATTTAGAGAAAGTTTTTACTCCCAATTTGAAGAAGATGGCAGTAAAGATCAGCTAGTCATCAAATAAATAAAGACCCTATATCCTAAGATATAGAGTCTTCAATATATTCGCATATTATTTTTACTTCATCATTAGTTACTTTCATTAACCCTGTAGAATTGTGAAATTTATATCTTTTACCATTTATATCTTCAAACTCGGTTAATGTAGATTTTAGTGGAGTTATTAGATCTGAATGCATTGGAAGTATTTCTATTTTTCCAACTACACTTTCAGTAATAAGTTTCCTTATATCTAAATTATAATATTGTTTAAAAGGAGTACTTACTATAAGCTTAATGCTATTATTCATATATCATCTTTCCCTTATTTATTAATCATGGCTTTACCTTTTTCCACTACTTCATCTATGGTTCCAGAAAATAAAAATGCAGCTTCTGGAATGTCATCATACTTTCCTTCTAATATCTCTTTAAATCCCCTTACAGTCTCCTTAACCGGAACATACTTACCCTGCATTCCAGTAAATTGTTCTGCTACTGTGAAAGGTTGTGATAAAAATCTTTGAATTCTTCTTGCCCTAGCTACCACTGCTTTATCTTCTTCTGAAAGTTCGTCTATTCCTAAAATTGCTATTATATCTTGTAATTCTTTATATCTTTCTAAAACATGTTTTACTTCTGTAGCTACTTTGTAATGTTCTTCACCAACTATTCTAGGATCTAATATTCTAGATGTTGATTCCAAAGGATCTACTGCTGGGTAAATTCCTAGCTCTACTATAGATCTTGATAAAACGGTAGTTGCATCCAAGTGCGTAAAAGTTGTAGCTGGAGCTGGGTCTGTTAAATCATCCGCAGGTACATATACAGCCTGCACTGAAGTAATTGACCCGTGGATAGTAGAAGTTATTCTTTCTTGTAAAGCTCCCATTTCTGTAGCAAGAGTTGGCTGATAACCTACTGCACTTGGTATTCTACCAAGTAAAGCTGATACTTCTGAACCTGCTTGAGTAAATCTAAATATATTATCTATAAACAAAAGAACATCTTGACCTTTGTCTCTAAAATATTCTGACATAGTAAGTCCTGTTAATGCCACTCTCATTCTCGCTCCAGGTGGTTCATTCATTTGTCCAAATACCAAAGCAGTTTTATCAATAACACCAGATTCCTTCATTTCATTATAAAGATCATTACCTTCTCTTGTTCTTTCACCTACTCCTGTAAACACTGATAATCCACCATGCTGTTTAGCAATATTATTTATAAGCTCTTGTATAAGAACTGTCTTTCCAACTCCAGCGCCTCCAAAAAGTCCTATTTTACCGCCTTTTTCATAAGGTGCCAATAAATCTATAACCTTAATACCCGTTTCAAACATCTCTGGTTCTACCGATTGTTCTTCAAAAGTAGGTGCCTTTCTATGTATTGGATAATATGTAGTTCCATCCACTTCACCGCATTCATCAATTGGCTTTCCCAATACATTAAATAATCTTCCTAATACATTTTCTCCAACTGGTACTGATATAGGTTTTCCTGTATCTACAGCATCTATTCCTCTTTTTAAACCATCTGTAGATTCCATGGCTATAGTTCTTACTACATCGTCTCCTATATGTTGTTCTACTTCAGCTATTATCTTTCTACCATCTAAGTCTATCTCTATTGCATTAAATATATTAGGAAGATATTCAGAATCAAACTTTATATCTATAACTGCACCAATTACTTGTATTACTTTCCCTACATTTCCTGACATATTACACCTCCTGGCAAATTACTTTTGAGCTTCAGCTCCTCCAATAATTTCAGATATTTCTTCAGTAATAGCACTTTGCCTTATTCTGTTATATTGAGTATTCAATTTATCAAGTATATCCTTTGCATTCTTGCTAGCCCCATCCATTGCGGTCATTCTAGCTGCTTGCTCTGACACCTTAGAATTTAATAAATAATTTAAGATTTTTTGATTTATATAAGGTTCTACCATTTGCTCCAGCATCATATTAGGGCTAATTTCAAATTCAAAATTATATTTTAAATCAACATTATCACTTATTTGGAGAGGAAGTATTTTCTTTGTTTCTACTTCTTGCTTAACTGTAGATACAAATCTTGTATATACTATATATACAGAATTTATAGTTTTATCTTTATATAAATTAAGTATTAAATTGCTTATATCTTTTATATTCTCTAACTTAGGGTCATCATCTATATTTAAAAATTCTTTTTCTATTGGAATTCTAAATTTATTAAAATAAGATTTACCTTTACGACCAACCACCATTAATATAGAATTTTCCTTATTATCGGTTAGTGCTTTTATCGCTTCATTTACTACATTTATATTATATCCACCACAAAGCCCTAAATTTGAAGTTATAACTAAATAAAGCGTTTTTCCTTCCCCAGTTTTTTTTGTATATAAATTATTGCCCTCTAAAGAGTTTACAATGTGATTCTTAACATCCTCAAAATGATCATTATAAGCTTTATTTCCTTCTAGCTTTACTCTAACTTTTTTTAGCTTGGATGTAGCAACAATTCCCATAGCCTTTGTGATTTTTTGAGTGTTAGTTACTGATTTCATCCTTCTTCTTATTTCAATAAGCCCTACAGCTGCCATGCTTCCCTCCTAAAACAACATATCACTGACTTAAAAATATTTTTTAAAATCTTCTATAGCTGAATTAAGTTTTTGTTTTATTTCATCAGATAGTTGCTTTTCTTCTAATATTTGTTTTCCAATATCTCCATGATGGATATCCATATAATCTAAAAATTCTTTTTCAAATCTTCCTATATTCTCTATAGGAACATCCATCAAATAATTATTAACACCTGCATAAAGTATCATTACTTGTTTCTCCACAGGCATTGGCTCATATTGTTTCTGCTGCAATATCTGTACTAATCTTTTTCCCTTTTCTAATCTTTTTTTAGATTCCTTATCAAGATCTGATCCGAATTGTGCAAAAGAAGCTAATTCCCTATATTGAGCAAGCTCTAATCTAAGAGTTCCTGCTACTTGTTTCATAGCTTTAATTTGTGCATTTCCCCCAACTCTTGATACAGAAATACCTGCATTTACAGCTGGTCTTACTCCTGCATAAAACAAATCAGCATCTAAGAATATTTGGCCATCTGTTATGGATATAACATTAGTAGGAATATAAGCTGTTACATCTCCTGCTAAAGTCTCTATAATGGGAATAGCTGTAAGAGATCCTCCTCCTAGTTTATCTGAAAGTTTAGCAGCTCTCTCTAAAAGTCTAGAATGTAAATAGAAGACATCTCCTGGATAAGCTTCTCTTCCTGGTGGTCTCCTTAAAAGTAAAGACATAGTTCTATAAGCAACTGCATGCTTTGACAAATCATCATAAACTATCAATACATCCTTGCCTTTGTTCATAAAATACTCACCCATACTACATCCAGAGTATGGTGCAAGGAATTGAAGCGGTGCTGTTTCTGAAGCTGTGGAAGATACTACTATTGTATAATCCATAGCTCCCATCTCACTTAAATCATTAACTATATGAGCCACAGTTGATTGTTTTTGGCCAATTGCCACATATATACATATAACATCTTTACCCTTTTGGTTTAATATAGCGTCTATGGCTAAAGCTGTTTTTCCTGTTTGTCTATCTCCTATTATTAACTCCCTTTGACCTTTTCCTATAGGTATCATAGAATCTATAGCTTTAATTCCTGTTTGCAAAGGTTCTTTTACAGATTGTCTATATATAACTCCAGGCGCTTGAACTTCTACTGGTCTTTTTTCAGAAGTTTTTATTGATCCTTTTCCATCTATAGCTCTTCCTAAAGAGTTTACTACCCTTCCTATAAGCTCTTCTCCAACAGGCACTTCTACAACTCTGCCTGTTCTTTTTACTATATCTCCTTCTTTTAATCCTTCCTCAGCACCAAATAGCACGCATCCTACATTATCTTGCTCTAAGTTTAAAGCCATTCCATATACTTCATTAGGAAATTCTAATAATTCTCCCGCAATACAATCATCAAGTCCATAAACCCTTGCTATTCCATCACCTATTTGTATGATTGTACCCGAATCCTCAGTTTGTATCTTTTTTTCATATCTTTCTATTTCTTTCTTTATGATTGATGTAATTTCTTCAGGATTTATATTCATAGTATCACCTCTATTCTGTTCTGAGCATTAATTTTTTCATTTCATTTAACTTGGATTTAATTGTTCCATCAATTACATCGTCTCCAACTCTTATGTAAACTCCTCCAATAATACTTGGATCAATTTCTTCTTTTAATACTATTTCTTTATTATACTTTTTAGATAAATTATTCTTTAGATTTTTTCTATCCTCTTGATCTAATGGTATTACTGTTCTAACATTTACAAACAGCATATTGTGTTTTTCAAAATATATTTTTTCAAGCTCTATCTGCTTTTCTTTAAGATGCAGTATTCTGCCCTTTTCTATTAAAATTAATAAAAAGGACAATAATTCCTCATCTATTTTGCCCTTAAAAATTTCAATAAATACCTTTTTCTTTTTAGAAGTACTAATTTGTGGATGTTTAATAAGTTGAATAAGTTCATTATTACTATCTATTACCTGTGTAACTTCTTTTAAAGTTTTTCTATATTCTTCTACCTTGCCTTTTTTTTCTGCAACTTCATATAACGCAAGGGAATATCTTCTATCCAAATACTCATACATAGTTATATACCTACCTTAGTAATAAACTCCTTAATAAGTTCCCTATGTTTTTCTTCATCTATAGTTTCTTCCAATGCCTTAGCACTCATCAAAAGTGATAAATCAATAATTTGTTTTTTCATTTCCTCTGTAGCCTTTTCTCTCTCAAGTCTTATTTCATTTCTTGATCTTTCTTCAATTAAAGAGGCTTCTTTCTTAGCATCCCTTATTATTTCATTTGAAACTTTTTCGGCCTTTACTTTATATTCTTCTATTAGAGTTCTTCCCTTTTCTTTAGACTCTCTTAATAGCTTAGTATTTTCATTCTTCAAAGCTTCAGCCTTTTCTTCATCATCTTTAGCTTTCTTTATTCTATTATTTATATCCTGTTGCCTTGTACTTAATATTCTTTGTACAGGCTTAATTAAAAAATAGGTTACTACCCCTAATAGTAAAATAAAATTTATTATAGTAGCTATAGATTGTGAGATATCTATCATTAAGCTTAAGGCCTCCTTTCAGACTTAATTTATTATAACAATTAAATTAACTTTGAAATCACCTTAAATATTAAAAGTAATCCAATTAATGCTGCATAAATAGCTGTAGCTTCTGAAAAGGCACTACCTATAACTAATGCACTCATAATTTTACCATTAGCCTCAGGCTGTCTTGAGATACCTTCAACTGCTTTTCCTGTAGCATTACCTGTTCCTATACCAGCTCCTATACAACCTATAGCTGCAAGTCCTGCTCCTACAGCTGCCATACCTGCTACAAATGCTTTTGGATCAATAGTATTCATAATAAATTCCTCCTTAAAATTATTAATGTTCTCCTATTATTTTTATATTAATCATAGTGAGCATTACAAATATAATCATTTGTATAGTTCCATCAAACACATCAAAATATATATGAAGTGGTATTGGTACTACTAATTGTGCAAACCAACTTACTCCTCCTAATGCTTTATATATAAGTTCCATTATTACAACTGCAGCAGTCATATTACCAAATAATCTAAGACTTAAAGATATCGGCAACATAATTCTTTCAATAATATTTAGTGGTAACATAAACAAATACGGCTTTCCATATGCTGTGAAATAATGGATTAATCCTACTTTCTTTATTGCATATGCCTGTACCACGAAAAATGATATTGCTGCTATGCCCAAATTTATGCTATATTCCGATGTAGGTGGCACAAGTCCAATTAGTCCAACCAAGTTCATCAATAATAGATATATAATCATAGTTCCTATAAAAGGAACAAAATTCATATAATCTTCTCCCATATTTTCCTTAACTAATTTGGTTACAGTTTCCACAAATATCTCCAATATACTTTGCTTTTTATCTGGAATGTTTTTAAGGTTTCTTGTAAAAATAAAAGATAAAACTCCAACTATTATTATTATTGCCCATTGAATCAATATACTAGAAGTAACTTTAAAATTTAGTCCTAAAAAATTTAATACAAATATTGGTTCTGCAGTTTCCACTGTATCCCCCCTCTTCTTTTAATTTCTGATAGTTAAAGAGTATATTATAATAGCTAAAAAATGTAAGCTATATCCTATTAAAAAAGGTATAATGCTAACTTCATTGTAATTATAAAGTAACATAGCTATTACACATACAAACACTATCCTAATAAGTGAGCTAATAGGCATATATACTTTATGTCCATGACTTTTACTAGATACAATATAGTTTGTAAAAACACTATTTAAAACAAAATTAACGGCAGCTACCATAATCCCAAGTAATATATATATATACCAATTATGAAATAGTGAATATGTTATTATAAACATTATTCCTAATATTAAAAAATCATAAAATAATACTTTTTTCAACATTATTATAAGTTCTTCTACCAAATTTGCTCACTCCAGTGACTTATTAGTTATAATATATATTATATATTCGACATTTTTTTATACAAATTTCAAAAATCTTTAAATTTCTTTCTTTATTACTATTTTCCTTTATTTAATCAAATTTATACCTTGTTTTTTTTACATAGCTTTCTATATCTTGCTTTATTATTAATATAAATTGAACATAATATTACGTTATTCAATTTATTAATTATTTAACTATCATTAACATGTTCCTCAATTTCCATATAGCACTATTAATTATTAAGTAATATTCCTCTATCTTTGTTTTCCTCCTATTATTATCATCTCATAATCTATTCTTAATTTTCAGAAAATTGAACGTATTTCTATTGCATTATTGCAATTTAGTGTGATATTTATTTGTTAACAAATTATTAATTTAAATAATTATTAGAAATACAAGCTAATTATCGTATATATTCTAAAGAAATACTTTATAATCACGATAAAGTAGGTTAACTATTATTTAAAACTCACTATGATTGTATTTTATATTTTTTATTGCATTCTACTATATAAACATAGTATCTATTAAAACAAAATAATATTTAAATACAAATAAAAAAAATCAGGAGATAAATCTCCTGATTCTTATAAAATTATTTATAATTATCTTTCAACGATAATAGCTGTTCCCATTCCGCCACCTATACAAAGTGTAGCTAAACCTTTTTTAGCATCTCTCTTTTCCATTTCATAAAGAAGAGTTGTTAATATTCTAGCTCCTGAAGCTCCTATTGGGTGTCCTAAAGCTATAGCTCCACCATTTACGTTAACTTTTGACATATCAAAGTTAAGGTCTTTAGCAACTGCTAAACTCTGAGCTGCGAAAGCTTCGTTTGCTTCGATTAAGTCTAAGTCTTCTACATTTAAGTTAACTTTTTCTAAAGCAACTTTTGTTGCATGGAATGGTCCATATCCCATTATAGCTGGATCTAATCCTGCTGATCCATAGGAAACTATTTTAGCTAATGGCTTTATTCCTAATTCTTTAGCTTTTTCAGCACTCATTATAACTAATGCAGCAGCACCATCATTGATACCTGAAGCATTACCAGCTGTAACTGTTCCGTCTTTCTTAAATGCTGGTTTTAATTTAGCTAATGCTTCCTTAGTTGTTCCAAATCTTGGGAACTCATCTGTATCAACTACTTTTGGATCTCCCTTTCTCTGAGGAATAACAACTGGAACTATTTCATCCTTAAATCTTCCTGATTTTACAGCTGCTTCAGCTTTATTCTGAGAATCTGCTGAAAATTCATCCTGCATTTCTCTTGTTAAGCCCCATTTTTCAGCTATGTTTTCTGCAGTTATTCCCATGTGGTACTGATTGAATGCATCCCATAAACCATCGTTTATCATTTCATCAACCATTTGGCCATTTCCCATTCTCTGTCCCCATCTAGCATTATTTAATACATATGGAGCTCTTGACATGTTTTCCATACCACCAGCTATTATTACATCAGCATCTCCAGCTTTTATCATCTGACATGCTAAACTTACAGCTCTTAATCCTGATCCACAAACTTTATTTATTGTAAATGCTGGAACTTCTTCTGGAAGACCTGCTTTTATAACTGCCTGTCTTGCTGGATTTTGTCCAAGTCCTGCTTGAAGAACATTACCCATTATAACTTCCTGTACATCTTCTGGCTTTAATCCAGCTCTTTTTACAGCTTCCTTTATAACAGTAGCACCTAATTCAACTGCTGGAACATCCTTCAATGCTCCACCGAATGAACCAACGGCAGTTCTAACTGCACTTGCAATAACAACTTCTTTCATTAATAACCCTCCTAAATATTCAATGTTTTTACATTTATAATCTACAATTCACAAATTTTTCTGTCAACAATTTAATTATAACCATATTTTTATTTTTTATCAATAGATTTTGTTAAAAAAAACACAATGTTTACATTAATTTAAATTCCTCAGGCCTTTCTTCTATAAAACCATAATAAAATAATATAGCATCTACTATTCTACTTGAAGCACCGCCATCCCCATAAGGATTTATAGCTCTCTTCATATTTTCATATTCTTCTGGATCATTTATTAATAGATCAGCCTCTTTTAAAATGTGATTTACATTAGTTCCAACAAGTTTTACCGTACCTGCATTTACTGCTTCTGGTCTTTCCGTCACATCTCTTAATACAAGAACAGGTTTTCCAAGATGTGGTGCCTCTTCTTGTAGCCCTCCTGAATCTGTCATTACCATGAAACATTTATTCATTAAATTATGAGTTTCCTTAGTATCTAGGGGAGAAAGAAGATGTACTCTTTCTTCATTTCCTAAATGTTTATATACTACATCCTTAACTATAGGATTTAAATGAACCAGATATACTAATTCCACATCCTTATTATTTTGCACTATATTTTTTAAAGCTATACATATGTTTTTTATACCTTCGCCCCAGTTTTCTCTTCTATGAGCAGTTACCATAATAACTTTTTTATTTTTATAATCTATAGAATTTAACTCTTCATTTTCAAATCTATAATCATCATCTACAGTAAATTTCATAGCATCTATTACTGTATTACCAGTTATAAATATGCCTTCTTCACTTATTCCTTCTTTTAATAAATTTGTTTTTGATCCCATTGTTGGAGCAAAATGCAGGTCCGCAATAGCTCCTGTAAGTTTCCTATTCATTTCTTCAGGAAATGGAAAGTGTTTATTGTGAGTTCTTAATCCAGCTTCAACATGACCTACCTTTATCTTTTGATAAAATGCTGCTAAAGCTCCAGCAAATGTTGTAGTAGTATCTCCGTGCACTAGTATTAAATTAGGCTTTTCTTTTTCAAAAACTTCCTTTAGTCCTTCTAGTACCTTTGTTGTTATTCCTGTAAGGCTTTGCTTATTCTTCATTATATTTAAATCAAAGTCAGGAGTAATATTAAAAAGATTTAATACCTGATCTAACATTTCTCTATGCTGGGCTGTTACACAAACTTTATTATCTATTTCTTTCCTACCTTCCAATTCCTTTACCAATGGAGCCATTTTAATAGCCTCAGGTCTCGTACCAAAAATAGTAATAATTTTAATCTTTTCCATCGATTTACCTCCAAAATTCATAGTCAATATCCGCTATTCTCTATGTTTAAAAAAGCCACACTTCCAAGCTGCTAATACTAAAATTATCATTATCACAGCTAACAAGAAGTAAGAACTTTGACTGCTTATCTGCATAGCTAATATAGCAAAACTACCCAAGATAGCACTTATTAGATACATTATTATAACAGCTTGCCTTTGTGTTAATCCCATATCTAATAACCTATGATGTAAATGCCCTCTATCGGCTCCCATTATAGGTTTACCATTGATTTTCCTCCTTATCATTGCAAAAAGTGTATCATATATAGGCAACCCTAATGCTAAAATAGGTACTGATATAGCAAAAGCTGCTGCAGATTTTATAGCTCCTTCTATAGATATGGAAGCTAGTAAAAATCCCAAAAGTTGTGCTCCTACATCCCCCATAAATATAGATGCAGGATTAAAGTTATATGGTAAAAATCCTAATATAGATCCACTTAAGGCACAAGTTAAAAAAGCTGCTTCAAATCTAGTATCTATTTTAAACACAGCAATTATAAGCAGAGTAAGACAAGATATTAGTGCTACTCCTGCAGCAAGCCCATCTAATCCATCAATTAAATTAATCGCATTTGTTATTCCTACTACCCAAAGTATAGTTAAAGGCTCGGAAAACCATCCTATATCTATCCAAGATGCTTCACCTGGAAAAGGATTAGTTAATAGTGATATCTTAACTCCAAAAAATATTAAACTAATGGCTGCTAATATTTGAAAGATCAATTTTACTATAGGTCTTAATTCATACTTGTCATCAAGAAATCCTCCTATAGTAATTATGGTTGCACCTATTATTATTCCTTTCTCTGAGCCTGTTAAGGGGCCTTTTTTTAATAATACAGTAGTTATAAAGGATATATATATTGCCAATCCTCCTAATAAGGGTATTGGTTTTTTATGTACCCTTCTTTCATCCTTAGGAACATCTATTACATTCACCTTTATTGCAAACCTTTTTACTAAAGGTGTTAATAAAAAAGAAAATACTGTTGAAAATAGTGCCACAAAAATCAACTTATCCATACTTTATCTCTCCATTAATAAGATCCATCTCCAATAAGTGAATCATCATTTTCTATCCATTCTATTACTGGAATAACCCTATATTCTTTTTTTGTATCTCTTATAACAACCTTATCTATACCTGCGTTAATAATAAGCCTTTTACAAAGTGCACAGGGGGATGCATTATTAACTAACTCTCCTGTACTTTGTTCTTTTCCTACTAAATACATAGTAGATCCTATCATATCCTGTCTTCTTGCAGATATTATAGCATTTTGTTCTGCATGAACTGACCTACACAACTCGTATCTAGTGCCTCTTGGTACATTTAATTCCTCTCTTCTGCAATACCCCATATCAGAACAATTTTTTCTTCCTCTTGGAGCTCCTGTATACCCAGTAGCCATTATCTCATCATTTTTTACAATTATTGCTGCAAAATTTCTTCTCAAACAAGTTCCCCTTTCAAGAACTGTTTCGCATATATCTAAATAATAGTTATTTTTATCTATTCTCTCCATAGTTCCTCCAACAACTTATAAAAAGTACGCTTCACTTTTTTCATACTACGTACTATTCTATACTAAAAATCCAATAATTAAAAGTACAAGAGCTAAAAATTAAAAGTCGGCCTTAAGCCGACTTTTATCTATTTAGTACCAAACAATCTATCTCCAGCATCTCCAAGACCTGGCACTATATAACCATTTTCATCTAATTTTTCATCAATTGAACCTACATATATATCTACATCAGGGTGAGCATCCATCACCGCCTGAATTCCTTCAGGAGCTGATATTAAGCACATAAGTCTTATATTCTTTGCTCCTCTTTTCTTTAATAATGTAATAGCATCTGCTGCTGAACCACCAGTTGCAAGCATTGGGTCTGTGACAATAACATCCCTTTCTCCTATATCTTGTGGAAGCTTACAGAAATATTCTACTGGCTTTAAAGTTTTTTCATCTCTGTATAAGCCTATATGTCCAACTTTAGCAGCAGGTATTAACTTTAACATACCATCTACCATACCAAGTCCTGCTCTTAATATAGGAACTATAGCAACTTTCTTACCAGCTAACATCTTACACTTAGTGGTACATATTGGAGTCTGAATTTCTACTTCGTGAAGTTGAAGATCTCTAGTTACTTCATATGCCATAAGCATTGCAACTTCTTCTACTAATTCTCTGAAATCTTTTGAACCTGTATTTTTATCTCTTATCAATGCTAACTTATGTAATATTAATGGATGTGCTATTTGTGTTACTTTACTCATATTATTTCCCCCTAAAATTATTTATTATATTTCTTTTCTATAGCTGAAATTTTATCTACTCTTTTCTGATGTCTTCCACCTTCATATTTGGCTGATAGGAATGCATCTACTATATCTAAAGCTAGCCCTACACCTACTATTCTCTGTCCTAAGGCTAATATATTGGCATCATTATGTTCTCTACACGCATGAGCACTAAAAGTATCTCCACAAAGAGCAGCTCTTATTCCTGGAACCTTATTTGCAGCAATACTAATACCTATACCTGTACCACATACTAATATACCAAAATCAAATTTTTTTCCTGCTACTTCCTCTGCTACCTGAATAGCATAGTCTGGATAATCACATGAATCCTCTGTAAGGGTACCAAAATCCTCAATTTCTATACCTTTACCTTCTAAATGTTTTATTACTTCTTTTTTTAATGGTAATCCTGCATGGTCACTCCCTAATGCAATTCTCAAAACAATACACCTCCATAATAATTATACTTTATTCTAGTTTACCCACAAAAAAAGAAGATAGGAGTATCTTAACGAATACTTTTATCTTCTTTTAATTTATTTAATAGTAATAAAATACCATCTTTTAACTGTTTGAAAGTATTTTCATAAACGATAACTGTATCGCCATAAGGATCCAAAACGTCTCCTTTGATGCCGACATACTCATTTAATGAAAAAATTTTATTACCAAATTCGGGGAATTTACCTACTAATGATTCTTTTATATTATATGTCATAGTAAGAATTAAATCATTTTCAACTAACAATTCTTTTGTCAATTGAACAGCATATCTTTCACTTATATCTATATTTAAATTTTTCTTTACTACTAAAGCTGAATTTAAAGATGTTTTACTATTAGGGAAAATAGCTATTCCTGCTGAAGATACCATAACTGAATCTTCTTCTTTTACACTATTAAAAATAGCTTCTGCCATGCAACTTCTACATGTATTTCCTGTGCAAACAAATAATATCTTCATAGCTACCTCCAAAATAACTTTAACAACTATCAGTTAAACATTTTAACTTACAAGAGTTTATATGTCAACTATAAATTTTAGAAAAATGCTATGCTTTTATAATATCAAAACCTGCAGATTTTTTTAATCTATTCATAATAGCTATACCTATACCCTCTTCCTCAAAAGATTCAGAAAGTATAATATCCACTTTTTTATCATCAAAGCTTCTTAAAGTTCCAAATAAATTTTGAGCAATTGTATTTAAATTTTTTCTACTTCCTAATGATATAATTACTGCATTTTTATAATAATTAGCTGTTTCATCTGTGGCCATTACACCAACTATCTTGTTTTCGCTAACACACTCTTTTATTATTTCGTTAATTTTTTCTACTGTTTTATTTAATTCTCCCTGAACAATTTTAACTGGAGCTTTTGGGGCATAATGCCTATATTTCATTCCTGGAGCCTTAGGTTTAAAATCCTTATCTGGTTTCTTCATTATAGCTGGATCTATATATATTTTATCATCTACTTCTCTAAACATTTCTAAAGTAATACCACCTGGCCTTAAAACACATGGAGGATATATTGTGCAATCTATTACTGTTGATTCCACTCCTACATCGCATTTTTCTCCTCCTATAATGTAGTCTACCTTCCCCATTAAATCCTCCATACATCTTTCTAAATCTGTAGGGCTTGGTCTTCCAGATATGTTTGCCGATGGAGCTGCTATGGGTACTTCTGAAACTCTAATTAATTCTCTAGCAATTAAGTTTGAAGGCATTCTAATACCTACACTATCAAGCCCTGCGCTAGTTTCCTCTGGTATCAAATCAGATTTAGGTAATATTATAGTCATTGGTCCTGGCCAAAATTTTCCCATCAATTTGCATGCTATCTCGGGTATTTCCTTAACTAAAGGTTTTATTGACTCTATATCACATACATGAACTATCAACGGATTGTCCTGAGGCCTTCCCTTAGCTTCAAATATCTTTTTTACCGCTTCTGCATTTAAAGCATTTGCTCCTAATCCATATACAGTTTCTGTAGGAAAGACTACAAGTCCACCTTCCCTAAGTATTTTTCCACACTCTATTAATGATCCTTTATCTAAATTATGTTCATCCATCTTCACAACTTTTGTATTCAAAATTACATCTCCTTTTAAATATCATAGATAAATATAATCTACAATAATCTTATCAAAATTAATCCAAAAATCACCCCAGATAATACGCCAATAGTGCTGGCAACTCCATCCCATAATTTTGATGATTCTGGAATCATTTCACCACAAACAACATAAAGCATTATACCTGAAGCAAAAGATAAACTTATTCCCAAAGCATCTGTAGATACTTTCCCAATATAAGCTCCTATAAAAGTTCCTATAACAGTAGGAACCGCCGTAGCTATCGTATATGTCAGTATCTTTAACGCTTTTACCCTTGATGCCATTAAAGGTGCAGCTACAGCTATTCCCTCTGGAATATCATGTATAGCAATTAAAAGGCTCATTTTTATTCCTAAACTTCCGCCTGTCGCAAAGCCGCACCCCATAATTATACCTTCTGGAAAATTATGAATCATCAATCCAATGGCAGTTATAAGAGCCATCTTAATATGTTTATCTACTTTGTTCATTTGTAAATAATTATCCACAAGAGTTACTAAAACAATCCCCATTATGCAACATATAATTGTGTTAGTAACCCCCCAGTCTTGTAATGATTCTGGTATCAAATCAAACACCACTATGGATAGCATAAGTCCACCTGAAAAACCAATTAAAGTTCCAAGAGTCCTCCTTGAAGGATTCTTCACCATTACTCCCACTATCCCACCTAAAGTAGTACCTGAAAGGGAAATAATACTTCCCAATATAATCATTAGAATTAAATTATTCAATTTATCACCTTTTTTAAATTTACTCTCTATAGATAATATTTAAGGTAATAAATAAATATTCTTATTTCTGAGATAAACCCTTCCTATATTCTTTTATTTTATCAATAGCATCATCTGTAAATGTAGCATAAACGCAGCTTCTATATATAGTATCTAATAATTCATACTTATACAACTTTCCTTTTTTTATTATTGTAAATGCATATTTTTTTTCCGGATTAAGTTTCTTTATCTTTTGATAATGGAACGCTATATAAGGATGATTCTTTAAGAGTTTTTCATTTATAGGAATCATTCTTCTACTTCTAAATCTAGATGTAGCAATTAGAATTATTATAAAATCTCTTTCTTTATCTGTCTTTCTTATTATATTTTCCACATGGACAAAAGCCACCTTATTACATACTATATTAATTTTATCTCTTCTAATGCCTGATGAAACTTTTATCCTATAATTATCATAAGTAAATTTTAAGTTATCATTATTTATCTTCGCTAAAACTGCTAATATAACTAACAATTGTATAATAACTAAATACAATATATAGAACCATGTAATCCTTCCAGTAATGGTTAAAATTATAGGTAATGCAAAAAAAATAAAGCTCATTATCAGCATAAATCTTTTATAAGATTTTTTTTGCTTTCTAATGGCTTTATTCACATCCATAGTTTACCTCTTTTCCCACAAAACCTTTATTTAATTACTTCCTAAATTTTTCATTTTTTCTGCCTGTTCAGCAGTAATCAATGCATTAAGCACTTCATCTATATCTCCATCAAGAAATGCCTCTAATCTATATATAGTTAATCCTATTCTATGGTCAGTAACTCTTCCCTGTGGATAATTATAGGTTCTTATTCTTTCACTTCTGTCTCCAGTACCCACCTGACTCTTTCTATCTTCCGCTATATTAGCACTTCTTTCAGCTTGAAGTATATCATAATATCTTGACTTTAATACTTTCATAGCCTTTTCTTTATTTTTTAACTGAGATTTTTCATCTTGACAGCTAACTACAAGTCCTGTAGGCAAGTGAGTTATTCTTACTGCCGAGTCTGTAGTATTAACGCACTGTCCACCGTGACCTGAAGCCCTAAATACATCTATTCTTAAATCATTTGGGTTTATATCAACATCAACATCTTCAACCTCTGGCAAAACTGCTACAGTAGCTGTAGATGTATGAATTCTTCCACTTGATTCTGTATCTGGAACTCTTTGCACTCTATGAACTCCACTTTCGTATTTTAGCTTACTATAAGCTGAATCTCCTTTAACCATAAATACTACTTCTTTGAATCCACCAATATCTGTTTCATTTGAACTTACAGGTTCTATTTTCCAACCATGTCTTTCTGCATATCTAGTATACATTCTGAAAAGATTTGCTGCAAATAGAGCTGCTTCTTCTCCTCCAGCTCCCCCTCTTATTTCAATAAATACGTTCTTATCATCATTAGGATCTTTTGGCAAAAGTAAAATTCTTAATTCTTGTAGTAAAATTCCTTCTCTTTCGTTTAATTCTTTTATTTCTTCCTGAACCATCTCTTTTAATTCCCTATCTAGATCTTCTCTAAGCATTTCCTTATCAGCTTCTATATCTTCTTGTACCTTTTTATATTCTCTATACTTTATAACTACGCTTTCTAAATCTGCATGCTCTTTACATAATTTCTGCCATTCTTTTTGATTTGTCATAACTGTTGGGTCACTTATTTTTATTGACAACTCTTCATACTTATTTTCTATAAAATTAAGTCTTTCTAACATATTTTTCTCACTCCGTAAATATATTTTAACAACTATAAATTATATCATATTCATTTAATATAAAGCAATGTAAATAATTTTTCAACTTATTATTTATAATCCATATCGACCTTTTACTACCCTATCCAAACCTGCAAGATCTTTTATACATTCTATATTATAAAAATCATTATTCTTTAGTAGGGTCATTACTTCCTCTCCTTGATCATAACCTATTTCAAAAGCTATACTACCATTCTTATTAAGCAAAAGCTTGCTTTCCTCTATAATTTTTCTATAAAAATTCAATCCATCTTCTCCACCACTTAAAGCAACATGCGGTTCATAATTTTTCACATCATCCATAAGGGTTTCTATTATATTTTCCTTTATATAAGGTGGATTAGATATTATCATATCATATTTTCTACAATTCTCTATGGCATATTTCAACAGATCACTTTTATACACCTTTACCCTTTCTTCTAACTTATGAAATAAAATATTCTTTTTTGTAACTTCTAAAGGTGTATCCATAATATCAAAACAATCTACTAATGTGTCTTCTGTAAGCTTTCCAACGGATATCCCTATTATTCCACTTCCGCAACAAACGTCACATATATGTTTATAATTATTCTCCTCTATATCTTTTAAAGAATACTGAACCAAAATCTCTGTATCCGGTCTTGGAATTAAAACTCCTTCTTTCACATTAAAATTCAACCCCATAAACTCACATTCTCCAAGTATATACTTTATAGGCATTTTATTTTTTCTAAGGTTAACTAACTTAAAATATTCTTCTGCTTCTTCTTTTTCTACCTTAAAATCCCTATTTAACATAATAAACAACTTATCTTTTTTTAAGATCTTAGATAATAGTAACTGACAATCTAATTTATAACTTTCTATTCCCACTTCTTTTAGTATTTGAAATCCACTAATTAGTAGCTTCCCTATATTTAAATTTATTAATTGATTCATAAAACATCATACCTCATTTATATCTTTCTCATCATCAATTCCTTCCGCTACCTTTAAAGCTTTTATTGCAACCTCTAGTTGGCTAAAATCAGGTTCCCTAGTAGTAAGCTTTTGAAGGGCCAGTCCTGGTGAAGCCATAATCTTTGATATATTACTATTACTTGTACCCATCCATTTTATTAATTCATAAGTAATTCCTGATACCACTGGAAGCAATAATATTCTATATAGCATTCTTTCTAAAAGAGAATTCCAACCCGTTAAAGAAAATAATAATATACTTACTATCATAACAAGAAATAAAAAATTTGTACCACACCTTGGATGAAATCTACAATATTTCTGTGCATTTTCTGGAGTTAACTCTTCTTCATTTTCATAACAAAATATGGTTTTGTGTTCTGCGCCATGATATTGAAATACTCTATTTATATCTTCCATTTTGCCAATTAAGAAAATATATATTAAAAATATACCTACTCTTATTATTCCTTCTATTATATTCAATATTACAGTATTTTCTATATAATTTTTTTTAAATAAATTAGCAAATATATTTGGTAATGCTACAAACAAAAGAATAGAAATTGCTAAAGATATTATTAATGTGATACCAGTTAATATTCTTTCCCCTTTATCCTTAAAAGTATCTTGAAACCATTTATCAAACTTTGACTCTTCTTTCTCATCATCTTCAAAAAAAGATGCTGAATAGTTCAATGTATTTATACCTATTACTAATGATTCTATTAATGAAACAAATCCTCTAATTATAGGAATCCCTAAAAATTTATTTCTCTTAGAATATGGTAAAAACCCTTCACTGTTTACTACAATTTCTCCATCGGTTTTTCTAACTGCTGTAGCAATACCTTTGCTTCCCCTCATCATTACGCCTTCAATTACAGCTTGACCCCCAACTGAACATTTTTTTTTCATTTATTTCACCCCATTTTTAGGAACTATATGGCACTTTCTACATCTTGCCTCGTAAGACTCTTTTGCTCCAACTAAAACTATAGGATCATCATAACTTGCTGGTTTACCATTTATAAGCCTTTGTGTTCTAGTCGCTGGATTTCCACAAATCATACATATAGCCTGAATTTTATCAACAAATTCAGCAATAGCCATAAGCTCATTCATATATCCAAAAGGCTCTCCTCTAAAATCCATATCTAATCCTGCACATATTACTCTTTTATCTTTGTCCGCTATGTAATTCACTACTTTTACTATATCTTCACCAAAGAATTGAGCTTCATCTATGGCTACAACTTGCACATCTTCTTCTATCAACTCTAATATTTGCCTAGCATTTTTAACTGGTATAGCTCCCTCTTTATCTCCACAATGAGATACTACATCTTCTTTGCTATATCTATCGTCAATTTCTGGTTTAAACACCTGAACTTTTTGCTTAGCAATTTTCGCCCTTCTGATTCTTCTTATAAGTTCCTCAGATTTTCCACTATACATAGGTCCAGCTATAACTTCTATCCAACCGTGATTTTTTGGTCCGTACATTCTAAAATTCCTCCTCACTATTTATAAACAAATATATTTTATCAAACATAAACCATATATTAAAGAGTATACATAAAATTTATT
This sequence comes from Clostridium lundense DSM 17049, assembly GCF_000619945.1. Classification (GTDB taxonomy): domain Bacteria; phylum Bacillota; class Clostridia; order Clostridiales; family Clostridiaceae; genus Clostridium_AO; species Clostridium_AO lundense. The sequence goes on along the minus strand of NZ_JHVC01000002.1, from coordinate 106,927 downwards.
GACTAATAGATAAAGCCTATGTTATAATTTAGTAGTTAAAAATTCCGATAAGGGATTTAGAATTCGAAAGAGGTGAAAAAGATGAGAGAAGGCATACATCCAGAATACCACCATGATGCGGTAGTTAAGTGTGCATGTGGAAACACTTTTACAACTGGTTCTACACATAAAGAACTAAAAGTTGAAATATGCTCTAAGTGCCACCCATTCTATACAGGAAAACAGAAGATAATTGATGTTGGCGGAAGAGTTGAAAGATTTATGAAGAAGTTCAACTTAAGTAATGAAGAATAGAATTTAGTTCTTTAAATAAAAGTAAACCCGAATATTAAAAATATTCGGGTTTACTTTTATTTTGTTATCACCCTTCTTATTAAATCATATTTATCATTATCACTTATAATAAAACCATCTACAGATGAATTAATTCCATGAAAATCATTAAATTCTTCAAAAGCCTTCTTCAATTTTTCTACCATTTCTTTATTTAAACTTGGACTTACAGCTATAGCATCTTTAGGTATATCGTTAGTTTTCTCTATTATAATTAAATCCTCTATATTCAAGTTAGACTTTTTAGCACTATCCATAGCCTCGCTATACGTTGCTCCTGCATCTATTTCTCCTGATAAAACTGCTTTTATTACATTATCATGACTTCCCATAAAGGATACCTGCTTAAACATAGTATTAGGATTTTCGCCTTTATTCTTTAATATTTCTCTGGCATATAAATACCCCGAGGCACTCTTTTCATCTACATATCCAAAATGTTTGCCTCTTAAATCTTTAACACTTTTTATGCCACTATCTTTCTTAGATATTATATATCCGTTATAAGATGTCTTACCATTTACTTTCGGGGTTACTAAAGGAATTACGCCAAACTTTTCATGAGCACTTACATAAGCAAAAGGCGAGAACCACCCTACATCTATTACGCCATCTTTTATTCCTTTTCCTAAAGCATCATAATCCTTTGCTATAATAACCTTAGCTTTACATCCAATTTTATTGCAAACTCTTTCTAGTATTGGAGCATATGATCCTTTAATATTTTCAGGAGAAGTAAACGGATTTACACCAAAAATAATTTCATTATCTTTTTTTAACTTAGCAGCGGTATATTGAATTTTATCCCCTATATCACTTAACTTTGTGCAAAAATCAAGTATATCCTTATTTTTCTTATCCTGTAATTCTATTGCCTCCAATCCATCTACTGTTACAATATAAGTTTTTTCTACCGAAGAAGCTATAGATCTAATCGCCTCTCCTATGCCATTAGAAGTATTCATTTGTTCCGTAGAAAAATCCTTTAAATTTCCTATAGATGTTTTAATATTATCAACTGTTGATTGGATATCAGTTACCAACTGAAAAGACTGTTCTACAATATTATGGGCTCCCTTTATCTTATTCAAACATTTATTCATAGAAATATTAGAACCATTTACGTCTGTTATAATTTCTTTTACTATAGTTTCTATTTGTAATACAGCCTTTTCCGTTTCTTCAGATAATTTTCTTATTTCATTAGCTACTACAGAAAATCCTTTTCCCATTTCCCCTGCTCTAGCAGCTTCAATGGAAGCATTAAGGGCTAATAAATTTGTTTGGCTTGATATTTGTTTAATATTCCCTACGAAATTACTTATTTTTTTTGAAGACTCCTCAAATCTACCATTTACATTAGATAAATTCTCTATATCATCATTTAAATATACTAAATAATTTCCAATACTCTCAATAGTACTTTTATTATTATTTAACATAGAAAAAGATGTTATTGAATTTTCTTCAATATTTATAATAATATTATTAAGCTTTTCACTCATACTTACTAGTTCATCTATAGCTGCATCTATTTCTTGGATGTTTGAAGCATTTTGTTCACTATATTCTTGAACATTTCTAGATATATTAATTATTTGAGATAACATATTCATACTGTCTTTATATAACCATAGTAATTGTTGCACATCGAATCCTAAAGTTTCTGAAAAAGAAAGCATTTCTTCATACTGGTTATTCATCCTCAATTCTTTCTCATTGTTAACATTATCTTCTTTATTATGGGTTTGTCCTTTCCCTTGAAAACTAAAAACAAAGAAAATCACAGCTACAGTAAATAAAGTTGAAATAAGGAAAATAATCATTCTATTATTTATGAAAAAATATAACAGCGCATTTATAAGTGTAATTCCTATAGAGATGGTAAAAAAACTTTTTATACTATGCAATTTAATCCCCCTCAATCCCCTCATAATAATATGTTCAAATGAATATACTTACATTACTTACATTAATTTCAACATAACATCATGATACCATATTTTGTAACAACCATCAATGTAAATTACCATAGAAAAAAATAAAATGAGCAGTGTTTATCTGCTCATTTTTTATCTATTATTTTTATCCTTACCAAAATCCAACTTACTTATTAAACCTACAAACTCTTCATTATCTTTAGTTTTAAATAACATATTTATTAGCTGTTCCGTTATATTTTGAGTATTATTTTCATCATATAATACTTTTCTTATGTTAAATGCAGCTTCATATTCTTTAGCGGAAAGTAATAAATCTTCTTTTCTTGTACCTGATTTATATATATCTATAGCTGGGAATATTCTTCTTTCCTGAAGTTTTCTATCTAAATGAACTTCCATATTTCCAGTTCCCTTGAATTCTTCAAATATCATATCATCCATTCTACTTCCAGTCTCCACAAGAGCTGTGGCAAGTATAGTTAAACTTCCGCCTTCTTCTATATTTCTAGCAGCTCCAAAGAATTTTTTAGGCATAATTAAAGCTCCTGGATCTAATCCACCTGATAAAGTTCTTCCTGTAGGAGTTATAGTTAAATTATACGCTCTTGAAAGCCTAGTTATACTGTCTAATAATATAACTACATCCTGTCCCTGTTCAACCATTCTTTTAGCTCTTTCCAAAACCATATAAGCAACCTTTGTATGATGATCTGGTTCTTCATCAAAAGTTGAATATATTACTTCACCATTTATTGATCTTTGCATATCTGTAACTTCTTCAGGTCTTTCATCTATAAGTAAAACTATTAATTTTGCTTCTGGATGATTTCTAGAAATGCTTTGAGCTATCTTTTTTAGAAGGGTAGTTTTTCCCGCCTTGGGTGGCGCAACTATAATTCCTCTTTGCCCCTTTCCTATAGGGCATATAATATCCATTAATCTGCTAGATAAATCAGAACCACTAGTCTCTAATTTTATTCTTTCATTTGGATAAATAGGTATTAATTTTTCAAAAGGTTTCCTTCCTACCGCTCTTTCAGGATTTTCTCCATTAACCCTTTCCACATAAAGTAAGGCTTTAAATTTTTCACCTTCTTTTGGCGTTCTAACCTTACCTTCTACTTCATCACCTGTCTTTAAGTTGAATCTTCTTATTTGAGATGGTGAAACATATATATCATCTGGACCTGTTAAATAATTTCTACCTCTTAAGAAGCCGTAATTATTATTTTCAATTATCTCAAGTACTCCCTTTGCAGTATCTGATTCATTAATCATTTCTATAAGTTTTTCTCTTTTTTCTTCTACATTTCCTTTATCGTTTTCCCCTATTGCTTCTTTTTCCACTTTAACATCCTCTGCTGCTTTCTTTTCTTCATTGTTCCATGATTCTTTCTTTTTTGGTTCTATGTACTTATTTCGCTCTTTATTTTCTAGCATTTCTTCACCTTTAGATGTAGCTTTAGGACTTATCTTTTCTCTTAAAATAACTCCATTTTTTTCAACAGAACTAGGTGATACTCTTTTAATTTCTTCTATTAATTCAGCTTTTTTATATTTTGATATACCCTTTACCCCTAACTGCTTAGCTAATTCCTTAAGCTCCATCACGGTCATACTCTCCAAATCATTATTAGCCAAAAAATAACACCTCCTATATTTAATTATAAAATATAATTTATATAAATAACCTTTGGGGAATTATCAAAAGATAACACTTGAAATGATGTATTACGTATAACATTATAACCCATTTTAATATTTTAATCCAGCGAATTTTTTAGTGTGCAAATTTATTAAGAAATGCAATTATAAAACAAAAGTATACAATATACTTTTGCTTTATATCATGGCATATATATCTTTATTTATGTTATCATAATTTAAGATTTTCCTTTTGATCTTTTCATAATTTCCTATATAAAATATCGGAATACCTATCTCGTCACAACCACCAATTAATATATCCCGTAATACTAATTCCTTTAAACTATATTTGTAACAATGGATTTCTCCGCATAATGGACAACGTATATTAAACAGTATTTCCCCGTTAAATATTTTTATACTATTTAAAGAGGTGATTTCTTTATTTAATTCCTTAAGTTTAAAAAAACATGTGCTTCTTATTATATATTTACCACTTTCATTTTTTATTGCAATACTTATTTTAGAATCCAATAACATTTTATCACCTCATACTTCTCTTAAAATCTCTATAAAATAATATTTCTATATGCATTAATAAAATCCTTCAATATTTTTGATATTTTTTGTCCATTTTTATCGATTATTTCCAAAAAAATTAACGACATATATCCATATTGTAGATATACATCGTTAATTATAAAATTATTGATTTAATGCTGCTTTAACAAATTCTCTAAATAACGGATGAGGCCTATTAGGTCTTGATTTTAATTCAGGGTGGAATTGCACTGCAACAAACCATGGATGATCTTTTACTTCAACAATCTCTACCAACCTTCCATCAGGGCTAGTTCCTGAAATAATAAGTCCAGCTTCTATTAAATCTTTTTTATATTCATTATTAAATTCATATCTGTGTCTATGTCTTTCATAAATAATTTCTTCCCCATAAGCTTCAAAAGCCTTACTTTCCTTAGTAAGTTTACATGGATATACTCCTAATCGCATAGTTCCACCTTTTTCGTCTATATCTTTTTGTTCAGGCATTAAATCTATAACTGGATATTTTGTATCAGGAAGTATTTCAGAACTATGAGCTCCTTCATATCCTAATATATTTCTTGCAAATTCTATAACTGAACATTGCATTCCCAAACATATTCCTAAAAAAGGTACATTATTTTCTCTTGCCCATCTTATAGCTTCTATCTTACCTTCTACTCCTCTATCTCCAAAACCTCCAGGCACTAAAACTCCATTTACACCTTTTAAAATTTCATCTACATTCTCCCTATTTACATCTACTGCATTTATCCATCTAACATCTATATTTACGTTGTTAGCATATCCACCATGATTTAAAGATTCTACTACAGATATATATGCATCATGCAACTCTACATATTTTCCTACTAATCCTATAGTTATCTGTTTGTGAATATTCTTTATGCTTCTCACCATTTTGCCCCATTCGGTATTATCTATACTATGACAATCCAACTTCAGTTTCTTGCAAACTAAGCTATCTAATCCTTCCTTATGTAGCATTAGAGGAACCTCATATAAATTTTCTGCATCTAAGTTTTGTATAACGCAACCTTGTTCTACATTACAAAATAGAGCAATCTTATTTTTCAATTCATCTGATATAAATTTTTCAGAACGACAGACAATTATATCTGGCTGTATACCAATTCCTCTTAACTCTTTAACAGAATGTTGTGTAGGTTTAGTTTTAAGTTCTCCAGATTTACCAAGATACGGCACAAGAGTTACATGGATAAAACACACATTTTCTCTTCCAACATCATATTTTATTTGTCTTATAGCTTCAAGAAAAGGAAGTGATTCTATATCTCCAACAGTTCCTCCAATTTCAGTTATTACTACATCTATATTTTTTTCCTTACCTACTCTATAAACTCTTTCCTTTATTTCATTAGTAATATGAGGTATTACCTGTACAGTACCTCCTAAATAGTCACCTTTTCTTTCTTTATTTATAACCGACCAATATATTTTTCCTGTAGTTACATTATTGCTTTTGCTTAAATTTTCATCAATAAATCTTTCATAATGCCCCAAATCAAGATCTGTCTCTGCGCCATCATCTGTTACAAACACTTCCCCATGCTGATATGGACTCATGGTTCCCGGATCAATATTTATATATGGGTCAAACTTTTGTATAGAAACTTTTAATCCTCTATTTTTTAACAATCTTCCTAATGAAGCCGCTGTTATCCCTTTACCTAAAGAAGAAACAACTCCTCCAGTTACAAATATATATTTAGTACTCATATAATTATGTTCCATAAAATAATTCTACAGAACATTACTCACCCCCTATATTAATGTTTATAATATTTTATTAAACAAGGCATTGACAAGCCATTAATTTTATTTTATAATAATAATTACCCTATCATATAAAATGGGATATTTGTATTTTAAAATACACACCTTATAATATCATATCATTAAATTATTTTCCACTACTTTTTTTGTTTTTTATTGTATTTCTTCTATAATATTTTCAGCTTCAAAAAACATTTCCCTTACTTTTTTATTTATTAGAAACTTTTCCTCTGCCTTTTTTAAGTTGTTATTTAATTTTCTTTTATTATCTATTTCAAAATCCTTTGTCAAGCTTTCTATATCCATGCAGTTATACTTTTTTAAAAGCAAAAATAATAGATATTTACATTCCTCGTCTTCTAATATTCTTATTAATTCTTCTCTCTTAATGCCTTTATAGCTACATAGTAGCTCTATTATTTTTTCATACTTAATACTTCTATTAAAATATTTCATTATTTTATAAAGAATTGTTCATTACAATTCCTTTTTCCCTCCTTGTTCTTTTAGTAAGAATTTTACCCGAAAAACTGGTTTTTAAACATGAGTCTAAATAATAAAAGCACAGAGGTATTACCTACTGCGCTTTTATATTAATCTTCAAAAATGTATCTTGGGGTTTCTGACCTGCAACACTCATATGATAATTTACGAATATGTTGCCTCCTTGGTCATCTATATTTATTTTAAGATCTTTTGTATCTATTTTTAATTCTAAAGTACCATAAGGAGTATTATATAATGATACGTCTCCTGATGATTTCTGGAATTCCATTTTAGTAGTAGTGGTTCCCACTCTTATTAAGGAGAATTTATTATCCTTAGAGTTAATTTTAAAAGTGGTTGTTGTGCCTTCCATACCTGATATTTTCGTTTCATCATAAACTACATAATAACAGTTTTCTTTTTTATAGAAACTTCCTGGAGTCACTACCTCAATTGTATCTCCTTCTTGTTTTGACTGCATGCTAGATACTGAAATTAGTGCGTTCTTTTTCATAGAGTTAATTTCACCTCCAACTTATGATATTTGAATAATTGTTGATCATAATATATATTTATTTACTTCATCTTCTGTTGCAGGCTTCACTTCTATATGCTCATCTAGGGGACACATGAATTTTCCATACTTAACTTTTACTAATTCTTCGTCTTTTCCCTTACTATATCTAGCAGTAATCTTTGCAGCAAATTCTATGTCTTCCTCTGTTGGTTCTCCCACTATAATAATCATAGAACCATTAAATTCTTCTGCAAAAAATATAAAGTCTTCCTTATCTAAATACTGCTTAACTTCGTCTCCCTCTATCTGAGTCCTTGTAGATATAATTTTAGCATCTGGTAATATTCTAAAATGTCTTCCATACTTTAATAATTCTAGATCTTTAACACTTGGATTATCTTTATGATTCAATAACTCTCTTAATCTCTTTGAATAGTTTGGCTCTGTAAGTTTACATCCTCCTGCTGGAGAAGGATAATCCTTTATTCCCCAACTCTTTGCTAATTCCATCTGAACTTTTCTGCCTCTTCCTGATATATCCATTAATTTTTCTCTATCTACAAGTCCACTTAACTCCATTTCTGTTGGAGTTAAATTTTTTGCACATAATGGCCTTAATATTTTATCACTAAATCCTGATTCCTTTTTTACTAAATCTAGGGAATGCTTAGTCTGAGACATAGGTCTTTGATTTAGCACTTCTCCAGTTATAATAAAATCAGCATCCATATCTTGTAATAATTTTCCTGTATAGTTAAGCATTAAACTATGACAATCTATACAAGGGTTCATGTTTTTACCATATCCATGTTTCGGATGTTTAACCATACTAAAATGCTCTTTGGAAAAATCCACCACCTTTAAAGGTATTCCAATTTGTTCAGTCATTTTTACCGCATTTTCCTCATTGAAAAAATGAGATTTGAAGCATATACCTATAACTTCTATACCTTGTTCTTTTATTAGTTTAGCAGCCAAAATGCTATCTAAACCTCCTGATATCATTGCTAATGCTCTTGTCATAAAATTCACCTTTCTCTTTTAAAAACAAATTTTACCTTATTCATTTCCTCTATCTACAGCTAACTCTATAAGTTCGTCTATTAACTTAGAATATTCCTTCCCTGAAGCCTGCCATAGCTTAGGATACATACTTATACTAGTAAACCCTGGCAAAGTATTGATTTCATTTAAGTATACTTCTTCTGTATCCTTATCTACTAAAAAATCTACTCTTGACATTCCCTGACAATCTAACATTTTATATATATCTATAGCTAATTTTTTTATTCTTTCTAATCCTTCTTCATTAAATGCAGCTGGTATCAAAAGCTTTGAAGCTTCATTCTGATATTTAGCTTCATAATCATAAAATTCTTTTGCAGGAATAATTTCTCCTGGTACTGCTGCTTTAGGTTCATCATTTCCAAGAACAGCTACTTCAACCTCCCTAGCATTTATAGCTTTTTCAACTAGTATTTTTCTATCATATTTTAATGCTTCTTCCAATCCTTTTATAAGTTCTTCTCTATTATGTGCTTTAGTTATACCAACAGACGATCCACTATTTGATGGCTTTATAAACACAGCATATCCTAGATGCTCTTCTATGCCTTTTATAAATTTATCCTTATTCTTATTATAATCAAATTTATTTACTACCACATATTCTGCTTGTTTTATTCCAAAATTTTCAAGAACATACTTTGTATATACTTTATCCATACATAATGCAGATGATAATACTCCTGGCCCAACAAAAGGTATATTAAGTAATTTACATAGTCCTTGTATAGTTCCGTCTTCTCCGTATAAACCATGCATAACTGGGAATACTACCTCTACTTCCTTGTTAAATAATATATTTTGTCCATTTGGTGTTTTCTGTTTCTCATCTTTTTCCCATAAACCATTTTCTATATTTTCTATTTTCCCATTATATCCGAACCATTTCCCGTCCTTTGTGATACCTATTGGATAAATCTCATACTTAGCTTGGTCAATATTTTTCAATACTGATGCTGCAGACACTCTTGACACTTCATGTTCAGTAGATTGTCCACCAAAAAGTATAGCTATTTTTTTCTTCATTATTAATCTCTCCTCACAAATTATATAAATCTAATTGTTGGGATGTTATTAACCCATCGCAACAATTAAATCATGAGTATATTATAATGTGATTAAAATTACCCATTCAAATATAAGTTTAATTTTTTTTAATGATTTAATCAACAACTTTTATTTATTTCATAATATTTTTCTGATAGCTACTCTCCTAGACAAACTTTTTCCCTAAAATCCAAGAAATAAAACTCTCAAAAATCTCTTAATAAGATTCAGATGGAGCAAGTAGTTCTCTTAAACAAACTCCATCTGAATCTAAAAATAACTTGATATTACATTGTAAGTTGACCATTAGGAGTATTTATTATTTGAATAATTCTTTGCTCAAAACCAGTTTCTGCATTTATATAAACTATAAACTGCTCATTATTATAACTACCTGAAAATTCATAGCAAAGAACTTCTTTATTAGTTTCTGTAGGAACTATAGCTAACTTAGTAGAATTAACTTTTAACTTCTTTCCAACCCTTTTTCTAGCTTCCTCTATAGTTATTTTAGGTTTAGGAATTTTCCTTCTCTCAACATGGGAAACTAAATATTTTTCTGATTCTACACCTATTATACTGCCATCATCTAATGCAATTTTAAGTTTTACTTGATCTGGATATATTATAACATTATCTTGCCTATATACATAACTAATAACTTCTACATTTCCATAATTCAAAGAATACATAGGTATCATATTTTTATATCCTAGATTATTCAAATAAGCTATTCCATTTTTAATGGCCTGATCTCTTTTAATTTTAGCTGATCCAACACTTTTATTATCAAGTAAGTATACGACTTTACCACCATGATTACTTATTTCACAAGCAACTACATCATTTTTCTTATTTCTTCCTTTCATGTAAACATCAAATGAATATGTAGGTATTCTAGTATTTGCTTTTTCTTCTCTTATTTTTATGGATTCTATTTTATTCGCACCTATAACCTTTTTCACTATACTTTCTGCTTCTTTCTGAGATACAGCTTTTTGAGAATTAACCTTAGGTGTTATTTCTAGAATATTATCTGAAAAAGGGCCATCATATATTAAAGCAGGATATTGAGCTACTTGCTTTTGTATTCCTTTGAATTTTTCAGCTAATCCCTCTGGTTTATTTTGAGCAAACACTCCACTAACTTTTTTTCTTATATCACCCCATCTAACTCTTCCCTCATTAATTTCATTCGATATTCCTTTTAGATTAGCCTCTAGTTGAAATGATCTATTTTTTAAACTATCAATAGTTTTATAGTCCTTTTCACTTAATTGTTTTCCTTCAGAAGATACCTTCCCTAATGTATAACAAAAATCCCCCACTTGAGATAAAAACTTACTGGAATTTTCCAAAGTATCTTGTGCAATAGGTAAAGAATGTAACTTATCATTAGCCATAGATGCATGCCTAAATATCTCCTCAAATACTACTATGCTTTGCTCTCTCGAACCAACTATTGCTGCCTTTCCTAAGTTAACTCTTATATTTTGTACAGAGTCAATTAGTTCATACATATTTTTGCTATACTGTGCTTGTAAATAATTTCGATAGTCTGTTCTTTCTAGCGTCATGAGTATTGCAAAGGTTGATGAAAATACAACTATTAATGTTACTATGGTAGTATAAACTATTCTCTTTTTTGTCATTTTCATAGCAATTCCTCCCACATATTTCTTGTATTATTATTTGTAATAATTACATTAGTTATTCACTAGAGTTAACAAGATTCTTAAATATTTCTGAATTTTTTTATAAACAATATATATTATGTCAATTTTTAGGTTATACTATTTAATATAATGTTAAATAATTTTAAAACCTTATATTTTTATTTAAAATAGTGTACAATATTTATTAACTGAGTTTTCCTACAAAGTATAAACAGCTTTAAATATGAAAGGGGAAACAATAATTCATGAAAGCATTAATATTTTCAGTTTCTGCCGGCGGAGGCCATAGCCGAGCTGCAGAAGCACTAAAAGATTATATTTATCTTTATAATCCTAATTCCGATGTAAAAATAATAGACACACTAAGGTACATAAATCCAATTATTGATAAAGTAATCATCGGGAGCTATTTAAAAACAATAAAGGTAACTCCATCACTATTTGGTAAATTATACGACTACTCTGAGACAGATTATGGTCTAGCTACAATTAGCTCAAAATTTAATGAAATAATGACATATAGACTTTTACCATTAATAAAGGAGTTTAAACCTGATATATTGATAGCAACACATCCTTTTCCAACGGAAATGCTATCTATATTAAAAATAAAGCACAAAACAGAGTTACCTACTATGTCAATACTTACAGATTATGCTCCACATAGTTTTTGGCTTCATCCTTATATTGATGCATATATTGTTTCAAATTCAGATATGATACCTGAAATGGTTTCAAGGGGTATACCTAAAAATACAATCTATGATATAGGCATACCAATAAGCCCCAATTTTTTTACAGAATATGATAGAAAAAAAACATTAGAAGAAATACAATTTCTGCCCGATCGAACTACAATATTAATAATGGGCGGAAGCCTTGGCATGGGTAAAATAGATTCTATTTATGAAGAGTTATTAGAATTAGAAAATGATATACAAATTATTGTGATAACAGGAAACAATAAAAAACTTTACTATGAGTTAATGAAATATCAAAATATATCTACAGAAACTAAAAAGACCTATATAATAGGTTTTACAGATAAAGTTAATAAATATATGCAAGCTTCAGACCTTCTTCTTACTAAACCTGGTGGTCTTACTATAACTGAGGCACTCATATGCAAGACACCTATTGGGATATTTTCACCCATCCCAGGTCAAGAAGAAAAAAATGCTGAATTTCTTATAAAACATAATTTAGCTATAGATTTAAGTCATGATAAAAGTATAAAAGGTACCATGGAAAATCTTCTTTCAGATCCAGATAATTTACTCACTCTAAAAGAAAACTGCGGAAAATTTGCAAAACCTTTTGTAGGAAAAGATATTTATGATATTATACTAAAACTTATAAAAAAAAATGAATATGTTAATACTATTTTTAATGAAGAATGTATAAACAAAATGCAATCTAGCAACATGCTAAAATAAAAAATGATATAAAAAATCCAGATGGTTCTGGATTTTTTATATCATTTTTATTTAAATATATTTTCTGCTATTTCAAGTATTTTAAATTTCATTTTTATTTTTTTATCTTTGTTGTAATTAACTTTATCATTTTCTATTCTATTATCTATAGCTTTATATTCATTTTCTGTAAGTACACTTTTCATTTCTTTTTCTGTTTCATTATATGCTATCTGTCCTTTTGTTATATCTATAAAACATAATGGCGGAAACATAACACACCACCAATTCTGTCCTTCACCTTTTCCTATTATTATTCTATATGCCTCATACTTTCCTTGAGGCAAGCTTACATTTCCATAAGTTTTCACAGGGAAATTTTCGTAGGATAGTGTTGTGTTTACACTATAATCATATCCATTCTTTTTTATTATTTTATTTGCTATTTCCTTAATAGCTCTATCATTGTTTTTTATAATCTTTCTTGATTCGTCTATACTTTTGGATTTCTGTAATTTAGGCGATATGTATTGTAATATACTATCCTTTACTTCTAATTTTAATTTTTGATCATATACCATGTCGCTATTAGCTATAACATGAAACCTTATAAGTTTATTAGCTATATGTTTCTGTTGAATGCTTGTCTTTACTTTTGGCAAACCCAAACTTATAGAAACAATAATAAATATAATAGTAATAATAGTCATTAATTTTTTCATCTTAAATATCCCCCTTATTATTAAATCCTTAACCACTATTGACTATTATTACCATTTAATATTAATATATACACTTTAAAAAATTATTTAATTGCTCCTATTCTTCTCACATGAGTATTTACATTAACATTTATTACAGCATTCTTATATATCTCATCCCAATCCTTTTTAACCTTATTCCAAGTCTTAGGTTCATACTTTTCTACATGTTCCCTAAATCCTATTAAATCCATTGAATATTTATTTTGTGTAACCTTTATTACTTTTTCCATTTCATCTTTTAAAGCCTTATTAAAGCCGTCCTCTATTTTCGATATAGTTTGAGGAGATAGCAATTCTTTGCCTAGATAATATTCTTTTATCTGACCTTCTAGCTCAATATTTATATTAAATGTTAATTTATTATCCTTACTATCCATAGTTATTTTTCTTTCCATATCATCTATTTCAAAATCTATAGGATGCCCCCCTTCATATATTACTTTCTTACCTCCTTTAAATTTGCCCCTTAATATTTTAATGTCAGCAGTTTCTGTAGGCGACAGTATACCTTTAAATACATAATTTTTTATTAAACAAGTTCCTGCTAATTTAATTTCATTTTTTTCCTTATCTATGGTTAAACTTGGTATGATGCTATTACCGTTTTCGTCCAAATTCATCAAGAACTGATTTAAATCAGTTGGTATGACACTGCTATTTCTATTGCTATTTTCTATAAGTCCCTGTATGTACTCTTGTGTATTTTTTTCTAGATTAGGCTTATACTTTATATAGTCCTCTACTTTCCCTTCGGCCATTACTACTAAAGTATTTCTGTTTAAAGATGGTTGTCTTTGCAAATAATCCAATACTTCTTTAACCGCTTCAGGATAACCAAAAAAGTTATTACCCATTATAAGTAGTTTAGAATGTCCAAAACTAATATTTCTACTACTTTTAGCAGTAGCTTTAGTAAATGCATCTTCCATAGAATATGCATCTACATTTATACTTTTCTGCTCAGCCACGCCCTCCTTCTGTGGACCGAGTTGGCTTATATCCGGAAAACCGTAGGTTATATTCAACCTTTTAACATTGTTATCTGAAAATGCTTCATTAGGATTTAGTTTTTTTAACTCCTTTTCCTTTGAGATCTCCTGCCCAGCATCTATACCTATGGTAGAGACAAATATCCTTCTATCAATTTCTACTTTATCCCAACATCCGGTGGTGAACATGCAACATATCAATATTAATATAACTTTTTTCAGCTTCATAACATTTTCCTGAAAAATCATTCAGGATTTTTTCCTCCTCCTTTCCTAGGAGATGGCATAAGCAATAATACTACAGGTATAATTATCAAGTTAATTAGGAAAAAAATATTTCCATACCTAGTACCTAAAGAATATACTTCTGCTACATTGTTAGGATATAAAGCAATTAAATATATGAATGGAACTATTATAGCAGAAGACAATTTTATGTCCTTAAGCTTCAATACCTTCTTTAACAGATCTGCAGCAAAATAATAATGATTTGTAAAAGTAGTAAAATAGAAAATCACCCATATACTCATTATTATTCCTTCCCATCTTTCTATAAAGGACCCTGGAATATTTATGTACTTTATCATAGTAATCACGGGCCATAGCAATATCTTAGTTTGATTTTTTCCAAAAACAGATACAACTAAAATAAATACTGCCGCATAAAATACTGTTATAAATAACATGCTCTTAAAAGCTACCTTAGCTACATTTTTCTTATCCTTTAAAAAAGGAATTATAAGTAATAATATCTGAAAACCTGCAAACCTATTTACACCAGCTATAGTACCCTTTACATAATTATTAGGTGGACTATTTAAGATAGGTAATATATTAGTAAAATCAGCATCATATACTGAAAGTACAAGAACTAAAATAACAGGTATAAACATTAACCAAAAGCTTATTTCATTAAATTTTATTAAATTATCTATTTCTCCTCTAACAAGATAGGTACCTGCTAGAATTGTTACTACAAATATAAATTCTGTTGGAGTCTTTTCTAAAAGATATAACTTTATTTCTTCTGTAAATACTCTTAATCCCATAGATATAAAAAAAATACTGTACCATATTAAACTTAAAGCTACTAAAATACCAATAACTTTTCCAAACCTGCTTTTAAGTATCTCATATGTATGCGAATAGTCATTTTTTTTCTCTACTTTGCAAATAAAATATATTAACGTATAAACTATAACTCCGCTTAAAAATATCACTAACCATCCATCTCCGCCTACTAAATTCGCAAGCTCACTAGGATATGAAAAAACATTAACTCCTATTACTGTTACCACTAAGGTAGCAAACAATCCATATGAAGAAATAAACTCCTTATTGTTCAAAAAGATTCACCTCCTATTGTCATTACTACTTCTGCCTAACCTTATCTTCTGTATTCATGTATCTAGGTCTATTTTTTAATCGTCTTAATGGTGCTCTTATAAACATATCTTTCAGATCACTCTTATTAAAATTAACTAATGGAGCTAGGTAAGGTATGCCAAAACTTTTAAGTCTTATTATATGTATTAATACTAGAATAAGACTTAGCATTATTCCATACAATCCCATAATGGAAGCAGCTATTATTAACAAAAATCTTATAAGTCTAAATGCTGATGTAATTTCATAATTAGGTGTAGTAAAACTAGTTATAGCTGTAATAGAAACAATAATTATCATTATTGGACTTACAATACCTGCACTTACAGCTGCCTGCCCTATTATCAATCCACCAACAATTCCAATGGTAGCACCAATTGGCCTAGGTAACCTAACTATAGATTCCATAAGTAATGCTAAACTTATCTCCATTATTATTGCTTCCACAAAAGCTGGAAAAGGAACTCCTTCTCTAGAAGCCGCTATAAAATAAGCTAATTTTGTTGGTATAATGGAGGGATGAAACGATGTTACTGCTACATATATTGCAGGCAGCATCAAAGATAATATAATTGAAATGACTCTAATTATTCTTAATGTGGAGCCATAAATCCACCTCTGATAATAATCATCAGGTGATTGAAACAAATTAGGCAAAGTAGTTGGAACAATTAATACAAAAGGCGAATTATCAACTAAAATAGCTACTCTTCCTTCATATAAAGCTGCTGAAACTACATCAGGTCTTTCTGTACTTTGAATTTGAGGAAAAGGCGACCACTTATTATCTTCAATTAGTTGTTCCACATATCCACTATCTAAAATAGCATCAATCTCTATTTCCTCTAATCTTTCAAAAACCTTTTTTACTATTTTGTCATCTGCAATATCATCTATATACATTACAATCACATCACTTTTAGACCTCACCCCTAAAGTTTTAGGGATCATTTTTAATCTAGTATCTCTTATTCGTCTTCTTATTAGTGCTGTATTAAATCTTATGGTTTCTGTAAAACCATCTCTACCTCCTCTTAATACTGTTTCCCTTGACGGCTCCGATACTCCCCTAGCAGGCCAAAACCTAGTTGCTATTACATAGCATACGTCCATACCATGAAAAAGCATCATAGTATCTCCTGCTAATACTGCATTTACAGCTTCATCTAACTTCTTTACTTCCCTTAAATCTGATACAGTTAATATTTTATCTTTAACATCCTCTATCTTTATCTCTTTTCTATTGAGCATTAAACTTTCCAATACAAAATTGTCTAATAATATTTTATCTACCATACCATCTACATACATAATTAAAGCTTTTGTATCTTCTACGTAAAACTCCCTATAGACTATATCTGAATTATCCTTTAACAGATTTTTCAAATATTCTATATTATCATCTATATTTGCAGATATAACTTTCCTTATCTCTTCCTTCATAAATATATCACTTCCTATTCCCCATATAATTAATATAATTTGTTAGCTATTAAGTACATAAGAAAGGAAATAATAATTTCGCTACTTCCTATAACTTTAGCTGTTCTAGCTGTTCTATTCATTCCTGCTCTCTTAAAACTTTTATAGTCTATAAAAGAAGTTATAAGTCCTTGTATAATTACTAGAATCAATAAATATTTATCAAAAAGACCTATTATGTTCATCAAGCATCACCTTAACCTTTATAATTCCTACTTATTTTTTACATATAAAAATTAATTATTCATGAATAGTATGCAATTATAAAATAATAACTCTCTCAAAAGCATATTCTTGCCTTTGAAAGAGCTATTCATTTTATCCTTATTAAATTAATTATATTGTTCTTGTAATAAAAACTTGATTATATTTTAATTTCATATGATCATAGTATTTTTGAGCAAAATACATATCCTGAAAAAAACCGAATATGGTAGACCCACTTCCACTCATTAAGGCTCCTAGTCCTTTAAAGTTTAGTACCTCTTCTTTTATAAAATTTAATTCCGGATACCTTTCTACTGTAACATTTTCTAGCACATTTACCATATTGGAACAAACTGATTTTAAATCATTATTTTCAACTGCCTTTATCATAATCTCTATATTAGGATGATTTAAAACACTTTTATTATCAATTTCTTTATAAACTTCTTTAGTAGAGACTCCAAAGTTAGGCTTTACCAATACTAATATATGATTTCTAAAAGGCTTTAGATGAGTTATTATTTCTCCAATACCCTCACAAAGCGCTGTACCACCATAAATGCAATAAGGTACATCTGCTCCTAATTTCACTCCTATATTAGCTAATTCACAATCTGATACTTTTGGTTTAAATATATCTCTCATAGCTTTCAAAACAGCTGCTCCATCAGTACTTCCCCCTGCTAATCCTGCTTCCACAGGTATATTCTTTTCTATATATATATCTACTCCTTCTTTTATATCATATGATTTTATAAAAAGCTCCGCTGCCTTATATGCTATATTTCTATTATCTACTGGAATTGTATCTATACTACACTTAAGATTAATACCTTCTTTGCCTTTTTCTACCCTTACTACATCATATAAATCTATGTTTTGCATAATCATTTTTAGAAGATGATATCCATCTTCTCTTACCCCGGTTACATCTAATGATAAATTTATTTTAGCATAAGCCTTTAATTCCATAATAAACCTCCTGACTATTAAGTTAATTATAACTGTTTGGCCTAAAACACTAGTTTAAAAAATAGTATAATACATAAAAAAAATAAAAGCTATACACTTTAATAAGTATAACTTTTATTTAAAAAAATCTATTTGACTATGCCAATGCTTCATTAGAGCTTTTATTTAATCTATTCATTTCTTCTTTTACTATTGTTAATAGTGGTTCATATTCTTCAAAGAATATTATAATTAAATCTCCTTTTCTAGAAGTCTCTATAGCCTTTTTCAATGCATTTCTCTCATCCAGTATTATGCTAACATTTTTTTTGTTAAATCCTCCCTTTAGCACACCACATTCTAATAACTGTGCTACTTCACCATCTCTTCTATTTCTTTTATCTCCATCTTCTTTAATATAAATTTGATCAAAATTTTTTGCTGATATCTCACCTATTTCCAGTATATCATCATTTTTTCTATCTCCAGGTACTCCTATTATGCCAATTAACCTCTTATAATCTAATGCTCTTAGTCCTTCTAATACAGCTTTATATCCCTCTGTATTATGACCATAGTCTAATATTACAGTAACATCTTTAAGTTTATACATATTAAATCTTCCTGGATTATGTTCTTCATCAAGATAAAAGCTTTGCATTCCTTTTCGTATAACTAAATAATCTATTCCTAATCCTATTAACGCTGCACAAGCTGCCATAGCATTTTCTATGTT
Organism: Clostridium lundense DSM 17049; assembly: GCF_000619945.1. Taxonomy (GTDB): domain Bacteria; phylum Bacillota; class Clostridia; order Clostridiales; family Clostridiaceae; genus Clostridium_AO; species Clostridium_AO lundense. The sequence continues at coordinate 87,922 of NZ_JHVC01000002.1, read as the reverse complement.
ATATTTCAACTTTCCTTCTAGAGTAATTTTAATATCTTTTATTTTTATCAAGGGAACTATATTATCATCCTTCTCAACATATATAACATCCTTCCATGTGTATATGCCATATCCTCCATTTTTAACATTTTCTCTAAGATATGGGTTATCCTTATCTTTAGAAAATAGTGTAACATTACCCTTTGCCCTATTTAATATTTTCATACTCATAGTATCATCAGCATTTAATACAGCATAACCTTTCTCCTTAATAGCTTCAACTACCAAAGACTTCACAAAAGCTAATTCTTCTAAAGTATTTATGTTATCTATACCTAAATGGTCTGAAGTTATATTAGTTATAATTCCTATATCAGCTAAATCATAAGCAAGCCCTTTTCTTATTATTCCTCCTCTAGCCGTCTCTAATACAGCTGCTTCTACTTCTTTATTATTTAATATAGTCATAGCACTATCATACCCTGTAGTATCTCCCTTGACTATGCAAGAATTATTTACGTATATTCCTCCTGTAGTAGCCATACCAGTTTTATATCCTGCTAAAGATAAAACATAAGATATTAATCTCGTTGTAGTAGTTTTTCCATTAGTTCCAGTAACAGATACTACAGGAATTTGATTGGATATATCCTTTAGCAACATATCTGCTATGGCTCCTCCAACATTTCTACTACTTCCTTGGTAAGGGTGCTCATGCATCCTTATACCAGGTGCTGCATTAACTTCTATAATAACCCCATCCATTGGCTTTGTTATATCTGTACAACAAACATCTATACCACATATATCAAGTCCAATTGCTTTTGCAGCTCTCTTACATATTTCAACGTTTTCTTTACAAATATCATCAGTATAATCTATAGCTATTCCACCAGTTGATAGATTCGCATTCTCTCTTAATACAATTTTTTGTCCTTTTTCAGGTATAGAATTAAGCGAATAGGAGCTCTTCCATATATAATTAATTAATTCCTCATTTATTTTAATTTTGGTTAAAGGTTTCTCATGTCCATCCCCTCTTCTCTCGTCGGAATTCAACTTATGAATAAGCTGTATTATACTACTTTCCCCATCACCAATAACATATGGAGAAATTCTTTCTGATACAGCTACAACCTCATAATCCACTAAACATACTCTATAATCTTTCCCTTGTATATGTTTTTCTATAATAATATCACTATATTGCTTTAAAAGTGTTTTATAAGCCTGAACCAATTCTTTCTCATCCCTCAAGTTAACAAAAACACCCTTGCCTTGGTTTCCATATCTTGGTTTAAGGACCACTGGATAGCCTATTCTTTCTGCCTCTAAAAGCATTTGAACAGGACTTATTACCTGTAATCCATCGGCTACAGGTATATATTGATTAAATAATATTTTCTTGGTTAAAAGTTTATCGCAAGCTATATCTATAGCTATACCACTCGTATTACCACTTATAGTTGCTTCTATCATCTTTGAGGCACTTCCATATCCCAATTGAAAAATACTTTCATGACCTATCTTTAATATGGGAATTCCCTTCTTTTTTACCTCGCTAATTATTGCCAAAGTACTTGGTCCTAATTCTTCTCCTTTTAAAATCTCCTTTAACTTTGATATAGCCTCTTCCATATTAAATTCCTTTTTACTTATTAAAGAATTTATTATCTTTATAGCAATATTTCCCGCCTCAATAGCAGTGTTTTTATATTTATATTCATATATAATATAATAAATATCTCCATTTATCTCTCTAGCCTTCCCATAAGCTGCTTCTATCCCTATTGTATTTTGTAGTGCAATTACTATATGCTCGCAAATATGAGCAAGATAAGTTCCCTCTTTTAATCTTTTAATGAATCCCATATCCTCATCTATACCACATCTATGTTCTTTTAATTTAGGTATAAGATTTACTAATCCTTCATTAAACCCATCTATAGAATTGCTTGGAATATCACTAAATCCCTCCAAATCAACTTCCATTCTTATACAAGGCTTATGGCAATATATATTTCTTCCCTCAAAATACTTAAAGTTTAAAGCTTTCATTTTCTAAGGTGTCCTCCTATTTAAATCAAATTTGTCATCTTTTTTTAGTACATGCATTTTTATATTGAATATTGATAATATTTCATTTTGATTTTGTTCAGAAACATTTGTATCAGTTATTTCACTCCCATCTATAACATATACTGCTCCAGAACCTATTACCTTAAATTGAGCCTTATTATTTACAACTATAGCTGTGTCTTCATCTATTCCAATTCCTATACTTTGAGGATTTTCTGCTATGCCTACAAGAATTCTGCCTATTCTACCTCTCTGTGCAAAATGTTGATCTATTATTACACCTTTAATTAATCCTAACCCTGGTGCCATCTTTAAAGTACATTTCTTTGGAGACTCTTCATCTGGTCCAGTTACTATCATAGTATCACTCATTGCAGAAGCTCCTGCCGAAGTACCTACATATGTACAGCCACTTTCATAGCTTTCTTTCATAGCTGTATATAAACTGGTTCCTCCTAATAAGCTAGTAATCCTTAGCTGATCTCCGCCAGTAAAGAAAACTACTGCAGCTTTATTAATTAACTCTATATTATAATTATCAAAAGCATCCTTCCTTTCTCTTACATTAAGTATAGAGATATGGCTCACACCTAGGTTTTGAAATATGTTTTTATATTGAAAGCCCAACTCTTCTGGCACTCCAGAAGCTACTGTGGCTACAACAATCTCATCAGTTTCTTTATTAATTTTGCTGCATACTTCCTTCAGTATACTTTTCTCTCCTTCTTTATCTTCTGCCCCACCTATTATTATTAGATCTCCTTGTAACTTTTCTTCCAAAAAAAACACCTCTTTTCATAGGTATTTTTTATTTTTACCATTTTTATAAGTATTATACACAATGATAAAAAAAGCCTGCAGTTCATTCACCGCAGGTTTTATTTCTTATAAACAGGCTCTCCCAGGTATTATTAACTTTTCTCCTAATTTAACACCATCTGGATTCTCTATATTATTTACTTTTATTAGATTTTCCACTGTAGTAAAGTACTTCTTTGCTATTTTCCATAAAGTATCTCCGTTTTGTACAACATAGATAGTAACGCTAGACTTCTTTTTTGGTATTTCACCCTCTATAGGTGAAATATCTACTAAAAATTCCTTTGGCATAATATAATTTACTCTTGCATATATCTGCACAACAGCCTTTATAGCTATATTACCAGCTTCTATAGAAGCATCTATACTTTCTAAAAAAGCCTTTGCTATACTCTGCATCTGAATCTTGCATCCTGATAAATCTACAGGACAAGTAAATGGTATCTCTTCAGAAATACTACATATATACTTATCCTCATCCCTTGTCTTATACATAACATCCACATTTAATACGCCCTCTACTATGACCTTATCTTCTACTATTCTTTTTTCTGTAATACACACCTTTCCTGAGCACATTACTATTTCTGATATCTTAGGCTCATCCTTATCAAGTTCTATATCTCCTTTTACTATCTGTTCACCTTTAGCTTGCCCATGAACTACATTCAGCTTATAATCCTCTTTCTTCATTTCCATAGAAACAGATGGAGAATATGCATCTTGAATTATATCCATTTCTTCTTTATACATTACTCTTGTAGCTGCTTTTATTAGAGCCTCTACATCAATTATCCTATTTTCGCCCAATTCATTATCTTTTATATTTATTTCCATAGCATCTACTCTAAAATCAGTGTAGCTTTCCATATTTGGAGTAATTCCTTCATAATCAACTTCTTTACTAATATCTACATCCTCTTGTAGCGCTATTATATCCCTTGTATCTTTTCCTTTGTATAATATATTTATAAGAGCTGCCGCTTCTATCACAATTTTGTTTTCTAAAACATTAATATCTTTTTTGTGAATATTAATATCACATTTAAGTATACTACCTATTTCAGGTTTATCATTGGATACTTTTATGGGACATTTTGCTATCATATCTGTATTAATAGTTCCTACTATTTTATCTACTTCCATGGGGTTCTTTAACATTTGTATATCTTCTGAATTTGTAATGTCTTTTATTATTTCGAAGTTATAATTCCTGTATACTTCTGCCTTTAGCTTTATTACTCCTTCTACAGCAACCTTTCTTTCATTAATTATATTACATTCCATATGTTCGATATAACAATCATGTTCACAATCCATATTATGTTCAGCTCCAGACACCTCAACATAATTGGAAAACTTTCCAATATAATTTACATTATAAACTGCCATTTTCTCTTCTTCTTTAGCTAAATAGATAATGTTATATTCTATTTGCCCGTCCAAATAAACCTTATCCTTCATAACTTCCTTATTTACTATAAATGGTTTGGAATCAACGGTTAAAATTTTTATAACGTCTGGATGAGTATCAGGTATTAAATATTCAGCTTTAATAATAGTATCACAAGTACTTTCGCCAAGAAGCTGTTCACATTCTATATTCTCTCTAATTAACTCTATAGCCATATTCATATTCCCTCCTATTATAAACCTACTATCTATTTATATAATTTATTTAGGGAAAATATGATTGATCTTTAATATTTTTTTATAATTATATTAAAATATTAAAATAACTATTTTACAACAAAATTCATCATTTTTCTAAAAAATCATGATATAATCTTTCATTTTATTATTATTATTGTTGTTGACATGTGAAATATTTTGGCGTATTATAGGACTTGGTTGTTGACCATATAACCTCTCATAAATTCTCAATACCCTTTTATACCATAGTTGAAAGATGGAACCCACCATCTTTCTTTTTTATCCCATGACTACCCTCTCTAATACTCCCATCTTCTTTAAAGTGGAGGATAAAGAGCAGTCACATTCCTAGATAACGATTTTCCCTAAAGGATAACTCCTTGGAAGTCTGTTAATAAACTTCAGTGGGAATAAAATTCCCTATGAAGGCAAGAACTCTGTTTACTTAAAAATTATGTATACAAAAATAGCAGTACCTAAATGGTACTGCTTTATTAAGCATAAACTAATTGAACTGTCTTTGTTAATACATCAGAATAACTATATGTCACTGTCCTTTGGGTGTCATTCTCCAATCTTATCACAAATATACTAGGGTAAGTTTTCTCTATTGTCCCCTTATTTACAAAGGTCTTCCTTCTTCCCCCATTAGCTTTAAGAGTTACGCTTTCTCCAACATGGCTTTCTATATCTCTTTTTATCGAAGCCAATACATTTCCTCTTTCCACAGTAAACACCCTCTTTCCACATTTTAATTATATATCATAATATATTAAATGTCAACCAAACTTTTAATTTTATATTTATTTTAACGATTTGTCAATATGGATATTACTTCAAAAGATAAATATTTTAAAACGTATACATTATTTATATAGAAATATCTAACTCCAAGCTATTATTCCCCATTCTTTTGATATATATTCAAATTCATAGCAAAAATCCTGCTATGTTTAAATTAACCAACATAGCAGGATTTTTGCTATGAATATTGAGATTTAGGAAATCCTTCTCTATATTTCCCTCTTGTTTGAAGCCCTCCTATTCCCTTTGATCCACTTATAGTATTTTCAAGAGCTTCCTTTATAGCTACTACCTTCTCAATATTAGTATAAGCTACTTTCTCACATACAAATACTGGATCCAAGCAATGAATAAGTACTCTACTAGGGGAACTTGCAAAATTGGCACCTGCATCTAATATAGCCTCATAGTGAGATTGACAAGCACCCGCAAAAATAACTAGATTATCATAACCCGGTTCATAATTTCTAAGTTCTGTTACAGTTTCTATAAAATATTTTGAATTTCTATAGTTTTTTAAATCCATATAATCTTTAGTTCCTTTAGCTACTGCATCATGACCTGTTATGACTACAATGTCAGGTTTTACTGCTTTAACTATATCTAAAACTTGTTTAGGCTGATCCTTCTCAGCAATAACCTTTCCAACAGCTTCTAGTGCTAATTGTTTATATACCTTAAGGCATACATCTAAATATTCAGCATCTCCATCTACATGAAGTATTTTTCCAGGTCTTCCAAAAGCCAATTCCTTTTTTTCATTTACACCCGCAGACCTAGTGACCACAGACCTAGTATAATTCTTAATGTCACTTCTATTTATCAATATCTTTTTTATTGAGGTATTTATTTTTCTACTAAATACTTGTTCATATTGAGTACATTTTCCTTCTGAAATAAGTTCTAGGTCATCGGCTGAAGAATCTGCTATTATTCTTAAGTTTATCCCTTTAAGAGTATATATATACCCATCTCCTGTATATTTTATATCTATTATTCTAAATGTAATATCCTTACCATAAGATTTTCTTACAACTATATCTCCTACTTCCATAAAATCATCCTCATATAAAAACTCATGGTATATAATATGACCATCCCCATAATTAAGTGCAAAATAATTGGCATGTACTACCTATTAAGTATTACATGCCTTAATATTTATTCCTCTTGACTATATATTCCCTTAAATTCATCAATGAATTTAATATACTTATCCTGTTCAGCTATCAATTCCTCCATCTTATTATTAAATGTATTTATTGGCCAATTTACTTCGTTATAATAATATCTATTTGCTAATCTCCAATATCTTTGAGGAAATAATAAAAATGCAAATAAAACTCTATAATCATCATCACTAAGAGGATATATCTTGTTATAAGAATCTAATATCAAATTACCAATCTCTATATTCCAATCTACTCTTTTTAAAACCTTTATCATAAATGATGATACATCATATGCCCTAACTTCTCTCTTACAATAGTCAAAATCAATTACATTGACACAATTATCCTCATCAATAATTATATTATGATAAGTATAATCATGGTGGCAAAAACTTTTTTCTTCTTCTGCTATTCTACATAGCTCATCATATTTAGAATCTTTCAATACCTTTATTGCCCTTTTACCTAACTCTTTGTAAAATTGCACTGATTTTATATAATTCATCTCAAAATTATTCTTGTTGTTCCTTTTTCTTGCCGTATCTCTCATTTTATCTAGAGCTCTTACCCTTTTCTCCATAAGATGAGGCCATCTTCCTAAATCAGTTTTAAGCTTACTATTTTCAGGAGGTTCATATCCCCTTGAAGCTAAGTGCATATAAGCCAAATTTTCTGCAGCTATTACTAAATCCTCTTTATTCCTAAAATCCGCCTCTCTTCCTTCCAGCCACTCCGAAAGAGTATAAATATCGTCATTTACAATTGCATAAGGATGGCCTTCAGTATTTAGAAAATATTTATCAACTCTTGTAAATCCTTGAGCCATAAGATGTTCCTTAGCTCCATATACAAATAAAAGCTTTTGTATTCCATAATTAATTTTCTTTAAACACCTCATTCCTTTATTAGTTTTTAATAAATAAACACCTCTATTAGGCTTTAGGCTTTCAATTTTAATATCAAATTGTCTTTCAATTTCAAATTCTCTCATCATAGCAATCACCTCCTTATAATTTATATGTATCACATATGTTTTTTAGAAGATAACTTATATTCTTGTAATAAAGTTATTTATTAACACTTTTAGCCTTATATTAATATAATGAAATATAATTAGTTTATGAAAGGAACCTTCTTATGAAAATAGGAATAGATGGCAGAGCAGCTAATTGGTATAGAGGTACTGGCATAGGTACTTATACTTATCAATTAATAAAACATATTAACAGGATAGATTCCGCCAATGATTATATGATCTTTATGCCTAATAATTGTAATAACATGATAGATTTCAACAAAAATTTCTCTATAGCAGAAATAACCAAAAATATGAAAAACAACTTTTGGGATGAAGTAAATATACCAAATATATTAAAAGATAAATATATAGACCTATACCATGTACCACAAAATGGAATAGGAATTCCAGAAAATAAGAAATGTGCCTTTGCCATAACATTACATGATGTAATCCCTTATAAAATGCCTGAAACCTCTAGCGAAAGATACCTAAAGCTTTTTAATGAAACTTTACCTAATGTCATTTCTAACTGTGATGGAATAATAACAGTATCAAATTATTCGAAAAATGATATTATAGAAGCTTTTAACTTCCCTAAAGATAAAATTTTTGTCACTTATCTAGCAAGTGAAGATATATATGCTCCCATAGATAAATGTATATGCAAAAATCTTATAAAAGAACATTATTCCATTAGTGAGGATTATATATTGTATGTAGGTGGTTTTAGTCCTAGAAAAAATATAATAGGTCTTATCGAAGCGTTTAGCATACTTTTAAATCTATATAAAAGTGACATAAAATTAATCATAGCAGGCAAACAAGGTAAATCCTATGCTTTATATAAAAAGCGTTGTGAAGAACTTCATATTGAAGATAAGGTAATATTTCCTGGATTTATTCCATTAGAACATTTACCATACTTTTATAATGGATGTGAAGCTTTTGTATATCCTTCCTTTTATGAGGGTTTTGGATTACCGCCAGTAGAAGCTATGGCTTGCGGAGTACCCGTTATTGCTTCTAATACTACTTCAATCCCAGAAGTGGTTGATGACGCAGCCTTACTTATAGATCCATATAATATTGACGATATATGTGCTTCAATGTACAGAATTCTCTTAGATAAAAAATTGAGAGATTCTTTGGTTTTAAAAGGCTTAGTCAGATCTTCCGAATTAAATTGGGATAAAACTGCCAAAGGTACTATAATTGCTTATAATAAAATAATTAATAGTTAAAAAAAAGCCAATAGATTTTTTATTTATCTATTGGCTTTAAATTATAATACGTCTTCAAATCCTCTTAAAAAGTCTATTCTAAACTCTTCTGCTGATATTTTCTTTTTCATTTTATCTACAAAAGTTTCTTCAGTCCAATCTTTTCTTCTAGTGTAATAGTCTTTTACTATACTATAAAAATCTTCCGGGAAAGTTAACATAGCATATAACACAGCTAACTCTCTCTTATCCAAAGGATTTATATTGGAATACTCTTTTAATATGCTTTTTCCTTTCTCTATATCGAAAGCATAATTTTTAATTGCCTTAGTTATAAAATTGCATAAATCATGTACTCTTAGATCCACTATGGCATAATCGAAATCTATAAAATATGCTTCTTCCCCTTTTATAATTATATTATGGTGAGCTAAATCATGATGACAAAACACTACTTTATTCTCTTCACCACACAATTTATAATATGAGGAATTCTCCAGTAACTTTATACTTTTCTTTATCTCCTCAATGTAGTAATCTACTTTATTTAAAAACATATCGTCAAAATCACTTTTATGTTCATTAATGCTCGCTACAGTCTTAAATACCTTAACTTCATTTAATCTTCTTTTGAAGTTATTTATTAGTTTACCACTATTATATCTACTAGATAATGTTCCTTTAAATCCCTCTCCAGCTAAGTGAAGTTCTGCTAATCCTTTTGTTGCTATACCTAAGTCTATCGGATTGTTATAGTCACTTTCCCTTCCTTCTACTAAATCTATCATGCAATATATATCATCATTCAATACAGTATATATTTTTCCATCAAAAGTTTTAGAAAAATTCATGGTTCTATTGAATTTATTATTTATATATTTTATGCCATCATATATAAATAACAGTTCTTCTTTACTATAACTAATCTTTTTTAGCACTTTGTTTCCTTTATCTGTGCTTACTACAAATATACTTCTTAATGGATAAATATCATAAGGCTTTACATTAAATCTATAAAATAAATTTACATCTAAATCATATTGTGCCAGGAACTGCTTGTCATCACATATTACATTCATATAATCACCTCTATATTAAACATAAATCATCCTGTATTATGGCCTTATAAAGTTTTAAAGCATATTGTTCATCTGTCAAATCTTTCTTTCTTAATCTATACTTATTGCATTGCTTAGCAAATTCATAAGGGAATGACAATAATGAAATTATATATTGATAACTATTATTATCTAATCCTTCAAAATTACAAAACATTAATACTAACTCCTTATAATCTAACTTTAACCCAGCTTTTTTACATTTATATAAAAGATTATAGCAATCCATCTCCACCATATCATAGCAACACTTTTCTATATTTTTAACTTTTATCTTATCCTCTTTTATTATATTAGAGAAATCTACATCCGCTAAACATATCTCTTTATTTCTCATGCTTCTTTTGATTAGATCATAATATCCATTTTGATATACATTTTTAATAACCTTTTCTCCTATTTCTACATACTCATTTGCCTTTTTAAGTAACATTTTTTCAAAAGTATTACTTGGGCCATACTGTTTTAACCTATCCATATCTCTTTTTATTTTTTTTATATTTACTTTATAATCTTCAACAATTCTACCTATAGAACTATCTAATCTATCTTTTATAATTCCTGTACTCCCCATAGCCTTTTTATGAAATTCACTTATCAATTTAAGCTGTTCTAATAATAGCTTTTCATCTATATCCTTCTTGCTTATCTCTACATCTAAATCTCTAACTACCTCTATATCTTTAGATATTAAATATTGCTCAAAAGTATTTAAATTAACCATAATCTAACCTCCGGCATTAATTGTATTTTTTATTTTTAAATTCATCTACAAATTCTTGTCTTAAGTCCTTATCCTCATATATCTTATTTAGCTTATTTATAAAAAATTCTTCTCCCCATGGTTGCTTCTCCATATAATACTGGATTCCTAATTGCCAAAAAGCTTGAGGAAATTCTATAAAAGACGCCATAATTGGTATATCAAACCGTTCTATTGGATAAATCGAACTATAATAATCTATTATTTTTATAGAATTGTTTACATCCCATTTTCCGTTTTTCATTACTCTTATAATTAAACTACATAAATCATGTAAATGAGTATCTAAAATGCAATAATCAAAATCTATAATATCTACATTACCATTTTCTTCTATAAGCACGTTATGGTTAGCATAATCATGATGGCAAAACCCCTTGTTTTGTACTTCACATGCCATTTTATTGAAATAATCACTTTTTATTAAATCTTGTATAGATTTATCAACTCTTATTAATTCTTCATTTATTGACTTTAAATAATAACTATCAAATTCAGTTTTATTTTCTTTATTCTCTATAATATTTTTAAACATTAATATCTCATTTTTTTTATTTTTAAAATTGTTCACCCACTTATGCCAACCTATTCTAGGCTTCATCTCCTCAGTCACATCAAACCCGAAACTTTTTTTATGGAGCTCTGCTAACTTACAAGCGGCGAGCATTACATCAAAAGGATTATTATAATTACATTCCCGTGCCTGCACCCAAGGAGTCAAATAAGCATATTTATTACCTAAAGCTATATAATCCCTAGAACAATTATTCTTTATTATATCTGGAGTTTTTTGAAAATGATTATTTTGTAAGTGTTTAATAGCAGATATTATAAACAGAAAATGGTTTAATTCATATTTAATTACTTTTAAACAATATTTATCTTTTTGTGTAGTTATTTTATATACATTTTTAATTTTCTCTATGGCTTCTGCTTCTAGTGAATATTCTTCCCTAATAGTTTCCCTTATCTGTTCTTCCAGCAAAGTTACTTCCCCCTGCCTATTACTTATAATTGTATTATATGTAAAAATTCCTTTGTATGTGCTAAATGACACATTTTTCATGTAACTATAATATTATTAATATATAAGCTGAAATATTTTTAGCCTTGCCTGAGTACATTTAAGGAGGAGTATTATATGAGGATTGGTGTAGATGCTAGAGGGATTACTTTATACAAAGGTACTGGAATAGGAACATATACTGAAAATGTTTTAAAAAATATACTAAATGTAGATAAAGAGAATTACTATAATATATATTGGTGCGGAAAAGACTATGCTGAATACTGTAAAGAAAACTCTAAAGTAATTATGGTTTCAAAAAAGCAAAAAAGTTTTTTTGAACAACTTTATTTCCCTACTAATTTAATAAAAGATAATATAGATTTATATCATGTACCTCAAAACGGTATTGGACTATCTGAAAATATACATTGTAAAAAGATTATAACTATTCATGACCTTATACCCTATATTATGCCAGAAACTGTAGGCAAAGGTTATTTGAATAACTTCCTAAAAGAAATCCCCAAATTAGTTAATAACAGTAATGGAATTATTACTGTATCAGAATGGTCAAAAAAAGACATATTAAGGTTTTTTCCTATAGTAGATGAAAATAAAGTTTTTGTAACCCCACTTGCTGCTGACTCAATTTACAGACCCATGGATAAAGAAAAATGTGCTTATATATTAAGTAAATTCTATAACATTAAAAAACCATTTATTCTATATATAGGGGGATTTAGTAGTAGGAAAAATGTTGACTCTCTTATAATGGCGTTTTCTAAAGTATATAAAAAATTAAATAAAGAATATAACTTAGTGATAGTAGGTGCCAATAAAGATACTGGTGATTATTTAACTACCCTAAGTAATAAATTAGATATCTCTTCAAAAATAATATTTACCGGATTCGTTCCTACAGGACATTTACCTCTTTTATATAACGGTTGTGATTTATTTGTGTATCCTTCTTTATATGAAGGCTTTGGACTTCCTCCCTTGGAAGCTATGAGTTGTGGTGCTTGTGTAATTTCTTCAAACTTGTCATCTATTCCAGAGGTAATAGGAGATGGAGGCATACTAATTGATCCTTTAGATATAAAAGATCTAGCCACTGCTATAGAAAAAGTATTAAATGATAATAGTCTTCAAAAAAACCTTAAATATAAAGCATTAAACAGAGCATCTCTTTTTTCCTGGAAAGATACCGCCAAAAAAACATTGCAGGCCTATACCAAAGTTTTTTCTCAATAGGCCTAACTTCCCTAAACATATTGAATAAAAGATAAAAGTCCTTCCTTTATTGGAAGGACTTTTGTAATAATTCTTCTATCTTAATAAAATCAGCAGGATATGTAATATCTGGAGATTGAGTCTGTATGTTACTTCCTGTAATCCAGATCTTATCATTAAAGTATTCTACAGTTTTATTAAATTCTTCAGATTTATATATATTAATATTAGCCGGGAAAACACCCTGTGTAAAAAATAACTGTAATTGAAGCTTTTCGTTTCTTAGGATAAATTCTAAAAACAATGACAAAGCCTCCTTGTTTTTATCACTTCCTAGAACTAGCATATTATATCCATCCATAGATATATCTCTATTACCACCTATCTCTATTGCCGGTATCCTTCTTACTACTAATTTATTTTTCATTTCTGGCAACTTAGTCATTATTGAATTGATATCGTTTATGCTACAAATCGTAGCCATCAATTTTCCTTTTTTTATTTCTTCTATCATAGTTATATCTGAAGTTTGTTCTAGTATAATTTTTTGCTCTTTAATTTTTTTCATCAAATCTAAAGCTTTTGTGGAATTATATGAACTTAATGCAAATTTACCGTTTTTATCCCTATAAGTCTCTCCCAATTGATTTAATAAAACTTTATATAAATAATTCTTATCTTGTTCCCAAAGAAACTTATAGTTTTGTTTTAAATTTTTATTTATTATATTACATGCATCTACATAGTCCTTCCAAGTCCTTATATCATCTATATTTATATTGCACTTATCAAATATATCTTTCCTATATACCATCATATAAGGACTTCTATCTAATGGTATACCATATGTTTTATTGTTAAAAGAAACACTATTTAATTCACCTTTAGAAAAATTACCTTTATAACTTGATATATTATCACTTACATCTAGAAAATTATTTGTGAAAGTGCTTAAAAAGTACTGAGTATATTCATCCTTTACTACTGCTATATCTATAGGATTCTTATGAATACTTTCTAAAGATTTATAATTGTCATCCTCTTCCCTTACCTCTATCTTTACATTTGGGAACACTTTATTAAATTCATCTGAATATGTTTTTATGTAATTTACACGTTGTTTATCTGCAACTATATTTATCCTTCCTTTTAATTTTCTATTTACTCCTTCTGCTAAATCTTTTTTTTCATTACATCCCATTAAAGTAAAAAGAAATATACATATAGTAACCAATAACATAACTTTTCTTTTTTTCATAAGCATATCCCCTATATATTTATTATTTTTATCTGATAGCTATAATCCACAATACCCCTACATCTACAGGTCGGAATACTAAGAATCACTTGATACTTATTTTTAATGATAATCTACTGTAATAAAATTGTCAAAATTATAATTCTTTATTAGCTTATTGTGGAACTTATTTATAAAAAGTACTTAATTTGAACCACCTTTTGTAGAACTAATAAAGCTACTGAATAAAATACTCAGTAGCTTTAAATTTATATATCAACCTTTAGACATTTCATAATTACCAGTAGAATTAAATTGTTCTTTCCACGCTTTCTCCGCATAAGGTTTAAATTCTTTAGCTAAATTATCAAGATTTTTCTTAAATTCTTCATCATTAAGCATCATTTCTGCTCCCTTATCTGTAGGCTTAGCGCCAGTCTTAGCAGCAACCTCTCTTACCACTTCTGGATTATCAATCATCATACATGGTAATAATAAATTATCATTATATGGCTGTCTATCTCTTAATTCTTTAAAGAAAGGTGTTTTAAATACATCTATTAATGGTTTATTTTTTAAATTATCTGTAGCAAAATGAGCAAAAATACATGGTTCTACATCTTCATGAGAATTTATATGACAATAATATTTTCCTGCAATGCATCCTCCAACATAAGGAGCATCATTAAAGAAGTCTATAGCAAAGTAAGGTTTAGTTGTTCTAATTTTTCTTACCCTTTCTCCTAGCATTAATCGCTGTTCTGGAGTTAACATTAAGTTGAAGTCTGGATCATCACCTACTGGCATAAATATGAAATACCAGCTCATTTTTGCTCCCTTTTCTATCAACATATTAATAAATTCATCTGAAGATACAGTATCAACATTATGTCTACCAGTAGCAGAAGAAACCCCAAATAATACTCCTCTTTCTCTAAGAAGGTCCATTCCATGCATAACTTTTTTAAATACGCCCTTTCCTCTTCTTGCATCTGTTTCTTCCTCAAAACCCTCTAATGAAAACATAGGGACAACATTCCCTAAATCCCTTATTTTATCTGCTAATTTTTCATCAAATAAAGTTCCATTAGTAAATGGAGTAAACATTACATCATTATATTTCTTATATATGTCTAACATATATTCATTAAAGAAAGGTTCTCCCCCTAGTATGATAAAATAATATATGCCAATATTCCTAGCTTCTTTAACTATTCTATCTACTTCCTCATAAGGTATGTCATCTTTTTTACTATAATTAGCTGCATAACAGCCAGTGCATCTAAGATTACATCTCATTGAAGGGCTAAGCAATATGACAAAAGGAGTTTTTATGCCTTTTTCCTCCAGTAATTTAGCTCTCTTTGGCATACCATACCAAACAGCATTAGCAAAAAAGTTGGTAAATAATTTTTCCATGCACTTTTTATCAGTATTTTTTAATAAGCTTTTAATGTACTCATTTACTGAAGGTATATCATTATAGTATTCCTGAACATCATTAACTCTTTTTAAGTTTTCCTCATCTTTTATTGTTTTTTTTATTATATCAAACAACTTGTCAACATTGTTTTCCGGGTCCTTACTAAGTAATTCAACGCCTTTTTTAACGAGTACATCTTTTACTCCTTTTTCCATTGACTCTATTACCTTCATTTATAATTCCCCCCGATATAAAAATAATAAATATTATTGCTTTTTTCAGTTTTTTTGTACTGATGAGTATAATAATATTATATTCTTCACCCCTTACAAGTCAACAAGATATGGATATATTTAACAAAGTATTAATAAAATATATGATTTTTATTATTTATTATTCATACTTAAGCAATAAAATAAGAACTTATACAGAAACTTTAGTCTCTTCATAAGTTCTCACAAAAAATCATTTTATAATTTGTTAATCATACTTGCTGTATATCCAGCACCAAATCCATTATCTATATTTACTACAGTAACACCACTAGCACAACTATTTAACATAGCCAAAAGCGCAGATAATCCCTTAAAATTGGCACCATAGCCTACACTAGTTGGAACCGCTATTACAGGCTTATCCACTAATCCTCCTACTACGCTAGCCAATGCTCCTTCCATACCTGCTACAACAACTACTACTTTGGCTCCTCTTATTATATCAATTTTATGAAATAACCTATGTATGCCAGCTACTCCAACATCATATATCCTTTTCACTTCATTACCAAAGGTTTCTGCAGTAATAGATACCTCCTCTGATATAGGTATATCAGAAGTTCCTGCTGTCACAACTGCAATATAACTTTTAGTCTTTTCTATTTCCCTTTGTATTATCCTTATAATCCTAGCTTCAGGAAAATATTCAGCTTCTTTATAAATCTTTTGTATTTCTATATACATTTCTTCATTAGCTCTTGTTGCTAATATATTATTCCCCCTGGTTAACATAAATTTTACAATTTCTTTTACCTGTTCTACAGTCTTCCCTTCAGAATATATTATCTCTGGATATCCTACTCTAACTTCTCTATGATTATCAATTTTTGCATAACCTAAATCCTTAAAAGGAAGTTCCTTTAATTTTTCCACTCCCTCTTCTATCATTATGTTACCACTTTTTATCCCCTCCAACAGTTGTCTTATATCATTTTCATTCATCTCCATTACCATCCTTTATAACTGCATTCATACTTCCCATTCTATACCCTTCTAAATCTAAAGCTACATACTGATATCCATACTTTTTTAAATTATTCACTATGTCTTGTACTAAATCCCCATTTAAGAATTTACTTATATCTTTTTTATTAACCTCTATTCTTGCCATATTATTATAACTACGAACTCTTGCCTCTTTAAATCCTATGCTATATAAATACTCTTCACTTTTCTCTATTTTAACTAATTCTTTTAAGTCTATCTCTGTATCATATGGTAATCTAGACAACAGACATGCATAAGATGGCTTATTCCATGTTGGTAAATTTAACTTTCTGGAAAACATTCTTATTTCCGCTTTAGTAATATTTAATTCTTTTAGCGGACTTTTTATATTCAATTCCTCTAATGCTTTCATACCAGGTCTATAATCTTTAGTATCATCAAAATTACTACCATCTAAAACATACTCTATACCATTTATTTTAGCTAAATTTATTATTTCTTTAAATAAATTCTTTTTGCATCTATAACATCTATCCTTAGGGTTGTATCTTATCTCCTCCACAATAGGAAATTCTAAAAAATAATGTGTTACATTTAATTCATTTATAATATCTTTAACATCTTTTATTTCTTTTTCTGGTATATATGGAGACTTTATTGTTATCGCTATTACTCCATTATCTATAGCTTCTTTTGCCACCTTTAGTAAAAAAGTACTATCTACCCCTCCTGAAAAAGCAATGGCTACTTTGCCCAAATCCTTTATATAATTAATTAACTCTAAATATTTATCATCATATATCATTAACCCTCACCTCAAATATTATGGTGTTTGTCTATTAAATTTTGAACTATATTATAAATGCTTATAAGCGGTATATTCTTCTCCTCTGATATTCTTTTTAAATCCTCATATTCTGGCTTATATTTTATTCTTTCTCCATTTAGGTAAGAATTCTTCACTCTTACCTCACCGTATGGAGTATTTAAATATAATATCTCTCTTTGGAGAAATTCTTTTTCTACTTTATACTTTCTAGTTCCAATAGTAGTAGTCTGCCTAAAAATTATATCTTTAAGCCTATCTTCTACTTTTTTTTCATAAAGCACAGATAACATTGTTGCAGGTCTTCCCTTTTTCATAATTATAGGTGTTAAATAAACATCTGAGGCTCCCACTTCAAATAATTTATCTATTACATAGGAATATACTTCTGGATTCATGTCATCTATATTGCATTCCATAATATAGTGACTATTCTTCTCCTCTGTTTCCCCTATAAATACTCTTAAAACATTAGGTATATTACCTTCATCTTTCTGCCCTACTCCATACCCAACTTTGTCTATTTTAAAATCTACATTTTCTATAAATTCTTCTGTTAATGTGGCTATTATAGCAGCTCCTGTTGGTGTTGTAGCTTCAAAGAGAATGTTTCCCAACGTTACAGGTATTCCCTTTAATATTTCAGTAGTAGCTGGAGCTGGTACAGGTAAAACACCATGGGCACAATTTATAAAACCTTTTCCTAACTCTATTTTAGAAGCTATAACTTTATCTATTTTTAAACAATAAAAACAAATAGCTGCTCCTACAATATCTACTATAGAATCCACTGCACCTACTTCATGAAAATGCACTTCATATAATGGCTTGCCATGAACCTTTGCTTCTGCCTCCGCTACCTTTGTAAAAATATTCATACTTAATTCTTTTACTTCAGTTCGTAATCCACTATTATATATTATTTCTTCTATATCCGTTAAATTTCTATGATAATGTTCTTCATGATTATGACTATGATTATGTTCTAATATTACATTAACTTTGGTACCAATTATGCCCTTTCTCTCTTCTTTATTTATTTCTATTCTATATTCATCTAAATTTAACTTTGACAACTCTTCTATCAAATAATTCTTGTCCACTCCTAAGTCTATCATTGCGCCTAAATTCATATCTCCGCTTATTCCTGAAAAACAATCATAATAAAGTATTCTCATTTTTCCACCCATCCCTTTAAATATTTTCTTAAGTAAACATCATACAGTTACTTTATTATTTTAACATTTACAATAATAATTTACCATTTAACTGTAATTTTCATAATGGATCATTTTGATACATATTTATTACCCTCTATGTAGAATCTCCATAGATAATCCTTAGCTTCTTCCGCATAATCTATTCCAATTCTTTTGGATTCAACAATTTGAAAATCTTCCTTTTCCCCTTCTTCTATATAAATAACTTCTCCACAAAGATCCTCTGCATTTAATAATTTGTCTATGTTCATAGCAGCACATAGTTTAGAAGGCCCATTAGTTAAATTTATTTTTTCCCTTTTAGTAAGTTCGTCATAATTTTTCTTAAATCTTCTATTGCTTATTACATCAAATCCTTCTATAGGTTCTAATGCTCTAATCAATACAGCTTGGGGAACTCCCTTTTCCCTAGTAACTACATTCATACAATAATATAATCCATATATAAAATAAACATAAGCAAATCCCGGATCTCCATACATTACTTCTACTCTTTTTGTCTTTCTTCCACCATAAGAATGAGCAGCTTTATCTTCAATTCCCATGTAAGCTTCTACTTCTACTATTTTCCCCTTGCATACTATACCATTTTCTTTTGTTACTAATACTTTTCCTAATAATTCCTTTGACACCTCAATGGTATCCCTATTATAGAACTCTCTAGGTAATTTCAAATTTATCATTCCTTTATAAGTTATTATATTAAATAATATCTTTTAAAAATATTATATCATCAAAATAACAATGCTATACACCTTAACTTTTTTAACTTGAAAAAGAACACTTAACATTTAAAAAACTAATAATATATATGAATACCTTACTGTAAATTTAAAAAAGGATGCATATGCATCCTTTAACCTATTATTTTAGGTATATTTACCAAAACCATCATATTCTTTTAATTTATTTACCAAATGCTTTATTTCCTGATCCTTATTTTTATCCATAACTAAAATTACATCTCCAGCATCAACAATTATTAAATCTTTAATACCAAATCCAATAACCAATTTTTCGCCACCAAAGATCATACAGTTGTCACTTTCCTCTATAAAAGTATTTCCATTAACATTATTTCCTCGGAAATTTTTTAAAAACCTAGATAATGACGCAAAATTTCCTATATCGTCCCATATAAACTCACATTTTATTACATAAGCTTTTCTTGTCTTTTGCATTATGCCAAAGTCAACAGAAATACCATCAATTAAATTATATTCTTCCCTTATAATTTCTTTTTCTGATTCTGTACCTAAATTAGAATAAATATTCATCATACTTTTATACATCTTCGGCAAATACTTCTCCATTTCTCTTAAATATACATCTGCCCTCCACACAAACATACCACTATTCCACAAATAAGTTCCTTTAAAAATTAAATCCT
Source organism: Clostridium lundense DSM 17049 (assembly GCF_000619945.1). GTDB lineage: Bacteria > Bacillota > Clostridia > Clostridiales > Clostridiaceae > Clostridium_AO > Clostridium_AO lundense. The sequence goes on along the minus strand of NZ_JHVC01000002.1, from coordinate 67,733 downwards.
TTGCTACTTCTAGGTTGGGTTTTTCCAAGAATCTCTCTACCTTGTATGCTGCAATATCACCAAAGATTCTTTCTCCTACTTCTATATATCCATATCCTGTTTCTGGCCTTGTTGGTGGCACCCCTATAGTTATTAGCCCTCTTCTTCTATCTACAGTATCTACTGCCTGATTTATAGTATCTATAAACACTTTTTCATTTTCAATATAATGATCTGAAGGAAGTACTATCATTAATGCATCTTTATCCTTCTTTAACAGTCTTACTGCAGATAACCCTATACATGTAGCAGTCTCTTTATTGGCGGGTTCTACAAATATATTTTCCTTATTCAATTCCGGCAATTCTCCGTATACCTTATCTAAATATTTCTCATTAGTTACAACATATATATTTTCTTTATTAACTAATGGTTTTATTCTGTCTACAGTATTTCTTAAAAAACTCTTATTGTTTATTATTTTTAAAAATTGTTTTGGATTATCTTCTCTTGATAATGGATAAAGTCTTGTTCCTTTTCCACCTGCAAGAATTAGTGCATATAACAAAACCACCACTCCGCTTTATTGTTCATATTATATTATGAACAATAAAGCGGAGTGGTGAATTAAAAGTTTTAAATAACCTTCATTGTTTATAGTGTCTCCCTATACTTATCCATGATGTCAGAAAACATTTCCCCAGTACTTGGAGGGGTATATGTAATTGCATTAGCCCCTGCTTTAATTGTATTACGAATACTTTCCACATTCTGCCCCCCTGTTGCAATTATAGCTACATCCGGGAATCTCCTTCTTATATTTTCAACAATCTGAGCTGTTTTAGCTCCTCCTGAAACATTAAATATAGAAACACCTGCCTTTATCCTCTCTTCAATGTTTTCCTTTTCTGATACTACAGTAATTACAATAGGAATATCAATTCTTTGTTTCATTTCCTTAATCAATTCATTTGGCGTAGGAGCATTCATTACCACACCAAAAGCTCCATATAACTCAGCATTAAGTGCAATATCAATAGATCTTTGTCCTGTTGTTAGTCCTCCTCCTACTCCTACAAATACTGGACTAGGAGATACTTCTATAATAGCATGTGTTATGGAAAGCTGAGGAGTGAATGGATAAACTGCAATTACTCCGTCCGCATTGGAATTCTTGATTATGGCAACATCTGTTGAAAAAATTAATGATTTTATCCTTTTTCCTAAAACATTGATTCCACTTGCATCATATATTTCCTTTGGAACCTCTACAATTCTCTTTCTAAGTCTTGTTTCTATTACTGGCACATATTTTTTATCCTTTACCCTGTTCTCCAAAATAAATCCTCCTCATATGCTTTTCTATAATTTTTAAACCTAGTTTATCTTTTATTTTATTGAGAACTCTACAAATTTATTTTCCTGTATAATTCTCAATGAAAAAGTCACCATTGTAGATTAAATCTTAAAATATATTTCATATTGTAACATTTTATTCACCTCCTAGCTAACATTTGCTATAAAATTTTTAACTTTATAACATAGTTTTCCCCATTTTTGAGGATCTTACTATAATTAACTTCTAACTTGCGAAAATTAGTACCCAAAAACCACCAATCCACTTTATTGTTCATAATATGCTATGAGCAATAAAGTGGATTGGTGGTTTAAAAATTATTATTCATTTTAACTTATAGGTATTATATGAACACTTCCTTCATCAATTTTAAGGAAAGTACTTTGTCCCTCTTCATAAACTTTTTTATTTAATGGGTTATAGTCTACAAGTTTTATATCTATATCCTTATACTTTAAAATATAATCTTGATAAGAGCCCATAAACACTGAAGATTTTATGCCTATTTTTATATCTCCTTCTTCTTCAAAATATAATGCTTCAGGTCTAATAACAACTTTAACTTTATCATTTAATCTAAACTTTCTGTTAGGTTTAATTTTAAATGTTTTATCAAAAAGTTCTATATAGACATATTCTCCTTCTACTTCTTTAATATAAGATTCAAATATATTTGCTATCCCTATAAAGTCAGCCACAAAGTCTGTAGCGGGATTTTTATATATTTCTTGAGGTGTTCCTACCTGCTCTATTAATCCTTTGTTCATTATAATTACTCTATCAGACATACTCATAGCTTCGGCTTGGTCATGAGTTACATAAATGCTAGTTATCCCAATTTTCTTTTGTATTTTTCTTATCTCTGTTCTCATATAAACTCTAAGCTTAGCATCTAAATTAGATAAAGGTTCATCAAATAAAAGTACCGAAGGCTGCATTACTAAAGCTCTTGCTAAAGCTACTCTTTGCTGTTGTCCCCCTGACAGTTGATTAGGCGCCCTATTCTCCAAATCTGATAATCCTACAAGCTCTAGTATATTTCTTACACTTTTTTCTATATCTTTTTGAGGTAATTTTTTTATTCTTAAACCATAAGCTATATTTTCAAATATATTTAAATGTGGGAATAAAGCATAACTCTGAAATACCATTGCAGTATCTCTTTTATCTGGTGTAAGATTGTTAACCTTTTCTTCTCCTATATACACATACCCATTGGTAGGCACCTCAAACCCAGCTATCATTCTTAATGTAGTAGTTTTCCCGCACCCTGAAGGTCCTAATAGTGTCACAAATTCACCTGGTTTTATATGAATAGAAATGTTGTCTACTGCTGTAAAGGTCTTACCTCCAACAGTCTTATAAATTTTTGTTATATTTTCTAATTTAACAAACTTTGAACTCATTATAATTCCTCCTAAACTTCTCTAGTTGAAGTTTTTATTCCTATCTTTCTTAATAGGAATTTCATAATTCCAACTACCATCATAACTATAAGTATTAATAGAGTGGAATATCCTGCTGCTACTCCTATCCTTCCAACATCAACTTGAGACATAATTGTTACTGTAAGTAGATTATAATTGGCTGATACTAAAAATATTACAGCACTAACAGCAGTCATACTTCTTACAAAGCTATAAACAAGACCACTAAAGAAAGCAGACTTGATTAAAGGGATTGTAACAGATGTAAACACCTTAAAAGAATTAGCACCTAAATCTTGTGCTGCTTCCTCAATTCCTGGATCTATCTGTTTAAGAGACGCAACTCCTGATCTTATTCCTACGGGCATACTTCTAAATATAAAAGCTAATATTATAATAGCTGATGTACCTGTTAATATTAATGGTTTTTTATTATATGCTAAAACGTATCCCATACCAATTACTGTTCCCGGAACTGCCATAGAAAGCATTGATACAAACTCAACAGCTTCTCTTCCGAAAAATTTTTTCCTAACTATTAAAAATGCTATTATCATACCCATAACTCCAGTTATAGGCATTGCTATTAAAGATAATAATGTTGTATCCCATAGAGGTTTCATTCCTAAATTCATTATATATTTATAGTGGCTTAGTGTAGGTGTATAATCAATACCCCATAGCTTAACAAAAGATCCATAAGGTATTAACACATAAAGTATAAGTATAAATATACATATTAGATAGCACAGAGTTTCTACAGGAATTATAATTGATTTTTCGGTTATATAATCCCTCTGTCTTGAAGGCTTTCCTGTAACAGTTACATAAGATTTATTTCCAACCCAATACTTCTGTAATACAAACATTATTATAGATATACTTAAAAGCACTGTAGCCAATGCTGTTCCACCCTTAATATCATAATTCCCCATAGCTTGCAAATAGGTTTTTGCCGCTAGAGTAGTAAAGTTCCCTCCTATTACCATTGCATTTCCAAAGTCCGCAACACTCTGAATAAATACTAATAAAAATGCATTAGCTATTCCTGGTCTAAGCAAAGGTAATATAATAGTTTTAAATATATAAATTCTTGATGCTCCCATATTTCTTGCTGCTTCTTCATAGCAAGGATCTATTTGCTTTAATAACCCTGTTAAAACTAAATATGCTACTGGGAAAAATGTTAGTATTTGCACTATAGCTAGTCCCCAAAATCCATACACATTGGCATCCTTAATTCCTAATATACTATAGGTTATAAAACCTCTTTGTCCAAAAAGCATTATAAATGACATTGCTAAAGCAAAAGGTGGAGATACTATTGGAAGTATGGTAAGTATGCTAAATATCTTTTTAAATTTTAGATTAATATATGCATTTGCATATGCAAATAAAAACCCTATAACTGTACATACTACACTTACAAACACTCCAAGTACTAATGTATTGATTAATACAGTTTTAGTCTCAACTTGACTAAATATCTGCTTATAATATTTAAATGTTATTCCCCCATTACCTTGTAAAAAGCTCTCCTTTAAAACATCATATAATGGCCATAATATAAATATAATAAGAGCTGCTATTACTATTATTATTACAGTAAAAAGTATAGGATCTCTTATAATCTTTTTTGCATCATCTAGTTCTGTTTTAATTCTATTATTCATATAATCACCTCGGCTTTTTATTAAAGCCCATCTTAAAAGATGGGCTTTAAATTATTTGATAGCATTACTCCATTTTTCAATTAATTCATTTTTGTGACTACCAGCCCATTCAAGGTTATAGTTAATAAGCTTAGTGTCCTTTAGTTCATTCGCTTGTTTTGGTGCTTTGGCTTGTGGGTTAGTTAAGAATTGATAAGATCCTACTGTTTGACCTAATTCTTGAGCCTTTACTGTTAAGCACCAATCAACAAACTTTTTAGCTGCTTCTTGATCTGGGCCACCTTTTAGAACAGCTACAGCTCCTATTTCATAACCTGTTCCTTCTTTAGGTACTGATAATACTATGTCCTTCATTCCTTCTTCTCTATATTTTATAGCATCATGTAAAAATGTTACTCCTACTGTAGCTTCACCTTGACCAACCATTCTTCCTGGAGCAGTTCCAGACTTTTGATATGATTTAATCTGTCCATTTAATTTTTTCATATATGCAAGGCCTTTTTCTTCGCCCATTATTTGTATAACAGTGGAAAGTAATGTATATGCTGTTCCTGATGATCCTGGATTTGCAATTACTACTTGTCCTTTAAATTCAGGTTTTAATAAATCCTCCCAACTTTGTGGAGCTTGAGCACCCTTTTCTCCTAATAACTTTTTATTTGAAACAAACCCCAAGTAACCTTTATATATTCCTGTCCAATATCCATCCTTATCCTTAAACTGTTCTGGTATATCTTTAGCATTTGCTGATATATATTTTTCTAGCAACCCATCTTTTTGAGCCTGTATAAATCCATCTGCTGGACCTCCAAACCATATAGATGCCTTAGGATTTTCCTTTTCAGCCTTTACTCTCCCCATTATTTCTCCTGAACTCATTCTTACTGCATCAACTTTAATGCCTGTCTCCTTTTCAAATTCTTTTACAGCTGCTACCATATGATCTTCCATTAGTCCACAATATATAGTGAGTTTTTCAGCTTTAACCTTATTTTTCTCTTCTGTTTCTTTAGCTCCACAGCCAGAAACCATTGTTATTAACATAGTTGAAGCTAAAACTAATCCTAACACCTTTTTTATCTTTAACATATGACCCCCTCCTTATCATATATTTATTTAGTTTTGGATTTATATATGCATAATTTTATTTAAAAATGACAAATGCTTGTGCCTATTGAGAACTACTTCTCAAATAATCACAAGCATTTTTATAAAATCATCTTTATTTACTACACTACATTTACCTTTACAATTCCATCGACAATAACTAAATCCCTTAATATTTGAGATAAATTAATATATCTAGGTATCATTATAGTAAATAAACTCTTTCCATAAACATTCTTCTCATTTTCCTGAGTAATATCAAAAACAAATTCTATATTCCTAACTTTTATATCCTTCCTTTCAAAGTATTCTGAAACTTTTTGAATCATATTATTTTTTTCCAAATATTCTATTTCTAATTGTACTAACTTACTCTTCTCCATAAACCTGGACTCAAATTTTTTTAAAGTAACTAGTGAAATTACTACTGCTATACTAGATAATATACTTAAAGTATAATGTCCCATCCCAACAGCAAGCCCAATACAAGCTACAGTCCATAAACTTGCTGCTGTTGTCAAGCCTTTTACAGCCCCACTGTCACGTATTATAGTTCCTGCTCCTAAAAAACCTATTCCACTTATAACTTGGGCCCCTAATCTACCAACTTCAGTCTTTATTGAAGGAGCTAATTCAGGATTAGATTTAATTAAATTTACTGTATATTGTAAGTCAAAAAGTTGTATCATCGATATAACTGCTGCCCCAACGCATACTAACACATGCGTTCTAAAACCAGCTGGCCTACGTTGAAATTCTCTTTCATATCCTATAATTCCACCTATTGTAATAGCAAGCGTCAACCTTATAACTACTTCTTGTAAACTCATTTGTACTTCCCCTTTATATATTATAAACTTCTTCAATAATAAAAATATAGTGTCTATATTATATAATAAACACTATATTTATGCCATATTGTTATATAATATTTTAATGTTTCACCTTTAAACAATATTTTTATACTACTTTAAGTGATTTTGAACTTTTAAATAACTGCTTATTATTTACTACATCCTTATTATCCTTGTAGGGAAGCATTGCTTGTTTTTCAAGTTTTGAAAAAATCTTATTCATAGTACTATCCATATTCCTATAAAAGTGTATATTTCTTATCTTTATAATATTCCAACCAGAAGACTTTAATTTTAATTGTGCCTCATACTGTTCATCCCAATTTAATATAGTTTTTTCATCTTGGTCCTCACATATTATAGCAACTTTATTTTTAAACCCTTCTAATACAAAGTCTATTTTATATCCACCTATATTTACATTAGGACATATATTATAATTTTTTTCTGATAATATTTTATATACATCTCTTTGAAGCTGTGAATAGAATACATAATCAATATTTTTATTTTCTTTCCCATAACTCTCATAATTGATACAATAATCCAAAATGGAAAATCTTACACAATCCCTATTTAAGCTCTGTGGATCTATGGAGTAAAATAACCACATTTGATTTTTAGCCCTACTAGCAGCTACGTTAAATCTCCTAATATCTGACTCCTTAGTAAGTGGTACAAATTTCATGTTATCTCCTATAACCATTGATAAAAACATTATATCCCTTTCATCCCCCTGAAAAGAATAAGCATCCCCACAGACTATCTTTCTTCTAATCATCTCCTCTTCACCAATTTTATTTCTTAAAAGTTCTTGTATATAATCTGCCTGAGCTTCCCCTAGCAAAGATATAACACCCATAGTCATTCCTCTATAGTTTCTATCTCTGCAACAATCATATATCATTCCAACTATTGCTTCTGCTTCTTCTATATTAATTCCTTTTTTCTCCTCACGTTTTCCATTCATCACCTTTACAGGCACTATAGGTTGGTCAAATCTTTCAAACCTTTGGGGATATCTTAAAGGTAGTATTTCTCCTGAGTAGCATAATCTATTGCTAAAACCTATTATTTCAGAAGCACATCTAAAGTGTTCTTTTAACATAACTCTACTTGGAAATACTCTTAAAGCAGTATCATACAAACTTGTTTGTAAATCAAACCATTCCTTATTAGGAATGTCTCTAAGATAACTATTGATAAGATTTTTTATACTTTCCTGTTCTATTCCTATAAGTTCAGGACTTATCTGCTTATCATCTCCCACTATAACAGCCTTTTTTCCTCTCATCAAAGCACATAACGCAAATATATTACTTTGACTGCTCTCATCAAATATAATTACATCAAACTTATCTTCAGTAAGTTTGATATTCTCTATTACTCTATTTAAAGGCATTATCCAAACAGGTATAAAACTTTTACAATTCTCCAGTTCCCTTTGAGCTAACTTGGCATATTCTCCTGCATATTTTCCCTTACCCTTTCCAATTCTTTTTACTGCCTGTAACCAAGAGAATAGGCTTCTCTTCTCATTCTCTGAGATCTTAAGTACCTGATTGTACCAAGTCTGTTTACTTATTATTTCTTTAATTAAATATCTTTCTTTTTCCTTCTCATTTTCTAGCCTTTCTTCTAAATCAACTTCGTTAATATTATTTAAATCATTTAACATAGAATTCCACTCTGCCCATCTCCAAGCCCTATTCCAATTTTTCAGATTTTCTATGTCCCCAGATAATATTTTTAAAGCCAACTTAGGACACGTATTACTTAATTTTGATAATATTAACTTCATATCACTTACATAAGATTTCATTTTTTTCAATCTATTTATTTCTAGAAATGCTTCTTTTAGCTCATCTAAATTTAGATTCTCTATAGCGTTATATAATATATCTAATTCTCTAATATCATACAACAAATTTTTTATTGATTGTAAATAAGCTTCCACATCTTTATATTCATAAATTTCATTAATGGCAATTATACAATTTTTTATATGTTTTAATGTATCTTTTATATACCAGTTCATGTTTATTGGGAATTGTATTCTTCCTAATAGCTTGGACACTTCTAACTTTACTGTTTCATCCCAACTAACTATATCTTCTATTATACTCATATACTCCTCTATGAGTTTTATGTTGTTGATACATTTCTTATCTATTATTAGATTTTCATATGATTTAAAAGTATTATTCCACAAATCTATTACATTTCGCTCTATGAATTTCTCCTCCAAATATAACTTTACTGTAATAGCTTGTGGTAACGTTTCTAATGGTTTATAATCAACTAAACATTCTTCTATATATCTGCAATCTTTATTAATCACAAAGAAAAATTTGCCTAACTTTCCTTTCTTGTTTAATTCCTCATAAACCTTATTAAAATCTTTTTCAAAATTCATTATATTTACATCTTTAGGCAGACATATACAATGGTCATTTAATTCTTTTTTTATTACAGCTAGTCTTTTAATATATCCATTCCATCTTAATAATAAACCTGAAATAGAATGGCTTAATATATTACTAGTATAATAATCTACTAAAACTTTACTAAAACCTTTTCTCTCTACGTTGTCTAATTTACATATAGCATTTTCTATAACATTTATTACTTCTGTATACTGAAATCTCTTATTGTCATAGATATTCCAACCTTCTATTAGATTTCTATTTCCATCATACTTTTCTTTTAATTTCATATATTTAATAATAGCATCATAGATTTCTCTGTAACCAGAAAATTTATCTATTATAATTCCTACCTTATTAATTATTTCTATATCTTCCTTACTTATTTTATTAACATAATCCTTTAATTTTTCAAAATCTTTTTCTGAAATAGGTGACTTGCTATACGGCTTTATATCATCCTCTATCCAAGAATATTCCGCTTCATTGTCTCTTAACCACTTTGCAATATCCACTAACTTATAATTCTGACCACAATAATTTATACTTTTATTTTCTCTCTCATCTATTTCCTTTAACTTGGTAACTAATATTTTCTCATTATCCTTACATAAATTTAGTTCCTTTCTAAGCATATTTAATTCTTTTTCCAAATCTCTTGGGTTTAAAGATAAACTATCGGTTATTTTTCTTACAGACTCTTCTAACTCCCTAAAGGACTTTGCATCATTACCTAATAAACTTATACATAATGATCTTATCTCCTCGGGTATTTTTTCTTCTAAAACTTTTAAAGCCCTATCCGTTTCACTGGTTACCAATACCTTTTTGCCATGAGCTAAAAAATGACATATCAAATTAGCTATGGTATGACTCTTTCCTGTTCCCGGCGGCCCTTGTACTACTACTCCAAAATTTTCTCCTATTCTTTTAGCAACTTCTTTTTGCTCTTCATTGGCAGGGAGTGGAAATAATAAATCTTCACTTATTTTTCCCCATTCTTCTTTTACTTTTTCATCTTCTACTATAATATTGTCACTTACTAATGCCTCTATAGATTTTGGAATAGCTAATCCTTTATCTAATTCACTTAATATATTTTTTATTTCTTCTCTCCATAAATTCGTACTAGCTTTTCTAATTATAAACATTGATTCTATATGTATTGACGGTTTTTCAGGCATATTTAAGTCACCATTATTTAATATATTTATTATATCTTTAAAATACTTTTCTATAGTCTCTGTATCTCTTGAATTTATACCTTCAAATTTTATATCATCTTTTAATTTTGATAACTTAGAATGATCTATAGTAAGGTTTTGAAGAAAATAGTTTTCTAAATTTGCATTAGTACATGCTTTTAAATAAAAATTTCCTTCTTCTAATTGAAAACTTAACTCTAATGGTGTAGTAAAAATCGGGTGATATATATCTTCTCCATTAACAGATAACTTAACCAATCCATTTCCATGAACTAATTCTATATTCTCTCCTTTTTTCTGTATATTCTGATAAACATTAAATAAATAATTGTATATATCCTTGGATCTTTTATCAACTTTTATCCACCAATCTCCACACAAGTCTTTATTCACACTACAACCTACTAAACCATCTATATCCTTTTCCAAAAAAACCTTATCATATTCCTTAATATTTCTGACTATTTTTTCATTAATACTTTTTACACTAAGGAGATAATTAAATATGTTTTTAATCTTTTCTCTCGTTTTCATACCAATCCCCCCTATTTATAGTTGATATTTATTATATTAAAAAACAATTTAATCTATTAATATATTCCTTGTATGTTAAATTATACCATTTGGATAATTTCATTTCAAAATTTTCATAAAACATTATCCCTATACAAATGACATATTTATTTATTTAAAAAATAAAAAAACACAGCATTTGCTGTGTTTTTTATCTTATAGAGATTTATCTTCTATTTTTTACAGGAATTTCTTTCTATTAATTGATAATCTAAAACATAATGTTCTTTTTCTAAAGACTCTTTATTTATCATTTTAATAAGCATTCTCATTCCTACTGAACCCATATCATACATAGGTTGAGCAATAGTAGTTAACTTTGGATAGAATATTTCTGCACCATAAATATTATTAAATCCAAAAACATCTACATCTTTTGGTACATTTATGTCTTTATCTCTCAAAGAATTTATTACTCCCATAGCAATTTCATCACTAGCACAAAATACACTATCTATTGGAGTATTACTTAAAATTTTTCTTATCCCTTCATATCCATCTCTAGCTTTAATTCCAGAAAAACACACTAAGTTTGAATCCAAATGTATATTATTTTCAGTTAATGCCTTTTTATATCCTTTATACCTTAAAGATGTTGCGTTCATCACGTCATCATTAGGGCCTATGTAAGCAATTTTTTTATTACCCTTTTCTACAAGGTATTTCACTGCATCATAAGCTGCTTGTTCATTATCTATAGTTACACTTGGAAAACTTCTATCCTTATCTATAGTTTCTACTAATACTGTTGGAAGTTCAAGCTCATTAATTAAACCTATTGTATCCTCTCCAAGAGAAGTACTCATATATAGTACTCCATCTACCATTTTCTCCTTTAATACCTTTAAATAATCTGTTTCCTTTTCAGCATCTAAATCTGTATTACATAATATTATATTGTAATCATAAATATTAGCTACGTCTTCTGCACCTCTAACAATTTCAGGATAAAATTGATTAGATATATCAGGTATAATTATACCAACAGTTTTTGTTTTCTGAGTCTTAAGACTTCTAGCTACTATATTAGGTCTATATCCCAATTTTTTTATTGCAGCCAAAACTTTTTTCTTTGTTTCTTCATTAACTACATCCACATCATTTAATACTCTAGATACGGTAGCTATTGATACCCCTGCTTCCCTCGCAACGTCTTTAATTGATGCTGCCATATTATCACTCCTAATACAGTTTATTTTCATTAATTATACTTTTAAAATTTTCATATTACAACTATATTTTGCTATAAACTATATATTCTCCATATTAGAATAAATTCCTTCATAAATTACTTACTATTAAACTTAACCATATTATAAAAAAATACTCTCTAAAGCTTTTAAAAAAAGCATAGAAGAATATTCTTCTATGCTCTTTTTAAACATATTGCCTATTTTACAACCTCAACTGCAATTTTAAAGTCTTCACCATTGATTTTGCATTCTGTATATTCTCTTTCTTTATTGTAGTAAACTTCTGTAGAAAGAGTCTCTCTCTTAATTAAATCTTCATACTTATTTACTACACTTTCAAGTAATTCATTTCCAGTTACATATAATTTAATTTTATCAGCTACTTCAAAACCACTTTCTTTTCTCATATTTTGAACTTTACTTAATATTTCTCTCAAGTTTCCTTCTTCTTTTAATTCATCAGTTATAGTTGTATCTAATACAACACCTATAGTACCTTCACCTGCAAAAGCAAATCCTTCAAGTCCCTGCATTGTTACAAGTAAGTTTTGGCTATTTAGTTCTATTTCCACATCTCCAGTTTTTATAACTACACTACCACCTGTTTGAATCTTTTGAGCAAGTTCCATTTGATCCATAGCACCAAGCTCTTTTCTTATAACTGGAATATATCTACCATAAGCTTTACCTAGTACAGGTAAGTTTGGTTTAATATCAAAGTTAACATATTTTGATAAGTCTGCTCCAAATAGAACTTCCTTAATATTAAGTTCATCTCTTATTATATCTCCATAATATTCTGGAAGAGATTTTGAGCTTACACGCATTTTTGAAAGCGGCTGTCTATTTTTTATGTTAGATCCATTTCTTGCACTTCTTCCAAGCTTAACTATTTTATAAGCTTCTTCCATTTCTCTTTCTAATTCTTTATCCATTAAATCTTCATTGTATTCTGGCCACTTGCATAAATGTATACTTTCTGGCGCATCATTATCTAAAGATTTTACTAGGTTTTCATATATTTCTTCAGTTATAAATGGTACAAATGGTGCTCCAACAAGGCATACAGTCGTTAAAACTCTATATAATGTTACATAAGCTCCAATTTTGTCATCTGTTAATTTTTCACTCCAGAATCTTGATCTGTTTCTTCTTACATACCAGTTAGATAACTCATCAACAAAATCTTCTATAGCAAGTGCTGCTTGAGTTATTCTATATCCATCCATATGTTCTTCTACATCTTTAATTAATGTATTTAATCTAGACATAATCCACTTATCCATTACATTATCACTTACAAAGTTTTTGTATTCTAATGGATTAAATTTATCTAAATCAGCATAAAGCACATAGAAAGAATAAACGTTCCATAAAGTGCTTAAGAACTTTCTTTGAGTTTCTTCTACATCCTCAACAGAGAATCTAGTTGGAAGCCATGGTGCACTAGCTGTATAGAAATGCCATCTACAAGCATCTGCTCCTACTTTATCTAGCACTTCAAATGGATCTACAACATTTCCCTTATGCTTTGACATTTTAAGTCCATGCTTATCAAGAACATGACCTAAAACTATACAATTTTCAAATGGATTTGTATCAAATAATGATGTAGATATAGCCATTAATGTATAGAACCAGCCTCTAGTCTGATCTACTGCTTCAGAAATAAATTGAGCAGGGAAATTTGATTCAAATATTTCCTTGTTCTCAAATGGATAATGATGTTGAGCAAAAGGCATTGAACCTGAGTCAAACCAACAGTCAATAACTTCTCCTGTTCTTGTCATTTCTTTTCCACAATGTGGGCATGATAATTTAACATTATCAATGTATGGTTTGTGTAATTCTATATTTTCAGGTACATTTATTCCCTTTTCTTTAAGTTCAGCAACACTTCCTATACATTCTCTATGACCACATTCACATTCCCAAATTGGAAGAGGTGTTCCCCAATATCTATCTCTTGAGATTCCCCAGTCAATAACATTTTCCAAGAACTTACCAAATCTTCCTGTTCTTATATTATCCGGATACCAATTAACTTTATTATTGTTTTCTAAAAGCTTATCTCTTAAAGATGTCATTTTTACAAACCAGCTATCCTTTGGATAGTATAGAAGTGTAGTATCACATCTCCAGCAATGAGGATATGAGTGTGTAAACTTTTCTGATTTATAAAGTATTCCTTTTTCTTTCATGTATTCTAATATCTTAGGATCAGCCTTTTTAACAAATAGTCCTTTCCATGGCTCTACACAATCTACAAATTTTCCTTCTCCATCAACTAAATTAATTAATGGTAATCCATGTTTCTTGCAAACTATATTATCATCTTCACCATAGGCTGGTGCCATATGAACAACACCTGTACCATCTGATAATGTAACAAAGTCTCCATGTAATACATAGAAAGCTTTTTCTTCAGGAGTATAAAAATTGAATAACTGTTCATATTCTAATCCAAGTAAATCCTCTCCCTTGAATTCCTTTACTATTTCATACTCTCCTTCTAGTACATTTAAAAGTCCTTTTGCAAGAATTAAATATTCTCCATTATTTAAAACTTCTACATAATCGTAACTCTTATTTACAGCAAGAGCTACGTTACTTGGCAATGTCCAAGGAGTTGTTGTCCATGCAAGTATATATTTATTTTCTTCACCTTTTACCTTAAATTTTACAAAAGCTGTAGCTTCTTTTACATCTTTGTATCCTTGAGCAACTTCGTGTGAAGAAAGGGCTGTTCCACATCTTGGGCAATAAGGAATTACCTTATGTCCTTTATATAAAAGTCCCTTATCCCACATTTGTTTTAATGCCCACCATACTGATTCTATATAATCATTATGATATGTGACATATGGGTTATCCATGTCAACCCAAAATGCTAATTTCTCTGACATATCCTTCCACATCTTAGAATATGTGAATACAGATTCTTTACATTCTTTTATAAACTTTTCTACGCCATAATCTTCTATTTGTTGCTTTCCTGAAATTCCTAATTTCTTTTCTATTTCTAGCTCTACTGGAAGACCATGAGTATCCCATCCAGCCTTTCTTAATACCCTATATCCTCTCATAACTTTATATCTTGGTACTAAGTCCTTTATAACTCTTGTAAGTACATGACCTACATGAGGTTTACCATTTGCTGTTGGTGGTCCATCATAAAATGTAAAGTACTCTCCATCCTTGTTTAATTCAAAATTCTTTTCTACTATATGTTTTTCATTCCAAAGTTCTAATACATCTTTTTCTATTTGAACAAAACCTTTGGAATTATCGATTTTTTTATACATATGCAGATCCCTCCTATTTTTATTTATTTTAACTTTGTTTTTATTTATTAATCACTTTAATGGAAATATCTTTCTCAAAACAACATATACTAAATTATATTGGTTTCGCAATAATAAAAAAACTTCGCCCTAAATAGGACGAAGTTATATTCGCTATACCACCTATGGTATTAAATAAATTCAAACACAATAATGTTCTATCCTTTAACGCAGGATTACGGATAAGCTTACTATTACTTCGGCATTCGACTCCAAGGTGATTTTCATTAAAATTTTACCTGTGGATTCTCACCAACCTCCACTCTCTTTAAGGTATCCATCTTAACTACTTTTCCTCTTCACAGCCTTTAAAACAGCTAAAAATTTAATTATTGTCTCTTAATTTATCTTATATTATATTATAACAATTTTTTATTGTCAATTTATTTTCCCAAAGCTTTTAATATTCCATCCGCTATAGCTTGGGCACATTTATTTTGGAAAGAATCACTATTTAAATTTTTCTCTCCTGTTGGATTAGATATAAACTCTAATTCTGCCAAAATAGATGGAGCATCCGTATTTTTTAGTACATAAAATCCTGCAGTCTTTACTTTTCTATCTGTAGTGCCTAGATTTTTAATAAGTTCATTTTGAACATATGTAGCTAGCTTTTCACCCGCTGCACTTCCACTACTATAATAAGTTTCAGTTCCATTAGCAGCAGCTACATCATTAGAATTGCAGTGAATAGCTACAAAATAATTTGCTTTTACACTATCAGATATATCACATCTTTTCTGAAGATCTTGTCTTTCATTTGAAGGCCATGAAACATTGTCACTTGTTCTTGTATAAACTACCTTTACACCTTTACTTTGAAGAATATTTCCTACTTTAAGTCCAACGGATAAAGTAACATCTTTTTCTTTTACCTTTGTTGGTCCAACTGCTCCAGAATCATACCCTCCATGACCTGGGTCTATACATACCACATATCTACTATCACCTTTAGATGTTACAAGTAAAGCTAAACTAACTGTGCCCTTATATCCATCAACAGTTCCAGTATAGCTATAAGTTCCAGCCTTACTGGTATCTACAGTTCTATTACCCCAAGTTACACTAACCTCTTCAACATTTCCATCTTTGGTCTTTGCCTTTACTTTTTCTGGTAATGTGTATTTTTCTCCTTCAGTTACATTATTTATTATATCTTCTACAGAAACATATTTTATTAAATCCTCTACACCTTGTACTTCTCTAGAACTAATAACACCATCTGCTATAGCTTGAGCATATTTATTTTGCATATCAATGCTTGCTAACTTTTTTTCTTCGTCAGGATTATTTAAAAATCCTAGAATGACTTTTACTGATGGAACATTAGCAAATGTTAATTCAGGAAAATCCCCTGTCTTTGCTCCTCTATCCCTAATTCCTGTAGAAGAAACTATTTTTTTCTGTATATTGTCAGCTAACTTTCCACCCTTTGAATCTCCACTTAAATAAAATGTCTCTACACCATTAGCATCACTATTACTCGCCATATTACAATGAATACTTACCAAATAATCTACTTTTTCTATACTTAGAACTTGCAAACGTGGTTTCATATCATCCTTTTCCCAAGTAATATTATCATCTTTTCTTGTATAAATTACCTTTACTCCATTTTTCTCTAATATATTACCTGCTTTTAAAGCAACACTTAAATCTACATCCTTTTCAGTTACTCCAGTAGCTCCTGTAATACCAATATCTTTTCCTCCATGACCAGGGTCTATACATACAACAAGATCTTTATTTGTAGGCTTAGGTGATGTATCCTCTTTAATAGTAAATTGCATTTTTACTGGGTCTGCTAAAGCCTTTCCCGATACCTTTTGTACTCCTTCAGTTACTACTAAAAAATACTTTCTACTAGATTCATACTTGTATGTATTTTTTAAGGAAACTTGTATAGATTTATTATCTGCAGCAATTTGTATATTAACAGGAATGGTTTGTCCACTTTCGCTGGTAACATAAATGTTGCTTTCATTTATACTGCTTCTCTTTATTTCACTATTAAATTTTATAATCCAAGTCTTATTTTGCTCAACCTTATCTTTAGAAGGCCATGCCTTATAATTTGAAGCTGCATTTACCTGACCTGCACCTAAAAATATGGCTAATAAAAATGTACATATTGTTATAAACTTTATCACGACGTTCTTCAAGTAACCACCCCACTTATATTTAATTTTATGTTTAAATATGACTACAACTTTTTAAAGCATAGATCATAAAGCACAGATTAAGGATAATTTTTCTTTATTTTTTACTAAAAATTATGCTACTTTTTTATCTATGCTCTTTGCTCTATGCTCTATAATCTAAAAATTTATTTCGTAATTTTTTTATCATACTTAATTACATTATAATATAATTTTCAAATTTTTTATACCTAAAAATATATCATATTTAAAAATTATACCAAAAAATATATCCAACTCATAAAATCATCTTTTCAATTTGATATATTTTTATCTTTTATAATTATATCTTCATATATTTAATATTAGATTTTTTAACATTATCTTTACTAAACCAAAAATATATTAAATTCACCGATGCTACTAATATACTTAAAAGCATGGATACCTTCACATTTACTTTAAAAATAGCTAACACCAGTATTATTAAAGCAGGAGTAAATAATACTATCCCCATAATAATCACCCAATCTTATTATATCTATTCCTTATTGTGCTTTTTTCTTTCAATTAAAAATTTATTGTAAGCATCCTTTAAAGCTACCACCAAAGCCTTTTGCGCTGTTCCTAAAAATCTTTCATGTACTTCGTTTATCATCTTTTCTAAATCCTTTCCAAGATTATATCCTACAAGAATAGATCTTATAAAATCTGTAGTAACATTGCTAATTGTATTGCATGTTATGTCTACAATAATTCCACTTTCCCTATTAACTATTACTCCTAAAAAGAAACAGTTATACATTACTGTAATTGGATCAGTGTTATTAGCTCTAGCTATACCTGTTATGTATATGGTATTTTTATCATAGTTCATTTAGTATCCCTCCTTAATTTTGTTATAACTATATATTAGATTATACACTAGTTCATTAGTTATAAACTACTGACTATTCAAAATTAATTAAATTATTAGTACTTTAATTAACTAAAGAGATATTAATATCAACTTTAAATTAAAAAGATTCGGATTACTGATTGTTTTTAATCAGTCCGAATCTTTTTTCTGAAAATATATAAATCAATCTTTATATTGTATTATCTCCTTTGGACCTTCTAAATCTAACATCTCCATTATTACATCATACTTATCCTTATCTCCTGAAGTAAATATCTTAAAGTATTTATCTTCTACTTCATTAATTAATTCTTTTTCTTTTAAGTAATCCTTTATCGCCTCTGCTTGTTGGAACGCTGGGTTTATAAAGTTAATATCTGGATAGCACTCCTGGAATAAATCTTTTAGTATTGGATAATGAGTACATCCTAATATTATTGTATCTACATGTCCCGCTTCAATTATTTTATCTACATGTAGTTTTATTATTCTTTTAACTTCTTCTCTATCTATCTTTCCACTATCAACAATTGCAGCAAGCTCTGCAGACCCTTTTCCAAATACCCTTATATTCCCCAACATCTTATCATAATAACCACTATTAACTGTGAAATTAGTTGCTATTAATCCAACCTTGTCTTTTTTTAGCGTATTCTTTATATTATCAACTACAGGATCAATTACTTTAATTATTTTAATATCATAATCCTTACTTATCTCATCTATTATTGTGGATATTGTATTACATGCTACAGCGATTACTTTTACATCTTGGCTTATAAGAAATTCTATCATTCTTCTAGTTAGAGCTATAATTTCTTCCTCACTTTTATTGCCATATGGTACATTTTTATTATCTCCAAAATATATTAGATTTTCCTTTGGCAAAAGTTTTTGAAGCTCCTTTACAGTAGTAAGTCCTCCTACTCCAGAATCCATAACTCCTATTGCACTATTTTTTTTCATCATAAAAACCGCCCTCCCACAAAAAATATAAGCCGGTTATCTGTCAATCAGAAAACCGGCTTCATTACATTTATATATACAAAGTTTTATTTTATACTTAATTTGTATACCAATATAATGAACAGTATATATTAAATTTATTTAATATCACTTCATCTATCTTTTAAAAATATTGTATCAAATTAGTCCAAGCTTGTCAATTGTTTTGTTATTTTATATTTTCAGAAAATTATTTTAATAACTTATTTTAGGATATAATAATTAATATAAAATATTATTACAGAGGTGTGAATTATGGAAATAACATGGCTAGGACACTCTTCTTTTCTTATAAAAGATTCTAAGGGAAGAACTATTTTAACAGATCCTTTTGATAACTCTATAGGATATAATACTTTTTCTGGGGATGTGGATATAGTAACAATTAGTCACCATCATTTTGATCATGATTATACAAAAGAAATTTCCTTAAAAGATACAGAAATAGTTGATAAAGTTGGTCATTTCTACGTTTCTGATATTAATATTCAAGGTATACCATCCTATCATGATGAAGTAGAAGGAGCAAAACGTGGTGAAAATATAATTTACTTGTTCCAAGTAGATGAATATAAGCTATGCCATCTAGGTGATTTAGGATACGTTCCATCTAAGGAAGAATTAAAGGAATTGGAAAACGTGGATATATTATTTATTCCAGTAGGTGGTCATTATACTATTGATGGTAAAGAAGCAGCTCAGATAACAAAGTTAATTAAAAGTCACATGATAATACCTATGCACTACAAAACTCCTGATCTTACTTTTCCATTAGAAGGACTTGAAACTTTTCTTAAACATATAAAAAATGCTCATAAAGCTAACAGTAATTCTATAACTATTACTGGAGACTTAAATGACCTTGAAAATCACGTAGAAATACTAGATTACAAATAACTTAAAATTAAAGAGTCATATTGCTATGACTCTTCAGGCACATTAAAATAAATAACAAGTCAAAGATGCAACGGATATTTTGTATCAGGCAAGGAAGCAGATTCCACTGCTAGTAGAGCTATCAGTGGGTTCTGATGACGCAGTATGATGCAAAATAGCCTAGCATACTGACTTATTTATTTTTTTAATGTGCCTTAACTATGTTCAACATGTTCTAATCCTGAATTTATTATTTGATCTATATGATTATCATCTAAAGAGTAAAATACCACTTTACCTTCTTTTCTAAACTTTACCAACCTGGCAGCCTTTAATATTCTTAATTGATGAGATATAGAAGACTGACTCATATCTAGCAACTCTGCAATATCACAAACACATAATTCCTTATTGAATAAAGCATATATTATTTTAATTCTAGTATAATCCCCCAACACCTTAAACAAATCAGATAATCTTGTAAAGGTTTCATTATCTAACATATTCTTTTTTACACAATTAACACAATCGTTATGAACTTTGCAACAGCTGCAAACCTCTATCTCTTCAGTACTTTTCATTTTTTCACCTCAAATACCAAAATATCTTCATATGTATTATATATTCTTTTAATTTTTTATTCAACTTTAAAGGTGATAAATAAAAATTAATATAAAAAATAACCTTCACCATAAAAACTTATTATGCTTATAATTTTCATGGTAAGGTTACCTACTAGATTTAGCTTAACTATAAATAATTACTTTATTATTTTTTAAACTTTCCTTTACATCTATAGTTCTTTGATTACTAGAACCCATATACTTCAAATCTTTTATAACATTATCTTCTTCAAATCTACCATCTACCAAAACATCTATAGTATTTATTAATTCTTTCCAACCTTCATTATTTATATTATTTAATATATATTCAAAGGTATATCCTGTATAGCACCAAATATTAAGTCCTTCCTCTTTAACTAGTTCAGCCAACTTCCATAATGCACCTGCTTGTTCAAAAGGCTCTCCTCCTGAAAATGTTACTCCTCTTATTATAGGAATATTTCTTTTTATTCTAAAGAAAATCTCCTCTATATTTACTTTCTCTCCATAAGAAAAATCCTGCATAGCTTTATTATGACATCCCTTACAGTTATGATGGCAACCTGAGACAAATAATACAGACCTCAGCCCCTGCCCATTTACTAAAGAATTATCTAAAAATCCTGCTACCTGAAGCTCCTCCATGTTAGTTCATCACCTCATAAAAACGCACTCCATGAGTATGAGATACCCTATCTTTTCTTTCTGCCACTTTTCCAGCTCCAAATCTTTCATCTAAACTTAAATATCCTGTAACTCTTGATATTCCCTGAATATTTAAGCTTCCACACTCATGACAACTATTTTCATCATTAATAAGATATGTTCCACAATCCTTACAGTATCTTATATGAAAATTTATACCTATATAATTTATATTAGTATTTTCATATGCATAGTTTAATATATCCATTATTACATCCTGTGTTGGATAATCGTCCAATTCTATATATGTAATATGTCCTCCATTACATAATTTATGATATGGCGCTTCTATATCTATTTTATCCTTTATAGAAATAGAATATCCTACTGGTATATGAAAACCATTAGTATAGTAATTCTTATCAGTAACACCTTTTATCTCTCCAAAAACTTTTTTATCCTGTAAAATAAACTTACCACTCAATCCTTCTGCAGGAGTGGCGTAACAACTCCAATTTAAATGAGTTTCTTCTGTAATTCTATCAGCAAATTCTTTTATATAACTTATAATTTTTAATCCTAATTCCTTTGCCCTTTTTGACTGCCCATGATGTTCTCCAATTAAAGCAGTTAAAGTTTCTGCAAGACCTATAAATCCTATAGCCCAAGTACCCTGCTTTAAAATTGGCTCTATGCTATCTTCAGGCAATAAATCTTCTGAACCTTTCATTAACCCTTGTCCAGCCACAAAAGGTAAATCCTTTACCCTTAATCTCTTAAGTACATCATATCTATGCAATAAAGATTCTTTACTTAAATTTAATCTATTATCTAGAAGACTAAAGAATTTATCTATATCTCCTTTAGCTAATATACCTAATCTAGGTAAATTAATGGTAGTTGGAGCTATATTACCTCTTCCTTTTACTGTAGGCTCACCATTTATATTAGACTGCACTCTAGTTCTACATCCCATGGTCGCAGGTAGATATCCTCTTTCATAATACTCAAGATTAAAATCAGCATCTATATTCATAAAAGTAGGATTCATTCTTTTACTAGCAACTTCGCATGCTAACTCAAATAAGTAAAAATAAGGATCACTAGGATTTTTATTTACTCCCTTTTTCACCCTAAATATAATGTTAGGGAATATTGGTTGTTCCCCTTTTCCTAAGCCTTTCTCATATTCTTTTAAAAATATTTCACATATAAGCGCTGCATCCTTTGATTGAGGAATACCTATATTTATTGAACTAAAAGGTACTTGAGAACCTGCTCTAGAATGCATTGTATTTAAATTATATACAATGCCCTGCATTGCTTGACTTATATTTTTCATTAATCTTTTTTCTACTAATTCTTCTACTTTTTCCCTATCCAAACCTACTTCTATTAACTCTTCCCTTATCTCATTTCTAGTAGGCTCTACAAAGGACGCCATATCATTATCAAAATCTGGATGTGCTTGTCCTCCAAACATATCATTTTGAGTAGATTGTAATAAAATGCATGATAATTCACAAGCTGACTCTATTCTTCTAGGCGGTCTTATATATCCATATCCTGTATTAAATCCTCTAAGCAATACTTCCTTAGTGGGTATATGTAAACAGTTAGTAGTTAAATTATAACTATCTAAATCATGATAATATACATCTCCATTTTCATGTGCCTTTGCCAAATGCTTAGGCATTGTATATAGATTATGCCATTTATTAGATTCACTAGCTATTCTTAATAATTTTGATGAAAAATTATTTCCTACATTGGCATTATCTCTATCCGTTTCCACTCCTATTTTCTCTATTGCCTTCATTAAATCAGATTTTATTTCTCTTATTTTGGTTCTTTCTTTTCTATAGTTTGCGTAAGCCGTTCCCACTTCTCTATAGTTATTCTCTAAAAGAGTTTTTTCTAATATATTTTGAATTTCTTCAACAGAAATTTCCTTTTCCTCAGTATCTTCTAACCTTCTTATTACTTTTTGAGTTAAATCTATGAACTCACTTTCCTTTAGATTATACCCTATTTCTTCAGAAGCTCCCTTTATAGCATTCGTAATCTTTGTCGAATCAAACGTAGCCTTCCTGCCATCTCTTTTTACAACATGTAGCACAACTAATTCCCCCTACCTACCATATATTGTGTATGCACCTTGACATTATACTATGGCAAATTATTTTAGGCAATTTTAAAAATAACATTGAAATGATACTAGATTTATTTTCTCCTTATTATCTTCCTATTTTTCATTTTCTTATACCCATGATGATGTTGATATTTTAAAAATATATAATTTGGTACCTTTATTACTTTAAATGTAATAACTTCAAATATAATTATTATATAAAGATTTTACATTTGCATATATGGTAAAATTTGTATAAAATAATATTAAGATTAACTATAGAATAGGAGTATTTATTATGAAAAAAATCATTTTTTTATTACTATGTATACCATTTATTATGTTTAGTAGTTGTAATAAACCTAATGAAGAAAAAAAGGATATAGCAACAGAAGAACCTCCCAAAAAAATTGAAGAATCATATTTTTCCCCTTATACAGGAGAAAAGATAACAAAAGATATTTATGACAAAATACCATTTATGGTAATAATAGAAAACTCAAAAGACGCTCGTCCTCAATCTGGTTTGATCCAAGCAGATATAGTTTATGAAACCATGGCAGAAGGTGGAATCCCTAGATTTATGGCCCTTTATCATAAAAACGACTCAGAAAAAATTGGACCTGTCAGAAGTGCTAGACCTTATTTCCTTGATATAGCTATAGAAAATAATCTTCCATTTGCCCATTGTGGCTATAGTGAAGAAGCTGAAATAAGAATAAAAAAAGAACAATTACCTAGTTTAAATGAATTTACATACGGAAAAGCTTATTGGCGAGATAAAAGCAGAAAATATGAACATAGTCTTTATACTTCTTCATCTAAGTTAAGGGAATTGATAAAACAAAATAAATTTTCTTTTAGCTCTAAATTTCACTTTAAATTTAACAGTGATTATTGGAAAAATGCTACTTTATCTGATTGTAGTAGCACATTATTAAAACTTAATAAATATTATAATACTTCTTACACATATAAAGATGGACTATACTATAAGTATATGTCATCAAATCAATGTAAAAATAGAGAAGATAATGCCCCCATAGTTGTAAATAATATTATAGTTCAAATAACAGATATAACATTAAAAAAAGATGCCTTACAACATATAAACATACGTCTTACAGGTGAAGGTACATGCTATATTATCAGTAATGGTAAATTTATTAAAGGTAAATGGTATAAAAAAGATCTTAATTCTAACACTGTATTTTTAGATGACCAAAATAAAGAAGTCCCTTTATCTCAAGGAAAAACTTGGTGGAACATTATAGATAAGCAGGCTGAAATAAAAATTAAATAATTAAACAATGAGGATGATAATATACGTTTAATTTATTAAATATATATTATCATCCTCATTATAATATATGTTACTAACCTTTTTCATTATTACAATGATATTTCTTTTTATCTTTATACATTTCTCTATCTGCCTTTATCAAAATATCATCTAATGATATTTTATCATCATAACTAACGCAATAAATACCATAACTAAAATCTAAATTTATATTTACTAAATTTAAATTTCTTAATTCATTCTTTATTTCTTTTATTTTATTTTCTGCATTTTCTAGAGTATAATTTTTAAATAATAGTATAAACTCATCTCCTGATATTCTAGCACATATATGTTCTTCTGTAATGCTACTTTTTAATACTTGGGCAAAAACCTTTAGTATTCCATCTCCTATATTATGCCCATAAGTATCATTAATGCATTTAAAATTGTTAATATCCATTGCTACAATTGCTAGCATACTCATTTCCTTTTTTATTTCTTCTATTTCTTTTATAAAAATACTCTTAAAATATCTTCTATTAATAAGCCCAGTAAGCTCATCATAATTTGCCATATACCTTAATTTCTTCTGTGTTAAAGAATTTTTTAATACTAACTCCAATTCATTTTTTATATAATTCATAAATATCCTATCTTCTTCTGTAAAAATCTTATTATAGCTTGTACTATCTATATTTAGCAATCCTATTAAATCATTATCTATATATAGTGGACAACTTATAGTGCAGCTAATATCTAGTGCGTTATTTTCTTTTAACTTATTAATGTTCCGCTTACTTAAAAAATTTTCATCAAATTTAAAAGGATTTTCTATTATTATACTTTCTTTAGATTCTATATTATTTATAAATAATTCTTCCTTTCTAAAAGAAATATTCATTAAATCTTTTGGATATCCCACTAAAGTTTTGAAATAAAACTTATTATCATCATCTAATATAATTATACTTCCCTTAGAAGCATATGGAATTAATTTTATAGATGTATTTAATATTCTAGAATATATCTCCTCTTCATTATCTGTATTACTTATAGTATAAGCAACATCATATAATGTTGATCTTATTTTTTCTACTGTTTGAATATAACTTTCCATTTTCCTAGTTTTTATTGTTTGTAGCAAAATAACACCTATTAATAATATTAATATGCCAATTAACAACTTGTTAATCATTTTTGCCTCCATTTGATCACGCTATACTTTTAATTAGAATTATATCCTCCATAGATTTAATTTACAACTTATTTATATCATTGTTTTTAATACAGTAATTAAATTAATTAAACATGTAAATACTATTAATAATATTATTATAATGGAGGTAACATTATGCTAGGAAGAATAATTGATATGAATAATACAGAAGCCTTTGTAAGTTTTGAGAATGGAATCACTACGGAGGTAAGTAAATTTAGTCTCCCTGAAAATGTACATGTAGGAGATACAGTAAACATAGATCCTAATGTAATGAGACTTACAAATGATAAATTAATCGACTTCTTCTAAAGCCATACATAAATACTTACTACTATAAAAAAATAAGGAGAAATCTATCTCCTTATTTTTTCATTATTCTGTAGCAATTGCATTTGTTGGGCAACTAGATTCTGCTTCTTTAGCAGCATCTTCAGATGAACTTGGTACATCCTCTACTATAGT
The DNA here is from genome assembly GCF_000619945.1 of Clostridium lundense DSM 17049. Taxonomy (GTDB): domain Bacteria; phylum Bacillota; class Clostridia; order Clostridiales; family Clostridiaceae; genus Clostridium_AO; species Clostridium_AO lundense. The sequence goes on along the minus strand of NZ_JHVC01000002.1, from coordinate 41,331 downwards.
TCTAGCCTTTCCATCATCATCCATTTCAAAAACATCTGGTGCTACTGATGGGCATAATCCACAACCTATACATGCTTCCTTATTTATAAAAGCTCTCATTGCTATAACCTCCTTATATATATAAGTAATATTATAGTTTTATTTTTACCCTATTATTATTTATTTATAACCATATTTTGATTCCAAATTTAGCAAAAAAACATATAGCCTTATTCTTCATAAGGCTATATGTTTTAATTCTTTTATTTATTAGATAATAAATTAAAATTATTTATTAATTCATTATATCCTTCATATTCACTTACAAATTTTTCAGCTTCACCCTTTTCCATGCTTTCTACTAAATCTAAGTTAATTGGCATTTCACAAATTAATGGAATTTGCAAATATTCAGCTTGTTCTTCTGCAGATTTTTTACTGAATACTCTTATCTTTTCACCACATTTTCCGCATTGAACATAAGACATATTTTCTACAACGCCTATTATATTAACATTTAATTTTTCTGCCATTATTACAACTTTTTTAACAATCATAGAAACCATTTCTTGAGGAGTTGATACTACTACCATACCTTCTACAGGAATACTTTGCATTATAGTTAATGCTACATCTCCAGTTCCTGGTGGCATGTCAATAAGAAGATAATCTAAATCTCCCCATTCGGTATCAACATACATTTGTGTTAAAACTCCTGTAATAACTGGACCTCTCCAAATAACAGGTTGTTCCTCCTGTTCAGTTAATAAATTCAAAGAAATAACTTTTATTCCAAGTGAAGTTTCTACAGGACTAAACTTCACTTCTTCAGTATTTTCTATTTGAAGTATATCTGCTCTTTCTTCATTTATTCCAAAGAATCTTGGCATTGATGGTCCTGTTATGTCTCCATCTAAAACTCCAACTTTGTATCCAGCTTTTCTTAACTGAACTGCTAATATACCAGTAACTGTAGACTTTCCAACTCCACCTTTACCACTAATTACTCCAATTATATGCTTTATCTTTCCATGCTTAGGTACTAATTTAGAACAACTAGCTTCTTTGCTATCACATTTACCCTTACTTGGACAACTTTCACAATTACTCATAAGTTTTCCTCCCAACTATCTCTATGTATGAATACTTTAATAATTATAGCACTAAATGTTAAATAGTTGAACACTTAATACTAAACTACAAAAATATGAACCATTTATTATTATGTACAATATTTCCCTAACTAAACTAAAAAAGATATTGCTATTACGCAATATCTTTAAAATCCATCTGGTCTACTATTAGATACTTCTACATTCCAAGATCTACTTTTATATTCAGCCTTTACATAATACTTAGTTTCGCTTTTATCTACTCTATCATAAAAAGTTATAATAGATTTATATAAAAGTCGTTTATATCCTTGAGTTTTTACTGTCATTACTACATTATATTTAGAATTATCTCCTTCTACTAAACTTGCATTATTATATTTTCCCTTTAGTTTGCTCTTAAAATCCTCTAAATCTGTAGAAAGAATAAACTTTGATATATCTATATCTTCATCCAAGTTGATACCTATATTTTTGTTTTTATTCACACTCTTTGAGTACTCATTTAAAACTTTTAAAATTGAATTATAATAAATATCAGTAAAATCTTTAGGAATTCTTATATTCCAAAAACTTTTTATTATATCATTATCTATTCTTTTAGATACAATATATATTTTATCTTCACTATATAAGTTTCCTGCATCCTTTTTATCTAATCCTGCTATATAATTAAACTTATGAACCTTATCATGAGCCTCATGCATTTCAAAAACATAATCTGGTTTTAGTGTTGATTTTTCTTTTGCTTCTTTAGCACTTGACAAAATTTCATAAAGTTCTTGAATAGCTCTCTTATCAGTTACTACAAATCTATACCCTTGATCTCTAGTATTTTGTATAACTATTTTTTCTATTTTATTTTGTTTTATATATTCAAAGTCATTATTTTTCAATCCAAACTTAACCTTTAATGAATCCAGTTTACCACAACCAGTAAAACACAAACTAAAAGCTAATAATACTAATATTACTTTTTTCTTTAAATTCCTTGTACCCTTTAACAATCTACTTAACCTCCTAGGTTAATTGTAAATATTTTCATCATTTTGTTTAAGCTTCTTAAACTTGTCTAAATTAAAAATGATGATCCCTATTATAACTGTAAATAAACTTATAAATTGAGAAGTAGATAATACTCCTACTACACCTCTAGGATCATCTCTAAAAAACTCTACTATTATTCTACCAATGCTATATATTATAACATAAGCAGAAAATACTCTACCACTTTTTCTTTCTTTTTTATCATACCACAATAAAAAAAAGGTTAATAAAAAATCAAAAATAGCAGAATAAATTTGTGTCGGATGTCTTATAACTCCAGAAGACACAAATGGGGAATTAGTAAATTCAACTCCTATAGATAATGTTGTAGCCTTTCCATAACAACAGCCTGCAAAAAAACATCCTATCCTACCAAAACCTTGTGCTAATGAAACAGTAGGTATAACTGTATCAAATACCTTTAATGGTTCCCAATGTTTTTTCTTACAAAATAAATATACTGCTACAGCTCCCCCTATTATAGCTCCATATATTACAAAACCATTACCAACATTCTTCAATATAGATGGATCTGAAATTATATCCTTAATCTCAGTTATAATATATAATAACTTGCCACCTATTACTCCAGATATTATAGCAATTATAGACATATTAAAAATATCATCTTCATTATAATTTTTATTTCTTACTCTATAATTTAATAATAATAATGCTGATAGAATTCCTAATGCTATCATAGTTCCATATCCATATACTTTTATACCTAGTACCTCAAATAATACTGGCTTCATACTTATTATTTCCTCCTATGTAATAAGTCACTTAAAGTTAAAACTTTAATAACATTATAACATATAAACTAATCAATAATTATATTTTATTTTCTAACATTAATTACTTTTATTATATTATTTGCCATCATAATTTAAGGTTTGTACTATAGTTTTAAATATAACAGGCATGTTCTCCTTGAAATTTTCATTCCTGACAAAAAATGAAAATCTAATAAGCTTATCATTACTTTTTATAAAATATTCGTAGCTTCTAAACTTTAAATTTTCCGAATTTTGTATTACATATTCAACTAATTTCCACTTTCTATTATTTATTGTTACTTCTTTAACACTGTAATTACTAATTATATTTTGCTTTTTTGATATCTCCTCACTTTTTTTAAGAAATGTATCCAAATCCTCTTTCATATCCCACACTTGTGCAAATCCATGTATTTTTAAATCCTTAGATTGAAAATCATTATGATAAATTATTTCACTACCTCCAAAAGATCTTTCAGTAGTAATCCACTCTGAAGGTAATTTATATGTTAACTTACCATTTAGGGCAGTATACTCTTTTAATGAATTTATGTTACTTTGCATTAATGTAGTTAATTTCATTTGATCTCTGAATTTATTTTGCATACTAAACATTATTATCATAAGCCCTATAATAATTATTGAAACCCCTAATCTCTTCTTGTTTAATATAATAACCCTCATACTAATCATACTCCTTTTTTATTAAATTATATGATACACCTTTTAAAAATATTAATAAAAATAGGTATGCCTTTGCATACCTATTTAACAGGGATTAATATAGTACAAGTTCTAAAATCATAAAACATTAACCAGTAACCTTCATATTCATTATTTCTAGACCTTGCTGGTACCCAAGTTACAAATCCAGACTTCCCACCAAACGGCTGATATTTTTTGTCCTTTCCTCCTGGAATACCATATACTAAATATTTCATTTTTCCTTCACTATCACATTTATATCCTACAACATAGTGACCATAAGGTACTATATATTTATAATAGTTTACCATAGGATAATACATTATTGCATATTTATTATAGTTTGAAATGCAACACATATCACTTGCATCTTTTATAGGCACCCTATACCATACACATTTCTTTATGTCTTCGATTTCTCCTTTTAATTCCTCAAACCCTTTAGCTACTTCCCTAAAAAATTCACCAGTCTTTCCATTAGGCCAATCTTTATTTCTTTTATCATCTCTCATATCTTTGTTTTCTATTATTTTTTCTTCTACATTATTTTTTAAATTATCTTCTTTATCTAAATTTATAACTTCATCTATTTTTTCAACATCTTCTATGCTTTCTTTTCTATCTACTGCCTGTACAACAGGTTCTTCCTGCCTTTCCACTTCAGCTATCTCAAACTTTGGCTCTTCTACCTGTTGTTTGCTTTGTTCTATACTTTCTTCATACTTATCGAATATATTTTTTTCTTCCTCTACTCTTGTTTCTATCTTTTCCTCTAACTTTTTTTCCACTTTCTCTTCTACTTTTTCTTCTACTTTTTCCTCTAATTTCTCTTCTACCTTTTCTTGTACTTCTTCTTCCTTTTCTCCTCTAACTGCAGCTTCAATTATTTCATATTCTCTCCATTTAGGTATATCTGATGTTAAAAATCCACTAAGTACTGATATTATATTTTTATCCAATAATTTAACTATAGCTGCTCCTGACACATTATCCATGGACATTCCAGTATCAGCTATATTATCAGCTAGATATTCATATGATACCTCTGATCTTCCATAATTATCTATGTTCAATTCCCCAATTTTTATTATTTTATTAGTATCTTTCTTCCCTAGTATTAATGTCATATAGTAAGGTGCTGATTCCTTCTTTAAGTTTTGAACATAATAAGAAACCTTACATTTATCATTCTTTAGCTCCAACTTTACATAACCGGTAGGTAATTTATCAGAAGCAAGAGCATATCCTCTTTCGTCTTCTTGCAATATAATAAAATATCTACTATAACTCTTTTTTTGTGCCAACTTAAAGTACCTCCATATATTTTATTCATTATAATATATGAGACATTATTCAAAAAGTGAACAATAACAAGTAAAAGTTATAAAAAGATTTTTATTTATGCTAATTTACCTATACAATCTGATAGTTTTCCAAACTCATTTATGGATAATGTTTCCCCTCTTCTTTTTGGATCTATACCAGCTTCTTCTAATGCTTTCTCCAATAAATCTTTATTTATTCCTAAACTTTTAAGAGCATTCCAAAGAGTTTTCCTTCTCATATTAAATGATGCTCTTATTATCTTAAAAAACAATTTTTCATCTTCTACTTTAACCTTGGGAGTATCTAATCTGTCTAATCTGATAACTATAGAATCTACCTTTGGTCTTGGTATAAACGAAGCTGGAGATACCTTTCTTATTACCTTTATATCACAATAATATTGTACTAATAGTGATAAAGCACCATATTCCTTAGTATTTGGCTCTGCTGCTATTCTTTCTCCTACCTCTTTTTGTATCATTATAGTTAAAGATTTAAATTTATAGTGTTCATTGAGTAACTTAGCAATTATAGGTGTAGTCACATAATACGGCAAATTAGCTACCAATTTTACTGATTCTTCTTTCCCAATTACTTCATCAAAATCTACCTTTAACGCATCCTTATTTATAATGCTAAAGTTTTCATATTCCTTTAACTCCTCTTTTAGAATAGGTACTAAATCTGAGTCCAATTCAATGGCTGTAACCTTTTTTGAAACTTTAAGAAGTTCTTTAGTCAATGTACCTACTCCTGGTCCTATCTCTATTATGAAATCATTTTTATTTACTTCTGCGCCATCTACAATATCCATTAAAACTTGTGAATCTATCAAAAAGTTTTGTCCTAGACTCTTGGTAAATTTAAAGTTATACTTGCTTACTATCTCTTTAGTATTATTTTTTTCCATTTTCATTCTCCTTATCAATAATCTCTAATGCTTTTATAAATTCATCCTTTGTTATTCCATAGTTATTTAATCTAGTTAAAAACTGAGATGTATTACAATATCCTATTCTCAATAATTTTCCTAACCTATCTCTATTCTCTTTAGATTTATTATTACCACAAAGTCCAAAATACATCATATCCTGAATGCTAAATTCACACCTTTTTTCTTTTACCTCAAATTTAGCAGCTTCTAATGCACTTATTATACTTTCAGGAGATGCATTTTCCACTCCTATATCTCCATCTTTTAAGCCCTCATCTTTAGAAATATACGCATGTTTTACTCCTTGTACTCTTTTAGATATTATTTTTCTAATTTTTTCCCCTGCAAAATCTGGATCGGTTAAAATTATAACTCCCTGCCTTTTTTGGGCTTCCTTTATTCTTCCTATAACTTTTGCATTTATTCCAAAACCACCTACCGCTATAATTTCTGCATCTACAGCCCTTTTTACAGCAGTAATATCATCTCTTCCTTCTACTACAATAACTTCCTTAATCATGTTATCCTCCTATTAATTACGTCTTACATTATATAAATATTTATCCGATGACTACCCGCTCTAATACTCCCATTTTCTTCAAAGTGAGAATAAAAAGCAGCTACTTTCCTAAATAACGATTTCTAAGCTTCAGTGGGAGTAAAAATCCCCTCTGAAGCCAATAACTTTGTTTATGTATATAGAAAAAATAGGAGCCTATGGCTCCTTTCACATTACTTCAATATATACACATTTACCCATTTTACTCCCCAATTGTATACTTCATTATTACCATCAAAGAATACATCTATTCTATCACCTTTTATTGCTCCTCCAGTATCCTCTGCTATAGCATAACCATAACCTTCTACATATACCTTAGTTCCTAGGGGAATTACTCTTGGATCTACAGCTATAGAACTATATCCACCGTGGTTTCTTCTTGCTACAGTTCCTGTAGCTGTTATTCCATAACCATAATCTCCAGGACTTTTACCCGTAGAAGCATAATCTGCTGTATAAGCAGTTGCCCTCATTTTCATAACATTGGAATAACGAACACTTACACCACGTGAAGGAGTATATACCCCCAAAGTTCCCATAGCTACCACTTTTTCAACTGGCTTTTTAGTAACCACTTCGCTAATTACTTTTTTACTTACTTCTTTGCCATTTTCATATACTACTCTTGTTGTTGTAACCTTTTCACCTGATTTTCCTTCTTGAATAACTTTCTTTCTTCCTTCTTCTAAGTCATTATTCTTTTTTAAAACTGTAGCATAATCTATTGATTTTGATTCTTTAATAATCTTAGTTTCTACCCTAGTAATGGCTACTTGTAAGCCATCCTTTAACGGATCTTCTTTTGATGGAGAAACTTTATCATATTCATTAAGCTTTATTCCTTCTTCAGCAAGCATTGTCTCTATATCTTTTTCTGCTGATTGAAGAACTAGTTTCTTACCATCTACATTCACTTCAACATTGACTGCTTTTTTAATGTATATTTTATCTTTATTTTTTATTTTACTGTCGAGACCAGGTGTTGTCTTATCCTTTGGTCCTACTACTATGCTATTAGCAACTAAAGCGTTCTTTAAGTTCGCTCTAAAAGTAGTTATTTTTTTCTCTTTACCATCTACATAAACATACAAAGTCTTTCTTGTACTAGTTATTATAATTGTAGAGATCATTAAAATCAATATCACGATAAAGATTGCCTTAGGACCATTGGAAAAATAACTTTTAATAGAATTTTTTAATTTTTCCACCACAAAAACCTCCCTTTGGCAAAACGCGCAGACAATTGAACATTATAATGTTCAAATTACGTTTTGTCAAATTTCCTTAAAATTTTCGACTGTCTAATGCAACACTGTGCATAAATATATAAAAAAAAATGATTGCGGTTTTAACATATTTGACAGCCCAAATTAGGTGGAATAACTTAGTAAAACTTATTATATTATATGCCTGTTATTTTTATTTTAATCACTTGTACCAAAAAAGTATTTTTATCCCATTAATTACAATTAATTTACTTTTCTAAAGTTACATAAACATATTTTACACTATTATTTTAAATTTAGCAACTTATTAACATTTAAAATAGTTTGTTCACTTACATTTTCCGGTTCTAAATCCTTAACTTGTGCCAACTGCTCTATAATGTATTTTATGTATTCAGACCTATTTCTCTTCCCTCTGTAAGGTACAGGTGCCATATAAGGACAATCCGTCTCAACTAAAATCCTATCTAGTGGTACCTCTTTTGCTACATCTACTATTTTCCTAGCATTTTTAAAGGTTATTACACCTGTAAAGCCTATATAATATCCTAACTTTAAGCACTCCCTTGCAATTTCTACACTACCAGAAAAGCAATGTATTACTCCCTTTACTTCTGGAAACATCTTTAAAATTTCAAGTGTATCCTCATGGGCATCCCTATTATGTATTATTACCGGAAGTTTGAGTTCCTGTGCTAACTCCATTTGCTTTATAAAAGCAGTTTTTTGTACTTCTCTTGATGGATTTTCATCATAATAATAATCAAGTCCTATTTCTCCTATAGCCCTTACCTTCTCATGTTTACTAAGCTCTCTTAATTCATTTAAAGCTAAATCACCTACTTCATTGGCAAATTCGGGGTGTATACCCACTGCTGCATAAAAGAAACTATTTTCTTTAGCAAGCTTTACAGAATCTCTAGCCCCCTGTAAGGATGCTCCACAGTTCAATACTCCTATTATATTATTTTCTTTTAATTCTTTTATTACTAATTCTCTATCTTCATCAAAGGACTCATCATCATAATGTGCATGTGAATCAAATATAAACATTGATCTTCCTCCTAAATATATACTTAATTTTATATTATAATATAAAAACATTGCGATGCAACTTTTTTAGAGTACAGCTTTGCAAATACAAAGACTTTTTCCTCGTTTCACTAGAAGGAAACTTAAAATAAATTTTCAAATTATAAATATGAAAAATAAAAAACCGTTATTAAATTAACGGCTTTTTCATCTTTTATTGAAGTTTTTCTGATAAATCTTTTCCATTTTCATCATATTTCCACAATGTATATCTTTCAATTAAACTACAAATCTTTTCTGCATACTTAGGATCTGTAGCATATCCTGCGTTTTTTATAGCAATTATCTGTTCTTTATAATTTGTAGCCTCAAATACCCCTGCATCAGCATATCGAGGTCTTGTATACAAAAATTGACCATGATCTTCTATAGATTCGTCAAAAGAAGGGTATGCTCTCCACTCGGCCATTGCTGGAACTAATTTCCCATTTATCCATTCTGTTGTTGGAAGCTCCTTTTTCTCACCTGTCCAGCTTTTATCTGCTTTTATTCCAAAAATATTGTTGCATTGTACGGCCTTGTCACTTTTCCCCCAATTACTTTCTAAAATTGCTTGAGCTATAGTTACAGAAGGAATAACACCATATTTTTTATAAGTTTTCATTGCTCCAGCAGATACCAAATCTATAAACTCCTGTTGGGAAAGTTCCTTAACTTCATTAGTATTATCATTTGGTAAAGGAGCTATTGTTTTAACCTTAATTGGAGAAATCGCCCCATACTTTATCCATCCTTTTTTATTTTTATTGCTATTTATAATTAAACAATATGCTTGTCCATAATTTAAATTGCTCTTGGGAATAACCTCAATTTTATCATTTTTTATATTGATAGTAATAGGAATGCTATTCATATTGCTATCCTTTATTTCTATTAAACTACTATTTACCAGATTTTTATCTAAACTTTTTGAAAATCGAATTGTGAATTTCTTATCTATAGGTACATCATTAAACTTGGTAAATGTCTTATAGTTTGGATAATAACTATTCCAATTTATATTACTGGAACCTGCTGCTTTTACCTCCATACCCAAAAAAAACAGCAATATAAATAAAGAATAAGTGATTTTATATATTATTCTTTTCATAATTAGTTTCTCCCTACATTAATATCATTAGTTGAAAAATTCATTTTAATTATACTAAAAATCATATTAATTTTCTACAATTTCACAAATTATAAAAAAATTAATCCCCTAATAAAAGGGGATTAATTTTTTATCCGATGACTACCCGCTCTAATACTCCCCTCTTCTTCAAAGTGGAAGTAAAGAGCGGCTACGTCCCTGGATAACGATTTCTAAGCTTCAGAGGGAGTAAAAACTCATTCCGAAGCTTAGAATTCTGTTTATCTTACAATACTACCAGTTGGAAGTTCTTCTGGAATAGTAACTGCGAATAATTTACTATCATCATCAGTTGAAGCAGCTAAAATCATTCCTTGTGAAATTTCTCCTCTTAATTTTGCAGGTTTCAAGTTTGCTACAAGAACCACATATTTTCCAACTAACTCTTCTGGTTTGTAGTATTTTGCTATTCCTGATATTACTTGTCTTTCTTCTCCACCTAAGTTTACTTTTAACTTAAGAAGTTTTTTTGCTCCCTTTACAGGCTCACATTCTAAAACCTTTACTACTCTTAAGTCAACTTTTTCAAAGTCCTCTATAGCTATTTCTTCTTTTAAAGGTTGCATTTGTGACTTTGGTGCATTAGCCTTCATTTGCTCTTCTTTTAATTTATTTAATTCTTCAATTTTAGCTTCTACATCTATTCTTGGGAATATTGCTTCTCCCTTAATTATCTTAGTTCCTGCTCTTGTACCATCAAAAGATGATATACTCTCCCAAGTAGTAAGTTCTATATTCAACTGTTTATTTATTTTTATGCTAGTTTCTGGCAAGAATGCTGATATTAATACTGAAACTATCCTTAGAGTTTCTGCTAAATTATAAAGAACAGTTCCTAGTCTTTCTTTCTTAGTTTCATCTTTAGCTAATATCCATGGTGTAGTTTCATCTATATATTTATTAGCTCTTCCTATAAGTGCCCAAATTTCATCTAAAGCTTCTGGTATTCTTAAACTATCTATATGTTTTTCTACCTTCTTATGTGTATCTAAGGCTAATTCTATTAGACTGTCATCTATATCTTCTTTAGCTAATTGAGCTGGCATTGTTCCGTCAAAATACTTTTCAATCATAGCTGTAGTTCTTGATAAAAGATTCCCTAAATCATTAGCTAAATCTGAATTTATCTTCTTTATAAATATTTCATTATTGAATATACCATCTGCTCCAAAAGGTATTTCTCTTAAAAGATAATATCTTACTGGATCTGTTCCAAAATGATTTACAAGCACCACAGGATCTACTACATTACCCTTTGACTTTGACATTTTTCCTCCATCGACTAGTAGCCATCCATGACCAAATACTTGCTTTGGTAGTGGTAATCCTAACGCCATTAACATTATTGGCCAGTATATTGTATGGAATCTTAAGATATCCTTTCCAACAAGGTGTACATCTGCTGGCCAGTATTTATTTAATAAATCCTGATTTTCACCATTATACCCTAGTGCTGTTATATAATTAGCTAATGCATCTATCCATACATATATAACATGTTTTTCATCAAAAGTTACAGGAACTCCCCAATCAAATGTAGTTCTTGATACACAAAGATCTTGTAATCCTGGTTTTAAGAAGTTATTTAACATTTCATTTTTTCTTGACTCTGGTTGAATGAATTCAGGATGAGTTTCTATATACTCTATAAGCTTAGGTGCATATTTTGACATTTTAAAGAAGTATGCTTCTTCCTTAGCTTTTTCTACTGGTCTTCCACAATCAGGACATTTTCCATCTTGCAACTGAGTTTCTGTCCAGAAAGACTCACAAGGTGTACAATACCATCCTTCATATTCGCTTTTATATATGTCTCCTTGATCATATAATTGCTTAAAAATCTGTTGAACAGCACTTACATGATAATCATCAGTAGTTCTGATAAATTTATCATAACTTACATTCATCATTTCCCATAAATCTTTGATTCCTGCAACTATTTTATCTACATATTCCTTTGGAGTTACGCCTTTAGCTTCTGCTAATCTTTGAATTTTTTGTCCATGCTCATCTGTTCCTGTTAAGAACATTACATCATATCCTGTAAGTCTTTTAAATCTAGCTAATGCATCAGCTGCTATAGTTGTATAAGTATTTCCTATGTGTAGATTTGCTGATGGATAATATATAGGTGTAGTAATATAAAAAGTTTTCTTTTCCATGAAAACCCCTCCTTTATTTATTTTAAATAATGTATAATTTATACTTCATATTCTGTTATTTATAAACTAAAAAAACCTCTATACAGTATAAACTGCATAGAGGCGTATTTAACGCGTTACCACTCTAGTTCGTTTCATTTTCACAAATAAAACCTTATGAAGTGACTATATAATCACTCTGCAATATAACGGTTGCTTCCCGTATTACTCTACTTTAATTTTGAGTAATATGCTCTGGGGCCATGTTCATAAACTTCCCTATTACTGGCTTTCACCTATTTCCAGCTCTCTTTTAAACAGTTTCATTTATTACTCTTCCCATCATTGCATTTCAAGTTTAATCATAATATATATAAATTTTACTGTCAACCACTTTATTTCATTTATTATTTCCATAATTGTTTTTAAATATACTATAAATCGTTTCTTAATTCATCAAATTTTCTTTTAACACTTTTTAAATCCTGCCAAAATAATATTTTTTTACTCTCATCTCTAAAAAGAGCTGCTGGATGAAAGGTAGGCATTATGTAACATCCCTTTCTCTCAATCCACTTACCTCTATCTCTAGTTATTCTCCAATCAGAACCAAGTATATATTTCATAGCAGTGGATCCTAAACATATAATAATTTTTGGCTTTATTAATGCAACTTGATTCCTTAAGTAAGGTAAACATGCTTCTGCCTCCACTTCATTAGGTGTTCTATTATTTTCAGGTCTACATTTACATATATTACATATATAATAATCCCTCTCTCTTATTAAGTCTAGTGCTGTTAATCCCTTTGTTAAGAGCATACCTGCTCTACCAACAAAAGGCCTCCCTAATCTATCCTCGTCTGCACCAGGTGCTTCTCCTATAAACATAAGTCTAGATCTAGGATTTCCCTCTCCAAATACCATATTATTTCTGCTATTTTTAAGTTCACATTTATTACAATTTAAACATTCATCATAAAGTTCTTTCCATTTCAACAATTTTGTCACCTCAAACTGAAATTTTATATTATAATATTTATATCTTTATTTTACTCTAATTATAATATTTGTCACAATAAAAGTTTTAAAATGGGAGGAATTTATGTTTAACAAAAAACTTATAAAAGAAGTAGTATCTCTAGCATTGCCTGCGGTAGGTGAAATGATTCTATATATGATGATATGGGTTTTAGACACTATGATGGTTGGTCAATATGGTGGACAAGTTGCTGTAAGTACTGTGGGACTTAGTTCTGAGATAATGTACACCTTAAGTAATATTTTCATTGCTGCTGGAATTTCAGTTGGAACTGTTTCTCTAGTATCTAGAAAATTAGGAGCTAATGAAAAATCTGTTGCTGAAGAATATGCCACTATGGGATTACTAAACGGCTCTATTTTATCTCTTTTAATATGTATAACTGCTTTTACTTTTTCTCCTAAAATTTTATACTATGCTGGGGCTAGAGATCAAATATTATCCCAAGGAATAATTTATATGAGAATAACATCCATAGGATTATTTTTTAATATGGTAATGAATGTTCTAAATTCAATATTAAGGGGGTCAAAAAATACTCGAATTCCCCTCATCGCCTCTGCTATAGTAAATATAGTAAACACGTTTTTAGATTGGGCATTAATTTTCGGAAAATTTGGCTTGCCTGAACTAGGTATAAGAGGAGCCGCTATAGCCACTGCTCTAGGTCATATAAGTGGATTTATTTTCATAGTTATATACACAATAAAATTCTCACAAGTAAAGCCTAGATTTAAGTATATTGAAAATTTAAGACTAAACAAATTAAAAAGATTACTAAAGCTGTCCATTCCTTCATCTCTTCAAGAGGCAGCTTTTAATTTAACAAGACTATTAGGAACTGTAATGATTATGTATCTTGGTGCAGTGGCCTTTGCTGCAAATCAAATAACCACTACAATAGAATCAATTTCTTTTATGCCTGGTTCTGGTTTTGCAATTGCGGCTACTACCTTAGTTGGACATAAAATTGGAGAAAATAAACTATCTGAAGCCAAACAATATGCATATACTTGCACTATTTTAGGAACTATTGTGATGCTTATGTGTGGTTTAATGTTTTTATTATTTCCTAAATTTCTTATTTCACTTTTTATAAATAAAGCAGAAATAGAGGTAATAGGTTTAGGCACACTATGTCTTATGATAGCATCTATAGAGCAGCCTGCTATGGGTATTTCTATGATACTTGGTGGTTCCTTGAAAGGTGCTGGGGATACTAAATCTCCTTTCATAGTTGCCTTAATTTCTAACTGGGTTATTAGACTTCCACTTATGCTATATTTTATATATTCATTAAAAGCATCAGTTACTTATGTCTGGTGGATAACATCTATTCAATGGGTTATTGATGCAATAATTATGATTACTTTATTTAGAAAAAGATTTAATAAACTTATCCAAAACCATTTGACAAATACCAACACATAAATACTAATATACAAATATTGAAAACCCTATGTAATTTGTAAACATAGGGTTTTTATTATTAGTAAAATATTGAAGTTACCACTATAACAGCTATAATTATAGCTGTTAAGTCTGCAATTATAGCTGCCCAAAGTGTATGCCTAATTTTCTTTATACCTACCGCTCCAAAATAAACTGTAAGAGTATAAAATATAGTCTCAGTAGATCCCATTATGGTAGATGCTATTCTTCCAATATAGCTATCTGCTCCATAATTGTTTATTATATCTGTAAATACTCCTAATGCTCCACTACCAGATAGTGGTTTAATTAATACAAGCGGCACTACTTCCCCTGGCAGCCCTATATATTTCACTATTGGACTTATTAACATTATTATATAGTCCAATGCTTTAGATTCCCTAAGCACAGCTACTGCAAGTATCATAGCTAATAGATATGGGAAAATTTTAAAGCATATAGTTATACCATCCTTGGCTCCTTCTATAAAACATTCGTATACTTTAACACCTTTCAACATTCCATATGTAACTATTGAAATAATTATTATTGGTATTATTATATTTCCTATATTCATGAGCTCCTCCTGCTAAAAATAATTTTGCAATATCTTACAACTTATGACTCCAACTAAAGCAGCTATTCCTGTAGTCAATATAGCAGGTAATATTATTTCTCCTGGACTATTAGATCCTGCCGCTGCTCTTATAGATATTACAGTAGTGGGTATAAATTGTATACACGCTCCATTTAAAACTAAAAATAAAGCCATATCATTAGTAGCAGTATCATTATTATTATTTAATTTCTGCATATTTTCCATAGCTTTGATTCCAAATGGGGTCGCTGCATTTGATAATCCCATCATATTAGCAGTAATATTCATAACTATAGCTCCTAATGCTTCCTCATTTTTACCTTCCTTTTTAAATATCAACCTTAAAATAGGCTTTAATACCTTAGCTATTTTATCAGTTAGTCCACTTTTTTCAGCTATTTTCATTACCCCACACCAAAGACACATTGTTCCTAACAACTTGATTGTTAATTCAACAGTAGAATTTGTTGAAGCTAATATGGCTTTAGAAATAATTTCTCCTCTTCCAGTAATCAGCCCTATAACAATGCCAAAACTCAATATGAAAAACCAAATATAATTTATCATATACTCCTCCTCCTAAATATTTACATATCTCATAATTATTACTCAATTAATGTATATGTGTAATATCCCCTTTGTATTGCAATTAAATTTTAATAGTGTTACCATGTATAATGTATTTATAAATTTGTTGTATTGGAGGCTTCCTATGACTATAAAGGAAATAATGGAATATATTGAAAGCGAATATAATATTATAAATAGTACTCCTTGCGAAGTCTGTGGAGGAGAATATTTTGCAGATAACTTACAAATAGATCTTATAGATGGAATTCCTTATGATGTATGTAGTTGTGTTTGTTCACACTGTGGTCATGAAAAAACATTTGAATTTTACGCTCCATTTGTAGATGAAAAAGATCAAAAAAAACTTAAAAGTAAACTTAATTAAAAAATGAGGGTTTATCCTTAATAAGGATAAACCCTTTATATTATTTCTTATATACCGGTACTTCAAATACTAAAGTAGGATTTTTACATTGAGCAAGTAAAGTCTTAATATTTTGCACCTGTTTATATGCCCAGCCTATATCTGTTGCATATTGATAACTTCCAGGCGCAAACGGATTCCACTTCATTTTATATAAAGTATCTCTTTTTTCTTTAGGATTATTTACATACTTTTCTGCTATAAATTTAGCTCCACCTATTATAGCCGCTTCTGGGGTAAACCACTTTTGACTATAAGCATACTCTGAGCCATATTTTTCTGGATCTGAATCAATAGCCTTTATTCCAAACATGTTATAAACTTTCTTTTTACCTTCAGCCCCGTCCACTTCAATACCACTAGCAAGTTTAGATGTTCCACTAGCAGTTTCATGTATAGCATGAGCAACCAAATATACAGGATTTACATTATTATCTTTACCTGCCTGTATAAATGCTTTACCTGTATTCTCTAGTGTACCTCTTCCTTTAAGTATATTGTTTAAATCTTGCTCTGTTATACTATCATCTATATAATTTAATTTTAAAAACATATATTTTCCGGATTCGTCCATAAAGTTATTTGGATTTAAATAATACTTAATTTGATTATTGCTTGCACCTACCCAAGAAGACGGCCCTTCATCTGTTACTGAAACTCCAGGTTTTATTTGGCTATTTAAAACTTCCTGTAACCCTTTATCATAATTCACCTTAGTAACACCCTTATCACTAATACTTTTAACACATCTAAAATAATCTATATAATAGTTATCAAAGTCTGTATTATCATCCAATTGTGCTCCCTTTACATTAGGTCTTTTTACATATATTAGGACTTTATATTTTTCCCCATTTTCTCCCGCATCAAAAAATTTATTGGAAGTTATCTTTCCATCATTAGCATATGTATACCCATTGGTTATCTCTTCATAAGCTCCATAACTATCTGTTTTATATGTATATTTGCTAACATATATTCTGTATTGTGTCTGTGAGCCTGCTGAGGAATTTATATAAAAGATTTGTTTTTGATTAGGAAGCATTGGTTCATATTGCATTTTTAGGTCTGTAATCTTAGGTAAATTTTCATAATTAGAAGTGTCTAAGTATCTATCTGCTATAGTAAACTTCATCCTAACTGGTTGTACTAATTTTTTTCCTCCTGCAGATTGTACTCCTGTACTTAAATTTAAATAGTAAGCCTGAGCTGGAACATATCCCTCTGTTTTTGGGGTCACTACAACACTTTTATCATTTTCTCCTGGGGCTATATAAGCTTTTATTTTATTTCCCTTTATATCTGTTACAATTATATTATCACTATTAATAGTTTCTTTATTCAAGCTAAAATTAAATTGTATTGTCCATTTTTTATCCGTAGATATGCTTGTCCTAGGTTCAAACTCCTTAATTCCACTATCTGATGCAAATACACTACCTGCAAACATGGTACTAGTAATTGCCAAAGCTACCACAGTATTTTTTACTATTTTCATTAAAAATTACCTCCTGATGAAAAAATTATTCCATATCATAATTATATAGAATATTCTATAATTTTTCTATGGGAAATTATTCATATATTTTTCCCTAATAACATTATATAAGTATTACAATAAAATTTATATAATAATTGATATAATTTCTAATAATATATGTATATAGAAAGGATAAAAATTATGAAAAATAAAATTCTTATAATCGAAGATGAAAAAAAATTATCAGATGTAATGAGTTTATATTTAAAAAAAGAAGGCTATGAAGTTTTTACAGCTTATGATGGTGAGGAAGGGGAAAAAATCATAGAAAGTAATATCTTTGACTTAATTATACTGGATGTTATGATGCCCAAAAAAGATGGTTGGTTCTTATTAAGAAAAATAAAATCTATTTCTAATACTCCTGTAATACTTACTACTGCTCGTGGTGAAGAGGATGATAGAATTTTTGGACTTGAACTAGGTGCAGATGATTATATGGTAAAACCCTTAAGCATGCGTGAGCTAGTCCTTAGAGTGAATTTAAGAATAAATGCATGTTTCCATAGAAATAAATCTTTAGCTTTTGGTAGTTTAATTATAAATGAGGAAAAAAGGGAGGTTTTGGACAATAATGAAACTATAAACTTAACACCAAAAGAATTTGATTTATTATTGTTTTTATGTAAAAATCCCTCCCAAGTTTTTAATCGTAGTCAACTTTTAGATAAAGTTTGGGGATATGACTTTGTTGGTGATACTCGAACAGTAGATACTCATATAAAAAATTTAAGAGAGAAAATAACCTTTTGTGAAAAAAACATAAAAACTGTATGGGGAGTAGGATATAAATTTGAAATATAACTCCCTAGGAGGAAGTACACTATGGAAAAAATAACAAAAAAACTTATTAAAAATTTCTTTTTTATGATAACTATTGTGGTTACTTTATGTTTTATGGGCAGCAGTATTTTCTTATCAAAGTTTTATATAGCACAACAATATAATGATTTAAAAAACAAATGTGAAAGTGCCTATGATTCTATTAAAAATGGTACATCACTAAACACTATTGATATACCCGGCTTCATTATAAAAAATAAATCAATATTTATGCTAGGCAAAGGTAGGATGGGCATGATGGGTTTTATACACAATATAGATACTCTCAACGAAAAGGGTACATTTAGAAATGGAATGAATGAGGAGTTTTTATATTATAAATTAAATACAGATTTAGGGGAAATAGTAGTATTTCAAAATATAAAAACTGTTTCTGAATATTTAAAAATAACATATATAATATTAACTGCTGTATTTTTATTAGCCTTAATATTATCTATTCCATTTATATCTCTTATAGGCAAAAAATTTACTTACCCTATATTAAAGCTTCAAAAAGCTTCAAATGATATTGCCAACGGAAATTTTTCCACGGATATAAAGGTATCTACTGGAGATGAGATAGAAGATTTATCTTTAAGCCTTCACAACATGGCATTAAATTTAGAGAAAAAATACTCACTACAAAGAGACTTTATTGCTAATGTTTCTCATGATTTTAAGACACCATTAAGTATAATAAGAAATTATAGTGAAGCTATAGAGGATGGTCTAGTTTCTCTTGATGAAGCTAAAAAATATTCCAAAGAAATTATAAACGAAGTAGATAAACTTAACTCATTAGTAATAGATATATTAGAACTATCTAAACTTCAGGAAGGAATTCATAAATTAAATAAAGATTATATAAACTTATATGATCTTCTTTATTCTTGTTTATATAGGTTTCTCACTAAAGCTGAAAAAAGGGGAATTAAAATCAATTTAAATTTTGAGTTGAATAATAAAAATATATATATTTATGGAAATAAGAATGCCCTAGAAAGAGTTCTTTTTAACTTTATTGATAATTCTATAAAATTCAGTCCGGATAATTCAACCATAGATATATCCTCAAAGTATAATAATAGTGATATAATTATATCCGTTAAAGATAATGGACTTGGTATTGAAGAAAATAAATTATCTGAAATATGGAATAGATATTATAAACATTCTGAAAGTGGTGGAATGGGGTTGGGATTGGCAATATGTAGTGAAATTCTAAAGCTTCACGACTTTCAGTATGGAGTTAATAGTAAGATTAACGAAGGATCAATTTTCTATTTCATAATAAATAATAAATATATAAAGAATAATAAAAATTAACTTTACTAGAAATGGGGTTTATTATTATATGAATAATAACATTCAACATGATAATGAAAATTCAATAAGAATAAATAAATTTATTAGTGAAAAAGGTATTTGCTCTAGAAGAGAAGCTGATAAATTAATAGCAGATGGCAAAGTTACAATAAATGATGAAATTGCCCTTACTGGATCAAAGGTTTTTCCTGGTGATGAGGTAAAGCTAAATGGTAAGATTATAAGTAAAAAACCTAAACTAGTATATATAGCTCTAAACAAACCTGTGGGTATAACCTGTACTACTGAAAAAAAGATAAAAGGTAATATTATCGATTTTATTAATTATCCCCAAAGAATATTTCATATAGGAAGATTGGATAAGGATTCAGAAGGACTTATATTTCTTACAAATGATGGCGATATAGTAAATAAAATTTTAAGAGCTGGAAACAACCATGAGAAGGAGTACATAGTTACTGTTGATAAACCTATTACAAATGAATTTATTAAAGAAATGTCTTCTGGGGTTAAAATACTTAACATAATGACAAAGCCTTGCAAAGTATATAAAGAGGGAAAATTTGTGTTCAGAATAATACTAACTCAAGGATTGAATAGACAAATTAGAAGAATGAGCGAAGCCTTAGGATATAAAGTTGTTAAACTTAAACGAATAAGAATTATGAACGTAACACTTTCAAATCTACCTATAGGAAAATGGAGATACCTTACACAAAGTGAGATAGATACAATAAACAAATTAGTAAAAACATCTGTAAAAACTGAAGAAGCTTCTAAATAAATTATAAAAGCAGGATAAAATAATCCTGCTTCTATTAATCTAGTGTTTTTGTTTTTCTACTTTTAAAGCTCTATATATAAAATAACCTAATCCTCCATAAAGCAATATAATTCCAAATATAAGCATTATAATCGAACTAGTTTCCATATAGATTCCCCCTTCTAACTTTTGCAAGCCATATTCTCAATTTCATTATTTATCTTAAGAATATTTTCATCTGGCCAAGGTCTCCTACTTAAGTATACTCCTATAATAAATATACCTATAGCAATTAACCATCCAAATACAATTAGAGCACTCGCCGGATGACCTCCATATGGAGCCTTAAATTCTGTAATAATGTTATCAATGGTCATATAACTTAGTAAAATTGGAGTTACATATTTTATTAAAGCATCCCACCAAAGCCCTACTTTTATATCAGAATATTCATTTACCTCTACTCTCATCCGCTCTGTCTTATATACATAACCTAGCACTATAGCCTCAACTAACCCTATTAGGGCTATTCCATAATTTGATACAAAATGATCAACTATATCAAGTAGATGTATTCCAGAACAAGTTGAAAATAACATACTAGCAAGAAAACCTGATAAGCAAATTTTTCTTATCATCTTTTCTCTTGGAATTTTATACTTATCTAAAGCTGCTGATGCAAAAGATTCAACCATAGATATACTTGAAGATATTCCCGCTATTATTAAACAGAAAAAGAACATAGCTCCTAATATTGATCTAACTACTGCTCCCCCTGGCATTAAATTTATAGCATTAGGAAAGGCTACAAAAGCTATTCCTGGACCAGCTGCCACAACTTTATCCATAGGAAGATTAGATGCATATGCTGCATATCCTAAAATACTAAATACACATAATCCTGATAAAAAATCAAAACTGGCATTTGAAAAAACTGTAATACAAGCATTATTAACTATATCTGATTTTGGAGGTAAGTAGCTTGAATATGCTGTCATAACTCCTACAGCTAACGTTGTTGAAAAAAACACCTGTGCATAAGCTGATATCCATACCCTTCCATTGGCGATTTTGCTAAAATCAGGCTTCAAAAACCAATTTAATCCCTCTGCTGCTCCTGGTAATGTAATACCTCTAACTGTCATTATAACCATCAATATTGCCAGTGTTGGTGTAATTATTTTGCAAGCTTTTTCTATTCCTGCTGAAATACCTTTTTGTGTTATGTAATAATTAAAAAACCAAACTAATGCTACTGCAATAGCTATATTCCACCTTATCCCTTCAAAATTCCAAGGGCCTCTACTAATTTTTAAAAATTCTACTCCAAAAAAAGCATTTGGATCATTTCCCCATGCTCCTGTAAAAGAAAATACGAAATAGTTAATGCCCCAAGCTATGATAACAGAATAAAAAGTAACCACTATAAGTGGAATCATAACAGGCCACCAACCTAGCCACTCCCACCTTTTGCCTAGCTTTGCAAATGCCAAAGTATTCGCACCTCTCATTTTACTACCAAATCCAAATTCAAGAATCATTAAAGGCAGTCCAGCTGTTAATAATGCTACAAAATAAGGTACTAAAAATGCTCCTCCTCCGTTTTGATAAGCCATAAACGGAAATCTCCATAAATTTCCCAAACCTACTGCTGCACCTATAGTTGACATAATAAATCCAAATCTTGATCCCCATTGTTCTCTATTATCTTTTTCCATAAGCCCTCCCCCCTTTATTTGTATAAAGTTTATTAATCTATGTAATAACTATTAATGGCGACTACAAATAGTAAATTTAAAATTTTTTTAAAATTTACCTTTGCAATCGCCATTATATATATATTAATATAGAATTGTCAATAGAAATACTGCCATCTTTACTTGTGAGCAATAACTTCTATTTCAACTAAAGCTCCTTTAGGTAGCTTTCCTATCTGTACACAAGATCTAGCTGGATATGGCTCCTTGAAATATTCTGCATAGACACTATTCACCTTAGCAAAGTCATCCATACTTGTAATGAAAACAGTAGTTTTTAATACATTTTCAAATCCTAAGCCTTGAGATTCTAATATACTTTTAATATTTTTCAATGATTGATGAGTTTGTAATGTAATTGTATCTTCTCCTGTAACTATTTCACCAGTTTGTGGATTTACTGGTATCTGCCCAGATACAAATACTAAATCACCAACCATTATGCCTTGTGAATATGGTCCTATAGCCTTTGGTGCCAAATCTGTACTAATAACTTTTTTCATATATACATACCTCCTTGAAGTTTATATAGTTAGTATTCAACATCATCATATTATTTCCTTTAATCATGTAAATTTTTTATCTAATAAGTTGCATACTAATAATAACATTTTATATATTAAATAAACGTTTTTAAATGTATAATTAAACTATATTATTATATACGAAGGGGAAAAAAATATGGGATTGTTTAATAGTCTAACGAAAAAGGATTTTGTAAAAAGAGTCTTAGTATTTTTAACTTTGATTTTATTTTTTTATTTATTAAGATCTTTTCTAAATTTAATATTACTAACTTTTTTATTAACTTACCTTATATATAGTCTTCAGCAATTTATAGTTACAAAAATAAATAAGGTTGCTTACATAAATGAAAAGCTGGTTACTATAATTTTATATTTATTTTTATTTATAAGTTTTTCTTTATTTGTTTATAAATATGTACCTATAATAATAAATCAAATTTCAGACATTATAAAAGAATTAAGTGAATTTAAGATCAATACTCAACAATATAAAATAGAGCAGTTTATAATGCCTTTATTTAAAGGCATGAATATTGATGATTATTTAAAAAATAGTACTAATTTTTTAATAAAATTTGCTACTAATATAGGTCGATGGGGATTCAATATAGTAATAGCCTTTATTTTAAGTATTTTTTTTATGCTGGAAAGAGCCGAAATAAGCGACTTCTTAGACAAATTTAATAATAGTAGGATAAGAATTTTTTATCAATACACAAAATATTTTGGTGTAAACTTTTTAAATTCTTTTGGTAAAGTAATTCAGGCTCAAATCTTAATTTCAACTACAAACACTATACTATCTATAATAAGTTTAAGCATAATGGGATTTCCTCAACTTCTTGGATTAGGATTGATGATATTTATACTTGGTTTAATACCAGTAGCTGGCACTATAATATCTTTAATACCTCTCTCTATAATAGCCTTCAACATTGGAGGGCTTACAAAAGTATTATATGTAATTATACTGATAACTTTATTGCATGCACTAGAAAGTTATGTATTAAATCCAAAGTTTATGTCAGCTAAAACCCATTTACCTGTATTTGTTGTATTTTCAGTTCTTATAATATCAGAACACTTTATGGGAGTATGGGGGCTACTCATAGGTATACCATTATTTATTTTCCTATTAGATATATTAAATGTAAAAGATAATAGCAAAAGGATAGATGAAGATTAATCTATCCCTTTATTATTATTCTATAAGACAAATACTTTGTGCAGCTATACCTTCGCCTTTCCCTGTAAATCCTAAGCCTTCCTCTGTTGTAGCTTTTATATTTATCATATCTACTGATATTTCTAATGATTTTGATATATTCTCTCTCATAACCTGAATATGTGGTGACATTTTAGGATTTTGTGCTATTATGGTTGCATCAATATTTATAATTTCATATCCACTACTTCTTATCAGTCTATTTACTTTTTCTAAAAGTTTTATACTGCTTATATCTTTATATGTAATATTGTTATCCGGAAAATGCTTTCCTATATCCCCTAAAGCTGCTGCTCCTAATAAGCTATCCATTATAGCATGTAGCAATACATCTGCATCAGAATGCCCTAATAATCCTTTTTCATAAGGTATATCTACTCCTCCTATAATAAGCTTTCTTCTCTCTACTAACTTGTGGACATCATATCCCATTCCAATTCTCATATTTATTCTCCTTTTTAAATTATATTTTATCCATATAAGTATACATCAACATATCATATGATAAAAGCTACAGAAAAAAGGCACATATGCTTAATGTGCCTTCTATTTATATACTGATATTTATACACTGATATATATATTACTGCTTGTTGTATTTAAGATATATTCTTTCTGTAATTGATTACATTTTTAGGTGTGGGAACTCCTGCTTTTAAATGAAAAATCATTTTAATCCTATTTATGATTCTTCTATAAAAACTTTCATTACCTCTCTTACCATTATGCTTTTTTGAAAAATCAACATAGATTACGTTATCTTTCACTTTCGTCACACCCTTTACCAATTTATTTTATACTATAATGATATCACAAAATATACGAATTGTTAAGAAAATTCTCAAAATATAATTTTTATTTATAAAAATATGCACTTAATTCTAATGAACTAAGCGCATTTACCAATTTTACATGGTATAATTTTAATAAAAATATTAATAAATAGTTGCATAAATGGGCTATGAAGCAACATACTTTATAATATTTAAATATTATAATTTTTGATACACTTATTTAGAAAAAAATTCTTTTTTACATATTTTACTTAAATCTGGTTAAACTAAAATAGTATATCAATAGTTGTCCACAACTTATCCACATTTCTGTGGATAATGTTAATAATAATTTTTAGATTTTCAAAAATTTATACATTTTTCAACAAAAATTATTGAGTGAATATTGTTTATTATTTATATTAGCTTGAAAACATTAAAAATCAACATTAATTTCACAAGTTATCCACACCCAAATTGTGGACAATGTGTATAGTTATATTATTATACACACAAACTATTTCTCCATATATAAAGAATAATTTGCTTCAAGCCTTTAAAATAAAGGGTTTATTATATTTTTATTGTGAGGTGTAACAATGTTTAAGAATTTATCGAAAAAATGTTCATTATTCATTATTAGCTTCATATTTCCCTGTATACTTACATCTTGCTCCAAAAACCTAAATATAGCTGCAAAAGATATTCAAAATAATAATACACAAGTTATCAACAAAGAAATTAACATCCCTGAGAAAACTGCTATAGATGCTTCAATAAAACCTCCTATAGCGTCTTCTCTAAATAAAGAAACTCCAAAGAATGTACTTAATAATAGAACTTTTACAGGACCAAATTTAAAATATAATAATAAGGGCATTCCTGTCCTAATGTACCATTCAATAGCTTATGAAAAAGGAAATGAACTAAGAATTCCAAAAGAAAAGTTTAGAGAGCAAATGTGCTTTCTTAAAGAAAAAGGTTATACAACTCTTACGTTAAATGAATTGCATGAATTTTTCGTCAATAATTCACCTGTACCAGAAAAATCTGTAGTGTTAACCTTTGATGATGGTTATGTAGATAACTACACTAATGCATATCCTATTTTAAAAGAATTTGGCTTTAATGCAGTAGTCTTTGTAATTACTAATAATATAGATAACCGTAAAGGTTATTTAACTTCCAATCAAATTATAGAATTAGCTAATAACGGCATAGAAGTTCAAAGTCATACTGTTGATCATGAAAAACTTGCTACTTTAACTTATAATAAACAATTAGAAACTTTAAAAAATTCAAAATTTTTTTTAGAAAATATCTTAGGCAGGAAAATATCTTATATTGCTTACCCCTATGGCAATTGGAATGAAAATACTATAAAAGCAATTAAAGAAACCGATTATAAAATGGCCTTTACTACAAATGGTACTTGGTCAGATAAAAGTGATGGGATATATACCTTAGATAGAGTATATATTAGTGCTAATTTTGACATAAATGAATTTCATAGAAGATTAACAAATAGAAATTATAAATAAATGTCGTCCTTTCAAAATTATTTTTCGACAATATTGAATAAATAAAATTTTAATAGATTATAAAATAAAATTTCAATTTATTCACCCTTGTCCAAACTTATCAACAATATCCATGACATTATCCACATAATTTGTGGATAACATCATGGATATTGATCTTTGATTTCATTGACATACATATACTTATCAACATTACTAACATTTACCCTGTTGATAACTTGTCCATTCAGCTGTGGAATACTTAGACAATATGCATTGTATTTCTTTCATTTTTTTATTTATTTTCTTTTTATCGCAAATAAGGCATTTACATTTATTTCAAATATTTTATTTATAAATTAAATACAATTGCCTAGATTACTGCATCTTTTTGTAGTCTTCTAAGAATTTTTCTATACCATTATCTGTTAAAGGATGTTTTAACATTTGAGTTAATACCTTATATGGTATTGTAGCTATATCTGCTCCTATTTTTGCACATTCTAATACATGCATAGGTGTTCTTATGCTAGCAGCTATAATTTCAGTGGTTATTCCATATATATCAAATATTTCAGCTATATCACTAACTACTGAAAATCCACCATTTCCTATATCATCTAATCTACCTACAAAAGGACTTACAAAAGATGCTCCTGCTTTTGCAGCAAGTAGTGCCTGTTGTGCTGAGAATATTAATGTAACATTTGTTTTTATACCTTGCTTACTTAACTTACTTACAGCCTTAAGTCCTTCTTCACACATAGGTATTTTTATTACTATATTTTTATGTATTTTAGAAAGTTCCATTGCCTCCTTTACCATTTCTTCAGACTTTAAGCTTATAACTTCTGCACTGATAGGTCCATCAACAATTGAACATATTTCTTCGATTACATCTTTTAGATCTCTTCCTTCCTTTGCAATTAATGAAGGATTAGTAGTTACTCCATCTAGTATCCCCCATTCTGCTACTTTTTTAATCTCTTCTACGTTAGCAGTATCAATAAATATTTTCATTTACAATCTCTCCTCTCGGAATTTTTATATAATTATTATATCATATTTAACAAATTTTATATTTTATAAATTTAATTCCCTATTCTTAACTCTTTATGTTGGTAACTAGTTAAGATAAAAGTCATTATAAAAAATTACTTGTTTTTTACATTAATTTAGTCAACTATATAGCTATATGCAAACATATATACATATACTGATCCATATTACTATATATGTAAGTCAAATTGTTATGTTTTATCTTATATTCAATTAATATTAACATGCTTTTCATATTTATTATAAAAATATATTTGATAATTCGACATCAACTACATAAATACCATTAAGTTACTATTTTTTAAATTAACAGTCAATGTTAACTATTTATTTATATAGCAACTAATACAATGTTATATATTATCAAATGTCTCTTTATCCTTTGAACTATAAGCACTTAAGCTATTAGTAAAAAAATGTATTTTCACTTCAAAAATATATTGACATTTGAATAAATTGGTAGTATAGTAACATTAGATGAAATTAAATAAGAAATTTGTAATATTATAAAATAATTCATAATTTATATATTGACTTTTAATGGTTACTATGTTACTATTTACAAGAAAATATGTCGAATTATGTATTTAAATTATCTGTTATTAAGGAGGAACTATATAATGAAATCAACTGGAGTTGTAAGAAGAGTGGATGAACTTGGAAGAATTGTTATTCCAATAGAATTGAGAAGAACTTTGGATATTGCTGAAAAAGATGCTTTAGAAATTTATGTTGACGGTGAACAAATCATATTAAAGAAATATGAACCTGCTTGTATATTCTGCGGAGATGCAAGAGATGTTATTAATTATAAAGGTAAAAATATCTGCAAGAATTGTTTAAATGAATTAAAAGGTGAATAATATAATTTTATTTATAGGATATTAATCCTCTATTCCCACATGTTTCATGTGGGTTTTTATATTCCCTTAATTTTGGATTACTACTTTAAAAAAATAAGAACCAACAAAAAAAATCCAACTCTTTATGAAAAAGTTGGAAAATATATTTATACAATAAAACAAGCATATCTAATTATAAATTTTTATAAAAATGCATAAATTGCTTATGACCAATATAAATGAAGTGAGAAATATAAAATTATCTTATTATAGATATGATAAATATAGACATGAATATATTAATAAAATGAACTTTAAGGATTTTAATAAATCTTATCAACATTTAAAACTAAAATTTATAATTAAATCATTGTGTATTGGAGAGAATAAATATTCTCTCCAAATTATATTAAACTTATCTTACTCTTCTTGCACCACTATAATCACTTCTAGTCAAAGGTGATATTTTAATTACGTCTCCCGTTTTTGGTGCATGCATATAACAGTTATCTCCTACGTATATTCCCACATGATGTGCAGGATATCCAAAGAACACTAAATCTCCTGGTTGTAATTCATCTCTTGATACTGATGAACCTACATTCTGTTGATCTTCCGCTACTCTTGGTAAGCTTACACCAAAATGCTCGTACACATATTTTACATAACCAGAACAATCAAAAGTACTTGGTCCATTTCCACCCCACTCATAAGGTGTACCTAAGAAGTTTGATGCATATGCAACTATAGAATTCGAAGATATAGATGCTGATCCTCTAGAAGGAGTATACTTAGGTGCTGACTTTCTAATGCTATTAATCTGTGCCATAGCAGAATTTATGTATGATTGTGACTCATTAATTTTTGAAGCATACATTTTCTCTTGACGTTCTAGCTCCGCTACTAAATTATACTGCTCTTTTCTTTTATTATTCATCTCTGCTAATTTTTTTTCATTATCTGCCTTAAGAGCCAATAACTTATTATTTTGATTATTTAAAATTTCTTTTTTCTTTTCTATATCTTGTTTTTTACCGTTAAGATCTGCAATTATTTTGTTATCAAATTCTATAACCTTTTTAACGGCTTCTACCTTAGATATTAAATCACTTAATCCCTTAGCCTCAAGTATTATATCCAAATAACTTCCTGCACCACTTACATACATGGCTCTAACTCTTTTGTTAAATAAATCTTGTTCAGTTTTTATATTATTTTCAGCTTTTTCAATATCCTTTTCTACAACCTTTATATCATTTTGAGTTTTCTTAATATTCTTTTTTGTGTCATTTATATTTTTCATAAGCCCTTCGATTTGATTGTCCATTTTTTCCACAGTTACTTCTAAATCTTCTCTTTTCTTTTGAGCATCCTTTAATGATTTAGTGTTTTCTTGAATTTTCTGTTGTTGAATTTTTATCTTTTCAGATAGTGGTTCTGCTAATACTGAAACATTAAATGTTGCTACTATCGTTAATGCGGTAATAATAGACACTAATCTTTTATTCACACCAACACCCCCCGAAAAATTAAATCTTATGTGAATTTTGTATTTTTTCTTTGGAATATGTATTTTTATTACCATTTTATTATACCATCTATTTATTAAAAATCTCAATGTAAAAATGTGTATTTATTATATTATCAAATTAAATATTTAATATATTACTATATTTATATTAAATATTTAAGGAATACTTATATACTTCTGACTTAGATAGCTTTCTATCCTTAGCTGTTTTTTTTATGGCATCCTTTTTACTAAATCCTTCATTCATATATTTTAATATATGTTGCTCTATAGTAAGACCTTCCCATTTTGAAATTTCTTCTTGTTCTATAGCTTCTTCACTTTTTCCTTCTACAATAAGTACATATTCTCCTCTTGGATTGTTTACTTTATAATGCTTTATAGCTTCGTCAATTGTAAACCTCATGATTTCCTCATGAAGTTTCGTTAATTCTCTACATATAGCTATTCTACGTTGCCCTAAATTTTCCTTTAAAAATTCTAAAGTATTTATCAATCTATGAGGCGCTTCATAAAAAATTAAAGTTTCCTTTCTATCTTTTACTTCCTCCATAACTACTTTTCTATCTTTATTATCCCTTGGAATAAAACCTCTAAATAAAAATTTAGTAGTATCCATACCTGAATATACAAGTGCAGTAATAGCAGCTGTAGCCCCTGGAAGCACTTCAAAGTCTATATCTTCTTCTATACATTTTGATATAATAACACTACCCGGATCAGATATACCAGGAGTACCAGCATCACTTACTAATGCTATACTTTTTCCTTCTTTAAGTATTTCTATTAAATTATCACTTTTCCCCTGTTCATTATGCTGATGATAACTTATTAATGTTTTCTTTATATTATAATGATTTGTAAGTTTTAATGTCTGTCTTGTATCTTCAGCTGCTATTATATCTACAGAATTTAAAATTTCTAATGCTCTTAAAGTTATGTCTTTTAAATTTCCTATAGGTGTTGGCACAACAAAAAGTTTTCCTCTAGTCATGACTATCCTCCATTTTACCGTAAATCATATTTATTTCTTCTGTATACTCTCCATTTTCAGAGTATACATATAAAGTATTATCCCATTTCAAGAACTTGCCTGCATTCTTTTGCCCTTCAATTAATATTAAGTTAGGAGCCTTCTTTACATTTGGTTGAACTATTCTTATTAATTTAGGTTCTATTTTATATTTTCTCATTATACATAATATATCTGCTATTCTTTCAGGTCTGTGTACCATATATAACTTTCCCTTGTCTTTTAAAAGAATATTTGAAGCTTTTATTACGTCCTCTAAAGTACAACAAATCTCATGTCTAGCTATGGCATCCTTATTATTTTCATTTATTATACCTGAGTTTTGCAACTTATAGGGAGGATTCACAGTTACTACATCAACTTTTCCTATTGTCTTTAATAGCTTTTCATCCTTTAAATCTCCATGTACAAATTGCATTTTATCTTCAAGTTCATTATATAAAACACTTCTATTAGCCATTTCTACCATATCCTCTTGTATTTCTACTCCAGTTATATGACTAATTTCATTTTTACCTGTTATTATAAATGGTATTATACCAGTACCGCTACATAAATCTACAACAAGATCTTTCTTCTTAAATTTCGCAAAATTGGCTAATAGAACAGCATCCATTCCAAATCTAAACCCATGTACCTTTTGTATTACAAAGATTTCTTTTAGCTGTAAATCATCTAAAGTTTCATCTTCTTTAACTAATTTGGCTTTTAACATATATAATATTCCCTTTCTAATTCAACTTTAATTAATATTATTGGCTAATTACCTTAGGATGTCAAATATATTACAATCTATATAATAAAAAAGAAACAAATAATTCTTAACTATTATTTGTTTCATAATTCTTTATAATGTATTAATTTATAAAAAAGACCACCTTAACAGTGGTCTTTCTTACTATTATTATTCCTGAACAGCTGCTCCTACTGGGCAAACATTAGCACAGTTTCCGCAATCGATACAAGCTCCTGCATCTACAACGAACTGAGTGTCTCCCTGGCTTATAGCGTTAACTGGACATTCTGAAGCACATGCTCCACAGCTTATACAAGTATCTGCTATTTTGTATGCCATAATATGTACACCTCCTTAAAGTTTTGGACAAGTATATCCGATTTATATTCTACCACGTTTATAAAAATTTTTAAAGTCATTTTTACAAAATAGTATATCCTAAATCTTCTATACATTCTGTCAAATCATCTAAGCTTATAGAATAGTTATCATAGACTACATTAACTTCTCCTTTTTCTGGGCTTATGTGGCAAGCTATTACCCCTTCATTTTTTGAAATAGCTTTTCTAATATTACTTACATCAACCATAGTTTTCATATTACACACTTTCAAAACCGACTTCATAGCTTCCTCCTAGTTTTCTTTGAATAGTTCCTTAATTATAGCTTCATCTTCTTCATCTATTTCTATCTTTATGTCATCTTCGTTCACTATTCCCTCATAGGATCCAGAGACTAAGCTTAATTCTTCTATTGGAACTTCCTTTATAATCTCCTCTCCATTTAAAACTTTTATTTTAGCTTTTACACATTCTTTTACTGCACTATTAGAAATTACTTCTCCATCTCCATACTCCGTTCTAATTATAGATCCAACTTTAGGAAGCCTTTTTCTGATTTCTTCATAGGTTTCCTGCTCAAAATTTAAGCAACACATAAGTCTACCACAAATTCCTGATATTTTTGTTGGATTTAAGGATAAGTTTTGTTCCTTAGCCATCTTTATTGATACTGGAGCAAAATCACCTAAATAAGTTGAACAACACATTGCTCTTCCACAAGGACCAAGTCCACCTATCATCTTTGCCTCATCTCTTACTCCAATTTGCCTTAATTCTATTCTGGTTCTAAATATAGCTGCCAAGTCCTTAACTAATTCTCTAAAATCCACTCTTCCATCAGCAGTGAAATAAAAAATAACTTTATTATTATCAAATGTATACTCTACATCTATAAGCTTCATTTGTAAATTATGTTGCTGAATTTTCTCTAAACAAATAGCAAAAGCCTCTTCTTGTTTATTTTTATTTTCTAAATGCTTCTGTATATCTTCTTCTGTAGCTCTCCTTATAACACTTTTTAACGGTGATACTATCTCATCTTCACCTATTTCTTTTATTCCAATAACACATTCTCCAAATTCCACACCTCTAGCAGTTTCAACTATAACGCTATCACCTTTATTTATATTTAAATCTCCTGGGGCAAAATAATATATCTTTCCGGCTTTTTTAAAACGTACACCTACTACTTTTACCATATTATATTTATACCTCCTGCATTTTAAGCAACATTGAGTCAAAAACTAGTGCTGCATTCACATTACTTTCTAATTTAAGTCTTGTATCTTTTATTATGTCTATAATATCATTTAATTGAGTAAATGAAAATATTTCTGAAATCCCCTTTATACCATCCATTTTATCTATATTAACTATAATATTATTATTTCCCGTTTCCTTATATATTAAAGCATCTCTTATGTATGAAAGAAACCAAGTTAAGGTTTCTTCCCAATTAGATCTATATTTTAATAACATCTCTTCATAATTAAATATATCTACATCTTCATCTGTAATATTTACCAATATATCTAACGTTAGATTTCGTATATCCTTTAATTCAGAATCTTCCATAAACCTTTCTGCTCGTCCTGGGATACAATCACTAATCACACATATAGAATTCAGTTCTTTTTTATCCAAATAAGAATACTTTTTTAACAAAAACTCCTCCATATCTTCTTTATATAAATGGTGAAGCTTATATATTTGGCATCTAGATTTTATTGTATCTAGTAAATTTTCTACCTTTTCACATAATAATAATATAAAGATTCCTTTAGGAGGCTCTTCTACAGTTTTTAAAAATGCATTTTGCGCTTCTACTGTCATAGAATCCGCATTATGGATAATTATTACCTTTTTATCTCCTTCGTAGGGCTTAGTGTTTATTTCTCTAATAATTGATTTTAATTCCTCAACTCCTATAGACTTCTTATTCTTCAATAACCTAAACTCTATTATATCAGCATATTCCCTACCAGATTTCTTATTTAAAAGTTTAAAAGCCGCTTCTTTTGCTATTAGACTTTTTCCTATACCATCTTCTCCTGAAATTATATGTGCATGGGCAAACCTTTCATGCTTAATAGAATTAATAATTTCATTTTTAATATCACTATGCCCTATTATATCCTGAAAGCTCAATGCTATTCCTCCATTATATTTTTACAAATTTATCTACATCTAATACAAATACAGTAGCTCCCCCTACCTCAACTTCAACAGGATATGGAACATATATTCCAGTTGATCCTGCTATAGGTGATGGTGCTGTTACAACCTGTTTTCTTGTCTTACAGATTTCCTCAATAGTACCTATTACTTTATCTACTTTTTCTTCTTCAACACCTATCATAAGTGTTGTATTGCCTGACTTTAAAAATCCACCCGTAGTAGCAAGCTTAGTTACTCTAAAACCTGCATCTGTTAATAAATCTATTAAATCACTAGCGTCATCATCTTGAACAACTGCAATAATAAGCTTCATAAAATTCCCTCCCTATTAACTGATTATGAATCAATCTATAACTATATTCTACCATATTTTATAAAAATTCTAACATATTTATTGTAGTTTTTTAATTATAGCTTCATATACTTCTTCATGTATATCATCAATAGTTTTTATATTACCCTTAGAGATACAATTTATTTGCTCCCAATTATACTTCTCAGCAATATCACAAGCATTTTTATAAGAATGCACTAGATATTCTTCATTTTTTTCATGTATATCCTTTTCATCTTCACCAGTAAACTTATTTTTTCTATTAAATATAAGTTCTTTACTATATTCAGGTGGCATATTTAAAAATATTACTATATCTGGTACAGGTAATTCCATCAAATTAAATTCTAAATCCCATAGCCAATTTAAAAATTTATTTTTTTCCTCTACGTTATCTATTTTAGCCGCTTGATGAACCATATTTGATGTAGTGTATCTATCAGCTAATATAATACCTCCCCTATCATAAAAGCTTTTCCAATGTTTTTTAAAAGAAGCATATCTATCTACAGCATAAAAAGTAGATGCTGTATATGCATTTACATCTTCTGGCTTGTCTCCAAACTCCCCATTTAGATACATCTTTATTAAAGCTGAAGAATCACTTTCATAATCAGGATACTCAACCTTTAGTACATCATATCCTTCAAGAATAAGTCTTTCATAAAGTTTTTTAGTTTGTGTTGCCTTTCCGCTACCATCACAAGCTTCTAATACTATTAACTTTCCTTTTTTTATCTCCTTCATTTTATACCAACCTTCATTCTATTATTCTAATATTGTTATTTTATTTTCATCTATTCCTAATATATTAATATGATTTTCTATATAATATTCTAACATATTTATGATATCTTTATCTATCATTTCGCCCATCATAATTATTGGTATACCTGGAGGATAAGGTATAACATTCTCGCCACATATGCAACCTACGGCTTCACTTATCCTAACTCTTCTTTTCCTCTTTTCCATAGCTTCATAAGGTAATATTTGTTCTTTAGGTATATGATAATTATTTACTAATTCTATACTATTAGCCTTAAATTTAAATATATCACATTCCTTTAAAGTGTTATAAAGATATTGAAATTCTTCTTCAGTATTAAATAGAGAAAATATTAATACTAAATTAAAGGTATCACTCATTTCGCATTGTATGCTTTTTTCCCTTAAGTAATCCAATAACAAATTTCCATTATACCCCTTATCTAAGTTTAAAATATATCTTGTTGGATCTAAATCATAATCATAATTTTTTCTAACGTATTCTCTACTTATTATGTTAATATGATCTATTTTTTCTATTCGTTTTCTATATTTATCTGCTAAATAGATTAAATTATCATAATCCTTCTCTCCATAACTTTCTAGATAATACCTTGCATAATCCATTGTACACATAAATAAATATGAAGGGCTAGTACTAGAAAAAACACTAAAATAAAAATTCACCTTATCTATATCCTCTTTATTATTTACATGTAAAAATGCAGTTTGAGTGACACTAGCTAGTGTTTTATGCGCACTTACTACTACCATATCAGCCTTTGCCTTTACTGCACTCTTAGGTAAGTTATCATTAGCCCCAAAGTGTGCACCATGAGCAGAGTCAATTAAAACCTTCATATTATTTTTCTGTGCCTCTTTAATTACCTTTTCTATGTCAAAGCAAACACCATAATAATTAGGATAAGTTAATATAATTCCCTTAGCATCTTTATTTTCTTGTATAACTTTAAAAAAATGCTCCATATCAATAGAAAATGGAGCATTATATTCAGTATCTATTATGTTTTTTATATATACTGGTTTTAACTTTCTCATTATAATTCCATTAAATACAGACTTATGGCAATTTCTATCTACAATTATCTTTTCGCCTTCATTAAATGAAGAAAAAATCATAATTAAATTCCCACTGGTACTTCCATTAACTAAAAAATATGATTTTTCACTACCATAGAATTTTGAAAGAAGTTCACTTGACTCCTTAATTATGCCTTCAGCCTTATGAAGATTATCTACACCGTCAACTTCGGTGATATCACAATTTATGAAATTGTCCATTAACTCTTTTCCTTTTAAAGTAGTGAAAAATCCTCTTCCATTTTTGTGACCTGGCATAGAGAATGAAATATTGTCTTCCCTCACATATTTTAAAACCCCTTCTACAAGTGGTAATTTTGACACTTACTATCCTCTCCTCTTATCATAGGGTATATTATAGATTTTTTTATGCAATTCTTATAATACATATAAAAATCTGTATCCATTCTAACATTTATTATTTTTTTCTCACAACTTCTGCATATCCCTTTTCCATTAATAATTATACCACCATTTAGAGGCTTTCCACATATAATACAGCATTGTTTTCTCATAAAAATCCTCCTTGAAATTGCTAGTATCTAAATTTTTGCCTCTTATACTATATTTTATTCAGGATAGTGTCCATATTTATTTTGTCCACATAAATATATTAAATAAATTTTGGTTATACTAATAACATCTTTTAATTATGGAGTTGATATTATGAAACAAAACATAGTTAGTTTTTTACATAGTATAGACAAAGAGATATTTAACCTCTCTAAATATATATATGATAATCCTGAGGTTAGTTTTCATGAATATAAAAGTTGTAGTTACCTAATAAATATATTAAAAAAATATAACTTTAATGTAAAAGAAAACTTTATAAATATCCCCACTGCATTTTATGCTCAATATGGTGATGGCCATCCAAAAATATGTTTTATCTGTGAGTATGATGCTATAGAAAATGAAGGCCATATAACTGGTCACAACTTAATTTCTTCTATTTCTATTGGGGCAGCCCTTTCTCTATCTAGTGTTATAGATAAATTGCATGGTTCTATTATAGTTATAGGCTGTCCTGGAGAATTTATAGGTAGTTCAAAAGTAACTATGGCAAAACAAGGCGTATTTAATGACATCGATGTAGTTTTAATGGCTCATCCTGATATTGCAACTGCTGAGAGTGGTACCTCTATGGCTTTACTTCCACTAAAAATAATGTATAGAGGTGAATTAGGATTAAAATCTAGAACAGTAGGCTCTTATTCTTCACTAGATGCCTGTCTCCTAACTTTTAATGTTATAAATGCACTATCAAAAGGAATTCAGCACGAAATGACTATTGATGGTATTATAACAAAAGGGGGAACTTCTCCTTCTTTATTACCTTCAGAATGCGAGAGTAAATTTTATTTAAGAGGCCCAAAAATGTGGCATGTAACTGAACTTGAAAA
Organism: Clostridium lundense DSM 17049; assembly: GCF_000619945.1. Lineage (GTDB taxonomy): Bacteria > Bacillota > Clostridia > Clostridiales > Clostridiaceae > Clostridium_AO > Clostridium_AO lundense. The sequence continues at coordinate 3,650 of NZ_JHVC01000002.1, read as the reverse complement.
AAAACTTAGGGATTTAGTGAAAACTATAGGTGACTTAATGGATATACATTCTGAATCTAGCATATATGAACTTCCTTACGAAGAACTAATAACCAATACTACTTTATCAAGAATATTTTCTCATAACCTTAAAGAAAGTGGAATTATAGAAATAGGCCCTGCTAAAAACACTTTATCTGCTCTTAGTTTAGGTACAGTGAGCCATCTAGTTCCATGTATACACCCTTATATCTCTGTTATAGATGATGATCGTATAAAATACTCTTCAAAAGAATTTGGAATGGCAACACTCTCACCATTTGCTCATGATAAAGTTATAAAAACCGCTCAAGCTCTATCTTTAACAGCCTTAGATATAATAGAAAAGGAATCTCTTTTACAAGAAATAAAAAGTGAGTTTCATTTACAGTTAAAAAGCATTTAAATAAAAAAAGATTAGCTTAGTTTTTAACTAGCTAATCTTTTTTCTCTATTTATTTTTATTCTTTCAATCAATCTAGTACTTGGTTCAAAGTAAAATCTCTTTAATTTATCTCCATCTTTATAAATGCAATAATAAGGATTTAAATTAAGTATTGAACATACATACTTTTTAGAACTCTTAATACTTTCATTTAATTTAGGCATATCATTTCTGCCTATATATTGGATATTTCTTAACTTTATATTCTCAACTACCTTATCCTCTGATCCTTTTATCCTATGAATAATAAATTGATCTGCAATTATAGAATAGGTATATTTTACCCTACAACGGAATATTTCAAAAACTAAGGTTCCTACAACTAAAGTTACACAGAACACTATTGCTATCCTTCCAATATCTTGTCCATTGATAGTCGTATCTTTGATAACTTCCGCCAAAAACAAAGCCACAACTAGTATAGTAAATAATTTTACTATCGAAGGCAACTTCCTTCTTGATATTGTCTCTTTATACATATTACCCATATAAACCCCTCCAAAAACCACCCTATTTATTATAACATAGAGATTATACTAGGCTTTTTAATATTAATCCACATCGATTATAGCTTGTAATAGTTCTTTAATCCTTACTACACACAAGTTTTTATTATTCTTCATCAACATGTTTATATTACCTCTGTATCTCTTCATTTTTCATATCTTTTCATAATAAAACTGAAATTTATTATTCATTTAATATAAGCTTATTGAATTTTTTGTTTCAGTTTAATTCTATGTTATAGACATTATAAATATATAAGATATAATATAAGTATTACTATTGGTCTAGGAGGTTTATTATGATTACAATATATAAAACATTAGAAGAAAATAATTCCACAATATTACAACAAATAGATAATATAGAACCTGGTTGCTGGATTAATATAGTAGCTCCATCTGACCAAGAACTATTATTTATATCCAAGAAAGTTAATGTTCCTTTAGAATTTTTAAGAGCCCCTCTAGATGATGAAGAAACTTCTCGTATAGATATTGATGAAAATAATAATGCATTAGTTCTATTAGATATTCCTTTTACAGAAATGGAGGATAACTCATTAACCTACGATACTTATCCTCTTGGCATTATACATACTGAAAGCGTGCTAATTACCATATGTTTAAAAAATAGTAAAGTTGTTTTAGATTTCATTGATGGAAAGGTCAGATCTTTCTTTACTTTTAAACGTTCTAGATTTATTCTTCAGATACTTTATAGAGTAGCTAGTTATTATTTGATATATTTAAGACAAATAGATAAAAAAAGCTTAATGATTGAAAAAAGACTTCATAAATCTATGAGAAATAAAGAATTAATTCAACTTTTATCCTTGGAAAAATCACTTGTTTATTTTTCAACGTCACTTAAATCAAATGAAATAACTCTTGAAAAAATGCTTAAACTTGATATTATGCAAAAATATCCGGAAGATCAAGATATCTTAGAAGATGTAATAATAGAGAATAAACAGGCAATAGAAATGGCTAATATCTACAGTAACATATTAAGTGGTACAATGGATGCATTTGCTTCTGTAATTTCTAATAATTTAAATATAGTTATGAAACTTTTAGCATCTGTTACTATAGTAATGTCTATACCTAATATGATTTCAGGAATGTTTGGTATGAATGTAAATGCAATTCCTTTTGCAAACTCCCCTTATGGATTTTGGATAATATTTGGTATTGTAATTACCATTGCTACAGTTGTAGTTATTTTCTTAAATAAAAAAGATATGTTTTAATTATTAAATAAAAAAGATATGTTTTAATTATTAAATAAAAACTAAAAGGATTCAACAATGGTGTTGAATCCTTTTTTAACTGGAGGCGCCACCCGGATTTGAACCGGGGATAGAGGTGTTGCAGACCTTTGCCTTACCACTTGGCTATAGCGCCATATTCTATTATATCCCTGACACTTTAATATGATATCATTTAAAAATTATTTTGTCAACAACTTTTAAATGATATCATCATTAATTTACTCTAATTTATCTACTACTTTTCCCAAAACTTCTCCTATTTTGTTATTAATAACTAGAGAAGCTCTATTGTCATACGGTGTTGAGGACTTGTTTATAAGAATCAATTTATTTCCCTTATAATAATGAACTAGGTTTGCTGCTGGATATACTGCTAAAGATGTACCTCCTATTATTAATACATCAGCATTTTCAACATAATAAATCGCCTTATTTATTGCTTCCATATCTAATTCCTCTTCATATAAAACTACATCCGGTTTTACTATTCCTCCACAATGATCACATTTAGGAATAACATCTTTACTATTTAGTACATAATCTAAATTAAAGAATGCATTGCAATTGGTACAATAATTTCTATGTATATTTCCATGGAGCTCAATCACTTCTTTAGATCCAGCTTCTTGATGAAGTCCATCTATATTTTGGGTTATAACTGACTTTAATTTTCCTATATTCTCTAACTTTGCAAGAGCATAATGTGCTGCATTAGGCTTTGCATTTTTATATATCATTTTTGATTTATAAAATTTAAAAAAGTCTTCAGTATAATCACAAAAAAAACTATGACTTAGCATAACTTCTGGTGGATAAGCGAAATTATTTTTTGAGTTATATAATCCTGCTGCTGATCTGAAATCTGGTATGTTGCTCTCAGTAGAAACTCCTGCTCCTCCGAAAAACACTACATTAGAACTATCTTTTATAATTTCTTCAAGTTTTTTTATGCTATCCATATTATCGACTCCCTAATTAATTATTATTATAATTATTATATACCTTTTAACCTAATTTTATCTAGTTTTTATATATCTAATTAAATATATAAAAAAACACACCAAGCTAATTACTTGGTGTGTTTTTTTGACCCGGCGACGACTTACTCTCCCACAAGGCCTCCCTTGCAGTACCATCAGCGCTTCAAAGCTTAACCTTCGTGTTCGGTATGGGAACGGGTGTTACCTTTGAGCCATAATCACCAGATGCTGATTTACAGAAATCTTCGATTTCGTTTTAAATCAGTTTGAAAGAAATATTCTTTCAAAATTGCACAAAGTAATTTTAAGATCAAGCCCTCGACCTATTAGTACTAGTCAGCTGAATGTATTGCTACACTTACACCTCTAGCCTATCAACCTTGTGTTCTTCAAGGGGTCTTACTAGCTTACGCTATGGGAAATCTAATCT
>NZ_JHVC01000001.1 GCF_000619945.1 Clostridium lundense DSM 17049 | reverse complement strand
TTTTGTTTCTTTCCATTGCGTGCATTTTCTACATCAGTACGCTCATATGGAGAATACCCTAAATGGTTATCCATCTCAGCTGCAAGCATGCTTTCAATAGTACCTCCAAGAAGGTCTTTTAATGCGTCTTGAATGTCCTCAGCAGATTGAATGTCATACTCCCTAATTAAATCAGCAATAATATTCTTTTTTCCCTCTGTTAATCTTTCTTTTCTCTTACCCATAACAAAACAGCCTCCTATGATATTTATATTTTATCATAGAAAGCTGCTATATTTTGTAATTTACAGACTTTTTTTCACAGACTCGAGAATAAACAAGGAGGGGCTGTCGTATTAAAGAATTTACATACAATATACTGTTTCCCAGTTTAAAGTTAACACAATATATTGTATGATTTATTGTTAGTGCGACATCCCCATTAAATTTAATGTCCTTTTATAAAAAGTAGCATTATTTACAATTTTATATAAAGGTTTCGTATATTCCTAATAAAATAATTATGCATGCAGAAATTATTTCAGAGTATTTTGATAGTGTTTTGGATAAGAATTTTTCTCCTACATAATGACCAAGCTGTATAAAAAGCATACTAAAAATACATGAAGCTAAAGAAGTTAGATACATATTTAATCCAGTTATACTGGCAGCAATACCTAAGCCAATATTATTAATACAAAGAACAATACCTAGAAATAAAGACTCTTTAATTTCTATGTTTTTAGACCCATTAACGTCTATTATTTCAGGATTGTTTAAAACATTATGATAATAATTTTCTCCCTCCATATTTATTTTAGAATCATTTTTTTCCTTGCTACAATCATTTTTTAGTGAATGTATAAGCATATATACTCCAAACAAAATTAATACAGAGCTACCAATTACATTAGCCTTCTCTATTGGAATTATATTTAACAACAATTTACCCAATGCCATGGATAAAAATGTTCCAATACCTGATATTAAAGCTATGAGTAGATTATTGGTGAAATTTATACTAATTTTATTTATTCCATAGCTTATTCCAACTACAAAAGCGTCACTACTTGATGATATGGCCAAAAATATTATAGGTAATATATACATATAGACCTCCTAAAATTCATGGTACATAATCATGTTATGTAATATTATTTAATTTGACATTATTACTTTTATATTAATTAAGACAAAATAAGCTCTTAATATATTTATAAAAAACTACTTGAAATACTGGAAAAGTTGTTATATACTGAAAAATATAAAATGAATTGGAGGTCGTGTAAATGTTACTATTAGTAATTAAAGGACACAAATTAAATATAAAATTTTATAGTAAAACACGACCAATAATGGATAGATAAAATAAAAGAAGGTTTATATTAAGCCATAGGTAGGTTGTGTAGCCCTATGGCTTTTGTAATATTTAAATATGTAATTTTTAACGTTTTAACAAAAGCTCTAGGATTTTTCTGGAGCTTTTTTTATATTTTAAATTAAGTGGAGGGGTGTTTTTATGAAAAGATATTCTAATAAAATTAATTACAAAGGTATAACTAGGTACACCTGAGTGGGAAAATTAAAAATAGTTAAGAGGGGGAAGATATATGAGTAGTGGCAAAAGACTATTAGAATTCTTAAAAGGAAATAAGTTGCTATATTTTGGGGCTATATTTAGTATAGCTATAGCAACATTTATAGCCACATTAGAACCATTAGTTGTAAAAATTACTATAGATTCTATTATTGGAGATAAGCCTTTACCAAGTTCACCATATTTAAAAAATATTATAAATAAAATAGGCGGTAAATCTCTACTAGTTAACAATTTGTGGGTATGTTCATTGGCTTTAGTTTCATTAACTGCTATAAGGGGAATATTTCTATTTTTAAGAGGTAAATTATCAGCTAAAGCTTCAGAAAATATAGCTAAAAATATAAGAGAAAACCTTTATAATCATATACAATATTTACCTTATGAATATCATGTTAAAAGCGAAAGAGGAGAACTTATACAAAGATGCACATCTGACGTGGATACAATAAGAAAATTTTTATCTACTCAATTTGTGGAAATAGGAAGAGCTATTTTTATATTAATTTTTTCTGTTAGAGCTATGATATCTTTGAATATAAAGATGACTCTTATTTCAATAGGAACAGTACCATTAATTTTTGTGTTCTCTTTTTTGTTTTTTTCCAAAATAAGCAATTTATTTAAGGAAGTTGATGAAGCGGAAGCAAAGATGACTACAATATTACAGGAAAATCTTTCTGGCGTTAGAGTGGTTAGGGCCTTTGGTAGGGAAAAATATGAGATAGAAAAGTATAATAAAGAAAATGAGAACTATACAAAGCTAGGATTAAAGTTATACTATTTGTTAGCTAATTACTGGAGTATATCAGATTTCTTATGTATGCTTCAAATATTAGGTGTTTTGATAGCAGGCGTATACTATGCAGCTAAAGGAAACATATCTTTAGGTACTTTAGTTGTATTTATGAATTATGAAGGAATGCTTTTATGGCCAGTTAGACAGCTTGGAAGAATTCTTTCCGATATGGGTAAAATGACTGTATCTATAAATCGTATTGGAGAAATATTGGATGAAAAGATAGAAGAAGAATTTAACTATGAGAAAAAAACAGAGATAAAGGGAAATATTGAATTTAAAGATGTGTATTTTGAATATGAAAAAGATATTCCTGTTCTTAAGGATGTATCATTTAAAGTGAGAAAAGGGGAGAGGATTGCTATTATTGGACATACAGGTTCAGGAAAATCTTCAATTACCTATATTTTAACTAGACTTTATGATTATCAAAAGGGTTCTATAAAGATAGATGGGGTGGAGCTTAAAGAAATAAATAAAAAGTGGATAAGAAAAAATATAGGTTTGGTATTACAAGAACCTTTTTTGTATTCAAGAACTATAAAGGAAAATATAAAAATAGGTAGAAAAGAAGCACAAGAAGAAGAAATAGTGAAAGCTGCTTCCCAAGCCTCCATACACAAAGTTATAGTTGATTTTGAAAAAGGATATGATACTTTAGTTGGAGAAAATGGTGTTACTCTTTCAGGAGGACAAAGACAGAGAGTAGCTATAGCTAGAACGTTGATAAATAAGACTCCTATACTTATATTTGATGATTCTTTAAGTGCGGTGGATACAGAAACAGATAAAAAAATTAGAGAAGCTTTAAAAGATAGAAGTAAAGGAGTTACTACTTTTATAATTTCTCATAGAATATCTACAATAAAAGATGCAGATAAGATAATTGTTTTGGACAAAGGAAAGATAGTACAAATGGGTAAACATGAGGAATTGATCAAAGATGATGGACTATATAAAAGAATTTGGGAAATACAAAAAAACACGGATAAAGAAGATATAAATAGTGAAAAAGTAGGTTAGTTAGGTGGTGATATATATGAACTTTAATGAAGAAGAAAAAGATAAAAAATTTAATTTTAGTATATGGACAAAGCTATTTAAATATATTTCTATATTTAGAAGTAAATTAAAAGTTTTAGTATTATTGATGATTGGAGTAGCGGGTATAGATGCCATAGCTCCTTTACTTACTAAATATGCTATAGATAACTTTATAATAGGTGAAAATATAAAAGGTATATATAAATTTACTTTAGGATATTTGGTAATTATAATAATTCAGGCTATAAATATAAAAGTTTTTATTATCTATGCAGGAAAAATAGAAACAGGACTTGCTAACTATGTAAGAAAACTAGGGTTTGAAAAGCTACAAAAATTGTCACTTTCCTATTATGATAGAAATTCTATTGGATGGATAACTTCTAGAATGACATCTGATATTATGAGATTAAGTGAGATAATATCATGGGGGCTTATAGATTTAGTCTGGGCTTTGGTGATGATGATAGGGTTTACGGTAGTAATGATTATTCATAATTGGAAACTTACCTTAATAACGCTAGTGGTAGTTCCCCCACTTTTTATAATAGGAATATATTTTCAAAAAAAGATTTTAGCATCTTATAGAAAAGTAAGAAAAATAAATTCAAAAATAACAGGAAACTTTAATGAAGGTATATCCGGAGCAATTACAACAAAAACTTTGGTAAGGGAAGAAGATAATTTACAGGAATTTAAAGTCGATACAGGAGAAATGAGATATGCATCAATAAGAGCAGCGACCTTTTCTGCTTTGTTTTTACCTATTGTATTAACTCTTGGAAGTATAGGTACAGGTTTAGCATTATGTTTTGGAGGAAAAGCGGTTATATTAAGAAATATAAGTTATGGAACCTTAGTTATGTTTCTCTCATACTCTGTTCAATTTTTTGAGCCTGTAAGTCAATTAGCAACCACTTTGGCAGAGTTGCAGCATGCTCAAGCTTCAGCGGAAAGAGTTATTTCCTTAATTGAAGAAGAAGTTGAAATTTGGGATAACAAAGAGGTAATAGAAAAGTATGGCGATGTTTTTAATGCTAAGACACAAAATTGGGAAAAAATCAAAGGAGATATATCTTTTAAAAATGTATCCTTTTCATATAAAAATGGAGAGAAGGTCCTTGAAAATTTTAATTTGGAAGTTAAGAAAGGTGAACAAATAGCTCTTGTTGGGGAGACGGGATCTGGAAAAAGTACTATAGTTAATTTGTTATGTAGATTTTATGAGCCTACTAAAGGAGAAATTTTAATTGATGATAAAAATTATAAAGATAGATCTTTGCTTTGGTTACAATCAAATTTAGGATATGTACTTCAAAGTCCTCATTTATTTAGTGGGAGCGTAATGGATAATATTAGGTATGGCAAATTAGATGCTTCTGAAGAAGAAATAATAAAGGCAGCAAAACTTGTAAATGCCCATGAATTTATAGAGAAATTGGAAAAAGGATATCATACAGAGGTTGGAGAAGGTGGAGGAAAGCTATCCTCAGGAGAAAAGCAATTGATTTCTTTTGCAAGGGCAATAATAGCGAATCCAGCTATATTTGTGTTAGATGAGGCAACTTCATCTATTGATACAGAAACAGAAAAGATAATACAGGATGCTATTTGTAAAGTATTAAAAGATAGAACAAGCTTTATAATTGCGCATAGACTTTCTACTATAGTATCTTCAGATAAAATATTAGTAATTAAAAAAGGTAAAATATTAGAAAATGGTGATCATGAGGAATTAATGAAGAAAAAAGGTTATTACTATAATCTATACACAAATCAATTTATAGAAGAAAAAGAAAAAGAGCTGCTAAATGCTTAATAGATACAATTCATATTATATATACTTAAAATAATATTTAATAAGTAACCAGTGTTACCGTAAATATACTTTTAATCTATTATAATCTTATTTATAGATTAAAAATATTTATGGAACACTGGAGGTATTAATGTGAATAATTTAAGTAATTTAAAAAGGCAACATTTGGAAATAACTGAACTTGTAAACACAATAAAAAGTCTTTCAATAAGTGGAGAAAGTATGGATGAAGGAACCGAAATTGCTAAAAATATAAACATATTAGCTGGTAAGTTAAAAATTCATTTGAATTCAGAAGACAAACATTTATATCCTGATTTGTTAAAAAGTAATGATTTAACAGTTAAAAGTATAAGTGAAGCTTATATAAAAGAAATGAGTAATATTTGCAATGAATTTATAGAATTTAAGAATAAATATAATACTAAGAGTAAATTGTTAAAAAACAAAGAGGAGTTTCTAAAAGAATCAGAAATTATATTTGATCTTTTAGAAAAAAGAATAAATAGAGAAGATGGGGAATTGTATAAGCTTATATAAATTATTTTACCGCCTTTAGTAGATAAATATTGACATATTTGAATTAAAGTATTATAATCATATAAAACATATAGGATTAATATAAATAAGAGGTGCTGATATGAAAATTTCAACTAAGGGCAGATATGGACTAAAAGCTATGATAGATATAGCTATATATTCTTCTTCAGAAAATGTAACATTGAAAAGTATTTCTGAAAGAGAAAACATATCTGAAAAATATTTAGAGCAAATATTTTCTGCTCTTAGAAAAAATGGTTTAGTAAATAGTAAAAAAGGGGCTCAGGGTGGTTATACATTAGCAGATAGTATGTCTAAAATAACTGCTGGAGATATACTTAGGGCCTTAGAAGGAGATCTACAAGTAGTAGGAGAAGATGACATAGACAAGGACATAATGGATTTATGTATTAAGAAAAATCTTTGGGATAAATTAAATCAAGCTATTAACTCTATTGTAGACTCTGTTACACTAGAAGATTTAGTTTATGAATATAACAAAGAAAGAAATCCAGAATATATATATTATATATAATATATATAATATATATATTTTTAGATAAATACCTACTAGTCCTATAGGAATAATAATTTAAAGGAGATGTTATTTATGAAAATATATAATAATTTAATAGAATTAATAGGAAATACACCATTACTAAAGTTATCTAAATATGAGGAAATTCATAAGGTTAAAGCAAATTTAATTAGCAAAATCGAATATTTTAATCCAACAGGTAGTGTTAAAGACAGAATAGCTTATTCAATGATAGAAGAGGGAGAAAAATTAGGGGCAATAAATAAGGATACCGTTATCGTAGAGCCAACTAGTGGAAACACAGGCATTGGATTAGCTTTTGTAGCAGCAGCAAAAGGATACAAATTAATTTTAATTATGCCTGAATCTATGAGTATAGAAAGAAGGAAGTTATTAAAAGCATATGGAGCAGAACTTGTATTGACACCTGCTTCAGAAGGAATGAAGGGAGCTATAAAAAAAGCAGAGGAATTATCTAAAGAAATACCAAATTCTTTTATACCACAGCAGTTTAATAATTTAGCTAATCCATTAATCCATGAAAGAACTACTGCAATGGAAATACTTAAAGATATGGATGGTAAGATAGATATATTTGTAGCAGGAGTAGGTACTGGTGGAACAATTACTGGTGTTGGAAAAGCTCTAAAAGAGAAAAATCCTCATGTGAAAATTGTAGCTGTAGAACCAGAGAGCTCACCAGTGCTTTCAGGTGGAATGCCCGGTTCTCACAAGATTCAAGGTATAGGAGCAGGATTTATACCTTCTGTGTTAAATACTCATATAATAGATGAAATTATTAAGGTATCAAATGAGGATGCATTTAATGCTACAGCAGAAGTAGCTAAATTGGAAGGGTTATTAGTTGGTATATCTTCTGGAGCAGCTATATATGCAGCAGGAAAATTGGGTATGAAAGAAGAAAATAAGGGGAAAAATATAATAATAATGTTACCGGACACTGGAATGAGATATTTATCTACACCAGTATTTGATTAAGAAAGAAGGGAGAGGGATTTATGGATAAAATAATATATATGGATCACGCAGCGACAACATATATAAAAGAAGAAGTATTAAATGAAATGTATCCATATTTCAAGAAGTATTATGGAAATCCTTCTTCTCAATACTCCATTTCCATGAATAGTAGAATGGCTATAGAATTGGCAAAGGAAAAAATAAGTAAAGGACTAAATTGTACACCTGAAGAAATATATATAGTAAGTGGTGCATCAGAAGCAGATAATTGGGCTATAAAAGGATTTGCTCTAGCTAATAGGTGCAAGGGTAATCATATAATTACAACTAAAATAGAACACGAGGCTGTATTAAATAGTTGTAGGTATCTAGAAGATATAGGTTTTGATATAACATATTTGCCAGTAGACAATAAAGGATTTATTAAATTAGAAGACTTAAAAAAAAGCATAAGAAATGATACTATATTGGTTTCTATAATGTTTGCAAATAATGAAATAGGAACTATAGAGCCTGTAGGAGAAATAGGAAGGATATGCAGGGAAAATAATATAGTATTTCATACAGATGCAGTACAGGCATTTTGTAAAATCCCTATAGATGTAAAGAAAATGAATATTCAAATGGCATCTTTATCTGCTCATAAAATATATGGGCCTAAAGGAATAGGTGCTTTATATATAAAAAAAGGCATTAAAATACACAGTTTAATTCATGGAGGAGCTCAAGAAAGAGGAAAAAGAGCAGGTACAGAAAATGTTCCACTAGTAGTGGGATTTGGAAAAGCTGTAGAACTAGGATTAGACTGCATGGAAGAAGAAAGTATAAGGCTAAGTAGATTGCGAGATGAATTAATAGATAAGTTGTCAGAAATAGAGAAGGTTGAGATAAATGGCCCTTTAGGAGAAAATAGATTACCTAATAACGTGAACGTTAGTTTTCCAGGGATACATGGAGAAGACTTAGTATTTTTATTGGACAGAGAAGGAATTTGTGTTTCTAGTGGAAGTGCTTGTCAAGCATCAGCTATGGAGCCTTCTCATGTGCTACTAGCTTTAGGTTTAGATAAAAAAATTGCTAAATCGTCCATAAGGCTTACATTAGGATATACAACTACAAAAGAAGATATTTATTATGTAGTAGATAAGTTAAAGGAAATAGTTCAAAAAGTAAGAAAAAGTAACAAGGAAATGCAAAATTAAGGCTGGTGATTTAAGTGGCAAAAAAAGTAGTGCTAGGTATGAGCGGAGGAGTAGATAGTTCAGTAGCAGCTTACCTTTTGTTAAGGCAAGGTTATGAAGTAATAGGAGTTACTATGCAAATATGGGAAAGTGATGAGGAATATGAAGAAAAGGAAGGAGGATGTTGTTCCTTATCCTCTGTAAATGATGCTAGAAGAGTAGCTTATAAATTAGGTATTCCTTTTTATGTGATGAATTTTAAAGAAGAATTTAAGGAAAAGGTAGTAACAAATTTTATAGAGGAATATATGCAAGGAAGGACTCCCAATCCCTGTATTGCATGTAATAAATATATAAAGTTTGATTCTTTTTTAAAGAGGGCAATGAATCTAGGAGCAGATTATATTGCAACTGGACACTATGCAAGGATAGATAAAAATGATGATGGTAGGTTTATTGTAAAGAAAGGTGTTGATTTAAAGAAAGACCAAAGCTATGTATTATATAATTTTACTCAATTTCAGTTAGAGCATACATTATTACCTTGTGGAGATTATAATAAGGATGAGATAAGAGCTATAGCTAAAGATATTGGTTTAAATGTATACAATAAAAAGGACAGTCAAGAAATTTGTTTTATACCGGATAATGATCATGGGAAATTTATAAAAAAACAAATAGGCCAAGAACCTAAAGAAGGTTATTTTATTGATAAAGAAGGAAATATATTAGGAAATCATAAGGGAATAATTTATTATACTATTGGTCAAAGAAAAGGTTTAGGTATTGCTTTAAAAAAGCCTATGTATGTTGTGAAAATTGATTATGAAAAAAATGAAATTACTTTAGGTGATAATGAGGATTTATTTAAAAAAGAGTTTATTGCAAAGGAATTAAATTTTATTCCTTTTGACAATTTAATATCTCCTTTAGAGGTGGAAGTTAAAATAAGATATAGTTCCTCTACATCTAAAGGAATAATAATACCTATTGAAAATGGCAAAATAAAAGTTCGACTTTATGATCCAAATAGGGCTATTACCAATGGTCAATCTGTTGTATTTTATTCAGAAGATATTTTAATTGGTGGGGGTATAATTGACAAAAATTTAGATTGAGTGAAAAATGAAATATTTACAGTAAAAATATTCTAATTACTGAATTGGAATAAAAGGGTTAAAATTTAATATATGGTATAAAATGGTAGTTTAAAAAGAAAATATAAGCTATCATTTTCTTTTATTGTAATAAAATACAAAATAAAATACCTATAAAATAGTTATATTTACCTCATTTAGCATAATAAAATATTATAGATTAAATGTTTTATGTATTTTGTTAATTAAAAAAAATGAATAAATCCAAAAAAAATATAGACGACTATATATAAAATTTGATAATATAATATTAGGGAATTAAAAAGAAGAAGAAAGGATGGCATTTTTGATGAAATTTTGGCTTATTTCGCTTTATTTTGGGTTTTGGGTTGTTTTATGCGAATCCCTTAATATGGAAATTTCCATAATTGGAAGTTTAGTCTGCTATTTTATTTTTAAATTTAATAGAGACCTGATTATGGAAAGGGATAATTTTTTCAAGACAAAGGGTAAAACTATAATTTATAGTTTAAAGTATTTTGCGATTTTGATAAGAGAAATTTTCAAATCAAATTTTCATGTAGCTAAAATAGTTCTTAGTCCTAAAATGGACATATCTCCTCAAGTAGTAACTATTGATACAAATATTAAATCACCTTTATGCAAAACATTGTTGGCAAACTCTATAACATTAACGCCAGGAACACTTACTTTGTTAATGGAGGACAAAAAGTTAACAATACATTGTTTACAAAGAGAGAATGTAAACGATTTATTGCAATCGGATTTTGAGAAGATTCTTTTGAAAGCTGAGGAATAAAAATGATTAAAATACTAATATTTTCAATAATGTTTTTATCAGTAACTATAATAGCATGCATGTATAGGGCGTTAAAAGGACCTAGTGCAGCAGATAGGCTTATTGCTATAAATGTAATTGGTAATAAAACCATAATATTAATTTTAATAGTTTCATTAATACTACATGAAAGTTATTTTATAGATGTAGCGTTAGTGTATGCATTGATTAGTTTTATTGCATCTATAGTTATAGCCAACTATATTCAAAACATAGGGGGAGGTAATAGATGATTAAAACTATAGTAGGAGGAATATTTATATTTGGAGGATTATTCTTTTTTATGGTAGGAACTCTTGGAATATTAAGATTTCCAGATGTTTTTACTAGAGTTCATAGTGCTGCTAAATGTGATACTCTTGGAGCACTTTTAAGTTTAACGGGGCTAATAATATTTAATGGATTTAATGGTTCTAGTTTAAAATTAATTCTTATTTTAATTTTTATTTGGATAACCAATCCTACAGCAACACATTTAATTGGAAAGGCAGAATATCTAAGGAGAATAAATAAAAGAGAGGGGGAAAATAAAGATGAAAATATTTAGTATGATAATGCTACTATTTTTAATTTTTTCATCTATTGCTGTATCCTCTATAAAAAGTTTATTAGGTGCTATTATAGTTTTTATGGTATATAGCTTAGTAATGGCAATATTGTGGCAGCAACTTAATGCACCAGATCTCGCTATTACTGAAGCAGCAGTAGGGGCAGGTATAACTACAGTATTATTTATAATTACTTTAAAGAGAATTAGGGGAGTAAAAAGATGAAAAAAATTTTAGGTGCTATATTAACTATTGGATTAACATCTATATTACTTCTTGGTGTTGTAGAATTACCCGATTTCGGAAAAGAAAATACTCCAACTCATAATGAAGTTTCCAAATACTACATAGAAAATTCAATGAAAGATACAGGAGCAACAAATATAATAACAGGAGTAATATTAGATTACAGAGCCTTTGATACCTTTGTGGAATCTAGTGTATTATTTACCTCGGCGGTGGTAGTTTTAATAGTATTAAAAAAAGAGGTAAGGGAGTGATTACATGAAGGACGAAATATTAAATGAAATAACAAAAATACTTGTTCCTTTAATACAAATATTCGGAATTTACATCATTTTCCATGGACATTTAAGTCCAGGAGGAGGTTTTGCTGGAGGTACAATACTTGGAACAAGTTTTATTTTGTACAGAATTACTTATGGAAAGGAAAAAGCCCAAGAGAAATTTAAGTATTCAAAATTAATAAAAATAGTATCTATAGGATTAATATTATATGGAGTTATGAAAGGTTATAGTTTTGTGTCTGGTGGAAGTCATTTAAATTGGCCATCACCGCCTTTAGGTACTCCAGGTAAAATTTTAAGTGGAGGATTTCTATTACCATTAAATATTGTTGTAGGAGCTGTAGTTGGTATTACTATGTACTTTTTTTATAGTTTATTTGAAGAAGGAGAAATATAATCATGGAAAAACTCTTAACTAATTATTATGAAACGGGAGCAATAATTTTATTTGGAGTAGGGTTTATGACTCTTTTATTGCATAATAATTTAATTAAAAAGGTCATAGGAATGAATATAATGGACACCGCTGTATTTTTATTTTTTATTGCTAAGGGATATATACAAGGGAAAGAAGCTCCAATTATTACTGGAGATTTCAAAGGGGTTGGAGCATACATTAATCCTATACCAACATCACTGATGCTTACTGGTATAGTTGTAGGAGTTAGTACTACGGCCTTTGCCTTAGCCCTAACTGTAAAAATATATGAAAAATATGGAACAGTGGAGTTAGATAAAATTTTAGAAAAAGGAGATGAGTAGATTTGCTGATAGATAGTTTCCCCATTTTAATAATATTAGGTTTATTTATTACGGCAACTACAATGCCTATAATTAAGAAAAAGAAAATAATAAAAGGGGTAAGTTTAGTAACTTTTGCTTTAAGTCTTTTAATGTATATAGCCACATTAAATAGAGTTTTAAAACTTGGAGATTATTATTATAGAGTTGGACATTTTGATGCACCTTTTGGTATAGAATTTCATGTGGGAACTGTTGAATGTATAATTGGAATATTATTTACCTTTATAGCTGTTATGGTTATATGGTATTCAATATATAATATAAATTCAGATATAAGAGAAGATAAAATACCATTATATTATTTTTTAATTAACATACTTATAGCTTCTTTGCTTGGTATAGTATTTTCAAATGATATGTTTAATGTATTTGTATTTATTGAAATAGGAAACCTGGCTTCCTGCGGTATTGTAGTAGTTAAAGACAAAAAAGAAAACATAAAAGCAGGAATGAAATATTTAATAATGAGTTGCCTAGGTTCAGGATTAGTTCTTATGGGAATTGCATTTCTATACTCTATGACTGGACATTTGAATATGACTTATATTCATAAGGAATTGGTAAAAAATTATACCAATTATCCACGAGCCATTCTTATAACATCAGGATTATTTACAGTGGGATTAGGAGTAAAAAGTGCCATGTTTCCACTTCATACATGGTTACCAGATGCCCATTCTAATGCTCCAACCACCTCAAGTGCCATATTATCTTCCTTGGTTTTAAAAGGATATGTATTATTTTTAATAAAAGTTTTATATAGAGTTTTAGGCATAGAAATAATTAGAAACTTTTCTATATTGAATATAATACTTTTATTAGGTTGTCTTGGTATGATATTAGGTTCTATTTTTGCAATATTGCAAAATAATTTTAAAAGAGTAATTGCATATTCTACTGTAGCGCAAATGGGATATATTTTCTTTGCTATAGGTCTTGGTACAGAAATAGGTTTAATTATATCTATATTTCATATAATTGGCCATGCAGTTACTAAAGCAGCCTTATTTCTATGTGCAGGTACAATAATTCATGCAACTGGGCATAAAAATTTAAAGGATCTAAAAGGAGTAGGGAAAGAAATGCCCTATACTCTTGGGTTGTTTTTTATAGCATCATTATCCATGATAGGTATACCACTGTTACCAGGATTTGTTAGCAAATGGTATTTATCCTTAGGTAGTATACAATCTAATAAAACAGTGTTAATTGCAGTAATACTTGTAAGTAGTTTATTAAATGCAGTATATTATTTTCCAATTTCTATTAATGGATATTTTGGAGAGGAAAATTTGCAGCAAAAAGTTTATAAAAGTAAAAGTAAACCTTTAAGCGAGTTGTTACCAATAATTATTTTAGTTATAGCTATGATATACATTGGTATGGCTTCTAAGGGAATAATAAATTTGATTAAGACAGGATTAGTATAGGAGGATTAAATTTTGAAAGATTTATATATACTACTACCCATATGTTTTCCTTTCTTAGCTGCTATTATTATAATATTGGCGAAATTTAATGAGAAGAGAAGAAACATTTTTGCAGGATCTGCTGTTGTATTAAATTTTATCTTTGTATTAAGTTTATTTTGTTATTTTTCAGAAGGAAAACTGCATCTTCTAAAAATTAATGAATTTTTAGATTTATACTTTAAAATAGATAAATTAAGTATTTTCTTTGGCTCAATAGTTTCAGTTCTTTGGATATTTACCACAATATATTCTATGGAGTATATGAAACATGAGGGAAAGGAAGATCGATTTTTTGCATATTTTTTAGCTACTTTAGGAATAACTTTAGGTATTGCATTTTCAGGGAATTTAATAACATTATACTTTTTTTATGAGTTTTTAACCTTAGCAACATTTCCTTTAGTTATTCATAATGGAAGCAAAGAAGCTTTGGAAAGTGGGAAAAAATACTTGGTATATTCCTTTGTAGGAGCAACTTTAGCACTACTTGGAATGATAGTCTTGTTTAGTATAACTAATAGTTTAACTTTTATGCCTAAAGGTATATTTAATGCTAATTCAAACTTAAATATTAGCTTAATATCATTAAGTTATTTAGCTTTGTTTATTGGTTTTGGCGTTAAAGCAGCTCTTGTACCGTTTCATTCTTGGTTGCCACAAGCTATGGTGGCTCCAACTCCAGTAAGTTCACTTTTACATGCTGTTGCGGTTGTAAAATCAGGGGTTTTTGCTTTAACTAGAACAACTTATTATATATTCGGAGCAGAAATTGTAAGAAAAACTCATAGTACAAGATATTTAGTTGTATTAATAGTAATATCTATACTTATGGGATCTTTTTTAGCCTTACATCAACAAAATTTGAAAAAAAGGTTGGCTTATTCAACTGTAAGCCAGTTGGGATATATTTTGCTTGGCATAGTTTTATTAAATGAAAATTCTTTTGTTGGATCTATGCTACATCTTATTAATCATGCAGTAATAAAAATAACTCTATTCTTTTGTGTAGGTGCAATAATGTATACTACTGGAAAAACAGAAATAGGGCAAATTAAAGGTATAGGAAAACAAATGCCTATTACTATGTGGTGTTTTGCCATATCATCTGTATCATTAATAGGAATACCTCCTACTAATGGATTTGTAAGTAAGTGGTTTCTAGCTCAAGGAGCTCTTGTTGAGGGAAAGATTGCGTTTCCAGCAATACTTTTATTAAGTGCATTACTTACAGCAATGTATCTTTTACCTGTAGTTACAGCAGCCTTCTTCAAAAAAGGCGATAATGTAATTTCTTTAAATAAAGAGGCTCCTAAAAAAATGTTGATTCCAATAGTATGTATAACAGTAATAACAGTGCTTTTAGGGTTGCTTCCAAATTATGTGCTAATTTTTGTACAAGAAATAGCTAGTGAATTGATGTAAGAAAGAAGGTGAAGTTATTGAATGTAAAATTCGTATTGTTACTTATATTAATATTACCTCTATTAGGTTCTTTTACAGGATATCTAATTGGTAGGGTAAATGAAAAGTATAGAGATTTTTTTAATGTAGTATTAACTTTTTATATGTTTATACTTACCTGCGCTCTGTTTCCTTATGTAAGTAAAGGAAGAATAGATTTGTTTATACCTAGCATTATGGGAATTGGATTGCAAATAAAGATAGATATGTTTAGATATATATTTGTATGGTTGACTACTTTGATATGGTTTTTAGTAACTATATATTCTACTGAATATTTAAACAGTTATAAAAATAGAAATAGATACTATCTATTTTTTATGCTTACCTATTGGAGTACAATAGGAATATTTGTGTCAGAGAATTTTTTGAATTTATTTACCTTCTTTGAAATTATGTCTTTGACATCTTATCCTTTAATAATTCATGATGAGGATAAATATTCTCACGAGGCAGGTCGAACATATTTAATTATGGCGGTAACAGGAGGATTAGTTCTTCTCATGGGACTATTCTTACTATATGATTATACTCAAACTTTAGAAATTACTAGATTAAAAACAGAAATAGATGGCATTGGAAATATGAAATATTTAATAACTGGATTAATAATATTTGGCTTTGGTATAAAAGCAGGTATGTTTCCATTGCATATTTGGTTACCTAAAGCTCATCCAGCAGCTCCAGCTCCTGCTAGTGCAGTACTTTCAGGTATATTATTAAAAACTGGAATATTTGGTATTATGGTAACCTCTCAAATAATAGTTCCAGGGGATAAAAATGTAGCAATTACTCTTTTAGTATTAGGTTTTATAACTATGTTTATTGGTGGATTCTTGGCTATGTTCCAAAGAAACATCAAAAGAATTTTAGCTTATAGTAGTATGAGTCAAATGGGTTATATCATAGTTGGTATTGGACTTATGGGAATACTAGAAGTGAATAAAGGAATCGCATTATATGCTACACTATATCACATAATAAATCATGTGATATTTAAAGTGTTATTATTTATGATTGCTGGTGAAATTTATATGGCTTTACATGAGCTAAGTATAAATTCCATAGGTGGTTTTGGTAGAAATAAAAAGCCTCTAAAAATATTATTTTTAATAGGATTATGTGGTATTATAGGCATGCCTGGATTCAATGGTTTTATAAGTAAAAACATGTTACATCATGCTTTGGCAGAAGCTGTTCATATGTATGGAGGTTTTTGGCTAACATTAGGAGAAATTATATTTGTAATAAGTAGTGGATTTACCGTAGCATATCTTCTTAAAATATTTGTAGGGGTATTTGTAGAAGAAAATAATGAAATGGTAAGTAAACAAAATATTATAAATAAGAAAAAGGTTGAATTCCCTATAATTGTACTATCCATTTTAGTAATACTTATTGGTATTTTTCCAAAGTATATAATTTATATTTTAGACAAAGCAGTAATGTCTTTTAATGTAGAAAGTGGAATCCATGCTGATTTTTATTCCTTAGAAAATATAAAGTCATCTTTTATATCAATAGGATTAGGTATGGTATTTTATGTAGGATTTATAAGAAAAGTTCTAAGAAAGGGTTCAGGAAAAAGTTGGTGGTATGAAAATAAGGCACTTAATTGGTTTAGTATAGAGAAGAATATATATATACCTGTATTTTGGTTTTTATTTGAAAGTTGTAGTTTTATATTAAAGATATTTGATGAAGGATTAATTAAAAGTATAGATTTCATAAATGGTAGTTTTCAATCATTAGCTAAAAAGGAAATAAAATTTAAAAGAAATATAAGATTTAATATAAAAAATAGAGAACTTAATAAATCTAAAGAAAATAAGTATAGTATAAGTTTAAGTAAAAGCATGAGCAAAGCTGGATATAGAATGAATAGTATAACCTATTCAATATATATATTTGGAGTGGTGTTACTTATATTGCTTATTGCGTTGGTATATTAATAATTAAGCATGTGATTGGTTATAAATCACATGCTTAATTATTTTTAATAAAGAGAAATTATATATTATAGTAAAATGAAAATTAATAATTTTGTGCAAGAAAATAATTATTATTAAATGATATTATATATTCAATTTGTTCCTGTTTTATGATAATATAATAACATAATCAGTATAGGTGGTGTATTATACGTGGAAGAAAAAGATATTATAGAATACATAAAGAAAGATCCATATTATATAAAGCTAATATCTAATCCTACAGAAGAAATGGTATTGATTGCATTAAGGGAGGATGGAAATTTGCTTAAGTATATTAAAAATCCTTCTGAAAAGGTTATATGGGAAGCGCTGAAGTCAAATGTGTGGGCTATAGAATATATAGAAAAGCCTACAGAAGAAATGTGTTTATATGCGGTGAAAGAAGCTTGGAATACCATTAGATATATAAAAAATCCAAGTAATAGTGTGTTAAAAGAGGCAGTAAGCTCAAAGGGATGGGCAATACAATTTATAAATAAACCAAGTGAAGAATTACAGAAAGTAGCTGTAGAAAAGGATTTTGATTCTATTAAATTTATTAAGGAGCCTTCAGAAGAGATACAGTTAATTGCGGTTAAAATGGATTGGACAAATATTAAATATATAAAAAATCCAAGTTTTAAAGTGGAAATGGAAGCTATAAAATTAAATGAAGAAGCTATGAGGTATATAGATAATTTAACTCAGGATAAGATAAAAGAATTTATTAAGGTAAATGTAAAGATAGCTAAATATTTAGATAAAGAAAGTATAGCTTTAGTAGAAAATATTATAAAAGAGGAAATGGGAAAAAAAGATGTGGATGAGAATTATATAGTAGACTTTATTAAATGCGAATCATTTACTTTTGATAAGGTAACTTTTATATATAGGTATGGAAGTATGAAAGCTAAAAGAATTTTACTAGATTATAAATTAAGCATATAAAGGAGTGTTTTTTATGAATTTTAATGATGGATTATCCACAGTAAGTTTAGTTATAAAAAGTGGAGCTGTTCCTTTAATTATTGGGGAAAGTGGTATAGGGAAGACTTCCCTTGTAAGAGAGTTAGCAGAAAAAGAAGGTTACTATGTAGTAAATATAGATGGAAACTTATTGAAAGAAGGGGAGATTGGAGGGTTACCTACTGTAGAAGAATATACAACTAATATAAATGGAATATATGCTAATAAGAAAAAAACAGTATATGCTGTACATACAAAATTACTTCAAATAGAAAAAGCTTTAGATGAAAATCCAAATAGAAGGGTATTGCTTTTTATAGATGAAATAAATAGATGTGAACATAGTGTACAGCAAGAATTAATGAATATAATTTTAAATAGAGAAATAAATGGATATATGTTACCCCATGCCGTAGATGTTATTGCTGCAATGAATCCTTCAAATAAATATGATGCTTTTGTTCAAAGTGATTATCAAGTAGTGGATATGGACCCTGCTCAAGAAGATAGATTTGTATGGATTGAGTTGGAGGCAGATGTAAAGGTATGGTTACAATGGGGAATGGATAGTAAAGTCAATATTCATGAAGATATATTACAGTTTATTGCTACATTCCCTGAATATTTACATACACCTTACTCTCAAGAGTCCATTAAGGCAACTCCAAGAAGTTGGGAAAGAATATCTAATACATATAAAGTTTACTTAGAGGAAAAGGAAAAGTATCCTTCAAGAATTTTTTATAATGCAGTAAAAGGTAATGTTGGCGGAAGTATTGCACAGGACTTTTTTAATTTTCTTGAGGAAAATAAACATCCTTTAATAACACCAAAAGAGTTATTTAATAGAGAAGAAATAGATGAAGAGCTTATAAAGAAGGTAAAGGAAGAAAGTCATTCAAGATTATATTTAGCTTCTAAAAATGCATTAAATTATTTAAGTGACAAGGAAGATAGAGTAAAAGAAATAGATATATTTTCAAAATATCTACAACTATATCCAGCAGATTTAAAAATGGGAATTATGCAGGAAATTAAGTTTAATTATGAGGATACTCTATATAAGGAATTTATGATGAATGAAACATTTATTAACGGATATTTTTCAATGTATGAACAAATAGAAGATTAGAGGGGAGAGTTATGGAAGAAAATAATAAATTTGAAACTCTAAGAAAAAATTTATTAAAAAAAGTATACAGTTGGAGAGAGGAGCCTATACTGAAAGACGAATTTATCAGTGATTTTTATAAATTAATAGAACTTTGTACTTTTTCATTAATGAAAGGTGAAGATAACTTTTTCGCTCTTTTTACTATACAAATGAAAAGAAAAATAGATTTAAACATTGCTACAGCAATTGGAACTACCGTTTCATTATCACATTTTATTCTTCATTTTAACCCATATATATTATTAGAGTGCAATTTAGATGAAATAAAAGCATTAATAAAACATGAAATATATCATATTATGTTTGGACATATTAAAAGAGGGGGGGAAATGAGAAAGAAGTACAGTGATTTTGTAGTAAATACTGCACTAGATATATCTATAAATCAATATATACAGAATCTACCACCATGGAGTGCTACAATAGAAAATGTGAAACTATCATTTGATGCAGATTTTGAATATGAAAAAAATGCGGAGTATTATGCAGAACAGTTACAAAAGGCTATGGAAAAATTAAAGGGAGAAAAAGGTCCTGAAATTTTACAAGGGAAAAATAGTGAACCTTATGACAAGTATGAAAGGAAACATGAAATAAGCAAAGCACATGATATTTGGATACAATGCAAGGACGACTATAATTTTGAAGAACTAAATGAACTTACTAAAAAGACTGCTAATAATTGTAACCGAGGTAAAATGCCAAGCTCCTTAGAAAAAGCTTTAAAGGCATTAAATGAAAAGCCTGAAATATCTTGGGCAGAATATCTTAAAAAGGTTATAGGAACTCTTCCAGTGGGATATAAAAAGACTATAACTAGAAAAGATAGAAGACAACCAGATAGGTTGGAGCTTAGAGGTAAGTTATCTAATCATGTAGCTAAAATATTAGTGGCTATAGATATAAGTGGTAGTGTAACAGACGAAGAAATAAAAAAAATAATGATAGAGATATTTTCTATAGTTAGAAATCATCCATGTGAATTAACTTTAATGGAGTGTGATAATACAATTAGAAGGGTATATAAGGTGAAAAGTATTAAGGATATTAAGCCCAAGATTGAAACTAGAGGAGGCACTGCATTTTCTCCAGTATTTCAGTATATATATGATAAAAAATTAAGAAACCATCTTTTGATATATTTTACAGATGGTATGGGAGAAGAAGAAATTAAAGTAAAAGTGATAAATCGTAAGACTTTATGGGTTTTAACAGGACAAGAAGAAAATTTATCACTAACAAATCCACCTGGAGAGATTAAAAAACTATCTAATAAAAAGATAGAAAAAAATGATGTGAAAATAGCTATTGAAGATATGGGAGAAATAATAAAAGATTGGGCTTGTGCAGCTAATCAATATATATAAGTAAAAGGCTTAAAGCATATGGTATAGAAAACCATATGCTTTTTAACTAGAATTTAATATAGCTGTTTCCATCTAGTGGAAGTAATATTTGTAATGGTGGGTTGCCGCCAGCTAAACCTACTGCATAAATACTATAAAATTTATTTGGACCGAATCGTGCATTTGGGGACATTAAAACTACATTCCCGGTTTGTGCAGCTGATATTTGTATAGTGGAAATTCCTGGACTCATTTCTTTGTAGTTTGTAACTTCCCCAAAAGAAACATTTTCAAAGCCTATATTTTTATTAGGTAAAACTACATTTACCATTGGCGCATCAGGTGAAAGGTGTACAAATCTAATCATGGTTTTATTAGGTGCTATAGCCATAGGGGTATCCTCTATTACCTTTAAATAAATATTTTTCAAAAGTCCAATAGCAGCAGCGGTGTATATATTATTTCCGCTTGCAAAAAAACTAGTGTTTATTACAGGATTAGCAGTGTTTCCGGCAGGATATATTTTTACATTATAGTACCCAGGAATGACTGACAAATATTCTGTAAATTGCTTAAAAGCTAAATTATTAGCTACTAGTTTATCATTTAAATAAACATCTACCTTTGGTGCGTCTGGAACAGCATGTAAAATTCTTAAATATGATACTGGAGCAGATCTAAAAAAATAAGGACAGAAAAACATAAAAGTGCCTTTCTAATTTTTTATTAATTACAATATCAATATATGTACTACTGAATATAATGATACATGATGGATTTAAAAAATTATTCATAAAATACTATTTTGTTTTATGAAATATATAATTATAGCTAAAAATCAGGGAACAATAATACTGAATTTATTAAAAGGAGTATGGTTTAGTTGGAATTAAAACGTCATATAAATAAGGAAAATGGGAAAAATATAATTTTTATTATATTAGGAACACTAATATCAGCTATAGGGGTTAATGTATTTTTAGTAAATGCAAAACTTCTTAGCGGAGGAGTGTCTGGAATTACGTTAATTATCCAATATATTTTTAAAATTCCTGCAGGATATACGTTATTTGCTATAAATATACCTCTTCTATATTTAAGTTATAAAAAAATGAATAAAAAATTCACTTTATTTACATTAGTAGGAACTGTGTCATTTTCCATTATGCTTATTATTACAACCCCATTAAATAATTTAATTTCTATAAATGATCCACTGCTATTATGCTTATATGGGGGTCTATTAGTTGGAATAGGAATTGGTATGGCTTTTAGTAATTATGGTTCTACTGGTGGAATGGACATCGTTATTGCATTATTAAAGAAAAAACATGAAAACTTAGATATAGGAAATATAACTTTTGGAGTAAACTGTATAATTGTTATTATGGGAGCTTTTATATTTAATATAAAAAGTGCATTATATACCTTAGTTTCCATGTACATTACTTCCTATATGATTGATAAGGTGGTAAAAGGATTTAATAGGGAAAAAATGATTTTAATTATTACAGATAAAGAGGATGAGGTGAGTAAAAAAATCATGGCAAATTTAAAGAGGGGAGTAACATTCTTGCAGGGGGAAGGTGCTTATACTAAAAAAAGCAGAAAAGTATTATATTGTGTTGTATCATTATCTCAGTTACCTCAATTAAAGCAAATGGTAAGAGAAATAGATGAAAATGCTTTTATATCTATATTGGATGCTTCAGAAGTAGAAGGCAAAGGATTTACTAAAAGTATTTCATAAACAGAGTTCTTGGTTTCGGAGGGAGTTTTTACTCCCACCCAAGCTTAGAAATCGTTATCCAGGGATGTAGTCGCTTTAATACTCCCACTTTGAAGAAGATGGGAGTATTAGAGCGAGTAGTCATCGGATAAAAATAAAAAAATTAATACTATATCTTTACAGTCACCAAAACTTTTTATACAATAAAAAAGTATGACTTTATTTTATTCTATAATTTAAGGAGAGATAAATATTGAGTATTTTAACTGTTAAAAATATTAGCCATGGTTTTGGTGATAGAGCTATTTTGGAAGATGTATCCTTTAGACTATTAAAAGGGGAACATGTAGGGCTTATAGGAGCTAATGGAGAAGGAAAATCCACATTTATGAATATTATTACAGACAATCTTATGCCAGACGAAGGCCAAGTTATTTGGTCAAATAATGTTAGAGTAGGCTATATGGATCAGCATGGTTCATTAATTAAAGGTATGACAATTAGAGAAGCATTAAGAGGTGCATTCCAATATCTTTTTGATCTTGAAACAGAAATGAACACACTTTATGGCAATATGGGAGACATGAATAAAGACGAGATGAATAAAGCCCTTGAAAGAACTGCTGTAATTCAAGACATGCTAGATCATAATGGTTTTTACATTATAGATGCTAAGGTGGAGGAAGTGGCAAAAGGACTAGGACTTTTAGATTTAGGACTTGATAAAGATGTTTCAGATTTATCTGGCGGACAAAGAACTAAAGTTCTTTTAGGTAAGTTATTACTTCAAAATTCAGATATATTACTTCTAGACGAGCCTACAAACTATTTGGATGAGGAGCATATTGAGTGGTTAAAGAGATATCTTCAAAATTACGAAAATGCATTTTTGCTAATATCCCATGATATTCCATTTTTAAATAGTGTAATTAATCTGATCTATCATATTGAAAATAGAAAACTAACAAGGTATGTTGGAGACTATAATGAATTTCAAAGATTATACGAGCTTAAAAAGGCTCAATTAGAGGCAGCTTATGATAGACAACAAAAGGAGATAGAGAAGCTGGAGGACTTTGTTGCTAGAAACAAGGCTAATGTTGCTACTGCTAATATGGCAAAGTCTAGACAAAAGAAGCTTGATAAGATTGATAGAATAGAACTTATAGCAGAAAAGCCAAAACCACAATTTAACTTTAAGCAAGCTAGAGCTGCTGGTAAGATGATTTTTGAAACTAAGGATTTAGTTATAGGATATGATGAGCCATTAACAAAACCATTAAATCTTTACATGGAAAGAGGAGAAAAGATTGCTTTAGTAGGAGCAAACGGTCTTGGTAAGTCAACACTTTTAAAAAGCTTACTTGGACAAATAAAGCCTGTTTCTGGAGAAGTTGAGCTTGGAGATTACCAATACATCGGTTATTTTGAACAAGAAATGAAGGAAGCAAACTATAACACTTGTATAGAAGAAATATGGAATGAATTCCCTGCATTTACTCAATATGAAACTAGAGCAGCTCTTGCTAAGTGCGGTTTGACTACTAAGCATATTGAAAGTAAAGTATTAGTTTTGAGCGGTGGAGAGCAAGCTAAGGTAAGATTATGTAAAATTATAAACAAGGAAACTAACATACTAATCCTAGACGAGCCTACAAACCATTTAGATGTAGAGGCTAAGGAAGAATTAATGAGAGCACTAAAGGAATACAAAGGTAGTATTTTATTAGTATGCCATGAACCTGAATTTTATAGAGAAGTGGCAAATAAGGTATGGAATTGTGAAGATTGGACAACGAAGATACCATAGGATGTGTGCTTTAAACGTAGATATAGAGCCATTTTTTAAAGCAAATAAAAAACTGTTATGATGTTATTAGCACCATAACAGTTTATTTTTATTTAAGGACAACTTGGATGTCCTCCTTACTATTTATTAAAAAATAATCTACCTTTTTTAGATACTCTTCCCTTGAAAGCTCTTTTCGTGTAGTTTCTTTTTGTTTTTCTAATTCCTTGATTTTACTATTTAATTGTCTTACATATCTTTCCTTATCCAATAGTATATTCTGATTATTTTCTATTTCCTTTTCTTTTTCTTTAATCTTATTTTCAATTTCTTCCATTTTGCTTTTAAAAATCTTTTGAGTAGTTTCTGTCATATTTGTAAGCATATTATTTATTAAAAATTCTGCTTGTTTTTGCAAATCTTTTAATTCTTCTTCGCAAGTTTTCAGCGTTTTATAAATATTAGTCTCGTCTATATCATTTATTTGTGACTTTAGTTGTTTAATCTGTAGATTAATACTTAATTCGCCTGTGCTAGGATATATAACAGTCCTTTGTTTTTCAATAAAATCATCAAAACTAGATTTCTTTATGTTTTCGGCATTACAATACTCTTTGCCCCTTGATTTTTTGTGTGAACAAATATAGTAGCTATGAAATTTTGGATTTGTAAGTCTTTTATCTGCCGCAAGTATATAAGATGCTCCACATCGGCTACATTTAAGTTTACCAGCCAAATCTGTTTTGCTTATGTTTTTTCCACGATTGCCATGCAAACATCTTAATTCTATTGCCTCTTGCACTTTATTATATAATTCTTCACTAATAATCGGTTCTATGCGTTCATTTTGCATTTCTATCCATTCATCGCGCTTTTTCATAATATATTTTTGATTCCCGAATAAATTTACACTGTCATATCTTCCACGCACGTTATATCCAGCATACTTTCTATTTCGCAGCATATTAACAAGAGTATGTTGGCTAAAATACTTACCTTTTCTGTTTTTAATCCCCATTTCTTTGAGTTTATTAGCTATAACTCTAAAGCCGTGCTCTAAAGCCAAATTAAATATTAGCCTTACAACTTCTGCTTCTTCTTGAATAATATTTAGTGCATTTTTATCTCTATCAAAATTATATCCATAGAGTTCATTATTGCGTATTTTATTCTGTTCTATCGTTCGCCTATTTCCAAATTTTGTGCTTTGGGAAATAGTTCTGGAAGTGTTTTCAGCAAAGGTAAAAAGCATCTGTAGCATTACCATATCCTCCTCTTTAGAGGTATCTTTCTGTATGTCCTCGAAGAATATAAATACATCCTTTGCTTTTAGTTCCCTTATTATATCCATTATTACAATATTTCTCGCAAAACGAGATGTATCTTTAACTACGATTTTTCGGAAAAGAGGCTCTCTGTCGCTTTGGATAAATACTATTTTTTTGTTAGTATTTCTTTCATCCAACTTGTCTAATCCCGCATCGAGCAACATTTGTTGAAAGCCTTCTCTCCTAAAACTTGTCCCAGTCCCTTTATCTTTATATATTAAAATTTCTTTATCAGAATACTTTGATCTAAAATAATATTCTTGGTTTTTATAACTACTATCCTGTTCATCTAAATCTGTGCTAACTCTAACATAGCAAGCAATTCTTTCTTTTTCCATATAAATAACACATCCTTTGTAGTTATAGTTAGTTATACATAACAATATAATACAATACCTATAAAAATAATCAAGCGGCGATAGCTTGATTATCTAAAGTATTAAGGATTTTTTGTATTAAGTTCTTTGAATATTCATTTGTTTCTTCTTTAAATTCTTGCTTTAAAATATCTATTATTTCATCTTTCTTGCCTTTTATTACATATATACCGTAGTTATAAATCTCTAATAATCCATCAATCTCTTTTATAGTTATATTAAACATTCTATCATCCCCCTTTTGATGTGATAGTAAAACCTCCTTTCGAATTAAATTTTGGGGATGATTTAATTATAGGTTTTTAATTTTTAAAAGTCTAATTTTACTCCCAACAAAATTTTAAGCATAAAAAAAGAGGCTAATTTGCCTCGTTTAAATCTGTTATGTAACGATATAGAGTTGCCTTACTTATGTTTGTCATTTCAGTTATTTCTTTAATTGTGTAATCCTTGCTGTTATATAGTTTTAAAGCTTTTTGGATGTCCTTATCAGATTTTCTTGGTCTTCCTCCGCTTCTTCCCCTAGCTCTTGCACTCTTTAGCCCTTCTTTAGTTCTTTCTGATATTAAATCTCTTTCAAATTGGCTCAATCCTGCCATAATCGTAAACATCAGCTTTCCTTGTGCTGTTGTAGTATCTAGCCAACTTTCTTTTAGACTTTTTATATTTATTCCTCTATTTCCAAGTTCCTCTACTAAAGATATTAAGTCCTTTGTGCTTCTACTTATCCTGGTTAAGTCTGTTATTATTATCGTATCTCCTTCTCTTGCATAGTCTAAAAGCTTTGATAATTCCGGTCTATCCTTTTTAGTCCCTGTCATTTTCTCTTTATATATTTTCTCCGCTCTAGCTTCTTTTAACTGGTCTAATTGTCTATTTAAATTCTGGTCTTCTGTACTTACTCTTGCATAGCCAAATATCATTTAACATCGCCTCCTATGTATATAGTATCAAAAACGTTACACGGCGCCAATATCGAGCTGTTGATTTTGATACGAGTTTTAAGACTTGTTTTTGCTACTTTTACTCATATTATGTATAAGGCAGAATTAGTCTCATAAACGGTCGTTTTTGATACAATTTGATTTGGTATAATATCATTAAGCGGGAGGGATATAAATGGATAATGATAAGTTATATAATTTTTTGGATAAAATTTACACGGAGCTACAAACACATAGTAAGAACCTTGACAATACTGATTGTAAATTCGATGCCATTGAAAAAGAGCTTAAAAAAAACAATAAAAAGATAGATGA
Source organism: Clostridium lundense DSM 17049 (assembly GCF_000619945.1). GTDB lineage: Bacteria > Bacillota > Clostridia > Clostridiales > Clostridiaceae > Clostridium_AO > Clostridium_AO lundense. Next base: position 752,329 of record NZ_JHVC01000001.1, on the reverse strand, counting down.
CGCAATACGTATAAAAAAAGAAATGCTTACTATATTAGATAAGAGTAAAAAGAGTTTTTAAAAAACTACTTATAACTAAATAAAAAATAAAAGAGTTTTAGTAACTATTAGTAACGGAGCAGATTGTGTTGTTAAGCCATGCCCTAGGCTGACAAGTAAAACAACTAAATACTCTTCCGTTTGAAATAGTAATAATAAGACTCTTTTTTTATTACAGTTAAGAGTAGTAATATTATTTCTTTTTTTATCTCTTACACAATCTAGTATTACCAATCTCTTATTTTCTCTATCTACTTATTATAGTACCTACTTTCCCTAAAACCGGACATTAAATTTAACGAAATAACACAAATATTTTTAAAAATCATATAACAATATTCGACATGAATATATCGAAAACTTTTTCTTAAAATATCATATTTTCTTTGCAGAAAAACTTGATTTTGCAAAAAATCATTTCTTATTATGTATACATAGAAGGAAATGGAGTTAATCCAAGAAGAATGAAGGAGTTGGTTGTATGTTTAATAATAAAAAATCCATATATCTTGACGACAGAGAAAAAATCGGAGGCAAAATATCTTATGCGATATTTAATAAACTATTTACCAAAAAAGGGAAAGTAAGACAAGAAAAGGGAAATGAATTACTACTAAATAATGTATGTAATAATAGATTTACTAATTGGAGTGAGTAAAATTGGACTTTTATAGCATAAATTTTATAAAATATAGGTAGAGAGAAGTCGTCAAGAGAGAGGTTATTATACCTCTCTTTTTACATACAAAAAATCACTCCAAAGCATGTGTACATAAAGCTGTCCTGACCAGACAGCGTGTTTATAACAAAGGAGTGATGCAGAATGGATAGAAATTTAGATACAGACAAAATAGATAGTATTTTGGAGAGAATGGCTACCGGAATAACAACGGAATATGAAAACTGGGAACAGATAGAAAGTGATTTGATAAAAATAAACACAAGCAGTTATGCAGTAAAAAGATTAGTTGCATTTTTATTAGCAGATTTAAAACACATAGTTAATTATCCAATTTATGTACTGAATGAAAAAGAAAGAGGAAAGCAAAAGTATATGTATTGGTCTCTGGATGAAATGAACGATGTTGAGAACTGCATTATATTTGGATTATATAAAGTAGCCAAACGCATAAGGGAGCAAGACTCAATGCCTGTAGAATACTTTAATAAGATAGATATTTACAACAAAGACCTTAATAGCATAAAAAAAATACTAGCAAAGATGGTGAGAAACGTTGCTACAAGAGATATTTATAAAACACTAAATATATCGACAAAAAAAATAGGCTACAAAATATACGAAAAGAAGGTGATATGTATGGATAATAAAGTATTGGCAGAAACAATAAATAGTAATAATGTTGAAAGTTCCGCCGAGCTTACTTTGGATAAAAAAGAACTTACTAAATTGATAAATAATACAATAGATAGTTTTTTAATAGATAAAGATAAATTAGATACAACTATATTTTTAAATCACATAATAGCAGATGCGAAGTATGGAAAATATGAAGTAGAAAAATTGACACAAGAAAGAATTGCAAGAATAAATAATGTAAATGTAAGGACTGTTAGGCGGCGAGAAGAAAAATTATTAAAAGAGTTTAAAGAAATTTGGAGAGTAAAAATAGAACCTTATTTTTAATCAACCGCCATAAGGCGGTCTGCATACAAGGGTATAATATATCCCCTATCTCCTCTCTAAATGATCTCCAGCGACAGAACTGGAAGGAACTAGCTAATAAATATGGCATTAATCCTAATATAACAAATGGTAAGGCAGATTGGAATTTGGAGTTAAGTATTATGTAATAGCACTTATAATCACATATGATTAAGATATTTGATTATTATATGTAAACTATGGATAAAACATATTTTTTATGAATTTTTATTTAAAGAACCTCTTCTTCCTCGCCACCTTGAAAACTTTATGGTGAGATACATATCAAAACAAAAGGGAGTGATGCGATATGAAAATGAAACAGCCTCTTCCGCAGCCGACGCAAAAGGAGAAAAGAGCTGTGCAGGAGAAAATAGATAGGATCTGTAAAATAGATAAACAAAAGAATAGATTAATAAAAAAGAAAAATGATGAGTTAAGTTTGGCGCTCACTCATCATCTTCTAATAACCTCTAATAACCTATACGCACTACAGGTCACATGAATATTATACCACAAAAATGTAATATCCACCGCTACTGCGGTGTTTTTTATTGCAAAAAAGTAAAACGATCCGGGCAGACCGCTATCGCCAGATCATTTCATTCTGATACTTAAACACCTATTTAAAGCACTCCAGAAGTCGGTTAAGCTTAATACCAATTTCTAAAGCATATTATTAAAAGTATTATAAGGCAATCTTGTAATAATTACAATAAGTAATCTTGTAATAATTATATTTGTACCAAATGTACGAAATGTGGTAAAAGTAGACTTTCGGTAAATGTGGACAAATATAAATACAGAGCACCGTTAACGGTGCTAATATACATAACTGACAACAACCAATACTTATCCGTTACAAATAGTTTCGATAGGCTTTCGAGCCTCTTCTTTTTTAACTATAGAACAACTTTAGATAACCAATCAACAGAAAGGGGCCGATGTCTATGGATAATACAGCAGATAAAAAAGGTTTTATAAGAAAAATAGTAGATGAAGTAAAGTATATTTTTGGAGCGGATAAATAACCGCTCCTTATTTCTATAGAGTTCCTTGAAATTTGTTGGCGAATTTTGCTAAAATAATTTATGTATTATAAGATTATATAAGAGGAAGAAAGAGATTTTTGATGGCAAAAGTAATTAATTTTAATAAACAACAAAAACAACAATCTTCTAAACCTGATTGGACACCGGAAGAAATTAAGACTAAAATACAGCCATATGTTGATTATTTAAATAAGCCAAACAAAGTATTTTATAGTAAAAAGGGAGATAAGTGGACAGAAGAGGAAAATGAGCAATTCAAGAGGTTAGTATTTAAATATACTGTAGAGTGTTATAGTTGTACAGCCATGGCAGAGGAGTTCAAAAAGTATTATCCGTGGCGCTCTAATAACAGCATACTTGCTAAAATATCTGATATAAGACAGAGTTGTTATGAAGAGCTTGAGGATTTTTATTTTAAGGTAGCTTATTGTCTGCCTATTACAAAAGATGCACAAATGCATTATAGTGCAGGTAAAATCGAGTTTGGAAGTTACTTGCAAAATAGGATGTTACAAATGGCTGGACTCATTGAAGGGACAGAATTAGAAGACGAAAACAAGGAAGATATACAGATACGAGAAGATAATTATGAAAAAAAGGCGACCTGGACTTATATTTATAAAAAAGAGAGAAAATATCATAAAAAAATAACAACGCAAGAAGCGGCGGAATTGTTAGAAGCTGAAATCGAAGATATAAATAAAATAATAGCAGATTTAAGTATAAAAGAACTTAATACAAAGCATTTATTACAGATAGCTTTAAAATTAGATAATCAGGTTGGGGAGATAGTTAGGATAATGCAAGATTATGATGAAGATACATTAAAGAGACGGATAAGGGCTGCAAAGGCTTATAGGCAACTATATTGTAGCCAAACTCTCTTCCGTTGAGAATAGTCTACCAATATTCTATTTTTTATAAATAAAAGATTAATAATACACCGCCTTATTATAGGCGGATTTACTTTTTGCACAAAATTGTTCTAAATTTTTACGTATTATGTTAAACTAATAGATAAATATAGATATATATATTTACATATAAAATTATTCGTAGCAATATATTTATTATATTAGATACAAAGGAGGATATTGATATTTATGGGCGATATTAAATATATAAATCCTAATTTTAAACATATTTACAGTGTAGTTTCACTTTTTTCGGGAGCTGGCGGATTAGATATGGGACTGCATAATCAAGGCTTCAAGACTATTTGGGCTAATGACATAGATGTGGATGCTTGTGAAACACACAAGGCTTGGTCTGGGTCAGATGTTGTATGCGGAGATATAGGTAAGATAGGTTTTGATACTGTTCCAAAATCTGACATAATTGTGGGAGGTTTTCCATGCCAAGGATTTTCGCTGGCCGGTCCACGTAAGATTGATGATAAGCGAAATACTTTATATAGGTATTTTGTTAAGTTGCTTGGTATTAATCAACCTTATGCCTTTATTGCGGAAAATGTTAAGGGAATTTTGACTTTAGGAGACGGAGCAATAATAGAGGCAATCATCGAGGATTTTTCGGAGCGTGGTTATGACGTATATCCAAACTTGGTCAATGCCGCAGATTATGGAGTTCCTCAAGACCGTTGGAGAGTGCTTATGGTTGGCTTCAGAAAAGATTTAAAAGTTAAAAGATTTGAATTTCCAAAGCCTTTTAACTATAAAATGACACTCCAGGAAGCGTTGCGTGATTTGCCCAAACCAGGCACACATGATATTTGTAATGCCTCATATTCAAGTCGTTTTATGAGTCGTAATAGAAAGAGAAATTGGCATGAGGTAAGTTATACAATTCCTGCAATGGCAAAGCAAGTTCCCATACATCCTGAAAGCCCAGATATGATAAAATTAGATACAGACTTGTGGAAATTCGGGGATAACGGAGTAACTAGGAGATTAAGTTGGCAGGAGTGTGCTGCTATACAGACATTCCCACAGGGGATGTATTTTGCAGGCAACCTAACATCCAAGTATAAGCAAATTGGGAATGCTGTGCCTGTAAAATTGGCAGAGGTTGTAGCTTCTGCTGTACATGGAGAATTAGATAAGTGTATATATGGTGAAAAAAGAAGTGTATTGGAAGTGTTGTAAATGGCTATTCAAACAAAGACCGGAAAAGGCTTTGAGTATGCTTGTCTTAAAGCCTTTGAAGGATATTTAAAAAGTGAAAATAATGAAGTAGAAATATCTGATAATGGAGCTGTGTCTAATGCTAAATCAGATTATTGCAATCTATCTTTAGATTTACAATCCAAAATGGATAAGGCTGCACAGGCAGCAGTAAGAGTTATTGTTCGATTAGAACCACTACTTCAAAATTCTACAGGCAATAAGTTATACCTTACATTACAAGCTGACAAAAAAGGGATGGAAGGTGACGTAAGGGATGTACTTGCTATCCGTAAAGACAAGGATTGGGAGATAGGAATAAGTTGTAAACATAATCACGCTGCAGTTAAGCATTCCAGACTTTCAAAAACATTAGATTTTGGTGATAAGTGGCTGGGAATACCGTGTTCAGATACATACTTTAAAGAGATCGAACCGATTTTTGATAGACTAACAGAATTAAAGAAAAATAAAATTGAGTGGAAAGCAATTCCTAGTAAAGATGATAATGTATATGTGCCGATTTTAAATGCTTTTGTGAAAGAATTAAAGAGATTAGAAGCAGAATATCCAGAGATTGTTCCGCAAAGATTTTTAAGCTATCTATTAGGTGTTAATGACTTCTATAAAGTTATTAGCAAAGAGAGTAAAAAAGTTACTCAAATTTCCGTTTTTAATATGTATGGCACTCTTAATAGAAGTGCTGGCAAAATAAAACCACAAACTGTAATTCCTAAATTAGTGTTGCCAACAAAGTTTTTTGACATCAGCTATAAGCCAAGATCGAAGAATACTATAATTGCAACCTGTGATAATGGCTGGACTGTTTCAATGCGAATACATAGTGCAGCTACATTAGTAGAATCTAGCCTAAAATTTGATGTTAATTTAACTGGTATTCCACCAGCATTATATACGCATCATGAGCCGTGGTAAAAAGAAGATGGTACAAGCTATCTTCTTTTATTTTTATGATAAAATAAAAATATGGAGGTGTTTGAAGATGTATATAAATAAAAATACAGATAAAGAGCCACTTGTGAAGGTCAAGCCACCAACAACTGCATTAAAAAAGATGATAATAGAAAAATTGCCAGAGATGAATCGAGAATATAAGGATAGATTATATAAACGAATAGTAAGTGTTGCAAAAGGAGAAAAATAATTTATATTAGTTTCTATTAATATGAATTAGTTATTATTAATTCCCATTAGTTTCTATTAATACGAACTAATCTTAAAAACATCTTCTAAAAACGTTTTTGGTTTTTAAAAGCCTACAGTCTTTAGAAGATAATAATAGATATATTATCTATTCGGAGAAAAACGAATTAATATAGATCTATTTTGATGCAATCGTCTTTAATAACGTATTTTAGTCAATAAATCGTGTTTTTGGTTATTTTATAGTCTGTATTATTTTTATCTATTCTTAAATCTAAATATTTTTTTAATCTATCTTTTTATCTTCGTCAACATCACGTTGACCTTCTTAAAAAATAAAAAGAGGTCGAAAGACCTCACTACATTAACGGGATAGCAAATTCCAATACTGCCTGTCCAATCCATCCAAGTAAGGATGGTATTTTTTTACTTACTGTCCTTACTCCGCTCTTTGTTGTGTAAGATAAATTTACTGTATCTATAACTCCTGATCTTACTCTATTTATGTTATATGTGAAGCCATCTCTGCATTGTACCAATTTAGTATCTACTACTCTACCTCTGTTTGTTGTCTTATCCATAGGTTTTATCATATGAACCATCTCCTTTTCTTATCCATAGAATTATCTATTTTTACTGGTTGTCTTACTCATAGGTTTAACAGCACATTTTGCTCCGTTATCAATAGTTTTTATTATATTTTATATCTATATTATACCATTCGAGTAATTTTAAGTCAATTTTTATTCAAAAAATATTGCAAGAAAAACTTGACTTTATATTTCATCTTTTTTTACTATGTATATAAAGAAAGAAACAGAGAGGTGATGCGATATGAAAAAAGAGAATAAAGTATGGACACTTATATCCCCTACTTGCCACGAAATTCTATTCAAAATAGCAGAAGAGAAAAAAATACCTGCCACGAAGATTGTGTTAAATACTGTGTTTAATAAATTACCAGATAAATTAGAGGATGATTACCTATTTGTAACTGAAGGAGCAAGAAAGATAGTTATAACTTTAAATGATAAGGAATATGAGCGTATAACAGAGCTTGTGCAAAAAGAAAATGTAAAACCAAGTAAATTTTTAAGAATGGTTATTTACACATATCTAAAACAAGGTGGATATATAGAGTAAAATTAGACTTTGTCTGTACGATAGTGCTATTATAATCTCAAGAAAAATATTTCAAAAAATTTTGCAGAAATACTTGATTTTGCAGAAAATCTTATCCTAATATGTATACAAGATAAGGAGAGGCGGTTACTCCTACCGCCAATACATAAGGCTTTTTTATAAAGCATGATAAAAAAGTAAAGGGAGTGGTATGTATGTTAAAAGAATTAACACTAGAACAATTTACGGAATTATACAATGATATAATAGACAATACAAAAGATAGAGAATTTACAAGTATAACTAAATTATATTGTTACGAAGAATATGCCAATGATTATGAGCATAAATGCGATGATGATTGCTATAGTGATGCACTCGCATATGAAATAAATAGAGTTATAAAATTAATAAAAATATATGAGTTTATATGTAACGCAGATAGTGATGATGGAGAAACTGATTTATATAACGATAACACATCACTCGGCGGTGGTATAAGTTTCCTAAATACAGATATTATAACTAATTATTACTATATATCTGATATTGAAATTGAGCTTACGATTAAAATAAAAACTTTTTGTATAATAGATAATAGTGTAATACAAACAAAAAGTACAATAGATGTATATATGGTAGACGATCGAGGAAAAGAAATATCTTTAAAAGAATTAAAGAAGAAGATAGACGAAGAATAACGGGGCTTTGAATTAAGCCTCTTATACATAAACCACATCTCATAGCAGTAATGCAGTACATATCTGACCTGACCAGTCAGATTAAAATATAAGATAAAAGGGAGCGTGGTATGTATGAGATTATTTAAAGATCAAATCGAAACTTATAATATGATAATAAACAAATATAATACTATTTTTAACGGAGATAAATTAGATTTTAATTACGTTGTCAATAGTGCAGTAGCAGAGCTACTTCAAAGTGATTTTAATTTTGAAAACCTAAAAAACTATAACTACTATACAAAAGGTGGCAATAGTTGGGCATATAAATATGTAAAACTAAATTACGATTTATGGAAGCAGATAGCAGAAAAATTGGATTTTAAAAACCTTCCTAAAAACATCCAGGAAGATAAAGTAGATAATGTTATTAACACTGCTCTATCTAAAGCAACTGACCTAAAGTGGAGATTAAGAAAAGAAGTCATAGATGCTTGGGATAATACCAATAGTGAAGAAATTGATGAGTATGATAAAGATATAATAAGTTGGAAGAAACAAATACTAGATAAAAGTTGGACAATAGATAGATTATTACTGATATTAGATAAATTTAAAATGATAGATAATTTAGCTTTTGGCGAAGATATGATAAAAATTAATTGTCCTTCTTGCGGACACGAAGATTTTGCAGTCTTTTTAAATAAAAATGGATCTGTCCTAGTTAATTGTGTTGGTGGTAAGTGTAATATAGGTACAGGAGATATATGGCAAATATTTGGTGATGATGGAAGTATTGAAACTATAATAGATGAGGTATGGGATACATTAAAAAATTGTAATGATGCGGATATTAATAAAATAAAGAATGGAGATTATGCAGTAAAAAAGTGTAGTTCTTATGCTAATAAATATCTACCAAGTATTGTTGGCAACTGCGTAGAAAAATACAATTATATGTATAAAAAAGGATTTACTAAAGATGTTTTAATAGAGTGTGATGTATTGTACAGAGATGATACTGTGAATACATGGAATAATAAAACAGGAGCAAAAGAAATTAATGATTTTAGATATAGAATATGTTATGTTATAAAAGATTTGAAAGGGAATATAGTTGGGATTCAGGGAAGAAGTATTTTTGACAATGATGCTGACAGGGAATGCTTTGTAAAAAATGACGAACATTACAAAAAAGTTTATTGGAATAGTTTCAAATATAATAAGGATGACTGTGCAAAAAAACGCAAGGAAGAAAAATTTAAAAAATTATCTCAAAAGGTACTATCAACGTCAGGATTTAACAAAAGTCAACATCTATACCTTGCTTATAAATATGTAGGCATGGAAGGTATAAAGAAAGTCGTAATAACAGAAGGTCCAAAAGATGCTATCAAAGTATATGCACAAAAATTTAGTGATATAGCTGTAGTTAGCAGTTTGGGAAAAGATTTATCTTCTGCACAGGTAGAGATACTAAAAAAAGTATTTGGACTTGATGTAGAAATCGTAATGGCTTATGACGGGGATGAGGCAGGCAAAAAAGGAAACATACATGCTTATAATAGATTAATAAAAAAAGGATTTAAAAAAGTGTCTTTTGTGCAGTATAAGAGTTGGAAAGATTTTGGAGATATAATAGTAAAGACAAAAACAGCAGAAAGTAAGATAATTTCAGGAATGATTAATAATGCTCTATCATTCGATGATTACAATAATAGTAAATATAGTAATAAAGTAAAGATAGTAAATAAAACAGATAAAAAGAATAATAATGATGGAAAAGATTTTTGGACTGCACAAGCAGAAGAATGGAAAAATGAGAGTGATGATACTACTCACAACGGAACACAATTAGCAGAGCCATCAGTGGCAGAAGCAATCACCTTCGATGCAAACGCAGAAAGAACAGCAGATTGGTTTTCAACATTAATTAAACTTGCAGAAAAAGAAGCCGGGAATTTTGTAATAGATATAGATGCAGAAGTAGCAAGTTTGCAGGAAAATGGTAAGGAAGAATTGTTTAAAGAGTTTGTTAGAAGATACGGAGAATTACCTTACAATATTTTACTAATAATTGCAAGAGTAGAACAAAAAATAAAAGCAAGGGAGATGTTGTTAGCGAGATTCAGGAAGCAAGCAGTTAATGTTGCAGATGATACTGATGATGATAATTTTATCCCGCTTTAAATAGTTTAACCTACCTTTTTAGGTAGGTTTTATTTTATATAAGGTATGGACTTTGTGGCTAATCGGCGCTATAATCATCATAAAAATAGGAGGTGTTTACATATTATGTATGATGATTTTGAGAAAGCTATAAATTACAATGAAATAATAAGTAGGATTGTAACTCTAGCAAACAATCTTAATAGTCCGGCAGATTTCGGAAGTAATGTGGCAGAAATTTTAAAAGATAATGAGTTGATAAGTCCGGAAACCTACTACATTGTAACCGGTCAACTATAGCCATCCTGCTTTTTAAAGCAGGATTTTAAATCAAAAATAACACATCCTATGTACTCTTTGTTTGACTACAAAAATTTGCTAACAATTCTATACTATACAGTGAATTTTTAAAGAATATTTGTTAAATAAGAGAAAAATCACTAATCATTGCGTGATAGGTGATTTTTCTCTTTGTTTTGAAGTTCTATATTCAGCCTACTGAAAGCTTGAAAGAGGATTTTGCTGCATCACTGAAAACAGATATTAACATTGTGAAGATATTTGACATTTATAGGGTAAGAATAAACATCTCAACCTTTCCATTCCATTTGAAATTGTGAAAAATTTAGATGATGAATGTACAAAATTAGCGGTTACAAATGCCAAAAACTTGGAAAAAAGCTAAATCAGGATATATCATCATTTTACGTTATGGGTTTAACTTAATACTGATGTTATTATTAAATTATCAAATCCAACAAGGTAATTTTATTTGGCAAATTGAATTTGGAATACAGCCATAATATAATATTATTATATTTATCAAGATATAAAAAAGAGAATAGTTAAGATACCTGCATCTTTGTGCATGAAATGTCGGTTTTGCAATTTCTATTTCATGTATATTAAATATAGAAAGAGGTGAAGGCATGGACTGGTTGGAGAGAATGAATCGTGCATTGGATTACATTGAAAGTCATCTAGATGACGAGATAGATTATACCAAAATTGCAGCAGAAGCGTACTGTTCAGAGTATCATTTTTCAAGAATGTTTTCCTCTATTAGTGGCATTTCCCTTTCAGAATATATTAGGCGTAGACGGATAACACTTGCTGCTTTTGAAATTCAAAAAACTGATATTCGTATTATAGATGTTGCCATTAAATATGGATATGAATCTCCTGACTCATTCGCACGAGCTTTTCGTAAAATACATGAAATAAAGCCATCTGAAGCTCGTAATAAAGGAGTGCAATTAAAAGCCTTTCCACGAATCTCTTTTCAAATATCTATTAAAGGGGATGTAGAAATGGAGTATAGGATTGAGAACCTTGATTTTGAATTAAGAGTAATAGGTAAAAGTAAAAGAGTAAAGACAAGCAGAGCATTTAAAACAATTCCAACACTTTGGAACTGTGCGAAAAAAGATGGATTTATGCAAAAGTTGATTGATATGTCATGGGAAAATCCAAAATGTAAGCTTGAAGGCATTCTAGGAATATGCGGAAAAGAGGCAGCAATTACAGATGAAGAATTTGACTACTTTATGGGAATAAGATACGAAGGTGAGGTTCCTAATGATATGGAAACTCTTATAATTCCACAAAGCACATGGGCAGTTTTCCCTAATGTTGTAGATGCATGGAAACGTTTATATTCAGAATGGATTCCTACTTCAGGTTATGAACTTGCTAATTTACCATGTATTGAATGTTATTATGGTCCAAAACATAAGCCAAGACATGAGTTATGGGTTCCTGTTATCCCTAAATAATTATAAAAAATTCATTGGGTAAAAGGATAAAGCTGACACATCCTATGTAGTCTCTATTGGACAACTAAGATAGTGTAACGACAACCCAATTGATAGTTGATAGGGATGGTTTAAACAGCAATGTTTAGACCATTTTTTCAATATTTAAGTTATCTAAAATAGAAGGAATTTATTGTTTGCCAAGGCACGATGATCAAATATACTGCATTGCATACTCACATCGTTAGGTTTCACAATTACCGAGAAACATAATGTTTAAGGTGGAATAAAATTCAACAAAGGCAACTAAATATTTAGTTTCCTTTGTTGAATGGAGGTCTAATAACTATAACCAGAAATTACGGAGGCCACCCCATCCCCACGGATGTTAACAATTAAATATTTCTCTACTGCGTTTAAATTATCTGAAGAAATTAAATTTGTTAAGGAATGGTAATTTTCTTCTAATATTAGTTTATTATAACTTATAACTTCCATTTGTATTTTTAAATTTACACCAGCTATTGGATTTGTTTTAGTACCATAATTTATTGGATCACTAGCAGTAACATTACAAGTAATATAATATCCGGGATTACAAAATATCGCCATTGGAGAAACAGTTGCATCAGCTAAATAGTGACCAGTAGAGTTAAAGATTCCATGAGAGTTATAAGAGATATAGAAGGATACTCCAGCTATGATGTTGTTATTTGCATTTATAAAATTAAATTCAAAAGGCCCATACTTCTTTGAAGTAAAATCTTCCATATCGAACCAATTTACATTTGGAGGTAAAATTGATACGGAAATTGGATTAAAAGCTATATTTGAATTTATAGGTTTAATATCACATTTGGACTCAGTTGTTTTTATTACAAAAGAATCACAGTTATTATATTTCATGGTTTTTTCCATATTCAATTTATATTCACTTTCCTTAATAATTAAATTTTTAAAAGTAAATAATGTTATAATTAAATATTGAGTCTTTTTTATTAAAATAATAGTTTGTATAATATATATTATGACAACAAAAATTCAACTGTGATTGATTAAAGAGACAATTTAAATCTTTCCTAAAAAGTATTATAATTTTATAACTAAGATTAAAATAGGTAGAGTTTATTCTACCTATTTAGAAAATGTAAAATAGTATTCTTCAGTATCATTATTTATTGTTTTAAATTCATATCCTAAATTTTTATAATATTTTATTATGCTAGGCAATACTTTTGCGGTATTTTCGTTGCAAAAATTACAGTGCATAAGAACTATAAGAATTGGAGAAGCTCTAGTGCAGCTTTTGGCAATAGATAATAATTCATCTGGAGAGAGGTTAGGATAAGTACCATCAGACAAGCTAATATTCCAATCATAAACTTTGAAACTGTTATTATGCAGCTTTTCTAAAAAATCTGAGTCTAGATGTCGCATACTTCCCCCAGGGAATCTTATGATAGTAGAAGTATATCCTGTAACACTTTTTACTTTTTCTCTGGTTGTAATCATTTCATTTATAAAAATTTCTTCAGCAGAGTATAATTTTTTATAATCATGTGAATAGCTATGAAGGCCAATACTATGACCTTCTTTATATATTCTTAATAAGATATTCTCTTTATTTTGAATTTCTTTTCCAACTACAAAGAATGTGGCTTTTACATTATAATTTTTTAAAATATTTAAAATTTCATCTGTTACTATATAGGCTGGACCGTCATCAAAAGTTAAATAAACTAATTTTTTATGATTTAAATAGACATTTATATTAGGTGTGTTTATTACATTAGAATTTGCTATAGAATAGTTTGTATTAAAAAAATTATAGGAAAACATAAAATCACCTTTTAAAATTTTATTATATATTAATATATGTGAGAAAAAAATATTGATGTTAAATATAAAAATAGGCAGAAATAAACTCTTCCTATTTTTTAAATTTATAATAATATTCTTCACATTCATTAGTTAGAGGTTTAAATTCATAGCCTAAATCCTTGTAATATTCTATTATTTTCGGAAGGGCTTTTACTGTATTTTTATTATTAAAATTACAGTGCATAAGAACTATAAGTCTTGAATAACTTTTCCTATACTTTTTGGCATTATCTAACAATCTATATGTAGATAAATTAGGATTTACTCCATCGCATAAGTTGACATTCCAGTCAAATACTTTTAAATTATTTTTATGAAGTTTTTCTAAAAAGGCTGAATTAAGGTGTTTTGCACTACCACCAGGAAATCTTATTATGTTAGATGAATACCCTGTAATATCTTTTACTTTTTCTCTAGTTTTAAGCATTTCATCTATAAATATTTCTTCACTAGAATATAATTTTTTATAGTTGTGAGAATAAGTGTGAAGACCAATACCATGACCTTCTTTATATATTCTTAATAGAATATCTTCTGTTCCTTCTATTTCTTTTCCCACTACGAAGAAGGTAGCTTTTACATTAAACTTTTTTAAAATATCCAATAATTGATTTGTTACTACATGAGTTGGGCCGTCATCAAAAGTTAAATAAACTATTTTTTTATCATCATCAATGTCAACTACACTTTTTATATCAGAATTATAATTTTTACTATAAACATCCTTATTAATGGTAAATTTATAAATTACAGAAAATATTACTATTAAAAAAAGTATTATATAAAAGTTTAATCTTCTTTTACTAATAACATTGTTCTTCAATTGAATTCATCTACTTTCTAATTTATTATATATTTTATCTTATATGGACTAAATGAAAGTTTATATTTTTGTCACCCCAACCTAAATCCCAAGGAACATGATATCTATCTGTGGTATGAGAATTTATCAATGGATATCCATGGGAATCAAAACCTGTTATTACAGCAAAGTGATCTATATCGTGCCCTTTAGCATAACAAATTAAATCACCAAACTCTAATTTTTGAACTATGCCTAAGGGACAACTTTCTGTAGGAAGAGCAAGTTGCTTGAAAGTTCCTTTTTTCACTAAAGAGCCTTTTCCGCTATATATTAAGTAATTTCTAAAAGCATCTGCATTAACCCAAGCACTACTTCCTTCTCCACCGCCATATCTATGATATGTGCAATACCAATTTCCATCTTGTCGGAGTCCTCCAGCTTCTTTATCACCTAATACTTGAGAGGCATAATTAGTACAATCGCCACCAATTCCATTAAAATCCTTATATTTTTTATTATATTTATAATCTGATCCTTCTTCTAAGGAAGCTCCGCAATATTTATCTGCATATTCCACAGCACTGATTCTATTATATCTGCCAGCACTAATATTATTTAGGTCTCTGGGACAATTTGGTAAATCATATATTTCTGATTTAGAAAGATCTATTTGTTTTATATCTCTAGTATAAGCTTTTAAGCCATCTTCAAAACAGTCAGTGTACCAATCTGTGTATATAACCCAATTGTCATCCTTTTTTACTAAATCAACAGTATGTCTTATGCCTACTCCAAAAGAATTTATTATGGGAGTTTTATCTTCTTTGTACATATAATCAAACTTATAAATTTCCTTTAAAAGTAGTCTAACTCCATTTTTTTTAGTATTATAAGCTTTATTTAATATTACAGAGGAATTTATATTAGTAAAAACAATTCCTCTTTGGTAAGCCCATTGTTTTAGATATTTTACTCTTTGTACTTCATGCTCTAATGCCCACTTACCATATTTTTGTGAAGTGTCAAAGTATTGAGGTAAGGAATTTAAATCACCATTTAAAAGCACTTTACATCGGTCGCCATATATTTTTTCAATTTCTTCCTTGAATTCTTCTTTATTTGGAGAAAACAAAGGGAAATTAGAAATGGTACTAGTTGATTTTATATAAAAGCTACAATATAGAGAAATAAAAATAATTAACAATATATAGGTTATATGTTTATGCCGTTTTTTCATAAGTAAATAGGCACCTCCTAAACTTACAATTAAGAAAATTACCTTATCTTCATATATTGTTACCTAAAAATAATATTTTAAAGGTTAAATGTTTTGGTAAATTCTAAAATTTTAGATTAAAAAAGTGAAACCTTTAATATATTTTAATAATGGTATTAATTGCATCATGAGGTGAATTTTTAAAATGAAACAAAATAATGTATTAAAAGAGGTTATAGATATATCATTGCCAGTAATTGCTGAAATGATAGCTTATAATTTTATGAATATATTTGATATCATGATAATAGGAAATTTTGGCGGAAGTAGTATGGTAAGTGCTGTAGCTTTAAGTAATGAAATTATAGATACTTTTTATAATATAGTAATTTCTTCTGCGTTGGGAATTTCCGTAACCTCATTAATAGCTAGAAGTACTGGAAGAAGGGATTTAATAAGCGCAAAAGAATACGCCTTTATAGGAATGAAAATTGGAATAATATTTTCAACTATAATAGGATCTGTTTTATACATATTCAGTAATGAAATATTACATTTTTTTAAAGCTTATGGAAGAGTCCTTGAATATGGCGACATTTATATTAAGATAATAGCCATATCTTTATTGCCTAGCTTATTTGTAAATATTTTAAATTCTATATTAAGAGGAATTGGAAATACAATAACTCCTTTTAAAGTGTCTATAATTATTTCAGTTAGTAAAGTATTTTTTGATTTTATTTTAGTATTTGGGGTGGTTTTCAAGAATTTAGGAATAAAAGGTGCAGCTATAGCTACATTAATTTCTCAATTTATTGGAGCAATATATTTATTTTTATATGTTATAAAAAATTTTGATATATTTGATATAAGAGTTAAATTTAAAATAAAAAGCAGTTATAAAAAAGTTAAAAGAATACTTTTTATAGCAATTCCTTGTTTTTTTGAGGAAGCGTCATATAGTATAAGCAGGTTGATTTGTACTTCAATGATAATGGGATTAGGAGCTGCTTCTGTTGCAGCAAACCAAATAGCAAATAATATAGAAGGATTATCGGTTATGCCAAGTGTCGGCATAGGTATTGCGGCTACTACTTTAGTTGGAATAAAGGTAGGAGAGAGAGATTTAAAGGGAGCAAGAAAATATGCATATCAATGTAGCCTTCTTTCCCTTGGGATGATTTCGTTTTTTTTTATACTATTTATAACAATGCCTAATTTATTAGCGGAAATGTTTATAAAAGGAGGGGAAACACAGGTCATAAATCTTACAGCTGCATGTCTACTTATTGGTTCTATAGAACAGCCATTTATAGCTATTTCCAATGTATTTTGTGGTAGCTTAAAGGGAATGGGAGATGCAAAAGTGCCATTTATAATATCTTTAATTAGTGGTTGGTTTATAAGATTGCCATTAACATTTTATTTTATATATTGCTTAAAAAAACCAGTTACTTATATCTGGTGGATAACTAATCTACAATGGGGTGTTGACGGAATTTTAATGTATATTTTCTTTAGAAAAAAATTTAAAAATTATAGAAGTAATTATTAATGTATGTTATTTTATGATAAAATAAAAGAAGATAAAAAATAATGTGTCTAACACTAAGGAGGACCTAATATGAAAATTGATAGCATAGATGTTGCAAAGGCTTCTGTTCAAATGGCCATATCTTCAAGGGAAGACGAAAAGGGATTGGAAGAAAACTTTAAAAAGAAAGGTATAATAACTGTAGCAGTTGATGTAGGTGGAAATTTAAATAATTCTATAACTAAGATTGTAGAAAGAGCATTGGTGGCATCAAAAAGATGTGGGCTTATAAAAGATTATCATGTGCATGACGGAGCAGTAGCAGGTGCAACAAGGGAGGCTATAATGCAGGTGTCTACTAAGGCAAATGGTTTAAATGTAGGTGGAAAAATAGGTATAGCTAGGTGTGGAGAGCATTTAAGTGTATGTATATTTATGAGTATTGGACTTTTACATTTAAATGATATCGTAATAGGACTAGGACATCGTTCTATACCAGATTTATATTAAAATTTTTAAAAAGTGTATTGACAAAATATGAAAGATGTTATAAAATATTCTTCAATAACATTAAGGTTAGTTGGTAGTAAAGTAGGATTTGAAAATAGTAGTATGGTAGTTTAAATATAGTAGTATGGTAGTTAGGTAGGGAATATGGAAGTTAGCTTTAATTTTGTTTAATTAAAGTTTATTTGGTATTGCAACTCTCCCTATGGAGAGTTTTTATTTTACAATTAAATATTTTAGGAGGATGGTAGTATGGTAGGAAAGAAAAAAGTGGGAGTATTACTTTCACTAGTATTAAGCATTTCATTATTTGGAGGTTGTTCAAAATCTCAAGGAACAACAAGTTCTCTAAAAGACAAAAAGGTAGTAAAGATTGGTATTAGTCAAATTGTAGAGCATCCAGCGTTAGATGCTGCAAGAAAAGGTTTTGTAGATGCATTAAAAGAAAAAGGATATGAGGATGGGAAAAATATAAAGATAGATTACCAAAATTCCCAAGGAGATATGCAAACATCTCAGAATATCGCTCAAAATTTTGTATCTAATAAGGAAGATTTAATATTTGCTATAGGTACGCCTTCAGCACAAAGTGCTTTTAATGCAACTAAAAATATACCAATTGTTATTACTGCAGTAACTGATCCGGTTAAATCAGGTCTAGCTAAATCTATGGAAAAACCCCAAACTAATGTAACAGGAACTTCAGATAAGACACCAATGAAAGAACAATTTAAATTATTAAAGACATTAATACCAAAGGCTAAAAATATAGGTATTATGTATAATACCAGTGAAAGAAATTCTGAAATTCAATTAAAAGATGCAGAGGTTATTTCTAAGGAGTTTAATTTAAATGTGATCTCCACTGGAATTACTAATGTCAATGATATACCCCAATCTTTAAATTCTATAATTGGGAAAATAGATGCTTTATACCTAATTACAGATAACACAGTGGCTTCTTCAATTCCACTACTTACAAATATTTGTTATAGCAAAAATATACCTATATTTGGTGGAGAAAAAGCTCATGTGGTTTCAGGAGCTATAGCTACTATAGGTATAGATTACTATAAATTAGGAGTACAAACTGGAGAAATAGCAGTTAAGATTATAAATGGAAATATTCCCCAGGAAATACCTTTTACTACATTAAAGGATATGGAACTAGTTATAAATGAAGATGCAATTAAAAAGTTAAATATTCAAGTTCCAAAGGATGTTTTAGAAAAGGCTGAAAAGGTAAAAGGAGGGGTAAAATAATGGACATATTGATAAATATATTAGAAGGTGGATTTATATTTTCTATAGCTGCTATAGGAGTTTATATTACTTATAAAATTTTAGATTTTCCAGATCTTTCTGTGGATGGTACCTTTCCTTTAGGAGCTGCTGTAACTGCCCTATGTTTAATGAAAGGAATAAATCCAATACTTGCTTGCTTAATTTCATTTATAGCAGGTGCTATTGGTGGAATGATAACGGGAATATTACATGTAAAGTTAAAAATAACGAATTTACTATCTGGTATTTTAGTTATGATAGGGCTTTATTCTATAAATTTAAGGATAATGGGGAAATCAAATATTCCTCTTTTCGGTAAGAGCACACTTTTTTCAGGTAATATTATGCCATTAGCCATTATTTTTATATTTGCATTAATATCTAAAATATTGCTAGATTTATTTTTAAATACTAAGCTAGGATTTTTATTAAAGGCTGTAGGTGATAATGAGGAATTAGTTACTTCTTTAGCTGTTGATAAGGACAAGATTAAGGTGTTAGGTTTAATGATATCTAATGGACTTGTAGCTATATCAGGATCAATAATGGCTCAATACCAGGGATTTTCAGATGTGGGAATGGGTACTGGAGTAGTAGTAATGGCTCTAGCAGCAGTAATTATGGGAAATTCAATTTTTAAAGAAGGTAATATTTTAAGAGGAACTACATTAACTATAATAGGTGCTATAGTTTATAAAGCTTCTGTAGCATTAGCATTAAAGCTTGGCTTACCGCCTACAGATTTGAAACTTATAACTTCAGTTATAGTAGTGGTAGCTCTTTGGATTAATAATAAAAAGTTTAATTTTAAGTTTAGTAAAAAGTCTTCTTTAGGAGGTGAAGCCATTGTTAGTAATAGAAAATCTATGGAAAGCGTTTAATAAAGATACAATAAATGAGGTAATGGTTTTTAAAGGTCTTAATTTAAAGGTTAATAATGGTGACTTCATTACCGTAATAGGAAGTAATGGAGCAGGAAAATCAACATTATTAAATATAATATCTCAGGGTATAAAAGCAGATGGTGGTAAAATTATATTAGATGGAATAGAGATGAATAAAATTCCTCAGTATAAATGTGCCGAGCATATAGGCAGGGTTTTTCAAAATCCTTCTATGGGTACTGCATCTAATATGACTATTTTAGAAAATATGTCCATGGCTTATAACAAAGGAAAAGGATTTGGACTAACCTCTGGTATTGATAAAAAAAATGTTGAGATATTTAAAGGTATGTTAAAGGAAATAGATTTAGGATTAGAGGATAAGTTAAATAATAAGGTGGGACTTTTATCAGGGGGACAAAGACAGGCGCTTTCACTTATTATGTCCGTAATGAAGAAGCCAAAATTATTACTATTAGATGAACACACTGCTGCATTAGATCCAAAAACTGCAGAAAAGATAATAAAGATAACAGAAGAGATAGTTAATGAAAATAATATTACTACAATAATGATAACTCACAATTTAAATTATGCTATAAATTTAGGAAATAGATTAGTAATGATGCATAGAGGAAATATTACTTTAGATTTAAATGGCGAGGAAAAGAAAGAATTGACTGTAGAAAGATTACTAAAGTATTTTGGTGATCTAAAGATTAAAGAAGAATTAAGTGATAGGGTAATGTTTTCTTAAACTATTTATTAAATTAAAAGTAGGCATACAAAATAATATGTCTACTTTTATATTGCAGAAATGTATACTTAAATAGTTGACATAGTGTTGACGGAGAAATATAATATAAAATATATCCCTTTTATTGGTGTTTCTGATAAAAGAGATTTAGTTAAAAAGTATAACCTAATTGCAAGGAAGTTTCTAAGCAAAAGGGAAGGAAAAAACATAATTATATTACATAGTTTTTATAATTTTTTGTGGTTAATTTTAGTGTAATATATAGACCTTCCAGTTTTTTGCTGGGAGGTTTTTTTGTTATACCAAGTTAAGAGTGAAAGGTAATAGTAAATAATAATGGATAATTTTTCTTCATTAGCATTACGAAAAATTTTTAAAAATAACTTTTTAAAATAATGCTGAAAATTTAATTTTAAATTTAAGTTTTTCTGTAATGTCAATGGAAAAAAAGTTTCCTATACTTTTCACCATTCACTATAACAACGTGCAGAGGAGGAATGAAATTATGAGTATGGAGAAAAGAGTAGGTGTAGTAGGTATTGTAGTAGAGGAGTTTGAAAGTGCAAGTAAAGTAAATGAAATTCTTCATCAATTTGCAAATATAATTGTTGGAAGAATGGGAATACCTTATAAAGAAAAAGAGATAAGTGTGATTTCATTAATTGTAGATGGAACTTCAGATGAGATAAGTGCTATGACAGGAAAACTTGGAAAGGTCTCAGGAGTAAATGTTAAATCTGCTATGACAAAAAAATAATATAGGAGTACATTTATGAATTATAAAGAAACAATAGACAAAGCAATTTTAGGTGGAATTTTATCACAGGATGAAATGGTAATTTTATTGAAACTTACAGAGGATAAAGTAAGTTATTTATTCAACAAAGCAAATGAAATAACTGAAAGATATTGTGGAGATAAAGTTCAGATAAGAGCTATCATTGAGTTTTCTAATTTTTGCAGATGTGCTTGTGCTTATTGTGGTTTAAATTGTCACAATTCCAATATAAAAAGATATAGGATGTCTTTAGATGAAATTATTAATACTGCAAAAGAAGCATATATTGCTGGATATAAAACTGTAGTGCTGCAATCAGGTGAGGATTTATGGTATACAGAGGAAAAGATTTGTTATGTAATTAAAGAAATTAAGAAGATTGGAGATATAGCCATAACTCTTAGTATAGGTGAAAGAGATTTTGAGGAATATAAAGCATTTAAAGAAGCAGGTGCTGATAGATTTCTAATAAAACATGAAACAGCAGACGAAGATTTATATAACAAATTGCATCCACATTCTTCTTTCCAAAACAGAATAAAGTGCTTAAAAAATTTAAAAGAATTAAATTATCAAGTTGGCAGTGGCTTTATGATAGGTATTCCAGGACAGAGCTATGAAACTATAGCAAAGGATATTATGTTATTAAAAGAATTGCAGGTGGATATGGCTGGAATTGGTCCTTTTATTCCTCATCCACAAACTAAATTAAAAGATGATAAAAAGGGAGATACTTTCTTAACTCTAAAGGTATTGGCTTTAGCTAGAATTATTTTAAAAAATACACATCTTCCAGCTACTACTTCTTTAGGGGTTATAAGTTCTAATCATAAAGGTATAGCATTTAGCTGTGGGGCTAACGTGATTATGCAAAAGGTAGAATCACATAAATACAGAAGATTATATGAAATATATCCTAATAAAGCTAAGGTAGAAAAGACAATAAAAGAAGAAAGAAAAGAACTAGAAAATTATATATTAAGTATAAATAAAAAAATATCATTAGGTAAGGGAGATTCATTTAAGAAAAAAATTTAAATAAAGGAGAAATTATTATGAAGGAATATAGAGCAGAGGAATTTATTGTACATTCAGAGATATTAGATTCAATTAATCAAGGAGAAGCTAAGGCTAAAGATTTAAAATATGTAAAGGGAATATTAGATAAGGCTAAAGAATGCAAGGGATTAACACATAGAGAAGCAGCAATATTATTGTCTATAGAGGATAAGAACATATTGGAAGAGATGTTTAAAGCTGCGAGATATATAAAAGAACAAATATATGGAAAAAGAATAGTATTGTTTGCTCCGTTATATGTAAGTAGTTATTGTGTAAATAACTGTGAATATTGTGGGTATAAGCATTCTAATAAAGATTTTGTGAGAAAAAAATTAACTATGGAAGAATTAGAAGAAGAAGTTAAAATATTAGAATCTCTAGGACATAAAAGATTGGTTATAGAAGCAGGAGAGGATGATGTCAACTGCTCATTAGATTATATTTTACAGTGCATAGAAAAGATATATTCTTTAAAATTTGATAATGGAAGTATTAGAAGGATAAACATAAATATAGCTGCTACTTCTGTGGAGAACTATAAAAGATTAAAAGAAGCGCAAATAGGAACATATATATTGTTCCAAGAAACGTATCATAAAGAAACTTATGAAAAATTACATCCACAAGGACCAAAGCATGATTATAATTATCATACTACAGCTATGGATAGAGCAAGAGCAGCAGGGATTGATGACGTAGGTATTGGTGTATTATATGGTCTTTATGATTATAAATATGAAACAGTATCAATGCTTCTTTGTGCAGAACATTTAGAAGAAGCTACAGGAGTAGGACCGCATACTATTTCAGTGCCAAGACTTAGAGCTGCAGAAGGGGTTTCCTTAGAAAAATATCCTCATATTGTGACTGACGATGAGTTTAAAAAAATTGTTGCAGTATTAAGGCTTGCAGTGCCATACACAGGAATGATTTTATCTACTAGAGAGGAATCTGAGTTTAGAGATGAAGTTATTGCTTTAGGTATATCTCAAATAAGTTCAGGATCTTGTACTGGAGTAGGTGGATATGCTAATGAAAATTCTAAAAAAGATAATGGAGAAAAACCTCAATTTCAGGTAGGAGACCATAGATCACCATTACAAATCATTAAAAGCTTATGTAATGATGGATATATACCAAGCTACTGTACTGCATGCTACAGAGAAGGAAGAACAGGAGAAAGATTTATGAGACTTGCGAAGACAGGACAAATCCATAATGTTTGTCAGCCTAATGCATTACTTACATTTAAAGAATTTTTATTAGATTATGGTGATGATGAAGCAAGAGCTTTAGGTGAGAAGGTTATAAAAAAGGCATTATTAGAAATACCTAATGAAAAGGCAAGAGAAGCAGCTGCAGAAAAACTTAAAAGAATTGAACAAGGAGAAAGAGACTTAAGATTTTAAATGTAATAAGGTATACAGGAGGAGGTATTTATGCAGGACACACCAAAGGGAAATAGATTGCATATAGCCATATTTGGTAAAAGAAATGCTGGTAAATCAACTATTATAAATGCTCTTACAAATCAACAAATTGCTATTGTTTCAGATAAGGCAGGAACTACTACTGATCCCGTTTATAAGGCTATGGAACTTTTGCCTATAGGGCCAGTTATGATTATAGATACTGCTGGATTAGATGATTTTGGTGAAGTTGGAGAGCTTAGAATAAATAAAACAAAACAGGTTATGGATAAAACAGATTTAGCTTTATTAGTATTTACAGCAGAAAATGAAGAATTAATTTTAGAAAAACAGTGGTATGAAGATCTACTTAAAAGAAATATTCCAGTAATTGGAGTAATAAATAAAATAGATAAAGCAGATATAGATGAGGAGTATTTTAAAGATAAATTTAATATACCTTTTGTAAAAGTTAGTGCTAAAGACAAAATTAATATAAATAAATTAAAAGATACTATAATTGAAAAAGCTCCTTTAAATTTTGAAAGAAATACTTTAGTGGGAGATATTATAAAACCTAAGGATATAGTTTTATTAGTTGCTCCCCAAGATATACAAGCACCTAAAGGAAGGCTCATTTTACCTCAGGTACAAACTATAAGAGATATTTTAGATAAGGATGCTGTTGTAATTACAGTAAAGGATTCAGAGTTAGAATACTTTATAAATAAATTGAATTTTAAACCAGATTTAGTTATAACAGATTCTCAAGTTTTTAAGAAGGTAAATGAAATAGTTCCTAAAAGTATACCTTTAACTTCATTTTCAATACTAATGGCTAGATTTAAAGGAGATTTAAATACTTTTATAGAAGGATCTAAGGCCATAGATTCATTAAAACCAGGAGATAAGGTACTTATAGCAGAAGCATGTACACATCATGCTCTAAAAGGTGATATAGGAAGAGAAAAAATACCTAAATGGCTTCAAGAAAAGGCTGGAGGAGAACTAAAAATTGAAGTTAATGCTGGTTCGGATTTTCCTGAAGATATACAAGACTACAAGCTTATAATACATTGTGGTGCATGCATGTTTAATAGGAAACAAATGATAAGTAGAGTGATAAAAGCTAAAAATTATGGCGTACCTATAACTAATTATGGTATAGCTATAGCATATATAAATGGAATACTTAAAAGGGTTACTGAAGTATTTCGCGACATAAAATAATATATTTGGAGGTAACTTAAATGAATAATTCACAAAAATTAGTAAGAACAGCTCTATTATTGGCATTAGCCATAGGAGTTCAGGCTATAGGCAGAAGTTTTCCTCAAATAAGTCAGATATTTGTAGGTTCTGTGGTTAATGCAGCATTAATAATTGCCGCATATAGCTGTGGAATGTCTTGGGGAATACTATTAGGAGCTTTAACTCCAATGCTTGCTTGGATAATAGGGCAGCTTCCTGGGCCAATGGCACCTTTTGTTCCTTTTATAATGATAGGTAATGCTATATTTGTTATTTTCTTTAGCATAATGAAGGATAAAATTGAAAGTTTAAAATATATTGGCGTGGTTATTGCTGCTTTTATAAAATATGCATTCCTATCTCTTTCTGCTAGTAAATTAATATATATATTTAATTTAGGTATACCTAAGAAAGTTGCTGCTAAATTAGCTGTTATGATGGGAGTACCTCAGCTAATTACAGCTTTAATAGGAGGTTTTATAGCTATAATATTAGTAAATGCTCTTGTGAGAAGAAGAGTGATATCATAAAATTATTAGAAATATAAAATCAGATACAATTACTCTAAGTAATAAGAAAGAGCCTAAAATGATTTGTGGGAAACAATCATTTTAGGCTCTTTTAATAATGAAATTATGCAAAATAACTGTGTTTAAATAGAATTTAAGCATAGTTATTTTGCATAAATAATTTAATGGAATATTTTTAAATTTAACAATAAATATTTTTTAACTTTCAAAAGTACATTGTATTGAAATAATTTTATTCATATGTTAAAATATTTCTATACTTGTAAATCGATTACAGAAATAGCATATAAATATAAAACAAGGATGAAAATGTAAGAAATATGCTATTAAATTTATTATGGGGGGATAAAAAATATGGTTGAATCTAATGTAGAAACAAGAAAAGAAAAAAGCAAAGGTCTAGGTGGTTTTCTGGATTGGGTTGAAAGGGTTGGTAATAAAATGCCCCATCCAGCTGCAATTTTCGTTATATTAAGTGTAATAATAATAATTATATCTGACCTTTGTGCAAGAACAGGTGTAAATGTTCAATTTACTATGGTAGATAAAGTTAATGGAGGAACAAAATTAACAAATGTTAAAGCAGTAAGCTTACTTACGGCGGATGGTATAAGATATATTTTTACCAGCGCAGTTACAAATTTTACTTCCTTTGCACCATTAGGAACAGTATTGGTTGCTATGCTTGGAGTAGGTATGGCAGAAGAAACTGGATTTATACAAGCTTTGCTTAGAAAAACAGTAATGAGTACACCTAAAAAATTAATAACAGCAATAGTTGTGCTTCTTGGTGTTATGTCTAATATAGCATCAGATGCAGGGTATATAGTTTTAATACCTTTAGGTGCTTTGGTATTTTTAAGTTTTGGTAGACATCCAATTGCAGGTATGGCTGCAGCATTTGCAGGAGTATCTGGTGGATTTAGTGCAAATTTACTTATAGGAACTACAGATCCATTACTTGGAGGTATCACTACTGAAGCTGCTAAACTTATAAATGCAGGTTATAAAGTAGAACCTACGGCGAACTGGTATTTTATGTTTGTTTCAACTTTTTTAATAACAGCTATAGGTACATTTGTAACAGATAGAATAGTAGAGCCAAGGCTCGGAACTTATAAGAAAGCATCATCTGAAGATATAACTAAATTAACTGATAAAGAAAAGAAAGGGTTAAAATATGCCAATATAGGTTTTTTAATTTTTTTAATAGTTATATTAGCGCTAGTTGTGCCATATAATGGAATACTTAGAGATCCTAAGACACATAAAATTATAGGACATACACCATTTATGGATGGAATTGTCCCAATTATAGCATTATTCTTCTTTATACCGGGGGTTTGCTATGGAATTGCATCTGGTAGTATTAAGAATAATAAAGATGTTGCTAGTTCATTAGGTAAATCTATGAGTAAAATGGGAGGATATCTTGTTTTAGTTTTCTTTGCATCTCAGTTTGTTGCATATTTTGGTAAAACTAATTTAGGAACTATATTAGCAGCAAAAGGAGGAACATTCTTAGAATCTACAGGTTTAACTGGTGTACCACTTATAATATTATTTGTTTTACTTTGTGCATTTATTAACTTATTTATGGGTTCAGCTTCAGCAAAATGGGCAATAATGGCACCAGTATTTGTACCTATGTTTATGCATATAGGATTCACGCCAGAATTCACTCAGGCAGCTTTTAGAGTAGGAGATTCATGTACTAATATTATAACTCCTCTTATGTCATATTTTGCATTGATAGTTTCTTTTGCTGAGAAATATGATGAAGATGCAGGTATAGGTACATTAATATCAACAATGTTACCATATTCAATACTATTTTTAATAGGTTGGAGTGCTTTACTAATATTATGGTTCTCTTGTAAATTACCATTAGGACCTGGAGTAGGAATTTTTATGTAATAAAAATATAAAAAGATGGCTAAAATTTAGCCATCTTTTTATATTTTATAAGAAAGCAGATAGTCTATTGTATGTATCTAAATTTTCACATTGAATTAAATTATTATTTATAGCTTTCAAAAGGGCATTAGATAATATTTCAGCCATTGAATAAACATGATAAAGTCTAGTTTGTTGAAGTATATATTCATTTGCAGATTTTATGGAAGAATATCTATTTACTATAGCTTTAATAGCAATATCACCAATAGAAAGATTTTTAGATCTCAATGCAGTTGCAGGAAATATAGAGCCTTTTTCAATAGTAATTTTGCCTATATTGTCTCTATCACCTAAAGAAGCATCTATAGCAATAATAAAATAATCTTCATAATTACATCTAATATATTTTATTGTTTCTTTTAAATTATTATAATGAACTATATTTTCTAGATCTCCAATTACAGTGCAGGGGCAATTATTTCTTCTTAGTAATGTGCCTGTTAAAGGACCAAATGAATCACCAGTACACATATCTGTACCTATACATAATATAAGGATTTTTTTTTCACCATTTATCATATTAAAAATATATTTAGAAATCTCGTTAACACTATCCTCCTTAAAAGCATAAAAGTAACTAGCATCCATAGATAATTCCCCCTATAAAAAATAAATAATCATATATTAATTATACCATTATATTGAATAAAAATATTGTCTTAATATTGGATGTTTTCTATGTTTTAAGACAATTAAATATATTTATTTTAAATTAGTTCATTAATGCTTACGAAATAATAATTTTTATAAGTATGAGGGGCTGTCTCAAAATGAATTTTAGATACATTAATATTAGATTTTAATATAAAATTTAATCAATATATTGTATTATTTTTTGTTTTGAGACAGCCCATCATAAGTTAATTAGTGCCTGTTACAAAAAAGTGCTAGAACTATAAGAGGAAGTATTAAGTTATTTGAGGTACCAAATAAGTTTCCGGAACCATAATTACAACAATTATTACAGCAGCTAGGTGCACATTTACATTTTTCTTTATATTCATATTCATAACAACAGCCTTTATGCTTGTGTCCCATATATATCCCTCCTTTTTATATATGTTAAAAATATTAGAAAGGATATCTGGGTTAATATAATATATTCAGGACTAAGTAATTTGTGAATATATTATATTAAATAAAATAGAGCACATAATAATTATTATGTAAATTTATTTTTAATGTAAACTTAATTTATGTTAATTCATCTATATTTGTTTACATAATAATTATTATGTATTATATAAAAATTGTAAACAAATCAACTTTTATATAACAAAATAAAAATAATTTAACTAAACAATTAATAAAAAAAACGAAACTGGGAATGCTTAGTTTTAGGGGGACTTTACTTATTAGTAAGGCTCCTTTTTTATATATAAAACCTGTTGAACATTGTCGCAATAATTAAAAGATTGTAATTGTATAGCTTATATCAAAAAAATGTGGTAATATAATGTGTGGTGTTCTAAAAAGTAATATTTAAAAAAGAAAACATTGAGATGGAAGTGATATTTTATGAAAGATTTTATTTATTGTTCAACAGCAATATTTCAAATTTCGGTATTTGTAATAACCATGTATTATTTAATATTGTCTTTATTTGGATTATTTAAGAAAGAAGACTTAAGCGCTAGTATGCATAAGCCAGAAAAAAAATTTGCGTTACTTGTAGCAGCGCATAATGAAGAAACAGTTATCAGCAGTATAATTGATAGTTTAAAGTCCTTAGATTATCCAAAAGAGCTATTTGATATATATGTAATAGCTGATAATTGTACTGATAATACTGCTAAAATTTCAAGAGAAGCTAATGTTAATGTATTTGAAAGAAATGTACATGATAAAAGAGGTAAGGGTTATGCTTTAGAATGGATGTTTAACAAAATTTTTGCTATGGACAAAAATTATGATGCTATAGCTATATTTGATGCAGATAACTTAGTATCAAAGAACTTTTTAAAAGAAATGAATGGCAAGCTTTGTGATGGATATAAAGTGGTTCAAGGATATATTGATAGTAAAAATCCAAATGATTCATGGATAACACAATCTTATTCTATATCATTTTGGACTGCAAATAGATTATTCCAATTGGCAAGAACTAATTTAGGATTATCTAATCAAATAGGTGGTACAGGTTTTTGTGTAAATACTGATATTTTAAAACAATTAGGATGGGGAGCTACCTGCCTTACAGAAGATTTAGAGTTTACTTGTAAACTAGTATTAAATGGTCATAAAGTTGGTTGGGCTCATAACGCTATAGTATATGATGAAAAACCATTAACCTTGAAACAATCATGGAATCAAAGAAAAAGATGGATGCAGGGATTTGCAGATGTAGCTTCTAGATTTTTTACAAAATTACTTAAAAAATCTATAAAAGATAGAAATTTTACTGCATTTGATTGTGCATTATATACTGTTCAACCATTCGTTACATTATTATTAGGTGTTTCTGCAATATTAACTTTAGTTCAAAATAGTAGTGCAAAAGGGCTGCATATTTTTGTAATCAACTTTTTATTTAGTCCAATTGTTTGGAAGGTATTTAGTATTCTTCAATTTTTATTTACACCTTTCATTATGGTTATTGAAAAAAAATTATCTAAAGGAATGTTCATTTTATTTTGTATTTACTCCTTAAATATATTCATTTTCACATATATATTTGGAAGTAATCCTAAATCTTATGAAATAGTTTTAGGTAATTTAATCTATATAGGAATGTTTATAGTATCATTACTTATTTTAAATAAAAAACATTCAATTAAAATTTTTATATGGTATTTATTATATGGTATATACACTCTTACATGGATTCCTATTACTATACAAGGAATAATAGATAAGAACAATAAAGAATGGAGCCACACAAAACATACTAGAAGTATTAGTATACAAGAAGTAGAATAATTAAATTTAGTCAATATTTTAAAATTTTGAAGAAAAAATTTAAAATATTGACTTTTTTCGTTCATGGTGTTAACATATAAAACATAAAATTTCATAAAATACTGCGTCCATATAATTCTGATAATAAGGTTCAGAAGTTTCTACGAGAAGCCGAAAATTTCTCACTATGGGTGAGTCTGTTTTGGTATATATTAGATTCTGTTAACGGATTTGCTCACATCCTTAACAGATTTTTTTTATTAAAATTTAATTACTAAGGAGGAAAATATGAATTATAATCATTCAAAAAAAGAACAGAAATCATTTTTAAATTCATTTTTTAAACTTTCCCAAAATAATACTAATGTAAAAAGAGAAGTATTAGCTGGTTTTACTACATTTATTACTATGGCATATGCACTGCTTGTAATTCCTAATGTACTAAAGTTTTCTGGAATGAACTCCCAAAATCTAAAAGGAGATGCTGCAGCTTCACTTTCAGCTTTAAATGATCCGGTAGTAGCATCTGTTTTTGCTGGAATGTGTATAACTTCAGCTATTGGAACAATTCTAATGGGTGTATATGCAAATTTACCTTTTGCAGTTGCTCCAGGAATTGGATTAACTGCATTTTTTACTTATAGTGTTTGTTTAACTTTAGGTTATACATGGCAACAAGCTTTAGCAGCTGTATTTATATCTGGACTATTATTTATACTTATTACTGTAACATCCATAAGGGAGAAAATAGTGGATGCACTTCCACATAATTTAAAAGTTGCTATAACTGGAGGTATTGGATTATTTGTTGCTTTAATAGGTTTTAAAAGTGGTAGTATAATTGTAGCCAACCCTTCCACATTAATAAGTTTTGGAAGCTTTACAAATCCACATACGATATTAACTTTAATAGGCATTATTACTATGGTAATATTTATGGCAAGGAATGTTAGAGGCGCCATGCTTTTATCTATAATAATAACTACTTTAATAGGGATTCCAATGGGAATAACTAATATAAATGGATTAAAATTATTAAGTGTTCCATCAAGTATATCACCTACATTCTTAGCTTTTGACTTTAAAGGGCTTTTAACACATAATGGAACTGGGTTGATTGGAGCATTAACAAGTATATTTATGGTTGTGCTTACTTTTAGCCTTGTAGATCTTTTTGATACAATAGGAACCTTAGTTGGTACAGCTCAAAAGGCTGACATGATATTACCTGATGGAAAAATTAAAAATATGAAAAAAGCACTTTTAACCGATGCTATAGCTACTACAATAAGTTCCCTTTTTGGAACAACAACTACTGCAACGTATATTGAATCTGCTGCTGGTATAGCAGAAGGTGGACGAACTGGTCTTACATCTGTAGTTGTTGGTATATTGTTCGTGTTAGCCTTATTCTTAGGTGACTTAGTTGGAATTGTCCCAGCAGAAGCCACTGCTCCTGCACTTATTATAATCGGTTCTCTTATGATGAGTGCTGTTAAAGAAATTAATTTTGATGATTTAACTGAAGCTATTCCTGCTTTCTTTACCATAGCAATTATGCCTTTTAGTTATAGTATAGCAAATGGTATTGCCGCTGGAATAATATTTTATCCTGTAATGAAATTAACTACAGGTAGACATAAAGAAGTACATCCTATAATATATATTCTTGCAGTTTTATTTATATTAAGGTTTTTATTGTTACCTGAATAAAGTTTAGGGTTTGTCTCGAAATGAATTTTAGACACAATATATTGATATTTCAATCTCAATATATTGTGTTATTTTTTTATTTTGAAACAAACCCTTTTTGATTTGTTGAATTACTAAAATCTTACTAGGATATATAAAGGAATTATACTATAATGTAATATGTACTTAAATTCAATCTAGTGAGGTGTTATTTATATGAATCCTGCCATAGAAAATATTGGACTAGAAAAATGTACAAGTTGTTTTGCATGTTTTAATAGATGTAATTTAAAAGCTATAAAAATGAGTTTAAATAAAAGAGGATTTTATTACCCTATAGTAGATAAAGATAAATGTATAGAATGTAATTTATGTAGCAATGTTTGCCCTGTAATAAGAAATACTAATAAAAATAGAAAAAAAGATGACTTAAAAGTTTACGCAGCATACACTCTAAATGAACATCTAAGAATGTTAAGTTCCTCAGGAGGGTTATCATCTGAGATAGCACAATATATATTAGATAGAAATGGATTAGTTTTTGGTGCAACTTTTAATAAAGATTTTTTAGTTGATCATATAGAAATCAGAGATAAAGAAGATTTACAAAAAATTATAGGTTCTAAATATATACAAAGCAATATTCATTTAACTTATAACAGAATAAAACGTATAATTGATGAGGAAAATAAGAATGTCTTATTTATTGGACTTCCTTGTCAAGTTGCAGCTGTAAAAAAAATAGTAAACAGTGAAAAATTAATTACTATAGATCTTATATGTCACGGAGTTCCATCTATTAATGTATTCAAAAAATATTTAATGGAAAAATCAAAAGGTAAAAAAATAGTTAGTTATAATTTTAGAGATAAAAAATTAGGCTGGACCAAAGGAAGAGTAAAATTAGTTACAGAAGATGGTTTAGAATATACCAGTATAAAAACTGAAGACCCATTTTTTAATGGATTTATATGTGATTTATATTTAAATACAAGTTGTTATGATTGTAAATTTTCATCAGTCCCAAGAACTGGAGATATAACTATAGGAGACTTTTGGAAAGCACCAGAAGAGATTGTGGATGAAAAAGGAATTTCTTTAGTAATATCAAATAATGAAATAGGAGATACAATACTAGAAAATCTAAAAGTGAATAATAAAATATACTTAAAAGAAAGTTCTTTAGACAATGCTATAAAAGGAAATCCTAGAATAGTTAATGGTAATCTAAGAATTAGAAAGCATAGAGAAGATTTTTTTAGTGATTTAGATATAAATGATTTTAATTACTTATTCAAAAAATATATAAAACCATTAAAAAGAAATGTTTATGATGAAGACTAGAAGGAGTGCTTATATTAATGGAGGAAAGATTACAAAAATATATGGCAAGGTGCGGAGTTGCTTCAAGAAGAAAATGTGAAGAAATTATATTAGAAGGTAATGTAAAAGTTAATAATAAAGTTGTAAATGAATTAGGTTTTAAGATTAATGCTGAAATAGATAAAGTACAGGTATACGGCAAATATATAAGTCCAGAAGAAAATAAAGTCTATATTGCTCTTAATAAACCCGAAGGATATGTTTGTACAGTAAAGGATGAAAAGGGTAGAAAAACAATATTAGATTTAGTCAAAGTTAATGAAAGAATCTATCCTATTGGAAGATTAGACTACGATACTTCTGGATTAATATTATTAACTAATGATGGGAATATATATAATAAGATAATTCATCCTAGAGAAGAAAAAAATAAAAAATATATTGCAACAATAAAAGGAATTCCATCAAAAGATGAAATTGAAAAATTTGAAAATGGTATAGATATTGGAGATTATATAACTGCACCATCAAAAATTAACATACTTTCAAAAAACAATGGAAATGCAAAAGTTTCTATCATAATACACGAAGGTAAGAATAGACAGATAAGAAGAATGTGTGAAAAAATTAATCATCCGGTTATAAATTTAAAAAGAGTATCTATTGGTAATGTTAAATTAGGTGATCTAAAACTTGGTGAATGGAGACACCTAAAAGATAATGAAGTAGAATATTTAAAATCTCTTTAATTTTTAGAAATAAATTAAAAATTAACTATAGAATATTACAGATAAAACCAAAAAATATATTAGAGGACATATACTTTTTTCAAATGAATGAATGATGAAAATTATTTCATTCATTTTTTATAATTTATGTATGTTTAATTTTATTTAAATATGGAATTAAAATAAATACAACTTTATTAGGAGGATGTAACATATGAAAAATGATTTAGAGTTAATTGGTGTTAAGGAATTTGAATATTACGAAGATATGTATCTAGTTGTAGACTTTTTAAATAAAAATTTAAGTAAAAAGAATTTAGCATTTGGCTTATCCGAAAAAGATGGTAAACAATTGTTAACTATTTATAAAGAATTATAGTAAAAATTGAAAGAAATATTGATAATATGTTCAATAGATGTTAAAATGAAATAAATGTTGCATGTTTAAGGGGATATGGAGAAAGGATTGGATTTAAATGGAAGATGCAAAACAAGATTTAATGCGTACTATACAAACAAGATTTCCTAGACTTAGTAAAGGTCAAAAGTTAATTGCTGAGTATATATTAAAACATTATGATAAAGCTGCATTTATGACAGCTGCAAAATTAGGTATTAGTGTTGGGGTTAGTGAATCTACTGTAGTTAGATTTGCTAATGAATTAGGTTTTAGTGGTTATCCTAAATTACAAAAGGCATTGCAAGAATTAATAAAGAACAAGCTAACTACAGTTCAAAGAATAGAGTTATCAAATGACTTTATAAGCCAGGAAAGTGCATTAAAAAGTGTATTGAAATCTGATATGGAAAATATCAGAGCAACTCTAGAAAAAATTAACCATAATACCTTCGATAATGTTGTAAATAATATATTTGCAGCAAAAAGAATTTATATAGTGGGTCTTAGAAGTTCAACAGCTATAGCTGAGTTTTTAGGTTTTTATTTAAATCTAATACTTGATAATGTAAAGGTTATAGGTTATGGTGTAAGTGATATATTTGAACAAATGCTAAATATATCTGAAGAAGATTTAGTAATAGGAATTGGATTTCCAAGGTATGCAGCAAGAACTATTGAAGCTTTAGATTATGCTCAAAGCAGAGGAGCAAATGTAGTAGCAATTACTGATAGTTTACTTTCACCACTAGCAGCTAGAGCAGATAATACATTAATAGCTCAAAGTAATATGGCATCTTTTGTAGATTCATTAGTTGCACCGCTTAGTGTAATAAATGCATTAATAATTGCTGTAGGACTTAGAGAAAAAGAAAAAATTTCTTCCACATTTTCAAAACTTGAAAGAATATGGGAAGATTATGAGGTTTATTCCTATAAAGAAAACAGAGCAGACTAGAAATAAACGGACCTTACTTAGGGTTCGTTTTCTTGTTTAGGAGGTATAAAAACGTGGCTAAAGTAATAGTAATAGGCGGAGGACCAGCAGGTATGATGGCAGCAATAACCGCTGCTGAAAAACATAAAGTAACTTTAATAGAAAAAAATGATAAGTTAGGCAAGAAACTATTTATTACAGGTAAAGGAAGATGCAATGTTACAAATGGAAAAGATATAGGAGAATTCTTTGATTACATACCTGGTAATTCACAATTTTTATATAGTTCTTTATATACTTTTACCAATGAGAATGTAATGAATTTTTTCGAAAAACTAGGAGTAAAACTTAAAGTTGAAAGAGGGGATAGGGTTTTCCCTGAATCTGATAAATCATCAGATATAATTAGAGCTTTAGAAAAAGAACTTATTAAAAAGAATGTAGAAATTTTATTGAATAGTGAAGTAGAAGAAATTATAGAAAATAATAAAGAGATATCTTCTGTTAAATTAAAGAACGATAAGATAATAAAAGGTGATTATTTCATCATGACTACAGGAGGAATATCCTATCCCCAAACTGGTTCTACTGGTGATGGGTATAAATTTGCAAAAAAACTAGGCCATTGTATTATAGATTTAAAACCTTCTCTAGTACCATTAGAAATTGAAGATTCTTGGGTAAAAGACTTACAAGGGTTGTCATTAAAAAATGTAGAGTTGAGTATAAAGAATTCCAAAGGCAAAACTATCTATAGTGAATTTGGAGAAATGTTGTTTACTCATTTTGGTATTTCCGGTCCTATAGTATTGAGTGCTAGCAGATTTGTTAAAGAGAAGGAATCATTCCATGCTATAATTAATTTAAAACCAGCATTAAATGAGGAAGAATTAGATAAGAGAATACAAAAAGATTTTGCGAAATATATTAATAAAGATTTTAAAAATTCTTTAGAGGATTTATTACCTAAAAAACTAATTGATATAATAATTAAATTGTCAAATATTCCTGAAAACAAAAAAGTAAATTCTATTACTAAGGAAGAAAGAAAAAATTTAGTTAATTTACTTCACAATTTAACTTTAAAAGTAAAAGGATTAAGACCTATTGCGGAAGCTATAGTAACTTCAGGTGGAGTATGTGTAAAAGAAGTAGATCCATCCACTATGAAGTCAAAAATAATCAATAACTTATATTTTGCAGGAGAAGTTTTAGATGTAGATGCATATACTGGTGGATATAATATTCAAATAGCTTTTTCTACAGGTTATTTAGCAGGTACAATGGTAGGTGAAAAGTAATGTATGCAATAAGGGGAGCTACTACAATTAGTAAAAATAGCTCACAAGAAATAAACATATGTTCTATAGAGTTATTTGAAGAAATTATAAAAAAGAATTGTTTAAAGCTTTCAGATATAGTTTCAATTATTTTTTCTTGTACAGAAGACATTACAAAAGACTATCCAGGAAAATTTATAAGAGAATACTATAAGTTAAATAATGTAGCAATTATGCATTTTAATGAAATGAAAGTAGATAATTCATTAAGTTATTGCATTAGAATCCTTATATTATGTAATGGAGAAAAAGATAAGATTAATTATGTTTATTTAAGGAATTCAAAATCATTACGTAAAGATTTGCTTAATGAATCAAATGATTCTTAGCTTTAGTAGCATCTGCTATCGTCTACCTATAAAGGTTGGGAATTGCGAATGGTAGCTATCGGATAAAAAGTATATAAAATAGAGGAATTTAATATTTTTTATAGAATATAAAAAATATATGTTAAAGAGAAAGGAAGTTTAATATTGAGAATAGCTGTTGCAGTTGATGGGCCTGCCGGTGCAGGAAAAAGTACCATCGCAAAAATTTTAGCAAAACGATTTAATTTAATGTACATAGATACTGGTGCAATGTATAGGGGAGTAACACTACTATCTAGAAGAAATAATATATCTCCGGACAATATAGAGTCTTTATGTAATTTAGTAAAATCTTTAGAAATGCATTTTTTAGAGAATAGACTAATTATTAATGGAGAAGATGTCAGTGAAGAAATAAGAAAACCTGAAATAAGTAATAATGTATCATTATACGCTGCAGTACCAGAAGTAAGGGAACTTCTAGTTCACCTACAAAAGGAAATGTCTAAAAAATATGATGTAGTTATGGATGGAAGAGATATAGGAACAGTCGTTCTTTTTGATGCTCCTTTTAAATTTTACTTAACTGCTTCACCAGAGATAAGAGCAAAAAGAAGATATGATGAATTAATAGAAAAGAATGTAGATGTAGAATATAATAGCATATTACAAGATATAATAAAAAGAGACTTTATAGATACCACTAGAAAAGTAAATCCATTAAAAAAAGCGGAAGATGCCATTGAAATAGATACTTCAAATTTAACTATAACTCAAGTAGTAGATAAAATGTCAGAGTATATTAAAAAAGTAACTGACTAATAGATGAAGGTGATTTTATGAGTATAGTTTTAGCTAAAAATTCCGGTTTTTGTTATGGTGTAAAAAGAGCTGTAGATATGGCTATAAAAGCTAAAGAAGATTTCAATAAAAAAATATATACTTTAGGACCTATAATACATAATAATGATGTGGTGACTTTATTAAAGGGAAAAAATATATTTCCCATTGAGATTGATGAGATAGATAATTTAGCAGAAGATGATGTAGTTATTATAAGATCTCATGGTATTTCACTAGATATTTTAAATAAGTTAAAAAATAAGAAGGTTAATATTATTGATGCTACTTGTACTTATGTTTCAAGCATACAAAAAAAAGTGCAAAAATATTATTCCGAAGGTTATGCTATTTTAATAGTAGGTGACAGAAGCCATCCCGAAGTAGTTGGAATTAATGGATGGTGTAATAATTCGGCTATAATATCTAGAGATGGCAGTGATTTAAAAGACCTACCAAAAAAAATTTGTGTAGTATCTCAAACTACTGAAAAAGAAGATCACTGGGAAAATGTATTAGGTAAAGTAATAAAAGATTGCAAAGAAATTTTGGCTTTTAATACTATTTGTAGTGCTACAGCAGTTAGACAAAAGGCCGCAGAAGAATTATCTAAACAAACAGAGGTTATGATAATAATTGGTGGTAAAAATAGTTCAAATACAACAAAACTTTTTGAAATATGCAAAAGAAACTGTGCAAATACAATTCATGTAGAAAATGCAGGTGAAATACCTGATTATATTACAAATAAAAAAGATTGTATAATTGGTGTTACAGCAGGAGCTTCAACACCTGATTGGATTATAAGGGAGGCTGTTAGTAAAATGAGTGAAGATAAAAACTTCGAACCAAATGAGCAATTAGAGTACATGAAAAAAAATGATACTCAAATATCTATAGGGCAAATAGTAGAAGGTGAAGTTACATCTGTAAATACTAGTAACAAAGAGGCCTTTGTGAATATAGGGTATAAATCTGATGCATTACTTCCTCTAAGTGAAATAACTAAAGAGGATAATGCAGAAATGGAAAATTTAATAAAAAAAGGTGAAAAAGTAAAAGGTAAAATAATTAGTTTAGGTTCTGAAATGAGACCACCAATTATTTCAATTGTAGAATTGAGTAGGGAAGATGCTTTAAAAGAAGTTAGAGAAGCTTTCCAAAATGGTACTATATTAAATGTAAAAATTAAAGAAACAGTAACTGGTGGATTAGTATCTCTATATAAAGGTATTGTAAGATTATTTATACCAGCTTCGCATATTGAACTAAAACATGTAGAAGATTTAACAGAATACATTGGAAAAAACTTTGAAGTAAATGTAATAGAACTTGATGAATCTAAAAATAGAACAAGAATAGTAGCTTCAAGAAGAGAAATATTAAAAGAAGAGAAAAAAATACAAGAGGAAGAAACTTGGAGTAATCTAGAAAAAGACACCGTAGTAGAAGGAGAAGTTAAGAGATTAACTGATTTTGGAGCTTTTGTTCAAATAGGTGAAGTTGATGGATTACTACATGTATCTGAAATGTCATGGGGTAGAGTTTCAAAGTCTTCTGATGTATTGAAAATAGGAGATAAAATCAAAGTTTATATTCTTGATATAGATAAAGAAAATAAAAAACTATCATTAAGTCTTAAAAAATTGCAAGAAAATCCATGGAACAATGTAGATATAAAGTATCCATTAGGTAGTATCGTTTTAGGAAAAGTAGTTAGGTTCTCATCTTTTGGTGCCTTTGTAGAATTAGAACCTGGCGTAGATGGATTAGTTCATATTTCTCAAATAAGCCATAAGAGAATTGAAAAAGCCGAAGATGCTTTAAAAATAGGAGAGAATATTAAAGCTAAAATTGTTAATGTAGATAAAGAAAATAAAAAAATAGGTTTAAGTATAAAAGAAGTAAATGATATTTAAATTTATGTATATTTTAATAAAAATGCGTGTATTATAAGATAAGATACACGCATTTTTATATTTAAACTAGACTAATACCATATTATATAAAGGGAATATAATTTATCCAATTAGCACTTATATATCATAGCATTTTAGAGTATTCTAAAGAAAAACAGATGTATTACCATCATAGTATAAAATATTTGAAAATTACAGTCAAATATATTGACTTTTTTAATATATTTGATAAAATTTATTTGTTAATTCATTTAATGAAGGAGGTAATATTATAGAATGAAAACTTTAGGACGTCACATATTAGCGGAAATATATGGTTGTGATAAGGAAATGTTAGATGATAAAGAATATATAGAAAGAACTATGGTAAATTCTGCTTTAAAATCTGGTGCAGAAGTAAGAGAAGTTGCTTTTCACAAGTTTAATCCTCAAGGAGTAAGTGGAGTTGTTATAATTTCTGAATCTCATCTTACAATTCACACATGGCCTGAACTTGGATATGCTGCAGTAGATGTATTTACTTGCGGCGATACTGTGAATCCTTGGGATGCTTGCAATTACTTAACTGAAAAATTTAAAGCAAAAAATATGACAGCTACAGAAGTAAAAAGAGGAATTTTTGAACAGCCTGTATCTGTCAAGGTTTCTAATATATAAAAAGGCCATCAAAATAAGATGACCTTTTTTATTTTAATGTAATATTTTCTCCTATAAATAATATAATTTATTAGATACTAATAGGAGGGAATTTATGGGTGATAGAAAATTAATTCAATATATAGATGAACTTACGGATAAAGAAAAAAATATGATAAAAAAAGTATTGCTGAATTATGATTTTAAAATACATGATATAAATAAAGTTAGAAGTGCCTATAAGATAAATACTAATCAAGGTCCCATATGCCTAAAAAAAATAAATCACAGTAAAACAAAAGCTATTAATGGAAATACTTTAGTTGAAGAATTAGAGAAAAATGGTTTTTATTATACCGCTAAGTTCTTTAAAACTAAGGAGAACTACCTTTTTGTTAAACATAAGAAAATGTTTTTTTATGTAACTGAATGGATCGATGGAGAAGAATGCGATTTAAATGATATAAACGAAGCATGTATTTGTGTTAAGCTACTTGCTAAATTCCATATTGCTACTAATAAAATAAGTACAAAAAAATTAAAGATAAAGAACAATCTTAAAAACTGGCCTAGAATATTTACTAATAATTTATCTGATTTAGAAAGATATAAAAAAATAATAGAAAAGAGAAGATTTAGAAATGATTTTGATATTCAGTATGAAAGCTATATAGATGATTTTTATAATAGGGGGGTAGCCGCACTGCAAATGTTAAATGCATCAGATTACTATGCTCTTTCAAAAGAAGCTAGTGAAAAAAGAACCATATGTCATGATAGCTTTTATTATCAAAATATAATAAAGAAAGATGATGAATATTATATTATTGATTTAGACAGTATAATTATTGATTTGCAAATAAATGATTTAGGAAAACTTATAAGACGCCTTATGTTTAAAAAAGAATATCAATGGGATTTTAATAAAGCTAAAGTCTTAATAGAAGCGTATAATGAAGTAAACAGGCTTAAAAAAAGCGAATTAGAAGCAATGCTTTCTATGATAGCCTTTCCGCATAAGTTTTGGAAGCTAGGAAAAAAAAGATATATTAAACATAAGAGTTGGAGTGAAGCTAAATATATTAATAAGTTAAATAAGTTGGTTAAATATGATGATTTACAACAAAAATTCTTAGAAAATTATATAGATTATGTAAATGAGTATACAGATTGATTATTAGTTGACTAGAAAATTTAAAAGTTTTATACTTAATAAATAAATAATTATACTTTTGAGGAATATTATGTGTAAATGTATAAGATTAAATAAAAATAATATTGAACAGTTTCAAATTTTAAACAATAATCGATTAGGATTTAATAAACTAAATGATGACTTTTTTTCATGTTATAATAGTAGTAACATAATTCAAAGGTTGTTTTTAAAAAGAACTATTACTTTACTTATAAGTGGTAACAAATGCGTTGGCTATATATGGGCAACCCTGAAAGATAAGGACTCCTATATAATTAATTCTTTAAATGTATATAAGTGCTCAGATGAAGAAAAATATATTTCATTACTTCTAGGTAGTTTAAAAGTAGGATATATTGCATCTTATACCTGCGAAAGTAATGGTCGTAATATATATGCATTAGAGAAGGCAGGTTTTAAAAAAATTCATGGAACTGTTAAAATGGAATTATGTATGGAGGAGAATTTTAATCCTGAAATAAATAATGAAGTTAAATTTAAAATTTTAGAAAAAGGCAAAGAAGAAAATATTAGATGTGTTATTCAAAATGAAGTATTTAAAAACGATACAAGAATTCCTATTTCCATAAGAGATATATACTTTGATCAATGCCAAAACTATTATTTCGATGATGGTGCTATTTTTATAATGAAAGATAAAGCATATATAGGTTACGGCCAAATTATATTAGATAATGGTATACCTATAATCGTTAATGTTGGTATACTAAAAGAATATAGAGGAAAAGGGTATGGTAAAGCATTAATTAATTATTTATTAAAATTAACAAGTAAATATAAATTCAATAAAGTTTTAATAAATGTAGATTGGAATAATAAAATAGCTTTAGAATTGTATAAAAAATGTGGTTTTAAAATAATTACTGAACAATATGATATGGAAACAATAATATAGGATAGACTTTTATTAGTTTTAAGTCTATCCTATTATTATTTTCCTAAAATATTTTATTATATTCTTCTAACCCTTTATTTAATATTATTAATGCTTCCTTTAAATCATCACTATTTATACAATAAGATAATCTAACTTCGTCTTTTCCTAAGCCATTAGTAGCATAAAAGCCTGCAGCTGGTGTTATCATAACAGTTTTATTATGGTAAGTGAAGTCTGTTAAAAGCCATTTAGCAAAATGTTCTGATTCTTTCACTGGCAGTTTTACAATTATATAAAATGCTCCTGAAGGTTTTTCACAACTTATACCTGGAATGCTCATTAAACCTTCAAAAAGTATATTTCTTCTTTTTTCATATTCCTTATTTACTTTGGTAAAATATTCTTTAGGTACATTTATTAGATTTGTTGCACCTACTTGATCTAGAGTAGATACACTTAATCTTGATTGACAAAGTTTTAAGAACTGATGAGACACTTCCTTATTTTTGGAAGCTATCATTCCAATTCTAGCTCCACAAGCACTATATCTTTTAGATATACTATCAATAAGTATAACTCTATCTAAAATATCTTTCATAGACATAAAAGAGGTATATTCCAACCCATCATATATAAACTCTCTATAAACCTCATCTGCAAGAATATAAAGATTATGTTCCTTTGCAATATCTGCAAGTAATCGTACTTCTTCTTTTGAATAAACTACTCCAGTAGGATTTCCGGGATTTGAAATAAGTATGGCCTTAGTATTTTTACCTATAATGCTTACTATATCTTCTTTGCTTTTCAGATGAAATCCATCTTCTCTATAAGTTCTAAAGGATTTTATATTAACCCCTGCTAGTGTGGCTATATTATTATAATTAGTATAATAAGGTTCAGGTACTATTATTTCATCACCATAATCACATATAGTCATTAGAGAAAATAAAATTCCTTCACTAGCTCCATTAGTAATATAAATATCTTCTTTATCAAAATCTATATCTATTCCTTTATAATATTTAACAATAGTTTCTATTAAATCCATGATTCCTTGAGAATTTTCATATTTTAGTGTTTTTCCTTTATAATTGTTTACTGCTTTAAAAAATTCTTCTGGTGTTTCCACATCAGGTTGACCTATATTTAAATGATATACTTTAATTCCTTTCTCTTTAGCCTCGTTTGCAAAAGGAATTAATTTACGAATTTCAGAAAACTTCATATCCATAATTCTATTAGATATATTCATTAGACAGCCCCTCCTATTTACCCAATATTAATATTTATTAAAATATATTATACTATAATTTATTTATATGTAATTCATACAACTATATTAATCATTGAATTAATTTTAATATCTACATAATTATATTAAAAGAACCACTAATAGATGTATTTGTATATATAGTGGTCAAACAATATATTAAATAGTGTATAATTTAATTTTTTATATTATTTTTTGAATATTTTATATAAGTAAGTTATCATATATACAATGTTTTTATTTTAAATATGACAAAATTCAATAAAAAATAGATAAAGAAGCTAAAATATAGTATAATGTAGGATGTTAAATTATTAAAAAATGTATATGAGGTGAAAACAAATGAATAATGAAAAAGGTTTATTTTATATAGAAACTTGGGGTTGTCAAATGAATGAAGAAGATTCTGAAAAGCTATCTGGTATGCTAAAGAAATTAGGATATTCTAGAACAGAAGAAAGAGAAGAATCTGATATTATTATTTTTAATACATGCTGTATTAGAGAAAATGCAGAATTAAAGGTATATGGAAATTTAGGTGCTTTAAAAAAACTTAAAGAAAAAAAACCGGACCTTATAATAGCGGTATGTGGCTGCATGATGCAACAGGAAGGTATGGCAGAGGCTATAGTTAAGAAATATCCTTTTGTAGATATACTTTTTGGAACTCATAATGCACATAAATTCCCTGAATACTTAAATAGGGTAAAACAAGAAGGTAAATCCTTAGTAGAAATATGGAATAAAGAAGAAGAAATAGTAGAAGGTCTTCCTATTGATAGAAAGAGCAGTGTAAAAGCATTTGTTACTATTATGTATGGCTGCAATAATTTTTGTACTTATTGTATAGTTCCATATGTTAGAGGAAGAGAAA
Source organism: Clostridium lundense DSM 17049 (assembly GCF_000619945.1). Lineage (GTDB taxonomy): Bacteria > Bacillota > Clostridia > Clostridiales > Clostridiaceae > Clostridium_AO > Clostridium_AO lundense. The sequence continues at coordinate 707,445 of NZ_JHVC01000001.1, read as the reverse complement.
GAAGTAGAAATCCAGAGGATATAGAAAATGAAATTATAGAACTAGTTCAAAATGGATATAAGGAAATTACATTACTTGGTCAAAACGTAAATTCCTATGGTAAAGACTTAGTTCCTGCTATGGGTTTTGGTGATCTTTTAAGAAGAATAAATAAAGTAAAAGGATTAGAAAGAATAAGGTTTATGACTTCTCATCCTAAAGATTTAACTGATGATGTAATTCTTGCTATAAAAGAATGTAATAAATTATGTGAACAAATTCATTTACCCGTACAATCTGGTTCTAGTAAAATTTTAAAGAAAATGAATAGACATTATGATAGAGAACAATATTTAAATCTTGTAAGAAAAATAAAAGAACAAATACCAAATGTTGCATTAACTACAGACATAATTGTTGGTTTTCCTGGAGAAGAAGAAGAGGACTTTGTAGATACTTTAACTTTAGTAGAAGAGGTAGGTTATGATTCCGCATTCACATTTATCTATTCCAATAGAAAAAACACTCCAGCAGATAAGATGGAAAATCAAATTAATGATAATGTAAAACATGATAGATTTAATAGATTAATAGAAGTAGTAAATAGAATTTCCGCTGAGAAAAATAAAGAGTATGATGGCAAAGATGTAGAAGTATTAGTGGAAGGTGAAAGTAAAAACGACGAAGAAAAATTAACAGGAAGAACAAGAACAGGTAAGCTTGTAAACTTTACTGGTAATAAAGATAATATAGGAAAGTTAGTAATGGTTAAAATAACAAAAGCTCAAGGTTTCTCTTTAATAGGAGAAGAAATATAAACAGAGTTCTTGGTTTCAGCAGGAGTAAAAACTCCTGCTGAAGCTTAGAAATCGTTATCCAGGGACGTACCCGCTCTTTACTCCCAATTTAAAGAAGATGGGAGTATTAGAGCGGGTAGTCATCGGATAAAAAAAGGCTCTTTATAAAGAGCTTTTTTTATAGAATTATTCAATTTATATTGAAACTAAAAATTATTTGATATATAAAGGAGAGTGAACAAATTGGGTCTTACTCCAATGATGCAACAATATTTAGAAGTTAAAGAAAAATGTAAAGACTGTATACTTTTCTTCAGACTTGGGGATTTCTATGAAATGTTTTTTGAAGATGCAGAAGTTGCTTCAAAAGAACTAGAGTTAGTATTAACAGGAAGAGATTGTGGTCTGGAAAATAGAGCTCCTATGTGTGGAATACCTTATCATTCCGCTAATTCATATATAATAAGACTTATAAACAAAGGATATAAAATTGCTATATGTGAGCAGCTAGAAGATCCTGCCTTAGCAAAAGGTATTGTAAAAAGAGATATTATAAAAATAATAACTCCTGGAACTTATACAGATACAGCATTCCTTGAAGATAACAAAAATAACTACATAATGAGTTTTTATATAGATGGGAGTAATAGTTTAGGTATATGTTTTTGTGATATATCCACAGGCGAATTTTTTGCTACTGATTGTAACTATAATGAAAGTATACTTCTAGATGAAATTTCTAAATATAATCCTAGTGAAATATTAGTAGAAGAAAAAACAGATAAAACTATATTAGATGCAATAAGCAGCAGATTTAACGTAGTATTTACAAGTGTTGATAGTAGGGATTTCTCCTTAGAAGATACTTTAGAAAAACAGTTTTTTAATTTTAAAAAAGGGGATTATACCAATTCTTTAATAAGAAGCGGTAACTCTTTAATAAATTATATACTTAAAACACAAAAGACATCTTTATCTCATATAGATAAATTTCAATACTATAATATAGTAGATTTTTTATCCGTAGATATAAATACAAGACGTAATTTAGAACTTACAGAAACCTTAAGAGATAAAACTAAAAAAGGCTCCTTACTTTGGGTTTTAGATAAAACCAGCACTTCCATGGGTGGAAGGCAGCTAAGAAAATGGATTGAACAACCACTAATTAATAAAAACATGGTAAAAAACAGACTAGATGCAGTGGAAGAATTACTAAATAGTTTATCTCTACATGAAGACTTAAAAGAAAGTCTAAAAAATATATACGATATTGAAAGAATTGTAGGTAAAATCTCTTCCAAAAGTGTTAATGCTAAAGAATTACTTTCTTTAAAAAATTCTATAGAAAAGTTGCCAAATATAAAAAACATAATGAAAGATTTTAAAAGCAATTTATTAAATAATATGTATGAATCTCTAGATGAACTCAAAGACATTTATGAACTTTTAGATATATCTATATTTGATACTCCTTCTTTATCTGTAAAAGAAGGTAATATAATAAAAGAAGGATATAATGAAGCTATAGATGAATTAAGAAAAGCAAAAGCTCATGGTAAAGAGTGGATAGCTAATTTAGAAAATAAGGAAAGAGAATTTACAGGAATTAAATCCTTAAAAGTAGGGTATAATAAAGTTTTTGGGTACTATATAGAAATAACAAAATCTAATTTATCCTCTGTGCCGGAAGGAAGATATATAAGAAAGCAAACTTTGGCTAATGCGGAAAGATATATAACGCCTGAATTAAAGGAAATGGAAGACAAAATACTTGGGGCAGAAGAAAAACTTATAAACCTAGAATATGAAGTATTTGTAGCAATAAGAGATGCCATTGAAACTCATATAGATAGAATGAAAAACTCAGCAGAGATAATTGCTAATTTAGATTGTTTAAGTTCCTTAGCTACTGTAGCAATGGAAAATAATTATTGTAAGCCGGAAATTGTGGATGGAGATGAAATAACAATAAATGAAGGAAGACATCCAGTTGTAGAAAAGATGATCCCTACAGGAAATTTTGTGGCCAATGATACATTTTTAAATACAGAAGATGAGGAACTATTACTTATAACAGGACCAAATATGGCAGGTAAATCTACATATATGAGACAAGTGGCTTTAATTACTATTATGGCTCAAATAGGTAGTTTTGTTCCTGCAAAAATAGCTAAAATATCTATATGTGATAAAATATTTACAAGAATTGGTGCTTCTGATGATTTAGCTGCAGGGAAAAGTACTTTCATGGTAGAAATGTGGGAAGTTTCAAATATATTAAAAAATGCTACTAATAAAAGTTTAATATTATTAGATGAAGTAGGTAGAGGAACTAGTACCTTTGATGGTTTAAGTATTGCTTGGGCGGTTATAGAATATATATGCAACAATGAAAGCTTAAGATGTAAAACTTTGTTTGCTACACATTATCATGAGTTAACTGGATTGGAAGATACAATAAAAGGAGTAAAAAATTATTCCGTACAGGTAAAGGAAATAGATAAGGACATAGTATTTTTAAGAAAGATTATAAGAGGGGGAGCAGATCAGTCTTATGGTATTGAAGTAGCAAAGCTAGCTGGTCTACCTGAAATTGTTATTAAAAGAGCTAAAGAAATATTATCCTCCATTGAAAAGGATAAGAGTAACAATATAGATGTTAACGATATAGTTAAGGATAACATATCAGAAGTAGCTATAGATAAATCCATTACTAAACCTAATGATGAATCTAAGGATGATATAAAAAGTAATAATTCTATAATTAAAGAAGATAGTTTACAATTAGATTTTACAGATATTGAAAAAAATAATTTAATAAAAGAAATAGCTGATATTGACATAATGAATATTACTCCTTTTGAAGGTTTTAATAAACTCTATGAAATTATAAAAAAAGCCAGATCCATTTAAAAGGTGGGGAATTTTTTGAGTAGAATTAATTTATTAGATAAAGATACTTTTAACAAAATAGCTGCAGGAGAAGTGGTAGAAAGACCCTTCTCTGTAGTTAAAGAATTAGTTGAAAACAGCATAGATGCTGGAAGTAAAAATATAATAGTGGAAATTGAAGAAGGAGGACAAAAGCTAATAAAGGTTACTGATGATGGTTCAGGAATATTTCCTGATGATATAGAAAAAGCCTTTTTAGCCCATGCTACTAGTAAAATAGAAAAAATAGAAGACGTTTTTGTATTAAATACTATGGGTTTTAGAGGGGAAGCTTTAGCTAGTATATCTTCTGTATCAAAAACTCTCTTAAGAAGTAGAGTAGAGGAATTTAGCTTTGGTAAAGAAATATATATAGAAGGCGGTACTATAGAGTATATAAGAGAAACAGGAGTGAATATAGGTACTATAATAGAAGTTAGGGATCTTTTTTACAATGTACCTGCAAGACTGAAATTTTTAAAGTCAACCTCTAGAGAAGCTTCCTTAATATCTGATATAATTCATAGATTGGCTTTGGCTAATCCAGAGATTTCCTTTAAATTAATAAATAATAATAAAACTGTATTAAATACTTATGGCACCGGTAATATAGAGGATGTAATAAGAACCATATACGGAAAAAACACTATAGATAATATAATTAGTTTTGAAGAGTATAATGACATTTTATCTATATATGGTTATATAGGTAATGCGGAAATAAGTAGAGGAAGCAGAAATAATCAAAGTATATTTGTAAATAGAAGATATATAAAAAATAGACTTATTACTACAGCGGTAGAAAATGCTTTTAAATCTTTTTTAACAGTTAATAAATTTCCTTTCTTTATAACATTTATAGATATTTTTCCTGAGTATGTAGATGTTAATGTTCATCCTACAAAAACTGAGATTAAATTTAAAGATGATAGAATGATTTTTAGCTCGGTTTTTAATGGAGTACATAAAGCTTTAAGAAATAGTCTTGTGGATTCTTTTAGTATAGATATAGAAAATAGTACAGATGATATCTCCTCCAAAGAGGTAATGAAGGAAGATTTAAAATTTGAAACTGTACAAAAAATCCAACTTCCAATAGATTTAAAAGAAGATAAACCTAGTAGCTTTGCAGATTTATATAATGGAAAAGACAAACCTGACACTAATAATTATGATGTAAATCCAATTTGTAATAGCAGTTTTATTAATGAAAAGAAGGATTGTTCTAAAGATTACTCTATGGAAGAAAAAAATGAAGTGTTAAATAAAGTAGAAAATGTTAATAAAAAGGATATTATAAGTGTTATGAAAACTGATGTACCAATAGAGCCAAAACCTATTCCTCTAAAAGAAGAAGTACCTATAGCTAAGTTTAGCAAGCTTAGGATAATAGGGCAGTTTAATAGCACTTATATTTTGGCACAAGCGGCTGAAGACTTATATATTATAGATCAACATGCTGCTCATGAAAAAATACTTTTTGAGAAATACAGATTTAATATACAAAATGGTGGAGTTAAGTCTCAAGTATTATTAACTCCTGTAGTAATAGAGTTATTACCTGAGGATTTTATATATTATGTAGAAAATGAAGAAATATTTAAAAGAGTAGGTTTTAATATAGAAGTTTTTGGAGATAATACTATAAGTATACGAGAGGTACCATTTATTATTGGAAAACCTGAATTAAACGATTTATTTATGGCAATAATTGATAATATAAAAAACTTAGGGAATGGAGATACAGCAGAAATAAAATATAATAAAATAGCTAAACTTGCATGTAAATCTGCTATAAAAGCAAATGATAAATTATCTTTTGATGAAATGGAAAGTCTTTTAGAAAATTTAAGATATATAGATGATCCTTTTACATGTCCTCATGGGAGACCTACTATAATTAAAATAACTTTAAATGAATTAGAAAAAAGATTTAAGAGAATACAGTAAAAGGAGAGATACCATACTATGAAGGAACTATTTATATTAGCAGGACCTACTGCAGTAGGTAAAACTGATATTTCAATATCCCTTGCACAAAAATTAGATGGAGAAATTATATCAGCTGATTCAATGCAAATATATAAATATATGGATATAGGTTCTGCTAAAGTATCAGATATAGAAATGAAAGGAATTAAACATCATTTAATAGATGTAGTAGAACCTTGGGATAACTTTAGTGCTGCTGAGTTTAAAGACCATGCAGAAAAAGCCATAGAAGAAATATATCTAAAAAACAAGCTTCCTATGTTAGTAGGGGGAACTGGGTTATACATTAATTCATTGATATATAATTATAATTTCACCGAAGCAGATAAAGATAAAGATTATAGAATTTATTTAGAAAATCTAGCTACTGAAAAAGGTAAAGAATATGTTCACAACCTATTAAAAGAAATAGACATAGAATCCTATAATAAGATACATTACAATAATTTAAAGAGAGTAATAAGAGCCTTAGAAGTATATAAATTAACAGGTAAAACTATGAGTGAGTATTCTTCCGAGCAAGACATATATAATATACCATACAACATATATTACTTTGTTTTAAATATGGATAGGGCTAAATTATACGAAAGAATAGATAAAAGAGTAGATATAATGATTCAAAACGGTCTTATAGAGGAAGTAAAAAAATTACAGAGTATGGGTTGTGATGAAAATATGCAGTCCATGAAGGGGATAGGTTATAAAGAAATACTTTATTACCTTGGAGGGAAAATCTCTTTAGATGAGGCTATATACCTAATAAAAAAGGGTAGCAGAAACTATGCTAAAAGACAGCTTACTTGGTTTAGAAAAGATAATAGAATTATATGGATAGATAAAGATGAATTTTCTTCTGAGGAAGATATAGTAAAGACTATTATAAGAAAAACCGAAGATATTAAAAAAGGCTATTTAACTGTGGAAAATTAAAGGATTTTCTTATAATTTATAGAATAATAATATAAAGTATACAATGGAGGGTGAGTTATATGAGTAAAGCGGTTAACAATTTACAAGATATATTTTTAAATGGGGCCAGAAAAAATAGAACTGATGTTACAATATATCTAACAAATGGCTTTCAGATAAAGGGTAATGTAAAAGGGTTTGATAGTTTTACTGTGGTATTAGATTGTAATGGAAAACAAATGCTTATATATAAGCATGCCATATCTACAATAACACCATGCAAGGCAATATTATTTACCTCTACACCTGAGAATGATGAAGAATAGGCAAATTATTTTGCCTATTCTTTTTTTATATGGTAATATATTTAAATGTAGTTATAATTATAATACTTAAAATTAAATATTGGAGGGTTCTTAAAAATGATGGAACAAACTAAAGAACAATTAAAAAATATTTATAAAATTAAAGATAATGTTATAGACTTATATGAAAAAGCTTTAAAAGATGTAGAAAAAGAATTCGTAAAATATGATGAGATAAGAGAGTTTAATCAGCTAAAGGTACTAAATGCATTACAGGAAGAAAGAATAAGTGACTCTCATTTTACTAATTCTACAGGTTATGGATATGGAGATATAGGTAGAGATGCTTTAGATAGAGTATATGCAAAAGTATTTAATGCAGAGGCAGCTTTAGTTAGACCTCATTTTGTAAATGGTACACATGCTATTGGAGCAGCTTTATTTGGTAATTTAAGACCTAATGATACTATGCTTTCTATTGTTGGAGCTCCTTATGATACTTTACATAGCATAATAGGAATAACAGGAGATACGAACATAGGTTCTTTAAGAGAGTATGGAGTTAATTATAAGCAAATAGATTTAAAAGACGGAAAGGTGGATCTTGAAGCAGTTAGAAATGCTTTAATAGAAGATAAAAGCATTAGGTTAGTACATATACAAAGATCTACTGGTTATGGATGGAGAAATTCACTATTAGTTTCTGAAATAAAAGATATAATTTCCTTTGTTAAAAGCATAAGAGAAGATGTAATTTGTTTTGTAGACAATTGCTACGGAGAATTTATTGATACCATAGAGCCAACAGACGTAGGAGCGGACTTAATAGCAGGTTCATTAATTAAAAATATTGGTGGAGGGATTGCTCCAACAGGTGGATATATAGTAGGAAAAAACGAATATGTTACTCAAGCTGCTTATAGACTTACTATTCCAGGCATAGGAGGGGAATGTGGTTCTACTTTTGGAGTAATGAGATTATTATTTCAGGGATTATTTCTTGCTCCACATATAGCTATGGAAGCAGCTAAAGGTGCTATTTTCTGTTCAAGAGTAATGGAGCTTGCAGGTTTTGAAGTTTTACCTAAATACAATGAAAAAAGAAGTGACATAATTCAATCTATAAAATTCAATGATAAAGAAAAACTTATAAATTTCTGTAAGGGTATTCAAGCTGGCTCACCAATCGATTCTTTCCTTCAGTGTGAACCATGGGATATGCCAGGTTATGAAGATCAAGTTATAATGGCAGCAGGTGCTTTTGTTCAGGGTTCATCTATAGAATTATCTGCTGATGCTCCTATAAGGGAACCTTATATTGCTTATTTACAGGGAGGACTTACCTTTGATCATGCAAAGATAGGAATTCTTATTGCTTTAAATAAAATCCTTAATTCATAAGATAAAAAGGTACATCCTCATAATTGAGAATGTACCTTTTTGCAATGTGAGATAGAACGATTTAACCTATCTTTTTTAATATTTTCTATAAAGTGCAACTAATTTACCAATGATCTTACAATCCTTAACTATTATAGGCTCCATAGCTTTATTTTCCGGCTGTAATCTTATATAGTCATTCTCTCTATAAAATCTTTTTATAGTAGCTTCGTTTTCCAGTAAAGCCACTACTATATCACCATTTTCTGCGGAACTAGTCTGTTCAATTATAGCTAAATCTTCATCCATTATGCCAGCATCAATCATGCTTTCTCCATGTATCTTTAATATAAAAAGCTCATTATTACTTTTTACAAAATCTACAGGCAAGGCGAAGGTATCTTCTATATTTTCTACTGCTAAAACAGGACTTCCAGCAGTAACAGTGCCTATTACAGGAATATTAATCATTTCTTTTTTATATACAGTACTATCTACAAGTTCTATAGCTCTTGGTTTAGTAGGATCTCTTTTTATAAATCCTTTCTTCTCTAGTCTTTGTAAATGACCATGTACCGTAGATGTTGATTTTAATCCAACTGCAGCACAAATCTCACGTACTGAAGGGGGATAACCTTTCGTTCTTATTTGTTCCTTAATGTATTCATATATTTCCATTTGCTTATCCTGTTTAGACATATAAACACCTCGCAAAATAATCTTAATATGATTATAGCATATTAAACAGAGAATATCAAACTTATGTTCCCATCGAATAAAAATTTATCATTTACCGCATTTTAGTTGAATATATTTTTTTGTTTTGATATAATACCTTAATGTAGTAAAATAACTAATTATATAAACTTATAAAAGTAAAGAGGGGATAAAATAATGCCAAAATATAAACATTGTATAATGGATATTAATAAAAGCTGTGATGATTGTGGAGAATGCGATATATGTGATTTAAATAAAAATAAAAAGTGCGATAACTGTGGTAAATGTCTCCAAGATAGCTTTGATATGAGGGGAATAAAAATAGACTCAATCATAGATGATGAAGATGAAAATAATTCTTCATTAACAGAGAATATAGAAAAAAATGAGAATGAAAATAATTCTCAATGCGAATTTGTTGGAGATGATTATACCGGACCCGATTTCAATGAAGAAGATATGGAATTGATAGATGATATAGAAGGCTTAAAAGAGATATTAGAAAACGAAGACAAATCCAAAGATATTTTATACGAAGAATTTCCTGGACTTATAAGAATAAGAAAGAAATAATATTATTATTTAGTATTACAAAAAGAGCATGCATAAAAATTAAATATGCATGCTCTTTAATTTTTTGAAGGTGCCAGTAAAGAGCATAATTATCCCTACTTATTTGTTTCAAACAACTCCAAATCATCTTCATATTCTTCGCTAAGAGGATTAGATCTAACAGCTTCTCTTAGTTTCTCATTATCTACATGAGTATATATTTGAGTTGTAGATACATTTTCATGGCCTAATATTTGCTGTAAACTTCTTATATCTACATCTCCATACTTATACATAAGTGTAGCAGCAGTGTGTCTTAGTTTATGTGGCGTGTATTTATCTGTATCTAAATTAGCTTTATCAACATATTTTTTAACTAACATTTCAACAGTTCTTTTATTTATTCTAGTGTTGTTTCTGCTTATAAATAGGGCATCTTTATCTTTGATTTTATCAGCATTAGCATTCCTTACTTGTAAATAATTATGTATAGCCTTTATGCAAGCTTTATTTAAATATATAGTTCTTTCTTTATTACCTTTACCAATTACAGTTAAAGTGTCTCCTTTTATTTTTGAAATATTAATACCACATAATTCAGATAATCTTAGTCCACAGTTTAAAAATAAAGTCACTATACAATAATCTCTTTCTTTATTTTTGCCTTGAATAGAGTCGAGAAGTTTTTTACTTTCATCTAAAGTTAGATAAACAGGGTTTCTTTTATTAATTTTAGGAGCTTCCAACTCCAAAGTAGGATTATCATCTATAATCTTTGCCTTACCTTGTAGAAATCTAAAGAATGATCTTAATGTAGCAACTTTTCTAGCTCTAGCATAATTGCCATTATCCCTATAATTTTCAACAAAAGCTAAAAATGCATATAAGTCTGATAAAGTCAAACTTCTAATGAAGTCATTATCTATATCCTTTATTTCTATAGATTCAAATTCTGTATCATCAGAAACCATACCTCTATATAATTTTAAAAATCTAAAAAACAAAACTAAATCAAATTTGTATGCATCTATAGTATTATTAGATTTTCCTTTGATGGTTCCTAGATAATTAATGAAATCATTAATTTGATTAGGTAATGATGGATCATATACATGTTTTAATTTATATTTCATAGCTTCCTCCTTAAAATTCACTTCCAACTTCGCGAAATAAACATTTCGCGAATAAAATATTCTACAAAAGGGGGCTAAAATCCTTCTTTTTGATATAAATTTTATATTCAATCCTACATATAATGTTAGAAAATATTTTTATTTATACTTATAAAAGTACTTTGGAGAAATTTTAAAATTTATTTTGTTGCTAAAAATCGAATATTATGCTATATATAATATCGTGTAGAATAGTACAAAATAAAATCGTTATTCACCCTACTCTCCTTTAGACTTATTTCAATTGATAATGCATATCATTTATTTAATTGGTTTTCCATTTTCTGTATCTATATTTTAAAATATTATATTGGTACAGATAAGAAATAATAATCTATTTTTATACCATTTTATGTAAATAACAATTGTTGGTAATTCCGTTGATAATTATGAATTTATCATTTTACCACAAATTGGGAATAACTTTGTGGGTAAGTTGGAATTAAGTAAATTAATTTATTTTTCTTATTGTAAATTGAAATTTGAGATGAATAGAAATTTTAGGTCAAATAATTCATATAAAGAGAAAAATAATAAATTTCTAAAAAGCATTAGAACATACGTTCCTAAAAACTTCAAAATTAAAAAACAGCCATATTGGCTGTTTTTTAATACCATCCTCTAAGCTTCATAGCAGAAGCTAATTTTTTAATAGAATAAATATATGCAGCTTTCCTCATAGAAACATTAAAATCTTCTTTTACATTCCATACATTTTTAAAAGAGTTAACTAATAATATATCCTCTTCTTTTTTTACTTTGTTTTCTTCCCAATAGTATCCACTTAGATTTTGTACCCATTCGAAATATGAAACTACAACACCACCTATATTTGTTAATATATCTGGCGTTACTAAAATACCCTTTTTATTTAATATATCGTCCGCTTCTGGAGTTATAGGGCCATTAGCTCCTTCACATATCAATTTAGCATTTATTAAATTAACATTCTCTAAAGTTATAGAGTTTTCTAATGCAGCTGGAATTAAAACATCTACATCCAATGACCAAAATTCTTCACTAGACAATTCTTTAGAATTAGGGAATCCAATCAACGTATCATTGTCTTTGAAATATCTTATTAAATCTTCAACTTTAAATCCTTCTTTGTTATATATAGCATAGAATCCTTTTCCTTTATCCCATTCCGCTACACTCACAACTTTAGAACCCAGTGCTTCCATATTTTTCGCAGCAAAGCTTCCTACATTACCTAAACCTTGTATAGCAACCTTGGCATTTTCTATTTTCATATTTAACTTTTTCAAAGCTTCCCTAACAGTAATAGCAATACCTAACCCTGTAGCTTCTACCCTGCCTTTAGATCCTCCCAAGTCTATTGGTTTTCCTGTGAAAGTTCCTAACGCATTTTTTCCAACTAACTTATTATATTCGTCTAACATCCAACTCATTATTTCTCCATTAGTATTTACGTCAGGGGCAGGAATATCTACTTTTTCTCCTATAGACTTATAAATTCCTTGTACATATCCCCTACTTAATCTTTCTAGTTCTCCTTTAGATAAAGTTTTCGGGTCTACAATTATTCCCCCTTTGCCTCCTCCATAAGGCAAATCTGCTACAGCACATTTAAAAGTCATCCAAATTGATAAAGCTTTTACCTCATCTAAATTTACATTTTGATGAAACCTAATTCCACCTTTAGTAGGACCTAGCACATTATTATGTTGAGATCTATATCCTTTGAACACTTTTATATTTCCATTATCCATTTTTACAGGTATATTAACCTCAATTACCTTTGCTGGTTCTTTTAACAATTCATATACACTATCATCTGCATTAATTATTGAACAAACTTCTTTTATTACCTTTTGGGCATTTTCAAAAGGATTTAGATTTTCTCTTTTCATGACAACCTCCATTTATTAATAAGACTTTAATTAAAATTTGTTACATTTAATATATATTCGATACATTATTACATATTCCTTTAAAATTTTATATAATATGTTACTAATATGTAGAATAATATAATATATTCCATATTAATATATGATTATATCAGTATATGTGTGATTTATATTTTACAAAATAAAAAAGTTCTAGGAATTTATATTATAAAAACCTAGAACTTTTTCTGATCTTAAATTACACGTTTATAGTTACATTTAATCCTACCATTTCTTTATTTTTTTCTAATATAGGATTAACCACTTCTTCTACAAAGTCTTTTACCTGACCTGGTGCTCTTCCAATAAACTTTTTAGGATCTATTAATGATAATATTTCTTCTTTACTCATATTAAAACTACTATCATCTATTATTCTTTGAATCAAATCATTATCCAAACCTTCTGCTTTCACTCTTCTAGCCGCTTCCATAGAATGTTCCCTAATTCTTTCATGTAATTCCTGTCTATCTCCACCTTTTTTAACTGCTTCCATTAGAATATTTTCTGTAGCCATAAAAGGTAACTCCCTTAAAACATGAGACTGTATTACTTTATCATATACCACCATATTGCTACTTATATTTAAATATAAATTAAGCACTCCATCCAAAGCTAAGAAAGCTTCTGATACAGCTATTCTTTTATTAGCAGAATCATCAAGTGTTCTTTCAAACCATTGAGTAGATGCTGTTATAGCAGGATTTAATGAATTTACTATTATGTATCTTGCTAAAGCACCTATTCTTTCACTTCTCATAGGATTTCTTTTATAAGCCATAGCCGATGAACCAACTTGATTTTTTTCAAAAGGCTCTTCTACTTCTTTCATACTTTGCAATAATCTTAAATCATTACTAAATTTATATGCACTTTGAGCTATTTCTGATAGAGTATTTAATATAATAGAATCTACTTTTCTTGAATAAGTTTGACCAGTTACCATAAATTCTTTTTTAAATCCCATTTTTTCAGTAACCATTTTATCTAAAGTTTTAACCTTTTTTTCATCCCCATCAAAAAGTTCCATAAAACTTGCTTGGGTTCCTGTAGTTCCTTTTACTCCTCTAAATCTTAAATTTTCCATAAGAAAATCCATCTTTTCTAAATCCATGGTTAAATCCTGTATCCATAAAGTAGCTCTTTTACCCACAGTAGTTAATTGAGCTGGTTGAAGATGAGTAAATCCTAGTGTTGGTAAATCTTTATATTTTAATGCAAACTTAGATAATTCACAAATTATATTTATTATTTTCTTTTTTATAACCACTAAAGCTTCTTTCATTATTATAAGATCTGTATTATCTCCAACATAACAGCTAGTTGCTCCTAAATGAATAATTCCTTTTGCTTTTGGACATTGAGTACCATATGCGAATACATGGCTCATTACATCATGTCTTATTTCCTTTTCCTTTTCTTCCGCTACTTCGTAATTAATATTTTCTACATTACTTTTTAATTCATCAATTTGTTCTTCTGTAATATTTAAACCTAATTCTTTCTCACATTCAGCTAAAGCCACCCATAATTTTCTCCAAGTTTTAAATTTCATATCTTCAGAAAATAAATAGCTCATTTCCTTTGAAGCATATCTTGTATTTAAAGGTGTACTATAACAATCTCTCATATAAAAAACCTCCATACGTATAAAATGTTTAGATTCGTTTTTTTCATTCATATTATATCATATATTTTATCAAATTTATACACTTATGTTCGTAATAAAAAGTGTTCTATATTCTGTTCTTAATTAATATAATTAATTAGAATAGAAATTAAAGTTATGAGGGAGGCAATTATGTATAAATTTAATTTATTTGACAAAATTTCTTTAATACTTGTTATTATCGGCGCTGTAAACTGGGGACTATTAGGTTTATTTAATTTTAATCTAGTAAGTGGAATTTTTGGAGAGCCTGCTAATTTTGTATCTAGATTAATATATATATTAGTAGGAGTCTCGGGAACATATTTAATTCTTTTATTATTAAAAATCAAAAAGAATTCTAAAGCATAAATAAAAGGCTCGAAGGGGAGCCTTTTATTTATTTAACTATTCCATTGATTGTATTAATTTTGCTACTTCTTCTACTGCTAAAGCTTCATCGTCTCCTGAAGCTATTACAGTTACCTTTGAATTTCTAGTAACGGCTAAAGATAAAACTCCGATTAAGCTTTTAATATTAGCCTTTTTGCCATTGAATTCCATACTTATCTCTGACTTAAATGAAGAAGCCTTTTTTACCAATAATGTGGCTGGTCTCGCATGTAAGCCAGTAGAACTATTTACCATAACTTCCTTAGATACCATACCTAATATCACCCCTACTATCTTATGCTTTCCTATCATGTCTATTATATCACTTTTAGAGTATATTTTAAACATAAAGTTTCCAGTTACTCCAATATCACTCTAATATTATCTTAGCTTATTTATAAACTCCTCTATTCTATCTAAACCATTCTTAATATTTTCCATAGAAGTGGCATAAGATATTCTTATAAAGTTCTCTAAACCAAAACCTACTCCTGGCACAGCAGCTACCTTACCTTTTTCTAATAATTTATCGCAGAAATCTAATGATCCATTAATTTTCTCCCCATCTATAGTTTTGCCAATTATTTTAGATATATTAATAAATACATAGAACGCTCCCTTTGGTTCAATACAGCTTATATAATTTATTTTATTTATTCTTTCTACTGCATAATCTCTTCTACTCTTAAATTCCTTAATCATATCATGAATAGAACTTTGATCTCCAACTAAAGCTTCTAGTGAAGCATACTGAGCTATAGAATTAGGATTAGAGGTAGCATGACTTTGTATATTGGACATAAGTTTTATTATTTTTTCATCCGCTGCAGCATACCCTATTCTCCATCCAGTCATAGCATAAGTTTTAGATACTCCATTTATTACTATTGTTCTCTTGTATGCATCCTCACTCAAACTAGCTATACTTACATGTTCGTCTTCTTCATACATAAGCTTTTCATATATTTCATCAGAAATTATAACAAGATCATGTCTCTTTGCAAAATCTGCAAGTTCTAATAGTTCCTCTCTTGTACATACACTTCCTGTAGGGTTATTAGGGCTATTTATAATTATAGCCTTAGTTTTATCATTCACTATTTTCTCTAATTTACCAACATCATATTTGTAACTATTTTTTTCATCTGTTTTTGCAA
Organism: Clostridium lundense DSM 17049; assembly: GCF_000619945.1. Taxonomy (GTDB): domain Bacteria; phylum Bacillota; class Clostridia; order Clostridiales; family Clostridiaceae; genus Clostridium_AO; species Clostridium_AO lundense. Next base: position 691,591 of record NZ_JHVC01000001.1, on the reverse strand, counting down.
ACACAGGCACTCCATCTGATAATTTAACTAGTTCAGGATAACTTACCCAATAAGGTGTAGGAATTATCACCTCATCTCCTGGATTTAATATAGCCATAAAAGCATTAGCAAGACATTGCTTTGCTCCTGTGGATATTATTATCTGGGATGGTTTATAATTTAAATTATTTTCTTTCTTAAATTTTTCTACTATAGCTTCCTTCAATTCTATAATACCTGATGCCGGGGTGTACTTTGTTAATCCTTCTTTCATTGCTTCTATAGCTGCACTCTGAATATTTTCAGGTGTATTAAAATCTGGTTCCCCAGCACCAAATCCTATAATATCTATTCCATTTTTCTTCATTTCTTTTGCTTTAGCTGTAATTGCTAAAGTTATTGACGCCTCTATTTGTTCTGCTTTTTTAGAAAATATCATATAGGCACACCTCCAAAATAAGTTTGTCATTTTAATTTTCTTGCATATAAATAAAAAGTATACTCTTATAATACATAAATTTTATCTAAAATGCAATTCAAAAAAAAATTATTTCATTTTTTCTTTCTATTAAAAAGAAATGAATGAAATAATTTTTTTCAAAACAGCCAATCCCTTTTATTTACAATAAAGTGCATATTCTTTGTGATATTGAAATTTTTTCAATATATTATTAATGAATAATCATCAACTAGCTCCTTGCAACTAAGATAACACCTACAATTATAAATAACACCCCAACAATTCTTAGAGGGGTAATATTTTCTTTAAATAAAAAATAGGAAAATATCATTATAAGAACATATCCTAAACTTACCATAGGGTATGCATAACTTAATTCAACCTTGCTTAGTACTTTAATCCATAATAAAAAGCTTACACCATAGGATATTATTCCACTCATTACAGGCAAGTTTTTTATTATACTAACTATACTTGGAACCAAATGATTTGGGGAAAAATTTAAATCTAAATTTACCGCTCCAAATTTTACTAGTATTTGTCCTAATGCTCCTAGAAAAACTGATACTAATATTTGAACTATCATTAAAGCAACTCCTTAACCTTTCTTATTAAAATATTTAATAAGTAATTAAAACAATAAATTAAAGGAAATATTACTGGAAATGAATATCTTGCCTGTCCTTCTGTAATGAAGTAAACACAAGTAAACATATAAAATATTACACAGCAATATAACATGAATTTATTTATATTTTCTGTACTTCTTTTTATTAAATTAATCAATATGTAGACACTATACAATAAGATAAACAAAATACCTGGATAAAATACTATTTGTTTTGCTTTATTTGCTATAGAATAAATAATATTTTTTTGACTGTCATTTAATCCACTCTCATAAGTAGTATAATAAGAGTCTCCAGCAGTTCCATAAGTATTAACAAGTCTTAAAAATCCTAATTCCATAAAATGTTTAGGATTCTCTCTTATCCATTGTTTAGCCGCCTTAGATAACATTTTATTTCTTTTAGTCATATTAGCATTTATATACTCTTCTGTCTTTACTATTGAATTTTCTACATCTTCAGCTGGCATCCATCTACCTACATTATTTTGCGAATTATTGTTTATGTATAAAACTATACCTCCATTATTAGATACAAAGGTAAGTTCTCCTGTAAGTTTAGTATTTCTATAACACCAAGGTGCTATAACTATAGCAGCTACTATAAATGCTATTAAACTATTTACTAAAGATTTTATAATTTTCTTTGAAGTTATACTATCAACTAAGAAAAATCCGAAACATATACACATAAAGAATGGTTTTACTATTGTATTCATTCCTATTAATACTCCTAGGATTATATACTTGTACTTAATATCACTTAAATACACATTAGTTACTAATAGCACCATAGTTGAAAATATAATTTCTGTAGCAACTAAATTATTATAGTATATACTTATAGGAAATACTACAAACATTGTAAATATAACCTTTTTACTTATTTCACTAATTTCTAGTTTATCTAGTATGGAATAAACCAAATAATAACTTATTACTGTAAGAACTATATTAAATATTTTTGCTACTAAAGTACTAGCTCCAAATATTTTAAATAAAAATCCTAGAGCAATTGGATATCCTACAGATGTATAGGTATCGCCCCATGGCTTTCCGTTAGCTATATCTACAGCTAAATTATAATAGTATTCAAAATCTGAAAATAACTTAGGGCTAACAATACTACACCAGACTATACTTAGTATTAACCCTATCACTCCTATTATAAGGTAGTATTTATTACTTTTCTTCTCTACATTGTAATTTATTTTTGTCAGCACTACTACACCCCCGGTTATAATTTAAAATAAATAATAATTAAAACACTAACTATCCAAAGAATTATATTAATTAAAAATGGAATATCCTTAGTAAATATATCCTCTGGTTTACCACCAATATTATTTTTAAACATTAAATACTGATATCTGAATATACCATATAGTACAAAAGGAATTGTAAGCATCATACTCCTACTTTGCACTGAACTAAAAGTATAGAGACAATAAGCCATAAGTATAGATGGCGTAACTATAGTCAACATACTATTAATAAGTTCAATAGAATATTCTTCTAATATTTTTCTATGACTTCCACTTTTGTTTTCTAGTGTAATTAATTCACTTTTTCTTTTATTTAAGGCTAAAAATAAAGAAAGCAGCGTTGTACATAGTATTAACCAAGGCGATATAGGAATATTTGTAGAAATACTTCCTGCTTCTACCCTTAATACAAATCCAAAAGTTATAATCATTACATCGATAATAACTACATTTTTTAATTTAAATGAATAAAATACATTTAAAATTAAGTATGTGAAAAGAATAGAAAACAATTTTATATTTTTTATAGATAATAATACTACAATAATGAATATTAAAATATCTAAAATAATAGTTGCTCCTTTAGATATTTTTCCACTAGGTAAAGGTCTATTCCTTTTTTCAGGATGAAGTTTATCTTTCTCTATGTCAACTAAATCATTTAATATGTAAATAGTTGAAGAAGTAAGACAAAATAATATAAATGTTTTTATATTAGTAAGTAATAAAGGCATTTCTATAAATTTGCCTGAAAAAACTAAGGCCGCAAAAACAAAACTGTTTTTTATCCATTGTTTAGGCCTCATAATTTGAATTAACGCTTTTAGGTTCAACATTATTCCTCCTCTTGTTGCAATGCAAAATATTTATCACAAATTATAATTTACCATATAATCATCATAAATAAAAGGACTTGAATAAATCCAAGCCCTTTTTCTTAAAATTTTAATTAATTACATTCAATATTTACCTTGGTTGTACAATTAATTTAATGGCAGTTCTTTCTTCGCCATCAATTTCTATGTCCGTAAAAGCTGGTATGCATACTAAATCAATACCACTTGGTGCTACAAACCCTCTAGCAATCGCTACAGATTTAATTGCTTGATTTAACGCACCTGCACCTATTGCTTGTATTTCAGCGCCTCCTTTTTCTCTTAAAACTCCTGCTAGTGCTCCTGCAACCTTATTTGGACTTGATTTTGCTGAAACTTTTAATACTTCCATAATAAACCTCCTATAATTTAACTAAATTTGTTATACATACTAATTATATTATTCTACACATAATGAAAAAATCCTTTTAATTTTGTAAAGTTTATTACATTTACAAGATTAAAAGGATTTATTTTCTAAACTATTTTACTTTGCATAGTCTATAGCTCGAGTCTCTCTTATAACATTTACTTTGATTTGACCAGGATATTCCAATTCGCCTTCTATTTTCTTTACAATATTCCTTGCCATTTCAACTGACCCAGCATCATCTATTTCTTCTGGTTTAACTATTATTCTGATTTCCCTACCCGCTTGAATGGCATATGACTTTTCTACGCCTTCATATGAATTTGCTATTTCTTCTAATTTTTCCAATCTCTTTATATAAGCTTCTAAAGTTTCTCTTCTAGCTCCTGGTCTTGCAGCTGAAATAGCATCAGCAGCCTGAACCAATATTCCTTCTAGAGATTGTGATTCTACATCACCATGATGTGCACCTATTGCATTTACTATTACAGAAGATTCATGATATTTTTTAGCTACCTCTGCACCAATTATTGCATGAGGTCCTTCAACTTCATGATCTACTGCTTTACCTATATCATGGAGTAATCCAGCTCTCTTAGCTAATGTAGGATCAATACCTAGTTCTGAAGCCATCAAACCCGCTAAATATGAAACTTCTATAGAATGTTTCAAAACATTTTGACCATAGCTAGTTCTATACTTCAATCTACCTAATAATCTTACCAATTCAGAATGTAGTCCATGAACACCAGTTTCAAAGGTTGCCTGTTCTCCCTCTTCTCTAATGTCATTTTCAACCTCTTTCTTAGCTTTTTCTACCATTTCTTCAATTCTAGCTGGATGAATACGTCCATCCACTATAAGCTTCTCCAATGCAATTCTTGCAACTTCTCTTCTTATTGGGTCAAATCCTGAAAGAATAACTGCTTCCGGTGTATCATCAATTATTAAATCCACTCCGGTTAAAGTTTCGAGAGTTCTAATATTTCTTCCCTCTCTACCTATTATACGACCTTTCATTTCGTCGTTTGGAAGGTTTACTACATATACAGTTGTTTCTGCTACGTGATCAGCAGCACATCTTTGAATGGCATATGTAATAACTTCTCTTGCCTTTTTATCAGCTTCTTCTTTAGCCTTTGCCTCAACTTCTTTAATCATCATAGCAGTTTCATGTTTAATCTCTTTGCTAACTTCCTCTAACAATACTTCTTTAGCCTGCTCAGATGTTAATCCTGACAATCTTTCTAGCTCTTCTCTTTGTTTGTTATACAATTCTTGAATACTTTGTTCTAATTCAGCAACTTCCTGTTGTTTTTTGTTTAAAGTTTCATCTCTTTTTTCTAACATATCGCTTTTTTTATCAAGCAATTCTTCTCTTTGAATTATTCTTCTCTCTAAACGTTGAATTTCATTTCTTCTATCTCTTGATTCTTTTTCGAAGTCATTTCTTAATCTATGAACCTCTTCTTTAGCCTCAAGTATAGCTTCTTTTTTCTTTGATTCAGCATTTTTTTCTGCCTCATCAATTATTTTTTTTGCTTCTTCTTCTGCATTAGAAATTTTAGCTGCGGATACATTTTTTCTTATATAAAAATCAATATAAATTGCGATAGCAGCTACTACTGCAGTTATTAGTATATAATATATTGGTATTGGTTTCACATGAACACCTCCTTTGCTTTTTTTGTCCCTATATCTATTCGTAATAAATATAAAAGCATAGAAAGGTGTCATATTATTCAAATGGATCTTTGCGCTAAACCAGATTTTGTATTTATTTTATATTAATTTTATCATTATGTCAAGTTATATATATTCTTTATATAACGGAATATATTATTATTTATTTTCTTCAGTTTTATTTTCTGACTTAGCTTTTTGACCTTTTTTATCTTCCTCTGGTTTGTTTACAATAGGTAGTTCATATTTTTGTCTTATAGAGTTTTCTATTTCGGATAATAAATCAGGATTTTCCTTTAAAAATTGCTTCGCATTTTCTCTTCCTTGTCCTAGTCTTATATCTTTGTAAGAGAACCATGCTCCACTTTTTTGTACAAACTCTTCTTTAACTCCTAAGTCTAAAACATCACCTGTTCTTGATATTCCTTCATTATACATAATATCAAATTCAGCATTTTTAAATGGAGGAGCAACCTTATTCTTAGTTATTTTAGCTCTTGTTCTATTTCCTAAAATATCTTCTCCCTGCTTTATTGAATCAATTCTTCTTACATCTATTCTAACACTAGAGTAAAATTTTAATGCTCTTCCTCCTGGAGTAGTTTCTGGATTACCAAACATAACTCCAACCTTTTCTCTTAACTGATTTATAAATATAGCTACACATTTAGATTTATTTATAGATCCGGCTAACTTTCTTAAAGCTTGAGACATAAGTCTAGCCTGTAATCCTACATGAGCATCTCCCATTTCGCCTTCTATTTCTGCTCTTGGTACCAATGCAGCTACAGAGTCCACTACTATTACATCAATAGCATTTGATCTCACTAATGCTTCTGCAATTTCTAAAGCCTGTTCTCCTGTATCTGGTTGTGATACTATAAGATTATCAATATCTGCTCCTAATCTTTTAGCATAAGCTGGATCTAAAGCATGCTCAGCATCAATAAATGCAGCCGCTCCTCCCATTTTTTGAGCTTCAGCTACTATATGCAGTGCTACTGTTGTTTTACCTGATGATTCTGGTCCATAAACTTCAATAATTCTTCCACGTGGAACTCCACCTATCCCTAACGCAATATCCATTCCTAAGCAACCTGTTGGTATAGCATCTATATTTAATACACTATGTTCCCCTAATTTCATTATTGAACCTTTACCAAATTGTTTTTCAATCTGCCCCATAGCAGCTTCTATCGCTTTAAACTTTTCATTATTCATATTATCCCCCTAAAGGGTTCACCATCCTTTCATCTTTTCGAACGTCTGTTCTATTTAATTATACAATAAACTTTTCCTTAGGTCAACGTATAAAAAAAGTGCTACACATTTTTTTAAAGAGTACATATTACAAAGCATAGAGTACAGATATGGAGAAGATTTCTTTTATCTGAACTCTATGCTCTTTGCTCTATACTCAAAAAAAATTGCTTCACAATCTTTTTATTAAGTACTTTACTTATTTATGATTATACACATAATTACTACTTTTAAACATTAAATTATCTATCTGTATTAATAGCTTCCTTATTTTTAATAAAATAATCTAATCCAGATATAATTGTAATTATAATAGCAGCAGCCATAGCTACTTTAGTTAATATAACTATATAGTCGTATGGAATTATCATTAATGTAGAAGAAGCATTTAGGCTACCTTTGTTAATGCTTATCAAAGCAAGTACAATTGCTACAATTTGTGTAACCGTTTTTGCCTTTCCCCATGCACTAGCAGCAATAACTATTCCTTCCGCTGCTGCAACAGCACGAAGACCTGTTACTGCAAACTCTCTAGCTATAATTATCATAGCAACCCAAGTGGGGATAACTTGTAATTCAACTAATGATATTAATGCTGCCGTTACAAGTAATTTATCCGCTAAAGGATCCATGAATTTTCCAAACTTAGTTATTTGATTTCTACTTCTAGCTATGTAACCATCTAACTTATCTGTTAATGCAGCTAAAATAAAAATAGCTGTGGCAATTTCTTTGCCATATGGAATACCTTTAACGGCGATAAAGACCAAAAAAATAGGAACTAAAAAGATTCTTATTAATGTAAGCTTATTTGCTAGATTCATAATATACAACTCCTATTAAATCATATTCTGAGCTACTCTCAATTTTAACTGGAACAATATCTCCTATATTTAATATTTTATCACATTTAAAATAAATTGCACCATCAATTTCAGGAGCCATTTCAAAATTTCTACCAATATAATACTCTTCATTAAGATTATCTACTATAACATTATATACTTTTCCTATTTTGCTTTTATTCAGTTCATTTGATATATCTTGTTGTAGTATCATTAATTTCTTTTGTCTTTCTTCTTTAACATTTTCCTCTATTTGGTTTTCCATAATTGCAGCTGGAGTATTTTCTTCTTGAGAATACTTAAATACGCCTAACTTTTCAAACCTTATTTCCTTAATAAATTCTTTTAACTCATTAAAACTAGCTTCACTCTCACCTGGAAATCCTACAATCAAAGAAGTTCTTAAAGATATATTAGGTATTCTTTTTCTTAGATTATTTATAGTATTTAAAATTTGTTCTTTTCTTCCTCTTCTTCCCATAGGTTTTAATACATCATTACTTATATGTTGTATTGGCATATCTAAATATTTACACACCTTAGCATTAGTAGCCATAACATCTATAAACTCTTGTTCTATTTCTTCAGGGTAACAGTATAAAACTCTAATCCATTCTATTTCCTCTATTTCTGATATTTTATTTATCAGTTCAGGTAACATCTTTTTATTGTATAAATCTATACCATATCTTGTAGTATCCTGTGCTACTAATATAATTTCTTTAACACCTTTTTTAGCTAAGGCTTTAGCTTCAGCTAATATATTTTCCATCTTTCTACTTCTATATTTACCTCTTATACGTGGTATTATACAATAAGTACAGAAATTATCACAGCCTTCTCCTATTCTTAAATAAGCATAATGACTAAGAGTAGTTAACACTCTTTCCCCTTCATTTATTATACTATCGCTATAATTAAAGCAATAAGTTTTTTCTTTCTTTTGGACAGCAGCATTTATTGCTTCCCCTAACTTATCATAATCATTAACACCAATCATAATATCAACTTCTGGTAATAGTTCCTGAAGATCTTTACCATACCTTTGGCTTAAACACCCTGTTACAACAAGTGCTTTACAATTTCCTCTTTTATATTTTGCCATTTCTAATATAGTATTTATTGATTCTTGTTTAGCATCTTCTATAAAACCGCAAGTATTAACAATTATTACATCTGCTTCCCTAGGATCATTAATTATTTCATTGTCTTTGCTAATTTTATTTATCATAATTTCAGCATCTATCCTATTTTTATCACAACCTAAACTTACTACTCCAAACTTTAACTTTTTCATGTATTGTCCTCCTTAGTCTATATCATCTTTATTTATAAGTACTTGCCTTGGTTTACTACCGTCTTTTCCTGAGATAATTCCTCTTTCTTCTAATTGTTCAATAATTCTAGCCGCTCTATTATATCCTATTCTAAGTCTTCTTTGCAAAAGTGATGTAGAAGCTTGTTCTGTTTGTACTACTATTTTAATAGCTTCTTCTAACAATTCATCTTTATTATCATCATTAACTTGAGTAGCAGTATTTATCTCCTCTATTATACTATCTTCATATTCTACTTTACACTGTTGATTTTTTATATAATCTACTACTTTTTCAACTTCTTCTTCTGATATGAAAGCCCCTTGGATTCTCATAGGCTTTGATTCTCCCGTAGGATAAAAAAGCATATCACCCTTTCCTAATAATTTTTCAGCTCCTGACATATCCAAAATAGTTCTTGAATCGATCTGACTAGATACTGCAAAAGATATTCTTGATGGAATATTAGCTTTTATAACTCCTGTAATAACATCTACAGAAGGTCTTTGCGTTGCAATAACCAAGTGCATTCCTGCCGCTCTTGCCATTTGAGCTAAACGTCCAATATAATCCTCAATATCATTTGGACAAACCATCATTAAATCTGCTAACTCATCTATGATTATAACCACTAATGGCAACTTACTTTCTATTCTTCCCTTTTCAAATAATTCATTATAACTTTCTATATTTCTCACATTATTTTCAGCAAATAGTTTATATCTTCTAGTCATTTCATTTACTGCCCAATTTAACGCTCCAGCAGCCTTTTTAGGTTCTGTCACTACAGGTATTAAAAGGTGTGGAATACCATTGTATATGTTAAGCTCTACTACCTTAGGATCTACCATTAATAGTTTAACGTCTTGAGGAGAATATTTGTATAACAAACTTATTATGAGAGTATTAATACAAACACTTTTACCTGACCCCGTAGCTCCAGCTATAAGAAGGTGTGGCATTTTTGTTAAATCCCAAACTGCACAGTTACCTCCAATATCCTTACCAAGCGCAAAAGCTAGATTTTTATTAAAATTAGAGAATTCTGCAGACTCTAATACTTCTCTTAAAAATACAGGGCTTAATTCCTTATTAGGTACCTCTATGCCAACAGCAGATTTACCAGGTATGGGTGCTTCTATTCTAACTCCAGATGCAGCTAAATTTAGTGCTATATCATCTGCTAAATTAACAATCTTACTTACCTTTACACCAGCACTAGGCTGAAGTTCAAATCTAGTTACAGAAGGGCCTTTGGTAACTTGTATAACTTTAGCTTCTACACCAAAGCTAGACAGAGTCTCTTCCAATTTACCTGCATTATTTAAAAGTCCTTTTTTATCTTCTTTATTTAGTTTGCTACTAATATTTTGATTTAATAAATTCATATTAGGAAATTTATATTCTATATTAAAATTAGAATTTCCTTTACTTATTTCCTTTTCTAGTTCTTCATTTATATCCTCATCAACTTTATTATCATGGCTTTTTACATTTTCACTACTAAACTTAACATCTATAACAGGATGTTCTTCTTCTTCTTTTTCTATAGTTCCATTTTTAATAAAATCAATTATTTTAATCTTATTATTCTTTTTAGTATTGCTTTCATCTTCACTTTCAACATCATAAGCAACTATCTCTTTTTCATCTACTTTTTCCTCACAAATTATCTCTTTATTATCTTTACTAATTTTTCTTTCTAATTTTAATTTTTCTATTATAGTATATAGAGATATTTGACTTATTAATATAAATGAAATTATGTATATAGATATAAAAATAACAAAGGACCCCAATTTACCAAAAAGCTTATATAAAGGTATATCTATAAGATAACATATTATACCACCATGTAACATACTTTGTGAATTATATATAGCTGTAATTCCTTCAAAAACTGTTTGATTTCCATCACTTATAGATATATCTCCCATTTCAATACATAAAAGTGTATTAAGTAAAAAAAGAACTATTCCGTAAAATTTCTTATTAAAATTTATCTTTCCTTTTTTTAATATAACACAAATTCCAATAAAAATAATTAAAAATGGAAAAACAAAAGACCCTAATCCAAATACAGCAATAAGTAATTTTTTTATCATCCTTCCAATTAACCCGGAATTTGATGAAGAAAATACACTTATCAACATCAGTATTCCTAAAGTAATGGAAATTATTCCCTTTATATCATTATCAGCATTGTATTTTGCTTTCTTTCGTCCCATATACTATCACCTCCTTTGTAATATTTCTACATAATATTTTAATTATCCTTCTATGACTTGTCCATACCAAAATCAACCATAGGTTAAACCTATGGCTGTTCTTTTTTCAAATTTTTATCACTTATTAAGTTGTTTAATTTATTTAGAGCTTCTTTTATGCCACCTACATCGTCTATGAGACCACATTTAACCGCTTGCTCTCCTATTAATATAGTACCCATATCATTTAGAAGATTATCAGTTTTAATCATCATTTCTTGCAAAGCTTCTCTTTTAATTTTAGAGGTTCTAACAATAAATTCAAGTATTCTCTCTTGCATTTTGTTAAAATATTCAAAGGTTTGTGGTACTCCTATTATAAGACCATTCATTCTTATAGGATGAACTATCATAGTTGCAGATGGTGATATAAAAGAATAATCTGCCGAAGTAGCTAAAGGTACTCCTATAGAGTGACCACCTCCTATAACTAACGACACCGTTGGTTTACTTAAACTTTTAATCATTTCTGCAATGGCAAGACCTGCTTCTACGTCTCCTCCTACGGTATTTAGTATTACTAACACTCCCTCAACATTACTGTCCATTTCTATGTTTACTAATTGAGGTATCACATGTTCATATTTTGTGCTTTTTGTTTGTGGTGGACCTGCCATGTGACCTTCTATTTGACCTATTATAGGTAACACATATATTTTTTCATTTGTTTTAGGAATATTACTAACACCTAATTCCTTTATATTGTTTAACTCATTTTTAACTTCTTTTTTTTCAACTTCATCACTCATATTCTTCCCTCCTAGCATATTTTATTTTGTGCATAAGAGAGAAGAATATTCATGTATTATTTATGCTCACCTAGCTTAAAGACTTTATGCAATACATTTATAGCTTTCTCTGTAAAGTCCCCTTCTACAAGACACCATATAGTTGTATGTGAATCTGCTGTTTGAAGGACTTTAATATTTTCTGAATTAAGAGAATAAAGTATTTTTGCCATTACTCCAGGTATTCCTCTCATTCTGCTTCCAATAATAGCTATCTTACTACAATTATCAATATGAGAGTAATGTAAATTCAAACCATTCATTATACTGTCAAATTTATCATAGTCTTTACCATCTATTGTAAAGATACTTTCTTCAGGAAATACATTTATTAAATCTATACTTATAGAATTGTCTGCCAAAGTTCCTAATAATGTAGTATAGTTAGTATTATTCTTATTTTCATTTTGTGATACCTTAATTTGAATTCTATTGCTCATATGAGTAATACCAGTAATAATATTATCTAAATTTATATCTCCAATATTATTAATCATTGTTCCTTTACAATTGCTTAATGTATTTTTTATAACTAATGGAATATTTTCTTTCATAGCTATTTCTATTGCTCTAGGATGTACCACTTTTGCACCTTGATCTGCAAATTGGAATACCTCATTATAGCTAATTTCTTCTATTAAAGATGCATCTGAAACAATTCTAGGGTCTGCAGTCATTATACCATCAACATCTGTATATATTTCTACCTGTTCAGCTTTTAGCGAAACTCCTAGTAAAGCACCAGTTACATCGCTTCCACCTCTTCCTAAAGTTGTAGTAAAACCTTTGTCACTTAAGCCTTGAAATCCTGCTATTACAGGAATTTTACCCTGTTTTATAACTTCTAATACTTTGCTTCCATCTAAATTTACTACTGAAGCATTATTGTAACTATCATCAGTAAATATCCCTGCCTGTCCACCAGTCATAGGAACTGCATCAATTCCTTTTTCTAAAAGCTCATCTGTCATTACTACAGTACTTATAATTTCTCCACAACTCATAAGTAAGTCTATAGAAAGTGGATTTTTATCCTTTAATTTCTTACTTACTAAAGACAGAAGTGTATCTGTAGCATAAGGTTCTCCTTTTCGTCCCATAGCTGATACTACTACTACTGGTGAATATCCTTCTTTTTGAGCTTTTATAATTTTATCTATAACCATTATTCTTCTTTCATGAGTTGAAACAGATGTTCCTCCAAACTTTTGAACTAAAATCTTCATATTATCCCTCCACAATTATATATGGGTCTTTTTTAATATTTTTTCATTTACATCTATGATTATAGTTTTTGTTCCGATTTTTTTTATATATTCCCAAGGTACTTCAATAAATTCATTTTTTGCAAAAAAACTAAATTTAACTTTAGGATCTGCTAAAATTAGCAACTTAAAGTTTCCTTCCTCGTCAATTATAACATCATTATTTGATAGACAGTTATATTTATCTCCATCATTAATATTAATAATTTCATATCTTTCCATTTCGCTATATAGCTTTATACTATCTTCCATTGTAAAACCTCCTTAACATATTTCATAAAATCTTATGAAATATGCCAAGGATTTATTACTACTAATTATATTATATTAAGGTTGATGGATTATTGTTAAAGGGAATAGTATCTTTTTCTATTAATATTTTCATTAATTCTAAGTCACATTCTTCTCCTACATAAGCAGAATTTATAATACCTTTTTTAAAAGTATTATCCATAACTTTTTTAATTTTATCATTATCAATATTATCTATCTTTTTAATTATATCTTCTGGTTTATTTATCTTATTTAAAAACAATACAGATTTACCATTATTAAACATTCTACTACTAGTACTTTCTAGTCCTAGAATATAACTTCCCTTTAATTGTTCTTTTCCTTTTAGTAGTCTTTCCCTTGAAATATCCATATTTGAAAATCGTTCAATTTCTTCTTTTATTAATTTAACAACTTCTATAGCATATTTAGAATTTAGTCCCGTGTAAATAGTAACTACTCCTGCATTATTGAAAGAGCTTAAATAAGAATATATGGAATAGCATCTTCCTTTTTCTTCACGTATTTTTTGAAATAATATAGAAGAAGCTCCTCCTCCTAATATATTATTTAATAATAATAAAGTATAAGCATCCTCACTACCTGCCTTTACTCCATTTAATCCTAGACTTATATGAAGCTGTTCTATTTTTTTCTTTTTAAATAAATGATTGTTTAATATAGCAGGATGTGAATAGTTAGTTATTTCTTTATTTCTTACTTTCCATTCTCCAAAATACTTCTCTATTAAATTTATTATTTCTTTTTCATTAAACTTTCCTGCTATAGATAAAACACAATTTTCTGGTATGTAATGAGAAGATACATAATCTACAATTTGCTGTCTTGTAAAAGACTTCACAGTGTCAATGGTACCTAAAATAGGAAGTGCTATAGACTCTTTTCCCCATATAGCTTCATTATGTAAATCCATGAGTACATCTTCAGGAGAATCCTCATTCATATATATTTCTTCTATTACTACACCTTTTTCTTTTTCTATATCTTCTTCAGAAAACTTACTATTAAACAACATATCTGATATTACATCTAGTGCTAAATCTAAATGAGTATCTAAAATTTTCACATAATAGCAGGTAGCTTCCTTACCAGTAAAAGCATTTAATTGACCACCTACATCTTCTACTGCTTCTGCTATTTGCTTGGAACTTCTATTAAGAGTACCTTTAAAAAGCATGTGCTCTATAAAATGTGATATACCATTATTTTGCTTGTTTTCATTTCTAGATCCATTTTTTACCCATAACCCTGCACTTATAGAATTAACATAGTCTATTTCTTCTAAAACTACCCTTAAACCATTACTGAGTTTTATTAAATTATACATTATGTTCCTCCCATAAATTAAAATATCTATTTAAAAAATAAAAAGGCACAAAGCCCTTCTATTTTTGTTATTTTATTTCATCCTTATTATCGGATTCCTTTTTGATGGCATCTCTTCTAGAAAGATTAACTCTTCCTTGTTCGTCAATATCTGTTACTTTTACAAGAATTTCATCCCCAACAGATACAATATCTTCAACTTTATTTACTCTTGTAAAGTCAAGTTTTGATATATGAACTAATCCTTCTTTACCAGGTAAAACTTCTACGAAGGCTCCAAAATTAGTTATTCTTGTAACCTTTCCTAAATATATTTCTCCAACCTTAACATCCTTTGTTAAATCATCTATAATCTTAAGAGCTCTATCTGCTCCCACGCTATCATTTGACATAATGTAGATCTTTCCATCTTCTTTTATATCAATTTTTACGCCTGTTTCTGCTATAATCTTATTAATTGTTTTTCCGCCAGCACCTATAACATCTCTTATCTTTTCAGGATCTATAGACATTGTGTAAACTCTTGGTGCATATGGTGAAAGTTCTTTTTTAGCTTCAGGGATACACTGATGTATTTTTTCTAATATAAATAAACGAGCTTTTTTTGCTTCCTCTAAAGTAATTTTTATACATTCATTTGATAATCCATGAATTTTAGTATCAACTTGAATAGCAGTTATTCCCTTAACAGTTCCAGCTACTTTAAAATCCATGTCTCCAAAGAAATCTTCGATACCTTGAATGTCTGTAAGAACTTCTTCTTCAGTTAAATCCTCGCTAGTAACAAGTCCCATAGCTATTCCTGCAGCAGGTCTTCTAATTGGAACTCCAGCATCAAGTAATGCTAATGTACTTCCACATACACTTGCCTGTGAAGTTGATCCATTAGAACTTAAAACTTCAGATACAAGTCTCACAGTATATGGAAACTCTTCTTCTGAAGGAATTAATGGCTCTAAAGCTTTTTCTGCTAAAGCACCATGACCAATTTCTCTTCTTCCTGGTCCCCTAAGTGGTCTTACTTCACCAGTACTGTATGATGGGAAATTATAATGATGCATATATCTCTTAAATTCCTCATCACCAAGACCATCAAGTATTTGTACATCACCAAGTGGTCCTATAGTAGCTACAGTCATTACCTGAGTTAATCCTCTTGTGAATAATCCAGTACCATGAGTTCTTGGAAGTAATCCTACTTCACAGCTGATAGGTCTTATTTGGTTAAAGGCTCTACCATCTGGTCTTCTCTTTTCTTTAAGAATCATATGTCTTACTACTTCTTTTTGTATTCTATATACTACATCACCTATATCTGCTTTATTATCAGGATATTTTTCACCAAATTCCCCATCAATTTTTTCTTTTACTGTATCCATAGCTGCATTTCTTTCATCTTTATCTGTAATATACATAGCTTCTTTTATCATATCGAAAGCAAAGTCTCTTACTTCAAATTCTATATTTTCATCAACTTTATATAGTACAGGTTCAACCTTTTCTTTTCCAAATTTAGCCATAGCCTCTTCTTGGAATTCAACTATTTTCTGACACTGATCAAAAGCAAACATTATAGCTTTATACATTGTATCTTCTTCTACTTCTTCTCCACCTGCTTCAATCATCATAACTCTTTCTTTTGTAGCACAAACAGTAAGAGTTAATTCTGTTTTTTCTCTTTGGGCTTGAGTAGGGTTTAATATAAACTCTCCATCAATTAATCCTACAGAAACAGTAGCAACTGGTGTAGTGAAAGGAATACTAGATAAACATAAAGCTAAAGATGCTGCATTCATAGCTAAAATATCTGGTGCATTATCCTGTTCTACAGATACAACGGTACAAACTATTTGTACATCGTTTCTATATCCCTTAGGGAATAATGGTCTTAATGGTCTATCTATAGCTCTAGCATGAAGTATTGCCTTTTCTGAAGGCCTACCCTCTCTTTTTATAAATCCTCCTGGTATTTTACCTACAGCATATAACCTTTCTTCATATTCAACACTTAATGGAAAAAAGTCTATGCCCTCCCTTGGTTCTTTTGATGCATTGGCATTTACTAATACTACTGTATCTCCATAGCTTACAAGTATAGCGCAATCTGAAAGAGCACCTACTTTCCCAGATTCTACTTTAAGCGTTCTTCCAGCTACAGTAGTTTCAAGTATATGACTCATAATTTACCTCCCTTCAAATTATACATTATTATTATCCTATCTTATTAATTTTTTTATACAGTTATAAAAAATTAATTCAAAATAATAGAGCGGTCGAAGCCGCTCTAATACATTTTGTTTACTTTCTTAAACCTAATTCCTTAATGATTGCACGATATCTTTCAATATCTTTCTTTTCTAAGTAATTTAAAAGACCTCTTCTTTTACCAACCATCATTAAAAGACCTCTTCTTGAATGGAAATCCTTCTTATGAGCTTTTAAGTGATCATTTAAGTGATTGATTCTTTCTGTTAAAAGTGCGATCTGAACTTCTGGAGAACCAGTATCTCCTTCATGTCTTGCATGTTTTGCTAAAATTTCATTTTTTAATGCCTTATCCATTTACTAAACACCTCCGATTGTTATATCCCCTTAGTCCAAGAATACCGACGGCAACACAGTAATCTTAGGTTA
Source organism: Clostridium lundense DSM 17049 (assembly GCF_000619945.1). Lineage (GTDB taxonomy): Bacteria > Bacillota > Clostridia > Clostridiales > Clostridiaceae > Clostridium_AO > Clostridium_AO lundense. The sequence continues at coordinate 674,336 of NZ_JHVC01000001.1, read as the reverse complement.
AGGTTCACGAAACTAATTATAACAAAGAACTTTCATATTGTAAATCTCTTTTTATAATTAATTCTAAATTTTGCTTATCTACGTAATCTTTATCTTTTTTAATTCTATGGGATAACTCTTCAATAGAGTTGAATTTCTTCTCATCTCTTATTCTATTTATAAAATATAATCTTATTTTCTCATCATATATATCTTTATTAAAATTTAATATATGTGTTTCTATACTTAGTTTTTCATTTTCTACTGTTGGATTATACCCTACATTAGTTACTCCCTTAAAATATTTTCCATTATATTGTACTACAGTAAAATATACTCCACCTCTTGGTATTACAAATTCTTTATTATAGTCCAAGTTTATTGTTGGAAAACCCATAACTCTACCAATTTGTCTCCCTTTTATAACGGCTCCAAAAAGGGAAAATGGTCTCGAGAGCATGGCATTTGCCTTATCCATATCACCAGCATCAGCAATTACATGCCTAATATGTGAGCTTGAAACAATTTCTTTTTTATATTTTACTGGTTTTATTATAAATAGTTCAAAACCATATTTTTTACTTAATTCTTTTAACAGTTCCACATCCCCTAAATTTTTATAACCGAATCTATAGTTAAATCCAACTACAATGCCTTTGACATTATAGTTTTCTGTAATATTTAATATAAATTCTTCAGGAGAAAGGTTCATAAACTTCTTGTTAAAGTTAACAAGCCTTAAAACGTCTAATCCTTTATGGCTTAAAACTTTTAATTTAGTTTCTTTATCCATTAAAAGCTTTGGCATAATTTCTTTATTAATAATAGATAAGGGATGATTGTTAAAAGTAAATACCATACTCTTGCCATTATTTTTTTTAGCAAGTTCTATGGCTTTATCTATCAATTTCATATGTCCCAAATGCAAGCCATCAAAACTTCCAAGTGAAACATAAGTATTATAATGTGATTTTTCCCTTATTTCTTCTTCTATTATATCCATTATTATTACTCCTATACAAGTAATTTAACAATTTTAAACCCTTCTGCATTTTTTTTACCTAATCCAATAAATTTATTTTCTATGTATACCCTAAGAATGGTATTTTCCTTTATTCCCTGTGTAGCATATTTATTAGTAAGGGTAGCTCCATTTAGTAAAAGTATTTCATATCTTTTATCCATATTAACAGCATCATATTTAAATAGGGCTTTATCCATAGGTATTATGTAATTTTGTACATTTTCCTCATCTAAATCCTCAATATTAATAGAATTCTCAGCAGTAAATGCACCTGTTTTAGTTCTCTCTAAAGACCACATAGTTCCTCCTACCCCTAGCATTTTTCCAATATCATAGCAAAGACTTCTTATATAAGTTCCTTTTGAACATTCAACTTTAAAAGTTACAAAAGGAATGTCTATACTCAAAATATCTATAGAATATATGTTAATTCTTCTCTTTTCTCTTTCCACTTCTATTCCTTGCCTAGCTAATTCATAAAGTCTTTTCCCATTGACTTTAAGTGCTGAGTACATAGGAGGAACTTGATCTATTTCACCTTCAAATGACTTAATACATTCCTTAATTGAAGACTCATCTATATTAACTAAATTTTCCTCAATAATTTTACCTTCCCTATCATAGGTATCAGTTACTATTCCGAGTTTTAATTTAGCTACATAAATTTTATTTTCATTCATTATATAATCTACTATTTTAGTTGAATTGCCTATGCATATAGGTAATACACCAGTAGCTAGAGGATCTAATGTACCCGTATGTCCAACCCTTTTAATTTTGCATATCTTTTTAACTCTTCTTACCACATCAAAGGAAGTCATACAAGAGGGCTTATAAATATTTAATACTCCATTCATCTATATTAACTCTTCTTTTACTAAATTTAATATAAGCTCTCTAGCTTCTTCTAATGATTTATTCTTTATTGATATACCCGCTGCTCTTATATGGCCTCCTCCTCCAAGGCATTCTGCTACTTTTCTAACATCTACCTTGGATTTAGATCTTAAACTAACCTTTATTTCTCCATCCTTCTCTTTTAATAGCACTGTTACTTCTACAGTATCAATACTGTTTCCAAAAGATACTACATCAGAAGTATCCGTATTAGGATCTATGTTTAATTCATGAAACATTTCTTTTGTTACTTCCATAACGCATATATTTGAGTTAATCAATTTCATTTTATCAAACACTAATCCATATAACTTAAATCTATTAAATTCTTTATTATCAAATACTTTTCTATGAATGCTACTAAAGTCAATACCTGTATTTATTAAATCTCCAGCAATACCATGTGTAATAGAAGTTGTATTTGAATATCTGAAAGAACCTGTGTCTGTAAGTATAGACGTGTAAAGACAAGATGCTATATCTTCATCCACAGTTACTCCTAAAGATCTAAGCATTTGGTATACTATTTCTCCCATACATGATGCATTAGAATCTACAAAATTCAAATCGCCATATAATTCATTTGAAATATGATGATCTACATTTATTAGGGTATAATTCTTATTACTTAAATCTATATTGGCATTTACTCTTTCAAAATTACTACAATCTAAAACAATAACACAATCTGTTCCTTCTTTAACTTGTGACAAGTCCTTACTTATTTCTTCGCTACAAGGTAAAAATTTAAAAGTTTCAGGTATATTTTCTTTAGATATTATATATACGTTCTTATTAAGCTTTCTAATTCCTTGTAAAAGCCCTAATGAGCTACCTATAGAATCTCCATCAGGAGAAATATGAAAAGTTATACCTACTGTATTACTTTCTTTTATAATATCTAAGATATTATTCATTATCATGGTTTTCTCTCTCCTTTATTTCAGCAAGTAGAGCGTCTATATGCATACCATGTTCTATAGTTTCATCTAACTCTATAATTATTTCTGGTGTATATCTTAAATTTATCCTATGGCCAATTTCCCTTCTAATAAACCCACTAGAGTTCTTTAGAACAGTTAAAGTATTATTTTTTGTTTCCTCGTTTCCAAAAATACTTACATAAACTTTAGCGTATCTCAAGTCCTTTGTAACATCAACCTTAGTAACACTTACCATGGCACTCATTCTTGGATCCTTAATATCCTGTTGTATTATACTTGAAACTTCCTTTTTTACTTCTTCGTTTATTCTTCCACCTCTATATTTAGCCATAAAAATTCACTCCTAATCATAGCTTAACTTTTTTTATTTCTTCCATAGTATATGCTTCTATTATGTCTCCTTCTTTAAGGTCATTAAACTTTTCAATCATAATTCCACATTCATATCCTGCTGCTGCTTCTTTAACATCGTCTTTGAATCTCTTTAAAGATGCTAATTCTGATTCATTTACTACTATTCCATCTCTTATAATTCTTACGCTAGAATTTCTTGTTATTTTTCCATCTAAAACATAACAACCAGCTACTGTTCCAACATTGGAAATCTTATAGGTTCTTCTAACTTCTACTCTTCCTTGTATTACCTCTTTATAATCTGGTTCAAGCATACCTATCATAGCAGCTTTAATGTCTTCTATAGCAGTATATATAACCCTGTAAGTTTTAATATCTACCTTTTCTTTATCTGCTGCTGCAATAGCATTTGAATCTGGTCTTACATTAAATCCTATTATAATTGCATTAGATGCATTAGCCAAAATAACATCTGTTTCAGTAATAGCACCAACACCACCATGGATAACTCTTACCTTTATTTCTTCTGTTGAAAGCTTCTCAAAAGACTGTTTTACTGCTTCTACAGAACCTTGAACATCTGCTTTTACAATAATATTTAATTCTTTTATCTTACCTTCTTTAATTTGGCTATATAAGTCTTCTAAGGATACCTTGTGAGTTGATTGTAAATATTCACTTCTTTCCTTTTCTTTTCTTTTTTCAGCCATTTCTCTTGCAGTTTTTTCATCTTTAACTACATTAAATCTATCTCCAGCTGAAGGTACTTCTGATAGTCCTAATATTTCCACTGGAATTGATGGACCTGCTGATTTAATCTTCTTTCCTTTATCATCAAACATAGCTCTTATTCTACCATAAGTTGAACCAACTATTATAGAATCTCCAACATTTAAAGTTCCATTTTGAACAAGTAATGATGCAACAGATCCTCTTCCTTTATCAAGTTTCGCTTCAATTACAGTTCCTTTTCCTTTTCTATGGGAATTTGCTTTAAGCTCTTCCATTTCAGCTGTTAAAAGTACCATTTCAAGTAGTGAGTCTATACCTTCCCTTGTATGAGCTGATACTGGAACTGTTATAGTATCTCCACCCCAATCTTCAGCTATAAGTCCTTTTTCAGATAACTGCTGCTTTACTCTATCTGGATTTGCACCAGGTCTATCCATCTTATTTATTGCGACAATCATAGGAACATTAGCAGCCTTACAATGATTTATAGCTTCTTCTGTCTGAGGCATAATACCATCATCTGCAGCTACTACTAATATAACTATATCTGTAATTTGAGCTCCTCTTGCTCTCATTGATGTAAAAGCTTCATGTCCTGGTGTATCTAAAAATGTTATTTTTTCTCCATTTATATTTACAGTATAGGCACCAATATGCTGAGTTATACCACCTGCTTCTGAAGCTGCTACTTTTGATTTTTTTATAGCATCTAATAAAGAAGTTTTACCATGGTCAACGTGACCCATAACAGTTACTACTGGAGGTCTTTTTTCCATGCCTTCTTCATTTTCCTCATCTTCATCTTCTTCTACTGCTTCTAATTCTAAATTCTTCTCTTTTTGTACAACAAGAGCTTCAAACTTTTCTCCTAACTTTTCTGCAGTTTGAAAATCAATTTCTTGATTTATTCCTGCCATAACACCCATGAATATAAGTTCTCTTATTACTTCTGTATAAGGTTTTTCTAGTTTATCAGAAAATTCCTTAACAGTTATAGTATCATCCATTTCTATTAAAATATCTGTGCTTGGTTTTTCTTCTGTTTTTATATTATTATTATCTATTTCTTCATCCTCATTCTTTCCTTTAGATTTTTTATTCTTAGGTTTTACTTTTATTACTTCTTCTTGTAATTCTCCATATTTTTCTTCTATATTGTCATCTAAATCATTTGTAGAATTATTTTTAGCATTTTCACCATATAGTTCTTTTATTAATTGCGCATCTTCTTCTTCGATTACACTCATATGATTTTTTACTTCTATATCAAATTCATCTTTTAATAAACTTATTAAATCTTTACTAGACATACCTAGTTCTTTTGCTAATTCATATACTCTAATTTTTGACAAAACATTCACCCCCGAAACTATTTTCCTCTTTCTCTTTCCATAGTTGTGATAACTTGGTAGCCATCGAAGTATCAATTATTCCAATTATATTTATTTTATCTCTTCCAAGTATCCAAGATAAATCTTCTCCGCTACATCCAATAATAATAGGAATATCTCTTGTACTAGCCATTCTTTCAAACTTTTCTCTAGTATTTTCTGAAGCCTCTTTTGATACAATTATTAAAGCACATTTATTATTTCTTAAAGCTTCTTCACATTTATTGTATCCTTCTATACATTTGCCAGCTTTTTTGGCTATTCCTAGAAAGGAAATAAATTTATCCTTCATTCATTATCTCTTCCTTTAATTTATTGTAAATCTCTTCACTTATGGTGGTTTCCAAGTTTCTTTCTAACCTCTTACTTTTGAAAGATTTTTGAAGACATTCTGCATTTTTACAAATGTAAGCACCTCTTCCAGGTTTTTTACCAGTTAAATCTATAGAAACCTCTTCTTCTTTATTTTTTACTACCCTTATAAGTTCCTTTTTAGGTTTCATTTCCCCGCAGCCAGTGCACATTCTTTGAGGTATCTTTTTAACTTTCATAAATTCACCACCCTTCGATTAATACCCAGTTATTCAGAAACTTGAGAAGAACTTTTTATATCAATCTTCCAACCTGTTAGCTTAGCAGCAAGTCTTACATTTTGCCCTTCTTTACCTATAGCTAAAGAAAGTTGATTATCTTCTACTACTACCCTAGCAGATTTATTATTCTCATCAATATCAACATCTAAAACCTTAGCTGGACTTAATGCGTTTGCTATATACTCTTCTGGAAGTTTGCTCCATTTTATTATATCAATTTTTTCATTTTTAAGCTCATTTACTATGTTTTGAACTCTTATACCCTTAGGTCCTACACATGCTCCCATAGGATCTACATTTTCGTCATTAGAATACACAGCTATTTTAGTTCTAGAACCAGCTTCTCTTGCTATACTCTTTATTTCTACAACTCCACTATATATTTCTGGAACTTCTAGTTCAAATAATCTCTTCACTAAACCTGGATGAGTTCTTGACACTACAACCTGTGCACCCTTTGTAGTATTTTTCACTTCAACTATATATAATTTTAATCTTTCATTAAAATTATATGCTTCACCTGGCATTTGCTCATTAGGACCAAGTACAGCTTCTATTTTTCCAAGATCTACGAATACGTTAGATTTATCCTTTCTTATAACAGTACCTGTTAATATATCACATTCTTTTTCAATAAACTCATTGTATACAATTCTTCTTTCTTCTTCTTTTATCCTTTGAATAACTACTTGTTTTGCAGCCTGAGCAGCTACTCTTCCAAACTTTTTAGGAGTTACTTCAATATCTACTACTTCATCTAGTTCATATCTTGGATCTATATCTTTTGCTTCTTCAAGTGATATCTCATTTAGTTCATCTAGCACTTCTTCTACTACTGTCTTTCTTGAAAAAACATTTATTTCTCCAGTTTCTCTATTCATATTAACTATAACATTTTGTGTTGTAGCACCTTGTTTTGCATAATTCTTTTTATATGCTGCCACTAAGGCATCTTCTATAGTATTAAATATTAAATCTTCACTAATTCCCTTTTCTTTAACAATTTCCCTTAGTGCTTCCACAAATTCCTCATTCATTTTTGACTAAACCTCCCTCTAAAACTCTACCTTCAATTTAACTTTATTTATTTTTTCCCTTGGAATATCTATTTGTTTTCCATCGTTTTCTATATTTATAGAATCATTATTAAATCCTATTAATACACCTTCATATTTTTTACTTCCATTAAATAATGAAGATAATTTTATCTCAACTTCACTATTTATATATCTTTCAAAATGCTTATCGTTATGTAATTCTCTATCTATTCCTGGAGATGATACTTCTAAATAATAACTTTCTTCAATAGGATCAACTTCGTCTAGCATATCACTTATAGTTCTGCTTACCTTTTCGCAGTCATCAAGTCCTATTCCCTTTTCATCGTCTATATATATTCTTAAATAATTTTCTCCGCCTTCTTTTACAAATTCCAAATGATATAATTCATAGTTTAATTTGGTAACTATAGGTTCTATCAATGTAATAAGTTGTTTGATTAAATTCTCTTTCATCATGATAATCCCTCCTTATATATTATTTTGCAGTAAATTATAAATTAAATACAGAAATTAATTTAAAAACGCAACAAAAGTTGCGTTTTATACAAATAGAAAGAGCGGGCTTTTACCCACTCTTCTCCGTCAAAATTTTATCAGTACTCTTACTTGTCTTAATTGTAACATAATGAATACGTTATTTCAAGGAAAAGTTAACATTATATTTATAGTATACCCATTTATTATAAATTAAACAAGAATAAATGATTACTTTCTTATAATCATTTAACCATGATTATATAAAGCCTCTATACAATTTTATTAGCCTTAGCTCTCATTGCTAAATCTTCCTTACAGTAAACTCTCTTTGTTCCATTACTTCTACAATATTTTGGTTAGGTATACAAACATATTCTTCACATTACATTTTTTCTATTTCTTTAAATAGCTCCTCTACAAGCTCATTTTCCTTAACTTTTTTAATTATTTTCCCTTTTTTAAATAAAAGACCTTCTCCTTTTCCTCCAGCAATTCCTATGTCAGCTTCTCTTGCTTCTCCGGGTCCATTTACTATACACCCCATAACTGCTACCTTAATATTTTTATCCATTCCTTCCAATCTTTTTTCTACTTCCTCTGCAATATTTATAAGATTAATTTCCGTTCTTCCACAGGTTGGACAAGATATAAACTCTAATCCTTTATGTAAAAGTCCTAAGGATTTTAATATTTCTTTACCAGTCTTAATTTCATCAATTGGGTCACCAGTAAGAGATACCCTTATTGTATCACCTATTCCTTCAGCCAAAAGAGTTCCTATGCCTATGCTTGACTTTATAGTTCCTCTCCACAAGGTTCCAGCTTCTGTAACTCCAAGATGCAGTGGATAATCTACTTTCTTTGAAATAGATCTATAACTCTCTATCATTTGAATAACATTAGAAGACTTTATAGATATTACTATATCATTAAAATTAACTTCTTCTAATATTCTTACATGCTGTAGAGCACTTTCTACTAAAGCTTCTGAACACACACCACCATATTTTGATAACAATTCTTTATCCAAAGAACCTGAGTTAACCCCTATTCTTATAGGGATATTCTTACTCTTAGCACTTTTGGCTACTTCTCTTACTCTATCCATACTTCCTATATTTCCTGGATTAATTCTAAGAGCAGATACTCCATTTTCTATAGACGTTAAAGCTAATCTATGGTCAAAATGAATATCAGCTACCAAAGGTATATTGATTCTTTTTACTATATCTTTTATAGCATGTGCTGCATCTTCATCAGGTACAGCACATCTTATTATTTCACAACCTTCATTCTGTAAAGCTAATATTTGCTCTACAGTTTTAAATACATCTCTCGTATCTGTATTTGTCATAGACTGAATTGATATAGGAGCATCTCCTCCTACATATATGTTTCCCACTTTTACTTTTCTTGTCTTTGCTCTTTTCACTTAATCATCTCCTAAAACTTAATAGGATACAGTATATCTTTTATAGTAACCAATACCATTAAAGTCATAAGTATAGCAAAACCAATATAATTAATAACTCCAACTTTGTTACTATCAATTTTTCTTCTGGTTATGAGCTCTATTAAGAATAAAATAATCCAACCTCCATCTAATGCTGGAAACGGAATTATATTAAATATTGCTAACTGAACACTTAAATAAGCTGCAAAAGATAATAAACTAAAGAATCCTGCCTTAGCTGCTACCCCTGAAACTTTTATAATAGTTACTGGTCCTCCGAAATCATTTAAAGAAGCCTTTCCTTTAAAAATAGTTCCTAAAAACCCAAAGGTTTGATTTATTAAGGAATTTGTTTCAGCAAAACCATAAGTAATTGATTGCCCTATACTTGGATTTGTCACAGGTGTTGGCGCGACTCCTACCACATATCTATTTTCTTTTTCATTCTTTACAGGCATAACCTTTACAGATTTTATTTCATTATTTCTCTCATAAGTAATATTTAATGGATTTCCTTTATTAGTATATACTACAGTTATAAAATCTTCCCATGTAAGTATCTTTGTGTCATTTACTTTAAGTATTTTATCCCCCTCTTTAATACCTGCAACATACGCTGGTTTATTAACTTCTACCTGGCTTATTATAGGTGTATAATATCCTTTGCTGGCCGAAATAATCCCAAACAATACTATCGCTAATATTAAATTCATAAAAGGTCCTGCAGCAACTACACTTAATTTTTGCAGGGCAGATTTATTTGAAAATGCTCTTTCGTCTGTAGTATCCTCTCCATCTTCTCCTAACATCCTTACATATCCACCTATAGGTAATGCTTTAACATTATACTGAGTTTCACCTTTTTTAAATCCAAATAGTTTAGGTCCCATACCTATAGAGAATTCTTCTACTTTAACTCCATTTAATTTTGCTAATGTGAAATGTCCTAGTTCGTGTACAATTACTAATAAACTAAAAGCAAAAATTGCACCAATTATATTTATTATATTCACTTATATTCCTCCTTAAATATTTATAGAAAATACTTGTTTCTTAAATACTGTCTTACTTTTTCATCTATTTCTATTATTTCTTCTATAGTAGTGACTTTATGGTTTTCGTTAAATTTAGACATAGTTTCTTCTAAAATATCTCCTATGTCTAAAAATTTTATTCTTTTATTTAAAAACAATTCTACAGCTATTTCATTTGCTGCATTTAGAATTGCAGGCATTAACCCTTCTGCTTTGCCAGCCTCATAAGCTAATCTTAGTGGCTTAAAAGTTTCCATATCAGGCTTTTCAAAGGTTAAATTTTTAATCTTATAAAAATCTAACTTTTCTACTACAGCTTCTTTTCTTTCTGGAAAATTAAAAGCATATTGTATTGGTAATTTCATATCTGTTGTTCCAAGTTGAGCTATAATACTTCCATCCTTATATTCTACCATGGAATGCACTATACTTTCCGGATGAACAATTACTTGAATGTCATCATAATCAACATTAAATAAAAAATGCGCTTCAATAACTTCTAACCCTTTATTCATAAGAGTCGCTGAATCTATTGATATTTTTTTGCCCATGTTCCATCTGGGATGTTTTAATGCTTCGTCCACAGTAACATTTCTTAATTCAGTGGTACTTTTCCCTCTAAAAGGACCACCAGATGCAGTTAATAATATTTTATTTACATCTTTATTAGAATTTCCTCTTAAGCATTGAAATATAGCTCCATGTTCAGAGTCTACTGGAAGTATTTTTACATTATTTTTTAAAGCCTCTTCTATTATTATTTCTCCCGCCACTACCAAAGTTTCTTTATTAGCTAAAGCTATATCCTTTCCTGCTTGTATAGCTTTTAATGTTGGTCTAAGTCCTATCATCCCAACTACAGATGTTAATACTATATCTACTTCATCTAATGAAGCTATAGTATTTAATCCCTCTATTCCAAATAATATTTCTGTATTCTTATTATTTTCATTACAATAAATTTTTAGTTTTTCATAAGAAACATTATCCATTAAAGCAGCATACTTTGGATTAAATTCATTTATTATTTCTGCCACCCTTTCCCAACTCTTATTGGCAGATACAGCGGTTAAAGAAAAATTATCTTTTTCCTTCCTAATAACCTCCAAAGCTTGAGTTCCTATTGAGCCTGTAGCCCCTAATATACATATGTTTTTCAATACAATCTCTCCTTTGCAGTCATAACTTTTTAGAAAATCATATTTCTAATATACCTTTACAAATTATTATATATAAAGGTGCTGTTATCATTCCTATTATACCAAAAGCTTTTAGCCCAATATATAATGATAATAAAGTAAATATGGGATGTATTTTTAGTTTACTACTCATAAATTTCGTCTCCATAATTTGTCTGTTAATAAATAACAATATATAAAGACAAGTAAGTCCAAAAGCAATTATATAATTACCTATAGAAATATTATATAATACCAAAGGCATAAACATAATTATAGTCCCTACATAAGGTAATAAATCCAGTATACCACAAACTATACCTAGTATAATGTAGTTTTCTATATTCAAAGCCATAAGTCCAAATATAGTTTCCAAAGTAGTTATTAAAATTAAAAGTATTTCTACTTTTATTATGTTTTTGATATCTTTAATTTTTTCTTTAATAAACTCTGCTTGTTTTGGTGATATAAAATTTTTAGTCCAATTAAATATAACATATTTATCTACCAAAATAAAGTAAGCAGCTATATTAGCTACAAAATAATTCATGATGCTATCTGTGGTGTAAACTGCCCCTCTCCTTAAGAAATTACTATTAAGAACATTAAAATAATATTTTTCAATTTCCTTATTAATTCCTGTAAAATTCAAATTTAAATTCTTACTTAATTTCTCTAACCCATTTACAACCTTTACTATACTTTGAACAATTATATCTTTAATTCCATACAACCAATTACCAATATATATTATAAAAATTAATATTATCATATTTACAAAAATTACACTTATTATACCTTTAATTTTTCTATTATTGATGTTAAGTTTAGATAAAATTTTATATACTGGACTACAAAGGAAAAGTAAAATTACAATTACAAAGAATGGTTTAAAATATTTTTTTATGAATAAGGTGAATAAAACAACTATAACTAATGCAATAATACAATATATTAATTTTTTATTTTCATTTTTACTATAAAACAAAGTATTATTCTCCACATAAATGCTATACCATATTATATTCTATAATATTTACATATATTAATATAAAAAACACCTAGAGTTTTAATTCTAAGTGTTTTTATTTATATAATTTTATTAAATTCCTACTATAAAACTTAAATAATAAAATACCACTACTGATGAAAAAAGTATACTATCAAATCTGTCCAATATTCCACCATGACCTGGAATTAAGTTACTATAATCCTTTACCCCTACAAATCTTTTTATTGAGGATGCTACTAAGTCTCCAAATTGGACCAGTATTCCGCATAATGCACCTATTAAAAAAAAGTGTATTAAAGGTATATTTACACCTTTATTTACAACAAATATTCCTAAAATTCCACAGGAAAGCATACTTCCTAAAAATCCCCCTATAGACCCTTCAATAGTTTTTTTGGGACTTACCTTAGGACATAACTTATGTTTGCCAAAAAATTTTCCTGAATAATAGGCTGAAGTATCACATATCCAAGAAGATAAAAATATAAGCCAAATAAGATAGTTTCCATAAGGTTTATTATTCACTAATACAATAAAACTAAAAAATATTGGAACATATAAAAATCCTAATAAGGTAGTAGCTACATCAATGAAATTATATTCTATCTTTATAACAGGGATACTTAAGCATATCAAAGTTGCTAAAATGATTATGTAAAATAATAAATCCGTATTTATTCTTGTTCCTAAAGTTAAATAATATATTATACATAATATATATCCTACTATGCTAAAAGAATGAATATCCTTTTCCCGTAGAACCTTATAAAATTCATACAACCCGCATAATGATAATATAAAAACTAAATATTTTAAAAATATTCCTCCTATAAATAAAAAAACTATAAGAGGTGATAATATAAGAGCTCCTAAATATCTATTGTTCACTTTATCAACTCCTAAAAATTTCTTCTACTTTACGCCGCCAAATCTTCTATCTCTATTTTGATAATCATATATTGCTTTATGAAGGTAATCTTTATTAAAGTCTGGCCATTTTATATCAGAATACCAAAATTCAGCATAAGCACACTGCCATATTAAAAAATTACTAAGTCTTTTCTCTCCACTTGGTCTTATTATCAAATCTGGATCAGGCATATGTGATGTATATAGATAATTAGAGATCATATTCTCATCTATATCATCTTCATTTACTTTTCCATCTTTAATGTCATTATACAATAACTTTACAGCTCTAATAATTTCATCTCTACCACCATAATTTAAAGCTAGGTTTAAAGTTAAACCAGTATTATTTTTCGTTTTTTCATAAGCATCTTTCAATTCCTGCTGACATATTTCTGGTAACTTTGATGTATCTCCAATAGAATTTACAATTACATTATTTGAATGTAGTTCTTCTATCTCTTTTCTTAAATACTGAACTAAGAGTTTCATAAGAGCATTTACTTCGTCTTTAGGTCTTTTCCAATTTTCTGTGGAAAAAGCATATAAAGTTAAGTATTTAACTCCTATTTTATCACATTCCTTTACTATATCTCTTATAGTTTCAACTCCAGCCTTATGTCCCATACTTCTAGGAAGATTTCTTTCTTTAGCCCATCTTCCATTACCATCCATTATTATTCCAATATGTTTTGGTATATTGTTCATATCTAATGATATAGAGGTTTTTTCGTTTTTTGACTTATCATTAAAAAAATTCCACATATAGTATTCTCCATTTCACTCTCTATTCTACTAATAAAACCTGCGTAAACGCAGGTTTATAAATTTATTATACAGTCATGATTTCTTTTTCTTTTACCTCTATTATTTTGTCGATTTCCTTAACAAAATTATCAGTTTTCTTTTGAATGTCATCTTCTGCCTTCTTAATTTCATCTTCTGATATATCTGATTCTTTTTTAAGAGCTTTTATTTTATCATTACAATCTCTTCTTATGGATCTTATAGCTATTTTTGCTTCTTCTCCAGTTTTCTTTACATTTTTAACTAAATTTTTTCTTGTTTCCTCAGTAAGCTCAGGTATTAATAATCTAATAACTGTTCCATCATTATTAGGATTTAATCCTAAGTCTGATTTTAATATAGCTTTTTCTATAGCTTTTATAGCAGATTTATCCCATGGCTGTATCTGTAATACTCTTGGTTCTGGTACAGAAATGCTGCCTACCTGACTTAATGGAGTCATAGTTCCGTAATATTCAACTTCTATCTTGTCTAACATAGCAGGATTTGCTCTTCCAGCCTTCATTGAACCTAATTCCTTCTTTAATACGCTTACAGTTTTCTGCATTTTTCCTTCAGCTGTAGTTATTATTTCTTTTATCATTAAAAATACCTCCTTATCCTTTACACACTACAGTTCCTATTTTTTCTCCAGCTACTGCTTTCTTTATATTTTCAGGAGAATCTAGCCCAAAAACTAGTATAGGAATATTGTTGTCCATACATAATGATGTAGCAGTAGAATCCATAACTTGAAGTCCCTTATCTAATACATCAATGTAATTAAGAGTATCAAACTTCTTAGCATCCGCATATTTGTGTGGATCTTTATCATATACTCCATCAACCTTTTTAGCAAGCAATATTACATCTGCTTCTATTTCTGCTGCTCTAAGTGCTGCTGTAGTATCTGTTGAAAAATATGGATTTCCTGTTCCTGCTGCAAAAATTACTACTCTTCCTTTTTCTAGGTGTCTCATAGCACGTCTTCTTATAAATGGTTCAGCTACTTCTTTCATTTCTATAGCTGTTTGGACTCTTGTATTAACACCTAATTGTTCTAATGAATCTTGTAATGCTAATGCATTTATACAAGTAGCAAGCATTCCCATGTAGTCTGCAGTGGTTCTATCCATAGCTTCTCCATTTCTCCCTCTCCAGATATTTCCACCACCAACTACTGCTCCAATTTCAACTCCCATATCTACTAATTCTTTTATTTCTTTAGATATAGTTTGAACTATTTCAAAATCTATTCCATATCCATTTTTACCTGCTAAAGCTTCGCCTGAAAGTTTTAACATTATTCTCTTATATTTAATATCACTCATCTATATTATACCTCCAAACTGTTAAAAATTACATAGTAATTTTAAAATTCACTGGATTTTCCTTTCAAAAAAAGAGAACACGCAGTGTTCTCTTTTTAATTATTTTCCTTGCTGCATTTGTTTCATAACTTCTTCAGCAAAATCTTCTTCTTTCTTTTCTATTCCTTCTCCTCTTTCGTATCTTACGTATCCAGTAACTTTAATTTCTGCTCCAACTTCTTTGGATTTTTCTTGAAGATACTTTGTTATTGTTAAATCAGGATTTTTTACCCAAACCTGTTCAACTAAACAGTTTTCTTTATAATATTTATGAATTCTTCCTTCAACCATTTTGTCAACGATCTTTTCTGGTTTTCCTTCATTTAAAGCTTGAACTCTGTAGATTTCTCTTTCTTTATCTAAAGTTTCAGTATCAACTTCATCTCTGTTTAAGAATAAAGGATTTGCTGCTGCAACTTGCATTGCTACATCTTTAGCAACTTCTGATAATACTTCGCTTTCTTTTTCGCATTCAACTTTTACTAAAACACCAATTCTTCCGCCACCGTGAATATAGCTTTCAACTACTCCACTTTTAACTGAGAAATTACTGAATCTTCTTACAGACATATTTTCGCCAAGTTTAGCGATTAATGCTGTAACAGCATCTTTAACTGATATATTTTCATCTGCTATGTATTTTTCTTCTATAAATCCTTCTACAGTAGTTTCTGTAGTAGTAACTGCCATCTTAGCAACATTTACAGCTAATGCTTTAAAGTCATCGTTAGCTGCAACGAAATCAGTTTCACAGTTTACTTCTACTATAGATCCTGTTCTCTTATCATCGGATATATATGTTTCAACTAACCCTTCTGCTGCTACTCTTCCAGCTTTTTTAGCTGCTGCTGCTAATCCTTTTTCTCTTAAAAGCTCTATAGCTTTTTCTATATCTCCGTTAGTTTCTGATAACGCCTTTTTGCAGTCCATCATGCCTGCTCCAGTTCTCTCTCTTAAATCCTTTACCATCTGTGCACTTATCATAATGCATATCCTCCCGTTCTTTGTGATTTTTTAAAAGGTAAATGAAGTAAAACTTCATCTACCTTATAAATTAACTATTCAGCTAACTGTTCTCCCTGTCTTGCTTCTATAACAGCATCAGCTATTTTTGCAGTTATTAATTTTACTGCTCTTATAGCATCATCATTTCCTGGGATTACATAATCAACTTCATCTGGATCACAATTAGTATCTACTATAGCTACTACAGGTATACCTAATATTTTAGCTTCTGAAATAGCATTCTTTTCTTTTCTTGGATCTACTACAAATAAAGCTCCTATATTTGTAGAATTCATGCTCTTTATTCCACCTAAGTTCTTTTCTAATTTTTCTTCTTCTAACTTAAGTTTTGTAACTTCTTTCTTTGGAAGAACTTCAAATGTTCCATCTTGTTCCATTTGTTCTAATTCTTCTAAAGTCTTGATTCTTCCTTTTATAGTTTGGAAGTTTGTTAACATACCACCTAACCATCTGTTGTTAACAAAATGCATGTTACATCTTATTGCTTCTTCTTGGATAGCTTCTTGAGCTTGTTTTTTAGTTCCTACAAAAAGAACGTCTTTTCCTTCTCCTGCAACTTCTTTTATGAAGTTATAAGCTTCTTCTACTTTTTTTACAGTTTTCTGTAAATCGATAATGTAGATTCCATTTCTTTCTGTAAAAATGTATGGAGCCATTTTAGGGTTCCATCTTCTTGTTTGATGTCCAAAGTGAACACCTGCTTCTAATAATTGTTTCATTGAAATAACTGACATAATTTTATACCTCCTTGGTTTTTCCCTCCATTACCTTCATATTTATAAATTACCTAGATGGCACCATTTATAAATTAGGCAATGTGTGTATTTACTTACCTAAAGTAGTATATCACATGAAGTTGTGATGTTCAATAATAATTTTAAAATTTTATATAACTATAACTAAAAAACCTTTTTTAGTCATCATTTATATATTTTTCTATAATTATATAAATAAAAAAGTGATGAACACTTTTTAAGTAAATAACACAAAATTAAGAGTAAAGACAATTTTTCTTAATAGCAAAACATTTAGCTAAATTTAAATTTTTAGTAATAAAATGCTGAAAATTTATTCATTATTATTCACTATTCAATAAAAAACAGGATACTTTCGCATCCTGTTTTTTACTACTTTATCTTCTTTAATTCATCTAATAGCTTATCATTTAATATTCTGATATGAGTTCCTTTCATACCTAGAGATCTTGATTCAATAACTCCTGCACTTTCAAATTTTCTTAAAGCATTAACTATAACTGATCTTGTTATTCCAACTTTATCAGCTATCTTTGAAGCAACCAAAAGTCCTTCACTTCCATCTAATTCATTAAATATATGCTCAACAGCTTCTAGCTCTGAATAAGAAAGAGTTCCTATGGCAAGCTGCACAACAGCTTTCTTTCTTGCTTCCTCTTCAATTTCATCATGTTTTGCTCTAAGAATTTCAAGTCCAATAATAGTAGCACTATACTCAGCTAGTACAAGATCATCATCTGTAAACTTATCATCAAATCTAGCAATTAATAGAGTACCTAATCTTTCTCTATTACCATTGATAGGTACAATTGTAGTAAGCTTGTTTTCTATTGCACATTTTCCATCTTCTTCAAAAACACATCTACCATTATTCGTTAAATTCGCCAAAGTTTCATGTATGTTTAATAATTTATTGTTGTAAAAGTCTGGGAATCTCATTTCTGGAACTACTTTTTCTTTTACTACTTCACATTCAAATCCTGTTGAAAGGTCGTATCCAAGTATTTTTCCCTTTTTACTTATGATATAAACATTACATGATAAAACCTCACTTAATAGTTTACATATATCTTCAAATACAACTGGCTCTGTTCCTGATTTTTGAAGTATCTTATTTAATCTTCTTGTCTTATTTAAAAGTGATGACATTTTATAACTTCCTCCTCTATTTTATATACCATTCATTATTTTAGCCGCAGTTATATACTGGAATCTTTAATGTATTTTTTTAAATAATATTATATGATAAATTATAATATTCCATACAATTCTTGTTAAATTATTATGATTTTTTTTAATATTTAGAATTGTTGCCGCTACATTAACTATGATAACATACCAAATAATAAAATTCAACCATCTTATGCTAAATTTTTATATTTTGTTATCCAATTTCGACAATTTGAAACAATTCTTCTATAAAAATTACCATTTTGTATTTAAAATATCATCAAACTATTGTTCTTCTGTATTTTGCTGATATACTTTATTTTTACAATTTTCATTTGTACATTCAAAATAATTGCCTTTTGCCTTACTATACTTTTTCACCATATTTCCGCCACAAGCTTCACACTTATCTTTAACTGGCTCAAACCAGCTAACAAAATTACAATCTGGGTAATTACTGCAGCCATAAAACTTTCGTCCTTTTCTACTTCTTTTAACTAATATATTTCCTCCACACTTTGGACATTTAGCATCTATTTCTTCTACAATAGGTTTTGTATTTTTGCATTCTGGGTATCCTGGGCATGCCAAGAAGTCTCCAAACCTACCATGTTTAATCACCATGTTTCTTCCACACTTCTCACATATCACATCTGTTACTTTATCTTCTATAGTTACTTTAGCAACTTCTTTTTCAGCTTTATCTATAAGAACTTTAAGAGGACTGAAGAATTCATCAACTATATTAGTCCATTCTTCTTTTCCCTCTTCTACACTATCTAGCTTATTTTCCATCTCTGCAGTAAATTCCATATCAACAATAGGTTTAAAATACTCTGACATAATATCATTTACTATAAAACCTAATTCAGTAGTTTTTAGCGTCTTTTTTTCTCTCTCTATATATTTTCTTTCTAATAATGTAGAAATTATTGGTGAATAGGTACTTGGTCTTCCTATACCATTTTCCTCTAATGTTTTTACTAATGAAGCCTCTGAAAATCTTGCTGGAGGTTGTGTAAAATGTTGCTTTCCTTCTATAGATTTTTTTGCTAAAGTTTCATCTATTTCTAATTGAGGTAACTTAATACCTTCCTTTTCTTCATCAGTAGAATATTCATACAACTTCATAAATCCATCAAAATCTATAGAAGATCCTGAGGCCTTAAAACCATATTCCCCATTTACTATTTCTACAGATGTAACATTTAATATACAAGATGACATTTGACTAGCCATAAATCTTTTCCATATTAAAGAATATAGTTTATATTGTTCATCTGTTAAACTGTTTTTTGCTGAGTCTGGAGTTATATCTACATTTGTTGGTCTAATAGCTTCATGAGCATCTTGTGCATTCTTTTTACCCTTAAATTCCCTTGGGACTTTAGGAATATAATTTTCACCATACTTTTCTGTTAAAAACTTACCTGCTGCTTCCTGAGCGTCCTTTGAAATTCTAACAGAATCTGTTCTCATATAAGTTATTAATCCAATAGTACCGTGACCTTTTACATCCACACCTTCATATAATTGCTGAGCTATGGACATAGTTCTTTTTGTTGAAAAATTTAATTTCTTATAAGCATCCTGTTGTAATGTACTAGTAGTAAAAGGTGGTAAAGGATTCTTAGTCTTTTGTGACTTCTTTACGTTTTTTACTTTGAATTGTCCTTTTTCTATTTCTCCTATTATAAAGTCACTTTCTTCTTTATTATTTATTTCAACTTTTTTATTTCCTTTGGAAGATAACTTAACAAGAAAACTAGTCTTATTCTTATCCTTACGAAGATTGCATTCAATAGTCCAATATTCCTTTGGAATAAATTTTTCAATTTCTCTTTCCCTATCACATATCATCTTTAACGCCACAGACTGAACTCTTCCTGCACTTAGCCCCCATTTTACCTTTTTCCAAAGTATAGGACTTATCTCATATCCCACTAGTCTATCTAATACTCTTCTAGCTTGTTGAGCGTTAACTAAATCTATATTTATTTCTCTAGGTTCCTTTATAGCATTTTTTATAGCATTTTTCGTTATTTCGTGAAATTCTATTCTACATTTTTTTGTTTCGTCCATTTTTAATGCATTTAAAAGATGCCAAGATATAGCTTCACCTTCTCTATCAGGGTCAGTTGCCAAATAAATTTCATCGCACTTTTTTGCTTCCTTCTTTATTTTTTCTAGTAATTCTCCCTTTCCTCTTATAGTAATATATTTTGGCTTATAATTATTATCTATATCAACGCCTAATTGGCTTTTAGGAAGATCTCTTACATGACCCATAGATGCTTCTACTAAATAATTTTTACCTAAATATTTTCCTATAGTTTTTGCTTTTGCTGGTGATTCCACAATAACAAGTTTTTGTCCCATCTTATCCTCTGATAAAAAATACCAGAGTTTCACCCCCTATATGATAGTTTAGTTTTTACTATTAATTTTATTTTTTATATAATTGTATTATTATAATTTATAATATATTAAACACTATTTGCAATTCTAACATAATAATTACCAGAAAGGCAAGTTATTTGATTTTTAAGTTGCAATTCAAATAATACCTCATATAATCGCTTAATGTCAATATTAGTTATTTTTATTATGTCATCTATATGTATAGGACTATCCTTTATTATTTTAAAAATTTTTTCTTCTGTTTTATTATTGAAAGAAGATTTTCTTTCATTTTCATCAACATATGAAATATTTAAAATTTGAAAAATATCCTCTACAGAAGTTAATGGATATGCCCCATCTTTAATCAATCTATTTGTTCCTATACTTTTATCTGAAAATATAGATCCTGGTACTGCCATTACATCTTTTCCCTGTTCTAATGCATAGGATGCAGTTATTAAAGAACCACTTTTTTTAGACGCCTCCACTATAATAACTAAATTACTAATTCCACTAATTATTCTGTTTCTTAAGGGGAAATTATATGCATAAGGTGGAGTGCCTGGTATAAACTCTGATATTATACATCCATTCTTTAAAATTTCGTAGTATAATTCCCTGTTGCACTTTGGATATATTACATCAACGCCACAACCTAACACCGCACAAGTAAACCCATTATTTTTCAAAGTAGCTGCGTGTGCAAAAGTATCAATGCCTTTAGCCATACCACTTATTATATTTACATTATTTTTCCCCAATTTATCAGCAATTATTTTAGTAACATTTTCTCCATAATAACTATAATTCCTTGAACCTACTATGGCTACAGACTTATTTCTATTAAGTTTTTCTAAATTTCCTTTATAATATAATACCGTAGGAGCATCTTCATAATTTTTAAGTTTTTCAGGGTATATGCAATCATTATAATTTACTATATCTATTTTTTCCTTCTCCATTATTCTCTTTATATTATTTATTTTTTCTTTATTCCAAAAGCTTTTTAGTAAATTTTTTAATTTATCTTCGCCTATTCCTTCATTAATATATGTGTTTTTTGTTATAGAATAATTCCAAATGGCTTCAGTACTTTTAAACCGCTTTAATAAGCTTAATTTTAATTTATAAGAAAGTCTTACCATAGAAAACCATATATCATAATTATTCATAGCAATTCTCCTTAAACTATATTATTTAAAAACCTTCTATATTGAATAGCCTCAATTAAGTCTGATTCTTCTATTTTCTCTCTTCCATCTAAATCTGCAATTGTCCTTGAAACCTTTAATATTTTTGTATAAACTCTTGTACTAAAATTAAATTTTTTATACACATTCTCCATAAACTTTTCAGCTTTACTTGTTAAATTGCAATATTTCATTGCTAGGCTACTTCCCATCTCCCCATTGGTTAATATGTTATAATTTTGAAATCTATCTTTTTGAATATTTCTTGCTAAATCTATTCTTTTCTTTATATGTTTAGAACTTTCTCCTTTTTTTCTACATTTTATATTACTATACTCTAATTTTCTTAAGGAAGTATAAATGTCTATTCTATCTAACAATGGGCCAGATAACTTATTTATATATCTTTTCTTTTCTATTTCCGAGCATTCGCAAGGAATTTTGGAGCAGGGGCATGGATTTAGTGACCCTACTAACATAAAATTGCAAGGATACTCAACACTTCCTGAAGCCTTACTTATCTTTATTTTTCTATCTTCCAATGGCCCTCTTAAGGATTCTAGTACCCTTTTATTAAATTCTAATATTTCATCTAAAAATAGCACTCCATTATGAGCTAAAGATATTTCTCCTGGCATTAAATTTATTCCTCCCCCCACTAAAGCTATTTTTGATACAGTATGGTGCGGATCTATAAATGGACGATTAGTAATTAACCCATCTGTATCTTTTAATGCACCTGAAACACTGTAAATTTTTGTGCATTCTAATGACTCTTCATATGTGATATCAGGTAATATAGTGGGTATTCGTTTAGCAATCATTGTCTTCCCTGTACCTGGTGGTCCAAATAACATTATATTATGATTTCCTGCTGCTGCTATCTCCACTGCTCTTTTGGCACTTTCTTGACCAATAACTTCAGAAAAATCTACTGCATATTTATTTACATTTTTTACTTTATATTTTCTCTTATATGGAATCAGATCTTTATATTGCAAATAATAAGATACTTCTTTTAAATTTTCTAAAGGATATATATTTGCCTGTTCTATTATTGAACATTCATCTTTATTTTCCATTGGCACTATAAAGTTATTTTTCCCCTTTTTTATTCCCTCCATAACTATAGAAAGAGCCCCTTTAATCTTTCTTAATTCTCCAAGCAATGAGAGTTCACCCATAATCACATATTCATCTATATCTAAAATTTGAATTTGCTTTGTAGCTAATAGAATCCCAATAGCTATGGGTAAATCAAATAATGAGCCCTCCTTTTTTAAATCTGCTGGAGCTAAATTAACCACTATTCTTCCCACTGGAAATTCAAAATCAGAATTTATAATTGCTGCTCTTACTCTTTCTTTTGACTCTTTTACAGCAATATTTCCCATACCAACTATATTAAAGCATGGTAATCCTCTACTGATATCAACTTCTACACTTACCATTACGCCTTCTATACCTGTAAAAGTTGCAGTATTAATTCTTATAGCCATAAAATCACCTCTTTTAGATTCTTGACTAAAAAACTATTTTTATAAGAACAAATACAAAATTGACCGTTTTTTACTAATATTATTTATTTTTATATAAAAAAGCTTGTATATTTATACAAGCTTCTAAATTTTCAGTCTACTTTTTTTATAAAAATAACTTATCTAGTAGTATTTATAGTATAATATGGATATAATCAAAATATGTTTTCTATTTAGAATGAGAGGAGAGTATTTATGTATTCCTACAAAAAAGAAATAGGAAATCTTGGTGAAAATTTAGCTGAAAGTTATTTAATTCAAAATGGATACATTATATTAGACAAAAACTTCAGATGTAAGCAAGGTGAAATAGACCTCATAGGAAAGGATGGGGATTATATAAGTTTTATAGAAGTAAAGTCTAGGTATGGAAACTTATATGGTACCCCTGGAGAGGCAGTTAACTTTATAAAACAGTATAAAATATATAAAACTGCTCAAATGTATATATTAAAAAAGAAACTTTATAAATTCAACTTTAGGTTTGATGTTATAGAAATAATACTAAACCATCAAAATAATGATTTCTCTATTAGATTAATAAAGGATGCCTTTCAAATATAATCTTTAAAGTATATTTGAAAGTATATTTTTAAGAAAGCTAGTTCTATGTAAAGGTGATGGCCCATATTTTTTTAAACCTTCTATATGTTCAGCGGTTCCATATCCTGCATTTTTTTCAAAGCCATAGTAAGTGTATAATTTTGAATATTCTTCCATTTTTTTATCCCTATATACCTTTGCTATAATAGAAGCACAGGCAATGGATGCACTCTTGCTATCACCTTTTATTATAAATTCATTTTTTAATCCTATACCCTTTACAGCATATCCATCTGATAAAACCATATCAGGACGTATAGGAAGGTTAATAGCAGCTCTTTTTAAAACTTCATTATTACACCAAGCTATTCCCTTATTATCTATTTGATTATTATCTATTTCTACTATATTATAGTATAGTGCTTTACTTTTAATTATTTCTGATAATTCTTCTCTTGATTTAGCTGTAAGCTTTTTTGAATCCTTTATTCCTAGTATTAAATCTTTATCATTATTGTAATCTAAATTTAATACAACAGAAGCAGCTACTATAGGACCAGCTAGAGGACCTCTTCCTACCTCATCTACTCCTGCTAAATAATTATATTTTCCAAAAGAGCTATCAAAATCATACATTTTCATAACTCTATTTATTTCTTCATCATTTTTTTGTATAAACTTTAAGATTCTATCTGATAATCCCTGTACATTTTTTCTATTATCTTCTTTTAAGTTATTTACTAAATTCATTATAATATTCTTTTTTTCTACAGAATATTCCTTTTCTATACCAAGAATAACATTTTTTATATCTAAAAATTTCATATCAGATATTGGTAAATCATCCACTATTTCTTCTAAGTTCATCAATTAATACACCTTCTCTATTAAGGATTGCTATGGTCTTTCAAGGGATATATTTCCTAATTTTCCTCCTCTAAATTCATCCATAAGCATAATTGCTACTCTGTTATAATCTATTTCTCCTCTTGCTATAACAGCTCCTCTTTTTCTTCCTATATTCTCCATATTAAGGAGAGGATTCTCATCTAACTCTGTGAGCTTATATCTTTCCTTTAGTTGCTCAGGATAATCATTTTGAAGCCTTTCTATTAACCTTAAGGCTAAAGTTTCTATATCCATAATTTCATCTTTTATAGCTCCTGTAAAAGCCAAATTCAATCCTACAACTTCGTCCTCAAACTTAGGCCATAATACACCTGGAGTATCCATTAACTCAATACCTATCTTAGTCTTTATCCACTGCTTACTCTTTGTAACTCCTGGTCTATCTCCTGTTTTGGCTATATTATTTTTTGCCATCTTATTTATAAAAGAGGACTTTCCTACATTAGGAATCCCCACTACCATTACTCTATCTGTAAATTTTACTAATCCTTTATTTTTATATCTTTCATGTTTTTCTTTTAAAAGCTCATCTAAAACTGGCTTTATATTTTTTATTCCCTCACCACTTACACAGTTAACAGATAGTACTTTTATATTTTCTTTTGTTAGTTCCTTAATCCAATCATTTGTAACCTTCTTTTCACTAAGATCACTTTTATTTAATAAAATAATTCTTGGTTTTCCACCACATATTTCCTCTATATCTGGATTTGCACTAGATTTTACAATCCTAGCATCTCTTATTTCAATTACCGCATCTACTAATTTTAAATTTTCCTTTATTTCACGTCTTGTTTTAGCCATGTGACCTGGAAACCAATTTATTGCCATAACTTATCTATCCTTTCTAACACTTATCTAAATTATCATTGTAAATTAACTCTTTGGGAAGTAAATTTTCCAAAACTACTAAATGGATATATTCTAAGCGCAGCTCTTCCTACTACCATATTATATTTAACAAAGCCCACTCTTTCATCTCTACTATCCAAACTATTATTTCTATTGTCTCCCATAACAAATATAGTATTCTCTGGTACTATTACTTCTGGATAGTCCTGCATTCTTTGTTCAAATATATAATCCTCTTCTAAGGCTTTTCCATTCACATACACCTTATTATTTTCAACTCTAACTTTTTCTCCACCTACAGCAATTACTCTTTTTATAAATTTTTCTTTAGGATCTGCTGGATATTTTATTACTACAACATCTCCTGGCTTTGGTTTTCTAAAATAATATGAAACTTTCTCTACTATAAGCCTATCTTTGTTATGTAATGTGGGATACATGGACAAACCGTCAACTTGAACTGTTTCAAAAACAAATGTTATGATCAAAAACGCTGCTACTATTGCAAATAAAATTGATTTACCTAATTCTACTAACTCTTTTACCACAGTAATCACCATCCCTATATATGTAAAAAAAGGGACTAAAAAGCCCCATTTTTTTATCTCAATATTTCTTTAACTTTTGCAGCTTTACCTACTCTATCTCTTAAATAGAATAACTTAGCTCTTCTTACCTTACCTCTTCTTACTACTTCGATTTTTTCTAATGTTGGCGCATTAACTGGGAATGTTCTTTCAACACCTACTCCATAAGCAACTCTTCTTACTGTAAATGTTTCTCTTAAACCACCATTTTGTCTCTTTAAAACTGTTCCTTCGAACATCTGAACTCTTTCTCTAGTTCCTTCTTTGATTTTTACATACACCTTAACAGTGTCTCCAACATTGAATTCAGGTAAATCTGTTCTGATCTGTTCTGCTTCTATAGCTTTAATTACTTCTAACATTTGTGCATTCCCTCCTCATCGTTATTTGACGTTCATGCACTATGTATAGTTACAGAGGAACGCCCGTACTAGCACGAAGTTAATTCTATCATATGTATCTATATTTTTCAATATCCATCTACAATTTTTTATTAATTTCTTTCAATAATTTTTTATCTTCTTCTGTTAAATTTAATTTTTCAAATAAATCTGGTCTTCTCTCCATAGTAATCTTTAGAGACTCTCTTCTTCTCCATTTTCTTATGTTTTCATGGTGTCCAGATATTATTATGTCTGGTACCTTCTCTCCTCTAAAATCTTCTGGTCTTGTGTATTGAGGATATTCTAGAACCCCTTCATAAAAAGATTCTTCCATAAAACTTTCACTTTTTCCTAAAACACCTGGTACTAGCCTGCATATGCTATCTATAATTGGTATACACGCCATTTCTCCCCCAGTTAACACAAAATCCCCTAAAGATATTTCTAAGTCAATGTGTTTATAAACTCTTTCATCTATGCCCTCATAATGTCCACATAAAAAAATCAATTCTTTCTCTTTAGACAATTCCTTGGCCATTTGCTGATTGAAAGTTTTACCTCTTGGTCCCAAAAAAATAACTTTACCTTTATTAGTCTTTTTTACATGATCTATAGAATCTACAATAGGTTGTGCTGCCATCACCATGCCAGCCCCTCCACCATAAGGGTAATCATCTACTTTTCTATGTTTATCCAATGTAAAATCTCTAATATTAATTGTATTTATATTTAGTATTTCCTTTTCTATAGCTCTACCTATTATACTGTGGTTAAATATGTCAAACATTTCAGGAAAAAGGGTAAGAATTTCTATTCTGACATCCATTCTTTTACCGGCTTTATTATAATTTTTCTTTCTTCTATATCTACATTAACCACAATTGTCTTTAAAACTGGAACTAGCAATTCCTTTTTTCCCTTTATCCAATACACATCATTGCTTTTTGTTTGTATAACATCGAAAATAGTTCCTAGATCTTCACCCAATTCGTCATATACAACACATCCTATTAAATCTGCTATAAAATATCTTCCTTCTGGAAGATTTACTGCATCTTCTCTAGATACCTCTAAATATTTATTTTTATATTTCATAGCATCTTCTATAGAATCTATACCATCTATTTTAAGAATTACTTTGTCATTTTGGAATTTACACCAACTAATAATTCTTTCTTCACCATTAATATATATCTTCTTTAACTGCCTAAATCTTCTTACATCATCAGTTAACGGGTGTACTTTTAGCTCACCTTTTAATCCATGGGTATTTATAATCTGTCCAACACTCAAAAATTCCTTCATATAAATTCTCCTTTTTAAAAAAGAGTTAGGCAGCGCCTAACTCTTTTCTTATATTATTTCCACAACAACTCTCTTATTTTCTTTGATTGCCGCTGCTTTTACAACAGTTCTAATAGCTTTTGCTATTCTTCCCTGTTTTCCAATTACTTTTCCCATGTCTTCTGGCGCAACCTTTAATTCAAGTATAATGGATTGCTCTCCAGTAATCTCATTAACTTGAACCATGTTAGGGTTATCCACTAGAGACTTAGCAATAATCTCTACTAATTCTTTCATGTCCTACACCCCCCAAATTATTTAGAAAGCTTTTCGTTTAATCCAGTCTTTTCAAAAAGCTTTTTAACTATATCTGTAGGTTGTGCACCATTTTTTACCCAAGCAACTGCTTTTTCTTCATCTATTTTGATTGTAGTTGGTTCAGTTGTTGGATTGTAGTAACCTATTTCATCAATAAATCTTCCATCTCTTGGAGATCTTGAGTCTGCTACTATTACTCTGTAGAAAGGAGCTTTCTTAGCACCCATTCTTCTTAGTCTTATCTTTACTGCCATTATTTTCACCTCCTTTAAGTATAATGTAGTTTATATTAAAATGGTAATTTACCAAATAAACCTTTTTTCTTCGAGAAGCCTTTTTGCATTCCCTTCATTTGTTTCATCATTTTTTTCATATTTTCAAAATCCTTTAAGATTTTATTCACCTGTTGTATAGTTGTACCTGAACCATTTGCAATTCTCTTTTTTCTTGAAGGAGAACCACTTACTAATGACGCATTTCTTCTTTCCTTTACTGTCATAGAGTTGATTATTGCTTCAATTCTTTTCAATTCTTTTTCACCTTGACTTAAATCAACACCTTGAAGCTCCTTTGAATTAACTCCTGGAAGCATCTCCATAATTTTATTTAAAGGTCCTAACTTTTTCATTTGCTGCATAGCAGCTAAGAAATCTTCAAAGTTGAATTCTTGGTTCATCATACGACTTCCAAGTTTTTGTGCTTCTTCTTCATCAATAGCCTGCTGAGCCTTTTCAATAAGCGTAAGTACATCACCCATACCAAGAATTCTAGAAGCCATTCTGTCTGGATGAAAGACTTCAAAATCATTCATCTTTTCTCCAACACCAGCAAATTTTATTGGCTTTCCTGTCATAGCTTTTATAGATAATGCCGCTCCACCTCTAGTATCACCATCTAATTTTGTTAATACAACTCCAGTAATATCCAGCTGTGAATTAAAACTCTCTGCTACATTAACTGCATCCTGTCCAGTCATTGAATCTACTACTAAAAGTATTTCATTTGGCTGAACATTCTCTTTTATGTTCTTCAACTCATCCATAAGTTCTTCATCTATATGAAGTCTTCCGGCGGTATCGATTATTACTACATTATTATTATTATCTTTGGCATGCTTTATAGCAGCCTTTGAAATATCCACAGGACTTACCTTATCACCTAATGTAAATACTGGAACATCAATTCCACTTCCAACTACTTGTAATTGCTTTATTGCCGCTGGTCTGTAAATATCACAAGCCACAAGCAAAGGTCTTTTATTCTTTTTTCTAAGCTGTAGAGCCAATTTACCAGCCATGGTAGTTTTACCTGCTCCCTGAAGACCCACTAACATAATAACTGTCATACCGTTTTGAGCAAAATTAATTTCACTTTCTTTACTGCCCATTAACTGTATAAGTTCTTCATTAACTATCTTAATTACCTGTTGTGCTGGAGTAAGACTTTCTAAGACCTCTTTACCAGTGCACTTTTCACTGACATTTTTAATAAAATCCTTAACTATCTTAAAGTTTACATCAGCTTCTAAAAGTGCAAGTTTAACTTCTCTCATAGCCTCTTTAATATCTTTTTCTGAAAGCTTACCTTTTCCTTTAAGTTTTTTAAGGGTCTCTTGCAGCTTAGAGGTTAATCCTTCAAAAGCCATAATTATCCTCCTAAAAATTATTCATTAATTCATCTTTTAACTCATAAACTATATTTAAACAATTTGTATCTTTACAATTTTCCTCTAAAAGCTTTATCTTATTTAAGGAACACTGTTTAGCCTTTTGTATCTTATCATCTTTATTCATTAGTTGTAACTTTTCTTCATACTCTAATAATTGTTTATTGCATCGCTTTATCAAATCATAAATCGCTTGCCTACTAGTATTAGTATGCTCTGATATTTCTGCTAAAGAAAAGTCTTCATTATAATATAAGTTCATGATCTTTCTTTGTTTTTCTGTTAAAAGTATTCCATAAAAATCTAATAATATTGAAATCTCAATTCTTTTATCCATGGGAACTGCAGAATAACTATCTGCTACTCACTCCCTTTTCTTTTCTACTGACGAATTATATAATAACAAAGATATAAAAGGCTGTCAAGTATTTTTACTTAACAGCTAAAATTTTTTTTATAAATTTTAAATGATGTATATCAAACAGTATAAAAAACAAGTCTACTCAGCTTTAAAATAAAGCTTCTACAAATTCTTCCGGATTAAATTCCTGAAGATCTTCTATACCTTCCCCTACACCTATAAGTTTAACAGGAATATTCAAACTATGTTTTATAGATATTACTATTCCACCCTTTGCTGTACCATCTAATTTAGTTAATATTATTCCATCTACTTTGCACACTTCCATAAATTGTTTTGCTTGAATTACTGCATTTTGCCCTGTTGTAGCATCTAATACTAAATAAGTGTGCTTTGATGCTTCACCATATTCTCTTTCTATAATTCTATTTATCTTTCCTAATTCATCCATTAAATTTTTTTTATTATGTAATCTTCCTGCGGTATCACAAATAAGCACTTCTGTTCCTCTAGCCTTTGCAGCTTGGATAGCATCAAAAACTACTGCTGCTGGATCAGAACCTTCCTGATGTTTTACTATATCTACACCAGATCTTTTACTCCATACCTCTAATTGGTCAATAGCTGCTGCTCTAAATGTGTCCGCTGCAGCCATTAAAACCTTATATCCATCATTCTTTAATTTAGCAGATATCTTACCTATAGATGTAGTTTTCCCCACACCATTTACTCCAACTACTAACATTATTTCTGGTGTTTTTTCAGGAGCTATAGTCCCCTTTTCTTCTCCCAACATTTCTATCAACACTTCTTTTAAGCATGGTTTTACCTGCGCTACATCTTTTATTTTATTTTCTTTTATCTTTTCTTTTAATTTTTCAATTATGTCCAAAGATGTTTCTACACCTATATCTGCAGTTATTAATATTTCCTCTAATTCTTCATAAAGATCCTCATCAATGCTTACATATAAATTTAGCATTTCACTTATCTTATCAGTGAAATTATCCTTTGTTTTTGTTAATCCTTGTTTTAGCTTGTCAAAAAAACCTCCAAACATAAATATCACTCCTTAATCTGTTAAATCTACTGAAATTATTTTTGATACACCTTTTTCTTCCATGGTTACACCATATAATACATCACTTGCTTCCATAGTTCCTTTTCTATGGGTTATTACAATAAATTGTACATTGCCTGAAAACTGTCTTAAAAACTCTGCATATCTCCCTACATTTGCATCATCTAACGCAGCTTCAATTTCATCTAATATACAAAATGGAGTAGGCTTCATTTTTAATATAGCAAAAAGCAGCGCTATAGCTGACAAAACTTTTTCTCCACCAGACATTAGATTTATATTTTGAAGCTTTTTGCCTGGAGGTTGAACAGTAATATCAATATTTCCGCTAAGTTCATCCTCAGAAGCTAATATTAAATCTGCAGTACCTCCTTTAAATAATTCTTTAAAGGTTTCATCAAACAATTTTCTTAATTTATTAAAGTTTTCATTAAATACCACTCTCATTTTTTCAGTCATTTCTTCTATTAACTTTAACAACTCTTCTTTAGCTATTATTAAGTCTTCCTTCTGACTATTCATAAAACTATATTTTTCTTTTACTTCCTTATATTCTTCAATAGACCCTACATTTACAACTCCCAATGAAGATATCTTTGATTTTAGATTAGAAATATTACTTTTATATGCTCCAATATTATCTATGTCTTCTTTAAATGCTAATCCTTCTGCATAAGTAAAATTATACTCTTCATTTAACTTAGAATAAAGTCCTTCCTTTTCAGCCTCAAACTTAGCTAAGCTCACTTCTAATCTATGAAGCTCATTATCTTTCTTATTTTTCAAAAGATAATTATCATCTAATCTTTCTTTATTTTCTTTTATAGTTTCTTTTATTTTTATTGTTTGTATCTCTCCTTCTTTAAAGTTTTCTTCCAATACTTTAATTAAGCCCTCTATTTCACTACATTTTTCTCTGTCTATTAAAATATTCTTTTCACAAGTAGCCTTTTCTTTTTCTGATCTATTTATATTATTATTCATATCCTCGTATTTTTTATTTAATTCCTCTATTTCTTTATCGATTCTAATTAAATCCTTTAATTTATTAGAAACCACTTCATCTACTTGTGCTTTTTTAATCTTTTGTGTGGTAAGTTTATCTTTCAATTCTTCAATTTCTTTTTGTCTATTTTCTAGCAAGCTTTCAAAAGTTCCTATATTTTTAAAGTTTTCTTCTTCACTTAACTGTAATTTTTTTAACTGATTGCTTTTCTTTTCCTTATCTTCTAAACTAGTTTTTAAATCTACCTTTATATTATCTATTTCCTTATTCCATATATTTAACCTGCTTCTAAGTTTTAAATTTTCATCCTCTATAGCTGAAAACTTCTCCTGTAATTTTGTAATTTCAATATTTTCATGATATATTTGATCTTTTAAATTTAGACATTCTTCATCTAATTTTTTTACGTTCTCTTTATCAAAAGTTATAGACTTTGAAATGCTGTCTATCTCATATATTATATTGTCTATATTTGCCTTTGTTTCTTCTATTTCTCTTTTTCTTCCAATAACACTAGTATTTTTACTATGAAATATACTTCCTCCTGTTAATGAACCTCCAGCATTCACTACTTCACCAGATAAAGTAACTATCCTATAACTATAATCTGTGCTTTTAGCTATTAAAAGAGCACTATCCATATCTCTACAAATAATAGTTCTTCCTAAAACATAATCTATTGCATTTGAAAACTTATTATCATAAGAAATTAATTCACTACCTATACCAATATATCCATCTATATTTTTAATTTGATTATTAAGAGATATTTTTCTTCCTTTTATAATATTTAAAGGTAAAAATGTAGCTCTTCCCAAGTTATTACTTTTTAAATAATTAATGAGAAATTTTGCTATATTTTCATTTAACGTAATAACATCAGAAATAGCCCCTCCCAGTGCTATCTCAATAGCAGTTTCAAATTCCTTCTTTACTTCTATAACTTCACCTAATACAAAGGTATTTCCATAAGCCTTCTCAATTTTATTTTTATGTATATGTTGCATTAATGTTTTTACAGATTTATTATAACCTTCATACTGTTTATCTAAATTCAAAAGAAGTTGATAATTAGCTTCTAGTTTGTTATGTAGTCTATTTAAATCTTTAAATTTATTTTCTTTTGTAATTAACAATGAATTTATACTACTTATTTCTTTTTTATTTCTCTTTATATTGTTCTCATATTCGATTACCTTTGAATTAAGTTTCTTTATTTCTCCATCTATAATTGAAGAAGTATTAGAATTTATTTTTATTGAATTAACACAACTTTCACAAGATGACTTTATACCTTCTAATTTTTTGCTTAATCCATCTATATTATTTGCAATTAACGATATTTCATTTTTTATGTTTGAGATATTGCTTAAATAATCAATTTGATCTTCCTTAAGCTTTTTGATTTTATTAAGCTCTTCCTCAATTGATGAATTTAATCTAATAATATGCTTCTCATAATCAGTTATGGATGAATTTAATTCTCTTTGTTGAGCTTGATGTTCATTTAATTTTTCTTCTTCACCATCTTTAGTGTTTTTTAGAATATGAATTTTATTTTTCAATTCTTCTATAGCACTTACAGTATTTTTAATGAAATTTTGAAAATTACTTATTCTTTCTTGAAGAATACTTATTTCTCCTGTTATACGATTATACTCTTCTTTTTTATCATAATAGTTCTTTTTATTAGAAGAAATTTCTCTTTCTATTTCTTCTAATTTTTCATTCCAATTATTAAGTTTTTCCTTATGTTCTAAGTTTTCTTTTTCTATAAAAGCTATTTCCTTTTTTAAGCTTTCTGTATTATTTTGTATATCTTTTATGCTTTTATCTATATTCTCTACAGAGTGAACAATTATATTAATTTCTTTATTCTTTAATTCGTTACTTAAATTTAAGAATTCTTTTGCTTTTTCACTTTCTATTCTTAAAGGTTCTAATCTTTCCTCATATGTGCTTAAAATATCATTTAGTCTAGTTAAATTTCCCTCTGTATCATCTAACTTCTTTCCTGCCTCATCTTTTCTTTTTTTAAATTTAACAATACCTGCTGCCTCTTCTAAAAGGCTTCTTCTCTCTTCTGGTTTACCACTAAGTATAGCTTCAATTTTACCCTGTCCTATAATTGAATAACCTTCTTTACCTATACCAGTGTCCATAAACAATTCTTGAATATCCTTAAGCCTACATTGAGTGTTATTTATATAGTATTCACTATCACCGGAACGATAAATTCTTCTAGAGATAGTAACATCTGAATATTCTATTGGTAACTCCATATTAGTATTGTCTAAGGTTAATGCAACTTGAGCTAAACTTACAGGTTTCCTAAATTGAGTTCCTGCAAATATAACATCTTCCATTTTTCCTCCCCTTAGACTTTTTACACTCTGTTCTCCTAGTACCCATCTTATAGCATCTGATATATTACTTTTTCCACTACCATTAGGTCCCACAATAGCTGTAATACCACTTTTAAAATTCAATTCTGTTTTATTGGCAAAGGACTTAAATCCTCTTATTTCAATAGATTTTAAGTACATATATTACAACTCCCTATCTGCTAAATATCATAGGTAATAAACTAATTATAAATGCTACGAGGATAACATACACCATTATTTTTCTCATTTTTTCTCTTTTAGCTTTTTTCAATTTAATCCCCTCCATAAAAAGATTGTATAGCAACTTTTTAGAGCAAAGAGCATAGAGTACAGATAATGATAATTTTTCTTCATTCACATTACGAAAAATTTTAAATTATTAAATAGAATTTCTAAACTACACACTTATGCGTAACTCATTCTAAATTTAACCTTTTCTGTAGTGTTAACGAAAGAAAAGGTTTCTTATCTATCCTCTGTACTCTGTTATCCATACTCTTAAAAAGAGTCCTGCATTATTTTAGTGTTAACAATATAATAGTTTATATTATTTGGCTAAAAATATCAATTGTAAAAATAAAAGCCATGCATTAGCATGGCTTTTATTTTGTATCATTATTATATATTACCTAGGTTCTACAATAAATTTAATTGCTGTTCTCTCTTCTCCTTCTATACTTACCTCTGAGAATGCTGGAACTACAATTAAATCAATACCATTAGGAGCTACAAAACCTCTTGTAATTGCAATTGCTTTTACAGCTTGGTTCACTGCTCCTGCGCCTACAGCCTGAATTTCTGCAGTACTTTTTTCCTTAATAGCTGCTGCTAATGCCCCTGCCACTGATTTTGGTTCTGATTGAGCTGATACTTTTAATATTTCCATAACTATCTCCTCCCCATAACTCCATAAAATTTAAGTCTTCCTATTGTATTTTTTATAATAAATGTTACCAGTTTATTATAATTATTCTATATAAGGCTTAAATATCCTTTTTTATATTTTTTCAATATGTATTCATATAACGACATTTTATTGCAATTTTTATCCCACTTTAATATTATTTCTCCTAAGCTAACTGCATTATTTTGGATAACTTTCACTTTATCTGTCTTTAATTTTCTTACAATGTCATAAAAAAATTCTTTTTTATTCGCATAAAGTTTGGAAATATATCTACTATTTATCTCTATTTGGAAATATTCAGCATCTTTTTTGCTCAAAAATTCATATATCATATCATTTAAAATACTACTCTCTACCAATTCCCTAAATGCAGGATGGAATGGTCCTGCTATTATCTCTCTTCCTACATTTATTTCTTCTGTTGGCTGCAGTCCAACTCTTATTACATTGATGCCATTTGATATAAGCATACCATATACTATTTTACAAATATCTACTGCTTCTTTTAATGAATAAGGTTTATATGTTTTTGTGTTATACATAATTTCCATAGGAGTGTTTTTTACTACTAAGGCAGGGTATATTCTACATATGTCAGGCTTCATAGAAATGACCTTTTCTGTAGTCTCAATATCCTTTGAAAAATTATCTCCGGGAAGTCCCAGCATTATTTGATGTCCTAAAGTAAATCCATATTCTTTTATAAGTTTAGAAGCTTTATAAACATCATCTTCACTATGACCCCTACCAGATTTCATTAAAACTTCCTCATCCATAGATTGTATACCTAATTCTATTATATCAACACCATAATTTTTAAGGTTATCTAAAATATCAGAATCAATATAATCAGGTCTTGTAGATAATCTAATAAAATTTATATATCCCTGATCTTTATATTCTTTAGCAACCTTTAATAATTTTCTTTGTTTATTTTTATCTATAGCCGTAAAAGTGCCCCCAAAGAAAGATACCTCTACTATAGAATTATTAGCATCAATGGTCTTTAAATAGTCTTCAATTATATTTCTTGTGTAATTTTCATCTACTATCTCTTCATTTCCTGTAATAGTACCTTGATTACAAAACACACAATTATGTGGACATCCTTCATGAGGTACAAATATAGGTATAATATAATGTGACTTACTCATTCTGTTCCTCCATATTTTTAATAGCTTCCTTTGCTGCATTTTGTTCAGCTTCTTTTTTGCTATAACCTTCTCCTTTACCTAATACATCATGTTTTATTTTTACCTGAGTAAAAAATTTTCTTCTATGAGGTGGTCCTTCAAATTTAATAAGATCATATATAATATCAACATCTCCATGTTCCTGTAGTTTCTCTTGCAGCTTTGTTTTATAATCAAGTATTATTTCATTTTTCATAGCTCTATTAATTATACTTTTAAAATTACCTATAATAAAAGTTTTAACTACTTCTATGCCTCTATCTAAATAAATTGCTGCTATTATAGCTTCTACACAATCCGCTAGTATAGATGGTCTATATCTGCCTCCTGTAAGTTCTTCACCTTTACTCATAATCATATATTCTCCCAATTTCCATTTCTGCGCAACTTCAAACAATGAATTTTCACACACTATTAACGATCTCTTTTTAGAAAGCTCTCCCTCAGATTTTTCTTTATAATTCATAAATAAATATTCTGTAATCACAAGTTGTAATACCGAGTCTCCTAAAAACTCCAGCCTTTCATTATATTTAACATGTTCCTTTTGATTTGCATAAGAACTATGTGTAAGTGCTATATTTAGTAATGATTCATCTTTAAATATAATTCCTAATTTATATTGTAATTCTTTAAAATACTTTTTTTTCTCCAATTTTAATAACTCCTTACTAAGAAGTTTATTATTCAATTTGTTATACTTATTTTAAATAACAAATTCAACAATAAACCTTATTTATTTATTATAAAGTTAAAGCCCCGTAAAAAACGGGACTTTGCCTTTATTCTTCAGTATGAGCTTTTATGTAATCAACTACATCTCCTACTGTTGATATTTTTTCAGCATCTTCATCTGGTATTTCTAAATCAAACTCAGTTTCTAATGCCATAATAAGCTCAACAATGTCAAGTGAGTCTGCTCCTAAATCATCCATAAATGATGATTCCATAGTTATTTCTTCTGCATCAATTCCTAATTGTTCTGAAATTATATTTTTAACTTTTTTTAATATCATAATTTCACCTCCCCGAAATCTTATACTTAGATAATATTACATAATATCCATACCGTCAATATTATTGAACATCATTTATTTTTATTAATTCTTCCTTTATATCCTCAATAATATTATTGTTATGGAAATTAATACATTGTCTTACGGCGTTTTTAAAAGCTAACCTATCAGATGAACCATGAGCTTTTACACATATACCTTCTACTCCAAGAAAAGCTGCTCCACCATATTCTTTATAATCAAATTTCTTTTTTATATTTTTAAATACTGGTTTTAAAAGCAGTCCTCCTATTTTTCCAGAAAATGAACTGGTTATTTCTGATTTTATTATTTGAAATAGGTTTGAGGCAGTACCCTCATACATCTTAAGTACTGTATTTCCTACAAAACCATCACATACTAAAACACTTACATCTCCTGTTGGAATTTCTCTTGGTTCTACATTTCCAATAAAGTTCATTCCTGATTCTTTTAATAACAGATATGCGGATTTAGTTAATTCATTTCCCTTTTCTTCTTCTACTCCTATATTAACTAATCCAATAGAAGGATTATTAACATTAAGTATTTTTTCAAAGTATATTTTACCCATTAAAGCAAATTGTAATAAATTTTTAGGCTTGCATTCTGCATTTGCTCCTACATCTATCACCATAAAAGGAGCATTCTTTCCAGGCATTATAGGGGCTAAAGCTGGTCTATCTATCCCCTTAATCCTTCCGACTATAAATAATGAACCTGCCATAAAAGCACCTGTACTTCCCGCAGATATTATTCCATGTGCTTTTTTTTCTTTTACTAGATTCAATGCTTTAACTAAGCTGGAATCTTTTTTCTTTCTTATAGCCATAACAGGAGATTCATTAAGAGATATTGTTTCCTTTGCATCTATTACTGATATTTTAGCTTTATCATAATTATATTTGCCCAATTCTTTATTTATTATTTCTTCTGGGCCAGTAATAATAAAATTCAAATCATTATTTTCTTTTAAAGCATCTATACAACCAGCTACTACTTCTACTGGAGCTAAATCTCCTCCCATACCATCCACTGCAATTATCATTATTCCTTCACTTCCTTTCAAATGTAGAAGTTAAGCTCTATTATAATGTAAAAGTATATACCATACTTTTACTAAATACAATAGATTTGGAATTAATATTTGTAAAAAAATAAAGAAAGTCAAAAGACTTTCTTTATTTTTCAGTTGTAACAACTTCTTTACCCTTATAGTAACCACAGCTCTTACAAACTCTATGTGCAAGTTTCATCTCGTGACACTGAGGACATTCAACTATTCCTGGTACACTTAGTTTAAAAGTTTGAGCTCTTCTAGAATCTCTTCTTGCTTTTGAAAATCTTCTTGCTGGATTTCCCATAGTCTACACCTCCTTAATTAGATGAAAAGAAATCTTTAAGCCCTGCCAATCTAGGATCTATATCCTGTTTTTCACAATTACAAGCAGACTTATTAAGGTTTGTGCCGCAAACTTGGCACAAGCCTTTACAATCTTCACTGCAAAGTTTTCTAATTGGCAACGCCAATATGATATTATTTTCTATAATTTCTGTGATGTCAATAGCATCACTATCTATAAAGATGCAATCATCATCTTTATTAACATCTTCGTTAGAGAACTCTTCATGAATTTCTATTTTCACATCTCTAACAAATTTTTCTAAACACCTTGAACATGTTAGTTCAAGTTTTGTAGTAGCAGTACCATCAAGGTTTAATATATCACCTACTAAACTAAACTTACATTCCAATTTAACAGGTTCTACAAACCTAATGGACTCCTCACCATTAAAAAATTCACTTTCTAAAATAGTAAGGTTTACATCTTTTTTTGTAATTTTTTTCTTTAGTAAATCAGATACATCAATTTTCATATTATTCACCTCAATGTATTAGCCACAATTTATTATATAAAGATGATGATTAAAAGTCAAGGTTTATTTATTTTTTGTTAATTTATGAAAAATTTATTTAAGCTTCTACAATTATTTTTGTATCTCTAGCAATCATAAGTTCTTCATCAGTTGGTATTACAAATACTTTAACTTTTGAATCTTCAGTACTTATAACTTTAGCAAAACCTCTTCCTTCATTGTTCTTCTTTTCATCTATTTTTATACCTAAGAATTCTAAGCCATTACAAATTTCACTTCTACTTAATGGAGCATTTTCACCAAGACCTGCAGTAAACACAACACAGTCTACTCCACCCATAACTGCTGCATATGATCCAATAAATCTCTTTACTTTATAATGGAACACATCTAAAGCAAGTTGTGATCTATGTTTTCCTTCTTCTGCTGCCATTTCTATATCTCTAAAGTCACTACTTAATCCTGATATTCCATAAACACCTGACTTTTTATTTATAAGGTTATTTACTTCATCAATACTTAAATTTAATTCTTTCATTAAGAATGTGATTATAGCAGGGTCAATACTTCCTGATCTTGTACCCATAGCTATACCTTCAAGCGGAGTGAATCCCATACTTGTTTCTACAGATTTCCCTCCATCAACAGCACATATACTTGCTCCATTTCCAAGATGGCATGTTATTATTTTTAAATCTTTTATATCTTTTCCCATCATTTCTGCTGCTACTTGTGATACATATCTATGAGATGTACCGTGGAATCCATATTTTCTTATACCATGCTTTTTATATAGATCATATGGTATTGGGTAAATATATGCATATTCAGGAATAGTCTGATGGAATGCTGTATCAAATACTGCTACCATTGGTGTATTTGGCATTAATGACTTACATGCATTTATTCCAATTATATTTGGTGGGTTATGAAGTGGAGCTAATTTTATGCAATCTTCTAATGACTTCATAACTTCATCATCTATTAAAACAGATTTAGCATATTTTTCTCCGCCATGAACAACTCTATGTCCTACAGCTGATATTTCTGACATATCACTTATAACACCATGTTCTTTATCTACAAGAGCATCTAAAACTAATTTTATAGCATCTTTATGATCCTTCATAGGTTGTTCTATTATATATTTTTCTCCATTAACCTTTTGAGTTAATATAGATCCTTCAATTCCTATTCTTTCAACTAATCCTTTAGCTAGAGCATTTTCGTTTTTCATATCAATTAACTGATATTTTAATGATGAACTTCCACAATTTATTACTAGTATTTTCAATTTAAATTCTCCTTCCAAATTGTAAATATATTTTTAATTAATTTTCAACTAGATTGACTGAGCCTGAACTGCTGTAACAGCTACTACATTTACAATATCTTCAGCACTACATCCTCTTGATAAATCATTTATTGGTTTAGCAAAACCTTGAGTTATAGGTCCTATTGCTTCTGCATTAGCAAATCTTTGAACTAATTTATATCCAATATTTCCAGCTTGTAGGTCAGGGAATATTAAAACATTAGCTTTTCCAGCTACTGGGCTATTTGGAGCCTTTAAGTTAGCCACCTTTTCAACTATAGCTGCATCTAACTGTAATTCACCATCTATAGCTAACTCTGGTCTCATTTCCTTTGCTAATTTTGTTGCTGTAGTTACTTTATCTACTAATTCATGGCTTGCACTTCCCATAGTTGAGAAAGAAAGCATAGCAACTTTTGCATCCATATTACATAAATTTTTTGCTGTATCTGCTGTAGTTACAGCAATTGATGCTAACTGATCTGCATTCGGATTTGGATTTACTGCACAATCTGAGAATAATAATAATCCGTCTTCTCCATATTTTGATCCAGGAACTAACATAATAAAGAAACTTGAAACAACTGACACTCCTGGAGCATTCTTAACTATTTGAAGACCAGGTCTTAAAAGATCTCCTGTAGTATGTATAGCACCAGAAACCATTCCATCTGCATCATCCATTTTAACCATCATCGTTCCAAAATATAAAGGATCTAACATAATTTTAGCAGCTTTTTCTGGAGTCATTCCTTTTTTCTTTCTTAATTCATAAAGAGCATTAGCATATCCTGGAGTTTTATCTGAAGTTTCAGGATCAACTATTTCTGCTCCTTCTATATTTACACCTAGTTCTGAAGCCATTTTCTTAATTTTATCTTCATTTCCTACAAGAACTATATTTGCAAGTCCGTTTTTGATAATCATCTCGCAGGCTTTAATATTTCTTTCTTCTTCACCTTCAGCAAGAACAATCTTTTGTTTGTTCTCCTTTGCCTTTTTCCAAATTGTTTCCATTAATTTCATGTTGATTTCTCCCTTCGGTTATTTTTAGAATCACACACATATATAATATAAGTCTTTTTATATGACATTTTCAAGTCCATTATTAAATTTTTTTTCTAATTGTTGTAGCATTATATACATATTATTGACAAATATTTCGGAAAAAAGTATAGTATTTTTTAAAAAATATGTTAAATTATTATCAATGTTTGTTTAATACAAAAAATTGTATATAATATTCATAATAAAATCAAAAAAGATTATCCATTATATGCAAATAGGCAAATTAGGAGGTTTTACCATTGAATATATCAGGAATAGTAGTAGAATATAATCCCTTTCACAAAGGTCATTTATATCATTTAAATAAAACTAAAGAGGTTACAAGTTGTGATGCAGTAATAGCTGTAATGAGTGGAAATTTTGTACAAAGAGGTATTCCGTCCTTTATTGATAAGTGGACTAAAGCAAAAATGGCTCTATTAAATGGGGTAGATTTAGTATTAGAGCTACCACTGTTATACAGCTTATCTTCTGCCGAATTTTTCGGGTACGGAGCTATTACTCTACTTAACAACATAGGAGTAGTAAATAATATCTGTTTTGGAAGTGAATCAGGAGATATTAATGAAATAATGAATATTTCTAAAATTCTTTATGAAGAACCAGAAGAATTCAAAACTTCACTAAAATTACATCTAAACGAAGGCCTTACCTATCCTTTAGCTAGATCACAGGCATTGAAAGAATATTTAATAAATACGGACAATACCTGTTTGTCATTTAACAATTTTTTGGCATGTTCTAACAATATTTTAGCCATAGAATACTGCAAAAATTTATTAAAAATAAATAGTAAAATTATTCCCTTTACAATAAAAAGAGAAGGAAATAACTATAATTCAGTAGAATTTGGGGAAGAATTTTCCAGTGCTACCTCTATAAGAAACTATATAAAAAGGAACAATAACTATAATTCAATAAAAAAATATGTACCAAATAGC
This sequence comes from Clostridium lundense DSM 17049, assembly GCF_000619945.1. Lineage (GTDB taxonomy): Bacteria > Bacillota > Clostridia > Clostridiales > Clostridiaceae > Clostridium_AO > Clostridium_AO lundense. The sequence continues at coordinate 631,347 of NZ_JHVC01000001.1, read as the reverse complement.
GTATTTCAAATAATAGAAGAGCTAAAAAGCTCTAATTATCCCTTTGTTTTTGAGGATAAATTATTACAATATATTAAATATAAGTATTTTATTGGAGAAAACACTTTAGAAAATCTTCCAGATATCTCTGAAGGATTGCACAATAGAATATATAAAGCCTTAGAAAAAAGCAATTCTTTTGAAGAAACTATAGAAAATATAAAGACAAAACGATATACCTATACAAGAATTAGTAGAATACTATGTCAATATTTCTTAGGATTTGATTCTCTAGATACTTATAATTTAAGAAAAACTCCATGTCCTTATGCTAGAATTTTAGGATTCAACAAAAAAGGAAGCCAAATATTAAAAGAAATGAAATGTAAATCTACTATCCCTATATATACTAAAATTCCTAAAGAAATTAATCCAACTCTTTCTCTTGATATAAGGGGAACTAAGTGCTACAATTTATTGAATAATTTTATAGATCCTTTAGCTGATTATAAAAATAGGCCTATTATATTATAGTAATAAAATACCTCTCTTCAAATATATATATATTAAAGTATGTTTATTTGAAGAGGTTATCTTGAAAACACTATTATACATTTTGATAATTGCTACTTTTATTTTATTATTAATACTACTTAAAGACAAATCTTTGATTATTACTATAGTTTGCTCCTTAATAATAATAAGCTTTGTATTGAATCCAATGGTATGTATAAAAGGCTGTATATCTGGAGCTTCCTTATTTTTTTATAAAGTTTTCCCATCTCTTTTCCCATTTTTAATTGTATGCAATATAATTTTATATTGTAATGGAGTATATATTTATTCTAAAGCTTTGGGAAAAATATTATGTTATCCTCTAGGATTGCCTCTAAATTGTTCCTTTGCTTTAGTTGTAAGTATTTTATGTGGATATCCTTTAGGTGCCAAATACAGCTGCGATCTATATGAAAAAGGAGTAATAGACTATGAAACCTGTAAAAGACTTTTAAATATTGCATCAAATCCAAGTCCTCTATTTATTATAGGTTCAGTAGGTACCTCAATGCTTGGTAATACAAAAATAGGATATATACTTCTTTTAGCTAGTTATATATCCTGCATAATCATGGGCTTTATTTTGCCTAGAGGAAATACAAAAATAAAATTTAATAATAAGAAAAGTACTTTAGTTACACAAAATATAAATTTAGGTAATATCTTAAAAGATTCTATTGAAAATGGAATAAAAACTGCCTTATCTGTTGGAGGTTTCATAGTATTATTTTCTGTATTAAATAACATAATAAAACATAGTTCTGCTTTTTATGCTATTTTAAATATATTAAAAATACCCAAGACCTTATCTGAAGGTTTTATCCTTGGGTTTATAGAAATGACTAATGGATGTAATATCATTTCTTCTTCCAATGTAAATTTTGAAGTAAAATTATTAACAATTGGATTTTTATTAGGTTTTAGTGGGCTTTGTATAATATGGCAATGTAATTCTTTTATGAGCAAGCACAATTTTTCATTGATTACATATGGAAAAAACAAAGTATTACAAGGACTGATATGTTCCATAGTCTCATATATATTGTACTTATTGCTATATAACAACTCCGTTATAGGAACTTTTGCCTCTAATATTTCAATAAATTATAACATTAATTTCATATTCATAATAGCTATATTTATTTTATTTATACTGCCAATTATAGTTTATAATCTAAAAAAACATATATTATAAATTATTTTTTCATATTTCTTAATTCTTTTATATTTTCTCTAATTATGTTTGAAGTAGAATTAACCTCAGAGTTTATGGACACTAAGAATTTTTCCATTTCACCTTTAACAACGTCTAACATTTTTTCACTATGTTCATTTACTTCTTTTTCAAGCTGAGACAAAACTTCATCCGCATAATCCCTAGCGCCTAATCTCATAACTTTAGCATCTCTTTGAGCTGAAGAAATTATCTCTTCGGCTCTATTTTTTGCTTCTTTAGTAATATCATGATTTTCAATTTGCCTTTTTAATAATTCTACATTTTCCTTTTTTAGTGTTTCAGCTTCTCTTATAGCTTCACTTAATATTCTTTCCTTTTCTTCAAAGACCCATTGCGCTTTTTTAAATTCAGCAGGTAAACAGTTTAATATTTTATCTATTACCTCTAAAACTTCTTTTTTATCCACCATAATCTTACCTGTTATTGGCACCTTAGAAGATGTGTCAATTATTTCTTGTAAATATTCTATTAATTTAATTACATCCATGTTTGTATCCCCCTATTTATTATGCATTCTATACATAACATCCTCTATAATCTCATCAGGTACAAGTCCATTTATGCTTCCTCCGAACATGGCTACTTGTTTCACTGAAGATGAACTTAAAAATGAATATTTTGCATCTGTCATCATAAATAAAGTCTCTATATTAGGATTTAACTTTTTATTCATTAAAGCCATTTGAAATTCATATTCAAAATCTGATACTGCCCTTAATCCTTTAATGATAACCTTTATATCTCTTTCTTTCATAAAATTTACTAAAAGTCCACTAAAACTTTCAACTCTAGCATTAGGAATATGCTTAATTACTCTTTCTATAAGCCTTTCCCTTTCTTCTATGGAAAATAATCCTTTTTTATCTGGGTTAACTAATATGCCTACAATAACCTGATCAAAAGTTTTTGATGCTCTTTCTATAATATCTAAGTGCCCATTTGTAATTGGATCAAAGCTTCCTGGATAAACTGCTATGTTCATTTTAGTCCTCCCTGTATCTATATAAGCAGATTGTAGTATTACCATACTTTCTATGATCTATTAAACCAATTCTTTGGCTACCTTCATAAATTTCTTCTGAAGAATCTATTTTTGTTACTATCAATCCTTCTTTGACTAAAAGATCGTTCTTATCAATCACATCCATAGCTGGTGGAATCATTTCTCTTACATAAGGAGGATCTATAAAAATAAGATCAAAAACTATTCCTTTTTTAATAAATAAATTTAATGCTTCATAAGAATCCACGTTTAAGCATTTGCATTTATCTTCAAACTTTAAATTTATAACGTTTTGTTGTAAATATTTAAATGTAGTTTCACCTTTATCTATAAGATAACATTCCTTTGCTCCTCTACTTACTGCCTCCAAACCTAAACTTCCTGTTCCTGCAAATAAATCTAGCGCTTTTGTTCCATAAACATGATTTTGTATTATATTAAAAATATTTTCTTTTACTCTATCTAGAGTTGGTCTTGTTCCCATTCCCTCTGGAGATAATAATTTTCTCCCTTTAGCAAGACCTGCAATAATTCTCATAATATTTCCTCCCTGCCTATTTTAACTATATTTATGTCTATAATATTTTAGCATATTTATTTATTTTATACAAAGATATTTTAATATTACATAACAAAAGTAAGGGAGGTTAACTAACCTCCCTTACTTTACTAGTTTTTTCATTCATAGAGTACTCTTTAGCTAATTATATTTCTACTTTTGCTACAATTTCCCCCTACAGTTCTATTTTCTTATAAGCCTTATGTTCTTAAGAATTTTATCCTTAAAAACTATACTGATATTTCATCAGTCAGTTTATAATCAAGTACTGTAGGGTTTCTTAGTCTTTTGGAACATCCAAATCATCGTTTCCTATAACAGCTTTTCCTCTATTCATGACGAACACCTCCGATTTAAATTTTTTAATCTTAACCATCGGTGTACTATTATATTGCCCATTATTTTAAAATAATACTCAGGTAATTTTTTCAATTTTTCTAAGTTAGCATTAGTTAAAGCAAATATACTTTGAGTTATTTTCTATTTTCCCTACTATATATTTTAAAATTTTCTTATCTTCTTCATTATTGCTCTTTAATATATTCTTAGCTTCCATATTTGATTGCTTTAATAAATCTATGTCATCTACAATATTGCATAATATAAAACCTTCTTCTCCATGCTGCCTAAATCCAAATATTTCTCCGCTACCTCGTATTTTTAAATCCTGCTCTGCTATATAAAAACCATCATTACTATTTACCATAGTTTCCATTCTTTTTTTAGTAATAGAGTTTTTTATATTTCCTATAAGTATGCAGTAAGACTTTTCTCCTCCTCTTCCAACTCTTCCTCTTAATTGGTGCAACTGAGCAAGGCCAAATCTTTCAGCATTTTCTATTATCATTAATGTAGCATTAGGTACATTAATACCAACTTCTATTACAGTTGTAGATATAAGAACTTTAATTTCATTATTTTTAAATTTATCCATAATTTCATTTTTTTCTTTAGAAGTCATTTTTCCATGCAATATTGAAATTTCCACATTTTTAAAATACTTCTTTTTTAGTTCCTCATAAAGAGCTTCTACAGAAGTTAAATCTAAATCTACATTTTCTTCTACCAATGGACAAACCACATAAACTTGCCTTCCCTTTTGTATTTCCTTTAATGCAAAGTTATATACCCTATCCTTTTCATTTTTATTTATATAATATGTATCAATTTTTTGTCTTCCAGGAGGTAGTTCATCAATAATAGATATATCTAAATCACCATATAAATATAGAGATAAAGTTCTAGGTATTGGAGTAGCTGTCATAACAAGCACATCTATATTTTGTCCCTTATTAAACAATTTGCTTCTTTGCATTACTCCAAATCTATGCTGTTCATCGGTTATTACTAAACCTAGTTTATGAAATTCCACATCATCCTCTATTAATGCATGAGTACCTATTATTATATCTATACTTCCTTCTTTCAACTCTGTTTTTATAATTTCTTTTTCCTTTTTTGTAGTACTGCCACATAATAATTTTATATTTAAATTAAAATCTTTCAGCACCTTAGTTACTTCATTATAATGCTGCCCTGCTAATATTTCTGTAGGAGCCATCAAAACTGCCTGGCATCCATTTTTCACCACATTGAACATGGCAATTATTCCAACTATAGTTTTTCCACTACCTACATCACCTTGTACCAGTCTATTCATACATATAGGTCTTTTTTCATCAATAAGTATTTCTTTTACTACCCTACTTTGAGCACTAGTTAACTGAAATGGAAGTTTTTCTTTTAGCTCCTTAAGTTCAGGAACTATTGCATATTCAATCCCCTTATTATTCATATCTCTATATTCTTTAAGTATCAATATCTTTAATGAATAAGTAAAAAGCTCCTGAAATTTTAGCCTTCGTTTAGCTTGAAAAAGCACATTATCATTTAAAGGCTTATGTATATTTCTTATAGCACTGTCTAAAGAACAAAATTTATATTTGCTTATTATCCAGCTAGGTAAATTTTCTTCTATATGTATATTATTTAATACTTCATTTACAAACTTTGCAATAGTATTATTTTTTATATTTCCTCTTAAAGTATATATGGCCATTATATCTTTTCTACTGTCTTTTAAATTTATTTCTGTATTCTTCAATATAGTTGGATTAACCAATATTCTTTCTCCATTAAAAATATCTGTTTTACCTTTAAGCGCATAATAATTATTTATTCTAAAATAATTTTTTATATAAGGTTGATTAAACCATTTACACTTAAAAATACTATCCTCATTTTCAAATACTACATTGGATAATATTTTTCCATTTTTAGTTCTTATGTCCCTTTTTATTTCTATTACCTTACCTTTTAATATAATTTGACCTTTTTCCGTTGCATCATTTATACTGTCACAAATTAGCACTTCCTTATAATCTCTGGGAAAGTATAATAAAAGATCCATTATATTAAAAACACCACATTTATTTAAAGCTTCTAAAGTCTTTGGTCCTACACCTTTTATACAGCTAATACTACTGTATACATCCATAGTATCACTCCAAAATTAAAATTATATTAAATAAAAAAAGCCATATGGCTTTTTTTATTCTACAGAGAAAATAAAATAATATAATGGTTGTTCTCCACTATAACACTGTATATCTAACTCTTCATATTTTTCTTCTAATTCTTTTACAAATTTATTTACTTCTTCTTCATTACAATCTTTTCCATAGAATATTGTGATAAGTTCACTATCTTCCGCAACCATACTTTCTATTAAATTATTACAAACTGTAAACATATCGCTTCCTATTTCTTCTATTTTTCCTTCTTTTAATCCAAGAATATTTCCTTCTTTTATAACCTTACCATCCATTTCAGTATCTCTTACTGCATATGTAACAGAACCAGTAGCAACATTTGCAATAGCTTCCGTCATGTTATTCACATTGTCTTCTACTTCAGCTTCAATATTAAAAGCTGTAATAGAAGTTATTCCTTGAGGAATAGTTTTTGTTGGAATTACATATACATTTTTGTCTGATAATTCTGCTGCTTGAGTAGCTGCCATTATTATGTTTTTGTTATTTGGTAGCACAAATATATTTTCTGCATTTAATTTTTTAACAGCATTTAATATATCTTCTGTGCTTGGATTCATTGTTTGACCACCTTCAATAACAAAATCCACTCCTAAATCCTTAAAAATATTTTTTATGCCTTCTCCCAAAGATACAGATACGAAAGCATATTTTTTAATTTCTATATTTTCCTCAATAGAGTCATTAGCACTTTCTTCCTGATTAACTGGATATTCATCTTCTAAAATATGTCTATGCTGCTCTCTCATATTATCAATTTTTATTTTTGAAAGTGAACCTAATTTAACAGCTTTTGATAGTATAAAGCCAGGATCATTAGTATGAATATGAACTTTAACTAAACCTTCTCCACCTACTACTATCATAGAATCTCCATGAGGTTCTAGTTCTTTTTTAAATTCTTCAATATTTACTTTATCGGACATTATAAAAAATTCGGTACAGTAACCAAATTTAATATCAGTATCTCCTAAAGTTTTTGCAGCAGAAATGTTTGAGGATTTTTCTTCCCCTTTGTTTACAGTTAAAGATTTAAGATCTTTTTCTAAAACTTCTAACATTCCTTTAAGAATAATAAGAAGTCCTGCTCCACCTGCATCTACTACTTTTGCTTGTTTTAAAACTGGTAGCATTTCAGGAGTTTTATTTAAAACTATCTCACTTTGTATACATACATCATGCATAAGTTCTGTAACATTTTTAGCATTACTTTTTATTGCAGCTTCACCCGCGCCTTTAATTACAGTCAAAATAGTTCCCTCAGTTGGTCTCATTACAGCCTTATACGCTGATTTAGCACCTTCCATTATGCTATTTGCAAATTCTTCTACATTAACTTCAACTTTATTTTCTAATCCTTTAGCAATACCTCTTAGTATCTGAGATAATATTACACCTGAATTTCCCCTCGCTCCCATTAAGGCTCCTTTTGCAAGGCTTTTAGAAATTTTATCAATAGTTTCTTTTTCCATACCCTGAATTTCTGTAACTGCAGATTTAAATGTCATAGACATATTAGTTCCAGTGTCTCCATCAGGAACCGGAAATACATTTAAGGAGTTCACATATTCCTTTTGCTCTTCTAATTTATTATTAGCATTTATCACCATGTTATAAAAACTCTGCCCGTCAATATTTATGTATTCCATTTAAGTTACCTCCTTAGACTCTAACACCCTGAACGTTTACTGTAATATTTGAGATCTTTAATCCTGTATAGTTTTCCACATTATATCTAACTTTTTGTATTATATTGCTTGCAATTACAGAAATTTTAGTTCCATATTCTACAATTATATATAATTCTATAGATAGCTTATTATCCTTAGCATGGATTTTAACACCCTTACTTAGGTTCTCTCCTCTTAATAATTCCCATAATCCATCTGTAGCATTCTTGGAGGCCATTCCAACTACTCCATAGCATTCCATAGTTGATACTCCTATAATGTTACCTAATATTTCTTCAGAATAATTAATATATCCATAATCATTTGAAATGTTACCTATCATATTAACCCCTCCTTATATGTGACCTTACACATATTTTATATTAAATATAAAATTTATTCAAGGAAATATATGATAAATCTTTTAATATTAATATTCAATGTTTAAATTTTATAATATGCTTGCAAAAATTATATATTGTGTGATAAAATAATATAGGTCTAAATTGAGAAGATTTTACTCTTTTCAATTTATAAAGGAGGTGTTTTCGAATGTCAAGAAAATGTGAAGTTTGTGGAAAAGGCGTTGTAGCTGGTGTACAGTACAGTCATTCACATCGTCAATCAAAAAGAACTTGGGCGCCAAACATAAAAAAAGTTAAAGCTATAGTTGAAGGAACACCTAAAACTATACATGTTTGTACAAGATGCCTACGTTCCGGTAAGGTACAGCGTGCTATATAAAATAGGAAATGCAATTGTATCCCAATTGCATTTTTTATTTCTTAGATAGTACATAAAAAAAGACGACTTTTGTCGTCTTTTTTTATGTTCTATTTTTTTCTAAATATAAATTTTATAAAGGAAGATAAAAATTTAGGCAATTTAACAGCCATAATCTTCATAAAGCATCACCTCTATGATTTAATTATTTATATTGTTGTATTAGATACCATCCTAAATATATAAGTCCAGCTCCAACAGCTATAACCCATCCCCATATAGGGATAATAAAAGTCAGTATTATGCCTATTCCTATAGCACCTACAACATATCCAGCTATTTTTTTAAATTTACTGCACTTTCCCACAATATTATCCCTTAAAAATTACTTATGATAGTATTATATGCAGCACTCTTAAAACTGTGACACCTACTATTTATTATTTGCCTAGTTTATCTCATAATTATGATCTACAATACTCCCTATATCCTAAACCTAAGCATCACTTGATTCCCCTAATTCTGATTTTGATCTTCTAAACAACATTGCAATAGATATCATTATAATTAATTTTATTATGCAGAAAACAACTATAACAAAATTAAAATCCTGAGAAATATTTAAAGAAAAAGGCATATAGAATAACATAAGTATCTCTATACCCAAATAAAACCTCCAACGAGTTTCAGTACTTTCTTTTAACTCATCAAATCCTCTTTCTATTGAAATATAATAAATTCCTTTACATATAATATAGATCAAATAAATGCTAATAATCATAACTATTGTTCCAATAAGCATTCCCAAAAAATTTGGACTTTGATATTCGCCTGATAAAAGATTATTTTTATCAGTATGAATTATATCATTTAAAGTAAGTATAGTTAAAATCATTGCTGGAATTTTACCTTTTTTATAAATCTCATGCTGCTTTTCCAGTATATTTAATGCTGAATAAATCAACATATACCCTATAAAGTTTGGCAAAATATTAATAGTTCCTAGGTTTATATCAAAAATTATAAATATCATGCCCCAAAATAATTTATTATATCCTAAAGCATACATTCTTACTTCCTCTCCTTATCATTGATTAAAGAATTAACATCAATCTCATCTAAGAATTGAGGACAATAGTTAACATAACGTGAATAGAATACTTTGCTTTCTTTAGAATCCCCAATAATAATATTCAGTGGAAATCTATATAAATAGTTTTTTCTTATATCATCCTTATTAAATTTGAATTTATATTTAATGTCTAATTTATCTCCTGTTTTCAATGTTATAGGAAATTTAATATTCTTTAATGATTCTTTATTTACCTGTAATATATCATTTGTGATCTCAGGGAATTTTGAGCAAATAGCTTTTATTTTTATATTCTTATCTATAATAAAGGAATCATACCCACTACTACTATCTGAATATGAACTCTTACGAGTAAATAAAACATCTTTTCCTTCATTATCACTACATAGATATATTTTGCCTATATCCACATTCATAACCCTACCACTAGAAAATTCTACTTTTACATTAGTAATAACCTTATTTTCATATTTCTCTAAAATTTTTGCTGAATCATCCTTATAAATATTTATACCTACACTCTTCATTTGGTAATATCGCTTGTTGGTATTATCACTATACTTATAAAACTCTATATGTTCCTCCCCAACTTCGGGAAATACAATATTATTTATATTTTCTTTAGAATTTATGTTTTCAATATAGTATAATTTAAAATCACTATTTTCTTTTGTAATATGGTAATAATGCTTAAGAAATATAGGCTCTTTTAATACATGTTTTTTATAGTAAAAGACATTTCCTACCCAAGTAATTATCAACAATACTATTCCTATAGCTGCATGTTTTTTATTTAAACTCATAACATACCCCTTCCCCCTATTATATACCTTAATTATAGCATTAAATCATGGATAAATATGTAATTTAATTTTATGCAAAAAAAATAATAAAGAATAAATATTATCAATACAAAATACTTTTACAAGATTGTTATTTATTCTTTATTATTTAAGCTTTTCTGCAGCTTAGTGAAAAAAAGCCTTCTTTATTCTTCAATTTTCATTATTAACTATTAACTTTCGTTAGTCTTTACTTTGTATTACTAATAAAAGTCCTTCTCTAAAGTCTATTGTAGCACTATCTTCCAGAATTTCATTAGATACTCCCAAAGATTCTCCTAATCTTAAGTTGTAATCTTTTAAAGGATATTTAGCTCCTGTTATAGTTATACCTTTTACACCTCCACCATAACCAATCAAGGAAAAGTATGTATATCCTTCTTTTTCTATGGTGATAGGCTCATCCACTAATCTTATTAAATTATTTTCATCTCTAATGTAACATTTTACTCCTAACTCCAAACATGTAAGTAATAATCCTATATTTCCCAACATATGATCTATTCTACTACCTGTACAACCTAAAAATCCGATTTCTTTTGCACCTAATTCCACAGCTTTTTCCAACGCACCGTAGGAATCAGTGAAATCTTTTTCGGCGGGAAACTTTTCTATTGTTACATTTTCATTTTCATAATACTTTAATATTTTCTCGTCTATAGAATCAAAATCTCCAAGCATTACATTTGGTTTTATCCTATATTCATATAATATATTAGCACCACTATCCGCAGAAATTAATATATTACACTTCCGTATCTCTTCCTTAATTAAGTCATAAGGTGGAGGATTTCCTCCTGAAAGTACTAGTGCCTTCATTTTATAGCCTCTTTTAAATTCATAATATTTTCTTTTATATCCCCATTTTTAAATACTGCAGATCCTGCTACTATAAACTCTGCCCCACTTTCCACCACTTCTTTTATATTATGTATATCTATTCCTCCATCTACTTCAATAATAAGGTTCTTATTATACTTCTCTTTTAGTTCATTAACTTCTTTTATTTTATTGAGAGCATAACTTATATATTTTTGTCCTCCAAAGCCTGGATTTACAGACATTATTAACACCATATCTAAGGAAGGTATTACATCCTTTAATACACTTACTGGAGTGCCTGGATTTAACGCTACAGCAGCTTTTACTCCAAAACTTTTAATATAATTTATAGTTCTATCTATATGTTTATCTGCTTCATAATGGATTGTAATTATATCTGCTCCTGCCTTTACAAAGTCCTCAATATATCTTCCTGGTTCCTCTATCATCAAATGTACATCAAAAGGTAACTTTGTAACTTTTCTTATACTTTTTATTACTGGAATTCCAAAGGATATATTAGGAACAAACATTCCATCCATTACATCTATGTGTATTACATCTGCATTACATACTTCTAATGCTTTAACCTCTTCTCCTAATTTTGAAAAATCTGCTGATAATATTGATGGTGCTATTTTTATCACTTGTTATTCCTCCCTTTTGTCTTTTCTTCTATAACTCTAATGTAAAAATCATATCTCTTTTTATGAATTTTTCCTTCCTCTACAGCTTCCTTTACAGCACACTTAGGCTCTTTATAATGAAGACATCCTGTAAATTTGCATCCATAAGCATACTGTAAAATCTCTGGGAAACACGATTGAACATCCTCTTTTTCTATAAAATCAGTATTTAAAGATGAAAATCCTGGAGTGTCAACTAAAAAGCCTTCTTCCACTTCTATAAGTTCACTATGCCTTGTAGTATGCTTTCCTCTTTTTAGCTTTTCGCTTATATTTCCTGTTTCCATGATATCTCTTCCTGCTAAATTATTCAAAATAGTAGACTTTCCTACTCCTGATGGCCCACAAAGTACTGTAACATTATCTTTTAACTTTTCCCTAATTTCATCAATGCCAATACCTTGTTTTGCATTTAGAAATATACATTCATAACCCGCACTTTTAATCATAGAAACTACTTCTTCCATTTGTGGATCTTCAAGTAAATCTGTTTTATTAAAACAAACTACTGCTTTTATATCATTATATTCGCAAAGCATTATAAACCTATTTAATAAATCTTCATTAATATCAGGATTTCTAAGAGCAAATACTACTAAAGCCTGTGTTATATTTGCTACTGAAGGTCTAATAAGCATATTATGCCTTTCATATATTTTATCTATTGTTCCTTTCCCATTATTTACTGTAATTTGTACCTTATCACCTACCATAGGGGTAAGTTCATTGTGCCTGAACTTACCCCTAGCTTTACATTCTATAACTTCATCTTCAACTTTAACATAATAAAATCCACCTATACCTTTTACAATAATACCTTGCATAATACCTCCTGGTTATAAACAACTAACTTATTTTATTGATTATTTTTTGTACCTGTGCTATTTTGTTGATTTTCATTATTATTTTTATTTTCATCATTTTTATTGCCGTTAGTGCTAGTATCTCCCTCTGTGTTTCCATCATTAGGTTTATTGCCATCTTCGTTTCCTTCATTAGGCTTTTCTTCTTTATATACATAATAAGTTACATTAACTGCTGTACCCTCTGTTACCTTGGTGTTACCTTCTATATTTTGTTCAAATATCTTTCCATCTAAGCTCTTATCTGAAGTTTCTACTGACTTTGATGTTCCTAATTTTAAATTTGAATTAGAGAGTAAAGTTCTAGCTTCCTCTAAAGTTTTACCATTTAAACTTGGTACTGTAGCATATGTTATTTTAGGTCCTTTACTTATTACTACATCTACAGAAGAATTGGCTTCTACTTTATTATCCTTATCCGGGCTTTGGCTTATTACACAATTCTTAGCTATATTATCATCATATGCCTCTGTAACATTTCCAAGTTTTAAATTGTATCTCTTTAAAATATCTTTAGCCACTTCTAAATCTATAGTTTTTAAATCTGGAACTATTTGTTTATCCACACCAGAACTAACTATTACTCTAACCTCGGAATTAGCTTTTACTTGAGTACCTGAATTTGGAAAACAACTTATTACAGTACCTTCTGCTCTATCGCTTTTTTCAGTGCTACCAACTACAAACTTTAAATTCTTCTCTTCTACTAATTTTTTTGCTTCCTCTTTACTTTTTCCAACTATATCAGGTATAGTTACCGTCTGAGCTGAAGCTTTTCCATTAGGTGATATTTTATTGTATATAATATACCCTGAAGCAAATCCTACAGCTATTACAAGTATTATTGCCGTAGCTATAGCTATCATTTTCTTCTTTTTATTATCTATAGATCCCTTTTCAAATTCCTCTTCTTCAAAATCATCTTCATCAATATATTCATCTTCATTATTATTCTTAGTTTTTACCTTTACAGCATCCATTATTTGTGTTCTATCATCATAATAGTTAGGAACTTTTACATCTACTTCTTCATTATTTTTTACCTTATCTAAATCTTCAAGTAGACTTTTGATATCTTGGTACCTTCTAATAGGTTCTTTTTCTATACACTTTAAAATTACACTATTAAAATTACTTGGAAGAGATAAATTTAATTGTATAGGTGGTACTACTGGTTCTTGTATATGTTTCAATGCTACAGATACAGGGCTATCTGCATCATATGGTACTCTCCCTGTAACCATCTCATACATAACTATACCCAAAGAATATATATCAGTTCTACAATCTACAAAACTACCCTTTGCCTGTTCTGGAGAAAAATAGTGTGCAGATCCGATCACTTTATCTGTATTTGTTATAGTCACTGAATTAGCAGCCTTAGCTATGCCAAAATCAGTAACCTTTACTATGCCTTCTTCTGTAACTAAAATGTTATGAGGCTTAATATCTCTATGTATAATATTATTTCTATGGGCACATTGCAGTGCTTTTGCTATTTGTATAGCTATATTTACTGATTCTTCAACTTCTAATCTATTTTTTAATCTAATAACCTCTTTTAAGGTTCTTCCTTTTACATATTCCATAACTATATAATTTATTTCATCTTGAGAACCTACATCGTATATATTAACTATATTATTATCTGAAAGACTAGCTGCTGCTGTTGCCTCTCTTTTAAATTTTTCAACAAATTGACTATCTCTAGAAAACTCTTCTTTTAACACTTTAACAGCCACATATCTGTTAAGGAGATGACATCTTGCCTTATATACTTCTGCCATGCCACCTTCTCCAATTTTCTCTAAGAGTTCATATCTATTTCCCAGTAAAGTACCTATCATCTTTACACTCTCCTTCAACTACAATAACTGATATATTATCTCTCCCACCTTTTTTCTTGCTTAATTCTACAAGAAGTCTACAGGATTCTTCATTGCTATTTTTCATTATTATATCATACATTTCTTTTGGAGTAACATCATTAGTTAACCCATCCGAACATAATATCACTTTTTCTATATCATTTAAGTTTAACGTAAAAGTGTCCACTTCTACAGTGGCATAAGTACCTAATGCTCTTGTTATAATATTTTTATTAGGATGGCAAAGAGCTTCCTCTTCTGTTATACTTCCATTATCCAACAACTGTTGTACTAAAGAATGATCCTTAGTTATCTTTTTTATTTTATCATCCTTACTAATAACATAACAGCTACTATCTCCAACATTAGCTATAACAACTTCTTTCTCCCTTATAAGGCAAGCAGTTAATGTAGTTCCCATTCCATCCATTTTATTATTCTTCTTACTTAATTCATATATTTTTTCATTAGCATACCTAATAGCATTTTCTAATTCTATTTCTAACTCTTTAAAATTAGTATTCTTTTTAAAATATTCTATAACACTATCCACTGCAAGTTTACTTGCTACTTCTCCAGCATTATGTCCACCCATTCCATCTGCTATGACATAAATACCTATATTATTATCAACATAGTAACCAACAGAGTCTTCATTAATTGGCCTGTAATTTCCTACATCTGATAATATACCCACCATAATATTACACCTCTTTAATTTTATTTTTATCTTCTAAATAGCTCCTTCTAAGTTGACCACATGCAGCTTCAATATCTGCTCCCATTTCTCTTCTAATAGTAGTTTCTATGCCATTTCTTAATAATATATTACTAAATTTTTTAACGTCCTCTGGTGAAGATTTTCTTAGAGCATTTTCTTTAATTTCATTTACTGGAATTAAATTAACATGGCAAAGCATTCCTTTTAATATTGAAGATAATTCTTCTGCATGTTCAATTCCATCGTTTACTCCTTTTACAAGAGCATATTCAAAGGTTATTCTTCTGTTGGTTTTTTCTATATAATATCTACAGGCTTTTAATAATTCCTCTATAGTATATTTATAAGCAATAGGCATTATATTTTTTCTCATTTCATCATTTGGTGCGTGTAGTGATATTGCTAATGTAATCTGAAAATTTTTATCTGCTAACTCTATTATTTTAGGTACAACTCCACAAGTTGATAAAGTAATATGTCTTTGTCCTATATTGAGACCATTAGGTGAATTAACAATTTCTAAAAACTTTAATATGTTTTCAAAATTATCTAAAGGCTCACCACTGCCCATCATAACAATATTTGATATTCTTTCTTTGGTCTCTCTTCCAGCTACTAAAATTTCTCCTAATATTTCTCCAGGGGTAAGATTTCTAACCATCCCCCCTAGGGTAGAAGCACAAAATTTGCATCCCATTCTGCATCCAACTTGAGTTGATACACATATAGAATTGCCATGTTTATATTTCATAACTACAGATTCTATTATATTACCATCTTTATACTTAAACAAAAACTTAAATGTGTCTCCATCCTTGGATTTACATTGCTTTACTACTTCTGGTAAACTAAAATAAAAATTATCCTTTAATTTTTGTTTTGTCACCAAAGGCAAATTTTTCATATCATCAAAATTATAAATTCCCTTATAAATCCAATCAAATACCTGTTTACTCCTAAAAACGCTTTCTCCATTTTCTTTCATCCAAAACTTAAGTTCTTCTAAAGTATAATCTAAAATATTTTTCATAAAAACACCTACCGAATTTTTCTTAGTTTTGCTATAAAAAATCCATCCATACTATCATTAGGTAGTACAGTTACTGTCCCTAGATCATTATAGATTAAATTATCTAAATTACCATAGAATACTGGCTCAACTTTAAACTCCGGAAATTTATCTATAAACCACTTTATATTTTCTTCATTTTCTTCTTTATTTAAAGTACATGTGGAATATAAAATTATCCCGCTATCATTTATGTATCTAGCAGCATTTATTAGTATTTTTCTTTGAACTTCTACTATAGACTTAAGATCCTTTATATTCTTTGTATATTTTATTTCTGGTTTCTTTCTTATTATTCCTAATCCTGAGCAAGGAACATCAATTAATACTCTATCTGCTTTTTTTTCAAATTTATTATTATATATTGTTGCATCCATGGTATCTAATAAAATATTTTTTATCCCTAATCTATCAGCATTTTCTTTTATTAAAGACAACTTATTTTCATGAATATCAAAAGCTAAAACTTTTCCTGTATTATTCATAATCTCACAAATATGAGTAGTTTTCCCTCCAGGTGCACTACACAAATCAAGTACCATCATATTTTCCTGTAAATCCATAGTAGGAGCTACAAGCATAGCACTTTCATCCTGAACTGTTATGAAACCTTCTTTAAAAATTGGATTTTTTTCTATATTTCTACCTCTAATTATTTTAATTGCTTCAGGACATATTAATCCTTCCTCAATATTATAATTATTTTCTAATAACTTTTCCCATACTTCTTCAAAATTTCCTTTTAAATTATTCACCCTAACAGTAACACTAGGGACTATATTTAAGCCTCTTAATATCTTTTCTGTTGTTTCTAATCCATATTGTTTAGAAAATAATTTTACCATCCATTTTGGGAAAGAATATTCAAATGAAATTTTATCAATTTCATTTCCTTTGCAATAATTTATATTTTCACTCCTTAGGTAATTTCTTAAAACACCGTTTATTAGTTTAGAAGCTCCTTTGGACTTGTTTTTTCCTAATTCAACACATTCATTTACTGCAGCAAAAGCTGGTATTTTATCTAAATATTTTATCTGATAAATTCCCATCCTTAATATATTCAATACATAATTATCTAATTTTTTTATTCCATTTTTTAAATGATAATCAAGAATTTTATCTATAGTATACTTATATTTAATTGTACCATAAACTATCTCTGTAACTAAAGCTTTATCTTTATCCTGAAGATTATATCCATTAAGTTTATTATTTATTACTATATTAGAGTAAGCATTTTTATTAAACACTTCTTCTAGGATATCTAAAGCTACTTCTCTACTGTTTTCCATATGCCACCTCAATTTTTATATCTATAGGAAAGTTGTATGCTAAATAAACATACAGCTCTCCTAGAACCTTAATCATCTCTTCTACTATTGCTTAAAATAACGAGTCTTAATAATTGTGCAATTGCAGTAATAGCTGCCGCTACATACGTCATGGCTGCAGCTTTTAATACATTTCTTGCACCATTTACTTCTTCTCCTAATAAAATTCCTCTATTCTCTAAAACAGCTAAAGCCCTATTAGAAGCATTAAACTCTACTGGTAATGTTATAAGCTGAAATATAACCACTCCTAAAAATAATATAATTCCTATATTTAATAGTTTAGATAATCCAAAAAAGAATCCTAAGAAAAATATTATCCAAGATGCATTGGATCCAAAATTAACTATTGGTACTATGGAATTTCTTATTATTAGTGGAGAATATCTTTCTTGATGTTGAAAAGCATGCCCCGTTTCATGAGCCGCTACTCCTATGGCTGCTATAGAAGATCCATAATAAACATCTGAAGAAAGTCTCATTACCCTATTTTGAGGATCATAGTGATCCGTTAATTTACCATTGACTATTTCCACAGGCACATCAAAAAGTCCATGGCTATCAAGAAGATTTCTTGCTACCTGTGCTCCTGTATAACCATTTATAGCATTTATTCTAGAGTATTTATTGAATGTACTTGTAATTTTCATCTGTGCCCATGCTGATATAATTAGGGCAGGAATTAAAACTATAATACTGCTATTCCAATAGAACATATAATCACTCCTACTCTTAACTTTTCAATAATCAAGCTATTTTCCAAACAGATTAGCTTGTGAAAATATCTCCCTTATCTATAGTATTACCTTTAATATAATCCTCTACATACATAGGTTTCTTGGAAGGAAATTGTATTTTTTTAATAAGTAAAACACCTGAAGCCGTAGCTACTTTAATTCCTTTTTTTGATACATTTATAATAGATCCTGGTTTTGAATTAGTATTTTCGTTTAAAACTTCTGCCTCGTATATTTTCATTACTTCGCCATTATAATTTGTAAAAGCTACAGGAAATGGGTTTAATCCTCTGATTAAATTATTTATTTGCTTGCTATCCTTATTCCAATCTATTCTTCCTGTCTCTTTACTTAACATAGATGCATAACATGATTTTTCATCTTCTTGTTTAGTTCTCTTAATTGTACCATCAACTATTCCTTTAATAGTATTTAAAAGAAGTTCTCCTCCCTGTTTCATGAGTATATCATGAAGTTCTCCTGCTGTCATACTATCTGTAACCTGCACTTCACTTTTAAGTAACATATCTCCAGTGTCTAATCCTTCATCCATAAACATTGTAGTATTTCCTGTTACCTTTTCACCATTTACTATAACCCAATTAATTGGTGCTGCTCCTCTATACTTTGGAAGAAGTGATGCATGAAGATTAATACATCCGTATTTAGGTATATCCAATATTTCTTTCGAAAGAATCTGTCCATAAGCCACTACTATAATGAAATCTGGGTTCATACTTTTTAGTTCTTCTATATTCTCTCTGCTCTTCTTTAAATTTTCAGGCTGAAAAACCTTTATATTATGTTTTACTGCCACTTCCTTCACTTCTGACATAGCTAATTTTTTTCCTCTTCCCTTCGGTCTATCTGGTTGAGTAAAAACAGCTTCTACACCAAATTCATCAATAAGTGCTTCCAAAGATGGAACAGCAAATTCTGGTGTTCCCATGAATACAATTTTCATATATATTATTCTTCCTCCTTTGATATAATTTTGTCCACAAATAATATTCCATTTAAGTGATCTATTTCGTGACAAAGTGCTCTAGCAAGTAATTCTTCTCCTTCTACAATTATTTCTTTTCCTTCTCTATTTAAAGCTTTAACCTTAACTCTATATGGTCTTTCTACTTCTCCTTGTTCACCTGGAATACTCAAACATCCTTCCTCATCAATATAAGAGCCTTCTGTCTCCAATATTTCAGGATTTATTAAAAATAATGGACCTTCTCCAATGTCTATAACTACAACTCTCTTAAGAATTCCTACCTGAGGTGCAGCAAGACCTACTCCATTATTTTCATACATAGTTTCTAACATATCATCTAATAAAGTATTTATTCTACCATCTATTTTTTCAACAGTTCTGCTTTTCTTTCTTAATAAATCATCACCATATTTTCTTATATTTCTTAACGCCATTATATTTATACCTCCAATATATTTTATATTAAACTTAAAGGATTAACATCCATACTTACCCTAATATGATTATATACCTCTTTTAAGGTTTCATAAATTCTATCTCTTATATACTTTTTTAATTCTAATTCCATATCCCCTTTTATTATTATTTGCCACCTATAATTATTTTTAATTTTTGATATTTCACAAGGACATGGTCCTAATATCTCTATTTTATCATTATTTTTCAAAATGTCTTTTAAAATTATACCAACATTTTGTATATTTTTTATTAATAAGTCCTCATTTTCACTGCTCATATTTATAAGCATAATTTGTGAGAATGGTGGATAATTCATTATATTTCTTAAATTTATCTCTTCATTATAAAATCCTAGATAATTGTTATCTGAAGCAGAAATAATGCTATAACTTTCAGGATTATAGGTTTGAACTACTACAGTACCTTCTTTTTTACCTCTTCCAGCTCTTCCTGAAACTTGGGTTATAAGTTGAAAAGTTCTCTCTGACGCCCTAAAGTCTGGTAAATTTAATGATAAATCTGCAGCTATTACTCCAACCAAAGTAACATTATGAAAATCTAATCCTTTAGCAATCATCTGAGTTCCTATTAAAATATCAGCTTTACCTTCTTTAAATGTATTATATATATATTCATAAGAATTCTTCTTTCTTGTAGTATCAAAATCCATTCTCAAAGTTTTAGCCTGAGGAAAATATTTTTTTATTTCTTCCTGAACTCTTTCAGTACCCACTCCAAAATACTTTACATAATTACTTCCGCATTTAGGACATAATTTTGGAACCTTTTGCCTACTACCACAATAGTGACAAATTAAAGAATCTCCTAAATTATGATAAGTCAATGATATATCACAATTGTTGCATTTAAAAACATATCCGCATTTTCTACAAGATACAAAAGTAGAAAAACCTCTTCTATTTAAAAATAAAATTATCTGTTCTTTTTTATTCAATCTATTTTCAATTTCTTCAAATAACTTTTTACTAAAAATAGATCTATTGTTATTTGCAAGTTCCTCTCTCATATCTACTATTTGTATCCGAGGCATATTTGCTCCATCAGCTCTATTATTTAAAGTTATAAGTTCAAATTCACTATTATTGCATCTGTAATAGGTTTCAATAGATGGAGTGGCTGATCCTAGAACTAACTTACAATTATGTAACTCAGTTTTAATTTCACCAATTTCTCTAGCATTATATTTAGGATCACTATCAGATTTATAACTTCCTTCATGTTCTTCATCAATAACTATAAGTCCTAAATTTTCAAACGGAAGAAATATTGCAGATCTAGCTCCTATAGCTACTTTAACCTTTCCTTCTTTTACTCTTAACCATTCATCAAGTCTTTCTCCATCAGAGAGTTTACTATGAAATACAGTTATATCCTTTCCAAATCGCCCTTTAAACCTCTCTACCATTTGAGGTGTTAAAGATATTTCAGGTACAAGTATAATAGATTCCTTTCCTTGATCCATCATTTTTTGAACTAAATTCATGTATATCTCTGTTTTACCACTACCGGTAACTCCATGAATTAAGAATTTCTTTTCATGACAATTAAGTATTTTATTCACAGCATTTTTCTGTTCTTCATTTAATTCTTTCTTTTCGTAAGATAAATATTCTCTATCATTATATCTATTAACAATAGATTCTTGCTGAATTAAAAATTTATGTTTAAGCATAGTATTTATGGAAGATAAAGAAACTTGAAAATTCTTACTTAAATGAGTCTTAGTAAACTTACCATTATTGGCTTTAACTATATTATATATACTTTGATAAGGTTCCTTATCAAACTTATCATCTAATAGTTTCCCTGTAAATATTAAAACTTCTTTTTTATTTTTCATACCTTTAAATAAAGCTGAAGGTATAATAGTTTTTATACATTCCATATAAGTACAAAGGTACTTCTCCTTCATTTGATCTATAAGTATTAAGTTTTCCTGAGTTAATAAAGGAAACTCATTAAATATACTATAAATTTTTTTCATTCTCTTTATATTTTCTACATTCTCATAAAGTTCTATAACAAAGCCATCTATCTTTTTGTTGCCTAATCCAAATGGTACTAATACTCTACTTCCTACTTTTATTTTTTCTATAAGATTTTCAGGTATCTCGTATGTAAAAAGTCTATCTAGCTGTATAGAGTTGCTATTTATTATAACCCCTGCGTATTTATACACTTAATCACCCTTCAATTTGCTATTATACTAAATAAAAGAGGCGTATTTGCAGATTTAATGCGAATACATGCCCCTTTTAAGTACTCTAATTATTCATACTTTGTCTTTTCATTAATTAGATTAAATATTTCTTCAGCTACTTGTCTTTTAGACATTTTATCCATAGGGATTTTTCTTCCATCCCTACAAAGTATAGTTACCTTATTTTCTTCAGAAGCAAAGCCAATGCCTTCTCCTGTTATATCATTAGCCACTATATAATCTAAATTCTTTTTTTCAAGCTTAAGCTGAGCATTTTCTATTAAGTCATTACTTTCTGCCGCAAAACCAACTAATACTTGATTATTTTTTAATTCTCCTAGCTTCTTTAAAATATCCGAATCCTTTACTAACTCTAAATTCAGATCATCAGAAGCCTTCTTTATTTTTCTATCAGAATACTCCTTTGGTTTATAATCTGCTACAGCAGCAGCTTTTATTACAATTTGTTGTTCTGGGAAATGTTTTAAAACTTCACTTAACATTTCTTCATTAGTCTTTACATGTATAACTTTCATTCCAAAAGGTTCTTCTATGCTTGTAGGTCCTGATATTAAGGTAACTTCTGCTCCCCTGTCTCTAGCTTCTTCTGCTATAGCATACCCCATTTTACCTGAAGATTTATTTGTTATGTATCTTACAGGATCTATATAAGCCATAGTAGGTCCCGCTGTTACTAATACCTTTTGTCCTAATAAATCTTTTATAGGATAAAGCATACTTTCAGCTATTTCAGCAATTAATTTTGTATCAGCTAATTTTCCCTTTCCAGTATCTCCACAAGCCAATCTTCCTGCTTCTGGTTCTATAAATACATATCCATATTCTTTTAGCTTATTTATGTTGTTTTGAACAATAGGATTAGTATACATGTTTGTATTCATAGCTGGAGCAAAAACCACTGGAGCTTTAGTTGCCATAACAGTTGTGGAAAGCATATCATCAGCAATTCCATTAGCTATTTTACCTATAATGTTAGCAGTAGCAGGCAAAATAAGCATTAAATCAGCTTTTTTAGCCAGAGATATATGCTGTATCTCCCAATGTTTAGGTTCATCAAACATATCAGTAATTACCATGTTTTGACTAAGACTTTGGAAGCTTAATGGATTTACAAATTCACAAGCAGATTTGGTCATTATAACATGTACATCTATATCTTTTTTCCTTAATCTACTTATTACATCTAATGCCTTATAAACAGCTATTCCTCCAGTTACACCAATTACAACAGTTTTTTTGCATTCCATAGTTATTTTATACCTTTCTTAAGTGATTCATATGTAATAACATTTGAATGTACTTCGTTTATAGCCATTGTTAAAGGCTTTGTTGAATTAGTTTCTACTAATGGTTTTTCACCATCAATAAGCTGTCTAGCCCTTTTAGATGTTACTACTACTAAAGAATATCTATTGTCTACTTTTTCTAATAAATCCACTATAGATGGATTAATCATAGAGTTGTTCATGTATCAACCCCTCCTTCGAATCAAATATAGTATTTTTTATTCTATCAACCCTGCATCTTTCAGCTGCAATAATGCATTCAATTTTTTTAACAGCTTCTTCTACTGTATCATTAACTACAGCATAATTATATTTTGATACAAAATTAATCTCTTTATAAGCAGATTTGAATCTTGTCATTAAAGATTCTTCTGTTTCTGTACCTCTATTAGTAATTCTTTTTTTAAGTTCTTCCATTGATGGTGGAAGGATAAATATAAATACTCCATCGGGATAATTTTCTTTAACCTTTAATGCTCCTTGTATGTCTATTTCTAATATAACATCTTCTCCTTTGTCTAGTTTCTCTAACACATTTGACTTAGGAGTTCCATAATAATTTCCATAAACCTCAGCATATTCTAAAAAATCTTCCTTATGAATTCTTTCTAAGAAGTTCTCTTTAGTTATAAAATAATAGTTTTCCCCATCCAATTCACCTTTTCTAGGCGCTCTTGTGGTGGCAGATACAGAAATCCAGAACTTATTTTGCTCTAGTAATGCTTTGCATACTGTTCCTTTTCCTGTACCTGATGGTCCAGAAATCACAATAAGCAATCCTTTTTTAATCATTATTCTTCATCCTCTTCTATATCATCCTCTTCTTTAGAAGATAATCTGTGCGCTACAGTCTCTGGCTGTACAGCTGACAATATTACATGATCACTATCTGTAATAATAACAGCTCTTGTTCTTCTACCATAGGTAGCATCGATAAGCATTCCCCTATCTCTTGCTTCTTGGATAATTCTTTTTATTGGAGCCGATTCAGGACTTACTATAGCCACTAGTCTATTAGCTGAAACAATGTTACCAAAACCAATGTTAATTAACTTAATACCCATTGAATTCCTCCCACTCTATTCTACATTTTGTATTTGTTCTCTAATTTTTTCTATCTCATTTTTTATATTTAAAGCCAAATTTGTAATCTCCAAATCATTAGCTTTAGAAGCAATAGTATTAACTTCTCTATTCATTTCCTGAACAATAAAATCTAATTTTCTACCAACAGGTTCACTTAAATTTAAAGTTTCATTCATTTGTATTAAATGACTATTAAGTCTTACTAATTCCTCATCAATACAAGCCTTATCAGCAAATACAGCAATTTCCATAGCAATTCTATTTTCATCTATCTGATTATCATCTAAAAGTTCCTTAATTCTTGCATTCATTTTTTCCTTATAATTTATAGGAACTAAATAAGCTCTTTCTTCTATCTTATCTACTATACATTTAATTTTATTACACTTATCAATAATATTTTCTTGAAGCTTTAATCCTTCTCTTTCCCTCATATTAAATAATAACTCTATAGACTCTCTTAAAGGAATGGAAAGACTATTCCATAATTCTTCGCCATCTTCTTCTTGCTGTTGAAGAGATATAACCTCAGGGAATCTAGCTATAAGAGATACTGATATATCATCTATAACATTATACTTTTCCTTTATCCCTTTTAAACAACTCAAATAACTTTCTGCTAAAGATTCATTTAAAGTAGTTCTCACATCTTTTTTATCATAGGTGTTTAAGGTAATAAATACATCCACCTTACCCCTAGCTATTTTTTCTTGTATAGTAGCTCTGATCTTATCTTCAAATGAAATTAAACTTTTAGGCATTCTAATGTTTATATCACAATACCTATGATTTACTGTTTTAATTTCTACAATAAAACTTCTACTACTATCTTCGAAGGTTGCCCTACCAAAGCCAGTCATACTTTTTATCATATTTATTCATCCTTCCATTTCCACTTGCTTAACATATACTCATTATACATTTATATTTATAATAAATTCAAGCATATTTTGCAATATCACAAAATATGCTCTAATTACTCCATAAATTTGATTATATCACAATGAATTATATCACAAAATTTTAATATGTGGCTAATTTATTTAAACCTTTTTCTATTATCTTCTCATCTTTTGTCAAAGATATTCTAAAATACCCATAGGAAAGATTACTAAATATATATCCAGGAGTAACTATTAATCCAGACCTTTTCAATAAATCCTCACAGAATTCATCTGTTGTATAATTTTTAGGCACCTTACACCATAAATAAAAAGTTCCTTTATTCTTAAAAAAACTTATATTATGTTTTGTTAAAATTTCTTCTGCCAAAGCAATTCTTCTATCATATATTTCTCTTACAGAATTTATATAATTTCTATCTAATTTTAATGCTTGTGCTGCCGCATGCTGTATAGGAATAAATTGCCCAGAATCTACATTAGTTTTTATCTTTAATATTCCCTTAATAACCTGACTATTTCCTACTATATATCCAATTCTAAATCCAGTCATATTATATATCTTTGAAAAGGTACCAAATTCCACACATAATTTTTTATAATCAAATTGTAATAAACTTAAGGGTTTTTCACCAGATCTTAAAATTTCATTATAAGCTCCATCATTACATAATAATATATTGTTTTTATAGCAAAAATTTATTATCTCTTTATAAAATTTTTCATTTGCCACAGCCCCAGTAGGATTATTAGGATAATTTATTACAAACAATTTAGATTTTGTAATTATTTCATTAGGAATTAAATTAATGTCTGGTAGGTACCCATCCTTTTCTTTAAGAGATAATTTGTATGGAATTGCTCCCCACAATCTACTAGCAGCTTCATAAACAGGGTATGACGGTTTAGGAATTATAACATAATCCTCTAAATCGCATACTGCTGGTATAAGATTACTTATTCCCTCCTTTGAACCTATAAGGACTAGCACTTCATCCATATTTAAATTAACACCAAAGGTTTCTTTGTAGTATTCTATTATGCCTTTTTTTAATCTCATTATTCCATCATATGGTGGATAATTATTAAAACCTGCCTCTTTAAAACTTTTTACTAGTTCCTCAAGTATACTATTATTTACTGGCAAATCAGGGTCACCTACCCCAAAATCTATAATTTCTTCCCCTTTTTTTATTAGTTCATCTTTTATATTTTTAATCTTACCAAGTTCATATTCTGGAATATTGTTTAGTCTATTATTTATTTTCACTTTTAATCCTCCTAAATCTTTTTTATTATTTTATTCAAGTTTTATATATAGTGTTACAGTTTACATTTTTATATATTTACATAATATTTTTTATGTAATCTTTATCACAAATAAAAAATCTCAGGTTTTATCCTGAGATTTTCTTAATCATTTCTATATATTCTTTGTCATCACTAATTCTTATTAAGCTTTCTAAAAAGTATTTACTATGATTTTTAGGTAAAAGCTTGTTATTTATAAGTTTTATCATGATCATGCAAGTATTATATTTATGAACATGAGTATGCCCATTTTTAAATTTTTTATTTGTATTATGAATAATAAACTCATCCCCTACTTTATATATTTTGAAATTTAGGCCTTGGTATATTTGTATACTCAAACCTATCACTCCTAAATACATAATTGAGTATCCATCACTTTATTAATATTTTATATATTATATAATATGCATAAAACTTTATTTTGTATATAAATGACTGTACCACCTAATCCACTAATATGCTATATATGCTGTAATCTAAAAAATCCCTTCACTAAATTTTCTATTAGAATTTTTTCATATTGGCAATAAAAAATTTATCCTTAATAATTAATTATCTATTTTCATTTTTAATCTTCAAAACATCTCTATGATTTAATTGGGTTTCTTGAAGTACATTAGAAAGATCTTTTTCATTATCCATCATTCGTTTGCCCTTCTTAAATGCCTGAGCATGTGGAAGTTTTTCATTTCTCTTTGCCATACTACATCACTCCTTTATTACAGTATAAAAATTATTTTCTTTCTTTTTTATGTTTTTTATGTTTTTTATCTACTTCGTGATTAATCTCTCCATTGTCCACTCTCTCTATTCCTATAGCACTAGTTTGTTTATTGGTAAGTTTTTGTTTTACTGACATAATAAAAAAACACCCCTTTCTAGGATTATTTTCTCCATAGAAAGAGGTATTATTCTATAATTTCATTATATCAATCAATATACTTTATTCCTTTAACTTGAGGCTTTATTATGTGCCAAGCATATCCATCCCTAGAATAGGTAAATATGTTTCTACTAATTTTATCTTCATACCACTCCTCAAACCTTTTAAGATCTCTTGAATTTAAAGTATGAATTTGAACTCCCCACACAGTAGTTACTTCTAATCTCATATAAACTCCCCCATTCTTTAAACTTTAATAATCCGTATATGTAAATATACTATTTTCTTTCTAATTTTATTACTAAATGCTAATAGTTTAATTAAAAACAAAATAAAACAGAGCCCTGTATAAAGGCTCTGTTTTATCACTTATCTCTGTTCTTACTATTTTTATCCTGAACATTGCTTACTTCAGTTCTTTTTGTACTACTATTAACTTTACTTTTATTGTTTCCAGTTTTATTCCCCTTTGACATAACAATATCCTCCATTAAATCAATTAAAATTATCTATCCTGTATTAAGTCTATAGCTCCTAATACAATATGTGCTAAGCCAAAACCTATAATTGCGGTCTCTACCATAGGAACCATGTCTTTTCTCTTCATTGCTCTTCCATCCCTTGCTCTTGCAACAAGTGCACCTGCTGTTACTATGGTACCTAATGTTGTAGGTATAACGCCTTCCTTAATCTTCATACTTATTCCTCCCTATATCATATTTATACTTTATATAATTTCCATAACTAAATTATTTAATCTTAATTTTTTATATCATCAAGTTACATTAGAAAACCATTGTAAAATATAGTAAATTTTTTCAAAATTGTAGTAACCTTTTTTTTAGTTGTTAATATAATAGTAGTATAGTTAAGTTTTATGGAGGTATATTAATGTACTTTAGAACTGTAGACTCTGATGAAATTATCAATGATAATGTTACTGAAAATCTAGATGATGCCGCACGTGGCAAACATAAACACCATCATGACCATGATCACGATCATTGTCATGAGGAAAGACCTTGGGAAATGCCTTACATGTGCTGCTGCCCAATGATGCCCTATTATCCAATGATGCCTATGCAAACTGCGCCCTCGCAAATGATGCCATACCAAGCGCCGTCTCAGGTATCTCCGGCTGAAATGATGGCTCCACAGATGATGCCATCATGCCCAATTTGCCAGATGCCTTCTCAAGTATCTCCAGCTGAAATGATGCCTTGCCAGATGCCGTCTCAGGTATCTCCAGCTGAATATAAACTTGATAAAAAATGTAAGGATCCATGCTATAAATATAGAAATGATAGTGATGATAATGATAACTTTGACGATCTTGATGATATGACATTTGATCGTTCTCCTTATTATAGTCATGGTCATGATTATCATGATTATTATGGTCACCATAATAGACCATACTATCCATACTATCCATATTACCCATACTATCCATATTATCACCATTACTATGGTAGACCATGGTGGTGGAGATAATATAAATAAGTTTTAGATTATTTACATTTACCTAATTAAAGAATGCTAATAGCATATGTTTATTAGCATTCTTCTCTTTTCTAAACAAATATTTGAAAACATTAGTCTACACTTTTTTATCTAAAGATTATATAATTAATTTAGTTTTTATACTTTATTTAAATTGAAAAAACAAAAGATAGAGGTATACTATTAGTCTCTATCTTTTGTTTTTCTTTCAAAGGGCTTTATCATACTTTTAAGCTTACTTTCTAATTTTTCTGACATATTATTTTCATCTTTATTAGAAATTTCTTTAGCAAATTCATTTTTAACTTTATTTAAACTTTTTCTGTAATTAGATGTATTTAAATTATAGAAATGGTTTTTTCCCATAATCCCCATACAGGTTTCCTCCTACTATTTTATTTGAATAATTCAAAATAAATAAGCCCAGTTACCTGAGCTTATTTATTAATTTTTATAAATTTCTTTCGTAGGATTCAACCATTTTCTTAACCATGTTTCCACCTACTGATCCAGCTTCTCTTGAAGTAAGATTTCCATTATATCCATCTGTTAAGTTAACTCCTACTTCTCTTGCTGATTCCATTTTAAATTTATTTAACCCTTCTTTAGCTTCTGGAACTAATACTCTATTACTTCTGTTTGCCATAGTGAATTCCTCCTATCAAATTTTTTAATTTATTTTGTTTTGTATTATAAGTTTTACCTATAACTGAAATTATATGTTGTGGAATTGGAGGAAGGCTTGGAAACTATTTTTAAAAGTACCATATATACTTTTAATTTGACAGTTAATGTAATATAATTAACAATTAAAATCTAAAAAACAGCATCTAATCTAAATGATTAGATGCCATTATATCACATTTCTACTATTTTATTTATTATAGATTCTTCTACAAGTTCACTTTTACTAAATCCTTTTTTAAAACATCTTATTTGCTTATATTTAATTTTATTCATTTGGAAATCTAAAACATCAATTCTGTCTCCACTATACACAACTGGCTCCTTTTGTCCTTTTAAATAAATATATAATTCCATATTTAAAACACTACTCCTTGTTGTTTTATAAACTTTTTTTAATGTCCCCAAAATTTTAAAATTTTATACCATCCAATGCTAAAATTTTAACTATCATAAAATAATTAATTTATTAAAATATTTTTTTCTTTAATATTTCTTTATATATGCTTGTTATTAGGCAACATTTAGTTTTTCTTTCTTACGACCATTACTCCAATTAACAGGTGAACATAATGCAATTATTGTAAACAATTCAAGTCTACCCAATAACATAAATGCAGAAAATAGCACCTTGCTATATCCACTATATTCACTAAAAGTTCGTGTAGGACCTACAAATCCAAAACCTGGTCCAACATTCCCCAAAGTTGCAGCTACAGAACTTGCTGCACTTTCAATGTCAACCCCTTCTAACGAAACAACTATTGTTCCTAAAACAAATATCATAATATAAAGCACAAAAAAGCTAGTTATACTTGCAACGGTATCATTGGGTACCACTTTTCCTCCATTTTTTATTGGTATAATTGCTCTAGGATGAAATATCTTAGATATTTCTCTTTTAATTAATTTTATAAATACCAGTATTCTTATATTTTTAATTCCTCCAGCTGTTGATCCTGCACATCCACCAATAAACATAAGCATAAACAAAATTCCTTTACTAAAAGTTGGCCATTTATCAAAGTTTGTTGTAGCATAACCTGTAGTAGTAATAATGGAGCTTACTTGGAAAAATGCATCTCTAAAAGATAACCCTATATTGTAATATATTTTTGAATTTATATTTAATGCAATAAATATTACAGCCAAAGAAACTATCCCCAAATACAATCTTAACTCTTCATCTTTTAAAACTTCTTTCCATTTTCCTTTAAATATAGCATAATATAATGAAAAATTAACACCAGACAACACCATAAATACTGCAATTACAATATGAATGTAAGTATTATCATAAGCACCTATGCTTGCATTTCTAGTAGAAAATCCTCCAGTACCTACTGTTCCAAAAGTATGTACAGAAGCTTCAAATAAAGACATACCACCAATTATTAGTAGGACTATTTGTAAAATAGTCATGGCAAAATAAGTAGTATATAAAATTTTTGCAGTATCTTTAATTCTAGGTACAATTTTATCTGTTATTGGTCCAGGACTTTCAGCTTTAAATATTTGAAATCCACCTACTCCAATAGTAGTTGAAAAAGCAACAGTAAATACAAGTATTCCCATACCACCAATCCAATGGGTAAATGACCTCCAAAATAAAATTCCTTTAGGCATAGCCTCTACATTATTTACTATAGTTGCTCCAGTAGTCGTTAATCCAGACACTGTTTCAAAAAATGCATCACTCCAGTTTGGTATACTTCCTGAAAGTACAAAAGGTAAAGCTCCAAATAAAGATGCTAAAAGCCATCCAAAAGTTACAATTGCTAGTCCTTCCTTTACTTTAATTACTTTTTTACTATAAGATTTTTTAGTCATAATAAAACCTATAATACCAGTTATAAAAATACTTATTACTAAAGGAATCTTATCTAATTGATTATAATATAAAGCCACCAGTAAAGAAGGCACCATAAGTAATGATTCAATTTCCAATATATTTCCTAACATCTTGATTACTATTCCATAATTCACTTAAGACGCCTCCTTTTTTATGTCTAAAAAACATTTTTAGTGCTGGCACATCAGATGTTAAAGAAAAAATAATCACCCTATCATTAGGGTAAATTATAGATTCACCATTAGGAATAATTACTTCTTCCTCACGTACAATTGCTCCAATAATTACTCCTTTAGGAAGTCCTAATTCACATATTGGTTTCCCTACAATAGGTAAATCCTTATCAACAATAATCTCCGTTACCTCTCCTTCTTCTCCTAAAAGTAGCGAAACTGATACAACTTTACCACCTCTTATATACTTTAATATATTGCTTACAGTAATATTTACAGGATTTAATGCCGCATCTATGCCTAGTTTGTCTATTATATGCACATAACTTGGTCTGCTTATTTTAGCTATTATCTTCTCCACACCCGATTGTTTAGCCATTAACGCCATTAATAAATTCTGCTCATCATATCCAGTAACTCCTATAAATGCATCCATAGATTCTAAATCTTCCTCTTTTAAAAGATTTATATCTGTTCCATCTCCATGAATAACTAAAGCATTATGTAGTTTTTCAGATAAATACTGGCATCGTTTTTTATCTTGTTCTACAATAGTCACATTGATATTAGATACAATCAATACTTGAGCTAAGTAATATCCTATTTTCCCTCCACCAAGAATCATGACATTTTTTATATTTTTTTTATTTATACAAATTTTGAATTTTTCCTTTAATCTACTGATATTGTCACTTTTACCTATAACATGAATTATATCATTCTCCATTAATTTAGTTGATCCATACGGAATAATTATGTTTCTATTTCTATATATAGCTGTAATTAATAACCCTTGAAGATCTTCAATATCTTCAATTTTCTTTCCAATGAATTCCTTTACATTATTTAAATTAAAATCTACCATAGATACTTTACCACTAGCGAAATTTCCAGAGTGAAAACTATAGTTTTTTAACAAATATTTTTCCATTGCATTAGCTGTAGCTAATTCAGGGTTAATAATATAATCAATTCCCATTTCATTCTTTATAAAATCCAATTGTTCAATGTATTCGGGGTTTCTAATTCTTGCTATAGTTTTTTTACATCCTATTTTTTTAGTTAAAGAACAAATAATAGTATTAGTTTCATCACTATGTGTAGCAGCCACCAGCAAATCATAATTTTCTATATTAAGCTCCTTAAGAGCCCCTATATCAATTCCATTTGCATTAATAGTGAGTACATCTAAATGATCATTTATCCTCTCTAAAACTTTTTGATTGGTATCCACTAATGTTACATAAATGTCTTCATTAATCATAGCTTCTGCCAGCTTGTACCCCAATTTTCCGGCACCAACTATCATTACCTTCATGTTAATCATCTCCTGCCATAGTAAATAAATTGCTATATTTTGTTATATATCTTTCTTATTGTATCATAATTTAAAAATTATTGTATAATTATTTTATTTTTTCTATAGTTTTCATTTATAGAATAATTATATGGAAATTTTATTTTATAAAAAATATAACTATCAGACTATTTTAGCCTGATAGTTATTATCTTCTTTTCTATTAATTATTTTCTTTTAACAAAATTGCCTTCCTTCATAATAACTTCCATTTTATCAGTAGCAATATTGTGAATATCTTTTAGTGGATTACCATTAATAACAAGAATATCTGCAAATTTACCTTTTTCAAGAGTACCTGTAATATCGTCTATTCTAAGCATTTCAGCACCATTTTTAGTAGCAGCTAAAATTGTTTCCATTTCTGTTAAACCTGATTTATTAAGTGCATACATCTCAGTAATAGCATATTTACCGTATGGGGTTAAGCTACTACAGAAAGAATCTGAGCCGACTGTAATTCTAATACCTTTTTTATTTGCATTTTGCAAATTACTAACTATACGATTAAGCTCTTTTTCTGCAGTTGTATTGCCAGGATACTGATCATGAATTGCTCTATATGGTGGTTCGTATACTGTAAACCATTCATAAAAAAATTGAAGAGTTGGACAAAATGTAATGTCCTTTTCTTTCATTATTTCTAAACATTCTTCATTTAATTCTTGCCCATGAATTATGGCAGATACTCCTGCTTTGCAGGAATCTAATGCCCCTCCGTACCCTTCCGCATGTGACCAAACAGGCAGTCCTACCATATTGCACTCATCAACAACTGCTTGTATTTCTTCTAAACAATAATGAGAATCAGCCTTAGCATCATGTCTCCATATTCCTCCTCCTGTGGACCATATTTTAATAGCATCTGGATTTTCACGAAGTCTTCTCCTTACTGCTTTACGTAAATCCCAAGGACCATCTACACGTTCAGCCCAAGGGTGAGATGCATTATTATAATCTAATGGAAGCCTATGAGAATCTCCATGTCCTGCTGTTCTACAAAAACCAAGACCAGATGTGACTACACGTGGTCCTGGAATAACTCCCTCTTCAATCATGTCTCGAATATATATACCTGAACGTGAAATTTCACCTACAGAAGTTAACCCATGTTCCAATGCTTCACGAGCTTGTGCCACAGCAACAATTGTCTTTTGTATAACAGGTTCAAGTACCCAATCAGAATCATTATCAGTTCTATTTCCACTAAAATGAAGATGACTATCAATTAAGCCAGGCATAATTGTTTTTTCTGTAATATTAATTTTTTCATACTCTTCACCTACATCTATCATTGTACCAACGTATTCAATTTTTTTGTCATTAACAAGTAATAGCGAATTTTCTACTGGTTCTTTACCAGTACCGTCAATTAATAAACCACCTATAAAAGCAATTTTTCCCATGATATTTCCCCCTAACATTAAAATTATTCTAATTTAAATATTGTAAAATATTTTATTAGCTAATTTAAGGTACTACTTTTATTTTCTATCTTTTCTACCTTCTTGTTTCTAAATAACATAAATGTAAGACCTATTAAAAACCAAATAATTACCACAATCCATTCAACATTATTTAAAGATGCAGGACTACCTGGAACCACCAATAATGCTATAATTATAAATGATGTAATACAAGCTAATGATATTCCGATTTTTCCTCCTGGAACCTTATAAGGTCTTGGAATATCGGGTTCTGTCCTCCTCATTCTTAAACAAGCAGCACTAACCATAAAGCAAGCAAATATAAATGCTAATGAACTAACATTGGTTAATGGTACTAACATATTTTTGCCTAAAAATGGACCTATTATAGTGAGAACTGCCATTAAAGTATTAGCAGCTTTTGGAGTACCATTCTTTTTATCTAACTGCCCAAACTTTTCAGGTAACTGTCCTTTACGACCCATAGCTAGTAAAATCCTAGTGGTAGCCCCAAAAAAAGAATTCATAGGTCCTAATGGTCCCATAATAGCAATAAACATCATTACTTTTGAAAACACCCTAAGACCAATTACTGATAAAATAGTTAAAGCAGGTATATTATAGGTAACAAATTGTTCCCAAGGAACTATTGTACCAAATGAATATATACAAATCACATAAAATATACCAGATGCAAGTAATGCCATACTGATAACTTTACCAAACTTATTCCAATCCAATCCTTCTGCTGCTTCTTCAGCTTGTTGTGGTATAGTATCAAATCCTGCATAAAAAAATGGTGTCATAACTAGAACTGGAAGAATTCCCATCCATATGCTTTTACCTGAAGCTGCTCCTTTATATAGAGGCTGCATATTGCTAGGCCCTCCTCTAAATAAAGAAACCCCCATAGCAATTACCATACCTGCAAGCAATAATTTCGTTAGAAATCCTTGAAGCCTTGCAGCTGCAGAAGCACCTTTAAAATTTAATTGGATAACATAAAATGCAAATACAATTGCTATAAGTAAAGTAGGAAGATATACTGTAGCTCCCATAATTTCATATAATGGGAAGACCTTAAGCGCAGGAATAAACTCTCCAGCTAAAGATGAAATAGCAATAGCTTCCCAGGGACAAAGAATTCCATTACCTAAAGCAAGAAACCATCCAGTAAAATATGATGCCTTGTTTCCAAAAGTACGTGAAACATATTCCACTATACCACCAGAAACAGGAATAGCAGCTGTCAACTCACCAAAAACTGCCCCTATAGGAAGTAAAAATATTGAACCTATGATAAATGCAATTAACGCAGCTAAAGGTCCTCCTCCTATAATCATCCAGTCTCCAACCAATAAAACCCATCCTGTACCAATAATAGCTCCAAACCCTATGGTAAAAAAATTCCATAGAGAAAGAGTTTTTTTCATTCCAGTTTGTTTAGTTGGTGTACCATTTGACATTTCTAATATTCCCCCTCTCCCGTATAAATGCTACTAAAACATTAATATATTTTAGTCCTGTTGTAATTAGTATTGTACTACTTAGTGCAATACTTTTCAACCATATTTTTCCATAATATATTTAAATAAATCTTATCTACATAACATAGTTAATAAAATATCTCCAATTATTACATACAACAAATAAAAAAGTGAATTCTTAAGAATCCACTTTTTTATACATAATTTAATCTCTAACTTAGTAAATAAATGAAGAATTTTTAGTTTATAAATTATATCATATTTCTTAATTCAATCTTTGTTTTCAAATCAGCAAAAGAAGCTTCAATGCTATTGTAATAAAATTCTTTATAATCTTCGTAGGTTATATTAAATTCCTTTAGAAGATTATCATATTCATTAGTTAAATTTGTATTAGATACGGTTCTGTTATCTGTATTTACCGTAACTTTAATTCCGTTCTTATAAAAATCATAAAGCGGATGGTTTTTATAAGAATCTACAGCCTTTGTTTGGATATTACTAGTAGGGCACATTTCAAGAATAACTTTTTCTTTCTTTACAATACTATATGCTTCTGGACAATCCTTTATAAACACTCCATGCCCTATCCTTTCCGCTCCAAGCTTTTTAACTGCATGAAGCACATTTTCTCCTATCCCAGTTTCTCCAGCATGAATTGTTACCCTATATCCACATTCTTTGGCTAGATTAATTGGTTCTATAAACTTTTCACAAAATCCAGCTTCTTCATTAGCACATAAATCTATAGCTACTACCCCTTTATTAAGAAACTTTTTACCTGCTTCTATTATTTGAAATACAGTATCTACTGGCATGTTCCTTAAACAAGAAAGAATTAAATTACCCTTTATATTAAAGTTATTTTCTGCGTCTTTTATTCCATCTAGTACACTTTGTATTACTTCTTCAAGAGTTAATCCATTCTTTGTATGAAGCAATGGGCCAAATCTTATTTCTATATATTTTACATTTTCTTTAGCTGCATCCTCTAAAAGTTCATAGGCAATTCTTCTAAGGCTTTTTTTAGATTGCATAACCATTATAGGAAGTTCAAATCTTTGCAAATACTCAACAAGAGAATTACATTCCATGGGCGCAATCATCATATTTTCTACAGATTCAATATTGTAACAAGGAATACTTATTTCCTCTTCTTTTGCTATATCTATAATTGTTCTTGGTCTAACACTTCCATCTAAGTGACAATGCAATTCAAGTTTTGGCAACATTTTAAAATTCATAATTTATCCTCCTTCTTATAAATGTTTAAATAAATAGAGTTCTTAGTTTCGGGTAAAGCTTATAAATCATTATTAAGAACCCTAGCCGATTTTTACTCACACTTTGAAGAAAGTGTGAGTATTAGAACAGATAATGATAAAATAAAAAAATTCCTGATTACGAAGAAAATTCACCACATCACATATGTGTGCTTTCTTCGTAATCAGGAATTATTGGCTCCTGGTAGAGACCCTCAAACCATATTATTGAGGTTATACGAAAGTTTCTTTTAATATTTTATTATCCATTTTATCATAAAAAAAATATTAATTAAACCATAGCTTTTAATGTCCTTTATGCTTTAATTTTCTTTTCTCCATTTTTAAAAGAAATCTTCTCTCCTTCTCCTCTTCCTTTTTTTCTCGTTTTGCTTTTTTAATTTTAGTCTTATTCTCTTCATGTTGTAACTTAATAGCAATCTGAGCCTTTGTTCCTATTTCCCTATTTTCAATTTGCTTTCTTATTTCTCTTTGCATTCTTTTAGGATTTATTTTCTTCTCCTTAATTTCCTCATCAGGAATTGATATTGTAAATTTTATATTATAGAAATTTTTTAATATAAAATTATACACTTCATAATCCTTAGGTTCAGAACCAAACACAAATCTTGAGGCTTCATACTTTCCTTTATAAGTTCTTTCAAATACACCAACCCAAAAAACTCCATCAAAAAATAGGGTTAACTTAATACTAGTTCTCATCTTATTTTCCTCCTGTTTATTAACTTAAGCATAGAGAAGGGACAACCCCAGGAGGGCAGGTTACTGCTATCTATTAACATAGATAGGTCCGGACTACCAACCGAATCTGTGTTTTTATCTCTATAAAGCCAGTATTATCAATCATTCAACGCACATCTGTTAAAATAAACAGTATTAGTGCATACGATTTTTACTGTTACATACATTATACTACAAGCTGGCTTTAATAATAAAGTTAATCTTTTCTTTAAGTAAATGAAGATTATAGGTGCCAATATAATTGACACCTATAATCTTGATTCCTGTTAATATTAAATATAATTTAATTGTATCCTAAAGCCCTTCCAATCTGGAATATTAATACTGCTGCTATATAACCAATTGCAAAAGTATATGCTGCTGCAAATACAGTCCACTTAGTTGAATTAGTTTCTTTCTTTATAGCTCCAAGTGCGGCACCGCATGGTGTATATAATAAAGACATTACCATAAACGCAATAGCTGTAAGTGGTGTGAATGCTCCTTGAATAGCCGCAGTAAGTGCTGCTCCTTCTTCAACTCCAGCATAAACCATACCCATAGTGGCAACAACAGCTTCTTTAGCTGCTATACCAGTAACCAATCCAACTGCTGCTTGCCATGTTCCAAAACCTGCTGGCTTAAATATTGGTGCAATAACTGAACCTATTCTTCCTAGTATTGATTGATCACTATATTGTTCTACACCCAATGGGAATACAGATAATACCCACAAAATAGATACAACTGCAAATATAATTGTTCCTGCTCTCTTTAAAAATGCTCCTGCTTTTTCCCACATAAGCATCATAACACCTTTAAAAGAAGGCACTCTATATGGTGGAAGCTCCATTACAAAATATGAAGTTTCTCCTTTAAACAATGTCTTACTAAATATTTTTCCACATATCAAAGCAACTATAATTCCAATTACATAAAGAGAAAAAAGTATAATTCCGCCTTTGCTAGGGAAGAATGCTGAAATGAATACAAGATAAATTGGCATTCTTGCACCACAAGATATAAATGGATTAATAAGAATTGCTATCATTCTATCTTTTCTACTTTCAAGAGTTCTTGTAGCCATTATACCTGGAACATTACATCCACTTCCTACTATCATAGAAACAAAAGTTTTTCCATGAAGTCCTAAAGCTCTCATAAACCTATCCATTACATAAGCTGCTCTTGCCATGTAACCACTATCTTCTAATATACCTATAAAAATATACATAACCATTATTATAGGTAAAAATACAACAACTGCGCCAACTCCAGCGATTATACCATCACAAATAAATCCTGTTAACATCTCTGAAGCACCTGAATTAGTTAGTAGCTCTCCAACTTTTTCGCCAAATATGCCCATTCCTTCTTCAGCTGTATCAGCAAAAAATTGTCCTATAACAAAAGTAGCCTGATAAAGCAAATACATTACAAGTGCAAATATAGGTAGTCCAAGCCACTTATTTGTAACTACTTTATCAATTTTATCAGATGTTGTTTCCACATAATTTGTTCTCTTTTCTACATTTTTTGATACAACTTCTCCTATAAATTCATATCTTTTATCCACAATACTAATTTCAGGTTCAAATCCTGTAGCATCTGCCACATTATTTATACTATCTCTTAATCTTTTTAGTATTGTTGATGATTTTTCTTTATTTTTTACTATATCCAGGATATACTCATCATTTTCTAATAGTTTAATGGCTGTCCATCTTGCTGGATATTCTAAATCAGATGCACACTCTTCTATAGAAGCCTTTAAATTTTCTATTTCACTTTCTAGTTCTTTCCCATAGGATACTTGCTTCTTCCCTGCATTTTTATTTCTAATTACTTCTGTAGCAGATTGAAGAAGTTCTTTTATGCCCTTTTTCTTTGTAGCCACTGTATACACTACTGGAACACCTAATTCTTTTGCCAATCCATCAATAGTAATTTTAATATTTTGCGCCTCAGCTTCATCCATCATATTTAAAGCTACGACTACATTATTACTCATTTCTAATAATTGAGTAGTCAAATATAAGTTTCTTTCTATATTTGTAGAATCAACCACATTTATAACTACATCTGGTTTATCCTTTATGATATAGTCTCTTGCCACAACTTCATCCTCTGAATAAGCTCCTAAACTATATGTTCCTGGTAAATCTACTACTGTATATTCTTTACCTTCAAACTGTAATTTTCCTTCCTTCTTTTCTACAGTAACTCCTGGCCAATTTCCTACATGTTGTCTTGAACCTGTTAACTGATTAAAAAGACTTGTTTTACCGCAATTTGGATTACCAACTAACGCAATAGTACTCATTTTATCCCTCCATCTTAGTCGATATTGATATTCATTATCAATATAATTTTAAAAAAATTTACTCCTGTATAATTACTTTCTGTGCCATCCCTCTTCCAAGTGCAATTCTACTTTCCCCTATGCCTATAATCAAAGGTCCTACATCATTTTTAACAATTTCTAATGTTGCCCCAGTATTAAACCCCATTTCCATAAGCTTTTTACATATCAAATCTCCACCATCAATTTTGTTAACCCTACACTTTTTCCCTCTTGACATAAATAGTAAAGGCATTGTATTCATAATTTCACCCCTAAACATTTACTTTACCATAATATCCATTGCTTCATTTTTTCTTAAAGTTAATTTATATCCTCTTACCAAAATCTCTATAGGGTCTCCTAAAGGAGCTTTTCCCATAATACTTATATCAACTCCTGGAATTATACCCATGTCCATAAGTCTTCTTTTAAATCTACTTTCTTTACGTATTTCTTCAACCTTAACTTTTGTTCCAACAACAATTTCATCTAGTTTTTTCATTATTCATTTACCTCCATTAAATTATATAACAACCAAAGATATCGATAATCATTATCAATTAACTATTAAAATATTACCATAATTTTATTTTTATGTCAATAACTTCTTACCCTTTTCAGTTAATGACCATATCTTTATATTATTTAATTTATTAGATGAACATGATGCACAACCTGTACATTTTTCACAACAACATTCATTTTCATCCTCTATTTTTAAATATTTTCGTAATTGTAATTCTCGTTTTAAACTTTTAATTACTTCTTCACTGGTATTTAATTTTTTTGCTAAACTTCTATCTGAATAATCTTCTCCCTTAGCTATTTCACAAAGTAATGATATTAACATATTATTTCCTCCTAATATTATTATAAATATTTATTCTATAACTAGTATTACCCGTTATGGAAAAACTAACTAAATATAGAATAACATAATTGATAACGATTTTCAATATCAAATATCATTTTATTATATTTATTTTCAAAGCTAATGATTTTTTATTACATAATAGCGTCATAACAATAGGAAGCCAGTGCAATTAGTTATGGAATAGATGTATAATAAAAAACTTGTATCTTAATAAACAAAAAAGATACAAGCTTTGTTTTTATATATTATAAAAATTATTTAACAGCATCTTCTGTGATGATGATGTTTATGTCTTCTACAACAACAGCAACACTGGTTATTTGCTCCCCAAAAATTATTATATCCACCAGATCCAAATAATAATAATGCTATTATTATTATAAATATTAGACCTCCATTTCTTCCAAAGGTACCTGATTTCATCATATTTCCTAGAAATTCTTTTGTTCCTTCATCATTAAGAATACCACTACTTGACACAGCACTAAATAATTCATTCATGTCCATACTGTACACCACCTTTCTACATAAATGTTCACATATGATTATATATGTAGTATAGTAATCGAATGTATAGTACATAGTATGGTTATTATAAAACTTTGTGCAAAAAATCAGCCCTAATATTATTTAAATTTTATTATATAGTTAAAGCTTAAATATCCTTAACCCTATCTATTTCGAACCAAAAGTTTACTCCATCTTCAACATTTTCTATCCCATAATTTTTCTAAAGATTCTTTTGGTATATGCTTTCCTGTATTAAAAACATTTACTCTTATCTTATCTTTTTTATAAACTTTACTTATTTTAATCCACATGATTTATGGCATTATTTACATAGTTTATAAGTACTTGTTCAATCCTCTCTCTATCTCCGTACACAATGCATCTTTCTTCTATTTCGTATTGCATATTAATGTTTTTTTCCATAAAAATAGATTTGTATTTATTGAGTACGTCCTCTATTAAAGATATTAGATTAAATTCACTTTTTTCAATTTGAAAATATCCCGATTCAATTTGGGAAAGATTCAATAAATCTTTTACTAGTTTATTCATTTTATTTGTTTCGTCCATAATAACACCACAATAAAATTTTCTATCTTCTTCATTTTCAGCAACATTACTAATAAGACCTTCTGAATAACCTTGTATTAAGGCCAATGGAGTTCTTAGTTCATGTGAAACACTGGATATAAATTCTTTTCTCATTTCGTCTATTTTTCTTTCCTTCTCAATATCCTTTTCCAGCTGTTGATTCTTTATATTTAACTCTGTAATTGCCTTACACAATTCATCAGATAGATAGTTAACACTTTGACCAAGTTGACCTATTTCATCTTTTCCACTTATATTACACTTTTTGGAAAAATCAAATTTAGCCATATTTGGGGCAATACTATTTAACTCCAATATAGGTTGAGTAAATTTTCTAGAAAACATATAAGCTCCTGCACTTTCCAAAATTATAATTATAATTCCTGTAATAACAACAAACTTGTTTGCTATATCTACACTTTCTCTTATTGAAACTAGCGGAACCCTTATAGTGAGTATATCTTCATTATTTAGTTTTGTCACAAAAGCAAAAAAATCTATTTTTAATTTAATATCTTTTCGAGTTTCAAAAAT
This sequence comes from Clostridium lundense DSM 17049, assembly GCF_000619945.1. Lineage (GTDB taxonomy): Bacteria > Bacillota > Clostridia > Clostridiales > Clostridiaceae > Clostridium_AO > Clostridium_AO lundense. The sequence continues at coordinate 588,535 of NZ_JHVC01000001.1, read as the reverse complement.
ATATTCCCTCTGAGGATATTTATCAACAACATTAATATCAAGTGGTGCATTTAAGGGCGGCTTAGGTCTTTCCTTTGGCTCAACATTATTTATAATATCTCTTTCCTCTAACATTCTACGCGAAGAATTATATATTAATTGTCCTTTTTTATTAATTATATCAATATTACTTCCTGTTATATTGGCTGTTCTATCTAATTCATCTTGTATATATAATATATTACCTTTATACATGCTTGCTAGATTCTTTACATTTTGAATAAGTATACTTTTCTTTTTGTTTATATAATATTGTTCAAAATATACACTATTTACAATCCATAAAAGAGCGCTAAAAAATATTAATAAAAAGGTTATAAATATAAAAAGCTTTGATCTTATTGACTTATTCATTCTTCCGCCTCAAATCTATATTCATACCCTCTTACAGTATGAACATAGTTACTTTTTCAATCTAATTTTATTCTTAGTCTATTTATATGGGTATCTACTGTTCTTAAATCTTTATAATAGTCGTATCCCCATACCTTATCAAGTATTTGTTCTCTACTTAGTGCTCTACCATAGTTTTCAGTAAGGTAAATTAATAACTCATACTCTTTTGGACTTAAATCAATTGTATATCCTTTAATAGCTACATTTCCAGAAACTACAAGAGGCTTATAAGAAAAAGAAGTTATACCATCTAGTGCTAGCTTCATCATTTTCTTTAAAGGATATTTAGTATCTCCTGCAAATCTTTCTTGTCTTACAAACTCTACGCAAGTCTGTTTATATCCAACCCAGCTAACTAGTCCTCTTACATATCTATTCTTTTCAGGAAATGATATCATAGCATCACATACTTTTCTATCTATAAGCCTAAAATCCCCTGTATCTACAGGAATATCAGTAGTAGTTAAACTCTTTAATATTTTATAAAGCATTTTTGCTGTGAACTTTTTAAAGAAGGTCTCTCCTTGTCTTTTTATTCTTTTTCCATATACAACTTCATACCCTTCCTTCCACTTTTTAATCATCTTAAGCATAACTTCAGGTGGATCTTGTAGATCTGCATCTATTACTATTACTGCCTCCCCTAATGCTAAATCCATTCCTGCTGTTATGGCAGCTTGATGTCCAAAATTTCTTGAGAAATTAATAAGCTTTATCTTTTCATCATTTTTGCATATGCTTTCTACTTTATATATAGTTCTATTTTTACTTCCATCATTTATAAACACAATCTCATAATTTTCCTTAGTAGAATCCATAACCTGTTTTAATCTTTTATAACTTTCATCAATAACAAATTCTTCATTAAATAAAGGTACCACCACAGAATAAACTATAGCTTCTCTCATTTCTCTCACCTCAATTATTTTAAATTTAGAATTACTCTTTAATGTTTAACTTATATCTGTATTTTAAATTTAAATTGTCACAGTTATGTTACAGTATAATCACAACTTAACTACAATTAAAATAAACAGCCCCATGCAGATAACATAACTGCATAGGGCTGTTTTTATAAATTATTCAGATTAAAAAAATTTAATACACAAACCTATAACTATAAGAGAATATGCAAGTATTTTCATTAATAAATAGTTATAACATTGAATCTTTTCTTCATCATGTATTATATACTTACATACAAAGTAAGGTCTTGTGCTTCTTTTGTACCATCCTATAACCTCTACTTCTTTTTCCTTGAATTTATCTACCTCAAATACTCCAAATATCCATTCAAAGATTTTTAATGGCTGTCTATAATCCACTAGCATTATACCTGTTCCATCATCAATTATTAAGTCTTCGCTAAAAAATAGTCCTGGTATACCCTTTCCTATTACTTTACCCTTTAATATTGCAGGAATACCCTTTACTGGAGAAGCTTCCTCCATAGCTAAAAGTTCCTTTATGCTTCTTTCTTCATATCTTCTTCCATAGGAATAGTAATATTTTAATAACATACTAGCTCCTATTAATATTAATAATGAATTTTCATTTATAAATTTTATTAAATTTATATCTTTGTCCATAGAAATATATAAAAAACTACATAAAGCCAGAGCATATGGAAGTATACTCACCATTGCTTCCCATAAGAATTTTATTAATCTTTTTGTAAAAGACTCATTATCCTCTATTTCAATATGATCCAATGCTAATATTCTTTTTCCTGTTAGTGGGTGGGTACTATTTATTTCATACCACTTTGCCCATGGATTTTTCAAATCCCATTTCATTAGATTAAAATTCAACTTGCTTTCCTCTTCTAATTTATAGGTTGACAACATCCAAGAGTCATTTTGAAGATTATTTGTGAAAGCCATGCAAGAAGTTCTAGGTGTTTCGTCTTTTTTTCTACTAGCGGTACCATAAGCTATCTTTATTAAAGCATTTTTTAAATGCTCCCCAGTTCCCATTATCTCTTTAGAAAAATTATCAGAATAATATTCTCTCATTCTTGAAAAACCTAAAACTAAAAATCCACTTACCAGATATGCTGCATAAGCACCTAATCCAATAATATATTTTTTATCTGTTTTCTTATTTTTAGTCCCTATATATATCTGATACAATATCATAGGAATTAATGAAACTACCATCATAGCAATAAAGTCATAGTGCTTTATATGACCTAGCTCATGGGCAATTACAGCCTTTTGTTCTTCTTCATTTAATATATCTAAAAGACCTGTTGTAACCACTAATCTTGCGTTTCTTGGAATATGTCCATAAGTAAACGCATTAGGGTTACCATCTTTAATTATTCCTATTTTAGGAAATGGTATATTGTATTCATCACAGGAATTCTTAATAAAATTTAATACATTTTCACTTATATACTCATGTTGTTTTTTAAACTTTGCTTCATAAACCATGTCTATAATCATAGGTCCAAATAAAAATTGAATCAATACTATTAAAACAGAAATACCAACACCATACCAGATGCTTAAGTTATATTTCCATACTATAGTTGTAGCCACTGCAAATAGTAGTCCAAAGGAAAGAAACAAAAGCATTATTGATTTTCTTAAAACTACCTTATAATATTCTTTCACTTCACCAACTCCTCTCACATACCATTATAGCCAATATTTCCAAATAAGTTAATATATAGATAACAATAACTGTATACCTTTCAACTTTTCTTCTTCCATTCCCCAAACAAAATAGACATAATATATTCATCATTATATTTTCCATCTCTAAAAAGTTCTTGTCTTAAAACTCCTTCAACCTTAAAACCACATTTTTCATAACATTTTTTTGCTCTTTCATTAAAGGAAAAAACACTTAGCTTTACCTTATTCATATTCATTTGTTGAAATATAAAATTAACTAAAGTGTTTATCGCATCTGCTCCATATCCTTTTCCCCAATAGTTTTTATCTCCTATAAATATACCTATAATTGCTATCCTGTTAAGCCAATTAATCTGATTTATTCCACACCCACCTATATACTTTCCACTTTCCAAATCTTCTATAGCAAAATTATAGCTATCCTTTAAATTTACAAGACTTTCAAACCACTTCTCTTCTTCTTCTAATATCATAGGGTAAGGTATTTTATTCACCAGTAATCTTTTCATCTCATTATCATTCATATATTCACAAGCTAAAGGTACATCCTCTCTTTTGTAAGCTCTTAGTTTAATTCTCTCTCCGTAATACATAGACTAGCCCCCCTCTTATTTATTTTTTTATCCTATATTCTATAATTATATGAAACCAAATCCAACACCCTAAAACAAAATAAATATTCTAATACTATTTAACTAAACATTACTTAATTTATACAATACAAAATCTTTATAAAAATAAGTATATAAATTTTAAAATTCATTTATCCCCATGGATTATTTATATATTTCGAAGGTAACACATTATTTATGCTTATGGATTTTATTTTTTCATTGTTTATAAACTGTAATAATTCTCTCCCTTCACCATAAACTAAAACTCCATAGGTATTTATTCCATTCTTTTGTACATAATCCAAAGCATTTGTATAATATCCTACTACTATGTCACTGTTATGATCTAATGCTTTAACAGCCTTTTTCCTATCATTCATATATTTTAATAATGAAGTGAAATGCTTAGTGTATGCTTCCTTCATATTATTATAATCTTTCTTCTTATTATCTGCATCCGTCCAATCCATCATTTCTAAATATGGATATTTTTTTCTGTCAGCTTTATCAGCACTATCTGATCCATTGTTTAAATTAGGGTTAAATCCAAATAAACGATTAACAGTTTTTCCTTCACTTTCAGTACGCACTCCTACCCATTTGAAACTTAATTTATTATATTTTTTTCTTAATTCATCAAACTCTTTTATAGTTAAATCCTTTTGAAAAATTACAGATGCAGAAATGTAAGAAACAGGATTAAGTTCATTAATATGATGTTTAACTTCTTGGTTTCCATATTTAACAATTTCATCCTCAATAGCATTTGGTTCCTTAATACTATAAAATCCAGAGGAATACCATGGAGAACAGTATTCAAAACTTTCCATTCTACTATTTCTCTTTATTTTAATATTAATATACTTTGTTTCACGATTAAATGAATTTCTTCGTTCAATAAATATATTATATACCCCAAAGCCTAAACTCTCTGAACCTACCCCATCTACTTCATAACCTGGAAAATTTAATTCTGTAAAAACTTTTGCATCAAAATATAAGTCCTCATTATATTTACCTATTGTTTTTTCACCAGGATTATAATAAAAATTATTTAAAATAGGAGAAACTATATAAAAGATAGTAAATAAAATTGAAAATACAACAGAAACAGTGTAAACTATTACTTTGCGTAATTTTTTGTTTACTTTGTTTTTAATAAAATTTGTTTCATTTTTTAAATTGTCCTCTAAAATATTATTTTCAAAGTCTATATCATAACTTTTAGACAAATATTCCTTTACGGCTTCATGTTTATTTATTTCTTCTTCTATTAATTTAATTTCTTCTGGAGATGCATTTCCATCTTTATATTTATCCAATAGATCTTTAAAATTCATACTTTATGCCTCCTTTAAAACTTCCTTATAATATTTTTTATAAAGAATTTCAAATTCATCATTTTTCACATTATATTCACCCCTTTCACTTAATAAACCATATTATTTCATTTATGTTACACCTAATTATAAACCAAATTTGTATTTTTTGTAATTAATGTTATAATTAGCATACACACAATCTATAGGATAGAAATTATTCATTAAAGTAAGGGGATGAGGAATGAATGAGTCAAAACATTTATGATAATGAAACATTTTTTCAAGAATATAAAGAGTTGAGAAAGAATGTATATAATTACAACATTCTTGTGGAACAGCCAGCTATAAGAAAATTACTCCCTGATTTAAGCGGAAAAATAGTTCTTGATTTGGGTTGTGGATATGGCAACAATTGTATTGATTTTATTTCAAAGGGTGCATCTAAAGTTGTTGGAATAGACATCTCTTCTAAGATGCTGGAAATTGCAAAAAAAGAAAATATTCATGAAAATATAAAATATATCCAAATGGACATGAGTAAAATCAATATATTATCACAGAAATTTGATTTGATTTTTAGCTCTTTAGCTTTCCATTATGTAGAAGATTATAAAAAGTTAATTTGTGATATAAGGCTTTTATTAAAAGATAACGGTACATTGTTGTATTCTCAGGAACACCCTAATACAACAGCCCCTAAAAAAGGATGTGTTTGGACAAAAGACCAATTCGGAAATAAACTATATTCTAACTTATCTGATTATATGTATAGTGGGAAACGTAAAATAACATGGCTTAATGAGAAAATAGAAAAATATCATAGACCTATGTCGGAAATTATCAATACATTAATCAAAGAAAATTTTATTATAAAAGAATTAGTAGAACCAATACCTGATGAAAATGCTTTGAAAAAAAGACCTGACTTTATAGATGAGTTTCACAGAACCACCTGTGTAATAATAAAAGCTCAACTATCTCACTGATTATATAAAATTCAATAAATAGTTCTAGGGCTTTTTAGAGTTCTTCACGAATTTAGAATTTTATAAATTCACTACAACAATACAGCACTCCTGATCACAGAAAACAGGAGTGCTATGTTAACAAAATCAACATATTAGCATATTTTTTCTATATCTATATCATCCTTAAAATGTATTGTTTGAAATCCAAGTTTCTTTGCTGCTGCAATATTTGTTTCTGTATCATCAATAAAAACTGATTCCTTTGGATCAATTTTGTATCTTTCTATTAACTTATTATAAATATCTTTTTCAGGTTTTAATAATTTTTCTTTAAAGGATACAACTCCTCCATCAAAAAATTTAAAAAATTCATTTTTATTAGTAACGTCTTCAAAAGCAAGCATATGAAAATTTGATAAGTAATAAATTTTATATCCTTTATCCTTCAATTTTTTCAGATTCTCTATCATGCCTTCAATAGGTGTGAGCATTTCATACCAATTATTCATAGCTAATCTTATGAGCTTATCATTTCCATTACTCCTACTACATATATTATTTATAGCTTCTTCCTCTGTAATTACCCCTTTATCAAGCATCCCCCACTCTTTACTTAGGAATATTTCTTTAAAGATTTCCTGTACCTTTTCTTCATTATTTACCTTTTTACGTAAATATTCTATAGGATTAAAGCTTATTAATACATTTCCTAAATCAAAAATAACATTTTTAATCATATTATCCCCTCATTTATTTTATAATTCTTCTACATAAAAATAGCCTGTCTAGTTTTTATTATATCATATTAAAAACCATGTGAATAATTGGTAATTTCTTATTGGAATAAAACAGAATATATTACCACTAATTACCTCTCCATTTTTTATAATATTTATTCGATATAGAAAGTATTCTACATAAAAAAGGAGTGATCTATAATGAAATTCCAAAAAAAGATTTTTGTTACACTTATTCTAATCCTTTCATTTCTTTTACACAGTAGCTTTATTTCTGCTAAGCCTAATAAAACAGGATCTCCTCCTACTCCTCCAACCTCATTAACTTATTCTAATGTAACAGCAAATGAGGTTACTTTAAATTGGCAATCAGTATCAGGAGCAACCGGCTACAAAATATACAGAGCAACCTCAAATGATACAAACTATACTTTAATAGCTACAATTAGTAGCAACACTTATAAAAACACAGCATTATCATCTAACACAAAGTATTGGTATTTCGTTAGAGCATATAACTCTTATGGTACATCATTAGATTCCCCCCATATAAATATTACAACCTCCCAATTACCTCTAGCTTCTAAAAAAATGGTACTTGGATACACAACTTATTATTACTCTGGGGATATTTCCTCTTATAATTCAATGACAACTAATACTTCAACTTTAGATGAAATTGCTACAAATACTTATACAACAGATGCATATGGAAATATCTCTGGACTTATTCCAACTAGTCAAATAACTTATGCAAATAATAATGGCATTAAATCACTTGCTATGATAGCCAATAACTTTGATGGAAACATAGCAAAAACACTACTAGAGAGTTCATCAAATAGACAAGCGTTAATAAATAATATCTTAAACGCTTTAAAAACTAATGGCTATAAAGGTGTTAATGTGGATCTTGAAGGTGTATATTATTACGATAGAAGTTACTTAACAACTTTTATGAGTGAACTTTACAGCATTCTTCATGCCCAAAACTTCTATGTAACAATGGCTGTTCCTGCTAAAACTAGTGATAGTCCTACAGCTTCTTGGAGTGGAGCCTATGATTATGCTGCACTATCAAGTTATTCAGATCAAATTGTATTAATGACCTATGATGAACATTACCCTGGCGGAACTCCTGGTGCTATAGCTTCAGTTGGTTGGGTAGAAAATGTTATAAAATATGCACTTACAGTTATACCAAAGGAAAAAATTCTTTTAGGAACTGCAGCCTATGGGTATGATTGGTCTTCAAATGGAACAAAAGCTTATAGTATTTCAGGCATTTACAATCTAGCTTCAACTTATGGTTCTACTGTGAAATGGGATTCTGTATCTCAATCCCCTTATTTCACTTATATAGATGCTTCAGGAATAAGTCATTCTGTATGGTTTGAAAATTCCCAAAGTTTAAACTATAAATTAAACTTAGTAAATTCATATAGTTTGTCTGGCATAGCTATGTGGAGACTTGGACTTGAAAATAATGATTATTGGACAAGCATTAAAACAAAATTCAATAGATAACTTAATTCTAAATAATAAAGACAAATAATGAAAATTATTTGTCTTTATTATTTAAAGTAAATATTTTTACACATTCTTTAACGTCACTGAGCTTATTATAATCAAGTTATTTATAATATTTAATCACTTATCTTCTCGTATTCAACAACATATCTGCTGTTGGGAAGATATTTCAATATATACTTTTCTCCTTCTTTAGGACTAAAACTCCAAGGATTTCTTCTAAATTCCTTTCCACCTAATATAAAAGGATTTGATCCTCCTGCTACATAAACTTTTTCAACTTTTCCTTGGATAACTTTTGTTTTTCCTTTAATAGCATACTTCAAGTCTTTAGTAGGCTCAATCAAATGATATTTTATATAGTAAATTAATAATGGTATTAAAATTATAACTAGTATCCAGTAACCTTTATGTATTTTTTTATTTTTCAAGTTTACTATTGTATTAATAACTTTTATTAATGCTAAAATACAAATTAAAACCTGAATTATTAATATACCATAATAATAATTCATAAATTCCTCCTAAGTTATATCTTTATATAAGTTATTTTATTTTTCACTTGGTTTAATTAAATATTCCATATAAATTCTCCTTCCACAAATAAAAGCTTAATTATACTTTATTATATTGGGTGTTTTCACTAAAAATATGAAAGTAATATATTTTATGCTATAATATCCACGGTACTCCCTACTATTTTACTACCATTTTATTTACATATCAATGAAATAGAACATTGTAGCATAATTCATATTTCTATGCTATAATAAATTTAAATATTTATCATTACCCATACGATCATGTTTAAAAATTGAAAACTTTTTTGTTTGCAGGGGAACTTATTTAGTTGAGAAAGATTAACATCTGACCCTTTGAACCTGTTAGCTAATACTAACGTAGGGAGCCAAATCACCTATGTTAGTCTGCGTGATTTTTGAGTGCTTCTTAAAAGAAGCACTCTTTTTTATTTTGAAAGGAGCTGTTGTAAAATGAAAAAAGTTTTAAGTATCGCAGGCTCAGATTGTAGTGGCGGAGCAGGAATACAAGCAGATTTAAAAACATTTTCTGCTCATGGTGTTTTTGGAATGAGTATAATCGTTTCAGTTGTAGCAGAAAATACCAGCCGTGTAATAGATATACAGGATATTACACCAGATATCATCCAAAAACAAATAGACGCGGTATTTGAAGATATTGAAGTAGACGCAATAAAAGTGGGTATGCTATCTACCCCAACTTGTATGGAAGCTGTGGTAAGGAAGTTATACCAGTACAAACCACACAATATTGTAATTGATCCTGTAATGTATGCAAAAAATGGGTGTCTACTAATGGACCCTAATTCGGTGAATACCTTAATAAAAATTGTTATCCCTTGTGCCGATGTGCTTACTCCTAATATTCCTGAAGCTGAAAAAATAGCAGATATAAAAATTAATTGTATTGATGACATGAAAATAGCCGCAAAACTAATTTATGAAATGGGCTGTAAAAATGTTATTGTAAAAGGTGGCCATGCTATAGAAAATTCAGTGGATATTCTTTATGATGGAAAGCAGTTTTATACCTTTGAAACTCATCGTATAAATACTAAAAATACACACGGCACAGGATGTACCTTTTCTTCTGCTATTGCTTCAAACCTTGCACTAGGTCTTTCTATACCTAAAGCAGTAGAAGAAGCAAAAAAATATGTAACAACAGCCATTGAACATTCTCTCCCTATTGGTAAGGGAAACGGTCCTACTCATCATTTTTATGACCTATATAACAATGGATTACACAAAGGAAATACTAAAAATTAGCCTTGATAAAATTTTTGTTGGAAGGAGAATATAATTTTGGATAATTTTAAAGCAGCAATTTTTGATTTAGATGGAACATTACTTAACTCAATGGATGTATGGGAAAAGATAGATATAAATTTTCTCACTAAAAGAGGATTGTCCGTTCCTAATGGCTATATAAATGAAATTTGTGCCCGTAGTTTTCAAGAAGCAGCTGAATATACAATTGACCTATTTGGACTAAATGAAAAGGTTGAGGATATAATTGCTGAGTGGAACGACATGGCTATACATGAATACAGCTATAATGTTCAACTAAAACTATACGCAAAAGAATATTTACTTAAATTAAAGTCTTTAGATGTAAAACTGGCAATTGCCACAGGCCTACCAAGTGTTCTTTATACCCCTGCCCTACAAAGTAACGGTATCCTCCAATTGTTTGATACAATATGTTCTACAGATGAGGTTAAACGTGGGAAAGAATATCCAGATGTTTTTCTATTAGCAGCCGAAAGACTAAGTGTACCTCCAAAAGATTGCATCGTTTTTGAAGATGTAGCTCCCGCTGTAGAAAGCTCCAAAAAAGCAGGTATGAAAGTTTACGGAGTATATGATAAATATTGTGAAATATATAGGACAGATATTATAAATATTGCTGATGGCTATTTATATGATTTTTGTAATGCTCCTATTCCACAAAATAAGTGAGGTGAAAATAATGGGAGAATTTTGGGATTTATATAATAAAAATAGAGAAAAAACAAATTTGAAACATCAAAGAGGAGATCCTATTTCTCTGGGACTTTATCATGTTGTAGTAAGTATATGGATAAAAAGCGATGATGGGAACTATCTTATGTCACAAAGACATCCAAATAAAACCTATCCAGAATGTTGGGAATGTACTGGCGGCTCTGTTTTATCAGGAGAAACAAGTTTACAAGGAGCACTTCGTGAAGTTAAAGAAGAATTGGGTATTACCCTTGAAGAAAGCTCAGGGCAACTAATCCATAGTAAACGTCGAGAAGCAACCCAAGATTTTTACGATGTGTGGCTGTTCCATTCAAATGCCACATTATCTGATTTGGTATTGCAAAAAGAAGAAGTTATCAATGCAAAATGGATGTCAAAACATGAAATAAAAAATCTTTTTAATAATGGTGAATTACATCCTTTGTTGAATTATTTTCCATGGAATTAATATCTTCTCTAATTATTTTCCAAAGTATTCCAAATAAATCCCCCTATAACCTATAATATATTGCTATAAAATAAACAAAGCTAATATATTGTAAATTAGTTTTATTATTACTTAACACAAATATTAGTAACATTCTAATATACTTTTCATACTATATCAGTAGACAAGCTATGCTTGTTAACTTAATAGGGGGAATTTGCTATGATTGCAAACAATACTAGAAACTGTAACAATACTGAAGATAGTCAATCCCATGTACACGAATATTTAGGTAGTACAATGATTGCTCAAAAAAATCAAGATCCTCACAATCATCGCTTTGCTGGAGTAACTAGCGAAGCTATACCATGTGGTGATAGTCATGTTCATCAACTTCTAGGCAATTCAGATTTTTATGAAGATCATCATCATGAAGTTGGAGCTACAACTGGACCAGCTATCCCTGTTGGTAATGGTAGACATGTACACTTTGTCTGTGGAACTACCACTTTTGATGATGGCCACGTACACCAATTCATCTTTGCTACACTAATTGAAGATCCTATTGGTGGCTAATTATATTATATGAAGCCGTTAATTATAACGGCTTCATTCAATTAAATTATTTTAATTTTAAAGAGTTTTTTCAACATTTTTTAATGCTGAAATAAGTGCGTTCATACATTCTTCAATATCGCTGTTACTAGACTTATTATTGCCAAGCTCAATAAGAACCGCATTATTAGACAAATCTTGATTATAATACAATATTCCTTCATTACGTAATAATATTTCACATTTAACAGAGTTTGATTTATTTATCTCTTTTAATAAACTCTCAGCAAATTTTTTATTGGATTCATAGCATGGGTTCTTTTTAGTAAGCACTATTAGCATTCTTTTAGGATTCAACTTATGATCTCCAGATATATCTCTATGTATATCTAATAAAATTATATCTTCATATTTTTTTATATTTTTTGTTATTGCATCACGTGAAACCTCATATGCTTTCATATACTCCTTTGGTGGATCACATTTTATAAAGCTGCTATTTAACCCCTCATTATTAAGCCTATGGCTAATTAAAGCAGATATATCTGTTATTTTCTTACCAAAATCATATTCTTCATCAGCATGAGTATTATATATTACTATGTTATGCAAAGGTTTATCTATGTTCTTTTTTTCATTTAATTCCTTACTACTATTATTTTTTGTTTTATTCAAGGCAACATTACTTTTATCATTTGGGCTTTTAGCATTGGATTTTACCCTTAAATCGGAAAAATTGTACCATATTAAAATTCCTAAAATAAAAAATATAGCTATAATTATTATATTTTTATAAGCTTTTTTCATATTTTTTCACTTCCCTTCAACATAATTATATTAAAAACAAATTATATTATACTGAAGAGAAGTGAAATATTTATAATCTAATTACTATTTTCTTCCCTTAATTAAGAACAAAGAATAATTAATTTTTTCACCTTCAACAATTTTTTCATCATAAAAAAAAGTATTTGATTGTACATCCTTAAAACCTGCACTAATTAAAATGTTTTTAAATTCATCTTGATTAAACCCATTATGTCCATGAAAATCCGGATATTTTTTATGGAATTTGCCGTCATCTTCATCTAAATCTACTATACACAAATATCCATCCTCATTAAGTAATTCATAAAACTTACTTATAATAGCTTCAATATCATGAATATGATGTAATACCATAGAACTATATATAACATCAAATTTTTTATTTAATGAATCTTCATCCGTTATATCCAAACAATAAGGAAACATATTATCTATTTTAGATTTATCAATTTTAGATTTCACTATATCTATCATTCCTTTTGATGAGTCAATAAGAGTAATACTTTTAAATTTATTATAAAGATTAAAACTTACAAGACCTGTACCACATCCAAACTCCATAGCAGAATAATTATTTCCAATGTTAATTGAATTACTTATTTCATTTGCTATTATTTTTGCCCTATTAATTCTTTTATCAGTGTCCCAATTTTTAGCACTATCATCAAAATTCATTTATAAATCTCCCCTTATCCATAATTTTAAGATTACAACACTTCTAATTATTCTTTAACTTTTTAAATTTATAATCTTATTGCCTCTTTTATATTTAGATAATATATAATTAAATTAATGTTTCTCTTTTATCCCATTATTACTGATTTATTTATTAAAATAAAAATTTTTATATTAAAAAAAGCCATAAGAGAAAACTCTTATAGCTTTGATTAAATACTATCTATCGTATCTTCTGTTGTTGTTCTGTTGCTTTCTAGCTCTTCTGCAATCAGCACATCTTGTTGGTTCATTTTCGAATCCTTTTTCTTTGTAGAAAGCCTGTTCTCCTTCAGTGAAAACAAATTCCTTACCACAATCTCTGCATACTAAATTCTTATCCATAAATAATTCCTCCATCTTAAAGATATAGGTTGACTAACTAATCTCTAAAAGGAGAAAGTTATAATCTACTCAATCTTTATTTTTTTATTTTGTATTACTACTCAATTAGAATATCACATATTTAAATAATATGCAAGCATATTCTAATATTTAATTTACTTTGTAGTATTTCCTTTTTGGTTGTTAACTTGATGCTTTTGATTTGAATCCTTTGATTCTGAACGCTTTTTATTCCCTTTTTTAGCCATACATATCACTCCCTTCTATAGATATTCTTTGCAAGAAAATAAAATTAATTCATAGTTATATGTGTTTTTCATTATTTGTCACATGTTGTTTTAAGTGTATTTTCAATTAAAAATTTTTTTACTATTATAAGTATCATATTATAAAAAAACAGCATAAAATATGCAAAAATAATTTAAAATGTTGAGTTATGGTCATACCAATATTTACTGACAAATGATTTTTACCAAAAAAAATATTGCAAAAAACTATTGATTTATATATAAATATGCTTTATTATTTAATGAATTATTATTTTCATATTATATGGGGGTGGTTTCATTATCATGGAAAAAGAAAAAATCAATCGAGAAAGTTTTTCTGGTACACTGGCGGTTTTCTTTGCTACATTGGGGTCCGCTGTAGGTTTGGGTAACATATGGAAATTTCCATATGTGGTAGGTAAGAATGGTGGGGCAGCATTTATATTGGTTTATCTTATTTGTGTAGCATTTGTTGGCATACCTGTTATGGTAAGTGAATTCTATATAGGTAGAAAAACCCATAAAAATGTTATGGGTGCCTTAAAAGAATTAACACCTAATCCTCTTTGGAAAACCATAGGTGTCTTTGGCATTCTTACTGCATATTTTATTATGTTTTATTATTCTTGCGTTGCTGGATGGGTTTATTCCTATATATTTAAAGCTTTAAAAGGGGATTTTACAAATGTAACTGCTGATTCTGCTAGTACACTATTTGGCAAAACAGTAGTTGGTCCATGGCCTCCACTTGTATGGCAGTTTATTGCTATGGCTGTAGTTTCATTAATTCTTATTAAAGGCGTAGAAAAAGGTATTGAAAGAGTTACTAAAACACTCATTCCTGTATTATTTGTACTAATAATTGTATGTGGTATTAGAGCATTAACTCTTCCTGGAGCTTCTGAGGGACTAAAATTTTTATTTAAGGTTGATTTCTCTCAAATAACTCCTGGTGCAATATTAGCTGCAATGGGACTGGCCTTTTTTAAACTTTCTCTTGGCATGGGAACTATGGTAACCTATGGTAGCTATTTCACAAAAGATACCAATTTGATTTCTACATCAGCTAAAGTAGCTGTTGCTGACACAATAGTATCCTTGCTTGCAGGTATTGCTATATTTCCTACAGTATTCTCCTTTGGTATGAAACCTGAAGCTGGTCCTGGATTATTGTTCATGACTATACCATTAGTATTTTCAAAGTTACCTTTTGGTAATATTCTTTTAGTAGCTTTCTTTTTCTTAACTGCAATTGCAGCTACTACAGCTATGATATCTATAGTGGAGGTACTAATTGCCTACTTTACTGAAGAAAAAGGATTTAAAAGAAGTTCTGCTGTAATAATTAACGCTATCATAATATTATTAATGGGTTCTTTAGCAACATTATCTGCTGATAAGGCAAGTGTTTTAGGTAATTTATCAGTATTCTTTGGTAAAGGCTTCTTTGATACTTTTGATTTTATATCATCAAATATATTAATGCCTATTGGAGGACTTTTAATAGCTTTATTTGTAGGATATATTGTTAAAAAACAATCTTTAATTAATGAACTAAGTAATAATGAAAATCTTAAAAATATAGGACTTATTACAACTTTCAAATATGTATTGATGGGCATAACCCCAATATTATTGATAATAGTATTTTTAAGTTCACTAAATATTATAAAATTTTAATATCTTTCATTTATTGAAAACTTATTTATAATTTTTCAATATAATTAGGAACCTTATTTAAAATGCACTTCCAATGTTATATGTATACAATATTGGAAGTGCATTTTATATTCTCAGCTTCTTTTAGATTACCATTATAATTATATTGAATTCAAAAAAGTAATAGTAAAAGTGGTTCCTTCTTTTTCCTTACTTTTTACTTCTATCATTCCTTCATGTCCCTCTACTATAGATTTTGAAAGAGCTAATCCAATTCCAACAGATTCTGTATTTTTGCTTCTTTTTCCCTTATAAAATCTTTTAAATATATTGGGAATATCCTCTTTTGATATTCCTTCCCCGCTGTCCTGTACAATAACTCTAACACATACTGGAGTTCTTTCCGTAAATACTGTTACACTTCCACCATTATCTGTATGTTCTAGTGCATTTTTAATAATATTTATAAAGCACTCACTAAGCCAATTAGGATCATGTTTCATTATAATTTTTGAATTTCTATTTTTAAAAACAAGATTTATGCTTTCGTTCTCTGCCTTAACTGCTAATGTTTCTACTGCCTCTTCTACGGTTTTATTTATATCATAAACTTCCTTTTCAAATTTAATAACTCCTGCATCCAATTTTGCCAGCTTAAGTAAGCTTTTTACCAACCATTCTATTCTATTCAACTGATTCCCACTACTTTTTAAAAACTCTTTTCTCTTTTCTTCATCTAATTTTCTCTCTAAAAGTATATCATTATATATTATTAAAGAGGCTATAGGAGTTTTTAGCTGATGTGAAATATCTGATAATGTATCTACCAAAAACTGTTTTTCCTTTTGAACTGCTCCAAGATTATTTTTCATAATTATCCTCATATTATTAAAAGCATGTGCTAGCTTTGCAAAGGTTCCTTCTGCATTTTCATAAATTCCAATATCAAAATTATATTCTAATATATTTTGTGCTCCTATAATGAGTTTCTCAAGTCTTTTATAAATTATTTTATATTGGATACAATTCCCCACAAAAGCCACAGTAGAAAAACAAATTATTAGTATTAATATCCAATTTAAAACTGTAGTATAACTCTTTTTCATAGCTGGAATAAATTCAATGTTTAAACTTTCATTATAGCCATATTCATCTAGTATTTTTTTCCCTTGCTCTATGCTTTTTTCATTAGCTCCTTTAGTTACTAAAGGAATTATTTCATCCTTTAGCTGAGGATGATTTTTAACTAATTCTCCTACTATTGCTGTATTACTTTCTATATAACTTATTCTCATCTGCTCATAACCTTTATTTATAACAAAAAAAGAACAACTTAATGTTATAAAAGCTAAAATCAATATAATGGCTGAACTTCTTTTAAGTTCTGGATTACTAAAATATTTAAACATAATATGTTACCCCTTTTGCACTTCTGAATTCCAAATATATCCTAAACCTCTTTTTGTAATTATATATTCAGGACTTGATGAGTCATGTTCTATCTTTTCTCTAACTCTTTTTATGTATACAGAAAGAGTATTAGTATCAAAATATGAACCTGCTCCTTCTATTAATTTATCTAATATTTCTTCCCTACTCATTATTTTGTTAGGATTTGTCATAAATATTAAAAGAAGTTTATATTCCTGGGAAGAAAGAACTATTTCTATGCCATTTTTTTCAACCTTTGCATTTTCAGTATATAACACTATGTCACCACATTTAAATATATTTTCCCTTACAGATTTCTTTTCAAATCTTCTTTGTATAGCTTTTATCCTTGAAATAAGTTCTCTTACTCTAAAAGGCTTTGTTATATAGTCGTCCCCTCCTATATCTAAACCTAAAACCACATTTACCTCATCGTCGCAAGCAGTTAAAAATATTATAGGAACCTCACTTTTCTCTCTTATATGTTTACATACATCATATCCACTTCCATCTGGCAACATTACATCTAATAAAACTATATTAAATTCTTCTTTATTAAAAGCTTTTATGGCATCTTGTACACATGCACATCTAGTAACATCATATCCTTCATCCTTAAGTGTAAACTCTATCCCTAAAGCTAATGCTTCATCATCTTCTAAAAGAAGTATTTTATTCATATTGTAAAACCTCCCACCAAATCTATTTGTAGAATTATTATAACATAATTAAATCCATTACATAAAAAATAGTACAGCAATTTCCGGTTGACATTTTATGTTTATTAACGAACTAAAGCTTACCCTTAAGGTAAGCCTTCATCCTTTGCTACTTATTCTTTATTATTTATCATTTGCCCTCTACTCTTCTCCTCTTATTACCTCAACAATATTTTCTTTCTTAATTTTATTTAATGGTTTTACTGCTGAAATTAAACTTACTAATATTGCTATTAAAGCTGCACTGCCTATATGAGACCAAGGTATCGTCCATTTAAAACTTTTCAAACTTCTAAAGTTATAAGAATTCAAATATGACAGTACTGTTCCAATTATTCCACCATAAATACATCCATATAAAGCATACAAAATACTTTCTGTTAAAATCATTGATCGTATATTTTTATAGGTCATTCCTAATGCACTTAATGATGCAATTTCTTTTCTTCTCAAAATTAAATTAGTTGTAATAGTATTAATTATATTAACTACGCCTATTAGAGAAATTACTGCTATAAATCCATACATTAAAATTTGAATTTGGAGAATACTTGTTCTTCCTTCTTCATTTAGTTTTATAGTATTTATAATACTTACTCCACTATTATCTCCTAATGGCTGAATCCACTTTTGAAATTCCTGCTCTGCTTTTTCACTATTTAATACTATTTCTGCAGAAGCATAAGGAATTTTTTCTATATCTCTTCCACATATATTTTTAAATACATCCTTTGGAACTATTATTTGTAGTTGCTGTCCATTAGCAATAGATCTATATGGTGCATTGTCTACTACTGCCCCTACTTTAACCTTTATCATATTTTCTTTATTAAAATTAGTTATCTTATTATTAATTTTTTGATTATCTTTATTAGCTATTAAGGCATTTCTATAAATATAGAAACTGTCCCCTGGTTTCAAACTTGTAAGAGGACCTTCATACATTCCTTTCTTTCCTCTTATTAAATTATCTTTTACAATTATAATTTCATTGTCTTTAACCATTTTTTCTTTATTTATTTTTCCAGCTGTTACATAACTTTTAGTCCTATCGAGCTTAATGTCATCATAAATATCAAATGCTGTATTTAATACCATCATTTCTTCAGATTCAAATTTAGTCTTTGAGTATATATCAGGTACAATGCTTTCTGGCTCTTTTTCCTTTTTATCCTCTGAAATTAATGCTTTTGATATGTAATTTTGACGATTAGTAATTACTTCTTTTACTTCCTTATTGTTTTTTATTTTATTTATTATATCTTCTGTTAAAGAACTGTTATCTTTTTTATCTAATACACCCATTAAGAAAAAGTGAGCATTATCACTTTCCGTTTTTTTAGCTGTAAAATTCATAGTCATATTTGTAAATGAAGAGAAAAATATGAATAATGTTATGCTAATTACTATTGAAAACACTGTTATATTAAATCTCTTTTTATTTCTCTTTATATTTTTAAATGCCATTAAACTATTGATATTTAAGAATTTTTTAAATATCCTACCTCTATTTTTTCTTATTTTTTCCTTCACAATAGAATTTCTACTGCTAATAGCTACCAATGGAGATATTTTTCCTGCAAATCTTGCTGGTATTAATGCTGATACATATATAGATACTAATCCTACTAATGCACTTATAGCTAAAATTGTGTAAGATATATCCACATTCATTTGCGCAAATGCCGAATTTGACATCATTTTAAATATCTGAGCTACTACAAATATTGCAAAGACACCTGACAAAATCCCCATCGGTATTCCAACTAAACTCATTACAGTAGCTTCTCTTAAAACTATGCTTCTAATTTGCCTTGGAGTAGCACCTACAGCTCTTAAAAGACCAAATTGTTTTATTCTTTCAACAACACTAATTTGAAAAGAATTATATATAACCGCCACTGTGGCAATAACTACTATAGCAATTACAAATGCAGCTATAGAATATAATGCTTCATTAATGCTTTTATTTTCTCCCTCTCCTAAAAGTCTTATATAGTCTTCATTGGTCCCTACTTTTTTAAATGTTTTTTTCAACTCTTTAATTGTATCAGAAATATCGGCTTTTTTAGATATAGTCATATATATTGTAGCTTTATTCATATTAAATTTATCTGAATAAATTATTCCTTTAGATATTCCTCTATACTGATCATAAGCATCGTTTTTAATAAATCCTGTTAATTTAAATTCTTTTGTACTTCCATCTGAAAGTTTTAGTTTTATATTTTCTCCTATTTTGGGTGAATTATCCATATAATTTAATACCCAATTTTCCAAAGCTATTTCTCCTTCTGCTTTAGGAAGATTTCCTTCTACTGCTTTATAAGGTAAAAGTTCTAATGCGTTTTTATTAAATTTTATAAATTCTATACCCTTTGAGTTTTTTAAAGAAACTTTATTCCAGTCTTCTTTAAGTCCTATCTTTTCTATTTTAGGATTGTCATTAATTTTACTGTAATCTTTATCATTAATATCAGTAATTGATACATGAAAGGAACCATAACTCCTTATGGCATCCTGAATATAAGTATTTTGCATACTTTTTATAAATAATCCTATAGACGTAATAAGTGCTACAGAAAGTATTATTCCGCAAATTGTTAGAATACTTCTTTTTTTGTTATGCTTTAAATATTTATTAGTTATATCTTTATAGCTATTCATAACTATTTATCCTCCTACCTTATTCTTTCATCAGATTTGATTTGTCCATCTACTATGGTTATTACCCTGTCTGCCTGTTCTGCTATATTTATGTCATGAGTTATAACTATAAGTGTTTGATTATACTTTTTAGATGAAAGTCTTAAAAGCTCCATTACTTCTTTGCTATTTTTACTATCTAAATTTCCTGTAGGTTCATCTGCAAGAATTATAGCTGGTTTATTTATTAGAGCTCTTCCAATAGAAACCCTCTGTTGTTGTCCTCCTGATAATTCTGATGGAAGGTGATTTATTCTTTCTTTTAAACCTAGCATACTTATTACTTCTTCTAAGTAATCTTTGTCCACCTTTTCTTTATCTAGTAAAGCTGGAAGTCCTATATTTTCTTCTACATCTAGCACTGGTATCAAATTAAAAAATTGAAATACAAAGCCAATGTTTCTTCTTCTAAATATAGCTAACTTTTCTTCATTTAATTTATATATATTCTCTCCATCTAAATAAACTTTTCCGGAACTTGGTCTATCAAGCCCCCCTAATGCATGAAGCAAAGTACTTTTTCCCGAACCAGATGCCCCTATTATGGCAGTAAATTCTCCTCTATTAATAGAAAATGATACATCCTTTAGTGCTTCTACTTTGTTATTACCTTCACCATAAATTTTTGATAAATTTTCAACTTTTAATATTTCCATTTTTCTTACCTCTCTTTATTTTAAAATTAAACCGTAATTTTATAATTTATCCGATAGCTACGCTCCTGGATAAGTTCTTCTAAGGTTCAGATGGAGAGAGTAGTTCTCTTAAGCAAACTCCACCTGAACCTTAGAATCACTTGATAACTCATTGCTCATCTAAACTATGCTTCTATTATATTTTTTCACCACAGTTAAAACAATAACTCACATCTTACATATAAAAAACTTATCTTACAATTTTGTAATAGTTAAAATAACTCATTTACAAACCTATCTGCTAATTTTTAAAAGATAAGAATATTAATGTAGATAGTTATGGGATAAATATAAAGAATTTATAAAGTAATACTCATTATAGAAAAATTCAATTATAATGGAAATAGCTTAAAAGGAGGAGATAATTTTGATCTCAATGGAAGTCAAAAATCTAGTTAAAAACTTTGGAAAAACTGAGGCACTTAAAGGTATATCTTTTAAACTAAATGCTGGAGAAATCACTATTCTAGCAGGACCTAATGGTGCAGGTAAAACTACAACTATAAAATGCATACTATCTCTTTTAAGAAAAAATGAAGGTGATGTATTTATATTTGGTAAAAGTATAAAAGATAAATATGTACGAGAAAAATTAGCCTATATGCCAGAAACTCCTGACATATATCCATATCTTACAGTTTGGGAACACTTAAAATTTATAGCATTAGCTTATAAACTAAATAACTGGGAAAACAAAGCTTATGAAACACTAAAGACTTTTAATATTTTAGATAAAAAAAATACTTTAGGCAAAAATTTATCTAAAGGAATGAAACAAAAATTATCTATTTCTATGGGACTTTTACATAATCCAGATATATTTTTAATAGACGAGCCTTTTGTAGGACTTGATCCTAAGGGAATTAAAGATTTAAAATCTATTTTAAGTTTACTTAGAGATGAAGGTAAAACTATACTTATAAGTACACATATTCTGTCTTCTGTAGAAGAGATAAGTGATAATATTGTAATAATGAAAGAAGGTAAAGTTCTAGCTCATGGGACAAAAGAAGATTTACAAAATATGATTAATTCAAAAGAAAAAATGTCCTTAGAAGATATATTCTTAGATATTTCAAGTAGATAAAAACGAACTTAATTTAAAGACTTTGGAGGGAAGAACTTATTATGTTTAAAGACTTTACAACCCTTTCTTATATAAAAATTGCTCAAATAAAAAATAAAATTAAATATTTTTTAACCAATCCAATAACAGCTCTTAGAGAACTGGAAAATCTTATTCTTCCTATTATATTTATTTTATTAGATATGATAAGAAGAAATAATAAAAAAAGCTTTATTAATTTTTCTAATTTGAATATAGATTTAATTGGAGTATTAATTATAGCCATACTTTTTATAATTACTTTACATGTTTTATTAAAAGCATCCTCTAATTATAAACCAATGGACTTTGCTATACAGGATGTTCATTACTTATTTCCTTCGCCTATAGGCGAGAAATCACTTTGGATATTTTCTATAGTTTCAGGTACTCTCCAATTTATATTAAACTATTTCTTCTATGTAATTTTAATATGGATTGTATTATTTAGATCCCTAAGTTTAAGTATTCCAAAATTATTTTTTAGTCTAATTGGGGTATCAATAATTGTATTATTTTTCAAATGCTTAAACTTTTTAATTTACTCTATAAAAATTAGATTTAATGCTAACAAAATAGTAAGGAGAATGTGTGTATTTCTTAATATATTTATAATAATATATTTAGGAATAACCTTTTGGTTTACTGCCTCTAAATCATTTTTACATACTATTAATATTTTAAGTGCTAAAACCCCATTACTATGCTGGATGAAAAACATAATAATATATCCATTAAGTAAGGAAGGTTTTCCTTTAATAGATTTTATTTTAATTTTATTCTTAACAGTTCTAATATTTATATTTACTATCATTCTTGCTGTGGACTACTACGAAGTAGTTAGTGAAAATATAGAATTAAAAAATTTAAATATAGATGAAAGAAGCTTAGACCAAATTATTATTGAAGACTCTATGCCAAAAGATAACGATGAATTAATAACTCCAGTAAAAGAAAACTTTTTTCATAAAATAAAAGGCGAAGGAGCTTTTTTATATAAAAATTCTATATTAAGTAAAAGAAATGGATCACTAAAAAGACATTTTATTATATGTTCAGTATTAACCTTAATTTCTTTTATAGGGGGATATTATTTAAGAACTTATCCAAATAGAGATAACATTTACGCAGTAATGCTTATAATGTGCCTTTCTATGTCCCTTGGAATTAATCCTGTTTCTTCAATTAAATATGAGCTTAGTAAAACATATATTTATTTACTACCTGGAAGTGTAAAAAAGAAGCTTCTATATATAATTTTTCACAATTATACATTTTCTATATTTATATTGATGAGTATAATACTTCCTATTGGGTTAACTAGTAAAGAATACTTTCTTACATCACTTATATATTTAATAGCTTTAATAATAGTTAACTTAGCTAAAGGTCTTTCAAAAATAATAGTACATTTTTTCATTCCAGTAGATGATAAAGGAAATGGTGGAATTTTAGAAGGTATTATACAATACATTATTTTCTTCCTTCCTATAATACCGGGACTTATTATATATATTAAATTTAGACTTATGAATATTGCATTTTTATGTATAAATATTTTAGCATTTATTCTATTAATTTTTATATTATTTATAAGTGAAAAACTATTTCATTATATAGAATTAAAATAACTTAATAAGACATGAATTTAATATAATCTGTAATCGAAATATATATAATGCATAAAATAATTATATATATGTTTATAGGAGGAAGTTCATGCTTATTCATGTAGTAACGCCTGGTGAAACACTTTGGCAAATCTCAATTTATTATGGCATTCCAATTGACAGAATACAAAATGCCAATAAGCTACCAAATCCGGGGCAATTAGTAATTGGGCAATCTATATTGATTCCAATAGAAGGTACTTATCATACTGTAAGTGCAGGGGAAACATTATGGAGAATTGCTCAAACTTATGGAACTACTGTGGTCGCGATTATGAAACTCAATGGAATTACTAATGCCTATAATATTTACCCTGGTCTTACTCTATTTATACCAGCACCTATATATCAGGTTCAACGTGGAGAAACCTTATCACAAATTGCACAAAAATTTGGAGTTACCATACAAAATTTAATGAAAGTTAATAGCATTACTGATGAAAACATTGTATATCCTGGTATGACATTAGTTATTCCCATTAAAGAAAGACCTGTTATTAATGTAAATGCCTATATTGATCAGATGGGACAAGAAGCTGTGCCTATTGTATTGGAAGATGCGGAGAATTTAACTTATCTTAGTCCATTTGCCTATAAAATTCGTGAAGATGGTAGCCTACAGCCTATAGATGATGTTCCAATAATTAAGGCTGGTTATTCTAAAAATGCAGTTCCTATGATGGCTATTACCAACTTTACAGCTACAGAATTAGGTGGAAATGTTGCACATATTGTTCTTTCTAGTCCCGAAATCAGTAACCGATTAATTACAAATATTATTAATACAATGAAAGATAAGAATTATAAAGGAGTAAATATTGACTTTGAAAATGTTCTTCCAGCTGATCGTGAATTGTATAATCAGTTTCTTCAGCGTACAGTGGATCGTCTGCACCCAGAAGGCTTCTTTGTTTCCACTGCATTAGCACCAAAAACAAGTGCAGAACAAAAAGGTTCCTTATATGAAGCTCATGATTATGAAGCTCATGGTAGAATTGTTGACTTTGTAGTTTTAATGACCTATGAATGGGGATATAGACTTGGACCTCCTCAGCCAATTTCACCTTTAAATGAAATAAAACGTGTATTAGATTATGCTGTCTCTGTTATACCCAGAGAAAAAATTTATTTTGGTTTTCAATTATATGCTCGTGATTGGGTTCTTCCACATGTTCAAGGGCAGGAAGCTGAAACCTTTAGCATGCAGGAAGCTATAAGAAGAGCAGCTAAGTATGGTACAATAATCGGATATAATTCAATTGCACAATCTCCATACTATCGTTATAGGGATGAAAAAGGAGTAATGCATGAAGTGTGGTTTGAAGATGCTCGAAGTGCTCAAGCAAAGTTTGACACAGTAAAAGACTATAAACTAAGTGGCATTAGCTATTGGGTTTTAGGATATCCATTTCCACAAAACTGGACATTACTTCAAGATAACTTTACTGTTAGAAAATTAATATAGTTTATAAGTCATAGGTATTGCCTATGACTTATTTTTTAAATCCCCAATTTTTTAGCCTCTAATAAAAATGTCTTATCTCTTTCTTTAATAAATTTCCCCATATACTTATCTGGTTCGTCCTTCTCTAAAGTTAAGATAGCTTCATCAAAATCCATCCATTTAAGTATAAACCCACATTCTATCTCCTCTTTTGTATAACTTGGCTTTTGAATTTTTCCTACTACCCTTGAATAATAACAATATGATATCTGTAGTTGTTTAAAATCATCTCTAAATTCTAATATAGTTCCTACTTCCCCTAAGGTTTCAATATCTGCACCTACTTCTTCCTTAACTTCTCTTTTTAGAGCTTCTTCAATATTTTCTCCTAGCTCTATTCCTCCACCTGGTAATTTATGATAGTGGTCTTTAGAAACATACAGTATAGCTACTTTCCCACAACTATCAAAAAGTATTGTTCTAGCAGCCTTTCTAACTTTATAGCTAATATCTTCAGCTTTCTTATTTATTCCTATATGTTTTTCATAGATTTCTTTTATTAATTTCATTTTATACTCCCCCATTTACTTTCCTCTGCTAATTCTCTCATGCTATAGAATTATAATCTATATATCCTAATTATAGTATATCCTTCCACTGAAACAAAAGCACACACTATTTTAAATAAAACAGACTACTAATAAAAACATTAGAGAATCATATGTATGACTAGAATTTCCATACTTGATTTATATTATTTAAGTTCTAATATGTAAACTCCCGTATAAAATAATGAATAAGAAATAATATTAAAAGGGGTAATATTTTTGACTATTATAACAGGGGAACAAGCACGAAATGAAATTAGGACGGGGAATTTGAAAAGTCCAACACCTGGTATTGCATACGGTTATACTCAGGCTAACCTCGTAGTACTGCCATATAAATATGCTATAGATTTTTTTATATTCTGTCAGCGTAATCCTAAACCGTGCCCAATCTTAGATGTGTGCGAACCGGGGAAATTTACTCCAGTACTTACTGCCCCGTCAGCAGATATTCGTACAGACATACCTAAATACAGAATATATAGAAACGGAGAAATAAAAGAAGAAGTTAATGACATATTAAACCTTTGGTCTGATGACTTAGTAACTTTTCTTTTAGGTTGCAGCTTTACATTTGAAAAGGCTCTTTCAGATGCTGGTATTGATATACGTCATATTGAGGAAGAAAAAAATGTTCCTATGTATATTACTAATATTGAATGTATACCTGCTGGTATATTCAATGGTCCCATGGTTGTAAGTATGAGACCTATTCCTGAAGAGTTAGTTAAAAAAGCTACTGAAATAACCTCAAAATATCCAAGAGTTCATGGTGCACCTATTCATACAGGTAATCCATTAAAAATTGGCATAAAAGATATTTCAAAACCTGATTTTGGAGATGCAGTAACTATAAAAAAAGGCGAAGTACCTGTGTTTTGGGCTTGTGGAGTCACGCCTCAAGCCGCAGTTATGAGAGTAAAGCCAGAGCTCGTAATTACTCATGCTCCAGGTTATATGTTTATCTCCGATATTAAAGATGATGACCTTGTATTCTATTAAATTTAAATCTTATGTCCAAACATGCAAAAGGGAGTATGTCCCCTTTTGCATTATTTTATTACTATATCTGTAATAACAAAGACTAAAAATCACTATTTCCTCTTCTGTACAACATTGAAATTTTTTATATTTTAAAATATTCATTAATACTTTCAAAGCATGTATTTATCATAAACTCAATGTCATGCTTATTTATTACGTATGGAGGAAGAAAATATAGCACATTTCCAATAGGTCTTAATAACAACCCCTTCTCTAGAGCTATTTTATAAATCTCATATCCTACCCTTTCCTCCCAAGGAAAGGTTTCCTTTGTTTCCTTATTTTTGATAAGTTCTATTGCAGTAATCATCCCCATACTTCTCACTTCTCCAACATAAGGATGATCCTTAGCCAAATCTTTTGTTAACTTTTTTATTAATTCACCTTTTCCTTTATTATTTTCTATAACATTTTCTTCTTCAAATATTTTAAGATTTTCTAGAGCAATTGCACAGGCCATAGCATTTCCTGCATAAGTATGGCTATGCAAAAAAGCTTTTAACTCTTTATATTCTCCATAAAAAACATCATATATGTTGTTGCTAGTCATTACTACTGACATAGGCATATATCCCGCTGATATGCCCTTTGAAAGACACATTATATCTGGACTTATTTCTGCATGTTCACAAGCAAACATTTTTCCTGTCCTTCCAAATCCAACAGCTATTTCATCTGCTATAAGATGTATATTGTACCTATCACATGCTTCTCTAAGTTTTTTCAAATACATTGGTGAATATATCTTCATGCCAGCAGCTCCTTGAACTATAGGTTCTATAATTATGCCACAAAGCTCCTCATGACTCTCTTCTAATGCCCTTTCCATATGCTCAAAACATTCTGCATTACAGCTTTCTCTGGCTTTTCCATAGCTGCATCTATAACAATCTGGTCCCTTAACTCTTAAGGTATTTAAAAGCAAAGGCTTGTATATTTTATTATATAAATCTAAATCACATACAGATAAAGCTCCTAAAGTTTCACCATGATAAGCGTCACCTATAGCAGCAAATCTAATTTTTTTATTATTTCCCTTATGTTGATGATAATGAAAGCTCATTTTTAATGCATCATTAACCCTTTTATTACTATGTCCAAATAAATTTGTCCACCATGAAGATATACAATCTAAATAACTTTTTCCTTCAATATCATATAAATAACATCCTTCTCCTTTTTGGATTACTTTAAGTGGAAGTTCTTCATAGTCCTTCATTTGAGAACAAGGATGCCATATGTATTTTAAATCTTTTTCTATATAATTATTCATTTTTTCTCCTCTCTTATATATCTAATCTATATTCCTCTACACTAATTGATTTTATTTATTTTGTATGACCTTATAAATCATCCATGCATTTAATTAAATCTTCTTCATTTAAGGATTTTTCTATTGCTGATCTTATGTTTTTTATCCTTAAATTTTTTTCTTCTACTTCTAGTCCATCTATCCAAGGAACCACCGCTAAAATAGGAACATTGGTAAGCTTTTTAATAATCTCTATATTGTCATTGCAAAGCAGATTATCTTTATATCCATTTATTATTATGCCTTTCACTTCTATATTAAGTCTTTGAATATACTTTACGGTAATAGTAGTATGATTTATAGTACCAAGTCCTGCCCTAGCTACAACTATCACACCAATATTTAAATCTTTAATTAAATCCTGTAAAAGATAAATACCTTTTTCATCATGTATTAGTGGACATACTATTCCTCCACTTCCTTCTACTATAATATAGTCATATTTCTCTTTTAAATTGTTGTATTTATCGAGTATCTTTTCCTTGCTTATGCTGTTACCTTCTATTTTTCCCGCCAAATGTGGTGATACTGGCGTTTTAAAAATATATGGTGTTATATTTTCAAAATTCTCCTTTAAATTACTAACCTGACATACAATGCTTGTATCCATTAAAACATCATTGCCATTTTGTGCTCCACTTAAAGCCGCTTTAAAGTATGTAGCTTTATATCCTTTTGACCTAAGTAGATATAAAAGTCCCGAAGTTACTATGGTTTTTCCTACATCAGTGTCTGTACCAGTTATAAATATGCCTTTAGTCATTTCTTCTCACCTCAAACCCAAGTTCTTTTATCATTTCAATATCATCTGAAATCTTATTTCCCGAAGTAGTTAAATAGTTACCTGATATAGTAGCATTTGCACCTACTCTGAAACATTTCCTTCCAAAATCTTTTATAAGGTTTCTTCCCCCTGCCAATCTAATATATGCTCTTGGATTTATAAATCTAAAAATTGCTACGGTTTTCAATATTTCTTCTTCACTTAATCTTTTCATATTTTCAAGTGGAGTACCTTTTATAGGGTTTAATATATTAATAGGAATAGATGTAACCTCCAATTCTCTAAGTTGTATAGCTAATTTAATTCTATCTCCCATGTCCTCCCCCATACCTATAATTCCTCCAGAGCATACCTGAAGTCCAGCTTTCTTAACATTATTTATAGTTTCAATCCTTTCATCATAAGAGTGGGTTGTACATATCTTTTTATAATAATCTCTGCTTGTTTCTAAATTATGATGATACATGTTAACTCCTGTTTCTTTTAATGTTAGAAGCTGTTCATAATCTAATATGCCAAGTGAAGCACACAACTCCATGTTCACTTCATTCTTTAATTTTTCATATATTTTTATAACCTTTTGGAAGTCCCGTCCCTTTGTCTCTCTTCCACTTGTAACTAAAGAAAATCTATTTACACCACAATGCTGATTTTCTTTAGCTAAATCTAAAACTTCATCTATTGATACAATTTCATGTTCTTCAATATTTGTTTTATAGTGTGCTGATTGCGCACAAAATTTGCAGTCTTCTGAACATGAACCGCATTTAGCATTTATGATGGAGCACAAATTAACTATGTTACCATTAAATTTATCACGTATTCTATCCGCTGCTATAAACAATTCATTGATATACTCATTATTTATTTGTGTAAGCTTAACTGCTTCATAAAAACTGATATTTTCTCCTGCATATATTTTATTTTCTAGTAATGATATAAGATCCATAGTTTACCCTCCAAAATAATTATTGTTCTATTTTCATATATGTACATAGACCTATTTTCCTAGTTACTTTAATGATCTTAACAGAGGCTACTGCTGCTACAAGGCTTAAAACTATGTCCCCTAAAAAGCAAACTATAAAGCCATAAAATATTGCCATATAAAAAGACATACTCTTTCCTAAATATAGATTGCATATTGCATACAAATATAAAACTCCAAATAAATAAACAAAAAATAAACCTGATAAGATAATTAAAAGGGATTTAAAAATTGTAAGATCTTTAAATCTTTCTGTTAACTTTCCAATAACATATGCTGCAGCAATAAATCCAACAAGATACCCAAAGGTAGGTTTGAAGATATATGCTATTCCTCCACCTTCCGTAAATATAGGAAGCCCTAATAATCCCGTCCCAACATAAACAATCTGTGATAAAGCTCCTAGTCTAGCTCCCAATATCATTCCTGAAAACGCACAAAACAAAAACTGTAATGTAAATGGAACATATGGAATAGGAATTTTTATAAAAGCCCCTATTGCTGTTAGCGCTGCAAACATAGCTGCTAAAATTAAATCTCTAGCTTTCAAAATATCACAACTCCTTAAAATTCAATATTTAATATAACTTCTTAAAAATAATATACACTATCGAAATAGTATTGTAAACTATTTTTATACTTTAGGTTGACAATGCTCACATAGTATTATCAGACATCAACTCACAACTATTGCTCATAGAAGAGTACCACAAACTCATCTACTACTACTTATATAATGAGTAACTTTGTGATATTTTATTATGTTAATTTTTCTAATTCCTACTAAAAAACAAAAGCCTTGGATATCCAAAGCTTTTTATAGAACATACTATTAATATATTATTAAATGGTATAACATAAAATTCCATTACCGGTTTTTATGTAAAATCTTTGTTTAACTCTCCCATGTTTATTTTCCTTATTCTGATTAATTTAGTTTGCCTAAACCTTAGGTTTATATATATTATGCCTTATATTTTTAAGAACTTCAGAGAATGTTTTCTCTTTATCATCAGCATATTGCTTCTTCTGTATAAATTCAGTTCTTCCTTTATGTTCATAATTCTTGTTAGTTTCTATTATTCTATTAACCCTCATCCTGAATCCCTCCTATATATCTATACATTAGAATCTTAAAATTTAAGGGGTACAAAAATACATCCTGATTATTTCGCAATAGTTTATAACTTCATAATTCTCTATCTATTCAACTAACTTTTATCCGATTACTACCAGCTATAATACTCTCATCTTCTCAAAAGTGGGAATATTATAGCTGGTACGTCTCTGGATAGCGATTTCTCCTAAGAATTCTGTTAATAAGTTTCAGATGGAATAAAAACTCCCCCAAACATCCATTTGACTTCCTATCTTTCATGTAGTAAACTATATAATTGTAAAAACATAATAAAGACAGTTCGTAACCATCCTGTCTATAAACAAAACTAGGACGTAACTACCGGCTTAGGTAGTTTTTTGTTTAGGGGCAGATTCTGCCCTTTTTTTATTTGCAAAAATATCAGGAGGAAATATAATGAAAAAAATAGGATTAACAACTACAGTACCTGTAGAAGTTCTTATTGCCGCAGGATATACACCTGTGGATTTAAATAATATTTTTATAACATCTGATAATTATTTAAAATATATAGATATAGCTGAAAGAGATGGATTCCCTAAAAGCTTATGTGCTTGGATAAAGGGAATATATGGAGCATGCTTAGAAAATAACATAAAAGAAATAGTTGGGGTTATGGAAGGAGACTGTTCTAACACAAAAGCTCTAATTGAAGTTCTTCAATTAAAAGGAATTAAAATTTATCCTTTTTCCTTTCCTCATAGTCACAAAAAAGAAGATGTAGAAATTGAAATAAAAAAGTTTATGCATATGTTCAATGTAACCCTTGAGCAAGTTGAAGCTGTTAGAAAAAGACTTAATGAAGTTAGAAAATTAGCTAAAGAAATTGATGAATTAACATATAAACAAAACAAAGCTACTGGATTTGAAAATCATTTATATCAAGTAAGCTTCAGTGATTTTAATGGAAATATAGACTCCTTTGAAGCTGATCTAAAAAAAGTTATAAGTGATATAAAAAAAAGATCCCCAATAAATAAAAAGTTAAGATTAGGTTATATAGGAGTTCCTCCTATGACTGGTGATATATATGAATTTGTGCAAAAGTTTAATGCTCATTTTGTATATAATGAAGTTCAAAGAGAATTTGCCTTTCCTAGAGCAAATGATAGTTTAAATATATTTGAACAATATTATGATTACACTTATCCTTATAATACTGAATTTAGAATAAAAGAATTAAAAAAACAAATTAAAAAAAGAAAGTTAGATGCTATAATTCACTACACTCAAGCTTTCTGCTATAGATCAGTAGAAGATATAGTTTTAAAACAAAATTTGGATATTCCAATACTAAATATAGAAGGAGATAAGTTAAATACTTTAGATGCAAGAACTAAACTTAGATTAGAAGCTTTTCTTGATATGTTATTGGATTTAAAGGAGAGTAAAAAATGCTAGTGTTAGGTATAGATTTAGGAAGTAGAGAAGTTAAGATTGTTTTAATGGAAAATAATAAGATAATTCAAAAGAAAAAAATAAGTACCATGAGCTTTTACAGAGATTACTGTAGCTTTGATGGTAAGGTTATTGTAGATTTAGAAAAGTTAAATATAGGTCCAGTAGATAAAGCTGTATCTACTGGTTACGGAAGAAACAATACTGATTTAAAGCTTTTTACTCCAATAAATGAAATAAAGGCTCATGTATACGGAGGCATCTATCAAACTGGTTTAAAGGATTTTATACTTTTAGATGTAGGCGGCCAAGATGTTAAAGTAGTTAAAGTAGAAAAAGGCATAACTACAGACCTAGAACTTAATGAAAAATGTGCCGCTTCCTGTGGTAGATATTTAGAAAATATGGCAAGTGTACTTGAAATATCTCTTAATGAAATGAGTAAATACTATGAAAATCCCATAGAACTAAATTCAACTTGTGCAGTATTCTCCGAATCAGAGTTAATTGGTAAAATAGCTGAAGGTGTAACTATAAAAGAACTATGTGCAGGTGTTAACTATTCTTTGTATAAAAGATTACACCCTCTTTTAAGCAAATTTAAAGGTAAAAATTTAGTTTTAACTGGTGGAGTTGCTAATAATACTGCAATAAAAACATATTTAAAAACAGACTATGAAAATATATTATCTATTGAAGAACCCCAATTTAACGGAGCAATTGGATGCTGTTGTTATGGAAGTAATATTTTAAAGAAATTTTAGGAGGAAGCATATGTATATTTTAAAAGCAGAACATAGCTTTGATAGTGCCCATTTTCTTGCTGGATACGAAGGGAAATGTGGAAATATCCATGGACATAGATGGAAAGTACAAATTGAAGTTCAATCAGCTACTTTGATAGAAGGCGGTCAACTTGATGGTATGGTAATAGATTTTGGTGATTTAAAAAAAGATGTTAAAGAAATGGTAGATCATTATGATCACGCCTTGATTATTCAAGAAGGAACTATGCGGTATGAAACCTTAAATTGCATTACTTCAGATGGTTTTAAAGTAATTAATGTAAATTTTAGGCCAACAGCTGAAAACTTTGCAACATTTTTCTTTAAAATCATGAAAAATAAAGGTTATAACATAAAAAGAGCTACAGTTTATGAAACCCCTACTAATGGTGCCATATATGAAGAAAGTGAGGTAATATAAGATGCAATTTAAAGTAGTTGAAAAATTTATAAGTATAAATGGAGAAGGTACTCTTTCAGGACAATTAGCAGTATTTATAAGGTTTGCAGGTTGTAATTTAAATTGTAGTTATTGTGATACAGCTTGGGCAAATAAAAAGGATGCTTCTTATGAGTGGATGACTTCTAAAGACATTTATGAATATATAAAATCTACAGGAGTTAGAAATGTAACTTTAACTGGTGGAGAACCCCTTCTTCAAGAAGGACTAATAGAATTATTAGAAATAATCTCCAAGGATAAAAAACTTCATGTGGAAATAGAAACTAATGGTAGTGTTTTAATAGATAAATTTTCTAATTTAGAAAATCCACCTAGCTTTACTATGGATTACAAGCTGACTTCAAGCAACATGGAAGGTAAAATGGAGTTAGGCAACTTTAAGTATTTAACCAAAAAAGATACAGTTAAATTTGTATCTGGAACTATAGAAGATTTACAAAAGACTAAACACATAATAGATAAATATAATCTTGTAGATAAAACCAATCTGTACATTAGTCCAGTGTTCGGAAAAATTTCTATGGATAATATTGTAGAATTTATGAAAGCTAACAAAATGAATGGTGTTAATCTTCAAATCCAACTTCATAAAATTATTTGGGATCCAAATGAGAGAGGTGTATAAATATGGCCATTGATGTAAAAGCAATTGAGGAGCATATAAAAGGTATTTTAATAGCTTTAGGTGATGATCCTAATAGAGAAGGACTTAAGGATACACCTAACCGTGTAGCTAAAATGTATGCAGAAATATTTGAAGGAATGTGTTACAGTAATGATGAAATTGCTGAAATGTTTAATAAAACCTTTGAAGATGACTTGTCAGTAGAAGAAAACACTAATGATATAGTACTAATGAAGGACATAGAAATATTTAGTCATTGTGAACATCACTTAGCATTAATGTACAACATGAAAGTAGCAGTAGCATATATTCCTAATAAAAAAATTATTGGTTTAAGTAAAATTGCAAGAATAGCTGATATGGTAGGCAAAAGATTGCAACTTCAGGAAAGAATAGGAACAGATATAGCTTATATTATACAAAAGGTAACTGGTTCAGAGGATGTAGCTGTAATCATTGAAGGAGAACATGGATGCATGACTACTAGAGGTATAAGAAAACCAGGTACTAAAACAATCTCCACTACTTTAAGAGGAAAATTTAATAGTGATGTAATCTTAAATAATAAATTAATGATGCTTTATAAATAGCATAAAGGGACGGTGACATATGATGAATAAAGAAAAAGCAGTAGTAGTTTTCAGTGGTGGCCAAGATAGTACAACTTGTTTATTTTGGGCAAAGAAAAAATATAAAGAAGTTATAGCAGTATCTTTTGATTATAACCAAAAGCATAAATTAGAGTTACAATGTGCAAAGGATATATGTAAAAAATATAATGTAGAACACCATATTTTAGATTTAAATTTGTTAAATCAATTAGCACCTAATTCATTAACTAGACAAGATATACAAGTGGATAAAGATGCACCTATAGATGGTGTACCTAATTCCTTCGTAGATGGTAGAAACATGTTATTTTTAACCTTTGTTGCAGTTTTTGCAAAACAAAGAGGAATAAATACAATTATAACCGGAGTATCTCAAAGTGATTTTAGTGGATATCCAGATTGTAGAGATGTATTTATAAAATCTTTAAATGTTACATTAAACTTGGCTATGGATTATGAATTTGAGCTTCTCACTCCTTTAATGTGGATTAATAAAGCAGAAACCTGGAAAATGGCTTATGATTTAGGTGTTCTTTCCATAGTTAAAGAAGAAACTTTAACTTGTTATAATGGAATAAAAGGTAATGGTTGCGGAGAATGTCCTGCATGTAAATTAAGAAAAAATGGATACTTAGAATTTAAAAAAATGCATCTATAAAATTAATTTAATATTTTATATTGAGATTAAATTTCTTAATATCCATATAGGAAATGGAAAAGTCCCCTGTTCTTAACACTGGTGCTTTTCCATTTTTCTATGCTAAAAAATATTAACTATCTATTTTTTTATATATATTATATTTTGCACTTCCAGCCACAATGAGCTTAATATATTCTTCATTCATACTCTCTATAACTTTCTTTAATCTATATGAAAGTAATGTATCCTCATAATTCTCTGCCTTATTAATAAAAAGTATCCTTTCGCCACAAGAGTTTTTAAAAAGTCCTTTTTCATGCAATATTAACTTTGCTGCATAATCTATGGTCATATTTTCATAAACGGATGCTCCCGTAATATTTAAAAATTCCTCTACATTATGGACTAAATCATTATCTATAATCTTTCCTATGGTACTTATATCAAATACACCTATAGTCTTATTAGTGCCAGTTGGTACCACAGGCTCACATTCTTTCCACCCCTTCAATAGTTTCTCTTTTGAACCATCACTTTCAACTAGTACATAGTCAAAATAATTTTTAAGTTTACTACATACCTCTTTATCTATACCTATAAGTTTATTCTGTGAATTTATTTCTTTACCATAAACATATATTCCTTTTTCATTTAAATCACTAGAAGTTGAAATTTCTTCTTCCCCAACAGTTATAAAATCATATTGACTCATACGTGGAAGAAAAATTTTAGTTGTTGTAGTAACAAGTACTTTATTATCACTTCTTAAATTTTCTGCCAAAGAGAACATAAGGCTTGTTTTGCCTCCTGCTCCAACTATTGATATAAGATCATTTTTATTTAAATTAAATATCTTCTTCATAACTCCCCCTAAAAATGCAGAACACTTTTTTATTATGTGCTCTATTTTATAAATTTACTTTTCATGCATAGCCATAAATACCTTTTCTGGAGTTATAGGTAATGTTCTTATATTAACTCCTACCGCATTATATATTGCAGCTGCTATTGCAGGAGCTGGAGTATTTATTACTACCTCCCCTATAGATTTCGCTCCAAAAGGTCCTGATGGCTCATAGCTTTCCTCAAATTCTACCCTTACACTATTAATATCTTTTCTACAAGGTATCTTATATTGCATAAATGAATCTGTATCCATCTTACCTTTATAATTATATTTTACATCTTCATACATTGCTAATCCTATTCCTTGTACTATTCCGCCTTCAGCCTGTATTCTTGCAAGGTTAGGATTTATTACAGTTCCACAGTCCACTACTGCAACATAATCAATAAGCTCTGTTTTTCCTGTTTCCTTATCAACTTCAACTTCTGCAAAACCTGCCACAAAAGGAGGTGGAGAAATTTCACTACCGTAAGTTCCCATACCTGTAAGCTGCTTTGAATTAGGACCAACTATAACATTCTGGGCTAACTCCCCTAAGGTTAATTCTTTTTTATCATTTACTATTATTGCTTCTCCATCAAAATCCACATGTTCTTTTGAAATTTTTAATACTCTTGCCGCTGCTTCCTTTATCTTTCCCAAAAGCTCCTCTGCTGCTCTTACTACTGCCATTCCTGTAACATAAGTAGTACTTGAAGCATAAGAACCTGGATCATAAGGTGATACATCAGTATCTGCTGCAATAACAGTTATATTTTCCATTGATGTGTTAAGCACTTCACAAGCCATCTGTGAAAGAATAGTATCACTACCAGTACCCATATCCGTGGAACCTATTAGTAATGTATAGCTTCCATCTTCATTTACTCTTATTTCTGCTGAAGCAGCATCAATATTTGCAATACCTGATCCTTGCATTGTAATTGCCATACCTACTCCTCTAACCTTGTTAGGAGCTACTTCTTTTGAAGGATATTTTTCATTCCAGTGGATCATCTCTTTACCCTTTTCAATACATTTATCTAAGGTTGAGCTATAAAAAGTTTCTCCACCAAATGCAATAGACTTTTCCCCTTGTCTCATTAAGTTTTTCAATCTTATTTCCGTTGGATCCATATTTAATTTTACTGCTAATTCATTTAATGTAGATTCCAGAGCAAAGGTTCCTTGTGTTGCTCCATAACCTCTAAATGCTCCTGCTGTAACTTTATTTGTATAAACTACATTGCCACTAAACTTAAGGGCAGTGGCTTTATAAAGAGGTAATGTCTTTTCTCCTACCACCCAAAATGTAGTGCAAGCATGTTCTCCATAAGCTCCTGTATCTGATAACCCTTCTATGTCAACAACTCTAATCAAACCTTCTGTGTCAGCTCCAAGTCTTACTTTTAATCTCATAGCATGTCTACCAGTAGTGCAAGTAAAAGTTTCTTTTCTATCATAAATTATCATTGAAGGCTTTCCAGTTTTCCATGTAACTATAGCTGTAAATATTTCAACAGCACCTGTTTGCTTTCCTCCAAAGCCTCCTCCTAATCTTGGTTTTATAACTCTTATTTTACTTGCTGATATACCTAAAGCTCTTGAAAGTTGTCTTCTTACATGGAAAGGTATTTGTGTTGATGATACAACCACTAGTCTTCCTGTATGATCAATATAACTGAATGCCCTATAAGTTTCCATCATAGCATGTACTTGAGCCTGGGTATAATAGGTTCTCTCTATTACTACAGCACATTTTTTAATTTCCTCTTCTACATGGCCAAATTCCACATTATGAGTACATACTATATTTCTTTCTTGCTGCATTCCAATATCTATATTACAATGCAAATCATCTTCTCTATGAATAACTGTAGGGTTATCTATTGCTTTTTCAAAATCAAGAACAGCATCAAAGACCTCATATTTCACCTTTATTAATTTGATAGCTTTTAAAGCTGTTTTTTCATCCACTGCAGCTATAATAGCTACTTCATCTCCCACATATCTTACTATTTCGTCAAGTATAAGTCTATCATAAGGAGATGGTTCTGGATAAGTTTGTCCAGCCAGAGTAAATCTATTTTTAGGAACATCCTTATAGGTTAAAATACATTCAACACCTTCAATTTTCTCTGCATTTGAAGTATCTATAGATTTAATCCTTGCATAAGCATAAGGACTTCTTAAAATTTTAATACAAAGAGCATCCTTGGGAGCTAAATCTTCAGTATATACAGGCTTACCAGTGGCAATAGACATTCCATCAATCTTAGTATATGGTTTTCCTACAACTTTCATTATTATTCTACCTCCAAATACTTTTTAACTGCTCTTAATTGTCCCATATATCCTGTACATCTACAAAGATTACCAGCTAAATAATGTTTTATTTCATCATCCGTTGGATTATTAAACTCTTTTTTCATGGCTATAACAGTCATAACAAAGCCCGGACTGCAGAAACCACATTGTTCTGCTCCTTCTCTGGTAAAAATGTTTGCAAATTTTTCTGCTTCCTCCTGAAGCCCTTCAATGGTAGTTACATTTTTACCATTTGCTCTTATTGAAAGAGTTGAACATGAAAGAATTGGTTTTCCCTCTAGCCAAACTGTGCATAATCCACAACAGCTAGTATCACATCCCCTTTTCACGCTTAAATATCCTGCCTGTCTTAACGTATCTAGTAAAAATTCGTCCTTGTCAATGTCTAAAGAATGTTTTTTCCCATTTACTGTAATGTCTATTTGCATTGTACCACCTCCATAATTGCCCTTTTAACTAGCGTGCTACAAATTGCTTTTCTATATTCAGAAGAAGCTCTCATATTACTTCCAAAACTCAATTCCTCTGAAGCAACTTTTGCTGCCTGTTCAATACTAGCTTCATTTATTTCTTCTTTTGATAATAATTCAGAAGCCTTTTTAGCAATACTGGCAACCATAGGTTTTGCTCCTACAACAATCTTCCATTGATGATTAAGTTCAGATACAGATACATTTAGTATTGCATAATCACTTAAAGAATTTCTAAAGCTTTTATATACAGCTTTTCTTCCATTCTTTTTTAAATATATATTACAAAGAATGTCCTTTTCATAAGGTCTTACTAAAAAATCATCTAGTGACATTCTTCCTCCCCTGTATAGCTCTACTTCCGTATCTAAAGCTAAAAGTGCAGTAATTAAATCTGAAAAGCCATACTTCGAAAACACAGTACCTCCCACAGTAACTATATTTCTAAATTGAACACCTATTATATTTTTTACTGAATCACATAAAGCACCATTAAAATTATTATTTATTATAGGACTTACCTCTAAATCTCTAAATGTAGTCTCCGCACCTATCTTTATATATTCTTCTTCATCTATAATATAATTTAAATTTAATCTAGATAAATCAATAGCTGTTCCTATGTTCTTCTTTCCCATTTTTAAAAATACACATCCACCTAAAACAGTATTACTTCTTC
This sequence comes from Clostridium lundense DSM 17049, assembly GCF_000619945.1. GTDB lineage: Bacteria > Bacillota > Clostridia > Clostridiales > Clostridiaceae > Clostridium_AO > Clostridium_AO lundense. Next base: position 548,415 of record NZ_JHVC01000001.1, on the reverse strand, counting down.
TAGAAATAAGTATTGAATAAGCTTCTTCAATTGTTTGTGGTTGAACTAAATCCATTATAGTGAACACTATTTTATTCCTCCTTAAATATTCTTTATCTTATTGTTGGAAATCGATCAGGAAGGATTATACCTGCTCTTTTTCTTATTGCATCTGCCATCTTTTCTGCTTCATTTAATACATCCTCTTCTGATATAAATGTTATTTTTCTATCCTTCATTATCCATTTACCATTACACATGGTAGATTGAACATTTGTTGAATGCATTGAATAAACTATATTTGCTATTGGATCATGTAGTGGCATACTTCCTATTCCTCTTGGATTTATAATTATAAGATCTGCTTTCTTTCCCTCTTGAAGGCTTCCTATCTCATCTTCTTGAAGAAGTGTTTTTGCACCATTTATAGTTGCCATTTGGAGTATGGTTTCTGCTGGAACTGCTTTGGGATTTAGTGTTCTTCCTTTATGAATTAGTGCTGTAAGATACATTTCATCCATCATATCCATTCTATTATTACATGGTGCACCATCTGTACCAATAGATACTACAATTCCCTTTTTAAGCATTTCATAAACTTTTGCAAATCCTAAAACTTTCATTGCTGCTGCTGGATTGTGAGATGACTTCACATTGTGTAAACGAAATAAGTCAACTTCCTTATCAGTAAGCCAAACTGTATGCGCACCTAATATATTTTTATCTAAAAACCCTATTTTAGATAAATGCTCTACAGTTGAATCTCCACCTGTTCTTTCTTTTACATAATCAATTTCCTCTGGAATCTCTGCTATATGCATATGCACTCCTGTTTTATATTTATCCGCAAGTTCCTTAGTTCTAATTAATAACTCATCTGTTGCATTAAATATTGTTCTTATTGCAAACCAGTATTTAATGCGGTCATCCCCTTTGTTATTCCATTTTTCATAAGCTTCTATTTGTTTGTTTAATGTATAGTCTGTGCTTTCTCTCCAGTTAAGTGGAAGTCCTTCACCTGTATCCATAGTAGAACGAGCAAGTGCACACCTAATACCTATTTTTTCTACAGCTTTACCCAATCCATCTATATGAAAGCCCCCTGATTCTGCAAAAGATGTAACTCCTGACTTTATCATTTCTATACAGCATGCTAATGCTGATATATATTGTTCTTCTTCACTCATACTACTCTCATAAGGCCATATTCTTTCTCTAAGCCATGTTAAAAGATCCACATCATCCCCAAGTCCACGTCCAAGTTGCTGTGTCATGTGTACATGTGTATTTGAAAGGCCTGGCATTACTATTTTTCCTTTACAATCTATAATCTCTGCATCACCTTTTATTTTATCAATAGAAACATGTCCAACTTCTATTATTCTATCATTTTCAATAAGTAAATCTCCCTTTTCATATACTTGTCTAGAATCATTCATGGTTATTATATAAGCATCTTTTAGTAAAACTTGACTCATAAAAATCTCTCCTTTAATCTGATATATTTATTTTAGTAACTTGTATAAGTTCTTAAAAAATAAAAAACTCCCGAATTTTCTTCAGGAGTTTATATACATGATTAGACTTATATATACCAAATACTAAAACATTTAAAAATTTACAAGTAAAATCATAACATAAACACCCATAGTCAGGCTATTTAAGGTTGCCTGGTAGAAACACTGGAACCATATTATCCAGCATATACGAGCACGAACATCATTTATATTTTATATAATATTATTCGCTTTTAATCATTTAATATTATAATATGCCATTTTTGTGAAAATATCAACATAATATTTGAGCTATCCCAATACATATTTATAAAACTTAGTGGAAACAATTATTATGAGGTGATAAATATGAATAGTAATACAGACTCTAATAAAAAGCTTGAATTTGCAAATTTGCAAGAACAGCAACAAAAAAGAATTAAAGAAGTAGAAAGCCAATTTAATACTGAATTTGGAACAGACTACTATTTAATGGCTATGAAAAAAGATTAACATTTAAGTAGGCTGTCGCATTAAAGAATTTACATACAATATACTGTTTTGCAAGTTTGAACTCAACTCAATATATTGTAGGATTTATTCTTAGTGCGACAGCCTCTATTTGCTTAATACCATAAGAAAAAACCTATATAGCCATTTATTATTAGTTACTATATAGGTCTAAAAAAGTTAGTATATCTACTTATTAATTTCTTTATCAATTCTATTCTTTATTTCTTGTGGAGTTAATCCACTAGCATTTATTACTGGTGCCTTAGTTTCAGTATTGCTATATCCTAACATATCAGTATTATAATCTGCTGTTACAATGGCATCCATGCTATTTAATTTTGATAAATTGCTTTCTATTGACTCACTTAATATTTGTACGGAATAACCTTCCTTAGTTAAAAAATCTGCCACATTTTTTAATCCTTTTTCTACACCAATTGTTTTCATAAATCTATCACCTCGTGATTATTTTATACAAATCTCTAATAAGATATACTTCTAAATATTTGTATTATAAAACTTGTCTTTTACAAAATTATATCTAATACCTGAATATACAAAACTTATTGCAGCTAAAAAAATTGCAAGTCCCAAACCAATATAAAAAGTTGCCAAGTAAATATGTGGTATAATATCTGCTTTTCTTAAAGTAATACCTGCTGTGATCATAAAAAACATAATAATATAACCCTTTATATCAAAAAATGAAAACATACAAGGAAATTCAGATCTAGAATTTATAATTCTTTTTGTATGTTTTAAATACATTTTATAAAATACATATTTGAAGAAAAGATAAAATATAACTAGACCTATTGCAATGTTTATCCAGTAATCCGTTGTATTTTTTATAACATCAATTAAACCTAAATTTAAAATTTTATAAGATGCAAACACCCAAACAAAAGCTGCTAGGAAGAAAAGAATTCTTTTAGGAACAGCTGGTTTAATCTTATTAATCATATTCATATAAAAAACCTCCCTCATAAATTGAACATAGTTCATTTAAAGTCAAAAAAATAAATCACGTGAACTGTATATAATTGTTTTGAACCACGTTCATATTATACTCTAAAGAAAATTTCTTTGTCAATATAAATAATTCATATATATTTTCAACCATTTAGTCAATATTTTTACAAAGTATTAATTTAATGATATACTCTTATGGAAATTAAAAATAAGTTTTATATATTTCGAGAGGTAATTTTAAATGCTTAAAGAGGATGAAAAGAAAGGCTTTATTTTAGTTATTGTAGCTGCATTGTTTTGGGGATACATGGGAGTTCCTACTAAAAATTTAGGTGATTATAGTTTTGATCCATGTTCAGTATCATTTTTTAGAACTTCTATAGCTGGAATTTTTTATTTTTTATATTGTTTTATAAAAGATAGGACTTTATTAAAAACAGATAAAAAAGGTATTCTGTTTTTTATTTTTTATGGAGTTATAGCTTTTGGCGCTACATTTATTAGCTACAATGTAGCAGTTAACTATATTTCTATAGCTCTAGGCACCATGTTTATGTTTACTAGTCAAATTTGGGTTATAATTCTTTCATATTTTATATTTAAAGAAGAGTTTACTGTAAAAAAAATAGTATCTATATTATTAACTTTAACTGGCTGTTTTATGATGTGTAAAATATATGACTTAAATAATATTTCTTTAAATCCGAAAGGTATTATTTATGGACTTTTATCTGGTTTTACTTTTGCTCTTCAAATTATTTTTGCTAAGATAAACTCTAATAAGTATAATCAAAATACCTTACTTGCTTATTCTTTTATATTTGCTTCATTAAGCTTAATTCCTTTTATGGACATAAAAAATACTATACACATAATAAGTAGTTCTAATAATATATATTTTATATTAAAAAATATAATTATTATTGGGCTATTAAACACAGTTATAGCTAATGGTGCTTATGTAAAATCTGTCCAATATATAGAAGTTGGAATAGCTAGTATTATAGCTTCATTGGAAATTGTTATAGCTTCAATTATAGCTTACTTTGTATTCCATGAAACTTTAGATATAGTACAAGTTATAGGCATGATCTTAATTATTGTGTCTATCATAATATTAGAAGTAAAAAAAGAGACTTTACCTAAGCTATTTAAATTTCTAACTTAAAGCCAGTAAAACCCCATAAATAATATTTAAAGATTTTACTGGCCTAATTATAAACTATTCATTTAAATCCTTAATTTCTCCTGTAACTAAATAAATTGTCCATTCGCATATATTTGTTACATGGTCAGCCACTCTCTCTAAATATTTACATACAAATAAAAATTGAGTAGCTTGGTTAATAGTACTTTGATCCTTAGCCATAATAGGGAGCATTTCCTTAAAAACTCCACGATATATATCATCTACTTCATCATCTTTTTTACATACTAGATAAGCTTTATCCACATCACCTTCTACATAAGCATCTAAGCCTTCTCTTATCATATTTTTCACTAGTCCTGCCATTTTAGGAATATCCACTAGAGGTTTAATAAACTTTTCATCTTTTAGTACTATAGCAATCTTAGCAATATCTACAGCATGATCCGCCATTCTTTCTAAATCTGTTACAATCTTAGTAGATGTAAATATCATTCTTAAATCTTTTGCTAAAGGCTGTTCCTTTGCAATAAGTTTTATGCATCTATCCTCTATTTCCTTTTCTAAATTATCCACTATATCATCATCATCAATTACCTTTTTAGCTAATTCTAAATCTTGTTTATGAAGAGCTTCAGTAGCATCATAAATTTGTTTTTCTACAATACTACCCATTCTTAATATATAATTATGCAATGACTCTAAGTGTAAATCGAAAGTTCCCCTTGACACAGTAATCACCTCTTTTATTGTTACTATACTAGTATATATATTATAATATTAACCAAATCTTCCTGTAATATAATCCTCTGTCCTTTTATCTTTAGGTTTATAAAATATATCTTCTGTTTTACTAAACTCTACTACTTCGCCACTAAGGAAAAATGCTGTATAATCTGATATTCTCCCTGCCTGCTGCATATTATGAGTAACAATTATAACCGTATATTTTTCTTTTAAAGTATCCATAAGTTCTTCAACTTTTGAGGTGGATATAGGGTCTAAAGCAGAAGTTGGTTCATCCATTAAAAGTATTTCTGGCTCTACAGCTAAAGTTCTAGCAATACAAAGTCTTTGCTGTTGTCCTCCTGAAAGCCCTAATGCATTTTTCTTTAATCTGTCCTTTACTTCATCCCATAATGCCGCTCCCTTTAAACTTTTCTCAACTATTTCATCTAACTTATTTTTATCATTAAGACCATGTATTCTTGGACCATAAGCTATATTATCATATATAGACATTGGAAATGGGTTAGGTCTTTGAAATACCATTCCTATTCTTTTTCTTAATTCTATTTCATCAAAATCCTTATATAAATCTTTTCCTTCAAATAATAATTGCCCATCTATACGAACTCCTTCTATAAGATCATTCATTCTATTTAATGTTCTTAAAAATGTTGACTTACCACAACCTGATGGCCCTATTAGTGCTGTAACTGCATTTTTCTCTATACTAAGATTTATTTTTTTTAATGCTTGAGTACTACCATAATATAAATCTAAATCTTTAACTTCTACTACTCCCATCCACTTATCCTCCTTATATCTTTCCTGTATAACGTTCATATATAGCATTTCCAATTATTCTTGCTAAAATATTAAACAATAAAACCATTATAATAAGCACTGCTGAAGCACCGTTCCCTACCTTAGTAGCATCAGGTATCATTCCTTCAGAGTTTACTTGCCAAATATACACAGCTAATGTTTCTGCTGGTCTCATAAGACTAAAAGGTGACCCTGAAGATACAATATTACTTGCTGAAAAGTCAAGTGGTGGTGCACTCATACCTGATGTATATAATAGTGCCGCTGCTTCTCCAAAAATTCTTCCTCCAGCTAAAATAATTCCTGTAAGTATCTGAGGCATAGCAGAAGGTAATATAACATTTTTTATAGTCTGCCATCTAGTAGCACCTAGTCCTAAACTAGCCTCCTTTACTCCTGCGGAAGCCGCTCTTATAGCATTTTCACTAATTCTAGTTAATGATGGTAAATTCAATATTGCTATAGCTAATGCACCAGATAATAACGTAAATCCCCAACCTGTAAATTTAACAAATATCAATAATCCAAAAAGACCTACTACTATAGATGGCAAAGATGCCATAGTTTCTATACTTAATCTTATTATATTTAATATTTTTCCTTCCTTTGCATATTCCGCAAGATAAATACCTGCCCCAATACCAAAAGGAGCTGTTATAAGAAGTGACACAATTAACATATAAAATGAGTTGAATAACTGCGGACCTATACCTCCACCCGCTTCTCCCACCTTAGGATTTCCAAATAAAAATGAAGGTGTTATTGCAGTCAACCCTTTAAATAAAATATATCCTATCAGGGCTACTAAAAGGAGTACCACAAAACCGGAAACAACATATAAAATACCCGTCCATAATCTGTCTTTTAATTTTGCATTCATTTATTTTACTTCACTCCTTCTGCCAATAGCTCTTATTATCAAAATAAATATAAATGAAACTAATAAAAGTATTGTAGCTAATGTCCATAAAGCATCATTCCAAGCAGTTCCTGATACAGTATTTGCCATATCCATGGTTAACACTGAAGTAAGTGTAGTTGTAGGACTAATAAGATTTTTGGGAAACTGAATTGTATTTCCTATAACCATTTGAACTGCTAATGCTTCTCCAAATGCTCTAGCAATACCTAATACTATTGCTGTAAGAATACCGTTCTTTGCTGCAGGCACAATTACCTTGCTTATAGTTTGCCATCTTGTAGCCCCCAATCCATAAGAAGCTTCCACGAAATCCTTTGGCACAACTTTAATAGCATCGGATGATATACTTGCTATGGTTGGAAGTATCATTATACTTAATACTAATATCCCTGCAAGTAAACTAAAACCTACTCCACCAAATCCCTTTTTTAGAAATGGTAGAAGTACTGTAATGCCTATCCATCCATATACTACAGAAGGGATTCCAACAAATAATTCTAAAGCTGGTTGAAGTACTTTCTTACCTAATCTAGGTGATATATTATTCATGAAAATTGCTAGGGCTACACTTATGGGCGCACTGATTAAAACCGCTCCAATAGATACTAAAGTAGATCCTACAATAAAAATTCTTGCTCCAAATTGAGGATTATCTGCATCCGGCTTCCACTTAGAAGAAAATAAAAATTCACTTAGTGAATAACCTTCCTTTGTAAATATATTTATTCCTTTTGAAACTATAAAAAATATGATTGCTATAGTTAGCGCTACAATAGTTACTCCACATAATGAAGCATAAATTCTTCCTATATATTCAGTTCTTATTTTTTTTAACATACTACTTTTTTTCATATCTATCATCTTCCCTATTATACTATTCTCCATTTATACACAACCTCAATATATCTATTCATATTTTGAAAATAGAGCCAGCTGCTGCTGCAACCAGCCCTTCTTATTTATACTATTTAATATCTGTAACTGGAATATAACCTAACTTTTCTATCACACTTTTATTTTCATCACTTACCATATAGTCAAGGAAAGCTTTTGTAACTCCAGTTGGCTCTCCTTTAGTATACATATGTTCAAAAGACCAGAATGGATATTTCTTAGCTACTATATTTTCTTTTGTCCCTTCCACTCCTTCAATCTTTAATACCTTTAAATTTTGTCTTTTTTCAGCAGTTAAATAAGATAATGCTAAATAACTTATTGATCCAGGTGTTGAAGCTACTGTTTTTTCTACTGATCCGCTAGAATCCTGAGTTGTTCCTAATCCCTCTTTTTCATCTATTTTATTCATTACTGTATCTTTAAATGCGGCTCTTGTTCCTGATGACTTTGGTCTATTAATTAAGTTTATTGGTAAGCTTTCTTTAGCTCCCACTTGATTCCAATTAGTATATTTTCCTGTAAATATTCCTTGTATTTGTTCTTTTGTTAAAGAATCAACTTTAACATCTTTATGTGTTACCATTGCAAATCCAATAGCACAGACCTTATGATCAACTAGCTGTTTTACTATTTCTGCATTTTTAAGTTTTGACTCAGCAGTTACATCTGAATTTCCTATTTGCACTGTTCCTTCTGCTACCTGGTTTAATCCAGCTCCACTTCCTCCACCTTGTACGTTTATAGTAGCACTTGGATTTTTTTCTTTAAAGTTTTTAGCCACCTGTTCAACTAAAGGTTGAAGAGCTGTAGATCCAACTGAAGTTATAGTTCCTGAAATCTTGCCTTCCTGTTTTGCAGGTTCTTTCTTTTCTCCCGCACCACATCCTACAAAAACACCTGTAGTCATAGTAATTGCTAATGCAGTGATTATTGCCTTTAAACTTTTTCTTTTCATTAAGAAAAACCTCCATTCAAATTTCATTCTATCCATTACTGTTTATAAAAATAATATACTGCATCAAAGTTAAGTCATTATTATAGTTATGTTAATTATAATTAACATTAAGCTACAAAATTCTGCATAATTAATCTATGTATTATATTCCTCTACAATAATATAATTATCATTATATTAAGATTCTATACTTATAAAAAAGTATACAAAATATTTTTAATTAAAGTTGAAGGAACACATTAATCTTTATTTATTATTTCAAAAAAATAATAAGACACCCCTAAATTTTAGGAATGTCTTACCCTTTTTTTCGGTAAAGTTATTATAAACTTACTTCCCTTTCCAACTTCACTATCTACATTAATAGTTCCATCAAAACCAAGCACAATATGTTTTACAATAGCTAACCCTAACCCTGTGCCACCTTGTGCTCTACTTCTGGCTTTATCCACTCTATAAAATCTTTCAAACAATCTATCTATGTGTTCTTTAGGAATACCAACTCCAGTATCCTGTACCCAAATAATAACCTTATTATTCTGAGTTTCTGTACCTATAGTAACCTTTCCCCCATCTTCTGTATATTTTATAGCATTGTCAACTAAATTTATTATCATCTGTTTCAACTTATCACTATCACCTATAATATGAGGCACATCATCTTCTTTAATATATATTTCTATATTCTTTTTATCTGCTGAGTTCTTCATTAGATACCAAACATCTTCTATATTTTTATTCACATCTATATTTTCTTCTTTTATTTCTTTTCTATTTTCAATATCAGATAAAATTAATATATCATTTATTAATCTAGTAAGTCTTTCTGCTTCATCATTAATTATATTTAAAAATTTTTCTTTATTATTCTCATCTTCTACATATCTTAATGTTTCTGCAAATCCTTTTATAGACGTTAGTGGTGTCTTAAGCTCATGAGATACATTTGCCACAAATTGAGATCGTATATTTTCAAGCTTCTTAATATCTGTAACGTCCTGTACAACTGCTACAATACCAATAAGTTGTTTTCCATTATTTATATCTGCAGTTTTTATTCTTAAATCTCTTTCTTTAGGATAAAATATTTTTATTTCCTTATATTCATCTATTTTATTTCTAAATGAATCTTCTAATTCAAAACTTCTTATATGATCTAATAAGTTTTTTCCAATAATATCTTTATCTAATCCAAATATCTTTTTAGCATATGGATTTATCATAATTACCTTTAAATTTTTATCTACTGCTATAACTCCACTATCCATACTTTTTAAAATTGCTTCCAATTTATTTTGCTTATCCACTGCATCATTTATAGTTAACTGGAGCTTTTGTGCCATATTATTGAAGGTTTCTCCTAATTGTCCTATTTCATCCTGTGAGTATATGTTTACTCTTCTATCTAATTCTCCTGTTGCTATTCTAGAAGTTATAAACTCCAAATCCTTAATTGGCTTAACAAGCCCTACTGATAATTTCGATGAAAAAATTATGGAGATGAATATAGCAATAATAGTTACACCTATATAATACTTTACATATTTCCCTTCAAATCCAGTTATTATATTCATAGTTATAGAACTTCTTATTACATATCCATTATTTAATGCTGTAGCAAAATACATAGTATCGTTTTCAGTAGAACTACTATGTCTGATAATATTAGCAAATTTATTTCTTCTAGAACTTATTATCTCTTCCCTATTATTATGATTATTCATTTTATTTATATCTAGTAAAGAATCACCTAAAACTTTTCCATTATTATCTATATAGGTAACTCTTATTTCATTGTTTTTAAAACTATTTTTAATAAACTTATCTACATCTGATATCTTTTCTCCAGATAATATATCTATTACTAACTGATTGTTTGACTTTAATAATTTTTTTGTGTTTTCAGTATACTGATAATTCATAATAATGATAAAAAAAGCCATTATTAAAGACAAACTAATCATTAAAGTAGTCAACATATAAATCATCAATTTTTTTTTCATATAATCACCTTACATATTTTACTCCATAAAATTAAACCTATATCCTACACCTCGAATAGTTTCTATATATTTAGGACTCTTATCATCATCCTCAACTTTTTTCCTAATGTGTCTTATGTGTACATCTACAGTCCTAGTTTCCCCTATATATTCATATCCCCATATTTTATCTAATAAAAAATCTCTTGTTAAAACTCTTCCTTTATTTTTTATAAGTATTTCTAATAATTCGAATTCCTTTAAGGTTAAATCTATCTTTTCATTATCTTTTGCTACTTCATGCTTTTCAAAGTCAATCATTATATTTCCGAATTTAAAACACCTATCTACAAGTTGAATGGAAGTTCTTCTAAGCACAGCTTTTACCCTAGCCATCAACTCTCTTACAGAAAATGGCTTAGTAATATAATCATCAGCACCTAATTCCAATCCTAAAACCTTGTCTAATTCCTCACTTTTTGCAGTAAGCATTATTATAGGGGTTGTAGAAATATTATTATCTTTTCTTATTTCTTTGCAAACATCATATCCATCCATACCCGGCAACATTAAATCCAATAAAATTAACGCTGGTCTTTCCAATTTTGCAATTTTTATAGCTTGAATTCCATCCTCTGCGCAAATAGTATTATACCCATTACTCTCTAAATTAAATTTTAATAATTCTCTAATGTGTTCTTCATCGTCAATAATTAAAATTTTTTCTTCTGCCATAATAACCCTCCAACAAGTTTTTTATGTTATTTTTTATCCGATGACTGCCCGCTCTAATACTCCTATCTTCTTCAAAGTGAGAGTATTAGAGCAGCTACGTCCCTGGATAATAATTTCCCCTAAAGAATAACAACTTCTAAAGAGTAAAACTCCTTAGAATTCTGTTTATAAAAAATAATAGCTTCATGATTATTTTATCATAAAGCTATTATTTTTTATATGTAAAATTACTTATTTGAGATAAGTCTAGCTATCTCCTCCATAAAGGTATTTACATCTTTAAATTGCCTGTATACTGATGCAAATCTAACATAGGATACCTCATCAATTTTCTTTAAATTTTCCATTATCATTTCTCCTATATACTCAGATTTCACTTCTGTAAGCATTTCATTATTTATAGTTTTTTCTACTTCATCTGCAATACCCTCAATTTGACTTCTTGATACAGGTCTTTTTTGGCACGCCTTAATAAGCCCATTTACTATTTTTGATCTATCAAAGTACTCTCTACTCAGATTCTTCTTTATAACTAATATTGGCACATTTTCAACTTTTTCATAAGTAGTATATCTTTTACTACACTTAAGGCATTCCCTTCTTCTTCTAATGGACATATCATCTTCTGTTGATCTTGAATCTACAACCTTACTTTCATTATATCCACAATATGGACATTTCATATATACTCTCCCGCCTTCTTACCTTAGCATTTTTATGTTATATATATTTATATTATACACATTTTCAATATTATTTCTACTACGATTTATCCATTACATACTCACTTCCATCAACTAATATTACATCTAACCCTATTTTCTTAACTTTTTCCCATGGTATTTCTATGTCATTATCCTTGCCAAACCATGACATTTTCTGTGAAGGCAATATTATTGATAAAACTTTACACTCATCTGTATCTATTTTTAGATCCTTTATATATCCAAGTTTGACTCCTGAATTTATATCTATTATCTCCATAGTTTTTAAATTATTTATTGAAAAATACCCCATTTCCATAAATACTCTCCCCCTTATAACATCTATAATATATATTTATGTAATAATGAACTTAATATAACAAATAAAAAAATTCTCACCAATTTTTTCACGGTTTTCTTAAAATGAATCTTTACTTTGGTCTAACTGAAAATTAGAAAAACTTATTCCATAACTACAAATATCTATATAAATTAAAAAACTGACTCCTATTCAATACAGGAATCAGTTTTTAATTTCATAGGCATTTTTAAAATATCCTTGACATAGATTATATTTTAAATTTAGTATGCCAACTTATTATTTATCTCTGGCTCAATAACAATACCAATTCATTAATCCTTATAAGGTCACGCGCAACATGTTGTAATTTAAAATTTTTCATAATTTTAATAAAAAATTCTTCTTATCTGTACTGTAAAAAATTGCTTAGTAATTTTTTATCAAACGTATTTTCTCATATGCTTTAAAGCTGTTTTTTCTAATCTTGAAACTTGTGCTTGAGATATACCTATCTCATCTGCTACCTCCATTTGAGTTCTTCCATCAAAAAACCTTAGTGTTAATATAAGCTTTTCTCGGTTATTTAACTTTTTCATCGCCTCTTTTATAGATATATTCTCCAACCAACTGTCATCTACATTCTTATTATCACTAATTTGATCCATTACATATATGGCATCACCGCCATCATGGTATATTGGTTCAAATAAAGATACAGGATCTTGTATTGCATCTAGTGCAAATACTACTTCTTCCCTAGGAACATTTAGTTCCTTAGCTATTTCTGAAACCGTTGGTTCCTTATTATTCTCACCAATTAATTTATCTCTGACTTGTAATGCTCTATAAGCTACATCTCTTAAAGATCTACTCACTCTTATAGAATTATTATCTCTTAAATATCTTCTAATTTCTCCTATAATCATAGGTACTGCATATGTAGAAAATTTTACATTTTGACTTAAATCAAAATTATCAATAGCTTTTATTAACCCAATACAGCCAACTTGAAATAAATCATCTACATTTTCACCTCTATTATTGAATCTTTGTATTACACTTAGTACAAGTCTTAAATTACCTTTTATGAATTTTTCCCTACATTCATCATCCCCATTCTTCATTCGAAGCAACAATTCATTCATTTCTTTCTCTTTAAGTACCGGTAATTTAGAAGTATTCACGCCACAAATTTCAACTTTATTAATCATCATAAGTAATCAGCCCCTTCAGTGTAATTGCATTTTAATTATTTCCATAGAGACCGATTTTTATACAAAGACAAACTTTATAGCATCTTATTTATTTCTTTTTTTAATCTTTTTATAATTCTTTTTTCCAATCTAGATATGTAAGATTGAGATATACCAAGCATATCTGCTACCTCTTTTTGCGTTTTTTCTCCCTTTCCTCCTAGACCAAATCTTAAGTTAACTATTTCCTTTTCTCTACAACTTAATTTATCCATAGCTATAAGTAAGAGCTGTTTGTCTACCTCATCTTCAATTAAATTATATACTACATCATTATCAGTACCTAAAATGTCTGATAGTAAAAGCTCATTACCATCCCAATCTACATTTAAAGGCTCATAAAATGAAATTTCTGCCTTAACTTTACTGTTTCTTCTTAAATACATAAGTATCTCATTTTCTATGCATCTAGATGCATAAGTAGCAAGCTTTATTTTCTTGTCTGGATCAAAAGTATTTACTGCTTTAATTAAACCTATTGTACCTACAGAAACTAAATCCTCAACATTTACTCCAGTATTTTCAAACTTTCTTGCTATATAAACAACTAACCTTAAATTTCTTTCTATTAATATAGCTCTAACACTTTCATCACCACATACTAATTTATATACTAAATCTTCTTCTTCCTGTTTTGTTAATGGAGGAGGAAGTGCATCATTTCCACCTATATAATATACCTTTCTAGCAAATAATTTTAACTTGGATAAAATATTATTAAGCAACAATTTTATTTTTAGCATAATCTTTCCCCCTATTTATATTATTCCTCTTGATAATAAAGCTTGATAATCCCCATTATTACTTAATTTCTTCTCACAAAAGGCTACTAAAACATCCTTTTCTTCTAAATAATTTTCCTTGTGAATTTTTACATACTCAGGTTTTATAGCTTTTAGCTTTCCATAGTTTCCATTAATTACAGAATACGGTATGTAGAATGTGTCATATCCTTTAATGTCCTCATCATTAAATAAATCTTTTTCTACAATTACAACTGGCAAATTTGTTACAGGCTCAACTAATTCATTTCCTGTATCTAAAAATGCTTTTACTTCTTTTTGTGAATTTTTTAAAACAATGTCTATTTCATATATGAAAGTATTCATTTCTTTTCTATCTTTTACAAAAAATACTACTCTATGAATTACTAGATATATAATCATTATTGATAGCATAAGCTTTTTATGAGAGAAATTATATATAACTCCCTGCATCATATGTGAGTTATTATGATTAAATTCTATAAATACACAAATTCCAGCTAGTAACATAGAATATAAAATAAAAATAATTGAAGCCTTTACATTAAACAATAAATTTTTTTTTCTAAAAGTAATGAATACCATAATGAATGCCATCAATATTTTTATAATAATATTATTAAAATACCTTAGACTATCAATTAATATTGTAAATATAAATAAACTACCCAATAGCCCTCCTAAAGCTGTATAAATTCCATTTGTCCTACATCTTAGCGTATGAGCTGTAATTGAAAGTAAAAAGCTATTTACAATAAAATTTTCTAATAATAATACATCAATGTAAACAATCACATATTCTCACCTCTAGATACTATTATATACCCAACCATTTCAAAATTTTGTCATTTTTTAATATGAATTCCAGTTTTTATAATTTATAATATGGCAAAAAAATAAAAAAATCTGACCTTTTTCTTTATAGGTCAGATTTTTCATCACTTTTATTTATTATCTTCTTTGTCTTCTTAAAAAAGTTGGTATTTCTAAATCATTTTCGTTATAATTGTCAAAATTATTATCTGCTGCTGCCTCTGAATTAGCTTGAGATTGAGATTGGTTATTGGTATTATTAGCATTATTAGCTATGTTACCAACATTAAAGTTTTCACTTTCCCTCTTCTTTTCTTTTTCACATTCAAAGCCAGTAGCTATAACAGTTATTCTAATTTCATCTTTTAAATTTTCATCAATTACTGCACCAAATATAATATTTGCATCTGGATCAGCAGCTTGCTGAACTATTTCAGCAGCTTCGTTTATTTCAAGAAGTCCTAAATCGCATCCTCCAGTTATATTTAATAATACTCCAGTAGCACCAACTATTGAAGTTTCAAGTAATGGACTAGATATAGCTTGTTTTGCGGCTTCTTGAGCTCTATTGTCTCCACTTCCCTTACCTACACCCATATGCGCAAGACCTCTATCTGTCATAATAGTTCTTACGTCAGCAAAGTCCAAGTTTACAAGACCTGGTATAGTAATTAAGTCAGAAATACCTTGAACACCTTGTCTTAATACGTCATCTGCTAATTTAAAAGAATCCATAAGTGTTGTCTTTTTATCAACTATAGTTAAAAGTCTCTCATTTGGTATTGTAACTAAAGTATCTACACTATCTTTTAAATTTTTAACTCCCATTTCTGCATGAAGCATCCTTTTTCTTCCTTCAAATGGAAATGGCTTTGTTACTACTCCTACGGTTAGTATTCCCATAGATTTAGCTATTTGAGCTATAACAGGTGCTGCTCCAGTTCCAGTACCGCCTCCCATTCCTGCGGTAATAAATACCATATCAGCTCCTTTTATAGCCTGAGATATTTCTTCTTTACTTTCTTCAGCTGCTTTTTGTCCAATCTCTGGATTTGCTCCAGCTCCAAGACCCTTAGTTAATTTATCCCCAATTTGTATCTTTTGTGATGCTTGAGATAACATCAATGCCTGTTTATCTGTATTTATAGCTATAAACTCAACATTCTTTAACCCCTCTGTTATCATTCTATTTAAAGCGTTATTTCCGCCACCGCCAGTTCCAATTACCTTTATCTGAGCGAATTGCTTAACATCTACATCAAAATCTAGCACAATAATACCTCCTTATTAGAAAAAATCTGAAAAAAATCCTTTTATTTTTGATAATATACCATTATTATTTTCTTCGGAATAAGATTCATCATCTTCTTCCTCCCATACAGCCCTACCATCATTTCTTTTATGATGATTTTCTGAATTTGTATTTTGAGTTAAATTTACTTTTCCTGTTTCTATTACATCTTTAACTATTCCTACTGCAGTAGCATATATTGGGCTAGCTGCTCCTACATACTCAGGAATACCTACTCTTACCGGCTTGTCCATTATGTTCTTACATAATTCTATGCTACCTTTTGTTAAAGCTATACCTCCTCCTACTACAACTATTCCTGATACTTGTTCAAGACATCCACTCATATTTAGTTTTTTCTTAACTAAATACAAAATTTCTTCAACTCTTGCACTTATTATCTGGATAAGTAAACTATAATCTACTTCCACTACATTATCGTAGTTTGCGTTTATTTTTATTTTAAAATCTTCATCGGAAGCTTCATTATTAATTCTACCATATTTTATTTTTAATTTCTCGGCTTCAGATAAAGGTAATTTTAAACATAGAGAAATATCATTAGCTATAGTGTTTCCACCTATAGGTAACATATCACTATAAATTAGCCTGTTATTATTAAATACTGTAATATTTGTGGTTTCTCCTCCTATATCTAAAAGAAGAACACCTATTTTCATTTCCTCTTTATTCAATACTGCCTCAGCATTGGCAAGAGGCTGAAATACCATACCATTTACATTAATTCCTGCCTTTTTTATACCTTTAAATATGTTACTTATTATAGTTGACTGGCATAAAATTATTTGAGCATCAACTTCCAATCTTAACCCACACATTCCTATAGGGTCTATTATATTATCATAACCATCTACTATAAATTGTTCTGGTATTACTCCTATAATTTCTTTATCGGATGGTATTGAAATAATTTTAGCTGCTTTTAAAACTCTTTCTACATCATTTTTTTTAATTTCTCTATCTTCAGATGATACTGCTACAACTCCCCTATTTAATGTAAGCTCACAAATTTCTCCTGGTATTGATATATAAGCTTCTGTAATTTTTGAATCAATCATTCTTTCCAATTGTTCCACACAATTTTTAATACCAATAGCTGTATTATCTATATCAACAACTATACCTCTTTTTACCCCATCACAAGGAACTGAGGTAATCCCAGTTATTTGAATCTTTCCGTGCTTATCAAATATACCCGCTGCAGCACAAACTTTTGAAGATCCTATATCGATTCCTACTACATATTCATTCATCAGCATTTTCCCTCCCTAAGAGAACCATTACATTAGTATATATTCAACAAAAGATACTTTTTTCCTCTCTAGCATTTAAAATTTTTTAAATAATTTTTTAAATTAAATTGAATACTGGCATTGTATTCCATTTATCAAAAAAAGAAAGATTAAAAATCTTTCTTTTTACTATAACTAATTAGCCTTTTCCAATTCACTTATATCTACATTTCTTGTATGCATAGTATGACTCCATTCCTTGTCATTTCTATGCATTATTCCTTGTATGGATATTGGAAGCCAAGTTATAGCATAAATTGGATAAATAACATAGTACCAAAAAATTTTTAAGTCTAGTTTTTTTTCTAAAATTAATATAAAAGGTGTGTAAATAAATTGAAATATGGAAATTAAAATACCTGCAAATGTAATCATATTAAAATTCATAGAATATATATATATATAATTACTCAAGTTTGTCATAATATTGTATCCTTTAACAACATAGTTAAAGGCACCCATAATCATAGAAAATCCAAAAAGTATTATTATTATAGGTTGTATACTATATAAAGCACAATCTAAAGCCGTAAAACTAAATTTCTTTATAGCCCTTTTCATAAGCTTAAAAAAGTATCTATGTGCTACATCTGCAAAACCTTGCATCCATCTTCTTCTTTGAAACCAAGATTGCGTTAATGTTAAAGGTTTTTCATCATATATTACTGCATCATGAGCCCATCCAACCTTATATCCATTTAATACTAATTTACATGAGAATTCCAAATCCTCTGTTAAACATGTAGCTCCCCATCCAATTTCTTTTAATATCTTAGTATCTATAGAGAATCCAGTTCCACCCAGCTGATTAGATAAACCTAAATTACTCCTAGATAGCTGAAACATTCTATTTGATGTCCAGAAAGATATAGAATAACTTCCTGTTATCCAAGTATCGTTAGGATTTTTGCTATCCAAATAACCTTGAACTACCTTATATCCCTGACACATTTTTTTATTCATTTCTAATAAAAAATCCTTGTGGACTAAGTTATCTGCATCGAATACAGATACAGCATCATAGTTTTTTTCCATATTAAATATCTTATCGAACATCCATTCTAGCGCATAGCCTTTTCCTCTTTTTTCTTTATTAACTCTTTCATAAACTATAGCACCTTTTTCTCTTGCTTTTATTGCGGTTTCATCTGTACAATTATCTGCAATAACATAAACATCATACAATTCCTTAGGATATTCTAAATTGTTCAAACTATCAACTATGTTGCCTATTACAATTTCTTCATTATGAGCTGCTACTATTAATGCAAAACTTTTTTTGGGTTCTACCTTTATATTCTCTTTTTTTCTCCATATACCAAAAAATGAAATGAACAAATAATACATTGAAATAATAAATACTGTAATAGTAATAATACGGGAAATTTCATGTATTATACTGCTAACTACTTCCACTTTAACTCCCCCCTAATTCACAGTTATTTTAGCATAAATACTGCATAATTACTATACACTTGAAGTAAAAAAATTAATTATTTTATAGAAAACTATATAAAATTCCAATTTTAAGCTTTATATATAAAAGTTAAAGCATACAAATATATATTTATATATATCCATTTATAAACCTTTTATTATGCCTTTTATCGGACTTTATAGACTTTGTATACACTTTTATAATATGATATACTTATATTAAACAGTTGTTAAACTTTAAGCAACCAGAAAAGGGGGTAGAGCCTTATGAGGCGCTACGAACTGATCTATTATTTTGACCTAAGAAAGCTTCATAAAAAAGACGAATCCTTCTGGTAAATTCCTCCCTTTTACCATCAAAATATATAAAAGGAGGATTTATCATGGAATCTAATGTAAACAAAAAAAATATAAGTATATCTTCTACTACTAATGGTGATAAAAAGAAAAAAGATGTACAACTAAGTAAGGCCATGATATCTAATCAGTTTTGCATAAAAATGTTTGATTATATGATATTCTAATAAAAAGGGATCTATATAGATCCCTTTTTATTTTAGACATATTTATAATGAAATTATCTTAGATAACATTTCTCTGTCAACAGAATAACTCATAGCATCGTCATAAGATATTAAACCTTTTTTATACATTTCCGCTATACACATATCCATAGTTTTCATACCATATTTCGAGCCTGTTTGTATAGAAGATTCTATTTGATAGGTTTTTCCTTCCCTAATCATATTTTGAATAGCTGGTGTAGATATCATTATTTCAAGAGCAGCAACTCTTCCATCTCCATTTATTTTTGGGATTAATTGTTGAGATATTACACCTTTCAATACTGCCGCCAGCTGAACCTTAATTTGCTGTTGTTGATAAGGTGGAAAAACGTCTATAATTCTATCAACAGTTTTAGCAGCTCCAATAGTATGTAATGTTGAAAATACTAAATGTCCTGTTTCAGCTGCAGTTATAGCTACAGAAATTGTTTCTAAATCCCTCATTTCCCCAACCAATATAACATCTGGATCTTCTCTTAAAACAGATTTAAGTGCATTTGCATAACTTTTAGTATCTTTTCCTATTTCTCTTTGGTTTATTATAGATTTATTATGCTTATGTAAATATTCTATAGGGTCTTCTAAAGTTATTATATGCCCAGCTCTAGTGGCATTTATTTCATTTATCATTGCTGCTAGGGTAGTACTCTTACCACTGCCTGTTGGTCCTGTAACAATTACTAATCCCCTTTGTTTTGTAGTTAACTCCCTTATTATAGGGGGAAAACTTAAGTCTGATAAAGTTGGGATTTTTAGTCCAACCACTCTAATAGCCGCAGCATCACTTCCCCTTTGCTTAAAAATATTCACCCTAAATCTACCCAATCCACCTACTGAGAAGGATGTATCCATTTCCCCTTTATTACAATATTCTTCATATAAATCCCCTAATATTTCTTTAACATAATTTTCTGTATCTGTTGTAGTTAGTTTTTCACTACCTATATGAGTTAGCTGTCCATTGATTCTTATAGTTGGTGCTACACCTACAGTAAGATGTAAATCTGATGCTTTTTCTCTAACGGTAGTTTCTAATAATGAATTTAATGATATCAATTTCTTTCTCCTCTCTAATATGTAAACTTTATAATCCTTTGTTTTTCTAATATTTAAAACTTTGTTTATACCTTTAGGTATCTTTAGGGTTGCAACTTATACCAATATAGTAAAATATAACCCACTATAGTATTTCGTATACTTTAGATTAATTTTAATACTTTTCCTTATTTTACCCCAAAAGTTTACATTGTAATAATTTCTTTTTCATCCTATCTCATATTTATTTTACAATAAATTTCCCATAATATCAAAATATATATTAAATTTTCCCATTCATTTCCCTATAAAGTTTTTTTAGAGCTCTCTTTTCTATCCTAGATACATAAGATCTCGATATACCAAGTAGTGCTGCTATTTCCCGTTGAGTTTTTGCCTTACCATCCACTAAACCATATCTCATTTCAATAACCGATCTTTCTCTATTTTGAAGACATGTGCAAATCTTATTATATAATTTTTTTATTTGTATCTTATTTTCTACTATTTCAGTTATAGAATCTTCTTCACTGCTTAAAACATCCATTAAAGAAATTTCATTTCCTTCTTTATCTATACCAATTGGATCTTGTAGATATACTTCTCCCTTTATCTTTTTATTACTTCTAATTAGCATTAATATCTCATTTTCTATACACTTTGCTGCATAAGTAGCAAGTCTCGTACCCTTGTCGCTATTAAATGAATCTATAGCCTTAATTAATCCTACAGTACCAATGGATATTAAATCGTCTACATCTTTTCCTGGGTAAGAATATTTCTTAACTATATGAGCTACTAATCTTAAATTTCTTTCAACTAAAACACTTTTTGCTAAAGCATCCCCTTCTTTTAGTTTATTTAAATAATATTTTTCTTCTTCTTCATCTAATGGTTGTGGAAAAGAATTGTTACCTGTAACATAGGCTGTCAAAAAAATACTATCACCGATTATATTTAATAAACAATTTACTAGAAACACAGTAGTTCCTCCAAATAGTGCTTATTAATATAATATGATTTTTTTTTATAAAAGTGCATGTCTATATGAATATTATTTATTTTTTTATAACTTTTTCTACAACATCTTTAAATACAGGTGCTGCAGTGGTCCCACCACTTTCTAAATTTTTATCTATATTCTTTACAAACACTACCATAGAGTAATATCTATTATCCCATTTAAAGTATCCTATAAACCATCCATCTGAATATTGTTTTTTTTCATCTTTATTATCTTTATTTTTAATAATTTCAATCCTCTCTGTAGAACCAGTCTTTCCACCAATCTGTACTCCTGGAACTGCAGCAGCTATTCCTGTACCCTGATCTACAACTTTTTTCATTGTTTGTTTTAACTTATTGGCTGTATCTATTGATAATACTTGCCTTTCTTCCTTTCGCACTTTTTCCATCTCTACATTATTACTATCAACATAGCTATCTATAATATTAGGCCTTATATATTTTCCGTTATTAACAACAGTATTTACTATACTTATCGCTTCTAAGGGAGTTATTCTTATATTTTGACCTATGGAGGTTATACCTAAACTTCCATCTTCCGCTTTAGGATTCTTTATCTCTAAATCTCCACTTTGTTCTCTATCCATTCCAATTACCTTTTTAAAAAGTCCTTGCCTTTCGGATAATTCACATATTTTTTCAGATCCTATTTTTATTCCTAGTTGCGTATAAATATCATTACATGAGACTACAAAAGCTTCTTCTAAAGACAGTGTTCCATGATTTTTTGTTTCTTTATTTTTTCTATTTTCATGAGTTCCTTTACAAATAAATTTATCTTGTAATGATATATCTCCTCTTTCTAAAGCTCCCTCTAAAACTATAGTTTTAAATATTGATCCGGGGAAAAAACCATTTAAAGTTTCAGCACCTATATTAACATTAGGTAATGTATCATCTTTTTGCACCATTGCCCTAATTTTTCCCGTATCATTTTCCATTAGTATTACGCCAATTTGTTCATACTTATTATATTTACTGTTCAACATTTCTTTTATATTTTCTTGTAGATTTTTATCTATAGTTAATCTTATGTTATTATTATTATTTAAAACTTCTTCTTTGCTTTCTGTTATATTTCCATCTATATCAATATTGAAATCTATTTGAGGTATTTTATTGTTTTTTAGTTTATTATATAAATACATCTCTAAAGAATTCTTATTCTTAAAAGAATTATCACTTGAACTTTTAATACTTGTAATCATATTTTCTATATTCCAAGCTTCATTTCTATCTACCTGAGAATATTCAAAAGCATAAAATCCTTTTATACCTTTTATTTCTTTTAGCTTTTCATAGGTAACCTTATCAATATCAAAATACAATTTTTGACTACTGGATAGATATTTTTTATCTGTAAGATCATAATCACTATTATAACTTTTTAATATGTATAATAACTTTAAAAATTCTTCATAGTCTGTATCCATGTTATTTTTAATAAATATATTAGGTATTATTACAGCCTTATATTTTTTTTTATACTCTAATAGATCTTTTCCATTACAATCCAATAACTTATAATTCAATTCTTCCTTATTTTCCCTATATTTATATTGAGAATCTGCTATAACACTTAATTCATCAGCTTTCTTATACTGAAGATTTACCATTTGTGTAGCTAATATAGAAAAGCAAATTATAAACACAAAAAAAATAATATAACATCTTTTTTTAAACATAAAAAAGTACCTCACTTTCAACTATAATTTTAGCCAAAGTGAGGTATTTTATTCCTATTATTCTCCATATTGAAGTAGTTGCCTAATGTTACCTACTATTACGTCAATGGCCACTTTATTATGACCACCTTCAGGTATTATTATATCTGCATATCTTTTACTAGGTTCGATGAATTGCATATGCATAGGTCTTACTACATTTAGATATTGATTAATAACAGAATCTACTGTTCTGCCTCTTTCGTTTATATCCCTTACCAATCTTCTTATTATTCTTACATCCGCATCTGTATCCACATAAATCTTTATATCTAATAAATCCCTTAAATCCTTTTCTTCTAAAACTAAAATGCCTTCTACAATTATTATATCTCTGGGTTGAACTTTTATATTTTCAATTTTTCTATTATGTTTTTCGAAATCATAAATAGGTTTTTCTATTTCTTTTCCCTGTAATAACATTTTTAAATGATTTACTAAAAGAACAGTATCAAAAGCATCTGGATGATCATAATTAGTTTTAGTTCTTTCATCAAAAGATAAATGACTTTGATCCTTATAATAGGAATCTTGCTCTATCATCGCTATACAATCTTCATTAAATTTTTTATAAATTTCTTTTGCAATAGTACTCTTTCCAGAACCTGTTCCACCTGTTATACCTATAAGAATTGGACGCTTCATAATACTTTATTTTTCCCCCTTAATATAATAATTATTTTTCTTTACTTTTTATTAGCATATCGTTTTTCTTAAGTTCTAAATCTGTCTTTGCTGTATATATCATTTGAGCCACAGGAGTTGCCTCTATAGTATTACCATTCTCATCTTTAAGATTATTTAGTTTAACTTCAAAATTATCTCCCATAGGTCTTAATACTTCTACAGTATCTCCTTCAAAGATTTTATTTCTTTGCTCAATAATTGCTTCTTTTGATTCCTTATTGTAGCCTTTTACCACACCAACTATATCAAAATCTCTTATGTATGAGGAATTTTCATATATTTGACTATCCTTATCACCAAAATAAAATCCTGTGTAATAAGCTCTATGACTTGTTCTTAATAAATTATTCATCCATTGTTTTTTGAACACATACTTTTCAGGATTATCAAAATAACTATCTACTGCTTCCCTGTAAGATTTTACAACCGCTGCTACATAATATGCACTTTTCATTCTTCCTTCAATCTTAAAGGAATTAATTCCAGCATTGACTAGCTCTGGTATGTGTTCTATCATACATAAATCCTTTGAATTAAATATATAAGTCCCTTTTTCATCCTCATTTACTGGGAAGTACTGATTAGGTCTTTTCTCTTCTACTAAAAAGTATTTATATCTACAAGGTTGAGCACATTGCCCTCTATTTGAATCTCTTCCTGTCATATAATTGGATAGTAAACATCTTCCTGAATAAGACATACACATTGAACCATGAACAAAAGCTTCTATATCACAGTCCTGTGGTAACTTTTCTCTTATTTCCTTTATTTCTTCTAAAGACATTTCTCTTGCTAAAACTATCCTTTTTACTCCTGCATTATACCAAAATATTGCTGATTTCCAGTTTACGTTATTTGCCTGAGTACTTAAATGTATCTCTAAATTTGGTACTACCTCTCTTGCAGTCATTATTATACCTGGATCAGATACTATAATGGCGTCTACATTTAAACTATATAACTTAATTAAATATTCTTCTAATCCTTTTAAATCTTCATTGTGAGGAAAGACATTTAAAGTTATATATACTTTTCTTCCTCTATCATGAGCAAATTCTATACCTTCCTTTAATTCCTCATCACTGAAATTATCTGCAAAAGCTCTTAAATTTAATTTACTTCCTCCAAGATATACAGCATCTGCTCCAAATATTATGGCAGTCTTTAACTTTTCCAAACTTCCAGCTGGTGCTAATACTTCCGGTTTATTCATTATTTCTCCCTCCTTGTGATAACTGCTATTCCATCACCCATTGGAATTACAGAGGTTATAAATTCATCCTCTGATACCATTTCCAAGAATTTTCTCATTCTTTTTACAATAGTTATCTTTCTTCTTTTAACTAACTCATTTGAAGCTATCATTCCCCTAAAAAGCACATTATCTGCCACAATAACTCCATCTTTATTTAAAAGTCTTAAACAATGGGGAAGAAAATGATTATAATGTCCCTTACCTGCATCCATAAATATTAAATCAAATTCACCTTGAAGATTTTCTAGTACATCTAAACAATCACCTTGAACTATTTTTATATCCTTAGAAACTCCATACTTCTCTATATTATTCTGTGCTAAGTTTATCATATCCTGATCTCTTTCTACGGTTACTATTTCACAGTCTTCAATACAAGCTGTTTTCATTAAAATAGCTGAGTAACCTATAGCAGTACCCAATTCTAATATTTTTTTTGGCCTTTTTATATTTATCATAAGTTCCAAAAATTTTCCAACTTCTTTTTGTATTATTGGAACATTATTTTTATGAGCATACTCTTCCAATTCCTTAAGTATTGGGTTACTTTCCTTTATAAGCCCTCTAATATATTCCTCCATGTAGTCATAAGTAATACCGCTCATTTACAACCTCCTAGCTTAAAAGAAACTAATTCCCTTGAGTTTGTTTTTTCACCTTCAAAAACTCTTTATAATCTCTTGTAAAGAAATGAGTTCCATTATTATAAGATACAAAATACAAATAATTTGTCTTATCTGGATTTATAGCTGCCTTTATAGATGATATACCTGGACTACATATTGGTCCTGGAGGAAAGCCCTTAATAATATACGTATTATATGGGGATTTTATTTTCAAATCACTATAGTATAATTTGTTTTTGTGCTTTCCTAGAGCATATAGCACTGTAGCACAAGATTCCATTTTCATCCCTATATTTATTCTATTATAAAACACAGAAGCTACTTTTCCTCTTTCTTCATCTCTTTCAGCTTCTCTTTCTACCATAGATGCCATTGTTATTATTGTATCAATTTTATTATCATCTATGCTGTACTTATTTCTTAGTTCATTAATAGACCTATTAAATCTATTATACATAATATCAATAATATCTTTTCCTTGCATACCTTTAACTAATTCATAGGTATCTGGAAATAAATATCCTTCTAAATTATATTTTCTATTACCTACATTCTTTATATAACGTGGAAGAGGAAATTCTCTACAACTTTGTAGGAATTCCTCTTTTTTTATTATATCTTTTTCTTCCAATAGTAAAGCAATTTTTTCTATATCATATCCTTCTGGAATAGTAACTTTTACTAGATTCTTATTAAAAATCCCCTTATTTAAATCTATCATAAGTTCTTTCAAGGTTACGTCAGAGCTTATCTGATAATTTCCTGGTTTAATAGTAGTATTTAAATTATTTCTTTTTATATAAGTTTTTATTAAAATTAAATTCTTTATTTCTTTTTTATTATCTAAAGAATTTAATACCTTATATAAACTATCACCATTATTAACAATAACCCCTATATCTTTTCCTTTATCTTTGAAAGGATGATTTACTACAGATCTATAATAAGAGTAAATTCCAACTATCATAACCAGTAAAATCAAGAAACTTGTAAGTATCCTTTTTACCTTTCGCATAGCCCCCTCCATGATTATAAAAAATTACTTTCTTCTATTTGATTTTTTTCTCATTTCTGCATTTAGTATTCTTTTTCTCATTCTAATATTTTTAGGTGTAACTTCTACCAATTCATCTGATGCTATAAATTCAAGACATTGCTCTAATGACATTGGAGTTATTGGAGTTAATTTCAACGCTTCATCTGCTCCTGAAGATCTTGTATTAGATAAATGTTTCTTCTTACAAACATTAACTTCTATATCGTCTGCTCTTGAACATTCACCTGCTATCATTCCTTCATAAACCTCAGTACCTGCTCCAATAAATAGAGTACCTCTTTCTTGAGCATTGAATAATCCATAAGTTATAGATGTACCAGATTCAAATACTACTAAGGATCCCCTACTTCTTTCTGGAATATCTCCCTTATAAGCTTCATAGCCTTCAAAAAGATGATTCATTATACCATTTCCTTTAGTGTCAGTCATAAATTCATTTCTAAAGCCTATTAATCCCCTTGCAGGTACAGTAAATTCTAATCTAGTATAACCATTTACAGCTGAAGTCATATTAACCATTTCTGCTTTTCTTGGTCCTAGCTTTTCCATAACAACGCCCATAAATTCTTCTGGTACGTCTATAGTTAAATATTCAATTGGTTCTAATTTTTTACCATTTTCTTCTTTAAATATTACGCTAGGCTTTGAAACCTGGAATTCATAACCTTCTCTTCTCATAGTTTCAATAAGAATAGATAAATGTAATTCTCCTCTTCCACTTACCTTAAAGCATTCTGCTGAATCTGTTTCCTCAACCCTTAAGCTTACATTAGTTTCCAACTCTTTCATAAGTCTATCTCTTAAATGTCTTGATGTTACATACTCTCCTTCTTTTCCCGCAAAAGGTGAGTTATTTACCATAAAATTCATACTTAAAGTTGGTTCATCTATCTCTACAAAAGGTAGTGCTTCTGGTGAACCTGCATCTGCTAAAGTTTCACCTATATTAATATCAGATATTCCTGCAACAGCAACTATATCTCCTAATTTAGCTTCATCTGTTTCTTCTCTTTTAAGTCCATTATAAACAAAAACACTGCTTACTTTAACATTATCTACTTTACCATCTTTTCTTATAAGAGCAGCCTGTTGATTTCTCTTTATTGATCCTCTGTATATTTTTCCTATAGCAATTCTTCCCACATATTCATTTGAATCAATAGTTGTAATTAACATTTGAAGAGGCTGATCAATATATCCTTCTGGTGCTTTTACATTTTTAATTATAATATCAAATAAAGGATCCATATTATTGCTTTCTTCATCTAATTCTTTCATAGCTATACCTTTTTTAGCTGAACAATAAACAACAGGGAAATCCAATTGCTCATCGGAAGCACCTAATTCTACAAATAGATCAAATACTTCATCTAAAACTTCACCAGCTCTAGCATCTGGTTTATCAATTTTATTTATAACTACTATAGGTCTTAAATCAAGTTCTAAAGCTTTCTTTAAAACGAATTTTGTCTGAGGCATAGGTCCTTCATAAGAGTCAACTACAAGTAAAACACTATCTACCATTTTTAATACACGTTCTACTTCTCCACCAAAATCAGCGTGTCCTGGTGTATCAATTATATTGATTTTTATGCCATTATGCATAACAGAAGTATTTTTAGAAAGAATAGTGATACCTCTTTCTCTTTCAAGATCGTTTGAGTCCATTACTCTTTCTTGAACCTTTTCATTTTCTCTAAAAACATGGCTTTGTCTAAGCATCGCATCAACTAGAGTAGTCTTACCATGGTCAACGTGCGCTATTATAGCTATATTTCTTATATCATTTCTTGTAAATAAATTCATATTATTTCCCCCAATAAATTTAAATTTTTCTCAAAAAAATTGGATACCTAGGAGTATCCAACTTACGCTAATACATTCATTCTAATATTACTATCGTAAAAAGTCAACTTATGTAAAATTATTTCCCTATTCCGAAAGTTAAATCAATATCTACAGCTTCATTCAATATTTTCATAATGTCTTCCCATATTACACCGAATCTCGCTTCTGCCTGAAGATACAAAGAAACCTCTGGATTCATAGAAATAATAGATCCTAAGTTGTTTAACTTCCCTTCCATTTCCTTGGATAATTTTCCACAGCTCATTTGTTCAGAATATGCTTCATACTGCAATTTTCTGAAATCATTCAACATTTTCTTATTAGTCTCACTATTCTCTATTTTTTTAACTGCATTTCTAAGTTCTATAACTTCTGGACAATCTTTTAAAATTTTAGCTAATTCATGAGTTTTATCATAAATATTCATTTAAAAGCCTCCCAAATTTTCAATAATAAAACAGAACACCTTTTAGAGTATAGAGTATAGAGTATAGAGTATAAAGCATAGATTTAATTAAAAATCTATTATCTGTGCTCTATGCTCTGCACTCTGTGCTCTGAATTAAATTTCCATTATAATAGGAAGTATCATTGGTTTTCTCTTTGTCCTTTCATATAAGAACATTCTTAGAGAATCCTTTATATTTGACTTTATAGTAGCCCATTCTGTTATATGTTTTTCTTCACATTCTTTTAATGCATCTCTTACTATATTTCTTGCTTCTTCCATTAAGTCCTCTGATTCTCTTACATATACAAATCCTCTTGAAATAATATCAGGACCTGCTATAACTAATCCAGATTCTTTTTCAATAGTTACAACTACTGTAAGAATACCATCTTGAGAAAGATGTTTTCTATCTCTTAAAACGATATTACCAACATCCCCCACTCCTAAGCCATCTACAAATACCTGACCTGAAGTAACTACTCCATTTTTTCTTATGAAGTCTCTATTAGCTTCGATTACATCTCCATTATCAGCAATTATAACATTATTACTTGGAAGTCCAAGTTTTATAGCTAATTCTGCATGCTGCTTTAAATGTCTATATTCCCCATGTACAGGAACAAAGAATTTAGGTCTTACAAGAGTATGCATCAATTTTAATTCTTCCTGGCAAGCGTGACCAGATACATGAACATCAGCTAAAGCTTCATATATTACTTCAGCTCCTTTTTTAAACAATTGATTTATAACCCTTGATACTAATTTTTCATTTCCTGGAATTGGCGTAGCTGAAATTATAACCATATCTCCTGGTATTATATTTACTTTCTTGTGTTCTGAAGCAGCCATTCTTGATAAAGCTGACATAGGTTCTCCTTGACTTCCAGTAGTTATTATAACTACCTTATCCTCTGGATATTTATTAATCAAATCGATATCTATGAACATTTCATTAGCTGCATCAATATAACCTAATTCTTTAGAAACTTCCACAATATTTTCCATACTTCTTCCGGAAAACGCCACTTTTCTTCCATACTTATCAGCTGCACTTATAACTTGCTGTATTCTATGTATATGTGAAGCAAAGGTTGCTACAATTATTCTTCCTTTTGCTGTAGCAAAAATATCCTCAAAAGCTTCTCCTACAGTGCTTTCGGACATAGTATATCCTGCTCTTTCTACATTTGTACTATCTGCAAGCATAAGTATTACACCTTTTTTCCCAAGTTCTGCAAACCTAGTCAAATCCGCTACACAACCGTCTATAGGTGTATAATCAATTTTAAAATCACCTGTATGGAGTATTACTCCAAGTGGTGTATGTATAGCAATAGCAACTGAATCCGCTATACTATGACTTGTTCTTATGAATTCTACTGATGCATTTTCAAGCTTTATTATATCTCTTGCTTTTACGCATATCAATTCAACAGAACCCAGTAAATTATGCTCTTTCAACTTAGTTTCTAGAATACCTAATGTAAGTTTCGTTCCATACACAGGAACATTTAATTGTTTTAACACATAAGGAAGTGCACCTATGTGATCCTCATGTCCATGTGTTAAAAATACTCCTTTTACTCTTTCTCTATTTTTTAATAAATAACTTATATCAGGTATAACTACATCTATACCCAACATTTCTTCATCAGGAAATTTTAAGCCACAATCAATAACAATAATATCATTTTTATATTCTATAACTGTTAAATTTTTGCCTATTTCATTTACTCCGCCTAGTGGAATAACTTTAACTTTGTCTCTTTCCCTTCTCATTTTCTCCCCTCCTTTTTTATTCTTTTACTTTAGGTAATCTATTATTTTAACTCATTAGAGCATTCACTGCATAATCCATAAAATTTAACACTATGATCTTGAATTTTAAATTTATACTTTAATTCTATACTGTGCTCTAGCTCCTCTAAAAGATCTCCTTCCACCTCAATAACCTTGCCACATTTATTACACACAAGATGATGATGTTGATGGTTTTCATCTTCGTGAACTAATTCATATCTACTACATCCATCATTTAAGTCTAGCTTTGTAACTATACCCATTTCTTCAAGTAAAAGAACTGTTCTATAAACTGTAGCTAAACCTATTTCTGGACACTCCACTTTCACAAGATTGTATAATTCCTCAGTAGTTAAATGATTTCCTTCATTTTTTATAATTATATCCACAATAGCTCTTCTTTGAGGAGTAAGCTTATATCCTTTTTCTTTTAAAGAATTTTTTAATCTTTCTATTTCTTCATAAGAAAACTTTCCCATATAGGTACCTCATTTCATATATTAATAAAAATTTCTACACTTAATTATATATTTAATACTAAAGTATTGTCAATTGATAATCATTACATTAAGTTTTTCTTAGCTTCAGATAAAATTTATATTAAAAATAAATATCTTAATCTGAAGCTTAGAATAACCTATCTATACCCAACCTATTCTTATAAAATGTCATCCTTAAAATAGGTAGCTATTAGATAAAATGTTATGTAAAAAATAATAAAAGCTATGTATGGGCAACATAGCTTTTATTATGCACTAGTTTAATTCACTATCTTCTTCAGCAAATAAAGTTTCATATGCCTCTACGACAATGGCAAACTCATCATCGTCATCTACAGTAACCAATATATCATTTCCATCTTCATCTTTATCTATTCTTAATGCTATCGCTTCATCGGTATCTTCATCCTTTGGCACTACAATTACATATTCTTTATCTTCAATATCTAATTTAGTAACTACCTCAAATTCAGTTTCGTTACCTTCTTCATCCGTCAATACAATTGATGTAACATCATTTTCCATAGTTTTCACCTCACAAATTTATTAATAAATACTATCTAAGTAGCCTTGAAGTATGTATGTAGCAGCAATTTTATCTACTATTTTTTTTCTTTTCGAACGTGATAAATCTGCTTCTAACATAGCTTTATGTGCAGCTACAGTAGTAAGTCTTTCATCCCACATTATTATTTCTAAAGAAATTTCACTTTTTAAAACATCACAAAATTCTAGTACCTTTTCACTTTGTGGGCCTAAAGTACCATTCATATTTTTAGGTAATCCAGATACTATCTTTTGGACTTCATATTGAGCACATATCTTTTTTAACTCTTCTATATCATTGTCTATACCTTTTCTTCTTATAGTAGTTATTCCTTGAGCTGTTAAACCTAATGGATCGCTTACTGCAACTCCTATGGTTCTATCTCCTACATCAAGCCCTAATATTCTCATATTCTTCTCCTTTATTATGCTCAATTTTAAAATAAAAATGCCATTAAGGCATTTTTATTTTATACCTAAGTAATTTTTTAATACTTCTTCTAATATCTCATCTCTTTCAAGTTTTCTAACCAAAGCTCTAGCTCCATTGTAATTTGTAATATAAGTAGGATCTCCTGATATTAAATATCCTACCATTTGATTAACAGGATTATATCCCTTTTCTTTTAAAGAATCATATACTTGGGTAAGAATCTCTTTAGTTAAATCTCTTTTATTCTTTACCGCATCAAATTGAATAGTATTATCATTCCCCATTTTTTCTTCACCCCACTTGCCTATATATGTATTTTAAATTAAGAATTTAATATTTAAAAATATAAAGAAGCTATAAATATTTTTTCTTCACTGATGCTAGATGAACTAATTTTTTCTAGATCAGTGAGAAAAATAACGCTTTTTATTAACTGTCAACTGTTATTCAAACAATGTTGTATTTATTTATATTATAGACTATATTTTATAAATTGTATACTATTTTGCTAAATTTGACAGTATATCTTCTACCTTAGCTATTGCTTCATTAAGTTTTTCCGGAAGTTTTCCACCTGCTTGGGCCATATCCGGTCTTCCACCACCGCCGCCTCCAGCAATTGAAGCAACTTCTTTTATGATCTTTCCACAGTGGGCTCCTTTAGCTACTGCTCCCTTTGAAGCCATTGCAATAAATTGAACTTTTCCTTCAATAGCACTTCCTAATACTACTACGCCATCAGCTATCTTATCTCGAAGCTTATCTCCTAATTCTCTTAAAGTATTACCATCTACATCTTCTAATACTCCAGTAATTAACTTTATACCTTTTACTTCTTTTACATTATTTAATAGTTCATCCTCTGCTCCACTAGCTAATTTACTCTTAAGTTCATTTATTTCCTTTTCTTTATTCTTAAGCTCTACTAAATTTGAATTTATTTTACTTATTATATCCTTTTCTCCACATTTTAGTGTTTCTCCTATGGATTTTAAGGTATTTTCTTTTTCTTCCATAAAGTTTATAGCATTTAACCCAGTAACCGCTTCAATTCTTCTTATTCCTGCAGCTACTCCTGACTCAGAAATTACTTTAAACAATCCAATTTCTCCTGAATTTCTAACATGAGTTCCACCACAAAGTTCTTTGCTAAACTCTCCTACAGAAACTACTCTTACATCTTCTTTATATTTATCATCAAATAATGCTACAGCACCACTTGCCTTAGCTTCCTCTATATTCATCACCTTAGTTGCTACAGGATATACTTTCATTATATTTAAGTTAACTAATCTTTCTACAGTCTTTAGCTCCTCTTCAGTAAGTCCTGCAAAATGATTAAAGTCAAATCTCAATCTTTCACTATCTACATAAGAACCAGATTGCTGCACATGATCTCCTAGTACTTCTCTTAATGCTTCATGAAGCATATGGGTAGCTGTATGATTTTTTCTTATACTATTTCTTCTATCTTCATCTACTTTTAAAGTCACAATACTGTCTTTCTTAACTTCTCCTTCTATTACTTTAACAAAATGAAGTATTTTCCCACCTACATTCTTTTTACAATCCATTACTTCAGCTTTGCCACTTTCAAAGCTTATTATACCTGTATCTCCAATTTGTCCTCCCATTTCAGCATAGAAAGGAGTTTTCTCTACTAATATTACCCCTTCTTCTCCTGAAGTCAAAGAATTAACTAATTCTTCTCCTTTTACTATTAAAGTAATCTTTGAATCAGTTTCTACATTATCATAACCAACAAATTCCGTATCTATTTCTTTTGGTAATTTATTTATTAAAGTATCTTCGGCTCCCATGTAGTTAGATTCTCCTCTGGCAGCTCTAGCTCTCTGTCTTTGTTCATTCATTTCTTTATTAAAGCCTTCTATATCAACTTTCATTCCCTTTTCTTCTAATATTTCTTCAGTTAATTCTAAAGGGAATCCATAAGTATCATATAATTTAAAAGCTTTATCTCCTGAAAGAACCTTTTCTCCTTTTTTATTAAGTTCTTCTATATATTCATTTAAAATTTGAATACCACTGTCTATAGTTTCAGCAAATCTTTCTTCTTCTAGTTTTATAACTTTCTTTATGTATTCTTCTTTTTCTTTTAACTCAGGGTATGCACCACAAGAATTTGATATTACTATATCACATATATTGTAAAGAAAATTATGATTCACTCCTAATAATCTTCCATGTCTAGCAGCTCTTCTAAGTAGTCTTCTTAGAACATATCCTCTTCCTTCATTAGAAGGTAATATACCATCTGAAATCATGAAAGTTACACTTCTTACATGGTCTGTTATAACTCTTAAGGATATGTCAGTATTCTTATCTTTTCCATAAACTGCACCTGATACTTTAGTTACTTCATCTAGTATAGCTCTTATAGTATCTACTTCAAATATGCTATTTGTTCCTTGCATAATTGTAGCTATTCTTTCAAGACCCATTCCAGTATCTATATTAGGATGTGCTAATCTATTGTAATTTCCGTTTTCATCTTTATCAAACTGAGTAAATACTAGGTTCCAGAATTCAACTACTTTGTCTTCATCTCCTGCTTTAACAAATTCTTCTGCAGTAGTTATCTTTCCAGCTCCTCTATCAAAATGTATTTCTGAACATGGTCCACAAGGTCCTTGACCTATTTCCCAGAAATTATCATCTTTTCCTAATCTGAATATTCTTGATGGATCTATATCTGTAGATTTAGTCCATATTTCAAATGCTTCATCATCTTCTAAATATATTGTTACATATAATTTATCTTTTGGAAGTTTTAATACTTCAGTTACAAATTCCCATGCCCATGGAATAACTTCTTTTTTAAAGTAATTTCCAAAGGAGAAGTTTCCTAACATCTCAAAAAAAGTACCATGTCTTGAAGTTTTACCTACATTTTCTATATCACCAGTTCTTATACATTTTTGACATGTAGTAATCCTATTTCTAGGTGGCACTTGAACTCCTGTAAAATAAGGCTTTAATGGAGCCATTCCTGCATTAATCAACAGCAAACTATTATCATTTTTAGGCACTAAAGGAAAACTTTGTAACCTTAAGTGCTCCTTACTTTCAAAAAACTTTAAATATGCTTCTCTTAATTCGTTCAAACCCATTTTTTCCATGAATTATCTCCTCCGTTTATTTAGTTAATAGTTGAAATTGAGAGTTATAGAAGGAATCTTGTTGGCCAAAATTCCAAGTCATTTTCTTCATCTCTCCCTTTAACGTTGTAAAAATATTTTTAATAAATTTAATTAATTTTGGCATCAAAAAAGAAGCCTTGTCTCTTGAATAAGGGACGAAAGCTTCTCCGCGGTACCACCCTAATTATATAAGTTATGTAACTTATATCTCTCAGATATAATAAAGGCTCCAAAATAGCTTCAATACATTTTCCAAGAAGTTTTCACCAGCCACTTCCTCTCTTAATGGTAAAAATGTATTTACTCATTTTCTTCATAACCAAAATATTCATTTTGATAAAAATTATAAATTAAAAAATATCACATGTCAACATCTAGCTAAATTTTATATTGGCTTAAGGATTTATATTCTATATTTTCTCCATTTTTTTCAATCTTTATTCCTTGAATATACAGTTTAGCTGTGTCTAAACATGTAAAAATAGTAACATTATTTTCCACAGCCTTTCTTCTTAATTTAAACCCGTTTCTATTCATATTTTTTCCTTCAGTAGGTGTATTTATAATCAAATCTATTTCTTTATTTTTAATAAATTCACAAGCTTCTTCTATGGATAACAAATTACATTTTACACCACTTTCCATTAAGTATTTATAGCTTCCATAAGATGCATATATAGTAAATCCCAAAGTTTCATATTCCTTAATTATATTTACTCCTTCATGCTTATTATTATCATCTAAAGATACAAATATATTTCCATTAGTTATAAAATCAATACCTGCAGCTTTAAATCCCTTGTATATAGCCTTATTCAAATTATAATCTATACCTAATACTTCTCCTGTAGACTTCATTTCTGGTCCTAAAGCCACTTCTACTCCCTGCAATTTTTTTGTTGAAAATACAGGTACTTTTACTGCATAAAACTTTTCCTTTCTATATAAACCTGTAGGATATCCTAGCTCTTTTAAAGTTTTTCCTAGTATTATTCCCACAGATAAATCTACCATAGGTATTCCTGTAACTTTACTAAAAATAGGTACTGTTCTAGAAGCTCTTGCATTAACTTCAATTACATAAATATCCTTCCCATCATAGGCATATTGTATATTTATTAGTCCTTTTATTTTTAATTTCTCTGAAATTTCCAAAGTATATTGATGGATTTTTTCTAAAACATTTTCTCCTAAGCTAACAGAAGGATATATAGTAATGCTATCTCCTGAATGCACTCCTGTTCTCTCAACATGTTCCATTATACCTGGTATTAATATATTTTCCCCATCACATATAGCGTCTACTTCTATTTCTTTTCCCATGACATATTTATCTATAAGCACAGGACTTTCTTCAGACAAACTAACCGCTTCCTTAAGATATTTATATAACTCCTCTTTATGATAAATTATTTCCATGCCTCTTCCACCTATTACATAGGAAGGTCTTACAATTACAGGAAGACCTATTTTATCTACTAAATCATATGCTTCCTGTAGATTTATCACAGCTCCTCCTATAGGAGTTTTTATATTTAACTTTTCTAAAAAGTGTCTAAATTTATTTCTATCCTCTGCTAAGTCAATTGAACGAAAAGAAGTACCCAATATATTTACACCTTTTTCACTTAACTTCTTACATAGATTTAATGCAGTTTGTCCTCCAAACTGTACAATTACACCTTTTACTTTCTCTCGTTTTATAACATTCATAACATCATCTATATATAACGGTTCAAAATATAGTTTATCAGCAATATCAAAATCCGTACTAACAGTTTCTGGATTATTATTAATAATTATAGCTTCGTAGCCTAATTTATTAATAGCCCAAACACCATGAACACAGCTGTAATCAAATTCTATTCCTTGTCCTATTCTTATAGGTCCAGAGCCTATAACTAAAATCTTATCACCTTTTGTTATTATATTATCATCTTCAGAATCATAACAAGAATAGTAATAGGACGTTTGGCACTGAAACTCTCCACTACATGTATCCACCATTTTATAAACTGGTGCTATATTATTCGTACTTTTTAATTCCTCTAAGTTTTCTCTTGATATACCAATAATTTTGCATATATATTCATCTGTAAATCCCATAGCCTCAGCCTTATGAACCATGCTAATATCAGGTGTGTGATTTATTAATTCTTTTTCCATATTCACAATATTATTAATAGCATTTAAAAACCATTTATCTATCTTTGTAACACTATGAATTTCTTGTATGGTTACGCCTTTTCTTAGTCCTTCAGCTATAGCAAATAATCTTTCATCATCCTGCAGCTTTATTTTATTTATTATTTCCCCCTTAGACATATCATTCAAATTTGGTAAATTTAATCCTATTATTTCTCCCTCTAGACTTATAGCAGCCTTTAGTAAGGCACTTTCAAAACATCTATCAATAGCCATAACTTCTCCTGTTGCCTTCATTTGTGTGCCTAACTTTCTATTAGCATCTTTAAATTTATCAAAAGGCCATTTAGGTATTTTTACAACACAGTAATCTAATGCTGGCTCAAAAAAAGCACTTGAATTACCTGTTACATAATTTTTTAATTCATCCAAAGTATATCCCAACGCAATTTTTCCAGCAATTTTAGCTATAGGATATCCTGCAGCTTTTGAAGCCAAAGCACTAGATCTACTAACTCTAGGGTTCACTTCTATAACCATATAATTTTCACTATATGGATCTAATGCAAATTGTATATTACATCCTCCCTCTATTTTTAAACTTTTAATTATTTTAATAGAAGCCCTTCTTAGCATTTGGTATTGCCCATTTCCTAAAGTTTGACTTGGAGCAACTACTATACTGTCTCCTGTGTGTATTCCTACTGGATCTAAATTTTCCATATTACATACTATAATACAATTGTTCTTGCTATCTCTTATAACTTCATATTCTATCTCTTTCCATCCTACAAGGCTTTTTTCTAACAATATCTGCCCTATAGGGCTTTCTTTTATACCATGCTGACATATATTTTCTAGTTCCTCATGATTATAAGCTACACCTCCACCTGTACCACCTAGAGTATAGGCAGGTCTAATAATAACCGGAAAACCTATCTCTTTTACAAAATTTCTACATTGTTGCATATTTGTTGCAATAACGCTTGGTGGTATTGGTTCTCCTATTTCCTCCATGAGTTTTTTAAATTCTTCTCTATCCTCTGCTTTCTTTATAGACTGCTCTTTTATCCCCAAAAGCTTCACATTATATTTATCCAATATACCTATTTTTTTTAATTCCATAGCCAAATTTAAAGCTGTCTGTCCACCAAATCCAGCTAAAATCCCATAGGGTCTTTCTTTCTTTATAATTTCAGTTACAGCTTGAACTGTTAAAGGTTCTATATAAACTCTATCAGCTATATGCTCATCTGTCATAATAGTAGCAGGATTACTATTAACTAAAATAGTTTCTATTTCCTCCTCTTTTATAGCTTTACAGGCTTGTGTACCCGAATAGTCAAATTCAGCAGCTTGACCAATTATTATAGGACCAGAACCTATTATTAAAACCTTATCTATATTCTTATTTAATGGCATAATTTTTCCTCCTTTAATTTTAGCAAATAGTCCTCTATCACTATTTGCTCTCCTATAAAGTTCCATTATCTGTGCTTACTACAATCTTTCACCTGCACATTTAATAAACTTATCAAATAAATAAGAAGTATCCGTTGGTCCTGGTGCTCCTTCTGGATGAAATTGCACTGAAAAAACAGGTAAACTTTTATGTCTTATTCCTTCAATAGTTCTATCGTTTAAATTTATATGTGTTACCACTACATCCAAATCTTTTAAACTTTCTGCTTCTACTGCATAACCATGATTTTGAGAAGTTATATAGGCTTTATCTTTTTCTATATCATAAACCCCATGATTTCCTCCTCTATGACCAAACTTCATTTTATAGGTGTTTCCTCCCAAAGCTAAAGTCAATATTTGATGGCCTAGGCACACTCCAAATATTGGAACCTTATCAATAAGCTTTTTTACTTCCTGTACACTATGAAGCACATCCTTTGGATCTCCTGGACCATTGCTTAGCAAAACTCCATCAGGATTAATACTCATAATTTCATCATAAAAGCTATTATATGGAAATATTGTTACTTCACATCCTCTTTTAGTTAAGTCTTTTATTATGCTTTTTTTAACTCCAAAATCTAAAACTGCTATCTTTACCGCTTCTCCTTTTATATGTCTAGTACAATCTACACTTACTTGTTGGACTAAATTTTCCTTTCCCTGTGAAAGCATTATTTCTTTAATTTCATGAATTGATAAATCTTCATTAGAAATTACACATTTCATTGAACCAAAATTTCGTATTTTTTTAGTAATACTTCTTGTATCTAACCCACATACCCCAACTATATTTTCTTCTTTTAAAAATTCATTTAGGGATTTTTGACTTAGATAGTTTGAAGGTGTATCACATATAGACTTTACCACTATTCCTCTAGCATAGGATCTTGAAGATTCCTTATGCGCATTGTTTACTCCATAATTACCTATAAATGGATAACACATGTTTATTACTTGTCCAGCATAAGATGGATCCGTTAGTACTTCTTCATAACCTGTGGTAGATGTATTAAATACTAGTTCTCCTACAGAAGTGCCTTTTTTACCTATACCTTCTCCTATATATATAGTTCCGTCCTCTAAATATAACAATCCCTTCATCCTAAAACCTTCTTCCTAAAATTTATCCGATAGATGAACTCCCTAATAAGTTCTTCTAATCTTAGTTGGAGTAGTGTATTTCTTTTAATCAAACTCCATCTAAGGCTAAGAATCACTTTATGTCAATGTAGCTACCATAACCGATTTAATGGTATGCAATCTATTTTCAGCCTGTTGAAATACTATGGAATACTTACTCTCAAACACATCTTCTGTAACCTCTAAAGACTTTAAACCAAATTTTTCATATATCTTTTTTCCTATTTCAGTTTCCATATTATGATAAGCCGGAAGACAATGCATAAATTTAACCTTTTCATTTTCGCATTTCTTTATTAGTTCCATATCCACTATATATGGTAATAGCAGTTTTATTCTATTCACCCACACTTGTTCAGATTCTCCCATGGATACCCATACGTCTGTATATATCACATCCGCCCCTTTTATTTCTTCATCAATATTATCTGTGATAACTATTTTCCCACCTGACTTATTTCCTTCTTCCACACAATACTTTATTAAGTCTGTTTTAGGATATAGCTCCTTAGGGCAAATAATTTTAAAATTCATACCTACTTTACTAGCTCCCACCATCAAAGCATTTGCTACATTATTTCTTCCATCTCCTATATATACAAAATTTATAGAATTGAGAGGCTTATTAAAACTCTCCTTTATAGTTAAAAAATCCGCCAAAACTTGAGTTGGATGATCTTCATCTGTAAGACCATTCCATACAGGAACTCCTGAAAATTCTGATAAAACTTCCACTGTTTCTTGAGCATATCCTCTGTATTCAATACCATGAAACATACTTCCTAATACTCTAGCAGTATCTTTTATGGATTCCTTTTTACCAATATGGCTTTCTTTTGAATTTATATAGGTAACATTAGCTCCTTGATCATAAGCCGCTACTTCAAAGGAGCATCTTGTTCTTAATGATTCTTTTTCAAAAATCAAGGCTATATTTTTGCCTATTAACTTTTTCTCCTCCTGACCATTGTTTTTTTCTTCTTTTAATTTTATTGATAAATTCAATAAATATTCTATTTCATTTAAAGAAAAATCCTTTAATGTTAACAAACTTTTGTTTTTTAATTTAGTCATTATTCTCACTCCCAAATTACAATATTATTTATAGCTATCAAAGCCAAACCACTTAATTGAAAGCTTTGATAATGTTCCATCCTTTTCCATACTATCTATTATCTTATCTATTTCCTCTCTTACCTCTTTGTCCCCTTTTCTATAACCAATTCCCATAGGTTCCTTACTTATTATTTCATTTATAATTTGGTATTCTCCCTTTTTCTTGCTAATATAGTAACCACCAACCTGAGCATCCATAATTACTGCATCTACCCTTTTAGCAGATAATTCTTGGAAAGCTTCAGTTACTTTGTCATACTTTTTTAAGCTCTTTAATCCCTTTATAGTTCCAGCCACATTTTCCCCTGTAGTTCCTAACTGACAAGCCAATATCTTTCCCTGTAAATCACCTACATTTTTAATAGCTTCATTTCCCTTTTTAATCGCTAATACTTGTCCACCCATTATGTAAGGCTTAGAAAAATCTATGGATTCTTTTCGTTTATCTGTTATGCTTATACTAGCTATGGCTATATCGAATTTTTTAGAGTTGAGAGCCATTATTAGTCCACTAAAATCTACTACAGTAAATTCTGTAGTTACCCCTAGTCTTTTTCCTATTTCCTTAGCAAAGTCCACATCAAATCCAACTAAATTTCTATTTTCATCTCTAAATTCCATAGGCGGATAACCTTCTTCAATTCCTACTACTATTTTTTTAGATTCTTTAATGTTTTCCAATAAATTTAAGTTTTTCTCTTTTTTACTGCATCCTGACAATACAGCTACCATAAGAAATATTGGAATAAACATTTTAATAATTTTTTTCATAAAAAAGCCCCCTTAGATTATATTTATATATACACTTATGAATAAATATACAGTATATATTTTTCAATTTATCAAATCGCAAAATAATCTCGCGCTACATGTCATCGGTATCAGTTCTCATTAGGAATTTCCCAAAATACACCTGAATAAATTGTTGTTTATAATTATACTCAATTATTTATATTTATGCAATACTTTTTCAAAATTTTTTTTTAGACTACAGAGTATAGATTATAGTTCGACCTAATTTATAGTTGGTAATATAAAATGTATAAAAAATAGAGTAAATGAAATAATTTTTAATGCAAAATCATCTCATTTACTCTATTCATAATATTTATTCCAATACCTTTACTTCTTATATCCCCTTTATAACCTTAATGAAAGTTATTATAATTAGTATAATTTTATGTAAAGTTAAAAAATATAATAATTTATATCTTCGTATATAACTTTAATTATTACCCCTATAGGAACTGCTAATACCATTCCAAAAAAACCCCATAACTTTCCACCAATAACTAAAAGTAAAATAACTATTAAAGGATGCATACTTATATTATCTCCTATGAATTTTGGTGATATTATATTTCCTTCTACTTGCTGAATTAGATATAACCATATAGCCGTCCATAAAGCTACTTGAGGTGATTTTAAAAATGCCACAATAATCCCTGGTAAAGCCCCAAATATAGGTCCAAAATAAGGAATAATATTAAAAAAAGCATTTAAAAGAGATAACATCAAAGGAAATTCCACCTTTAAAAGTAATAATACTATGAAAGTAAGAACACCAACTATAATACATAAAATAACTTGCGTTGCTATATATCTACCTAATATTTTATCGATATCCTTAGATACTTTTCTTATTATGTTTCTACTTTTTACTGGGAAAAGTGTAAGCAATCTATTTTTTATTTCTTTTCCATCTGCAAGAAAATAATAAGCTATTATTGGTACAATTGCAAAAGATACTAAATTCTCTCCTACTTTTAAAATTCTCTCAAATGCAGTATTAAAAGCATTATCAAAGGTAGCATTAATCCTGCCATAAACATTTTGCAAAATATTATAAAACATTTTATTATTACTTAGGGGTTTTATTTTTTCATAAAATTCATTAATAAACATCTCAATTTTATATATAGTTTCATTTATGTTAGCACTTTCTCTAAATAAAGTAGGAATTAAAAAAGTTGTACTTAATACAATAATAAATATAATCAATATAATAAGCAAAACAGATGAAAAACATCTATTAAAGCCTATCTGAACCAATCTTTCATTTAGCGGTTTTAATACATAAGCCACTATAAAGGATATAAATACTAAATAACTAATATCTTTTATTATTTTTATTTTAAATAGCAATAAGGATATAATGATAAAAAGAATAAAATAGACTACATATTTTATATTATTCTTTGATAATCTCTTCATTATTTTTTCCTGCATTTAATATGTTTCCTGGTATATTAGAAAATATTAATTTATCCCTATCACCATGATATAATATACAATCCTTGCCAATAATTATATCCTTTATTAAAAAAATTTTTTTGCCATATAAAAAATTAGTAATATATCCTGTGGATACAATAACACCATATATTAAAAAAGTTTTTTCATCAAATATTATATCTTCAATCAATCCAATTATGTTTCCACGTAAATCTATTATATTCATATACATTACATCATTAAGGTGAAGAA
Organism: Clostridium lundense DSM 17049; assembly: GCF_000619945.1. GTDB lineage: Bacteria > Bacillota > Clostridia > Clostridiales > Clostridiaceae > Clostridium_AO > Clostridium_AO lundense. The sequence goes on along the minus strand of NZ_JHVC01000001.1, from coordinate 504,320 downwards.
AACTTCCCTTGTTATAAGAACTTACTATCATAGTATCATCAAATGAAAGTATATCATTTTTTAAAACATATAAAGATGGCCCAAATATCATATAAGATGTTATAGAAAATCCTAGCACTGCTCCTATATTAAAATCCACTATTATATCTTTTATGAATCCTATGCTTCTACCTTTTATATTGCTTACCTTCATAAAGAGGAAATCTTTTTTTCTATACATCATATCAACTCCAACTTATTAGGCACATTAAAATAAATAACAAGTATTTATTTTTTAAATGTGCCTTAATTCATTTTATATTTTTTCCTTTAGTATAAAAAATTATGCTTACCCTATACCAGTTAAAAATAAAGGGTAAGGAAATATCAAAATAATTCCTTACCCATTATAGATAAATACTAATATAAACCATTTAAAATTATTTAAGGATATATGTTTACAAATTTAATGGAATAAATATCTGCCAATATTGAGTAGTCTGCTGATAAATCTCTCAATATTATATAACTAATTCCAACATCAGTTAAAATTCCGTCTCTATCTTGAATTATATTTGCACCAAGTAAGAAGGTAACTTTAACTCTTTTCCCAATTTGAGTTTTTAAATATCCTTGAGTATATTCAATTCCCAATGATGTTGGAGAGCCAGGAGCAACCTCAAAATTCGACTGAAATTCAGTGGACTGTGGTGCCTGTTGCATTTGTTGTTGTAGTGGCTGTTGCTGCATTTGTTGTTGAGAAACATTAGGCATTGGCATATTTTGCATGCCACACCTGCCTTGGGCATTAGAAATACTTCTATAATAGTACGGACAATTATAATTTAAGTACCAATTAGGTGTCATGAACATCCTCCTATTTAAAATTAATTTTAAATCTTGTAATAAGTTATTTAACAATATGATGTCATTTCAGTAGATTAAGTTTGAGCATAAAGCTCTGTTGGATTATAGAAACAATGATTTAATATAGTTATTTGAAAACTACCCGTTCCATTATACGGAAATAAATATGGACACGGAGCATATGGATTAAAATACCATAGCGAGTAACCTATTGGAAATAGTCTATTGCCAGCTAATGCCCAATCTGCTATATCATAGTGTATTTGTTCTGGTGGATTTGACCAAATAGTTTGAGGATTAGGTACACCTTTTATTACTGGCCTCATACAATCATACTGACCCTCTTGATAAAGCACCTTTCTAATGTCTCCTTGACCTATTCTATGGTATTCACCATATGGAATTCGTACCCTATTCATTATAGAGGTAGCTACGGCCTTCATACCATTGTCCCCTTCACCGCCAGCTTCACATTTAATAATTCTTGCTAACAATTCCCTATCTGAAAACGCCATATATAAAACTTCTTAAAATAATATTGCTTACAATTCCAATTTATTCATCATATCCAAAAGTGTGCTTATTTATTTAAAATTACTTCATAAATAAGAAAAAATAAAACCCTGCAAAGTTGCAAGGTTTTATTAATATTCTAGAATTTTTGTTCCATAAAATTCTTTCTTTAAGGCATATGAAAAGAAATAACTAGTCAAAGATGTGACGGATATTTTGTATCAGACAAGAAGACAGGTTCCGCTGATAGTTTGTTCTATCAAAGGGTTCTGTCGACGTAGTATGATATAAAATAGACTAACATACTGACTAGTCCTTTCTTTGAATATGCCTAATTGTTCATTGTTAACTGCTAGCTAATTAACAGTTTCAATAATTCCTCCACCAAGTAGCAAATTCTCTATATAAAACACTACAGATTGTCCTCTAGTTATTGCCCTTTGTTTTTCATCAAATACTACTCTTACTCTGCCATTTTCTAAAGGTTCAATAGTAGCCAAAGAAGTTTGGGAAGAATATCTTATTTTAGCTGTAACTCTCATACTACCTTCTAGCTTATCAAATGGAATAAAGTTAACATCTTTTGCTATTAGTTCATTTTTAAATATTTTATCCTCGTCCCCTAGTACCACCTGATTTTTTGAAGGAATTATATCCGTAACAAAAACAGGTTTTCCTAGTGCAATACCTAATCCCTTTCTTTGACCTATAGTATAATATATTATTCCCTTATGCTTACCTAAAACTCTACCATTTTCATCCACAAAGTTTCCCGCCATTATTTTTTTCGGGCAATTCTTTATTATATATTTACCATGATCATTATCTGGAATAAAACAAATTTCTTCGCTGTCCTTTTTATTGTGTACATCTAATCCTATTTCTTTTGCTATTTCCCTTATTCTATCCTTTGAATAATCACCACAAGGCATCAAAACATATTTTAATTGATGCTGCTTAATATTATAGAGCATATAGGTCTGATCTTTTCTATCATCCTCTGCTTTATAAATTAAATATCTATCCCCACCTTTTTCAATTCTACAATAGTGTCCTGTAGCTATATAATCTGCTCCTAACTCTAATGCCTTTTGTAATAGAGCATCAAATTTTATATATTTATTGCAAAAAACACAAGGGTTAGGAGTTCTACCCTCAATATATTCATCAATAAAAGGAGCTACTACCTTCTGGTTAAATTCTTCAATTAAATTCACTTCGTAAAAAGGTATGCCTAAATCATCGCATACTTTCTTAGCATTCTCTACTATTATTTCAGATTCACTTTTATTTCCATTACATTTATTTCCTGGGAAAACCTTCATAGTTATCCCTATAACATCATATCCCTGCTTCTTTAAAAGATAAGCTGTAACAGAACTATCTACTCCTCCGCTCATTCCAACTGCTACTTTTTTTGTCATGCAATTCACCAATCCTCTTTCAAAAATAATAAAGATTATATACCTAATCTTCTCCATTTTCAATGATTAACTAGATTAATCTTCTCATAAAATTTTAAAACTATCAATAAATTTATATTTTTTAATAATTTGCTATAAAAAGGTAGAAATTCGCCATAGGCGAATTTCTTATTTCTTATTTATTCTTTATGCTTTGAATATTATTCTCCATGTACTTCTTCATGAATATGTTCTGAATGAGATTTCATTTCCCAAGGTTGAAGTCCTACTGATTCTCTATAGTTATTTATCGCCTTGTGTATTGCTTCTTCAGCAAGTACTGAACAGTGCATTTTTACTGGTGGAAGTCCATCTAACGCTTCTGCTACAGCTTTGTTGGTTAACTCCCATGCTTCATCTACAGTTTTTCCCTTTATAAGCTCTGTAGCCATACTGGATGAAGCTATGGCTGAACCACATCCAAAAGTCTTAAATTTTACATCCTTTATTATATTGTCTTCAACTTTTAAATATATTTTCATTATATCTCCACATTGAGGATTTCCTACTTCTCCTATACCATTTGCATCTGCAATTTCTCCAACATTTCTTGGATTTCTAAAATGGTCCATTACTTTTTCACTGTATATCATAATTATTTATCCCCTTTCTTTATAAAATCTTCCCATAACGGTGACATATTTCTTAATCTTTCTACAATTCCTGGCAATATATCTAAGACATAATCTACATCTTGTTCCGTACTTCCTGCACCTAATGATAATCTTAATGATCCATGAGCTAATTCATGTGGCAATCCAAGAGCTAATAAAACGTGTGATGGATCCAATGATCCAGAAGCACAGGCACTACCTGTAGAAGCGCAAATCCCTTCAAAATCTAAGGATAATAATAAGGCTTCACCTTCTAATCCAATAAAACTGAAGTTTGCACTACCTGGAAGTCTATTATCTCCAGCTGGGCCATTAAGCTTAGTATGAGGTATTCTTTCCATAACACCTTTTATAAGTTTATCTCTTAAACCTCTTAATCTAATAGCTTCTTCATCTAATTCAGAAACAGCTAACTCTATAGCCTTTCCTATACCTACTATACCAGGCACATTTTCTGTAGTTGCTCTTTTTCCTCTTTCCTGACCACCACCATGAATAAGATTTTCTATTCTTATTCCTTTTCTAATATATAATGCTCCTACACCTTTAGGGCCATAGAATTTATGACCAGCCATAGAAAGCAAATCTATGTTCATATCCTTTACATCTATTGGCACATGTCCAATAGCCTGAACAGCATCTGTGTGAAAAAGAATCTTTCTTTCTTTACAAATAGCCCCTATTTCTTTTATTGGCTGAATTGAAGCTACTTCATTATTAGCAAACATAACTGACACTAATATAGTTGTATCCTTTATTGCATTTTTTAAATCTTCTATATTAACTAATCCATATTCATCTACAGGTAAATAAGTAACCTCAAATCCGTTCTTTTCTAAAAATTTGCATGTATAAAGTACTGCATGATGTTCTATAGCTGTAGTTATTATATGATTTCCTTTATTTTTATTTGCAAAAGCTATTCCTTTTATAGCCCAGTTATCTGATTCTGATCCACCAGCTGTAAAATATATTTCATCCTTTTCAGCATTTATTGCTTTAGCAACTCTTCCTCTAGCTTTATCAATAGCAGTTCTTGGTTCCTCTGATATTGAATAAAATTTTGATGAAGGATTAGCAAATTTCTCTGTGAAGTATGGTAACATCTCCTCTAATACCTCTGGTTTTGTAAATGTAGTTGCTGAATAATCCATATAAACATACTTTCTATCCATTTAATTTTTCTCCTTTCGTGAAGTAGCTTTTAATTTATTATAATCATTTACCAAATCTTGTAAAGTTGTTGTTTTTGTTATCTGATCTACACTTTCTTTTATTCTAGTCCATAGAAGTCTAGTTGAACAACAATGCATGTTGCTACAGCTTCCATCTAGTGTACAATCAGCTAAATCTATTGGACCCTCTAAAACTTGTATAATTTCAGCTATACTTATATCTTTAGGTTCTCTACTTAATATATAACCACCTTGGGCTCCTCTTATACTTTTTACTAAATTAGCTTTTCTTAGAGAAGAAAATAGCTGTTCTAAATAGTATTCTGATATATTTTGTCTTTCAGATATTGATTTTATTGAAACGGGTTCATTGCCATAGTTTATAGCTAAATCTGCCATAGCTCTAACACCATATCTTCCTTTCGTTGATAGCTTCATTTCCTCACCTCTCTAGCCTTCCATGAAAGTTGACCAATTTACTAAACTTTCAAATTTATAATATCAAATCAGAGTAAACTTGTCAACTATAAAAACAAAAAAATTGGTAATAATTTTTGAAAAGAAATAGATAATAGAGTCGGATTTTTACGAAGCAAAAATCCGACTCTATTATCTACTATCTCGAATATATTTCATATATTGTAGTACCTTTTCTTCCAACTTATTTTCTCCAGGAACATAATAAGCTGAATCCTTAATATTATCCGGTAGATACTGTTGCTTAACAAAATGGTTTTTATAGTTATGTGGATACTTATATCCTATACCCCTACCTAACTTTTCTGCCCCGTTATAATGAGCATCTTTAAGATAAGATGGTATTTCACCAACATCCTTACTTTTTATATCTTGTAAAGCTTTATCTATAGCGACTATTACAGAATTAGATTTAGGTGCTGTAGCTAAAAGAATTACTGCCTGTGCAAGGGGTATTCTTCCTTCCGGTAATCCTAATTGCATTGTTGAGTCTACACAACTCTTCACAATAGAAATAGCATTAGGATATGCCATTCCTACGTCCTCAGAGGCTATAACTAAAAGTCTTCTGCATATTGATGGTAAATCCCCGGCCTCTATAAGTCTAGCTAAATAGTGAATGGAAGCATCTACATCACTACCCCTTATAGATTTTTGAAAAGCACTTAATATATCGTAGTGACTATCTCCAAATTTATCATAGTTTAATATTTTAGTTTGAGTACAATCCTTGGCGGTTTCCTCATCTATATATATTATTTCTTCATCATTAGCTCTTGTTGAATATACGGAAAGTTCTACAGCATTTAGTGCCTTTCTTAAATCTCCATTACTTACTTCTGCTATATATTCTATAGACTCTTTAGTAAATTGGATTTTTTTATTTTCAAATTCCGTCTCCAAAATACCTAGGGCTCTTTTTATTCCCCATGCTATATCCTCTTTAGTTAGGGATTTAAATTCAAATATAGTAGATCTGCTTAATATAGCTTTATATATGTAATGATAAGGATTTTCTGTAGTACTAGCTATAAGAGTTATTTTTCCGTTCTCCATAAATTCTAAAAGAGATTGCTGCTGTTTTTTATTAAAATTTTGTATTTCATCTAAATACAACAACGCTCCCTTAATTCCCATAAGTCCATCCAAATCTGATATTATATTTTTTATATCACTTAAAGATGCATTTGTAGCATTTAATTTATAGAAAGTCTTATTAGCCTTTTTAGCTATTATACTTGCCACTGTAGTTTTCCCCACACCTGGTGGGCCATAAAATATCATATTTGTTATTTTTCCTGAACTTATTATTCTATTTAATATTTTATCTTCACCTAAAATATGTCTTTGACCAACCACCTGGTTTATCTCCATTGGCCTTATTCTATCAGCTAGTGGTTTTATCTCCATAAAATCTTTTATAATCCTTTCTGAAATTATATTTTTAGTAAAAAGTTAATCTTTCAAAAGGCTATCTACGGTTTTATCTATAATTCTTTCACTGGTATTTAATATTTTCTTACTTTGATTTCTTACCGCATTTACTGTACCTTTAAATACTGCACTGACAATATTGTTATTAAATGCATATTTAAAGCTTTTTACATTTTTTTTATCTATTTCACCTAAATAAAATAAAATTTCATTTTTACCATCTAAAGAAGCTACTTTTAAAGCTTCTCTTAAGTACTTTTTAGCCATTATATTAAAGTTATCCTTCTCCATTGGTTCTTTAGTATGCATAGCTAAAAGTTGCGCACTTCTTCCAATACAAACCAAATTTTTTTCATCTTTAATTTTACTTTTTATACTCAAATTAATACTTTTTAGCAAAGCTCTTTTATAAGTCCATTTATCCTTATCTAAAACTTCCTCTATGTATTCTCCTCCAAATTCAGTTCCTAAATCAATTACTGTACCTAGTGGATCTACAGGTGACTTAGCTAAATTAAGTATAAAAAAGGCTTTTTTATAATAATTAATGCATTGAGCTAAAATCAACCAACAATATGGGTCATCTGGGTTATTTTGCACCATCTTTTGAACCCTTTCTATGTCAGAAGCCCCTTCTACTATGTCATCAACTAAAGATATTACTGGAACACCTTTAAACTCTTTTTTCATTCTACTAACAAAATTTAAGTTCTTATTTTCTTCTTCCCTTTTCCCTTTTGATTCTTTTACTTCACTTTTAAGAAGTGATTTAGCTACTTGTCTTTTCAATTTTTCTTTTTTCTTTATTTCTTCAATTTTATTTGAAATGTTGTTCTTTTGGCATTGCAACGATGCAATATTACTGTTTTCTATATTTTTTATCTCTTTATCAATTTTTTCGGCCTTAGTTTTTAAATAGCTTTCCTGCGCCTTTTCCTTTACTTTACTTAACCCAATAGTACTTAAATTGCTAATCTTTTTTATAAAACTCATAAAGAAACCTTTCTTTCTAAATTATTTAAAATAACAATCTACTATTTCTCCATAATAAAAACTATGATAGTCTCCATTTTTATAGCAACCTTCTTTTATTTCATCACATAATAGATCTGGATTCATTTTTTCCTTATATATAATTTTACATTCAAAATGCAAATCACAGTTACCTATTATAGGAGTTATAACTTTTCTACCCTGTTCAACTTGTAGATTACATTCTTTAAACTTATCCATGTCTCTTCCCGATTTAGTACCGCATAGTGTTAATTCTTTCTTCAAGTCTACATTCACAGGAATGCTTACTGTAAACTCTGAAGAGTTTTCTATAATATCAAAAGTATATCTTGACTCTCTAACCATTACAGCTAAAACTGGTTTTTTCCATTGATATCCTATATTTGCCCATCCTATAGTCATAGTATTTACTCTGTTATCATCTTTTACAGTTAAAAAAGCTCCCTTATCTTTTATAGCCTCTATTGCCTCTTCCATATGATTTAAAAATTCCATAATCCATTCCTCCTATATTTTAAATTTGAAATAACTAATAATAAAATAATTTTTTCTCTATTGACATTACAAAAATTTAAAATTGACCGTCAAAAATAAAGAATTGAGAGTTTAAGAGTTTATTATTCACCTTCTACTCTTTGTTATCTAAAACAATTGGTTTTCTCTCTTTAAAATATACAACCTTTAATCCACATTCCTTAGCAAACTCTTTTGCTAAACATATGTGCTTACCAACATTTTCTGGTCTATGAGAATCTGATCCTAAAGTTACTATCTTCCCACCCAATTCATTGAATCTTTTATATATTTTTTTCAGAATATCTATAGCTTCTTTATTGTCAAATCTTCTAGTGTTTATTTCAATAGCCTTTTCTCTGTAAATTAATTCTTTTAGTATTTCATCAATTAACTCATTATATTCCTCATAATATATATTACTATCATTATATGGAGCATATCTACATATATAATCAATATGAGATAGCGAATCTATATAATCATGCTCTTTTACACATTGAAGCATATATTTAAGGTAATCTTTATAGACTTCTTTTTTATTTTTGCCATTATAAAAATCATCTCCATATATATCATAATATAATCCATTATTCTCCACAACATGTACAGATCCTAAAATAAAATCAAAGTTGTATTTTTCACTTATTTCCCTATTTTCTTCTATGCAATCTGGCCTCATACCCATTTCCACACCTAACAGTAATTTATGGTTTCTATAGTTAATATACTTATTAAAATATTCATCTATATTAAATATAAATTCACCTGGTTGCATAAAATTTAAATCTAAATGTTCAGTTATAATAGTTCCTATATTATTATCTTTAGCTGCTTTAATAACCTCTTCTATATTCATAGAACAATCTGTTGAAAAATCCGTGTGTATATGACAGTCAAACATTGTGTACCTCCTAATTTTATAATAATGTTATTACTAATGGTATTGTAAAAATGGATAAAACTGTTGTAACAAAAACGCACTTAGCTGAAAATATTCTATCACTATTATATAATTCTGCAAAGACCGTAGTCATTGCTGCTGCAGGCATAGCTTCTAATATTACACATAATTTTAGTATATAATCATCTGCTTTTATAATTTTTAGTATTAAATATATCATAAAGGGTACTACTAATAATCTAATAAACGATATATAGTATAACTTGAAATCTTTTAATATGCTACCTACTGAAGTTTTAGCAAAACTTGCTCCTACAATCATCATAGACATTGGTGTAGTCATAGCTCCAACCATATTCAAGGTTTTATTTATTGAATCAGGAAGCTTAATGCTAAATAAAAATATAAATATTCCTATCAGTACAAATAATATGCCAGGTTGCATAACTATATCTTTTATTTTAAAATTATGCTTATCTTTCTTATTAAATAGAATTACTCCATAAGTTAACAGTATTATATTAAATGGTATACCAAAAACAGAAGCATAAAACACTCCTATTTTCCCATAAATGCCCTCAACTATAGGATAGCCCATAAATCCAAAATTGGAAAATACAGCTACAAACCTTAATATTTTCTTTTTGCTTTCATCGCATTTTATAAAAAACAATTTACTAATAAGGATTAAAAATATATGTATAATTAAAGAATATATAAAAATCAATTTTACATTTTCCCATAGATCCCTTGAAAACTCCACATTAAAAGATGATAATATTAAGCATGGTAATGTGATATTCATTAAAATATCTGTTAAACTTTTTATTGTCTGCTCTTTTATATATTCTTTTTTTCTTCCATAAAGGCCTAAAAGCATAATTATGCATAATACTACTACTTGATTTATTATATCACTGTTCATTTTATCCCCCATATAAATCTGTTATCTGTGATCCATATTCTCCGCTATGTAATCCAAAAAGATTGTTCATTTTTAAATCTTTATTTATAATCTACAAAAAATCCTTCTTGAGTATCAAAAAACTGAAGCCATGCCTTGTTCTTTTCTCTTGTATCAATAGCAAATCTAGCGCAGGTAAAATTAGGCTCATTCTTTAATGCTAAAATTGAATCACTATATTTTGTTCCTCTATAATTTAACATTTCTATAAAGCTATCAACATTTAGTTTATCGCCTTGATTTTCTATTCCTTTTATTAATAGTTCTTTTCCCTTATTTAGTCTAAAAATAGACGTACTCCCTTCTTGGACATTTATAATACCTTTATTTATATCCTTATGTATATAGTGGTTAGTATGTACATAATAATCTTTAATTTCCTCTACACTAATATGTGACGCAGTAGTTTCAATAGATACGCATTGGTTTTTATTTATATCCAAAGCAATAGCATGAAATCCTGAAGCTCTATTTGCTATATTGCATCTATTTATAAAATCATTTAAGGATTTTGCCTCACTTATATGTCTTTGAATAAAATATCTTGGAATACCTTCTATGTTCATATCATCACTGTAACAATAATTAATAGTTTTAACTATACCATGACTATTAAAACTAAAAGCATTTCCAAAAGGCATATTACAATAATCATAAGTTGTAAACCATTCATTGCCCATATCACATTTAGTAATGGCTGAATTTGATGGCTTATAAATATCATCTTCATTGTGAGCTAAAATAAATGTTCCATCTTCTCTTTTATAAACTAAAGAAGTACATCCCACCCCTTCATTTAATATTTCTGGACACATTATTAAAAAATAAACATCTCTGTTTACTGATGCTCCATCTGCTCTGCCATTTACCTCCTGTAAATATTCAGGGAATGTATCTTCTATAACTTTTTTAACCTTGTCTACCTTCTCCATGATTTCTTTATTATGTAACAAGTGTTTATAGTTTTCTAGCTCCCTTTGAATAGCTTGTCTTAGTTCTATCCCTGACATTCTGCCTCTTTCATAAGCTGTACCCTTTACATGTAAAAATCTCATCTTGTTTTCCATAATAAGCCTCCAATAAAAATATTATACTTTATTATAATATAACATTTAGATATAATAATAAAAGGTTAAGAAATATAAATTAAAATACTAATCCAAATTATATATTAAATTTAACTATTATTTTTTCACTATACATAACATAAATATAGACTTATATTTACCCATTAATTATAATAAGCATAAGTAAGATGTTTTTTGTTTTCTTAAATTTATGAGATGAGCATATAAAAAATAAGGGGGCTAAAACTATGGATAATGGAATAAAAAACAATAGAAGCGAACAAATAAAAAATGTAAAAAATATTGTAGTTAAGGTTGGATCCTCCACTTTAACTTATAGCAATGGACTACTAAATTTATCTCATATCGAACACTTAGTTCGCCAATTATCTGATCTACACAATAGAGGATATGGAATTATTCTAGTTAGTTCCGGTGCTATAGGGGCAGGTATGGGGAAACTTGGTCTTAAGAAAAGACCTGAGAGTATTCCAGAAAAACAAGCTGCTGCTGCAGTTGGCCAAGGAATATTAATGCACATGTACGAAAAAGTTTTTTCAGAGTATGGAAAAACTGTTGGGCAAATACTTCTTACAAAAGAAGATATGACAGACCCTATAAGACGTAGCAATGCTCACAATGCCTTTACTTCCCTACTGGAACAAAGGGTTATTCCAATAATAAATGAAAATGATGCAGTAGTAGTAGATGAAATAAAGGTTGGAGATAACGATACCTTATCTGCATTAGTAGCTAAACTAGTTGGAGTGGATTTATTAATCCTTATGTCTGATATAGATGGTTTATATGACTCAGATCCAAGAAAAAATAAAAATGCAAAACTTATCTATTTCGTAGATGAAATTACTGAAGAAATAGTATCTTGCGCTGGTGGTGCTGGTTCAAATCTTGGAACAGGAGGCATGGCTACAAAAATTAATGCTGCAAAAATTGCTACCTCTTCAGGTATCTCCATGGTTATAGTTAATGGAGATAATGCTGAGGTTTTAAGAGATATTTTAGATGAAAAAGAAGTTGGAACTTGGTTTAAGGCTAATAAATAATTACAGGAGGATACACTATGGATAATTTAAAAGAATATTTAATAGAAAAGGGAAAAAAGGCTCAACTAGCTGCAAGGGTACTATCTACCCTTGATACCGACTCAAAAAATAAGGTTTTACATGCTATGGCTAAAGCTTTAGAAAATAATATGAATTCTATAATAGAAGCCAACCTTATGGATATGAAAAATGGCGAAGAAAAAGGCTTAAGTAGAGCAATGCTAGACAGACTTTTAATAAATGAAAAAAGAATTTTAGATATGAGCGAAGGCTTAAGACAGGTATCTGAATTACCAGACCCTATCGGAGAAATCACAAAGATGTGGAAAAGACCAAATGGTATTACTATAGGACAAAAAAGAGTTCCTTTAGGAGTTATTGGTATAATTTATGAAGCAAGACCTAATGTTACTGTTGACGCTGCAGCACTTTGCTTAAAATCTGGTAATGCAGTAATTCTTAGAGGTGGTTCTGAAGCTATAAACACTAATAAAGTTGTAGCTAATATATTAAGTAATGCCTGTAAAGAATGTGGTCTTCCTGAAGGAACAGTACAACTTATAGAAACTACTGATAGAGAAGCTGTTAACATGATGTTAAAGTTAAATGAATATATAGATGTACTAATTCCTAGAGGTGGAAAAGGTCTTATACAAACTGTAGTTAAAAATGCTACAGTACCTGTAATAGAAACAGGGGTTGGTAACTGTCATGTATTTGTAGATGAAAGTGCAAATTTAAAAATGGCAGAAGATATTATAATAAATGCCAAGGTTCAAAGACCTGCTGTATGTAATGCTATGGAAAGTTTACTTATACACCAAAATGTAGCAGAAAAATTCTTACCTATAATTGCTACTTCACTTTCAAAATTAGGAGTAGAAGTAAGAGTTTGTGGTGAAGGTAAAAAAATAATTGTAAGCTCCACAAAAGATGAGGAAATTTTAAAACATATTGTAGATGCTACAGATGCAGATTGGGATACTGAATTCTTAGACTTAATATTATCTGTTAAAGTAGTGCCTTCTTTAGATGAAGCACTAGACCATATATACAAACATGGAACTAAACATTCAGAATCTATAATTACAGAAAACTATTCTAATTCACAGAGATTTTTAAATGAAGTAGATGCTGCTGCAGTATATGTCAATGCTTCCACAAGATTTACAGATGGCTTTGAATATGGCTTTGGTGCTGAAATAGGCATAAGTACTCAAAAACTTCATGCAAGAGGCCCAATGGGACTTGAGCAGCTTACTACAACAAAATATATTGTTTACGGAAATGGACAGATTAGAAAATAAAGTTAATAAAAGCATAGAGACATGAATATAGTATTTCTGTCCCTATGCTTTTTAATATTCTAGATTTTAATATAATTTTCTTATAGGTATTTTAAATTTTATAGTTTTTTCTATTTCTTCTAGATCTCTTTTATCTTTTTCATCTATAAATAAACAAGTGTAACCAGTTTCACCAGCTCGCCCTGTTCTACCAATACGATGTATATAGCTTTCCACATTTTCTGGAATATCATAATTATATATATGACTAACTCCGCTTATATCTAAACCTCTTGCTGCTACATCTGTAGCTATTAAATACTGAATATCTGCATTTCTAAAAGATTTCATTATTCTCTCACGTTTTGCTTGAGGTATATCACTATGTATTTTTACACAGTTATATCCACGCCCATAAAGTACTACTTCAAGTTCATCTACTCTTCTCTTAGTTCTACAAAATATAATAGCCATAAACGGATTATCTTCCTCTAAAACTTTGCATAGATCATTTCTTTTATTTCTATCTGTTGTTTCTACTACCTGCTGCTTAATATTATTAAGCGTAACTTCTTGTTTTTTAACTGCAATCATTACTGCATCATTTACATATCTATAAGCTAATTTTTTAACTTCAGAATCCATAGTTGCAGAGAAGCATAAGGTTTGACGTTTTTTAGATGTTTTCTTTACAATAGATTCTATATCATTTTTAAAACCCATAAATAATAGCTGATCCGCTTCATCTAGTACTAAAGTTTTTAATTTACTAAGATCCACTGTCCCTCTGTCTATATGATCTAAAAGTCTACCTGGTGTTGCAATAATTAAATGAATATTTTTATTTAACTTTTTTAGTTGAGACCCTATGTCTTTTCCACCATATATAGATAAGATATTTATGTCCTTAGCTTTATTAAGTTTCATAGCCTGCTCAGTTATTTGAATAGCAAGCTCTCTTGTAGGTGTTACAATAAGTACTTGAATTTCATTTATATTTTGTTTTATATTTTCAAAAATAGGAAGTAAAAAAGCAAGTGTTTTGCCTGTGCCCGTTTGTGACTCTCCTATAACATCTTTTCCTGCTTTAATAAGTCCAATACTATCCTCTTGAATTTGGGTAGGCTTCGTAATACCCATATTTTCTAATACTTTTATTATATCTTCACTAATTCCTAAATCTTTAAATTCCATAATTTATTTCCTTTCGTTATTGATTTAATCAACTTATAATAGCATAACGTTATGATTAATAGCAAATAAAAAGCACTTAGCCTTTTATGAAAGCTAAATGCTCTTTATTATATCTTAAACCTTTTTACATTAATAATATACACATCTAAAAAAGTCTATGATTACTACTAATTTATTAATTTTAAACGTAGGTAATTTGTTTATCAGTGTCACATACAATATCCAATGATTTATCATTAGAACTAGTTTTTAAAATAACTTTATGCTGCCATAATTGGACTATATATTTTAAGGTCTCTACAGCATAATTTAAATCCAATTCTCTACCATCAAACTTATGCTCTAAAAGTAAGGTTTTATTAAAAGAACTCATATCACTAACAGTAATATAAGGGATCATTCCCATACCACAGGAACTACATAGTGTGTTTTTTATTTCCTTGTATCCATCTTCATCTGAAACCTCTTCAATAACATAGTCTTTATCATGTTTGCCATATTGGAAAAGATTCATTTCAAGGCATAATTCTTCTGTTAAATATCTCCTTATAAAAGATTCATCTCTTTCCATAGATCTTACTTCAAAAATCTTTTCTTTTCCGTATTTATCCTCTAGCTCCGTAAATATTTTAAAGCCCATATAATACGGATTTATTCTTCCTTCTAATGGAGTTATTACATCATTGTGTCTTTTCAAAAATTCTAGATATAAGTCTTGAGGTAGATCTAATTTTTTTAGTATATTGTAGTGCCAATAACTTGCCCAACCTTCATTCATTATCTTTGTCTCTATTTGAGGTATAAAATATTTTGTCTCTTCTCTTACTATTTCTATAATATCATTTTCCCACGAGGATAAATCCCCATATTCTGCTATAAATCTTAAAATATCTTCTTCTGGCTCTAAAGGAATTTTATTTATATTACCTAATTCTTTTTTAACCTTGGGTTTTAATATATCATTATCCTCAAAACTTTTATAATCTTTTATTATTCTTGTTTTAAGTTCTTCATTAGTTAATTTTTTTATTCCAATACTTCTATCTCGCTGGAGCTTTATTGCATGAGCTGCATCTAAAATATTTTCTACTTCATTATATCCAATGCTAGGATCATTTATATAGTCCCTTATTCTATCTCCATGATTTTTAAACATTTCTATTGTATATTTTGCATCTGTTCCTACAACAAACAGTCTGTTATTTTTAAAGAAATCATTGTGTCCATATACATGGGCAATGGTTAATATTTGGAGTAATAAAGTATTATCTTTCATTAAATATGCTATACAAGGATCAGAGTTTATAACCATCTCATAAGGTAGTCCTGTAAGATTATATTGATAAAGTGTTTTTAGCCTGTCATAAGCCTTACCAAAGCTCCAGTGAGGATACCTTGCAGGCATTCCCAGATAAACTTCATAAGCAAGCATATCATTATAATCAATTATTTCAAATTCCTGTGGATAATAATCTAATCCGAAATCTTTTGCTATTTCTTCAATTTTTTCATTCCAGTATTCAAGTTCTTTCAAAGTATAACTCAACGAGGCCTCACCTCCTCTTATAATTAGCCGTTTATTTTTATTTCAGCTTTTAATAATTCCTTTAAAGCATTCCATAAATCTTCTTTCTTCTGCATAGTTACAGGAACGAAATTATTCTTTTTTACTTCCTGCCCATATCTTTTTCTAATAGTACTTGTATATCCATATGTCATTATTTCTACATATCCAAACAAATTACAAACATCACTTAATTCATTAGCGGCCTTTATTGCCCTTTCATTATCTTCACTCCAGTTGTCTCCATCACTAGCATGAAAAGCATATATATTATAATTTTCCGGATTATATTTTTCATTTATTATATCTAATGCCATATTATATCCACTAGATATATAAGTTCCACCAGATTCAACTTTATGAAAGAACTCATCCTCTGTTACTAACTTTGCAGTAGTAGAATGAGATATGAAAACTATTTCAGCACTTTCATATTTCATTTTTATAAAGCTATATATCATAAAAAAGAAGGATCTAGCTAAATATTTTTTATTTTGGTCCATTGAGGCAGAAGTATCCATAATGCAGATAACTACAGCATTGTATTCCTTCTTTCTGCGTGGCTTTACTCTGTAATATCTTAAATCATCTTTTTTAAACGGAAATCTTTCTATTTCTACAGTCCTTCCTTCATCATGTAATTCTTGCTGTCTTTCTCTAAGCACCCTCTTCATTCCCTGTTTCCTTTTTAGTTTTTCTACCACAGTTCTTTTTTTGGCTAGTCTTGGAGGAATACCATTTTTTTGATATCCACACTTCTTTTTTGAACCCTCCATTAGTATTTCTGAAAACTTCTTTTTCCTTAAATTAGGAAGTTCCAAATCATCAAATATATATGAAAATACATCCTCAATAGTTATTTCTGTTTCAAATATATCTTCTCCCTCTTCATTTCCTGCTCCGGCATTTCCTTTTCCACTATCCCCTTTTTCTGTACCAATTTTATCTCCCCTTTTTTCAGTACCATCTCCACTACCTACACCAGAAGAATTTTTGCCATACACAAATTGATATTCTTTAATTCCTCTTATAGGAATCTTAATTTTTTTATTCTTTGTTTGCCCAATTAAACTTTCCTCAGAAAGTATATCAACCAAATTTTTTTTGATAGACTCCTCTACTAATTTTTGATGTCTTCTTCTATCTTCTGCTGACCTATCATGGGGGATAGGATTAAATTCTCTAAATACTGCCATTATATCAATCCTTCCATAGATTATTAGCAGCATATTTTAATATTACATCACAACATTCATAGCAATATCCATTCTTCTTCATTTCTTCTACCATGGCATTATATTTTTCATTTTGTTCTTTATCTCTTACTCTGGATTTTGTTATTATTCTTGACATTTCCCTAACTGAATAAGTTAATTTCTTTTCTATGGCTTCCTTTAATGGTTCATAAGATGTGTAATCTATCTTAGCGCCCTTCCTTACCAAATAGAACATATATGATGTAACATCTGATCTAAAGCCTTTAGAGGAGGAATCGGAAATTCCTATTTGTTCTTCTATAGATCTCATAAACTTTTCGTCAGGATCTAATTGTTCTCCTGTAGCCTTATCCTTAATTTTAGTTTTGTTAACAAAGGCTTCTGCATGATCTAAATAATTATTAAAAAGACTTTCTGCTTGTTCTCTAAAACTTTGTATAAAAGCTTTAGTTATCTCTTTTTCTAATATTTTATTATATTCTTTTCTTATAGTATCTTGTAAAAAGGCTAAATATTTCTTTCTTTCATCATCAGATATATCTAAATCCTTAACTGACTTTATCATACTCTCCATAACACTTAATGGATTAATGCAATTACATTTTGACTCTGATAAAGCATTATCAATAGACTTTATTATAAATCTTGTGGATATTCCACTCATTCCTTCTCCAAGTCCTGCCTCTTCCCTTAATTCTGATATATCAACTTTTTTAGTTGTTCCCTTTTCTACTATTTCTTCACCATTATATATTTTAAGTTTAGTTAGCAAATCTACTTTGTTTGATGGAGTAAGTCTAGTGAGTATCGCAAACATAGCTGCTACATCTATAGTATGTGGTGCTATGTGAGCTGTAAAACTGCTCTTTTTAAGTATTTTTTCATATATCTTTTTCTCTTCATTTAGTTCTAAACAATAAGGTACTTCTACCTTCACTATTCTATCTAATATTGCCTCATTAGTATGATCAGATTTAAATTTATTCCACTCTGCTTCATTTGAATGAGCTACTATAACTCCATCAAAATATATCATTGAGCCTTTTCCCGGAGAAGGAATAGACTTTTCCTGAGTAGCAGTAATGATAGTGTGTAGATACTCTACATCATTTTTAAATACTTCAATAAATTCAACAAGGCCTCTATTTCCTACATTAAAAGCTCCATTTAGGGAAAAGATCCTTGGATCATCTTCAGAATATAAATCCATCTTTGATATATCTACTGAACCAATAAGCACCGATGTATCTTGATTGTTTGGATCTACCGGTGGAACTACTCCAATTCCTTTTCTTGATCTAATTGAAAAATCAACTTTCTCTATTGGGAATTTCTCATATTCTCCCTTATACTCTTCTTTTAATCTATATCTACATACTGGACATAAATCTCCTTCTATTTTTATACCTAATTCTTTTTCAAAATCTTTTCTCAAATGCTTAGGTATAAGATGCAGAGGTTCTTCTCTCATTGGACAGCCTTTTATTGCATAAATGGATTCACTATTTTCTATAGCCTTCTTTAAAGACTCTACAATAGAAGATTTTCCTGAGCCTACGGGTCCTACTAAATACAATACCTGCCTTGATTCCTCTCCTCTCATGGAAGCTGAATAAAAATAGTTAACTAATTTCATTAAAGTTTTATCAATGCCAAAAAAGTCCTTATTAAAAAAATTATAGCTCCTTATTACTTCATTACCATATATTTTCCTAACTCTTATATTTTCCTCTGGATCTAAAATTTCAATTCCCTCTTTAGTTATTAAATTATACATTCTCATATGAGCCAAATTGCATATTTCAGGATTATTCTTAATAATTTCTAAATAATCCATAAGAGTTCCTTGAAACTTTTCTCCTTTTCTTTTTTCTCTATCTTTTTCAATTAACTCTTTAAAATTCATAATTCCCTCCATAAAAATTGATAATTGTAGCCATATATTTTATTGTATTTATATTAATTTTTACTAGATTTTAGAACAAACTTTGTGTTAGCGAATAGTAATCAATAATTTTTCTATTTATAAATAACTATTATTGGAATATAATAAAATTAAGAAAGCATAGATTTATGCTATTAAAAATTAACTCTTTTAAATAACAAGGAGGGAATTATAATGAACTTTATTGATTTAAGAAGTGATACTGTAACTAAACCTACAGAAGAAATGAGAAAGGCTATGTATAAAGCCGAGGTTGGAGATGATGTTTATGGTGATGATCCAACAATAACTGAATTGGAAAGTTATGCTGCTGAATTAGTTCATAAGGAAGCATCCTTATTTGTTCCGAGTGGTACCTTTGGAAATCAACTTTCTTTGTTTACACATTGTAATAGGGGAAATGAAGTAATACTTGGAGAAGACTGCCACATAGTAATGCATGAAGTTGGTGCCCCTGCAATTATTGCTGGTGTACAGTTAAGACCTATAAAAAGTAATAAAGGTGAAATAAATCCATTTGAAGTAGAGAAGAGAATAAGAGGTGTAGACATTCACTTCCCAGAAACAGCCCTTATATGTGTTGAAAATGCTCATTCAAATGGAAAAGTTATATCTCTAGAAAACATGAAAGATATATATGAAATTGGACTAAAACATAATATTCCTGTACATTTAGATGGAGCAAGGTTATTTAATGCAGCAGCCTATCTTAATGTTCATCCTAAAGAAATTACTAAGTATTGTGACTCTGTAATGTTCTGTCTCTCTAAAGGGCTTTGTGCTCCTGTTGGCTCCATACTTGCAGGAAGTAAGGATTTTATACAAAAGGCACGAAAAAAAAGAAAAATCATGGGTGGAGGTTTAAGACAAGCTGGTATATTAGCTGCTGCTGGATTAATAGCTTTAAAAGACATGAGAAAGTATTTAAAAGAAGATCATGAAAATGCCCTTTATTTGGGTGAACAATTATCTAAAATACCTGGAATAAACATAAATCTTGACGATATCAATATAAATATGGTATTCTTTAACATGAATGATGAACTATATAATATGGATAAATTAGTAGAAGAATTTTATAAAAAAGGCATAAAAATTAATGGCCCAGAAAATGGAGAATTAAGATTTGTAACAAATTATTGGATTAAACGAGAAGATATAGATTATGTTATAAAAACCTTAAAAGAAATTTTAAATAGAAAATAAAGCCTAATTGTAAAGGTATTTCTAGTTATGTCCCCTCGCTTTTTACCATATGATTTTAATATATCCATATTTATTATCTTTCATATATATTACAAGAACTATATTAAGGAGGGTTATACATGAAAAAATATATACTAATATTTCTTTTACCTTTTATTCTACTAACTTCCTGTAATAAACCTAATACTAATGCGGAAAAAGATAAAAGTGAAAATACAAAAATAGAAACTCCTGCATCAGATAAAAATAATAATTATACTATCAAAAATTACTTTCCTTTCAAAGAAAACATTAGAATGAAATATGAAGGAAAAGGAAATGAATTTGCAGAAAAATCTGTTTACACTGATTATATACAAGGAGATAGAATTCAATTAAGAATTGTAAATCCAGGTACAACCTCTGCAAACGTACTAGAAATAAAAGATGGAGAACTACGAGCTATAGCTTCACAAGGAGAATTTTATCATAGAGATAGTATAATTGATACAAAAAATGACAATTATGAAATTTTGTTAAAAGAACCACTAGCTAAGGGAACTTCTTGGACTTTAGCTAATGGAAGCAAAAGATTTATATCTGATGTAGATAAAGAAATAGAAACTCCTGCTGGAAAATTTAAAGCTATAGAAGTTACTACAGAGGATACTGAATCTAAGACATTTGATTATTATGTTTTAAATATAGGACTTGTAAAAACGGTTTTCCAATCAAAAGGTTTAGAAGTTATAACTTCGCTTCAAAAGATTGAAGAAAATGTTCCTGTTATCCAAACTGTTAAATTCTATTATCCAAATTATAATGAAGACAAAATTATATTTGTAAATAGAACATTGCGATTTAATACTAATAACGACTTAAAGAGCATTTTAGAAAAGAATTTTAAAGAAGTTCCTAATAAAAACATAAATAAAGTTATGCCTGAAAATGTAAAGATAAATAAAGTATCTGTAGATAGTAAAGCTAATATAGTAAAAATTGATGTTACTGATAACTTTGTAAAAGAAATGAATGCTGGTAGTGGTTTAGAAGCAGCTATATTAAGAAGTATTACTAATACATTAGGTGATTATTATAATGTAGATAAAGTTTCTATAACTTTATCGGGTAAACCATACGCTTCTGGTCATATAATTCTAAAAGAAAATGAAACTCTTAAAGTAGATTATAAGGGCGTATCAGAATATAAATAAAGTAAAAAATCTGTTGAGTTAACCTCAACAGATTTTTTTACTTTCTATTTTTATACATATTAAATTAATACCTAATACCCTGTACTTACATTTAAACAATGCTCATATCTTATTTTTACTCTTTAAATAAAAATAAGCCATTATAGTCTTATCATCTTCTATCTTTCCTTGTGATATCATATCCTCAAATTCTTTAAAAGGTATCCAAAATCCTTCTGTTACATCTCCATCTTTAATTTTTTCTGAACTAAAAGAATCCCTCTTTACCTTTACTTTAAATAAATGCATAGTACTTGCACTAAACCCTAAAATAGGTTTATATGAAATGATTTTTTCTAATTCCTCCGTTTTTACATCTAACGCAGTCTCCTCTTTAAGTTCCCTAACTAAACATTCATCTATACTCTCCCCTTCTATATCTAAAAGCCCTGCTGGTATTTCTAAGGTTTCTTTCATAATAGAAGGTCTAAATTGTTTAACTAATAATATTTCATCAAATTCATTAATAACAGCAGCTGAAACTGCGCTATGATTTTTTACTATTTCATAGTTTTTTCCATTTATATTTCTTTTATATAACTTTAGCCAACCATCATATATACAAGTATCCCCCACATAAATCCCTCCTTAATTTTTAAAGCTATGTATAGGCGCAGGTATTCTGCCTCCCCTATTTACAAAATCAACACTAGAAAACTTACTTACAGCCATAATTGGAGCCTTTCCTAAAAGACCTCCAAACTCTACAGTATCACCAACAGTTTTCCCTGGTACAGGAATAATTCTAACTGCAGTTGTTTTATTATTAATAACTCCTATAGCCGCTTCATCTGCTATTATAGCAGAAATAGTTTCTTCTGGTGTATCTCCAGGTATCCCTATCATATCCAGCCCTACTGAACACACACAGGTCATAGCTTCTAATTTCTCTATATTTAAAGCTCCTCTTTCCACAGCATTTATCATTCCAATGTCTTCACTTACTGGTATAAAAGCTCCACTAAGTCCTCCTACATGGCTACATGCCATTACTCCACCTTTTTTTACTGCGTCATTTAAAAGCGCAAGAGCTGCTGTAGTTCCAGGAGCTCCACAACTTTCAATACCCATCTCTTCTAAAATATGAGCAACACTATCACCTACTGAAGGAGTTGGAGCTAAAGATAAATCTACTATACCAAATGGAACATTAAGTCTTTTAGATGCTTCTCTTGCAACTAGTTGACCCATTCTTGTAATTTTAAAAGAGGTCTTCTTTATAGTTTCAGCCACTATATCAAAACTTTCACCCCTTATACTTTCCAATGCAGACTTAACTACCCCTGGTCCACTTACACCTACATTTATTACACATTCTCCCTCTCCTACACCATGAAAAGCTCCTGCCATAAAAGGATTATCTTCTACCGCATTAGCAAACACTACAAGTTTAGCACTACCTATACCATCTCTATCTTTGGTTAACTCTGCTGTACTCTTAATTATTCTTCCCATTTGCTTTACAGCATCCATATTTATACCTGTTTTTGAAGAGCCAATATTCACAGAAGAGCATACTTTTTCAGTTACCCTAAGTGCTTCTGGTATAGATTCTATAAGAATTTTATCTCCCTTTGTATACCCTTTATGAACAAGGGCAGAAAAACCTCCTATAAAGTTTATCCCTACTGTATCTGCTGCTTTATCTAAAATTTTTGCAAACTCTACATAATCCTTATCATCTGAAGCCCCTGCTATTAGTGATATAGGAGTTACTGATATTCTTTTATGTATTATAGGTATTCCATATTCTCTTTCTATGTCTTCCCCAACCTTAACTAACTTTTCAGCTTTAGTTGTTATCTTATCATATATTTTCCCTCTTGCTACTTTACCATCAGAATTTATGCAATCTAAAAGAGAAATTCCCATTGTAATGGTTCTTATATCCAATTTCTCCTTTTCTATCATTCTTATAGTCTCTAAAATATCATATGAATTAATCATTTGCCTTCCCCCTTTTATATGCGGTGCATAGACTCAAATATTTCTTCATGCTGTATTCTAATGGATACTCCTAATTCTTCACCCTTTTTATTTAATGCATCTTTTATCCCCTCAAAAGATACATTAGATTTTCCCATATCTACTAACATAATCATAGTAAAATACTCTTGGATTATTGTTTGACTTATATCCAAAATATTTACCTTCATACTTGAAAGTTCACCGCTTACACCGGCAATTATTCCTACTTTGTCCTTACCAATTACAGTTATTATAGCCCTCATTTTATTACCCACCTTTATTTATTATTATATTTAATCCCCAAAATTTCACAAATAAATTTTGGGGATATATGCTAATTAAAAATCACACTCTATATTCATTTCTTTTAAGAATTTAATCTTTCTATCATATATTTCTTCTCTTTCTTTTATGATAGCATTCATAGGAGAATCATTACAAATTGGATTATAGGCTAGCTGCCAAGCTCTTAAATATTCCATTGATTTAATTATGGCACTACCCTGAGTATAAAACTGCTTACCTTGCATTATATCAGTTAGTTTATCACAAAACTGAAGTAATAATTCTTTTTCTAATTTTCCGCCTCCAGCCCAAACTAGCTTCGGAGATAATGAACTCCATAGATCTGATTTTGTATCTTTCCATAACTTTATAGCCTTATTTTTATCTTCATTTTTTCTAAATAATTCTTTTAATTCATTATCCATACTTTCATTAATTTCCCCATGGAATAAATTTAATATTCCTCCTGTTTTCTTATATACAGATTGATATAAAAATTCTGTTTTATCTAATGGAAGCATCTTATTATATTCTTCTAAAATAGGGGAATTTTTTAATTCAGGAAGAATTTTTAGTATTCCTGACTTGTCATTATTTATTATTGTATATTCATAAAGTGTTTTTCCATCTAATTGCTCATAAGTTTCGTTAATTGAAAATTCTATTTGAGCTAAAAATAATTTTACTGCTGATAACTGATTTGGAAACCATACACTTTTTTCTTTTGTATTATTCTCCATATTATTCTTCCTCCTTTAAAGTTCTTAAAGTTGCCATTGCTCTATCATAATCAGGATCTTCTTCTAAAATGTTATTTAATATCTCTTCGGCTCTTTCATAATCATTATCTACAGTTATATAATAAACTGCAATATTATGAAGAGACTTTAGCTTAATTTCCTTTGCATCATCAGCATTTTCGCTATAATATACAGCTTTATTAAAACACTCCAAAGATTTGTCAAAAACCCCCAATAGATTATATATAAATCCAAGATCATAATATGAGTTAGAATCATTTGGCTTTAATTCCAATGCTTTTGTAAATTTATCTTTTGATTCAAAAATATTTCCATAATACATTAAATTAATATCGCCTAATATGTATTCTTCAAAATAATTTTCAGGATAAGATTTTAATTTTTTATAAAATTCCTCTACTCCTGTTACATCCTTTTTCTCAGCAGATTTTATAAATAAGTACATTAAGCATCCCCATTCTAAATCTAATGCTTCATTATTTTTTTTCATGTAATCTTTAAAATAGTTCTGCAAACACTTTTTTCCATCTATTTCTTTCAATATACGTTCCTTATAATTTTCTTCAATTATTGCAGTTTGATACTTTTCTAAAATTGTTTTTTGATAATTTTTAGTAGTATATTTAATACTGTTACTCATTTGCTTCACTCCTTGTATTATGGTTAACATTTCTATTATATATCTAATTATATAAAAAAATCTACCCTATACTATGTTTTTAATCAATAGTTATTAATAAATATACATTTTTTCACTTTAATTTACAAGCATTTTGATAATTTATTATTTTTATTGTACAATTAAATTGGATATTTAAATTTTTAAGGAGCTGCACTTATGAAGAAATTTTTTAAGTTTATTAAAATATTTTTATTGTTAATTTTTATTTTAGTTTCATGTTTTGCTTTTATCTATAGGGGTCAAATTAAATTTTATGTGAATATAGGGAAAAAATATATTTCTTTAAAGCAAAATGTCTCTTCAATTCCTAATACTAAAAGTTTGGGTAAATCAAGTACTGCTGATATTAAAAATGTTGTTTATAAAAATACTAACAATGTTCCATTGACCTTAGATATTTATAAATCTAAAAAGGGGCTTTCTAAAGGCTCTCCAGTAATTATATATATTCATGGTGGTTCATGGGTTTATGGTAATAAAAATATTCCATCAATACTTTCTCCTATATTAGATTCTTTTCGTGAAGAAGGTTTTACTATAGTAAGCGTTGAATACGAACTTATGAAACCTGGAGTTAATTTTGACAAACTTGTATCTGATGTTAAAGATGCTATACGATGGGTTTACAAGAATAAAGATATTTATAATTTTAATACCAATGAGATAGGACTTTTAGGTATTTCAGCAGGAGCCCATTTATCTTTACTTGCATCATACTCAAACAACAATGAGTTTAGAGATGATAAAACTTTAGAAAACTATCCTTCCAAAGTTAAATATATTATTGACTTTTTAGGACCTACTGATTTAAATACTTTAGATTTTTCAAAAGTTAATTGGGATATCAATAATATTTTAAGATCTATTCCTAATATAAGTGAAATAACTTTAAAATATAATCCTGTAAGTTATATTCATAAAGAAGCTCCAAAAACATTAATGATTTATAGCAAAAATGATACTATAGTTCCTTATAAAAATGGCATTGAACTTTATAATAAATGTAAAGAAAATAATATTTGGTCAAAACTAGTTACTCTTGAAAATAGTAGCCATGATCTATCAGGCTTAAACAAAGAAGATATTCTTACCTTATCTAAAGAAGTATTAAGATTTATTCTTCAAAACTCAACTATTTAAAAACAAAGACAAAGAGTATCACACTATAGTTAATACATATAACGTGATACTCTATATTCACTATTTCATACTATATTTAATTTATAAATCTGATTTGTAAGGCACTCTGGCAGATGGTATAACCTCTGATGCAGGTCCTGCATGGGTATCCTGATCATCGAAAAATATATGTGCATTAAAAGCTTTTAATATTTTATCCTTTGATATTCCACCTAAAAAAAAGCTTCATCAACATGAACACCCCATTGTCTAAGTGTTAAAATAACTCTTTTATGTGCTGGGCTATTTCTCGCTGTTACAATTGCAATTCTTAAATACTCTGAATTTGCTACTTCCTTATCTTTTATTAGGGATAAAGTTTTTAATAGTTTACCAAATGGTCCTTCAGATAAAGGTTTATTTACATTGATTCTTTCATTTTCTAAAAATGCTTCTAACCCTTTTTCCTTATAAATTTTCTCCGATTCTTCTGAAAATATAACAGCATCTGCATCAAATGCGATTCTAATCTCATCTTTACTACCATCAAAATTTTTAGGAAGATCATAGACATGTGCTGCTGCAAAACCATTATCTACTGCCTTTTGAACATCTTCTTCACTTTTAGATAAAAAAAGATCAATCTTAAATGCATCTAAATATGGTGTAATAGATTTTCCTCCTGTAAAAGCCGCCCTTATTATATCAAGATTATAATAGTTAATTGAGTTAAATACTCTCAGTCCAGTTTCCGGACTATTTCTTGACATAACTATAACTTCTACTACTGGTTTATCAAATTTTTTATTTAAATTAAGTAAAGCTTCTATTAAGGGAAATGCGGCTCCTTTTTCTAATATTTCATCCTCATGTTCTATTTGATATTTTGAATACTCTTCCACACCATTTTTCTCATAAATATTATTTTCTTCTTCTAGATTAAATAATGCTCTGGATGAAATACCTATTACTAGTTTGTCCTTTAAATCATATGCCATAATACTTCCCTCCTTACTCAACCTTTTTATTTTGTAAAATCGTACCAATATTTTATATTACATTGAATTTCTTAAAACAAACCATAATATTTTTTAAATTTTCTTCCAGTAAGTATTCATACCACAACTTGTTAAATTTGAGCTAGAAGGTACTTGGAATAATACATTAATCAAGTTCAAAATATCTACTGAAGCGCCCATAGAGTTTAAAAGTATTAAAAACTTCATAGATGGACTTAATAATCCTAAAACTCCTAATATCAATGGTAGTATTATTGAAATAACAATAAAAGGAGCAATAGTAATAAGAATGTATCTTGATTTAGCTATTACTTCTTCTGAATACACATATCCACCAAAAGGAGTAAGCCCTATAAATGTTTCATCTGATTTTATAAAGTTTGGTATAAAAATTAAATGTATAAACTCATGTATTATTAATGTTAAAAATATCCCTAAAATTTGAAATCCATTAATGTTTATAGAAAAAGAATTTTCACTTAATCCAAATTCTTTCAAAGAAATTGGTGAGACTATGTTAATTATTGATACTGTAATTATAGCATTTAGTATCATTATTGGAACTGATATTAATATAGCACTTCCAATAGATTTTGGCTCTTTTAATTGTACCCATTGTTCTTTAACTAATGCTAAATGTTTTTCTTTGTCTGCTTTGGGCATATTATTTTTTACTTTGATATTTCCCACTCCTTTTTGCCATAATATTAACTTCAAATAATATGCTAATATTATATTTTTTATATTTCTCTCTGTCTAATTTTACAAATTAATTTTCTATATGCAGTAATTACTATATACAACTCATTACACAAATTATAGCATATTTTATCATATATTGTGTTATAACTTAATAAAACTTTTAATTAATAACTATCTAATTTAACTTAGACCACTTTTAATGTATAAAAAGCTGCTGATAAATATATTACCAACAGCTCATTATATTTAACTTATGCAATATATTGTTGTGGTTTACAAAATTCCTCCTCCCCACTGAGCAAATATCTTATTGTAAAACTTGAGAAAATTTTTCATACCACTGTTCTGGAGAGGCATACGAACCTTCTTTTACATTATTTCTATCCCCTAATAAATCAATGCATAATGACATCATAATATGAGACTTGAGCCCCTTTGTTTTTTTATCCTTAAATAAAGAAAGCATATATTCCAAAGCTTCATCTCCCATCTTTAAAATATTTTCATATTCTTTTCTATGAATCTTAATATAATCTGAAGGATTTGATGATGTCTTTGGAGAGGATATTATTATCTCTAGATTTTTTTCTACTTCATCTCTAATAAAGGTACTTGAATTGCTTGCTTTTTCCTTTATTTCACTCCAATCTTGCTTCTTTATCATAGGTATAAATTCATCTTTAAATATTTTTAATGATGAAGAATATTCTCTTATATTCTTTCCAAATGCACTATTAAAAAGGCCTCGATTAAATGAAAAATTGTCACTTTTCTCTCCATCACAAAATTCAAATGTAACTGTGTCAACATTATCTACAAGACAAAATATTACTGCTGCATTTTCTAGTACTTTATTATAGCTTATTTCTGAAAATACTTCAGGCTTAATTTTATAGTTTATAGTTATACCATAAGGTTCAGATTTTGTCTGTAAAGAAAATTGATTCTTATACTCAGAATAATTTAGGTAATCAGTAAGATTACCAACTTTATACGCTGTCCCCACATACTGCGTCTTGTATTCATATAGTTTTTCAGATTTTGACTTATTAAATTTCCCATGAGATTTTATCACTGGATTTGTAAGACAAGTTACTGCAATGAAAGTTACAATAACAACTATAGCAATGCTCCATATTACTTTTGGTTCCTTAAAATAGGCAATATATTTGATTCTTTTAGTTACATCTTTCTCTCCATTTTGAAGTGATGTAGTTCCTAATATAAACTTATTTTTTCTTAAAGCAGTTTTAAGAAGTACATTAGAATATTCCTTTTTATTTTTATTAATTTCTAAAACTCTATAATCACATAAAATCTCCATATCTCTTCTAAATACAAAAGAACAATACCACATAATAGGATTATACCAATAAACACAAAGTAATATTGTGCTTATAATATTCCATAAAACATCTTTATGCTTATAATGTATAAGTTCATGGGTAAATACGCTTATAAGTTCTTCTTTTGTATATCCTTCTGGTAATAAAATTTCTGGTTTTATTATCCCCTTTAACATAGGAGTTTCTCCACCTAATCTTACAATAACATCTTTATTTATTTCTACTGCTTTCCTACATTTATCTAATATAGACATAATATCGGAATCACTTAATATTTTAAGTTTTCTTGTTTTCTTATGAAATGAGTAATATGTGATACTCATAAACAATAACATAATTACTGCACCAACTGCCCAGATAAAAAATATATTATCTACTAAAACTTCACTAAGAACAAATTCTTTATTTTTTTCTCCTAAAGTAATATTTTCTGTAGCAAAATCTTTAGTCCCAGATGGAATACTTTTTATAAACTTTTGGGAAACTTCTATATCTTTAACCTGTGGCACAGTATTAAAAATGCTCATATTACTTTTAGGCAAAACAGGAATTACAAGTCTCATAAAAAGTACAATCCAAATGATGAATTGCCAATTGGGAGAAATTTTGCTTTTAAGAAGTTTCTTTACTATTAAAATGATACATGCTGTAATAGAAGTGGTAATAGTTATATTTATAAAATAATCTATCATACTACTCACCACCATCCATACTTTCTATAATTTTCTTAAGCTCTTCAACCTCTTTTGAAGAAAGTTCCTCCTGCTTAGCTAAAGCTGAAATCATCATTGATACAGATCCATTAAAAACCCGTGTAAGAAAATTTTTTGTTTCCTGAACTTTACATTCCTTTTCTGATACAACAGGAAAGTATTTGAAATTTGAAGATGATGATTTATCTGCATCAATTGCTCCTTTCTCCATAAGTCTTGTTACCAATGTTCTTATAGTACTATAACTCCACTTTGTATCTTTAAGATTTTGTGAAATTTGTTTTAAAGTTAAATTTGATTCTTTCCATAAACATGTCATCACTTTCCATTCTGCTTCACTAATATTATATTTTCCCATAGCACATACCTCCGACCACATTTGTAGTTATATATTCAGTCTACATCTGTGGTCGGCTCTTGTCAATATTAAGTAGTTAATTTTGTTTTTTAAATGTATATTATTGATCTATAGTACCTAAACAATACTTTATTACAATTGGATCACTACATCTGCTTGTGTAAATTCTCTAAAACCTAACCTATCAGTCTGAATTATATTCATATTTCTCTATCTCTTATATGATATATTTCTCATTTATTTACTATTAAATCTTGCTTTCATTGTACAAAATATGGAAACTATAATCAAATATACGACATATTGTAAACAAATTACCCCAAAAATAAAAACATACATAGATTTAATTTATATAATTCTATGTATGTTCTTTATTATTTATAATTTTTATTCTAAGTTTTTCTATAGTGTAATGGAGTAAAATCCTTCTAATCTATGCTCTATACTCTGTTATCTATACTCTTAAATAAAGTGTACAGCACTTTATTTAAAGTATTCCACTCCAGACTTGAAAATCTTCATATCCATTTCTCCATATACATTGATGCTAACTCTTTCTCCTATTCTCTCTGAGTGTGCCATTTTACCTAGCACTCTTCCATCTGGACTTGTTATTCCTTCTACTGCATAATAAGATCCATTAGGATTAAATTCTATGTCATAAGTAGCATTTCCATCAAAGTCTACATATTGAGTAGCTATTTGCCCATTAGCAATAAGTCTTTTTATTTCTTCTTCACAAGCTACAAATCTTCCCTCACCATGAGATACTGGCACTGTAAAAATGTCTTCTACATTTACATTGCTAAACCAAGGAGACTTATTTGAAACTACCTTTGTTCTAACCATACGAGATACGTGTCTTCCAATTTTATTGTAAGTTAGTGTTGGAGAATCCTCAGTTATTTCTCTTATTTCACCATAAGGTACAAGTCCTAACTTAATTAATGCTTGGAATCCATTGCATATACCTAAAGCTAATCCATCTCTTTTATTTAAAAGATTCATAGTAGCCTCCTTAATCCTTTCATTTCTAAATACAGTTGCAATAAATTTTCCTGATCCGTCAGGTTCATCTCCTGCACTAAAACCTCCAGGAATCATTAATATGTTACATGAATTTATAGCCTTTACCATAGCTTCTATGGATTCTTCTATATCCATTATGCTATTATTTTTAAACACTACTATATTAGATTTTGCACCTGCCTTTTTAAATGCCCTACTAGTATCATACTCACAGTTAGTTCCTGGAAATACAGGTATAAATACTTCTGGTTTAATATTTTTTAATATTGAAGTCTTCTTTACTTCACTATTGTATTTAATGTTTTCAATGTTTATATCAATAGCTTCTGCTTTAGTTTTAAATACGCTTTCTAAAGAATATTCCCAACTCTGAATTAATTTGTCTAAATTAATTTTTTCATCACCTATAACAAAATAGGACTCAGCTGTTGTTTCTCCTAATAATTTATAAGAAATACCTTTTAATTCTTCTTCCTCTTTTACTTCATTATTAAGTTCTACTACTATAGAGCCATATTCTGGTGAAAGCAAGTTGTCTATATTTATCCAAGAATCTTTTTCAAATCTAACTCCAATTTTATTACCAAAAGCCATTTTACTTACAGCCTCTACTATACCACCTTCTCCTACTGCATAAGCTGAAATTATTTTTCCTGTCTTTATAAGAGAATTAATTCTTTCATAGTTTTTCTTCAACTCTTCAAAATTTGGTACATGGTGTTTATCTCTTGGAAGACTTATTAATACTACTTTATGACCTTCATTCTTAAATTCTGGTGATATTACATTTTTCACATTTACTACATTTACTCCAAAAGCTATTAAAGTAGGTGGTACATGCAATTCTTTAAAGCTTCCTGACATACTATCTTTTCCACCTATAGCTGGTATATCTAAAGCAGTTTGAACTTTTAATGCTCCTAATAGTGCCGCAAAAGGCTTGCCCCATTTTTCTGGATTGTCACCAAGCTTTTCAAAGTATTCTTGACAACTTAATCTTATTTTACTATAATCTCCACCTGCTGCTACTATTTTAGCTACGGCTTCAATTACAGCATATAATCCTCCATGAAATGGACTCCACTCTCCAATATAAGGGTTATAGCCATAACTCATTATAGTACCAGCATTAGTTTCTCCTTCTAACATAGGAACTTTAGCAACCATACTTTGAGAAGGTGTTAATGAATATTTTCCTCCAAAAGGCATTACAACAGTTCCAGCTCCTATAGATGAATCAAATCTTTCTACTAAGCCCTTTTGACTGCATACATTTAATTTTTCTAAAGTTTTAATAAATGCACTTTCATAATTTTCATAGTCTTTATTATAGTTATCAAAGAAGTTTTCACTTTCTACTGGAGCCTTTACCATTATATTTGTATAGCTTGATGCTCCACTAGAATTTAAAAATTCTCTATCTAAATCTACAATTAAATTTTCTCTCCAATACATTCTAAGCCTTTTTTCTTCTGTTACTTCCCCAATTTTTGTAGCCTCTAAGTTTTCTTCATGGGCAAGTTTTATAAATCTATCTACATTATCTGAACTGATTGCTATAGCCATTCTTTCCTGAGACTCAGATATAGCAAGTTCTGTTCCATCTAATCCTTCGTATTTTTTAGGAACTAAATCTAAATTTATATTTAAGCCATCAGCAATTTCTCCTACAGCTACAGATACTCCACCAGCACCAAAGTCATTACATCTTTTAATCATTTTAATTACTTCTTCATTTCTAAAAAATCTTTGAATTTTTCTTTCTGTTGGTGCATTTCCTTTTTGAACTTCCGAACTACATTCTACTATAGACTTTTCATCATGTTCCTTTGAGGAACCAGTTGCTCCGCCACAACCGTCTCTTCCTGTTTTTCCTCCTAATAAGATAATGCAATCTGTTGCCACTGGAGTTTCTCTTATTACATTTTCTTTCTTTACTGCTCCTATAACTGCTCCTACTTCCATTCTCTTAGCCACAAAGCCTTCATGATAAACTTCTGACACATGACCAGTAGCTAGTCCAATTTGATTACCGTAAGAACTATAACCCTTAGCAGCTGATAGTGTTATTTTTTTCTGAGGTAATTTCCCCTCTAAAGTTTCCTCAATACTTTTTCTAGGATCTCCGCTTCCTGTTACTCTCATAGCTTGATATACATATGCTCTTCCGGATAGTGGATCCCTTATAGCTCCTCCTAAGCAAGTAGCTGCTCCACCAAAAGGTTCTATTTCTGTAGGATGATTATGAGTTTCATTTTTAAACATAACTAGCCATTTTTCCAATTTTCCATCCACTTCTATATCTACTGCAATACTACATGCATTTATTTCTTCACTTTTATCTAAATCATTTAATTTTCCTTCTTTAGATAACTTTTTCATAGCAATAGTAGCTATATCCATAAGTGAAAGCTTTTTATCTCTTCCAATATATAAATCTTTTCTAATACTCAAATAATTTTCATAACTTTCTCTTAAAGGTATGTTTTCTTCTTTGTTCTCTATATTAACCTCTTCAATTATTGTATTAAAAGTTGTATGTCTACAATGATCAGACCAATAGGTATCAATTACTTTAATTTCAGTAATGGAAGGATTTCTATTTTCCTTTATAAAATATTCCTTACAAAACTTTAAATCATTTAATGAAAGAGCTAATCCTTCATTATTTAAAAAGTGTTTTAATTCTTCTTCATTAAAATTAATGAAATTATCTATAATTTTTATATCACTTGGAGTTTCTAAATTCAACTCTAATGATGCAGATTTCTCTAAACTAGCTTCTTTTGAGTCTACACTATTTATACAATATGTCTTTATTTTTTTAAATTCTTCTTCAGTTACATTTCCTTTTATAACATAAATTTTTGCAGTTTTTATATTAACCGAACTACTTTGGGTAAGTATTTGAACACATTGAATTGCAGAATCCGCTCTTTGATCATATTGTCCTGGTAAATATTCCACTCCAAATATTCTTTCGCTTGTAGCTAAAGATAATTCTTCTTCATATACATAATCCACTACTGGCTCTGAAAAAATTATATCTATAGATTTGTTTAGTTGTTCCTTAGTAATTCCTTCTATGTCATATCTATTTATTACTCTAATATTCTTTAGACTGTTTATTCCTAAAGTTAATTTTATATCTTTTAAAATTTCATCTCCTTCTACATCTATTTCCTTTTTTTTCTCCACATAAATTCTAAATATTTCAGTTTTCATAATGCTTTTTATCCCCCTCATTACGAACAATATTTTATAATCCATACTTTTTATTCGTATTTATTATAACATATAATTTATATTATTCATAGATAAAATTTAAAAATTAATAAATAGTTTATTGTTATTAATTCTTCCTTATGTTATCTTAAATAGTGGACAAATTTAATCATTTTTAGACTTAAGGAGGACAACTATGATACTACTAAAAAATTATATCAATAATATTTATAATATTTTATATAAATTTATTGATATAATAGTGTTTTTGTTTTTAGCTATTTTTAAATCCATACATCTTCAAAAAATTATTTCTCCAACATATTTTAATTATAAAAGTATATTAAAACCTACTTTATTTCCTCTTTTAATGCTACTTTCTATAGGATTATTATTTAAACAAAAAAGTAGAGTTATTTATTTGTATATTATAAATATAATTATAAGTTTGTTATATGTAGTAGATTTTAGTTATTTTAAAAGTTCTAGTGATTTATTATCCATAGTCTCCATAAAAAACGGCTATTTTAAGGATATAATTTTTACTAATTCATTTATTAATTTAGTAAATACACAAACCTTATTTTTTATTTTAGATATTTTGATTTTAATTCCCATTATACTTATATATAGAAATAAAATAAACTCTCATATAAATATAATTAAACGAATAATAGTTTCCCTAATACTTTTTTTAACAAGCATTGTATTTAATAGCTCATATATAAATGATTTAGATAATGAACAACCTGGACTTTTAAAGAACATGTCAAACAAGCTTTATGTAGGAAGAATCCTTGGAGATATAAATTTTCATTCTATAGATATATATAATTACTTTATACGAAATAATAAAGATATGGGTAACACAAATTACAGTGAGAAAGAAATAACTAATTTTTTATTAAATAATATGTCTGAGAAAAAAACTAATGAATTCACTAGCATAGGAGAAGGTAAAAATTTAATAGTAATACAATTTGAGTCACTACAAAACTTCCTTATAAATAAAAAGATTAATGGTGAAGAAATAACACCTAACCTAAATAAATTTATAAAAAGAAGTTTATACTATGATAATTGTTTTTATCAGGTTATGGAGGGTAACACCTCTGATAGTGAGTTTATATGTAATAATTCCTTATACCCATTGTCTTCAGGAGCAATTTACTATAAATATGCTGCAAATTATTATAATTCATTACCTAAATTATTAGAAAACAAAGGTTATACTACTGCAGTTTTTCATGGAAATAATGAGGGCTTTTGGAATAGAAGTGTCATGTACAAGTCTCTTGGTTTTCAAAATTTCTATGGGGCTCATAGCTTTAATTTAGATGAAGAAATAGTCATGGGACTTAGTGATAAATCATTCTTTAATCAAAGTTTTGATAAAATTAATTCCTTTAAAGAACCTTTTTATTCCTTCTTGATAACTTTAAGTAGCCATTATCCTTTTACTAATACTGATAATACCTTTAATAAAGGAAATCTTAAAGAAACCTTTTTAGGAGATTATTTTTCCTCTATACATTATTCTGATAAACAACTAGGGATATTTCTTAAAAATTTAGATAGAAGTGGGCTTTTAGATAAATCAATAATAATTATATATGGAGATCATAATGGAGTTACCTCTAATCATATGGAAGATGTCTATAAGCTAGATGGAATTAACTCTCCAAATGAATTCAATTATTTTATGTATCAAAAGGTTCCTTTATTAATTCATTTTCCTAAAGATGAATACAAAGGAATAAATAACAGATATGTAGGTCAAATGGATATATATCCTACTATAGATAATTTGTTTAATTTAAGAAATCCTTATATGTTTGGAAAAGATATTTTAACTTCTTCATCAAATAAAGTTCTTTTTTCTAGTGGTTCATTTATAGATAATGATATACTATATTTTTCAGCCTATGATAGTTACTACAACATAAAATCAGGCGTGAAAATACCTTGTTCCAATAAACTAAAAGATTTAACTACACTTTATAAAAAAGAATTAGATTATTCTCATACTATACTTAAAAATGATTTAATTAAAAAATTCACCCAAAGTAATTCGTATTAATTTTTAATAAAGAATTAATATGGTATAATTACTTTGTGTATCTATTTTAAACTATAATCTTATATCAAGGTGGGATAAACATATGAAAAAAAAATACACTTTATTTTTTACAATAATTTTTATATCATCTATTTTATTTACTTCTTGTGCTAAAAAAGAAGAGCCTTCAGTTACAAAAGAAAATTATTTATTAGGTACTATAGTTCAATTAACTGTATACGGAAAAAATGCTGAAAAAGCCGTGAATAAGGCTATGGATATAATTTCTGATATTGATGATAAAATGTCACCTAGTAAAGAAAATAGTGAAGTATCTAAAATAAATAAAAATGCTGGTAAAGCTTTTGTAAAGGTTAGTGACGATACCTTTACAGTAATAAAAAAATCTTTAGAATACTCTAAGCTATCAAATGGAGCTTTTGATATTACTGTAGGCCCTTTGGTTAATATGTGGGCAATAGGCACAGACAAAGCTAGAATACCATCTCCACAAGAAATAAAAACTGGTTTAAATTTAATAAATTATAAAGATGTTATATTAGATGAAAATACTAAATCTATTAAGTTACGAAAACCCAATGAAGCTATTGACTTAGGTGCTATAGCAAAAGGCTATACAGCAGACAAAGTTAAAGAAACTCTAATTAAAGAAGGAGTTAAAACTGCTTTTATAAATTTAGGTGGAAACATAGTCACTGTTGGAAACAAATTAGATGGATCACTATGGAATATTGCTATTCAAGATCCTTTAAAAATCAGAGGTGAATATTTTGGTATAGCAAAAGTATCTCACAAATCTGTAGTAAGCTCGGGCAACTATGAAAGATACTTTATAAAGAATGGTAAAAGATATCATCATATTTTAGATACAAAAACAGGATATCCTTCAGATAATGGCTTAATAGCCACTACAATTATTTCAGACAATTCCATAGATGGAGATGCTCTTTCTACTACAACCTATGTATTAGGCTTAGATAAGGGCATGAAATTAGTAGAATCCATAAAAGGTGTTGAAGCTGTTTTTGTAACTAAAGATAAAAAAGTTTATACAACCTCTGGGTTAAAAGATTCATTTAAAATAACAAATGAGGAGTATATTTATGAAAAAGGGAGATAAGATAATATTCATTTCCATATTAGTTATAATTACATTGGGATTCGCAGGTACTTTTGTTTATAAAAATTATATGAAATCTCATGACAAAATTGCTTTAATAAAACAGGATGGAAAAGTAATTGACAAAATTAATTTAACAAACTTTACTGGAACTAAAGAAATGACTATAAAAACTAATGATGGTCATTTCAATAAAATATTGATTGAAAAAGATAAGATAAGCATAACTGATGCTGATTGTCCTGATAGAGTTTGTGTTAAAACAGGACCTATTTCTCAGCCTGGAGATACTGTTGTTTGTCTCCCACATAAACTTATGATAACTATAGAAGGAACTAAAGAAAAAGGAGAAATAGATGCTACAGCTTATTAAAATTATTCAATATGTGCAGGTGATCAAATGAAGAATATTAGAAAGTTAATATTTTTAAGCTTACTTACAAGTATTGCATTGGTTATATATATTATAGAAGCTCAAATTCCCATATTAATACCTGGAGTTCCTGGTATTAAATTAGGTCTTGCAAATTCTATATCATTATTTGCACTTATTACTTTAGGTGGAAAAGAAGCTATTTTAATAATGTTTTTAAGGACTATTCTAGGCTCTTTTTTAGGTGGAAATATGTATTCTTTTATCTACAGTATTGCAGGAGGATTACTTAGTAATATTGTAATGATACTGCTTTATAAAAGATTTAATAAATATTTAAGTCTTTGGAGTATTAGTGTCTGTGGTGCTGTATTTCACAATATTGGACAGTTATTAATTGCATCTTTAGTTATACAGGATTTAAGAGTTTATTTATATCTACCGATACTTTTAATAGCTGGAGTACTTACTGGTTATTTTATTGGTGTAGTTACTAGTTTTTTAAATAAACACATGAAAAAAGTACCTCTATATAATAAATTAAAGACCTTAGACTAAAAAAGTCAGTTAAATTAATTTAGCTTACCCTTAAGGGTAAGCTTTCCTTTACTTTTCATTCTTCACTCTTAATTATTCATTAAAAAAAGCGTGGTATAAACCACGCTTTTTTAATAGCTGTTTAACAGCTTAAGCTTCTACTTTTGCATTTAAGTTTGCAATTGCTTTTGTTGGACATTTTCCTACACATACACCACATTGTGTACATTTATCGTAATCTATTACTGGTAAGTTGTTAACCATAGTGATTGCTTCACTTGGACAATTTCTTACACATAGACCACAGGAAAGACATCCTACAGCACAAGCATTCTTAACTTCTATTCCTTTATCATGTGAATTACATGAAATACGTACTTTCTTTGATACAGGTGTTAATTCAATAACTGATTTAGGACAAATATTAACACAAGCACCACAGCCTGTACATGCTTCTTCATCTACAACAGCTATGCCGTTTTCTACATGTATAGCATCAAATGCACATACCTGAACACAACTTCCTAATCCCATACATCCAAATCCACAAGATTTTGAACCTGATCCTGGAATGTTAGCTGCATCTACACAAGTCATAGCTCCATAGTATTCATATTTTTCTTTAGCTTTATCGCAAGTTCCTTGACATTTTACATATGCCTTTTTAGGTTCTGAATTATCTACTTCAACACCCATTATTTCAGCTATTTGAGCTGCTGCTGCTGCTCCACCAACTGGACATCCATTTGGTTTTGCCCCTGCATTAACTACGGCGTCAGCATAAGCGTCACATCCAGCAAATCCGCAACCACCACAGTTAGCACCTGGTAATGCTGCTCTAACCTTTGGAACTCTTTCATCAACTTCAACAGCAAACTTATTTGCTGCATATCCTAGAAGAAGACCAAATACTACACCAAGTCCACCTAGGGCTAGTATAGGAAATAATAAACCATTCATAGTGACACCTCCT
This sequence comes from Clostridium lundense DSM 17049, assembly GCF_000619945.1. Classification (GTDB taxonomy): domain Bacteria; phylum Bacillota; class Clostridia; order Clostridiales; family Clostridiaceae; genus Clostridium_AO; species Clostridium_AO lundense. The sequence continues at coordinate 464,338 of NZ_JHVC01000001.1, read as the reverse complement.
TAAATTAAGCCCTGGAAGCCTAAGAAAGCTATAGCCATTAATCCTGCTGTTACCAATGTTATTGGTAAGCCTTTTAAAGCTTCTGGAATGTATTCATTTGTTTCCATTTTTTCTCTAATACCTGCAAGTAAAATAAGTGCAAGTGTAAATCCAAGTGCTGCACCAACTGAGTTTACAACAGATTGGATTAAATTATATTTTTCGTTACTGTTAATAACTGCCACACCAAGAACAGCACAGTTTGTAGTTATAAGTGGAAGATAAATACCTAATGCTTTATATAAGTCTGGACTTACCTTTTTTATAACCATTTCAACGAACTGAACTAGTGATGCAATAACAAGTATAAATGCTAATGTTGATAAATATTCTATGTGTAATGGTTGAAGAATTAATCTTTCAACTAAGAAAGTCATCATTGAGGCTAAAGCCATAACAAATGTAACCGCAGCTCCCATACCAGTAGCTGTTTCAACTTTCTTAGAAACACCTAGGAATGGACATATTCCTAAGAATCTTGACAAAACGAAGTTATTAACCAATAAGGCACTTAAAAATATAGTAAAAATACTCATTTTTCAATTTTTCCACCTTTCCTTTTAGATTAAGGCACTTTAACTTTAATTAGCTTTAGCTTTTTTTAATTTTCTTCTATTTAATAGAGCCATTAATATTGCTAATGTAAAGAATCCACCTGGAGCTAGTATCATTATTAAAGCTGGCTGATATGCATCTGGAGTAACCTGTATTCCAAATACTTTACCAGTTCCTAGTATTTCTCTTATTATACCTAATACTGTTAATGAGCAAGTAAATCCAAGTCCCATACCTAATCCATCAAAGAGAGATGCGCCTATGCTATTTTTATTTGCATATGCTTCAGCTCTACCAAGAATTATACAGTTAACAACTATAAGTGGTATAAATATACCAAGTGCTTTATTTAGTGCTGGTAAATAAGCTTGTAATAAAAATTGAAGCACTGTAACTATTGTTGCAATTACAGTTATATATGCTGGTATACGTATTTCATCTGGAATTACTTTCTTAAGTGCTGATATCGCAATGTTTGATGCTATTAAAACTACAGTAGCAGAAAGTCCCATACCAACTCCGTTTGTGGCACTAGTAGTAACTGCTAATGTAGGACACATACCAAGAACCTGTACGAAAGTAGCATTTTCTTTTATTATACCGTTATATAATCTTTCGGAAACTACTCCCATTATTATTTTCCTCCCTTCAATTTGGAGTCATAAAATTTTATAGCTTCATTAACTCCCAATGTTACTGCTTTTGAAGTTATTGTTGCACCAGTTATAGCAGAGATCTGATTATCTCCTGATGCTGCACTTTTTACAACCTGTAATTCTTTTGCAGGTTTATTTGTATATTGACCTGAGAATTTTGGATCTGTAGCATTTGCTCCAAGACCTGGAGTTTCTGCATGATTTAATATTTTAATACCAGTAACTTTTCCTTCAGTTGATATACCAACCATCATTTCGATAGCACCTGCATATCCTTTTGGAGCAACTTTTATTGTATATCCTTTTACATCTGCTCCTGATTTACCTTCAGTAACACCTAAAACAATCCCTTCACCTTTTATATCAGTTCTTTCAGCAAATTCTGACGCTTCAGGTAGTATTGATTTATTTGCTTCATCTAAAGTTTTCTTATTCTGCTTTGCTATTGGTTCTGCTGTTACTTGGCTAACTCCACCAAGTATAAAACCACAAATAGCAGCTATTAATAATAAAATTATTCCTAATTTAACACTGCTTACCTTTTTCATATTACTTCACCTTCCCAAATATTTTTGGAGTTGTCCATCTTTCAATTAATGGAACAAATAGGTTCATTATAAGTATTGAGTAAGATACTCCTTCTGGATATCCTCCAAATATACGAATAAGAGAAGTAATTACTCCACAACCAACTCCAAATATAATTCTTCCAAGAGGAGTAATTGGTGATGTAGCATAATCTGTAGCCATAAATATAGCACCTAACATTAATCCACCAGCAAATAATTCATAAACTGGGCTAGAAGCTCTTCCTGCTATAGCAGTAAACACAAATGTAGTAGCTATAAAGGATACAGGAATTCTCCAATCTATTATGTGTTTATAGAAAAGATATGCTCCTCCTATTAAAAGAGCTAATGCTGATGTTTCACCTATACATCCACCAACATGTCCAATAAATACACTCATTAAATCTGGTGCTACTGCTCCAGTTGCTTCTTTTCCTTTTAATATTGCAAGTGGCGTAGCTGTTGTAACACCATCTAATGTCCAAGTAGTCATTTGTACTGGCCAAGAAGCAAGTAAAAATGCTCTTGCAGCTAACGCTGGGTTTACGATATTTTGTCCTAGTCCACCAAAGAACTGTTTAACTATTATAATTGCAAAGAAACCACCTATAACTGGTATCCATAGTGGAACTGCTGCTGGTAAGTTAAAAGCTAAAAGTAAACCTGTTACTACAGCACTATAATCTCCTACTGTAATTTTTTTATTTGATGCCTTCTGCCAAATGTATTCAGCAGCTACACAGGATAATACTGATGCAAGTATTACTAATAATCCCTGTAATTTAAAGAAGTAAATCCCTGCAATAGTTGCTGGAAGTAACGCAATTGCAACATCTCTCATTATTGATTTTGTAGTATCTTTAGCACGAATATGTGGAGATGAGGATACGGTATACATTGTTGTTTCAGACATTTATATTCACCTCTTTATTCTTTCTATATATTATTTCTTTTTAGAAACTGCTTTTTTACCTGAACGAATTCTCTGTAATAAATGACGTCTTGCTGGACATACAAATGAACAACATCCACATTCGATACAGTCTCTTCCACTAAACTCATTGAACATATCATTATTATTTAATGCTGCTGCTGTAGCAATTTTTGTAGGCATTAAATTCATTGGACAGACATGTACACATTTTCCGCAGTTTATACAGTTTGATTCTTCTTCAATTTCAGCTATCTTTTTAGTTAAGCAAAGAACTCCTGATGTTCCCTTTGCTGCTGGTACATCTAATGAATACATTGCCATACCCATCATAGGACCACCAGATATAACCTTTAATGGTTCTTCTGAGAATCCACCTGCAAAATCTACTAATTCTCTTACGGAAGTTCCGATTTTGAATCTAATATTTTTTGGTTCTTTTATAGCATCACCAGTAACAGTAACAACTCTTGATGTTAAAGGTTTACCATTTACAACTGCATTGTAAATTTCATAGATTGTATCTACGTTTTGAACTATACAACCTGCATCTGCTGGAAGTCCACCTGATGGTACTTCTCTCTTAGTGATGGCATAAATTAACTGTTTTTCAGCTCCCTGAGGATACTTTGTTTTAACAGTTGCTACTTCTATATTTGGTATATTTTTAACAGCTTCCTGCATAACTTTGATAGCATTCGCTTTGTTATCTTCTATACCAATATATCCTTTAGCAGTTGGGAATAATTTTAAAACAATTTTTAATCCCTCAACGATTTCATTAGTTTTTTCAAGCATCATTCTGTGGTCACATGTTAAATATGGTTCACATTCAGCTGCATTTACAACTATGAATTCTATCTTTTTATCTGGTGGTGGGGCAAGTTTTACATGAGTTGGGAAAGTAGCACCACCCATACCTACTATTCCTGCTTCTTTAATAGCGTTAAGGATTTCTTCATTTGAAAGCTTATTATAGTCTTTCTTTTCAGTTGGAATTTCCTCATACTGTCCATCATTTTCTATGATAACAGCTGTGGACTTAACACCATTAAATAATGTAACTGGAACTACATTTTTTACAGTACCAGATACGCTGGCGTGGATATTAGCTGAAACGAATCCCTTAGCTTCACCTATTTTTTGTCCAACTAAAACTCTGTCTCCTTTTTTAACTATTGGTTCAGCAGGTGCACCAATATGCTGTGACATTGGAATAACAATATCTCCCTGTGGTAAATACTCTTCTATTGGCTTATTTTCAGTATAGTGTTTACCATGAGGAGGATGTACTCCGTTTTTAAATGTTAATAATTCCATAAAGACCCTCCTATCTATTAATCTTCAATTAAATTACCAATATTAAATTTGGTCAATTTATAATAACGCCCAACTTCAATATTAAATTGTTATGCGAATCATGTCAAGAGTTTTTAAATATTTTTAAAATTTATACACTGGAATGTAAAGCATATATTATTAAAGATATTATTATTCTACAAAAATGTGCAAACTCTTCTAATGTATATTAATTTGAATATAGATTTTGTCATATGCAACCGTGAGAATAATCTATTATTTCTAACTATTTAAATTATTGTGGTGAACAATTCTATTTCCTATATAATTATGTCAAATGACCATTATATTACTATAATATCTATATAATAGCATCAGTAACTTTCAAAAATATTTTTTGATAATTGAATGTTTTATTTAATGTCAATTTCATATTTTTATATCTGTTTCTCCAAATTTTACTGCATTACCACCTAAATAAATAGATTCCCCTTTAATTAATATTTGAATTATTCCTTTTTTATCTACTATCCATCCTTGTTCAACAGTAAACTTCTCCAAATCATTCTTCCAGTACTTTTTTAAATATGATCCTAATGCACCAGCAGCCACCCCTGTGATTGGATCTTCATTTACTCCAAACAGTGGATTAAATTGTCTAGTATGAACTAAGTTCTCTTTATTCACCGTATCAAAGGTAAAAGGATAAAATCCTTTAGTATTTGTTATCTGCGAAATTTTCTTTAATTCATCAAATTTTGGTTTTATATTAAATAAAGCTTCTCTATTTTTTACAGGAATCATAATTTTAGGAGTTCCTATAGAAGCAGATTTTATAGGTAAAGAATAATCCCTTTCTTTCTTAGTAATACGCAAAGCTTCTAATAATATATTCTCATCTATATCTATATCTTTTATAGAAGCTTTGGCACCTTCCATAAATATTTTATCTCTATCAATTATCACATTAAGCTTACCTGACTTTGTATGCATGTATACTTTTCCTTCAATATTCTCCTTAATATTTATATATTTAAAAGCTGATATAGTACCATGACCACAAAGATTAGTTTCAACCTCTGGTGTAAAGTATCTTAATTCATAATTAAAATTATCAATTTTTCTTATAAAAGTTGTTTCTGAAAACTGCAACATATTTGCTATTTTAAGCATTTCTTTATCATTTAGTCCCTCATTTAATACAATACCAGCGGGGTTCCCCTGATCCTTAAAATCTGTAAAAGCCTTAAACAAAAATGCCTTAACCATAATAAAACATCTCCTTTGTAAAATATAACTCTTCATTACATTAATCCACATTTTAATATATTAGTCAATATTTTTAATATACCAATTCAATTTAAGTCTAAAAAGTGTTATAATACCGTTGAAAATACATTTAGTTTATAAAAATTAAATATTTTAAGATTGGAGAATAGCATGGATACTAATAGAATTCTTTATATAGCAGCTTTTGCCGGAGAAATAATGCTCCAAAGCGGAGCAGAAACCTATAGAGTAGAAGAAACTATTCTAAGAATTTGTATTTCCTATGGCTTAAAAAATGCAGATAGTTTTGTAATTCCAACAGGAATAATTATATCTGTTACAGATACTCATGGTAATATTACTTCTAAAGTCATAAGAGTTAACATGCGAACTGTGGATTTAGACAAAATATCACAAGTTAATGATTTATCCAGAAAAATTTGTACTGAACAATTAACTTTAGATTCTGTTGAAAAGTCACTAACACATATACTTAACAATAATAAATATAGTAATAAAACTTTAATTATTGCTTCTTCCATAGCATCCGGATTCTTCACATTACTTTTCGGAGGAAACTTTAAAGATTTTCTTGTTTCATTATTTATAGGCGCTACTATTAAATTTATTTCTATAATATTAAGTAAAATAGAAACAAATACTTTTTTCATAAATGCTATTGGTGGTGCCACATCTTCTTTCATTGCTCTTTTAAGCACATCTTTAGGTATAGGCAACAATACAGACAAAATAGTTATTGGATCACTAATGCTTCTAGTTCCTGGTCTTGCAATAACAAATGCTATAAGAGATACTATAGCTGGTGATTTAGTAGCAGGCTCAGCTAGGGCTATTGAAGCATTTTTAGTAGCCATTGCCATTGCTGTGGGCAGCGGTATTATATTCACCTTATGGATAAAATATTTTGGAGGGTCTTTTATATGAATTGGGATATAGTTATTTTTTCCTTCTATTCATTTATTGCCTGTTTTGCCTTTGGAATAATTTTTAATATAAAAGGAAAGAACCTTATATTTGCTGCTGTTGGCGGTGGCTTAAGTTGGTTTATCTATTTAATATCACTAAAAAGTAATATGTCTAACAATTTATCCTTTTTCAATGGTACTGTAGTTGGCGCTATTTATTGCGAAATAATGGCTAGAGTTTTAAAAACGCCTGTTACTACTTTTATGATTTGTACCATTATTCCATTAGTTCCTGGTGGTGGTATGTATTATACCATGCTTGAAACTATTAGAGGTGATATAAATAAATCTTTAAGTACAGGATTAAATACTCTTATAATTGCTGGAGAAATCGCCATAGCTTTAGTATTGGTATCCTCTATTACAAGACTTATAACTTACAAAAAAAGAAATAAATGAGCAAAATAATTTTGCTCATTTAATAAACATATTTAATGTGCTTAATAAATCTTCCACTTTATCTTGAGGTTTTCCATCTTCTTCTTCGATAAAACATTTTTTTGCATAGTTTTCTAATACTAACGTTCCTACTTTATTAATAGCTGCTCTAATAGCTGCTATTTGAATTAATATTTCTTTACAAGTAGCCTCATTGTCCACCATTTTTTCTATTCCTTTTACTTGACCTTCTATCCTTTTAAGTCTATTTAAAATATCTTTTTTTACTGCACACTCTTTTGTCATAATATCACTCCTATATAAAAATACCCTTACCTGGTATATCTGAATTATATCATTTATTGTACCCCTATTCAATGATATTTATTCTAATATGTAATAAAATGAATAACATCCCTATTTGAAACATATTATTCATATATAAATATGTTTTAAGGTGAGATCTATAAATGAGTAAAAAAAATTATATACTATTAATTATTATAAGTTTCTTATTTATTTTTACTTCCTGCAGCAATGTTTCTATATTAAATAAGAATAAAAATAAAAAAAATAATTTTTATTATACAAATATAGTTGCTAAAAATGTAACACTAGAACACAATTATAAGTGTACTATAGTAGATACAAACTTCTATAAAGAAAAAGAACTAAATAGTACAGACTGTACTGTTGTAACTAATTTTGTAAAAGCTTTAAATACAAAATACTTTATATCTAAACCAAAAAATTTACCAAATAAGCCCATTTATAAAATGTTTTTAACATTTAAAAAGGATAAATTCGTAATAAACGTATATAATCAAAAATATGTATCAATCCATCCTTGGGATGGATATTATGAAATGGATTTTATAGACATGAGTAATATTCCTTCATCTTATAATTTGTTTAATCTTTGTAATTATATCATTCCAAGATAAAAAGTGTAATGCACTTTTTTATCAAAGTACAGAGCATAGATTCTATAATCTATGCTCTGTTATCTTTACTCTAAAAAGCACTTCACACTTTTTTATTAAGCTTCCATTAAAAAAGCGTAGTATCCTCTCATTGTTTCATATATATCCGCTTTACTTGATACTTCCCAAGGAGCATGCATATTATGTAAAGCTACTCCGCAATCTATAACTTCCATTCCATATTCCGCAAGAATATAAGCTATAGTTCCTCCACCACCTTGGTCAACTTTTCCTAATTCTGAAGTTTGCCAAGATACATTATGCTTTTCCATTATGCTTCTTATTTCTGCTATAAATTCAGGGTTAGCGTCGTTGCATCCAGATTTACCTCTAGCTCCTGTATATTTATTAAATACTATTCCTCTTCCAAAATAAGCTGAATTTTTCTTTTCCATTACTGATGGGAAGTTAGGATCAAAAGCTGCACTAACATCTGAAGATAACATCTTTGAGTTTGTAAGTGCTCTTCTTAATTTTAGTTCATTATATTCACCACAAAGATCCATAATTTCTGCTACAGTATTTTCAAAGAATCTTGAATGCATTCCTGTAGCTCCGACACTTCCTATTTCTTCTTTATCTACTAATAAAGTAACACAAGTTTTATCTGCAGACTGCATTTTCATCATAGCTTCAAAAGAAGTATATGAGCAAACCCTATCATCTTGACCATAAGCCATTATCATGCTTCTATCAAGACCATAATCTCTTGCTTTTCCTGCTGGAACTACTTCTAATTCAGCTGATACAAAATCTTCTTCTTCTATCCCGTATTTTTCATTTAAAAGTCTTAACACATTTAACTTAACTCTATCTTTAGTTTCCTTATCCTCTGCTGGAATGCTTCCAACTAAAATATTTAAATCTTCTCCTTCTATACCTTTTGCTAGCTTTTTGTCCATTTGATCTCCAGCTAAATGAATTAAAAGATCTGATATTCCTATAACAGGATCATTTTCATCTTCACCTATCACTACATCTACTACTGTACCATCTTTTTTAACTATAACTCCATGTATTGCAAGAGGTAATGTAACCCACTGATATTTTTTTATTCCACCATAGTAATGAGTTTCAAATAATGCTAAATCTGAATCTTCATAAAGTGGATTCTGTTTTAAATCTAATCTTGGAGAATCCACATGAGCTCCTAATATTTTCATTCCTCTTTCTAAAGTTTCTTCCCCTATTAAAAATAATGCTAAAGTTTTATCTTTATTATTAGCATATACTTTATCTCCAGCCTTTAGCTTATCTTCACTTTTAATAACATCTTCTATATTTTTATAACCATTTTTTTCTGCTAAGGCAACAAATTCTTTTACACATTCCCTTTCTGTTTTACATCTGGACATAAAATCTTTATATCCTTCAGATAGAGAAAATACCTGATTCAAATCATCCTTTGAGTATTTTTCCCACGCATATTCATATTTTTTTGTTAAGCATTTTTTATTTTCAGCCATATCTTCTGCTCTAATTTTTTAGAGCATCTTCACCTCCATGTCAAATTTTACTATATACATTTTATCACAAAAGAACTATTTTTATAACCATTTTTTCCTTACAAATAACCAAATAAGAGAAATAGTTATTAAAAGCATAATAATAACTACATAATAGTATCCATAATCTGAGTTAACAAATGGAATATGTTTTACATTCATTCCATACATACTTGTAATTAAATTTAAAGGTAATGAAATGGTGGCTATTATAGTAAATATCTTCATAAGTTCATTAGTTTTATTAGCTATTTCTGATTCAAAGGCTTCTCTTACTAAGGCTAAATCCTCTACTAAACTTTCTAAAGCCATCATCAATTTATCTATTTTATTATTTAAACTTTGAAATTGATTCATAAATTCGTTATCAATTATTAAATTGTCATTACTTATTAAACTATCACCAATATATCTTAATGGATTTAAATATTTTCTTATTTTATATACTTGTCTCCTTAAACATATTAGATCATTTAATTGTTCATGCTTGGGATTTTTTAACACTCTTATTTCTATTTTATCTGCCTCGGCCTCTAGTTCTGATATAACTTGATAATTTTTAACTATAATTCTATCTAAGATATAATACAGAAGAACAGATGGATGTGGACTCTGTTTAAGCATACAGCAATTTTTATATCCATTTAAATCATTAAATAAATCCTTAATTAAATCTAAATCTTCCTTAAAGGAAGTTATTATGTAATCTTTCCCTAAAAAGATATATAACTCTCTAGAATGTACTCCTTCATCATAGTAATCTAATATGTTAAACACTATAAATATGTATTCCTGTAAAAACTCAATCTTTGTAGCTTTATCAAAATCCTTACAATCATCAATGTTTTCTTTTCTTATAGAAAAAACATTTCCAATACTATCCAATTCATCAACATAACACCATATCCAATATTTACTTTTTTCAAATTTATCTTCATTTTGTATCTCATTAAAATTATCTAAAACATCAAATACTTTCATTAATAATATCACCCATTAGATATTATGTCATCAATCCTTACATCTAATTCACCCATAGGAACCTTATCTATTATTTGCACATCATAAGCTATGGCAACTTTAGGAACGTCTTTTCTAACTTTGACTAAAAATCTGTCATAAAACCCTCCTCCATATCCAATTCTGCCACCTTCCTTATCAAATACAGCTCCTGGTATTAATACTAAATCTATATCTTTTTCTAAGATTTTAATATTCTCTTCACCTGGCTCTAATATTCCATATTTACCTGGTTTTAAATCAGAAAATTTATTAATTATAGCACCATACATTCCATCCTTTTTAGATATTACCTTAGGAACACTAATGACTTTTCCATCTTCTAGTGCCTTTTTAATTATTTTATGAGTATCCACCTCTGTTTTGTAGCTAACAAATATAAAAATACTCTTTGCTTCTTTATAATATTTACTCTCTATTACCTTTTTAAAAATTTCTTCATCATATTTTTTTCTTTCACTTAAAGAAATAGTATCTCTTATTTTTAATATACTATCCCTTATTAACTTTTTATCTTCCACTTTTCTCTCTCCTTAAAGCCTCTTCATCCATTCTTGAATTTATAATATCCACTGGTGTAGTATCTGAATTAAGTGTATATCTATAATTTACTGCTGCTGCTTCTATTATTACTGCAATATTCCTTCCTGGTCTTATAGGAACTGTCATCTTTTTTATAGGTATATTTAAAATTTCCATAGTTTCGTCATCTACACCAAGCCTATCATAATCATGATCATTTTTCCACTGTTCTAAATTCATAATAAGTCCTATAGTTTTTACATCCAATACTGAACTTAATCCATATAAAGCTGGCACATCTATAATACCCATGCCCCTAACCTCCATCATGCCGGATGTAATATAAGGTGATCTTCCCATTAGTCTTCCATCTATTTCTTTAATATCTACTGCATCATCAGCTACTAATCTATGACCTCTTTTTATAAGTTCTAATGCAGTTTCACTTTTACCAATACCACTTTCTCCAGTTATTAAAATACCAATACCATACACATCCACTAATACTCCGTGAAGCCTGGTTTCCGGTGCAAGTCTTTCATCTAAGTAATTGGTAAGCTTACTTATAAATCTAGTAGAAATACTTTTTGTTCTTAAAACCCATCTATTATATTTTTTAGCACTTTCAATAAATTCCTCGTGAGGCTCTAATTGTCTAGTTATAATTATACATGGAGTTTCAAATTGAAAAAACTTCTTAAGCCTCTTTTTCCTAAGCTCTGAATGCATTACATCTAAAAAACTCCACTCAGCTTTTCCTATAAGCTGAACTCTATCATTAGCAAAATAATTATAAAAACCTGAAAATTGAAGTCCTGGCCTATTTATATCACTAACAGTTATCTCTATATTTTCTTTTCCTTTATTTATAATCTCTAATTTTAAATCCTTTATAATATCTTCTACAGTTACCGCCATAGTTTTCCTCCCATTCTAGCAATATATTTTTTATTATAACATAATTATATTATTTACACTTATTGTGTATATATTAATTAAAGGAAATATAACATATTAGTAGAATTGTTCTATAAAGGAGATGGTAAAATGAAAATAGCTATTATTGGTGGGACTGGTGTGTGCAATAGTTTTTTCATGGATAAGAATGAAAACATTGAATTAAATACTCCCTATGGAAAGGTTCAATTAACAAAAGGTTATAGAGGAGATAAAGAAATTTTCTTTTTAGAAAGACACAGTAAGGGTCATAAACTAATTCCTTCAAAAGTCAATTACAAGGGAAATATATATGCATTAAAATCCTTAAATGTAGATTATATAATATCTACCGCAGCAGTAGGAGGCATAAATAACTGTAATGTAGGCGACTTTATCATATTAAACGATTTTATTGATTTTACTAAAAATAGAAGCTGTACATTCTTTGATGATGTAGACTCTGGAGTAGTTCATGTAGATATGACTGAACCTTACTGTAAAACTTTAAGAGCTATGCTAATTGAGGCATTTCAATATGCAAAAGCGCCACTTGTGAAAAACGGTACATATGTATGTACAGAAGGTCCAAGATTTGAAACTCCTGCAGAAATTTCTATGTATAAAAAATTAGGAGCTGACGTGGTGGGAATGACCAATGTACCTGAAGTTATTCTTGCTCGTGAATCATCTCTTTGTTATGCTACAGTCGCCCTAGTTACTAATTATGCATCAGGTATATCCAAAACAAACCTTACTCATAAGGAAGTTAGTGAAAATATGTTGAAAATGATAAATACCTTAACCAATGCCTTCAGCTACCTAATAGACCACGCAACCATAGATAAGCTATGCACTTGTAATCATGCTTTAGATGAATTAAATACATTAAAATAAGGCTATGAAAAAATCATAGCCTTTAATTTATACTATTAGATTACTTCTTAATAACTGATGATGAGCATTTACAAATCTAATAGTTCCTGTCTTAGAACGCATAACAACCGAGTGAGTAGCTCCCCAGTTATTTTTTGAATAAACTACTCCCTTTAACAAATCGCAATCTGTAATACCTGTAGCAGCAAAATACACATCATCACTTTTCACTAAATCATTTATATATAATACTCTATTTACATCTTCTATACCCATACTTTTGCATCTTTTTATTTCTTCTTCATTTTGAGGTACCAATTTAGCCTGCATGTCCCCTCCCATGCATTTTATAGCCGCTGCAGCAATAACTCCTTCTGGAGCTCCTCCTGTTCCTATCATTAAATCAACACCTGTATCTTCAAATCCGCAAGCAAGCACTGCTGCTATATCGCCTTCAGAGAAAAGCTTAACTCTTGCCCCTACTTCTCTAGCATCTCTTATTATATCCTCATGTCTTTCCCTTTCTTGAACAATAATTGTAAGCTCAGATACATCTTTATTTAATGCCATAGCTACATTAATAATGTTATCTTTATTAGATTTATTTATATTTATTGCTCCCTTTGCACCTGCCCCTACTGCAATTTTCTTCATATACATATCTGGTGCATGTAATAAACTACCTTTAGGCCCCATAGCTACTACAGCTATAGCATTAGGCAATCCTTTTGCTATAAGAGCGGTCCCATCTAATGGATCTACTGCTATATCCATTTCTATCATATCTTCTTTTCCTATTCCTAGCTTCTGTCCTATATATAGCATAGGAGCATTATCCAACTCTCCTTCTCCTATAACCACTGTTCCTCTTACTGGCAACATAGAAAATGCCTTTTCCATTCCATCCACTGCTGCTTGGTCTGCTGCAATTTTATCTCCTCTTCCCATATATTTCGCTGAACAAAGCGCTGCTGCCTCTGTAACTCTTACTAATCCCATAGCTATATCTTGATTTATCATTATGAGTACCTCCCAAAACATTTATATAAGATAAATTAACTAATTATATATTTAATGTGATACAATATTATTAAAATGATAACATTTATTACGTAAATATTATATCACATTTGTGGATTTAAACAAGTTTTTTTAATTATAGCTGCATATATTCTGTATTAATCTACATTAATAGTTGAATGTGCTATCTAAAAAAAGCTAAAAACATAATGTTTCTAGCTTTTTTAACTGTTTATTTTAAATTTTTTCTTATTTTCACTCCTAATTCATAGGCTTCTTTTAATTTTTCTTCATTTTTTTCTACAGGCATAGTATCAGTATTAACAGCATATACTTTTTCCATATCTTTTGCATCCATGGCAGCAAAAGCATGCTTTAATACAGCTTCTAAAGGCTGGAACATATTTATCCAATAAACTCCACCAGTGCTTAATACTACGGCTTTTCTATTTTTTAAATTTTCCCTATCTTTTCTTATATACTTCTTACTCCAATAAATCTGTAATCTATCAATAATGGCTTTCATTGGTGCAGTTACCGAAGAAAAATACATAGGACTTGCTATAACAATAACATCACTATCATTTATCTTAGCATATATCTCCTGCATGTCATCTTTTATAGCACACTGTTCCTTTGTATAACAATACTTACAATCTACACATGGAGACACTTTTTTATCATAAACATTAACGATATCAACTTCTCCCCCGATGCCTTCTATAAATTTATTAACTAAATTATAGGTATTACCCTTTTTATTAGGAGAAGCAAAGAAAATTAAAGTTTTCATAAATTTTGCCCTTTCCTTACACAGTTAATTTAAAATTCTTATGAATATTATCTTATAAATTCAATTTTTCTAATACTTCTTCAATCTCTACATCCTTATTCTTTGGATAAAAAATTGCTATAAATTCTGTATAATCTGGTTCTTCTGCATCAATCTCATAAGATGTAAATTGGGCTTCTAAATCTAAATCTTCCATTAAATCTTCAATTATTTGTCCTACTGTATCAATAGCCAATTCGCTTAAATATGGTATAAAGAATTCATTACTCCATTTTTCACTTTCTCTTTCTTCTTCGCTTTCATCATCAGCATAAGCTTCTGCTGCACTGATCTCATCATCATCAAAGTCATAATAAAATCTTAATGCAACTACTTCTTTATCATCATATGATAACTCCTCCACCTCGCTAAGATCATTGTCTAATAAATATTCTACAACTGCATTTCTATCCATATTTTTTCCTCCATCCTTTTATTTTAAAGAAGGGCTACAAACTTTTCTACAAACTCATCTGCTCTTTTAAAATCTTCTTTACTTGGAACAAACTTAAATTTTAGTCCTTCTTCTACTACATTTAATTTTAAAGACCTTAGTCTCTCTGTGATCATTGGTACACCTTCACCACTCCAGCCATAAGATCCAAAAGCAGCAACTGCCTTACTTCTATTAACAATTGGACTTACTTCAGATAATACATCCCAAACAGGCTTAACCGCATCTTGATTGATAGTAGGAGAACCTATAATAAATCCTGCTGATCTTTCTATAGCACTTATTACCTCTTTAGTTCCCATAGTGGTAATCTCATGAACTTCTGATTCAACACCTTTTTCTATTAATCTATTATTAATATGCTTTGCCATTGCTTCTGTATTTCCATAAGCAGAAATATAAAGCACTACAACTTTTTTCTCATTTCCTTTAGATAAAGTAGACATTTTTCTATATAACTCTAGATATCTATGAATATTTTCCTTACTATGAACTGGACCATGACTAGTTCCTACTAAATCAAAATCTAATCCCTTTATTTTGTCTAATCCCATTAAAACAAATTTCTTAAAAGGCGACATTATAACATTATAGTAATACACCATTTCATCTTCATAGTCTTCTTTTTCTCCTGCTACTATATCCTCTTTTGGGCTATAATGACAGCCTAAAAAGTCACAGGTAAACAATATTTTTTTATCTTCAACATAAGTAAACATTGTATCTGGCCAATGTAAGTTAGGCGCTTGAATAAATTTTAATGTAGTTTTTCCTAAAGATAATTCTGTAGGAGCTACTAAAATATTTAACTCCTTATTTGTTATATCTTTAAGATAAACTGAGGCTGCCTTAGAGCATATAATTTGAGCTTCTGGATAATCACCAATAAATCTTGCCAGTATTCCACTATGATCTAACTCAGTATGTTGAACTATTATATAATCAATTTTTCTGTTACCTATAACTTCTTTTATATTTCCTATAAATTCTTCATAGTATCCATCTTTAACCGTATCTACTATAGCCACTTTTTCATCATCTATTAAATACGAATTATACGTAGTTCCTTGTTTTGTTTCCATTATTATATCAAAAACTCTTAACTCTGGATTCTTTACTCCTATCCAGTATACATTATCTCTCAGTCTTATACTACTCATCTGCCACAACCTCCTTATTTTTTATTTTAAATTTTACATTTTTATTTTAACATATTTTTCAAAAATAATCTAAAACAATATTTTTTTCTAACTGCTTCCCAAAAATTCATATCAAGCTAGATTTGCTTCCATTATAAAAAATATATTCATAATGAAGTGCCCTAGTTAAAGCTACATATAAAATTTTTCTATCCAATTCATTATCACCATAGTTATCTTCATTGCAATTATATATTATACTACAATCAAACTCTAATCCCTTGGTCATATAAGCTGGTATTATTATCTTACTGTTAGTTATGGACTTGCTGGTATCTTTAACTACATCCCATTTATTAGAACTATATTTATTTAAATGAGTTTTTAGTTTTTTGCATTCATTATAGTTTTTACATATGATAGCTATAGTATTCTTTCCTTCTTCTTGTACCAATTCTACTATCTCATCTAGCTTTTCACTAAACTCCCTGTTATTTTTAAACTTTGCAACTTCTACATCTTTACCATGCCTAAAAACTGGTATAGCAGACTCTATACCCTTGACTAAAACTTTTGAAGCAAAATTAATTATTTCTACAGTAGATCTATAGCTCTTGTTAAGGGTTATAAAATTCACTTCCTCATTAAATACATTATGGATAACCTGTGGCCAATTATTTATTCCCTTATAAAAATATATTCCTTGAGCTAAATCTCCAACTAAAGTTAATGAATTTAATTCCACCATATGCTTCAATGTAGCCATTTGAAATTCACTATAATCCTGAACCTCATCTACTACTATATGCTTATATTTAAATTTTTCTGGCACATCTTCTATTTTAAATTTCAAATATAACATTGGTGCTAAATCTTCACTATCTATTATACCTTTACTTGAATTTTCTATTATCTCATTTAAAATTTTTTCAATGATATCTTCACTTATAAATAAGTTGTCTTTAGGTACGAATTTATCTATATTCTTTAAAAAATCTATATATAGATTTTCTGTTTTTACCTCTTTCCACTTTTCAAAATATTCATTGAAACAAACATTACTCATCTTTACTATATCTTTTCTCTTATTATCTCTCTCATCATATATTTCTATTAATCTTTTTCTTCTTTCTTCTCCATCTTCCATTTTGTTTTTAACTCTTGCAACTTTATATTCATAATAAAAATTAACCTTATCTAAGATATTACGTATTTTATCTTCTATCTTTAAAGTAAAATATCTTTTTATTTCATCTTTTCTAATATTTATAGGCATTTTTTTCAAATCTTCAATAAAAAGTCTTTTTATTTCTTCCTTATTAAATAACACATAATCATATACTTTAATATCCTCTATTTTTTCCCCATCTTCTTTTTCTATGTATTCAATATAAATATCTATTAAAGCTTTAAACTCAACACTTCCTTTTATTCTACTTATAGTAATTAATTCTTCCAATTCATTTTCTTCTTCTAAAATTTGAGACAATTTATTATCTTTTGTAATTATCTTTTCTTTTATATTTAATATTTCACAAACAATTTCTTCATATGTATTTTGTTTTATACTATCTACACCTAAGTTTGGTAACACATCGGAAATGTAATCTAAGAAGACTTTATTCGGAGCTATTATTAATATATCCTTAGATAGTAATTTTTCCTTATATTTATACAAAAGATATGCTACTCTATGTAATGCTACAGTTGTCTTTCCTGAACCCGCAACCCCTTGTAGTATAAGTGGTATATTTTTCTCACTTCTTATTACTTCATTTTGTTCTTTTTGAATAGTAGCTACTACTTCCTTTAACTTACTACTTCCACTTTCCTCTAAATTTACTTTCAAGAATTCATCAACTAATGCACTACCTTCTTCATCATTTCCTCTAAGTATTACTTCATTTATTCCTTCATCAAAAGCGTCTATTAGTTTTTCTTCTCTTATTATAAACTTTCTTTTTAAGGAAAGTTCTCCTATAACCAATCCCATAGGAGCTCTATAATAACATTCCCCAAAGGTTCCACCATAATATAAATCTGCAATAGGAGATCTCCAGTCTATAACCCTCTCTTCACCAGTATTTCCATCTCCTAACCCAAATTTTCCTATATAATAGCTTTCTACATCCCTCTTTTTCTCTCTAAAATCTATTCTTGCAAAATAGGGGCTTTCTTTTCCATCAGAATACTTTTCTAAACTTTTAGAAGTTATCTTATAAAGCTTTTCAGCAGTTTCTAGTTCCTCATTATATTTTCCTTTAGATTCCCTTCTTAAACTATCTATTCTTCCTTTTAAATTACCTTTATTTTCTTCTACTCTTCCAATTTCATGATTCATCCAATTGATAGTATCTTCTAAATACTTTTCTTCTATTAATCTTTCTTTTTCTTCTATTGCCATCCATTCCACCTCCATGAAGCACACTAATGTAATATTGTACTTTTTAGGCATATTTATGTCAATACTAAAAAAGAAGCTTTGCCCTATTTTTCATACAATAGGCAAAGCTTCTTTTTTAAACGCTTTTTATTAACTTCAAATTTAAAGCTTTAGATAGAGCTTGTACTATAGCAAAAGCTATTATTCCGTCCACAATATGATGAAGGGTAGAACCTACTCCTACAGTAATAATTATCTTCTCTAAAGTAATACCAAAAGGTATCACAATTAATGCTTCTAACATGCCATGCAATGGTGCAGTTATAGCTACCATTTTTCTATAGCTTACTCCTTTTTTAATAAGTATCGCTCCTACAACACCAACAAAAGTATGCATAAAAGCTCTTGCAGCCACATAAGAACCTTTCGTTATTAAGAAACCTATTCCTGAACCTATACCCACCATTGCAGCAGATGCTGGACCTAAAAGTATAGCTAAAAATAATGGAACATGAGCAGCTAATGTTGCTGTAAATGGCCCTAATTGTATTGATAGAAAACCAAAAGCTATTGGTATTACTATTGCTAGAGCAGTTAATAGAGCAGAATATACAATCATTTTTGTATCTTTCATAATTATACCTCCGTATTTACTAGTGTATATACAGAAGTATACATTATATTTCATACATTGTAAATATGTTTTATAAAATAAAAGAATATTCTGTTTAATAACAGAATATTCTGAACGTTTTTATTATACTAATTCTTTACTATACAACCTCACAACATTCATCTTCTTCTAATGCTCCTATATCATAGAATGTCCAATTTCCATTTAAATCTTCATAAGCCTTACAATATATGCTGCCTTTTTTAAAGTCGTATCCTATTTTATTAAGCTCTTCATGATTCTCTTTACTATTTCTTACATCCTCTAGATCTGATAAACTTACATCTATAATATTACCCTTATTAGTTTGAATTAAAGCTCTAAACTTTGGAAAATTAGTTTCTTCTTTTATATAATATAAATCCACTATCTTTAAAACCGTACATTCTTCTAAGGATAGCTTGTCTTTATATAAATTCCATCCCTGTGCTAATGATGTATAATCACCTACTTTAAATACGCTTTCTCCTATCATACATGCTTTTACTTTATCTCTTGCTGTCATCTTGACCCCTCCCCAATTTATTGATTTCTTTGTTAATATATTTCTATGATGATATTATTATACTATGCTTGTTAAATATTTGTCAATAACATTAATAAAAATTTTCTGAATTTTTTTATATTAATACAATTTTATTCACAATAACTTGTATTTCAACAAATATATTACAAATTATATGGCGTTTTTAGAAAATTGAAGTCATAAATATAAGGTTGAGGTAGAACTACCTCAACCTTATATTTATCTATTCTTTTCTTCCATCATACTTTTAACTTTCATTAATCTTGTAAGATTTCCTCTTTCATTTTCATCCAACTTCATTACTATATATTTTATTGTTTCTTGGAGTTGTGGTATAGTCATGTATTCTAGAGCATTTACTCTTCTTCTTGTCTTCTCTATTTCATCTGCCATAAGTTGACATGACTTTTCTACTTGGGCTAGTTCCAAAAGCTTTGGAAGTATACCATAAAGCTTCTCTATAGCTGTATCAAGCTCACCTGAGGTATTAACAAATCCATATGGATAAATACTTCCCTCATCTTCTTCCATTTTTCTTTTAAATTTCATAACCGGAACATTTACGCTCATTATATTTTTCCTATCTACCTCCAAGGATATGCTTTCCTTAGGGAAAACTATAGCTTCTTCCAAAAACTCAGAAGACATTACAGCTCTAGCCATTACAAAATTCTTAAGAGATTTTTGTAATTCATGTTCTACACTTTTTCTTATTTCATTATTATATTTTATTAAATCAATAAATCTTCTCATTAATTCGTCTTGTTTGTCTTTTAAAAGCTTATGTCCTCTAGTAGCTGTTACCAACCTTTTTTTTAATTTTGTGAGCTCCATTCTTGTAGGGTTAACATTTAATCTCATTGCTAATCATCCCTTTAATTATTCAACTTTATTGTTGTTTTCAGGTAAATATTTTTCTAAGTACTCATCTCTAATTCTCTTAAGCTCAGTCTTTGGTAAAATAGATAACAGCTTCCACCCTAAATTCAAAGTTTCCTCTATAGTTCTATTAGTAGTAAATCCTTGGGAAACATATTCTTTTTCAAAGGCTTCTGCAAATTTAGCATAAAGTTTATCTGCATCAGAAAGTGCTGACTCACCAAGTATGACCGCTAACTCTTTAGCCTGTTTACCTTGTGCATAAGCTGCAAATAACTGGTTCATGGTATCTGCATGATCCTCTCTAGTTTTATCCCTACCAATACCCTTATCTTTTAATCTTGAAAGGGAAGGTAATACATCTATTGGAGGCATAACACCTTTTCTATATAATTCTCTACTAAGTATTATCTGCCCTTCGGTTATATATCCTGTTAAGTCAGGAATTGGGTGTGTTTTATCGTCTTCAGGCATAGTTAGTATTGGTATTTGTGTAATCGAACCTTCCCTTCCCTTTATTCTTCCAGCTCTTTCATATATGGTAGCAAGGTCTGTGTAAAGATATCCTGGGTATCCACGCCTTCCTGGGACTTCTTTTCTTGCAGCAGATACCTCACGTAAAGCCTCACAATAATTAGTCATATCTGTAAGTATAACCAGTACGTGCATTCCTCTTTCATAAGCTAAATATTCTGCTGTAGTAAGTGCCATTCTTGGAGTGGCAATTCTTTCAATAGCAGGGTCATTAGCAAGATTCATAAATAATACCGATCTATCTATTGCCCCAGTTTTAGTAAAATCATCTATAAAAAATTGCGCTTCCTCAAATGTGATTCCTATAGCTGCAAATACAACTGCAAATTTTGAATCAGCTTTTAGCACCTTTGACTGCCTTGCAATTTGAGCAGCAAGTTGAGCATGAGGTAATCCTGACCCAGAAAAAACTGGTAGCTTTTGTCCTCTAACCAATGTATTAAGACCATCTATAGCTGATATTCCTGTTTGAATAAATTCAGAAGGATAATTTCTAGATACAGGATTTATAGGAATTCCACTTATATCTCTTCTCTCTTCTGGTATTATCTTAGGGCCATTATCTTTAGGTCTTCCTAGTCCATCAAAGACTCTTCCTAACATATCTTCTGATACACCTATTTCAAGTGGTCTACCTAAAAACTTTGCTTTACTTCCCTTTATATTTATACCAGCTGATCCCTCAAATAATTGAATTAATGCCTTATCCTGATTTATTTCAAGAACTCTACCACGCCTTATTTCCCCTGTTTGTATTTCTATTTCTACTAATTCATCATAAGTTACATTTTCCACTCCTTCAACTAGCATCAGTGGGCCTACTACCTCTCTAACTGTTCTATATTCCTTAAGCACTTACGATCCCCCCTTTGCTAATGAGTTCATCCATATCATTTATAAGTTCCTCTGATATATTGTCCATAGCAGAAATTTCATCTTCTGATATATATTTTGCTCTAGCAATTTTATCTCTTATTTCTAAATTTAATATATCTTTTAAGTATACCCCAGCTTTTAGAGCCCTTTCAGCTTCCTCTCCAAATTTTAATACAAGCTTTAACATTTTATATTGTTTTTGTAACGAAGCATAAGTATCCACATCATGAAAAGCATTTTGCTGAAGATAGTCTTCTCTTATTGACTTAGCTACTTCAAGCTTTAATCTATCATCTTCAGATAATGCATCTATACCTACAAGCCTAACTATTTCCTCTAAGTTTGCTTCATCCTGAAGTAATGACATAGCTTTTATTCTTAGACTATTCCAGTCATTAGCTACATTTTCATTCATCCACTCTCCTATTCTGTCTATATAAAGTGAATAAGAGTTTAACCAATTTATTGCTGGAAAGTGTCTTCTATATGCCAGTTGAGCATCCAATCCCCAGAATACTTTAACTATTCTTAAAGTAGCCTGAGTTACAGGCTCTGATAAGTCTCCACCTGGTGGTGATACTGCACCTATAGCTGTAAGAGTACCTTCTCTTTCATCTTTTCCAAAGCATATGACTTTTCCTGCCCTTTCATAAAACTCTGCAAGTCTTGATCCAAGATAAGCTGGATATCCTTCTTCTCCTGGCATTTCTTCAAGTCTACCAGACATCTCTCTTAATGCTTCTGCCCAACGAGAAGTAGAATCTGCCATTAAAGCTATAGAATAACCCATATCTCTAAAATATTCTGCTATTGTGATCCCTGTATATATAGAAGCTTCTCTTGCTGCCACAGGCATATTTGAAGTATTTGCAATAAGAACAGTTCTCTTCATTAATGGCTCTCCTGTTTTAGGATCCTTTAACTCAGGAAATTCATTTAAAACGTCAGTCATCTCATTTCCACGTTCTCCACAACCTATGTAAACTACTATTTCAGCATCTGCCCATTTTGCTAGCTGATGTTGAACTACTGTCTTACCGCTACCAAATGGACCTGGTACACAGGCAGTTCCTCCTTTAGTTACAGGAAAAAATGTATCTATTACTCTCTGTCCTGTAACCATTGGCTCTATAGGATTCAATTTTCTACTATATGGTCTTCCTCTTCTTACAGGCCATTTTTGCATAAGAGTTAATTCTTTTATTTCTTTATCTGTTTGTATCTCTCCAATTTTATCTAGTACAGTATAATCTCCTTCATTTAAAGAAATTATCTTTCCCTTCACTCCATGAGGTACCATTATCTTATGATCTATAATTGAAGTTTCTTTAACTATTCCTATTATGTCTCCAGTTTCAACTTCATCCCCCACAGTTTTTATAGGGGCAAAATGCCAAATCTTCTTTCTATCTAACGCTGGCACATCTACTCCTCTACTGATAAAATCTCCTGCCTCTTCTTCAATAGCATCTAGAGGTCTTTGTATTCCATCAAACATACCTTCAATTAATCCTGGTCCTAATTCTACACTAAGTGGAGCACCAGTAGTTACTACTGGAGCACCTGGCCCAAGACCAACTGTTTCCTCATATACTTGGATTGAAGCTCTGTCTCCCCTCATTTCAATTATTTCACCAATAAGACGTTGATCTCCAACCCTAACCACATCAAATAAATTTGCTTCTTCCATACCTTCAGCTATAACCAAAGGTCCCGAAACTTTTACAACTCTACCAGTCTTCAAGTCCATCTACCTACCTTCCTATAAAATATTCACTCCAACAGCCTTTTCTACATTGTCGTTAATTCTTTTCATTCCAATATTCAGTGAACCTTGATTACTTGGAATGAGTATAATGGCAGGAAGAATCTCTCTATTGTATCTCTCAATGGTTTCTTCCAAATCTTTAGCTACTTGTTCAGTAATAAATATAACACCATATCTATTTGCTGCCATAGTATCTACTGTTTTTTTAGCATCTTCTACATCATCAACTGGAAAAACATCAATACCTATAGCTTTAAATGCTAATACAGAATCCTTATCCCCTACAACTCCTATTTTATACATAAACATCACGCAGCCTTTCTCTTATAACTTCTGGTGCTATATTATTTAATTTTCCAACCATTATTATTCTGAGAATTTTTATTTCAGTTTCCTTGGCAATTATGTAACCTATTAAAGGTTCCACTCCAAAGCTTACATATTTGGCTTTTTTAACATATTCCATAAGATAATTTTCCGAAAGCTTTTCAAAATAACTAATATTGCCTGTATCACTATAATAGTCTAAACCTGACCTTATAATTTTTTCATAAGGCGTATAAGATAACTTATTAACTATACTATCCACAGATTCTAGTTCATAGCTAATTAACAGTTTTTTATCTATGGTTCCGCCTTCTATTAATATTTCCTCTAAAAACTTTCTTTTTTTATTTTGTTTTTTAGCCCTTAATAAAGTTTTTATATTAGTTAAATCTATAGAAACTTTTAAATATTCACTAATAAACTTTTCATTAATTTCTTTAGCTTTAGAAAGCATCTCCTCATACATAAAGCTATCTAATATTATATCTATCTTTTGTGGGTCCTTTTCTTCTTCAAAGGATTTTTTCGCCCTCATAATTCCTTCCCTCATAAAGGAACTAAGATCTTTATAATCTTCATTTAAAATAAATTGTTTTAGTTCCTCTTCTGGGATAGTTCCAACAGGAATTAAAAGATAGGATAAATCCTTATTAAGCGCCTTTCCTTTCATCATTACCTTTATATTATGATAATCATATCTTAAAGCCATAATATGAATAATACTTTTTTCCGGAGATAAGCTATACATAAGATCATATAATCTTTTTAATTCATCGCTTAATAATATCTCATAATCTTCCGGCTTTTTTATATTAACCATATAATTCGAATATTCAGTCTCCGAAAGTACTTTTAAGGCCTCTTCTGAGGAAGAACTATCTATCATTCTGTCTATTTTTGCTTTATCAAGGAGCTTAGTTTCAAATACCCTAATTCTAGCAATTGCATGGGTAAACTGTAAATGTTCCATTTAACTAACCTCCTAACTAAATAGCATCTTTATTATACGAGGCTCTAATTCGTCCCTCAAAGAAAATATTAAAGCTTCAAAGGTATTATTAATCTCTATACCATTTTTTGATAGTATAAATCCACCAATAAAATCTCTTTTTTCTGAGCTAATTTTTATTTCACCTTTTCTGCCATTTTTCTTTAGCTCTTCATTTACTTTATTTATTAGCTCTTCTTTTATATATTTATCATTACTAGACAATATTAAATTCTCATCACCATCTATATTAAGTGATAATAAACTTTCTTTAATAAAGTCTAAATATACTTCCTGAGGAAGTTTATTTAATTTATCTAATGCTTCAACATATACTTTTTCTATTACTTGCCCTTTTGTTTCTAACTTTCTATTGCGAACAAACAAATGGGCATTTGAAATAATTCTTTCTTTTCTACTATTTCCTTCTATATGTGCTTTTTTAATTATTTCTTCTTTTTCTTTTTCTGCTTTACTTACTTGTTGGCTTATAATATCTTTCTCTTGCTTTTTAGCCCCTTCAATAATCTCTTCTGCCTTACCATTGGCATCTGACATTATTTTAGAAATTAAATTGTCTAAATTAGCCACGGAGAATCCTCCTTTACCATTTATTTAAGTCACTATTTATTAATACATTCCTATAAAATTATGAAAACTTATAGCCTTATTCCAACTATCATTATTATAGAAGTAACAAGTGCAATAACTGCATATGTTTCAACCATTGCTGCAAACAATACTCCTTTAAACATGTGCTCTGGTTTCTTAGCTAGTATTGATATACCTGCTGCTGCAGTTTTAGCCTGTGCTATAGCAGATTTCCAACCTGCAAATGCTATTGGTAATGATGCTAGAAATATAAAGAAGCCTGCTCCAATTGGTACTACCTTTGCTCCTCCACCAAGTATTCCTATTTTGTTTAGTATTATAAGGGTGGTAACAAAACCATAAAAGCCCTGTGTACCTGGTATAACTTGTAAAATAAGTGCCTGACCAAATTTGTCAGGGTCTTCTGTTATAAGTCCCGAAGCAGCTTCACCAACTAATCCAACACCTCTTGCTGAACCAATACCTGGGAGAGCTGTAGCTAAAAAAGCACCTAATAGTGCAAATAACATTCCTCCGTTTTGTACCATAAATTCCATGAAAGTTTTAAAACTCATTTAAAATTCCTCCTAATCCTTTATTATTTTATTATATTTATATATTTATTTTTAGCTTTGAATGGAGTAAATTGTTTACCCCCTCCGCTATAAAATTTTCCAAAAAACTCTAAATATTGAAGTCTACATGCATGAACATATGCTCCTAGAGCATTTATTGCAAGATTAAATATGTGTCCTCCAAGGAATATAATTATTCCAAAAATCCATGCAAATATGCCCTTTCCTAAGAGACTAATCATTAAATTAAATGAAGATCCTATAAGTCCTGTAGCAAGCCCTAGAGCCAAAAGTCTTGAATAGGATAAAACGTCTCCTAAATAACCTGTTATTCCATATAATCCAAACAACCCGCCAGCTATTTTGCCTACTATTCCCTTATTACTTCTTCCTTGAGTAGCTACCAGTCCTATTGCTCCAATAATAGCCATATATTTTCCTACCACAGCTAAAGATGAGAAACCACTAGAAGGTCCTGTTAAAAGTAACATTATTCCTGTAAGTGTTAAATACCAAAATCCTACATCAAATAATGCATCCATTACCTTACCAGATCTTATTAACTCATAAGCTTTTATTCCTAGACCTACATATAAATGTATAATACCCATTATTCCTGCTAACAAAAGAACCGATATAGGGTTTGCTGCTGGATCTAACCACAGGGGCTTTATTCCTCCAGGGAAAAATAATTTTGGCGCATCTCCAAAATAACTTCCATAAATCATTCCCCATATAACAGTAGATATACCTATACTTTCAAATAGCCTCATAAACTTTTGAACTGATTCGTCTAGTGGTAACAATCTTAATGCTAAAGCTGATGCTATAAACATTATTGCACCATATCCAGCATCGGATAACATCATCCCAAAGAATATAAAAAAGAATGGTGCCAATAATGGTGTTGGGTCCACCTCATTATATTGTGGCAAACTATATATTGAAGTAATAATCTCATAAGGCTCCACAATACTATTATTTTTCAGTAATATAGGTACATTATCTTCAGGGGATGGTTTCATAAATTCAATAGAATACTCATTGCCACAACATTGTTTTATAATGTCTTCAAATTCTATTTTCTTTTCTTCTGGAGTCCACCCTTCAAATAGTAGCACTTTATCAGTTTTTAAAAAGTTTTCCCCTACTCTTGCTTTGTTTTCTTCCATTTTGTAATATTCATATACTATTTCTAATTCTTCTATTTTATCTTTATATTCTTTTATTTTGTCTACAATATGTAGCTCTTCTTTCTTATAATTTTCTATTCTCTTTTCATAATCTTTTATTATATCTCTAGGAGTGCCACTATACTTTAAATCAACTTTACTTAATCCATACTGTTTAAATAAGTCTTCCGATTGTTCTGCAAACATTTTATGGTATATTATTAATAAATTTATTTCATCTTTTACTACACCTAATTTTTCAATATATGACACACTTATATGATTATTGAAATTTTCCAAAAACTCATCAGCTACATTTTTATTAATAGTACCTAAAAAATAATTTGACGAATGTATACTCTTTAAATCATCAAAAGAAGCATCAAGTTTTATCCAGGGTCTTAATATCTCTATTTCACCTTCAAGTCTGCTAATTTCATTTTTTAATTCATTCAATCTAACATCGTATTTTTTCAAATTTTCATATGTAACTAACCAATTAATTTTTGAACTTAGCTCTTTAACCTCATCGTATTTTAAATTTTTTTTACCCTTTTTTATGGCTTTAAATCCCTTTTCTCTCTCTATAAATCTATTCATAAATTCCAAAGAAAACTTTACCTTTACTAATTCTTCATCAATTTCAGAAGCCTTTTTATGGTCACCAGCACCTTTTAAAAATTCTAATTCCTCTGTAATTTTTTCTTGGAGATTTATAAATTGCACTCCCTGAAATTTTTGTAAATTCTCAAGAAGTATTTCCTTTTGTGAATCAAAAGCCAATAATGTAAACTTACTCATTTTAACTATTGCCATTTATATTCACTATCCTCTCAACCACTAAATTAACAGCCTCCTGAATCTTTTCCTTAGAAATACTAATTATTTCTTGTACTTCTTTTTCTCCAGCTTGCTTTATTCCCTCTGCTTCTTTTTCACCTTCCTCTATAGAAGAATTTATAATCTTTTTTCTTTGTTCATTAGCTTCTTGTATTATATTTTTATATTCTTCATTACCATTTAATTCTCCATCTTTTATTATATTTTTACTTTGTATTTGAGCATTTTTTATTGCCTCTTCTCCTTTCAATTCTGCATCCTTAATACTCTTTATTGCTTCCATTGTCAAAATATCGCCCCCTTAAATTGTATTTAGTATTTGAGGATAATAACTATTAGTTACTATTATACTACTAATAACGATAACTTATCAATAAGTATCAGCTATTATTTTTATATTTGCGGGAATTTTTAGTATATTTATTTTATAGTTTAAATTATAACTAACTTTATTGAATATTTCAACAATTGTTATAATTTAAGCTATTTTTTCATATTTTATTATTTAATTATACTTTTAACCACATAGTTACATCTCTAATTGTATTTATATCATTTTCTTTGAAAAGTATGTAAAATTCTCCTTGTATAACTTTATCATTATTGATAAAGCTAGGTATATCTATCTTAAATTTTTCAATATGGTAATTATTTATAGTTTTATTCTTTTTTAATATATCGCTACTTATTAGATTATCTTTAATATTTTTTTCACAAGCCTTATCTTCTTCCCTATGTAGAAACTGCGGTAACCACTTTTTCTTATTGAACTTTAAATAATCAAATTTTATAATTTCATTTAAAATTTCATTACTATCACCTAGTATTTCCCTATTAAATTCTAAAAATACTTTATAATAATCTGCGGATGATATGTTTCTTGAAAAATAACCCTTATTATAGAAAAAATTCCCTAAGCTATTGTAAAAGCTATATGCACTATTAAATCTATAAATAAAATATTTTATAATAGTATTGAATTTTCCTGAATTATAATATTTATCTACCATTTCTTCGACTCTTTTTAATTGAATTAATTCTTCATAACTTATATCTCTTGTTTTTAATATTTCATATGGTGGATAAGGTGAATAAACCATTCCCCATTTTTTCTCTTCTTCTCTCATAGAAGAACCTTTTAATAGTTTTAAAAATCCTAACTGAATTTCTTCTGGATGTATAGAATATAAATCATTAAATGAGTTGATAAATGAATCATAACTTTCTCCAGGTAAGCCCGCTATAAGATCAAGATGTTGCTTAATATTTTTAATTTTCATAAGCTCCTCAACCTTTTCTTTTATATCATTAAAATTTGCTGTTCTATTAATGTTTTTTAACACTTCATTATTACTAGTCTGTACACCTACCTCAAATTGGAATCTTCCTTTTGGTGCTTTCTTTAACAATTCTATTTCCTCTTCATTAAGTATATCTGCGGATATTTCAAAGTGAAAAGTTGTTTCTGTATCCTGTTTAATTAGGTATCCCCATATTTGTGAAGCAAACCTTGGATTACAGTTAAAAGTTCTATCTACAAATTTAACTAACTGTACTTTTTTATCCATAAAAAATTTCAATTCTCTTTTTACTCTTTCTATATCTAAAAATCTCACTCCGTGAATAGTAGAAGATAAACAGTACTTACAATTAAAGGGACATCCTCTTGAAGCTTCATAATAAACAATTTTATTATTAAAGTCCTCACCTTCTTCATAAGGGAAAATTAATTTATTCATATCCATCAATTCTCTTTTACCTGTATACAACATTTTCCCATCATTTTTATAAAAAAGTCCTTTAATATTTGCAAGTAAATTTTCACTACATTTATTAATCATACATTCTATAAGTTCCCTATAAATATTTTCTCCTTCTCCCTCTATAACATAGTCACAACTAAAATCTTTTAAATAGCTCATCCCATCATAGGATACTTCTGGTCCACCAAACAATATAACTATATTTTCATCAATAAGTTTTATAAGTTTTGAAATCTTCTCCACATATTCAATGTTCCATATATAGCATGAAAAAGCTATTACATCGGGCTTTTCATTAATTAATTCATGAACTATTCTTTCAATCCTATCATTAATAGAAAACTCTTTTATAATACATTCATAATTTAAATCCTTTGTATAAGCTTTTAAGTATCTTACAGCTAAATTACTATGAATAAACTTTGAATTTACTGCAGTTAATATTACCTTCATATTTCATTCTCCTTAATTTAAATATTATTTTTCTTTTGAGCTTTAATATAATATAGACCTTTTTTTTCTTTTAAATCTGTTACAGTAAAATATTCTCCTAAAAGTTTTAATATAGTTTCTTTGGAGTTATCCTCAAATATATTTATATCTCTTATATTTATTTCCTTTACCTTCTCTTCTGGAAGTAAAATCTTTATTTTATTTATAAAAATCTTACTATATCCCTTATCTATATCCCATATATAAATATAACCATCTTTTTTTAAATAATCATATATATCTTTAAACAAGTTTCTTTTATTAAGTTTAAAGTATAAACTACTTAATGTAAAAAACAGCACACAAGAATCATAATATCCTTTTTCTATATTTTTCTCCTCTTCTTTTCCATTAATATATTCTACTTCTAAATCCTTATTAAAGTATTTATGTACATTATATATCACTCCATTATTATTAACTCCTATATCTAAAACATTGCCTTTAAAGAGTTCTTGTTGTAATTCTAATTCAATTTCCTTATTCAATCAAACTTCACCACCTTTACTTAATAATCTATAAAAATTTACTTATACTTGTTAGTATACATTCTTGCAAAGACAAAAAAATCCTCCAAAATAGAGGATTTTTTATTTATTTTTAATGTTTTTTCTTTTTGATAATTTCATAATAATCTACCATAAGTCCTGCTGTAGTTCTTTCAGCCTCGTGTAATATTGCAGAAGCAACATTACTATATCTCTTCTCTCTATCCATTATACTTAAATTTTTCAAGTAGGTATTATTAGCTAAAAAAGCATTATTAATTATATAATCATCTAATTTTTTATATCTTACTACTCCTTCAGTTGCCATAAATGAATAATCACTCATTAATTTGCTTATAATCCATAACTCAAATCTTCTATGACTTTTTAAAAGTTTATTATTTACATGCTGTGGTACAGTAACATCTTGAACTAAATGGCAAGCAGCACCAAAATAAAACATAGCTGTCTCAATATTATTTCCTTCTAAATAATCTAAAGATTTATTGTAGTATTTTTTGCACTCCATTAAAGCGTCTGAAAATCCGTATAGTCCCTTTCCTTTACTGAAGTGATAAAAATGATTAGAACTTTTAAAATCCTGATCTGCCCAGGTAATACCATTATTAATATACATTATATTTTTCTTATAAAACTCATATTCTTCTATGTAACCATCATTTTTTAATATTTCTAAAGCTTGAATAATAATAAATTTGTGTACCGTACAATAAGTCTTTAAAAATTTCTTTTTTAGGGGATTCACAGCATGAAATAATCCTCTTAATGCACTACCATAGGTTTTCTCTATTTTATTGCTCATTTTTAATATGATCTCCTTTTAAATATATAAAAATCAATTTTTTCACCTATATATTATAATAAATATATTTTCTAAAATTATACTACTATATATAATAAATAAATTTATATTTATTATACTCAATTTACTTTTTTAGTGTTAAATGAATATGATCTTCTTCTACATCTGATAGAATATTAAAGATTTCTGTTATTTTAGAGGAACAAACATCTTGTGAGTATTTATTATAATACTGTACTGCATGCTTTTCCCTTTTGTTTGCTAAATCCATTAAAATTGAATCTTCTTCATATTTACTATAATCCATTTTCTTAAGGATAGGCAATTCTTTAAATCCGCCTAATGTCTTATGAATTTTTGCATGCATAAATTCTATATTAGAAAGAGCCTCAAACATCTTTTTTATTTCTTCATTCTTAGCTAATTTTGAAGCCTTCTTATAAAAATCCCCATTGAATACCTCTAACTTCATAGCATGATCTAATATTACAGAAGTAACTTCATCTAATTCTTCAATAGTTAGATTAACTCTGTTCTCTTCCCCCTTACTTATCTCCTTAATATATATACTATCAGCTCCACAAAATGGACAGTGTCTAATATTATCTAGAGAATTACTATATAAAAATGCCTCTTTATTAAATTCATAGTTCTTATCATTTATTATCATACCGCAAATATTACATATATAATTAATCACTTTATCACTCCCAATTAAAACCGATTATTTATGTATATTTTACATCAAACAAATATAATCTTCTAGTATAAATTAACCACAAAATGTGAAGGAAACATTCTTCAAATAATATTTTTTAGCTTATTCTTAGGCTTTGGTGTTTCTTCATTAGAAAAAGAGAAAAAAGATTTTTTGCTAAAAGTTTTTAACTATATTAATGATGTATTAATATTTATTATAATGAAAGTAATGTACATAGCTCCAATTGGAGTATTTGCCCTTATGGCAGACGCCACAGGTACTTTTGGTTATGCAATATTAAAGCGTATATTTGTTCTTTTCATCGTTTATTTAGGAGCTTTAGCTCTTCATAACTTTGGATTTTATTCATTAAATATTAAACTATTTTCCAAATTGCCTTTGAAAAAGTTTTGGTCTAACATATATAAACCTGAATTAGTAGCATTATCTACAGCTTCTTCTATGGCAGCTCTTCCTGTAAACATGGAAACCTGTGAGACTGATCTTGGAGTTTCAAAAGAAACCGCATCTTTTGTTCTTCCTTTAGGAGCTACTATAAATATGGATGGGAATGCTATTTACTATGCCCTAGTAAGTTGTTTTTTTGCTCAAATGTTTGGAATGCACTTAGGTATTTCACAGTATATAGCTATAATTTTTACTGCTACTATAGGTTCAATTGGACAAGCTGGTGTACTAGGTCCTACTCTTCTAGTAGTTGCAGTGCTGCTTTCTGCTAATATTCCTGTAGTAGGGTTACCAATATTATTTGGTGTAGATAGAATTTTTGATATGTTAAGAACTGCTGTTAACATTACAGGAGATGCTTCCTGTGCTATAATTGTAGACAAACTAAAATAATTATAAATTTAATAATCATTAATCAATTTTAAGAAGACGGCTTAATTATAATAACCTCTATCTAATATTAAAAACTAATTTAGATAGAGGTTATTCTTTATCCAATGACTAATCCTTCAAAAATGTACAAACTCTAAAAGTATATATTGTCAACATCTATTTTTAATGTTTTAGTCTACATTTAATTTTAATTTTCTAATAATATTTTACTTATAATATCCATTCTTAGATTTCCTAGTACATTAGATATTTTAATCTCTATAACTCCATTCTTATAAAATCTATCCTCATTAGCATGTACAATTCTAGTTACTTTTTCCTCTAATTTTTCATACTCCATAAGATCCTCTAAATATAGATCTACTAGATCCTTTAAACATATTGCTAACTCCTTTGGATTTTTATAAAGTGTTCTCATTTTATTTTCCTCCATAGTTTATTTCACTAACTATTTATCTACAAAAAATAATTATATCATATTTCATGATATAAAAAAATAAATAAACAATCTTAATATTTTATATATAATCTAAACTCAAAATATCCCCCTCTATTTCCCAGTTAACTCTTTTAAAAAATTAGGCGATAATGTTTATATTAATTATCATATTATAAGGAGGAATACACATGAAAAAAAAATTCATTGCATTTGCTTTAGCCCTTGTACTATGTAATATACCAATTAAAGCTTCTGCTCTGGTATCCACAACCACTAATTCAAATCTTATAACTTATACCGTAGTAAGTGGTGATTCATTATGGAAAATTTCTACTATATATAAAACTTCTATACAAAATATTATGCAGATTAATAATCTAACTAATACTTCAATAATGATTGGTCAAAAATTAATCATTCCAGATAATAGAGTAACTACAATAAATTATACGGTAGTAATTGGAGATAATCTTTGGTCAATAGCTAATAAATATGGTACAACTATGGATACTATAATGAAAAGTAATTATCTTCAAAGTACAAATATAATGCCTGGCCAAATCTTAACTATACCAGTAAATTCAACTACTGTGGTAACACCTATTGGAATAAGTATGGACAAGCCTCGTTTAAATAACAATTATGGAGATATATATAATTGGGAAAATGGTAGAAGATTATTTACAGTTGATACTATTGGCACTTTAAAAGATTTAAATACAGGAGTGTGCTTTAATATTAAATATTATGGTGGTTCAAATCATGCAGATATAGTTCCTCTTACTAAAGATGATACTGCAAATATAAAAAAGATTTTCCCAACTTGGACTTGGGCAAATAGACCAATGTTATTATGCTTTTCCCAAGGAGGAAAATCCTATGAAATGGCAGTAAGTATGGCTGGTATGCCTCACTCTACAACCAATATATATGATAATGGTGTAGATGGTCATTTTGACTTATATTTTCATAATAGTACGAGCCATAATACAAATGAACTATCACCAAGTCATGAAAAAAATATTCGTTTAGCTAATGGACAATCTTTTTAAAAAGTGCATAGCACTTTTCTAGAGCACAGATAATAGGGAAAATTCCTCTTTATCTGTGCTTTATACTATATAAAAAGTTTTTTCTCAATGTTTTTATTTTGTAATATTTAACTTTTCTCTGAATAAGTATTTATTGTTAATAATTTTTGGAGTTTTATATTATGAAAAAAGACACCTTTTTTAGGGATTCTTTTATATTAACCTTATCTAATCTTACTACTGGAATTCTTGGATTTACCTTTTCTATAATACTATCGCATAAACTAGGTGCTGAAGGTATGGGATTATATGGACTTATAATGCCTATATATAATTTATTTATATGTTTAATATCTGGTGGAATGATTGCTGCTATCTCCAAAGTATCTGCTGAGTTTATAAATAAAAAAGATTATAGAAATTTAAATAAAACTATAGATACATCCATAGTTTTTGACATAGTATGGTCATTAATTGTAGTTTTCTTTGTTTTTATAAACTCTGATTCTATTAGCAAATACATAATAAAAGATATTAGATCCGCTAATGCATTAAAAATAATTTGTCCTGCTATGGTATTTATAGCTATATCTTCTATATTAAAAGGATACTTTTATGGTATATCTAAAATTAAAATACCAGCTTTTATAGATATATCAGAAAAGGCCTTAAGAATAGTGTTTATAGTGGTAATAACTACCATATTGTCATTAAATGAAATAAAGGATACAGTAACTTTTGCATATATAGCTTTACTTTTAGGAGAATTTACAAGCACATTTTTTTTATATTTATTCTATAAAATAAATAGCAATAAAAACCCTTATAGTCCCTATTCCCAAGAAGGTAGAGCTCAATTATTATTTAATGTTCTTTCTATATCTTTCCCTCTATGCTTAAATGGATTTTTATCTACAGGGCTATCCACCGTTTCTACATTGTTAGTACCTAGAAGATTAATTCATGCTGGCTTTGATTATAGTTCTGCTTTATCTACTATAGGCAAGTTTACAGGTATGAGTTTAGTTATAGTTTTTTTCCCAATGCTTGTTGTAAATTCTATGTCAACTATTTTAATTCCAGATATATCTCAAAGTGTTAGCAATAAAGACTATTGGGGCACAGAGGATAGGATCAAGACTGTATTTAAAATAAGCTTTTTATTAGGACTTTCAACTATGCTTTTATGCACAACTATTCCAGATTCTTTAGGTATGTTATTTTTTAAAAGAGATGACCTTGGAAAATACATCTTATTTTCTTCTTTAGCTGCCCCTTTTCTATATCCATCAGCTACTACCTTTGGTATATTAAACGGATTAGGAAAGCAAGGAAAATTGCTTAGAAACTCTCTAATTGTATCCATAGAAGAAATAGTTTTATTGTTTATTTTAGTTGGAATTCCAACCATAAATATATATGGATATGCATTAACTATTACAATTACTTCTTTAACTACTATATTTTTAAATATTTATGAAATAAGAAAAACTTATTTTATTGATATAAATGGAAGTGAAATTTTAATAATTCTACTTACTTCCTTATTAATGTTTTTTGTACTTAATATACTTAAAAATGTGCTTCCAAATAGCCTATATGTATTTAAATATATAGTTATGATAATCACTAGTTTTTCATTAATATTTATAGCAAACATTATGATTAAAGAAAGTAAATAAAAAAGAACTTTACACTTACTTATATAGAAAAGTGAAGAGCAAAAGTGAATAGTGAAGGAAGCTTTTCTTACATTATCAATACTATCATTACTGAAAAGCCTTATTATTTTTATCTATTAGTTAAAAATAATCTTCCTTAACTTTTCACTCCAAATTTCTAGTTCTTCACTTATCTATCTAACTCTTTCCATCATAAACTTTGGTATTACTTTCATAAATTTCGATGGAAAATATCTGAAATCAGCCATAGTAACTCCCCCTGTGAGTATTAAACAGAATAAATAAGCATAAATTCCTAATACTATAGATATAACTGTAGCTAAAGCATTAATTAAATATGCCATCCCCACAAAATTATAAAGTAAATTTATAGAAGTATATGTGACATAAACTACAATACTCATAACTACTGCTGAAAGTGCTGGTTTTAATCCATGACTTAACATTTTAAATTTTATACTTAAAGATTTTTTTAACATTCTACTATTTAAAATTATCGGAATAGTATATCCTATGATGCTACCATATACCGCTCCAAGTATATTAATTTCTGGGATAGATATTAAGAAATAGTTAGCTAATAACTTACATGCTATACCAATAACAGAATAAATAGTGGCAGTATACAGCTTTCCAATACTTTGTAATATAGTAGTTTGAATTTGCATTATAGACATTAAAACAAGTACTATTGAACCATACTTCATTAAGAATGAACCTTCTCCAAATTTCAACATAGAAAATATAGGTTCACTTAAGACTGCTAGTCCAAAAGCAGAAGGAATAGCTATTAAAAAACATAGTCTAAATGCATATTTGATTTTATCTCTTACCTGTCCTTTGTCTTTTAGTGCAGCAGCACTAGATATAGAAGGCAGGATCGCTACTGCTAAAGATGTTACTATAGCAA
The DNA here is from genome assembly GCF_000619945.1 of Clostridium lundense DSM 17049. Classification (GTDB taxonomy): domain Bacteria; phylum Bacillota; class Clostridia; order Clostridiales; family Clostridiaceae; genus Clostridium_AO; species Clostridium_AO lundense. The sequence goes on along the minus strand of NZ_JHVC01000001.1, from coordinate 427,048 downwards.
TAGGTACATTTAAAAGTTGCTGGTATTTCACAAGATAACCAAATAAGGTAGAAGCATATTCGTCTGGTATTCCTCCAGCTATAAGTCTTGCCTTTGTGTTTCCTACATCTATTAGATTCCCAGCATAAGTCATACCCACACATATAGTAATTGGTACACCATAGCTAATAACTTTTCTTAATATTTGTTTTGTACTCAGTCTTCTTATTTCCATTTCATTATAGCCTTTAGGCACTTTTATCTTTTTATGCCTTTCATAGTACATTATTAAATAGGCAGCTGACACAAAAGCCCCTAATGAAGTCCCTATAGTTCCACCAGCGCATCCAGCTTCTATTCCATATTTCATAAGTAGCGCTGCAAATATTAATGTGAAAATAGTATTTATAATTTGCTCCATTACTTGAGAAACCGCTGTAGGAACCATATTTCCCCATCCTTGAAAGTATCCTCTATAAGCTGAGGCTATAGATGTAAATAATATAGCTGGTGACAAAGCAAGGATTGATAAGTACGCTTTATCATAATGCACAGACTGGGATAAGAATCTAGCAGATATTATCATTAAAATAGTCATAGAACTACCTATTAATAGTAATATAAATCTTGATATTTTAAAACTTTTTACTGCATCCTTATAATTCTTTACCGCTGTTAATTCAGATATCAGTTTAGATATAGCTACTGGAATTCCCGAATTAGTAATTACATATATAAATACATATACAGAATAAGCTGCTCCATATACTCCATATCCCTCATCTGTTATAATACTCTTTAAAAAAGGTATGTATAGCAAGGATAACACCTTAACTATCATACCTGCTGCCGATAATACAGCAAAACCTTTAGTAGTTGATTGGTCCTTCATTTTTAATTCTCCTTATTCATTAAAACTTAAAAACATCATTTTTAATTTTCTTTAAAACAGGAGGCAGAGTTTCAGCTATTGTTTTATTTTTCATGTAATTAAATTTTTCTGGACAATCTTTAAATATCAACTTGTATGCATAAAGATATTGATAGTCTATACCATATTTATTATAAAAGAAACTATTAATTTTACTTTTACCATATTTGCTATCTCCTACTATAGGATTCCCCAAATGATTTAAATGTGCTCTTAGCTGATGACTTCTTCCAGTTATTAAATCTATTTCAATTAGGGAATAAAGACCACAAGTTTGTAATGTTTTGACTTCCATAGCAATTTTTTTACTTCCATTAACTTTCTTATCATGAATAGTAGATATATTGTTTTCATTATTTTTTAATATATATGCTTCATAAATTCCATCTTTAATCTTTCCAAGTACTAACGCCTGATAATATTTGTTTATCTTTCTTTCCCTCACCATTTCATTTAATAACTTTAAAGCTTCATAATTTTTACCAAATATAACTATACCAGAAGTATTTCTGTCTAATCTATTACAAGAAGCTGGTGTAAAGGTCACTTCATTTTCAGGAATATAGTCTCCTTTATCACATAGATAAGTCAACACATAATCAGTTAAAGTTGGTTCCCCTGCCTTTTTATCGGAATGAACTAAAATTCCTGGCCATTTTTCTACCAATAACATGTTTTCATCTTCATAGGTGATTTTTATTTTATTAAAATCCTCAACTTTAATAAATTTTTTATCTTTCCCTTTTTCAGTTACAATTTCTCTAGTTTCTACTACGTCTCCTAAATTTAAAGAATATTTTTCTTTAATTTTCTTACCATTGACTTTTACATCACCTTTTCTAATACTTTTATAAATAGCACTTAGGGGTACATCCTTTAACCATTTTCTTAAAAACTTATCAATTCTTTGTCCTGCTTCATTATTTCCTATTTCAACTCTCATTTGAACACTCCTTCAAAAAAATTTTGCATATAATTATTGTGATAATTACCATTTAAAATTTATGTTATTTAAAAAGTCAACTGCCAATTGACATTGTATAGCTACACCAATAGGTAAACTATCTTCATCAATATCAAATAAGCTTCCATGGGCAGGATTTACAATCCCTTTTTCTTCATTTTTTACCCCTAGATAATAAAACAATGATGGCCTTTCCATAGAGAAGTAAGCAAAGCTTTCTACTCCCATATTAGGATTATCTAATTTCACTAAATTATCTTCTTTTACTATCTTTGAGGCACTATGTAAAAACAAATCATACATATCATCATTATTATATAAACAAGGATAACTTTCATCTATAGTTATTTCACATTTTCCTCTCAAAGAATTAGTAACTCCTTCTGTTATTTCTAGAATTCTTCTCTTTACATACTCCCTATCTTCACTGGTCATAGTTCTTATAATACCTGAAATAGTAACTTCTTCTGGAATTATGTTTTGCGCAGTACCTCCATTTATAGAACCTATTGTTAACACTGCTGGATGCTGAGGAGGTAATTCTCTACTTACTATAGACTGTAAGTTTACAATAACACTAGCACTTATAAAAATTGGATCAATAGTTGTATGTGGATTTGCTCCATGTCCTCCCTTTCCTTTTATCTTTATAGTAAAGGGATTAGAAGCTGCATTTACTACACTTTTTTTTATGCCAACTTTTCCACAATTAATATTCTCATCTACATGTAGCCCAATAACTGCATCTACCTGAGGATTTTGTAATACTCCCTCTTTTATCATAATTTTAGCTCCCCCAGTAGTTTCCTCTGCTGGCTCAAAAAATAATTTTACATTTCCATTTAATTTATCTTTCATATTATTCAGAATCAATGCTGTTCCCAAAAGTATTGCAGTATGTGCATCGTGACCACAAGCATGCATTTTTCCTTGAATTTGTGAAGCATAGCTACAATTTTTATTATCTTGTAGAGGAAGAGCATCCATATCTGCTCTTATAGCTATAGTTTTTTCACTTTTTCCTTTAATCACAGCACAAATTCCTGTACCCGCAGTTTCTGTATATTGAATTCTATTATTATTTAAAAATTCCTTTATAATGGAAGATGTCCTTTTTTCCTCATAACCAAGTTCTGGATGCATGTGAAAATCTCTTCTCCAATTTATTATGGTATCTTTTATATTATTTGCTTCCTCTAAGAAATCAAAATATTTTTCTTTCATATTAATTCTCCCATCTTGCTTCTATTTGATCACCTGGTTTTAATAAACTATTATAATTTGCACTTTCTCCATTTAATCTTAATACCAATGTTCCCTGAACTCTAGTTAAATCCATATCTATATAATTAAAAACATCTACAAAAACATACTGCTTCTTTCCCTTTAAATTAAACTTTTCTCCATTTATAGTAACTTCAAATTCTTCATCACTATTAGTATTAGTTTTATCTTCATCTATTGTTACTACTTTCTCTATTTTTTCAATTTGATCTAGATTTTGTATATTTTTATCAATAGCTACTTCCTCTACAATAATTTTTTCATCTACTTTTTCATCTACTATTTCATCTACTATTTCACTGTTATTTATTTTATATATTCTATCTCCTTCTTTTATAATATAATCATCATTTAATTCTATTCCATTTAAATAGTATTTGTATTGTACTGAATTTTGTTCAAAATATTTTATAAAATCTCCTAAAGTTTCTGCATTTATTATTTGTACACTATCATCATCTTTAATATCTTCTTCTATACTAACCCTTTTGCCATTAATTATTCCTACGGGCTGAATACTATGTATTATATCATTTAAATAGAAACTTATGGAATATAATTTTTGAATATAATCCATAATTCTAACATGAGGATCCTTTCCATCTCTAGCAAAAGTAATTTGTATATTTTGTCCTTCTCTAATTTCTGTGTCAATATTTTCTAATTTGCCATCTATTATTATCTCTGCATTAGTGGCTAAAGAACCAAATGCAACTCTTTTAATATCATTTAGAGTGAATTTTATATTTTTACCATTCTTACCTATAAGCATTTTAGGGTTAATACCCGCCTGAAGCATGACATCCATAACCGTATGTTTATGTGAATTAAATAAACTTATTATATTTCCATTTAACATAACATCAATAAAGTCATGTCCTAATTTTTTTATAGATATTAATGCAATACCCAATACTGTAACACCGATACTTCCCAAATCATTATTTTTACAAATGCAATTTGTTACAGAATCTCTTCCCTTTATAGCAACCCTCTGAATAGGAATATTTAATTTATTGGCTAAAGCCTCTTTTAATCCCAAGGTATGGGCTCCTCCACCTACTAAAAAAACAGCATTAGGTGATTTTCCTCCATTTAATTCAATAATTTTTTCTCCTATTTCCTGGGATATTTTTTGCACTACTGGTTTTACTATGTTTTTTATTTCCTGGGAACTTATCTCATTTTCCAATCCTAAAATATCTATATATTTTATTGTCTCATTATCTTTACACTGTCTTTTTATACCTTCAGCAGTATTAAAATCTACTAAACAATTCTGTGCTATAATTTCTGTAACCTCATCACCAGCTAAAGAAACCATTCCATAGGCACTTATAGTGTCATCTTTACTTATAGCAATATCTGATGTACCTGCTCCTATATCTACCAAAGCAAGATTTAATAATCTCAAGTTTTGAGGTATAGCTGCTTCCATAGCCGCTATTGGTTCCAAAGTCATATTTACTACCTTTAGTCCCACTTTGTCCATAACTGAGTATATACTATCTACTACAGATCTAGGAAGAAACGTAGCTATTACATCTGCTGCTATTTCCTCTCCCTTATGAGATATTAAATTACTAATTACATAGCTATTTAAATAGTAGTTTATAACACTATATCCCACACAATATAATTTACCATCTGTGTTTTTGTTTATTTCTTCTTCTGCTTTTTTTATACCAGTAAGCTCTAAACTTCTAACTAAATCTTTATCTATTTCTCTATCATATTCTAAATTAATTTCAGTATTTACTACAATAGTTTTTAAAAATCTTCCAGCAGCAGCAATGGATACATTGGATAATTGAATATTTAATTCTTCTTCCAATTTACATTTCACCTTGTTTACAGTCTTTGCTACTAATGAAATATCATGAATTTGCCCATCAATCATAGCCCTTTCTTCATGTTCTATGTATACCTCTCCTATTACATAAAACTTTTTATCCTTTACAGTTCCAACAGTTCCTATAACAGATCTAGTGCCTATATCTAAGGCAAATATTATATCCTGCATATTTATATTTGTATCTATCATAACAATTTACCTCTTTTTTTTACAATTTAAAAGCTCATATTCTTAGAATATGAGCTTAATAAAATTATATAACATTATTTTCAAACATTCAACAAACTACTCCATTAACTTTATCCTACCACAGTTTTCATTTATGTATGGTAAATTCTTCACCACCGCATAAACATACTTAAATTTTGATTCTTCTTTCTTATATAGGCTTTCCATTGTTACTTCATTAAAATATAATATGTTACACCAAAAGTCAATAAAATCCTGCTTATCTACAAAATGATTGATTGCATTATCATGTACGATAAATCCAGTGCTGTATTTTTCAACTATTTGAAGATCTTCAACTTTATCTTTTGAAATAATATCTGTTACATCATCCCACATCTGTTTGAAAGCTATCATAAACTTCCCCTCCTAACATATTTGAAAGCCAGAAAACAAACTCACTATTTAGTATATCATATATTTCTTTTATGTCAATTATATAACATAGTATATACTTATTATTATATTACATTTCTCATATAAATACGTATTTTTTCTGCATTTTTTATTATTTATAATTATCTTTCTTCATATTTCTACATATTTATTCTTTCTTTATTAGATTGTTCAGCTTTATAATATTTGTATAAAACTTTCTAATCATTTTATTAGAAAATACTAAACTTATTTTATCCTGTTCAACCTTATCTACTACAGCTTTGCCAAGATACAAATGTTCCACCCTATCACCTTTTTTATATTCATAGACATTATTATGTGATAAATTACACTCATTTATAAATCTAGAAGGTAGTATATATCTCTCTTTACTTTTTTCAGGTACAAAAACAATTACATTTTCTATAGCTCTAGTAATAGCTACATAAAACAATCTTCTTTCTTCTTCCATATCTGAATTCATATCCTTAGTATATGGTATATTTCCATCATTACAATTTATTATAAAAACATTTTTAAATTCCATTCCCTTTACTCCATGAATTGTACTAATGGTTACCCCTTCTTCTCTAGAACTATTTTTATTATGTACCTTTTTTATATAATTTATAAAATCTTTAATAGAAGAAAAGTCTTTAATACATTCTTCTATGCTATTAATTAAATATAAAAATTCTTCCTTGTCTACTTTATATTTATTACTATAGTATTCAATATAATCAATATATCCTATATTATTTAATATATAGGATATACTTTTCTTAAAAGGAATAAGAGCTAATTTATCTATTTGCCTCTCTAAGAACCTTATTGTCTTTAGATTCATTATAGAAATATCCTCATTGCATACTATATCAAAACAATTATCTCTAACATTGTTATCTAACAATTTATTTATAATTATTTTACTTATATATCTAAAAGGTCTATTTATAATTCTTATAAAACTTTTTTTGTCCTCCTTGTTTAAAGCTAACTTTAAATAAGCAATAATATCTTTATATATAAAATGATCATATATATTAAATTGTCCTTGTAGTAATTTAAAAGGTATATCATTTTTTAAAAAATTATCCATTACAGATATAGATTCAATATTTCTTCTGTATAAAATAGCAAAATCATTATATGAATAACTTTTTTTATTCATTAAATATCTTATACTATCACATATTTTATTACACTGATCTTTTTCATCCCTTACAAATACTAAATTAGTTTCTCCTAAAAAATCATTATACGAAATAATTTTTTTGTTGTTTCTCAAATTATTATTTTTTATAAGTCCTTTGGATAGTTCTACTATACTTTTTCCACTTCTATAGTTTTTATATAAAAATATCTTTTCTCCATGAATAAAATATTGATTAAAATTCACCATACATTCAGGTTTAGATCCCCTAAATCCATATATACACTGATCTTCATCTCCTACTGCAAACAAGGAATTATTTTTATTTAATAGCCTCAATATATTTATTTGTATATTATCACAATCTTGAAATTCATCCACTAAAATATATGAAAATTTTTTTCTATACTCATAAAGAATATTATTATTTTTTTCTAAAATATTTCTGCATCCTATTTGTAAATCATCAAAATCTAATAAACCATTATTATTTTTATAATTTTCATATTCCAAATAACAATTATAAAAAATCTCCTTTGACACTATACAATTAATTTCTTCTATCTTCGAATTATTATTTTTATATAAAGAAATGCAATTCAACACTCCTTTAATTTTTTCTTCATTAAGGTTATTTATATAATCCTTTAAAATCTCTTCTAATAAATCATACTTTTCCTTTTCATTTATTAGTTTTATTTTTTTAAATTGGGTATATAATATTCTATAACAAAAACTATGAAAAGTTCCAAAAAAAGGTGTGTGTTTACTTTTACATATATTCTCATATCTTTTCTTCATATTATCTGTTGCAGCTTTTGTAAAGGTTATTACAGCAATATTTTTAGGTGATACTTTTTTTTCCTTCACTAAATATATTAATCTATTGATTATTACACATGTCTTTCCACTACCAGGTGGTGCTACTACTAAAACATTATCTCTATCTATAGTAACAGCTTTTTTCTGATAGCAATCTAATTTTTCAAAATGCAATAATAATTCACCCCTTTTAATTATGCTTTTTTCTATATAAACTTGTAATAATTTCAACTTAGGTTTAAAATATTAATAACTATATTAAATTATTAACCAATTTTAAAAATCAAATCATAATTAAGGAGTAGTTAATATGGAGTATATAAAGAACTTTAATGTAAGAAATGAACGAAATCTGACCATGTTAGTTGATTTTTATGAACTTACTATGGGAAATGGTTATTTAGAAAATAATCTTGGAGATAAAATTGCTTATTTTGATATGTTCTTTAGAAAAGTACCTGATGGAGGCGGCTATTGTATAATGGCAGGCATTCAACAATTAATTGAATATCTTAATAACTTACGCTTTACTGAAGATGATATTCAATATTTAAAAGAAAAAAATATTTTTTCTAATAAATTCATAGACTATTTAAAAAATTTTAAATTCAGCTGCGATGTATGGGCTATACCTGAAGGCAACCCTGTATTCCCTAATGAGCCTTTAGTCACTGTTAGAGGTCCAATCATTCAAGCTCAATTTCTTGAAACTATGATATTGCTTTCAATTAACCATCAAACTCTTATAGCAACTAAAGCCAACAGAATATGTAGAGCGGCTGATGGTAGACCTGTTATGGAATTTGGTTCAAGACGTGCTCAAGGTTATGATGGAGCAATATATGGTGCTCGAGCAGCCATAATAGGTGGTTGTAACTCAACAGCTTGTACCATAGCAGAGCAAATGTTTGGTGTGCCTTCTGCTGGTACTATGGCACATAGCTGGGTACAACTATTTCCAACAGAATATGAAGCTTTTAAGTCTTGGGCAGAGGTATATCCAGATAATTGTGTTCTTTTAATCGACACCTATAATGTATTAAAATCAGGTATTCCTAATGCGATAAAAGTATTTGACGAAATTCTAAAACCTGCTGGACATAGACCCCAAGGTGTAAGAATAGATAGTGGTGATATTACATATCTGTCTAAAAAATGTAGGGAAATGTTAGATGAAGCAGGATATAATGATGTTAAAATAATAGTATCCAATTCCCTAGATGAATACATTATAAGATCCGTACTACGTCAAGGAGCTCCAATAGATGGCTTTGGTGTTGGCGAAAGATTGATTACTGCTAGATCAGAACCTGTTTTTGGTGGAGTTTACAAACTAGTAGCTATAGAAAATGATGATGAAATAATTCCAAAAATAAAAATAAGCGAAAATGAAGAAAAAATAACTAATCCTGGATTCAAAAAAGTTTATAGAATATTTGATAAAGAAACGGATAATGCCCTAGCAGACTTAATTACTTTAGATGAAGAAAAACTAGATACAGAAAAGCCTTTAGTTCTATTTGATCCAGTTTTTACATGGAAAAAGAAAAAAATTAAAAATTACTATGTAAAAAATTTAATGGTTCAAATATTTGATAAAGGTAATTTAGTATATGAATGTCCTGAAGTATATGAAATAACTAAACTTGCAGAAAAGGAAACTGAAAAACTTTGGCATGAAGTATTAAGATTCGAAAATCCTCATAACTATTATGTAGACCTATCTTCAAAGCTTTGGGCATTAAAACAAAACTTAATAAATAAATATTCAAATATTTATGATGAAAGTGAAGAATAAAAAGGAAGGGTTAACCCTTCCTTTTTTATCTGATGACTACTCGCTTTTTACTTCCATCTTCTTCAAAATGGAAGTATTATATCGGCTGTCCCTGAATAACGCTTTCTAAACTTCAGAGGGAGTAAAAACTCCCTCTGAAGTTTAGAAAGCTGTTTATAAATATTCTTCTATCTTTATATAGCATTTTTTTATAAAATCTAATTCTTTATTACATATTTCATAATCATCAAAACTTTCTATTTTTTCAATTTTATAAGTTTGTAATGACTTAAACGGACAAACCCCATCATTCTCCTTATAATTGTACAGTGCACAATCATTGAAGCATTCAATTCTATCATCGTGCGAAGATAAAAAAGGACATTCTGTCATATTCCCCACCCTTTCCCAAGTTTTGTTAATTAATATTATACATTATTGTCCCTAAAAAATGAATAGATTTCAGCGTAATTAACTAAATTTTCATAATTTTTATACTAACACTATTAATATAATCGTAAAAAGGTAAATATAATTAACAATTAAGGAAATAATACTATTAAAATATTTTTATGAGGTGATAGTATGTACATAACCAAAATATCCCTTTCATATTTTTTTCTCGGTATCGGTATACTTTCAGCTGTATTTTATGTATATTTTAAATTCATAACTATAAAAACTTCTTCTGAAGGTAAAGACAAAGATAAAATTGTAGGTGATATGAAGGATTTTGAATCTTGGAAAGACAGAAATAATAAAATGAGTTATTTATCATTGTTTTGGGCAGTTGTATCTATATTAACTTTTATATTTTTAAAATTTTATTATAGCGCTGGCCTATTATCTATATTTTTCCCATTCATATATTTAGCTGCAATTATAGTTTCCATAGTACTATTTTTACCAAAGAAGAAAATTGCAAGATAAAAATAAATGGGCGAGCTTTTATACCCGCCCATTTATTTTTATTTGAATTTTTTCTAGGATTATTCATTGTGTTTACAAAGTGCTATTAAAACTGTTCATTAAACTATAACATCTAATGTTCACCATTTTTTTGTGCTACATTTTTTAAAATTTCCACAAAAGATTTTATTATTAATGCAGTAAATCCCCATATTACATACCCATTGTATTGATAAAAATATTGATTCATCTTTCCTGCTCTAAATTTATAATTTTTTCCTCCTATTATCAAATGATAGGGAAAATCTTCAGGAAAATCCTGTACAATCTTCACTTCATAGTTTGTAGGTTCATTTTCCATAAAGTATTCTAAAGGCACTTTAAATACATGGTTTACTTCTTCTTTATTAGGATAAATCTCCTTTCTTTTTAACTTACAAACAAACGGATATATTATCATATTATAAGGACTAACAAAGTAATCCATTTCTCCTATCATCTCTATATCATCTTTTTCAATATTTAATTCTTCCATAGCTTCTCTTATAGCTGCATCCTTGGGCTCTTCTCCTAATTCTATTTTACCACCTGGTAGAGAAATATCTCCAGGCTGATGGCTTAAATTTAATGCTCTTACTTCAAATAAAATATACAATTTACCTTTTTCTTCAATAATAAATATAACCACTGAACTTTTTTCATAATCACCTAATATTTTAACCTTTCTCTCTGAAAATAACTTTTTTATTTCATTTAACATTTTATGCTCACCACCACTATTATCTAACTTTTAATATTAATTATATAATAGTATTATATTAAACACTATTATTTATTAGTATATGAGATACTTTTTTAAATTTGTCAAATTAAAAACTCCATGTTATACTTTAATAGGTATTGACCCTTTTATGTATTATATAAAAATTTATTTTAGAAATTGGAGAGATGAAAGTTGAAAAAGAAGGGATTTTCATTATTTTTAGCAATTTTTATGGTACTATCTCTAGGTACAAGTGTTTTTGCAGAAGAAAATAAGCCTAATATTTATGGTAAAGCTGCAGTTACTATGGATATGGATACTGGAGAAATAATATATTCCAAATCTATAGACAATAAAATGTATCCTGCAAGTACAACCAAGCTTATTACTGCTCTACTTTTGGCAGAAAATAAAAATAAAGGTGATCTACTAAAATATACTAAAGATGCAAAAGCTCAACCCGAATACTCAATAAATTTAAATTTACATCCTATAGCTATTGGTGAAACTATGACTGCTGAAGATGTTATGGATGGACTTTTGCTATTCTCTGGAAACGATATAGCTTATATGATTGCAGATAATGTAGCTGGCAATTCTGCAAATTTTGAGGTTCTTATGAACAAAAAAATACAAAGCTTAGGTTTAAAAAACACTCATTTTGTTACACCAAATGGATTACATGATCCAAATCATTATACTACAGCTTACGATTTAACTGTTATAGGAAGAGCAGCCTTAAAAAATTCTTGGGTAAATGAATCTATGAATAAAAAAACTAGTACTATTAAAACTTCAACTGGTACAACTGTTATAGTAGAAAATAGAAACAAATTATTAGGACAAGATGATTGTGTAGGCGGTAAAACTGGCTATACATCTAATGCAGGAAGATGCCTTGTTGCTATGTTTGATAGGGATGGTAGAAAAATCATAGGTGTAGTAATGAACTCAGTTTACGATCAAAAAGATTCTTTTGTATTTAATGATATGAAAAAAATCATAGATTGGAGTTATGCTGCTAAGAAAACTGTTTTATATCCAAAAAACTCTATAGTAAAAACTGAAAAATTAACTTATAAACCATTAGTTTTCTTTGGACCTACAAAAACTATGGAAGTACCAATAATGGTTAAAGAAGATATATCCTATTATAATAATGATATTAACAAGCGAGAAATGAAACAAGAATTTAATGTTCAAACATCAAACATATGGAATATAAATGAAAATAAAAGTATTGGTACACTAACTATAAAAGAAAGAGAAGCTGCTCAGAAATTTAATCTCTATACTAATATTTCTAAGGCTTCTATACTTAAAGCAAATATACTACTTTATATTGGAACATTTATAGCTATACTTGCGGCTATATCATTTGTATTCATTATTATAAAAACTATTAAAAAGAGTAAAAACAGAAAAAAAAGAAATAAATATATTTAAAAAATAAGGGAGTATTAAACTCCCTTATTTTTTTAATATTTCTTCTTTAAATTGTCCATTTTCATAGAAAAGTTCCCCGTCTGCGTAAACCTTTCCGCCACTTCTCATATCACACAACATATCCCAATGAATTGTGGAACTATTTTTCCCACCAGCTTCTGGCATAGAGTCTCCAATAGCCATATGAATTGTTCCTCCAATTTTTTCGTCAAATAACATATTTCTTGTAAACTCTTTAATGCCATAATTTGTTCCTATAGCAACTTCTCCAAAAAATGAGGCTCCTTCATCAGTAGATAATAAAGTTTTTAAAAGTTCTTCTCCTTTTTTAGCATATGCCTCCACTACTTTACCATCTTTAACTTTAAGTTTAATGCCTTCTATTTCCTTTCCCGCATATATTCCCGGAAAACTAAAAGTAATAACTCCATTTATTCCATCTTCTACTGGTGAAGTAAATATTTCTCCATCAGGAAAGTTAACTCTTCCATCACAATTCATCCACTTTCTACCCTCAACACTAACCTTTATATCTGTTCCTTCAGATATAATATGCAGTTCCTTCTTAGTATCTAAATATTTAATCCATCTTTCTTGTTCTGCACTAATTCTTTTCCACTCTTTCACTGGATCCTCATAATCTAATAAGCCTGCTCCATATACAAAATCTTCATACTCTGATAAACTCATTGAAGCTTCTTGAGCATCAGCATATGTAGGAAATTGGGTACCACACCATCTCAAAGTCCCATTTCCCATTTTTTCAGAATATATTTTTCTCCAAGTTGAAGAACCTTTTACTGAAGCCTTTATTTTATCTCCATCTATATTAGAATTCACCCTTGTATTTAAAGTTCCCCAAGCTGTTAACCATACATCAGCTTTTTCTATAGCATTTTTTTGTATAAGTTTTTCTTCTTCTAATTGCTCCTTAGAAGCATATTTTAATTTTGCATAATTTACCTCACTAGAATCTATTAAGGTCTCCACATGTGCTCCAGCTTTTATTGCTTCTTTTACTACTTCTATCATCCATGGTATTGCCACTTCTTCACTTTGAACTAATACAAAATCTCCTGGTTTTACCTCTGCTGAATAATTAACTAGAAGCTTCGCTAATTTGTTTAATCTTTTATCTGACATACCCTTCCCTCCACTAAATAAATTTTATTTCATAACTAGTATTGTTTCTAAAAAACTTCATTCAAGATTAAGAATCACCTGATGAATTAAGATACTCTCCTAAAGTTTTTAAACTCAATTTTTCTCCAAAACTCACAATTGATACTCCTAATATTATCACTAGACATCCAATTACCTGCTCTATTGTTACATTTTCATTCAAAAAAATTTTTGCTCCTATTAAACTTACAGCTGGTTGTAAATTTATATGAGTAGTTAATGTAGTAGCACCTAAGTTTTCTAGACAATATACATAGATAGCATATCCTACGCAAGAACATATTATAGATAAATATAGTAGATTCATAATTACTTTAAATGATGGAATGTGCGTAGGTAAAAATAGTATAGAAGGCGATAAAAACATGCAACCCCATATAGATTGATATGTTGTTATAGTTATACTTTTATAACTTCCTTTAAAACTACTAGTAAGAATTGTATATAACACCCAGCATAACGCAGCTCCTAAAGCCATCAAATCACCTTTAGTACCACTAGAAAAAAGACTTATTTTTCCTTTTGATAATACTATAATAAATATTCCTATAACACTAAATATTGTTCCAAATATCTTTGGAACAGTTAATTTTTCCTTAAACAATAACCTTTGGGTTATAAGAGTGAATATAGGTATAGATGATATTAAAACTGCCACATTTGAAGCAGTAGTATAATACACTGAGTAATTCTCAAAGAAAAAGTACATAGCTACTCCAATCAGGCCACTTAATACCATTTTTACCCTATCCTGTTTTAAAACCTTTTCTTCTGGAAATTTAACTTTTAATATTATAAAAAGTATTATAGATGCAATAAAAAATCTGTAAAAAGCTGCTTGTATGGGATTAATTTCACCTACTACTATTTTAATGCTTATAAAAGATATTCCCCAAATAATCATTAATGCTATTGCTAAAAACCTAGCTAGTTTTTTATCTGACAATACAACACCCCCCTACTGTTTTTAGGATAACAATGAACATTTTATGTTTTCTTACTACACCTGCATATATAATTTTACCATAAAACTTATTTTATGTAACTTGTTAATAAAATAAAAGCACCTAAATATAGGTGCAAAATTATCTATTCCCCATAAACTTTTTTAAATATACAAACTACATCTTCAAATTTTGCTGACCTAGGATTTGTTATAGTGCATTTATCTTCCATAGCTATTTTACTTATAGAAGGAATTGCTTTATAATATATCTCCTTATCAATACCTGCTTTTTTTAGGGAAGTAGGTATATTAAGATTAACCATTAATCCCCTTATATATTCAACTAAATTTACTACTCCTCTTTCCACTGTAGAAGATGTTAACTGTAAGAAATTAGCTATTTCTCTATACTTCTTAGAAGCATAATTATAATTAGAATTTTCTAAATCTGAATTATATTCTATTATATATGGTAATAAATATGCATTAGCTCTTCCATGGGATATATGAAATTCCCCGCCTAATGCATGAGCCATACCATGATTTAGTCCTAATGAAGCAGAATTAAACGCTATTCCTGCAATACAGGAAGCATTATGCATTTTTTCTCTAGCCTCCATATCAGATCCATCATTATAAGCTCTAAGTAAATATTTAAATACCAATTTAATGGCCTTCTCTGCTAATGCATCAGAATAATCTGTAGCATTAGTAGCAACATAAGCTTCAATTGCATGAGTAAGTACATCCATCCCCGTGTCAGCTGTTATCGCTTTAGGTACAGTTTTTATAAGCTCAGGATCCAATATAGCTACATCAGGTATTAAATCCTCTCCATAGATTGGATATTTAATTTTTTTCTTTTTATCTGTTATTACCGAATAACCCGTTACTTCAGAACCCGTACCACTAGTAGTTGGTATAGCTATAAATAAAGGCTTTTCTGTATGTTTTTCATATACTCTCCTTAATGCAGTACCAAATGCAGAAATACTTTTGGCTGCATCAATAGAAGATCCTCCACCTAATGCAATAATTATATCTGGTTTAAATTTCAATATTTCCTTTATCCCCATATTTATAATCTCTATGGCAGGATCTGACTGAATATCTGAAAAAACACAAAAATCTATATTTGTGTTCTTAAGTAGATTGGTTATACTATTAATAGTCCCTGATTTAACCATAAAAGGATCTATAACAATAAAAGCTTTCTTTCCTTTTAAATTATTTATATATTGCAGTGCATCTCTTCCAAAATAAATTTTCGATTTAACATTAAATTCATTCATGACTATCCTTCCCTTTATCAAATAATCCTGAAAGAGTCCACCATAACACAGCGCCTTTTTCTAGTAAAGGTAGCTGCATTGGTAAGCCCCTCTCCAGTTGGACCTGCTATAGTAAAAGTTGTATGTCCTTCTCCTCCAAATCCTATTCCTGCATAGGAAGGAGCATTCTTTACAAATATAGTTGTATTTATTGCTCTAGCCATTTTAGTAAGATTGTCTACATTTTTTGAATGAATCATAGCAGTATGTCTATTCCCATGTTCGTCTTCCACTGCCAGTTTTAATGCATCATTAAAACTTTTTACTTTTACAATAGGAAGTATAGGCATCATCAGTTCTTCTTGAACAAATGGATGAGAATTATCCACTCTACAAATTAAACACTCTATTTCTTTTGAAACATTGATACCAATGCTTTGAAGGATGATAAAAGCATCCTTCCCAACATAGCTTTTATTTATAGTATATTTTTTCTTACCATTTTCTATTTTTTCTACAAGAACAATTCTAGCTAATTTTTCTATTTCCTCTTCATTTAACTCATATACATTACCATCTTTTTTCATTTCACTTATTAAATTTTCATACACATCTTCTACAACAATTACTTCCTTCTCTGCTATACATGGCAAATTATTATCAAAAGTACATCCTTTTATAATATCTCTAGCTGCTTTTTTAATATCCGCAGTTTCATCAACTACTACTGGTGGATTTCCGGCCCCTGCTCCTATAGCTTTTTTCCCAGAAGAAAGAACTATTTTTACTATACCGGGACCTCCAGTAGCTACTAACATTCTTACTTTAGGATGATTTATCATATCATTAGTTGATTGTATAGATGGCTCTTTAATACTTGTTATTAAATTTTCTGGTCCTCCAGCTTCTCTTATAGCTTTATTTAATATTCTAATAGTTGTTAGACTGCATTGCACAGCTGATGGATGCGGTGAAAACACCACTGAGTTTCCAGAAGCAATCATACCAATTGAATTACATGCTATAGTAGCAGCTGGATTTGTGCATGGTGCTATGGCTCCAATTACCCCATAAGGAGCCATTTCAACTAATGTAAGTCCTTTGTCTCCTGTGTAAGCATCTGTTTTTAATACTTCTGTGCCTGGAGTTTTTTCTGCCACTAATTTCATTTTTAAATATTTATGATCAACTCTTCCCATTCCTGTTTCTTTAACACATAATGAAGCAATATTCATGGAATTTTCAAGTATTGCTTTTCTCATGGAAACAATTAATTTTTCTCTTTCTTCTATGCTCATCTGAGAAAGCTTAAATTGAGCTTCTTCTGCAGCATTAATTGCTTCATCCATATTATTAAAAATACCCTCACTAATTTCTATATTTAAATTTCTATTATTCATTTCCTTTAGTACTCTATCTATTATTAAGGAAATCTGATTATCCTTTAATTCCATAGCTTTGAACCTCCTTAAAAATTTCAGCTCCATATTCAGCTACAATGGTATCCTGCTTTACTGTTCCTCCACTTACTCCTATAGCACCAATTACTTCCTCTGCTATCTTTAATGGAACTCCTCCTCCAAAGGTAACAATGTTAGCCATATTACCTATACCATATAATTCTCCTTCTGGCTTTGCTAAATGATAAAGTTTATCTGTGTTCATTTTAAGAACAGCCGCTGAATAAGCTTTATTCCTAGCAATTTCAATACTAGCTAAAAGAGCATTGTCCATACGCTGAAGCATTATGGGATTTCCACTATTATCAGTTATGCAAATTACCGTAGACACATTAATTTCTTCACTCTTTTTTATACACCTATGAACTATATACTCTGCTAATTCTCTATTGATTTTTTTATTACAGTTAATAATAAATTTAATTTTTTCTGTTGATTTATCTAATACATAGTTATAGTCAATAAGCCTTGCTAAGATATATATTAAATCAGAAAGTCTATTTAAGTATTTTAATAAGTTTTTATTTAATTTATAACTGTCTTCCAGTGATACTGCATATCTCTCTGCTTTTCTAACAATTGCTCTACTAATATCTAAAGCAGCTGATTCTTTAGTTCCACCAGGTATAACAAAACTTTTTAAGGCAATCTTCTCTTTATCTATTTCATCAATAATTTTTTCTAAATTGCATACAAGCTCCTCTGTTATTCTCTCCTTATAGTCTTTTGTTCCTATGGATGCTAATTCTGCTCCAACTTCAAACAAATCTTTTTGAACATGGATTATTATATCCTTAATCCTTTCATCCACTATAAGAGCTTTAGCAAACCCTAAATATGAATTAGCCTCATCTACAGTTCCATAGGTCCAAACACGGCTATCATTTTTTTTAGTCTTTTCTCCTCCTAATAAAGAAGTTGTTCCCCCATCCCCTTGCTTTGTATATATTTTCATTTTATCATCCCCATTTTAGGAATATTATTAAATGTTAAAACCTATCAATCTATATATTTTATAATTATATTATTGTTGTATATAAAATCTTTAGCTAATGGAGTTATTATTACATTTCTCTTAATATATATTTCATTTTGTCTATTTAAACATGACATAATATCATCTACAGTTAATATATTGGAATTAAACTTCAAGCTTTTATCTTTTACTTCAATGTTTTGCACTTCAACTGACTTACTTTCCCCATCTTTCTTTTTTTCTAAAATCATATTCATATGAAGTAATTCTTCATATACTCTATTTTTAAGTTCCACTGATTGTATAAATTTTACCCCCATACTTTCTAGTACATTTTCATAATTTAAAATAAATTTATTATAACAATTGTTTTGGCTGTAACCTAGAGAAATATTTACTGGATTATCAGGATGAAAACTATCACTAAGTGCTATAATATTTTTATTCATCATAATAGATTCACTTATTCCTACTGTAAGTAAGTTATCTGAAATACCTAAAGCCACCTTTGCCAATGTATTTCTTGTTAACACTGGTATTAATATTAGTTCTGATTCATTAATTGCTGATGTCATACTGTTTTTATCTTTTATAATTTTTCCTTCTAATTTATTGATGAATTCCTCTGGTATTACTCCATTAGCTGCCTCTGACATTACTATTTCATAATTGATGAATTTAAAGGATGCTAGTGTATTAAATATATGTTTTATATTCACCCCTCCACCACTTATAAAAAGCAATATCTTTTTATTCATAGTAGAAAGTACTTGGACTATTATATTTTTTATTAATTCATCACTATTCAATAAATCACCCCTTTACAATTCTGCACTCATGTCAATGTGCATAGGAGTTACTAAAGTAAAGTCTTCCATGTGTTTTATTGTCATATTCCATTTTTCCCAACATATTATCACTCATCTAATCTTGTAATTCTTACCATATCTCCATTTTTTATTTCACAGGCATTTGCTTCATCTGTATCTATATGAAACTCTAATGCAGAATCTTCACTTACTCTTACTAAAACATTTTTAAATATTACCCCTTTTCCATTTAAAGTTTCTATCTGAACATACGCCCCAGATGTTACCCCAAATTGTTCAGCATCACAGGGCAGCATGTGAACATGTCTTTTAGCACAAATAACCTTATCCTTAAATACCTTCATTCCTTTAGGCCCTATAACACATAAAGTCTCCGAATCATCTGTATCCTTTGAATTTCTAACAGGAGGGTTAACCCCTAGAGCATAAGCATCACTTCTAGATATTTCAATTTGACTATAACTTCTTACTGGTCCAAGTATTCTTACTTTTTTCAAACATCCTTTGGATCCTGCAATCGTAACAGTTTCCTCTGCAGCAAATTGACCTGGTTGTTTTACTAAGTGTTTTATAGTAAGTTTATATCCTTTACCAAAGAGGATCTCTAGATCTTCTTTAGTAAGGTGAATATGCCTATTAGATATTCCTACTGGGATAACAAAACTTCTATCCTTAACTTTATGTTTATATACTATATCCCTTACCATATCATCCAAAATATTTTTTTCTATATCTATCATAGTAGTCACCCTTACTCTTCATTGTAGTGTATACATAAATTTCTTGATTGACCTTTTTTCCTAGTACAAAGAGGATCATGACATATATTGCATATTTGGCCTTCTTCTTTTTCATCTTCATTTAATAAATTACAACCTTCTCCTAAATCAGAAGATTGTATTTCCTTACTTACACCAACAATATCTTCTTTGATATTATCCGTGATATCTTCTTTGACATCTTTTTTAAAATCTTCTACTTCTTCTAAAGACTCAACTGTACTATTTGTAACTTCTTTGTTATTTTCACAACACATCATAGAATAAACATTTTCTGATGGTCTTGGTATTAATAGGGTAGTACATACTTTATTGATTCTAGATGCACTATATTTTGCAGTATCTAGTGCAGATTTTACCGCTGATACATCTCCTTGTATCTTTATTGTAACCATGCCATTACCCTTTGTTAACTCATAACCAATTAGTTCTACATTAGCAGACTTAAGAGCTGTGTCCGCTGCTTCTATAGCTGCGGCCATACCAATGGTTTCTATAAACCCGAGGGATTTTATACTCATCTAATTCCCCTCCCTATGATAACTTTCCTTTCAGTACTTCTATTACACTAAGCTTTATACTTTCTACTAACTTTTTATCTAAATCAATAACTAAATCCTTAAAAGGCATAATTTTATATAATCTAGCTGCATTACATCCTATTCTTCTGCTCTTTTCTCTTTCATAAAAAGACAATTCCCCATAAAAAATAGGTTCACTTTCTTTTAACTTGTTATAATGCATAACTATGGTTCTTTCATACATTCCAATTCCTATACCCATTCTAGATTCCTGTGAAGCAGTGTATCCTCCCTTAATTAAGTCCTCTTTTTTAAAATCTTTATAAAATATTTCAAAAGGTAATCCTTCTTCTTCTATACCTGCTAAAATTTCTGTAAGAAGACTCTTGTCACCATTGTTTACATATATATTGATACTAGGTTTTTCACTATTAATAATCATTTCAATTACTCCTTATCTTATTGTAATAAGATATTACAAGGCCTGTTGCTACAGCATTTCTTGGACCTTCAGAGCCTCTAATATTTCCACTACCACAAACTATGCCATAATGAGATAATTCATCAGATATCATTTCAGGTATTTCAAAATCCATAGCTGATCCTCCTACAAGTACTGCAAAATCTATACCCCTTATGTCATTATTAGGAGCTATATCTGTTAGGGCTCTAATTACATTGGACACAAAAACCTTTTTCTTTGCCTCTCTTCTCACTATTCTTATTTTTTCTAAGGAATGTTTTGTTGGAACAGGAATCATTTCATTATCTTTTACTACTATATTTCTTGCAAAAAGAGATGCATCTAGAGGTTTTTGAAAAAAGCATACACTTCCATCTTCATAACGTAAGTTAAAAAGGCTTTCTACTTTTGCTAAAGGATACATTTTTATATCTTCCGCCAAGCTATAATCTTCTAACCCTAATTCAGACTTTATAAGCATGGTTACCATTTCTCCTGCACCAGCATGATGAATAGATTTTATTACGTTCCCCTTGCTTATATATGCTGAATCTGTAGAGCCTCCTCCCATGTCTAAAATTACAAGAGGTTTGTCTGTACCTGGGGTAGTTAGAGCCCCAAGTACAGCCATATTAGCTTCTACACCTGCAATTATTACCTTTACTTTAGTTTCTTCTTGAAGTTTTCTAGCTATATCCTCCATAGGCAATCTATTAGTTTTTACCATAGCTGCTAAAGCTACTGCATTTTCTAAAGCAAATTCCCCAGCTACACCACCTTTAACTTTTTGAGGAAGAAATGTATCTACAGCTAAAATATCTTGAATTTTTATATTACTAGTACATTGATGGGTAAGTTCTCCCATAACTTGTCTTACCCTCTCAATCATACCTCCTACATTCGTTCCTGATTCTCCCGTTACATCTGTTAATGGCCAAACCTCTTTTAAGGCTTCCATTATTTTATTAGAGCCATCTTCTATACCTATATCTTTCTTTCTTGAGCCCAATAAAATTAGCTTTCCTGCAGGTATAATTCGCTCTTTAACTTCTCCTTCAGGGGTTCTAATAACTACTGCCGATCTATTGCCTATTAGTGCCCTTGAAATAGGAATAACATGTTTTGTTTCTTCAGGAGAAAGATTAAACACAGTGGCAAGTCCATAAGGATTTGACAATACCTTAATTGTTTCTCCTGGAAGGGCTACTTCTATTGCCGCTATCATCCCCATTGGCACTTTATCAATATAAGCTACTTCATCTACTATAGGTATTTTTTTTACTAACCTATTACATATTATTACTCCATCATCACCTTGAGCTATAGCCCCATTTATTTTCAAACCTTTTTCCATAGCCCTATTAAGCTCTTTAGCTGCTCTTTCAAAATATATAGATTTAGGTATAACACATATAACTTCTTCAGATGAAGATATGTTAGGTAGCTCATCTAAATATACGGTTTTTCCTATTCCTAACCCTATGCCACCAGGGGTATCAGGATTATGGCCTATCATAGTAGACTCAGTAATTATTGTCTCAGTTATGGTTTCCATGGCTACATCTCCAATTACAGGAGTAGCTTCATTTATACAAATAGTGTCTAATTTAGATATGTTAATCTTCAACTTATCACATGCCTCTTTAAGAGCAAGTATAATACCAGCCACATTATCAATTGTTCCTTTAATTCCTGAAGTTTTCCTTATGCTACTAGATAAAAAATTCAGCCCTTTTTCTATATCAGCAATAGCTACCTCTGTAGTAGAATTTCCTATATCAACCCCTGCTATGAATTTCAACTAAATCACCTCTTAAAGTTTATTCTTTTAATCTTCCCCTCTTTTCATAAACTTCAGCTGCCTGTCTAACCAAATAAGCATTTAATTTTGCTCCATACTTTTCCTCTAACTCCAAAGCTATATTTAAAAGTTCTTCTTTAGTTGATCTATATGGTCTCAATGCATTATATATTTCAAGGACTCTATTATCTGGCACTAATGTGAGTTCTCCAGCTCTTCTTAAATTTCTACCAAACTGATATCTTCCAACAGATTCAGCTATTTGAGCTTGGTATAATAGTACTGGAGCTGTTATCTTTATATCATCTGGTTTTACTTCACCATCTATTACTTTATCCATAGTAATAGATGTAATATTTTTACCAGTTCTAGTATTAAGTAATTCTTTTCTATTCTTTAACAGAGGATAATCTTTTACTGTAAGCTTTTCCCCTTCTTTTTTCACTTCATTAATCTCTTCCTTGCATTTTACACCAGTATCTAATGACTTCAATACTTCATTCACAATTTGTTCTATTAGAGTATTATCCATAATTTCACCCCTATTCAAATACTAATTCTACTTCTATAGGCTTTCCATGAGGTACTACCTCTTTAGTCTCTTTTATATGAAGTACTGCTGCAATAGCTTGATAAGTTGGTCTTGCCATCTGATCATTCCTTACTGGTACAGGATCAGGTGATTCACCCTTTGCATACTTTGCAGCATTTTTACCAATAGCCCTATAGGTTTCCCTATCAATTAGCGGTGCCTGTGGGAAAAGTTCTAGGTTATTTAATAGTTCCAAATCCTTTTGATGAATTACAGTAGTTCCTTTTGATTGAATTCCTATTCCAATACCAGAGCCACTTAATACTGCTGCATCATGAGCCATAAAGGATACATCTGAAGTTCTTATTACTCTAATTATTCTAGGAGATACTCCTTCTTCTTCTATACCTGCCATAACTTCTTTCAATATATCCTCATGAGGTGTTCCCATTATATTTTTACTTTGATTTTTTCCAAAGGCAGGTCCTATAGCTACTACTACTTCATCTAATCTTTTTCCTTGTGCTGCTGTACCTTTTTCTACAATATTCATTTTTCTTTTATTAACTTTGCTTACTTCTTTTTTCACATTTTCTGTTGGGACTTGAACTTTATCCTTCTCCATTTGCTTTAGGACTTCCTTGGTTATTATTTCTATTAAATCCTCATTGGATATTGTATTTAACATATTACCACTCCCCTCTTAAATCTTTTCTGGATCAAGTGCCTGATTAATATTCTTTATTTCTTCCCATCTCTGACCATCTACCCTGTAACCAGTTCCTGGTCCCATATAATCATTAGGATTGTTAACTGCTGTTATAACATTGAAATCCTTGTCAAAAATTGAAGAGGTGTGTAAGTAGTCTCCTGCAACCCTTTGTTTAAGCATATTTAATACATTATTAGCTACATCTTCAAATCCACCTTTATATAAGGCTTTAACTATATCAAGACCAGTTATTCCTCTCTTTAATAGTTCCTGAGCTGCCTTTAAATCCTCTACTACATTTCTATTAGGCATGTCTTTACTTCCATGAGCATAAGTAGCTGCTTCCACTTCTTCATCAGTAATTGGTGGAAGTGCTAATTCTTTAAATACTGCTTGTAGTGCCCTAGCTGCCTTATTTCTTATTTTAATAGCTTCTTCTTCTGTGATTGGTTTTAAACCACCCTCAACCTTTAAATCTCTTTGAAGAATTAAATAATCATCAAAATCTTCAGCATCAAAGTTTGAACCAGCAAACATATTGTCATAGTTTGGTACTGCACTATATCCAGAGAATATAAAATCAGTTCCTGGTAAAAACTGCATCATTGTTCTAGCAGTTTTTCTAATTTGTGAATGTGTAAAAGTCTGGTCATTTCCTGAAGCTACCTCTAAATCTAACATAGTAGTTATTAAATTTTCTGCGAGAACCGCTCTTATTCCTCCAGCTACTGCACCAGGAACACCTATACAACTTATAGAACCATTTTGAAGTCCCTGTACTCCTGCTCCTTTAGCTATCATGATACATCTTGCTTCCAGATATAGCATAGACTTACCCTCTGCATATCCCATTTGAACCTCAGAACCAGTTCCTGAAGTAAATCTCATTTTTAATCCTCTTGAAGCATAGGCAGAAGCTAAAAATGCTTTAGACCAAGGTGTATCATCTCCATCTACAAATACGTTTTCAGTACCATACACTGAAATTGTTTCTGCATAACATGTGTATCCAAGCATTCCTAGTCTTAATTCTGTAGCTTCTTCCAAAGCACACTGAGTTAGAACTCCTCCTCTTCCTGTTTGAGCTCCAATTAAAATTGCTAATGCATTAAAAGGAGCATACCTTACTATACCTACAGTGGTTTCCATTTCGTCAAAGCCTCTTATACCAGCTTCTGCTGCATCTGCTGCAATTTGAATAGGATTGTCCTTTACATTTGTTACATGACATTGATTAGATGGAGTTCTTCTTGCTCTCATCTTCTGCATAGCCATCATCATTTCTACTACATTAAGTTCATTTACTACTTGAACAATTTTTGCAGGTGTAAGTGCTGTTGTAATTTTAACTAATTCCTCTCTATGAACATTTATATCTACAAGCATTCTTGCAATTTCTAAGGATGTCATAGACATTGCTTTTTCTGTATTTTCAATATTTATAGCATAGTCTGCAATGAATAAATCTATAAAATCAAAATTTTCTCTCTTTTTACCATCCATTTCTACTATTACGCCATTTTCTACTTTTACACTAGGTTTTGGATCATTAGGGCTATCTACAGCTATTAAACCTACCTCTGGCCAATCCTTTACAAAACCATCCTTATTAACTTCTCTGTTCTCCAATATTTCAAACCTTTTAGACTTTTTCATTATTCCCACCACCTTCTAAATTTAAATATATGGTTGAGTTGTAGATGTTGGATTTTGCCCCATAGCTTTTAATATTTTCATTCCTTTTTCTCTTGCTGACATAACAGACTGTCTAACAGCTCCCGAGTCACCAGTTATAGTTAATATAACTTCATTAGAATGTGCAGTTCCTACATTAGGGCTTGCATAGGATACCACTTCTACATTTGCAGTCTTTAAAGCCGTATCTGCCATTACAACTCCTATGGCTGCTGGAGCTCCAACTATAATACCAAAAGCTTTTCCTATAGGTGCTCCAAATCCTTTGTTTAAAGCATAACTAGCTCTTGCAGTATACTGTAATTCAAGGTGTCCAACGTCGCATCCATAAACGTCTCCAAAAGTTCTATTTAATTCCTTTAAAGTTACTTCTACAGCTCTTCTAGCATCTGACACATCTTCTGCTGCAAATATAACTAATGAACCATGTCCTGCTCCACCTTTTGTATCTCTGGCTAATTCAATTGCCACTACTTCCGTATTAGTGGCTTTTACTGCTTCATCACCAGCCATTATTTGAGGACCTGCTCCTGTTCTTCCCCCAACTATACCAATAGATCTATACTTTTTATCTAATCCCATTTTTTCATGAAGAGCACTGTCCACATTAGCAATAACTAGTCCTACAGTATCTCCCAATCCGTATCCAATAAATTCTGTTATTCCTGATATATTTTCCATACACTTTACCTCCTTTTTTACTTCATTTTCACTTTCACCATTTAACTGACCTATAGTTTGCTGAATCTCTTTCTCCACATCAAAATTCATTTCTTTATCATTCAATTTCTTTTTTACTTCTTCTAAAACCCTTTGAATAATTTCATTATCCATGGTATACCGGCTCCTTTAAATTATTTCTCATCTAATTGAGGTATTATTTTTTCTACATCTGTATGTGGCCTTGGTATTACATGAATAGAAACTACTTCACCTACTCTTTTTGCCGAAGCTGCCCCTGCATCTGTTGCAGCCTTAACTGCTCCTACATCTCCTCTAACCATTACAGTTACTAATCCTGAGCCAATTTTCTCATATCCTAATAAAGCAACATTTGCTGCCTTCACCATTGCATCTGCTGCTTCTATAGCAGCCACTAAACCTTTAGTTTCTATCATTCCTAATGCTTCTTGTCCCATAAACACACCTCCATTTTTTTATACCTTAATTATATAATGCATTTTTGTAATTTTTTTACATTATTTTGACCTATTAAACAACTTTATTGACTTATTTCACATGTAATTTTTTTACTATTTATGGTATTATTTTAACTACTTTCATGAATTTTTTTAGTAATTATAGAATAGTCTAATTAATATAACGATCTTTGAGGTGATCTAATGACATTACCTGGAAGTTATCATTTTAATGAAATAATAGATATAAAATCTTTACAGGATATTCAGGATAAGTTTGCAAATATAGTTGGGCTGTCTACTATTACTGTAAACAAAAACGGTATTCCCGTAGCTAATTCCAGCAAATTTTCAAAGTTTTGCAATTTAGTTAGAAGTACTGAGCTTGGAAGAAAAAGATGTGAAAAATGTGATGCATCTGGTGGTACTAATGCCATGAAAACAGGTAAACCTATTATTTATTTTTGTCATTCTGGATTAACAGATTTAGCTGCCCCTATAATAGTTGATAATAATTACATAGGTTGTATGCTTTGTGGACAGATTATTGTAAAAGAATTCTATAACAAAAGCTACATGAACTTAGAAAAGCTCTCTAATGAAATTAAGGTTCCAAAAGAGCAACTTGAAGAGGCTTTAAAAGAAGTTAAGGTGTGGAAATATAAAGACATAACTGAGGCTGCTGATTTTCTCTATCTTTTCTCCAATTTTATAG
The DNA here is from genome assembly GCF_000619945.1 of Clostridium lundense DSM 17049. Taxonomy (GTDB): domain Bacteria; phylum Bacillota; class Clostridia; order Clostridiales; family Clostridiaceae; genus Clostridium_AO; species Clostridium_AO lundense. The sequence goes on along the minus strand of NZ_JHVC01000001.1, from coordinate 399,537 downwards.
CTAAAATTGGAGTTTCAAATATAACATATTTTAAATTACTAGAACAAACAAAAGAAAAAGCCTATCTAGAAAAATTATTAAAAGATACTAAGATTAAGGCTTTGCAATCTCAAATCAATCCCCATTTTCTATTTAACACACTTAATACAATTGCTAGAATGGCACTACTTGAAAATGCGCCCAAAACTGAAGAACTTATTTATTCCTTATCAGATATATTAAGATATAGTATTAAAAATTCAGAAAATATGGTATCAATTGAAACTGAAATAAATAATGTTGAAAAATATCTCTTTATCCAACATGAAAGATATGGTAATAGAATTAGATATGAAATAAATATAGATGATAAAATTCTTCACTATAAAATTCCTGTAATGACACTACAGCCTATAATAGAAAATTCCATAATACATGGATTAGAATGTAAAAAACATGGTGGTAAAATTACCATTTTGGGAAATCTAATTCCCGAAAATTATGTTGTATTAGAAATAATAGATAATGGTGTTGGAATGGATACTGATAAGCTTCATATTATAAATTTCCAAGAAAATGATTCTTCTTCCCTTGAACTAGGAATACAAAATGTAAGAAATAGATTGAAATATTACTTCGGAGACAATAGTAGTTTATATATTAAAAGTAAAGTTAATAACGGAACTAAAGTTACTATAAAAATTCCTTACATCTCTTAAATCATCTTTAATAAAAATTTTTTCCCTAATGAAATAGCTTTTGCACTGTCATATAAAAAATTACAAATGATATTAATCAGGTGTAATTTAGGAGGTATCATTATGTATAAATTGATGATTGCTGAAGATGAGGTTCTTGAACGTGAAGCTTTAAAATTAATTATAAAGAAAAATTTTAATAATTTATCAATTATAGGGGAAGCTTATGATGGAGAAATGGCTATACACTTAGCTAAAAAAATGAGACCTGATATTATACTTATGGATATAAAAATGCCTGTTATAGATGGTTTGGAAGCGCAAAAAAATATTTGTGAATTTTTACCTAATGTAAAAACTATTATATTAACCGCTTATGATGACTTCAAATATGCACAATTGGGAGTTAAGCTTCATGCTTTTGATTATCTTTTAAAACCTGCAAAACCTTCCGATATAATAGAATCCTTAAAAAAATTAATTCTATCTATAAATAATAATAGTGATTATATGCAAAAATTACCTGTAGTAAATAACGAAGATAGCATAATAGATAAAGCACTGAAATATATCAAATCTAATTATAGTGAAGATATAAATTTAGAAACCGTAGCCTCTTATGTACACTTAAATCCTCAATATTTTAGTAGATATTTTAAATCTAAAGTAGGAATGAATTTTATTGATTATTTATCAAAAGTAAGAATAAATGCAGCTATATTTCTACTTATGAATACAGAGGATAACATAAATTATATATCTTTGAGAGTTGGATATGTAGATGCTGCCTATTTTAGTAAAGTATTTTTAAAGTTTGTAGGGGTATCTCCACACAGATTTAGGTCACAAAATAAAGATAATTTCTTAAACTATTCTGTAGAAGATAAATTTCTTATTAAATTTTAACTAAGGAGGTGTTTCAAAAGCAACTCTTTTGAAACACCTCCCTATCTATTATTCCTTTTGTTCTGCCCAATTAGCTGGATAGGTCACATATAAAAATCTTGCATAATCAGGTACACTAAATTTAATTGAAGATCCCTTAGGAATAAAAATCATATCTCCCTCTTCTCCAGTAACTGTTCTACCATCGATAATTATTTGGAGTTTTCCTTTAATAATATAATCTACTTCGTCATAGTTTAAGGTCCAATCAAAACAAGTTTTATCCATTTCCATTACTCCGCAGCCAAGTCTTGGACTTTCTTCTAAGCTAACTACATCCTTTAGATAAACTTTATCCCCTTCTTTTCCAGTATCAAAGTTTTCACATTTTACAGTAGGTAGCTTTACACTTAAAATCCCACTTTTATCCACATCTTTTTCAAATTCATTATCTTTAATTTTTTCTGTCAATATTTTTCTTACTATTTCCGCTATAAGCTTTTCATCACATTCCATTTAACAATTCCCCCTTACATTCCTTTTGAACCATTAGCTTTTGTAGCAGCAGATGATTTCTTTATAGTACTTGCTGGAGCAATAAAGCATGCTAATATAACTGCTGTAATTCCTCCAATAAGCTTTCCAACTATCATAGGGAATATCATTTCTTTGTTTACTCCTGCTGTAAATCCTAAATGATCACCAAATACAAAGGCTGCACTAACAGCAAATGCAACATTTATTACTTTGCCTCTATCGTCCATATCTTTCATCATTCCAAACATAGGTATATTATTTGCAAGTGTAGCTACCATACCAGCTGCAGCAACATCTCCCATTCCTAGTAAACCACCAAGTTTCATTAAAGGTTTTTTAAATACTTTTGTTATAAAATATACCATAGGGAATGCTCCCGCAAGCATTATAGCTATAGATCCTATTATCTGAATACCTTCTGTTATAGGTGCCATACCTTTTATAACTACAATACCTGTTAAAGTTTCAATAATTATTGCAGCAAGTCCAATTGTAATAATTATTACTACTATTTTTCCAAAAGTATTAAATCCCTTTATCATCTTTTCAGGTATTCTCCATAATCCTATTGCTATTAAAACAGCAAATATTATTATAGGAACTAAATTTTTAAGTATCATTGATAAGCTAAATCCTGCAACTAAACCACCAACTAAACATCCAATAGGTATAGTTATAATACCTGCTAAAACACCGGAAGCTAAGAATTTTCTATCTTCTTCTTTAATTATTCCTAAAGCAACAGGAATAGTGAATACAATTGTAGGGCCCATCATTGATCCTAGTATTAGTCCTGCAAATAATCCAGCATCTTTAGTTTGTGCAAGTTCTATTGCTAATGGATATCCTCCCATATCACATGCAAGAAGCGTAGTAGCAAACATAGATGGATCAGCACCTAATGCAGTATATAGTGGAACTACAACAGGTTTTAAAACTTTAGCTAAAACTGGAGCTAAAGATACAACTCCTACCATGGCAATAGCTAATGATCCCATTGCCATGAATCCTTCATCAAATTTTTCCCCTAATCCAAATTTATTTCCTATACATTTATCAATAGCACCTAAAGTCATAAAAATAACCATTATATAAACTATTACTTGATTAATACTACTCATTATATAACCCCCCTCTAGGTTAACAAGTTTAAACCAAATTTTTTATTAACTCCCTGTCAGGTGATGGTATTACAACCTTATCTATTATTCTTTTCTTATCTATTTTTTCCGCAGCCGCATCTAAAGATGATTTTACTGAACTTACATCCCCGGAAATTATAAAATAAGATTTGCCTCCTATCCCCATTCCAAGGCTTAATTTTAACAAATCCACATTTCCACTTTTGCATGAAGTATCTGCTGCAATAATTCCTGAAGCTATATTAGAAAATTCCATGATACCAATTGAATTGAAATTTATAAGAGTACTTTTGCCTTTTATTGCATCTATTAATCCATTATGAATTGAAGGAAGGATTAATTTATCTATTACATTATTTTGTGAAATGTTAAGTCCTTTTTCCATAGCTTCTCTTACCGAACCTACATCACCACATATAAGTATTATATACTTTCCTGGGCATACAGTTTTAGAAAAGATAATTTCTACCTGTGATGCTTTTACCATACAATCTGTAGCTTCTATACCTTTAGCTATACTTCTAAATTCTATCAGTCCAATTGTTTTAATCATATTATTCCAAAGTTTTTTCAACTTCTACTGTATCTATAATTCCAACTATTGTAGCATCTACAGGCACATTGTTATTTCCTACTGAAACCCTAGCAGAACTACCCTGAACTATCAAAACAGTTTCCCCTATGCCTGCTCCTATACTGTCAACTGCTACAAATGTAGGAAATTCACCATTTGAATAATAGTCTATTGGTTTTATCACCAAAAACTTTAAGCCATTTAAATTTTCATCCTTACGTGTTGCCCACACATTCCCTAATACTTTTCCAATAATCATTTTATCAATCCTTCCTTCTATATTAATTTAGAGTCCTTGAGTATTGTATTATTTTTAAAAAACTCCATGTTAAGCTAAGAATCACTTGATAACTATGTTTTTTATTCTTATATAATCCTTTGCCAATGGAGTTAACACTGTTTTACTTTTTATAATAATTTCTTTTATTCCAGACTTATATAACTTATCAATATCTCTTTCTGTTAATAATTTTTTATCCACTTCTACTGTACATGATTTATTACACTCAACAATTTCTTCTTTCTCTCTATTTATTTCCTGGTTTTTTTCTTCAATATTTTCATATTCATTTTGGAATATACTATTAAAACTATTTACTATACTTAATCCAAAACTTACAAGCTTATTTTCATAATCTTCATACATATTAAAGAATACCTTGTTTGAAGTTTTATTATATTTTCTATATTCTATTCCTTCTTCAAGTATATAAACTTTTTCACCTTTTAATATAGAATCAATAATTACTTTTTCTTTTACTCCGCAAGGGACTCCTAAGGATATATTAACTAGTTCTCTATTATCTAGCTTTGGTACTAATACAAAATCATAACCTTCTATGTTTTTATCACATAAGTCTAATGAGAAAAATTCATACAGTTCTTCATTAAAATTTTCTACTGTTTTAGAAAAATCATCACTATTTGATGGCTCTAATATTAAAACCTTTTTTCTTGTATCCTTTGTTGTATCGTCTTTAATTTTTTTTATTACTTCACCTGTAATAATTTTAATTAGCTCTTCTAATTCCATAAAGTCACATCCTTTATATAATACAATTCATAGCAATTCCTAAAGGCGTTACTAAAAATGGATTGATAGGTTTAAAAGTTTTTATTCCTGTTTCCTTTTGTATAACATTTTCTATTCCTTCTAAGCAACAAGTACCTCCAACTAGATATATTGCATCAATATCATAATTCTTTATATTACTTTTAATAATATAAGCTATCTTTTGTATAACAGGAAGCACTACATTAAATATCTCTTTAGAATGTTCTTGAGATTTTTTTATTTTTTCAGCTTCTTCAAAGCTTACTTTGTAGTTTCCTGAAATAACCAAAGATAGATGAGTTCCTCCTGTAGGTTCATCTGAAGTATAAACTACTTCATTATCTTTAAATATAGCTATTCCTGTGGTACCTCCTCCCACATCAACAACTACTCCATTTTCTATACCTAAAACAGCATTAGCTGCAGTAGGTTCATCTAATATGTTAGTTACTTCAAAACCAGCACCCTCAACTACATATCTATGTGTATCACAATCTCTTCCTCCTGTGCCCGGTGGAACTGCTATAGCTGCCTTTATAAGTTCTACCCCTAGTTTTTCTTCGATTCTGTCCTTTAGTCTTTTAACTATAGACCTTGCTCCAGAATAATCTACTACTAAACCATCTTTTATCACTTGAGCAAACTCCATTTCGCAAGCTACAGGCCTTTTTTCTTTATCTAAAACTACAACTACTATATATGCAGTTCCAAGGTCCACTCCTACTAAAAGTTCCTCACCTTGACTTACCCTTTCATAATTCCCATTTGTTTTTTCCAATACCTTAATAAAATTATTTATTCTATCAAAATCCACCATTGTATATTACCTCTCACTTTATAATTTCAGCTTTCACTCCCTTAAAGTATCCACATGCATTTGCTTCATCATAATCAATATGCATATTTAAGTTGTAATTATTACTTACTCTTATCAATACATCATCAAATATAAGAGGTCTTTCTCCATAAACTTTAACTTTTACTATTTCTTTGTCTTTTACTTTAAAATATTCAGCATCTTGCTTTGTCATATGAATATGCCTTTTAGCTATAATTACTCCCTCTTTTACCTGGATAAATCCATTTTTAGATAAAATAATAACATTTTCACTTCCCATAATATCTCCAGAGTCTCTTACCGGAGGATTAACCCCAAGTACTAGAGCATCTGTTTTTGAAATCTCCACTTGAGTTTCACTTCTCACTGGTCCTAGGATGGATACATCTTTTATTACACCTTTTTTACCAACGAGCATAACCTTTTCTTTGGCTTGAAATTGTCCTGGTTGTGAAAGTTTCTTATTTATCTGTAATTCGTAATTATCTCCAAATAATGCATATAGATCCTTCTCACTTAGATGAACATGTCTTCCTGATGCTTCTACTTCAATCATATTTCTTTCTCTTATTCTTTTAACAACTTCTTCTACAATAGGTTCTAATGTATTTATTGTCATTTTATACACCTCTTATTTATACTGACCTGCAACATATTTACACATCATTATATAGAAACAACTACTTAACCTATTTAAGCATTGAATTATATCGTTTCTACTAATTTCTCCTTCTTCATTTTTAAATGCATGTAAAGCTGCAATTTCAACTTCTCTAGAATAGCTTCTAAGAGAATTTAAAGCTATTACTAGTTCCCCCATTTTGTAATTAGGCAATATATGATCTACATTAAAATATTTTTTAGGATAGTGAGACATCTCTCTCATTTCTGACTCATTCATTCCCAATAAAATTAAATCATTTATTTTTTCATCTAAGACTTCACTTTTTAAGATATTTCTTACAAACTGCATAATTTCATCTAAATCTTTAATAATTTTTTCATTTTTTTCTTTACTTGCAAGTATTTGAACTTCTAATATCTTAGATTCTAAACTATCCAATTTGCCTCTTAAAACAATTCTAGGATGGGTTTTATATACAAGTTTGTTCCCTAAAAGTTGAGTCATATGCTCTGGCTTTTTCTCAAAATATCCTCCAGAATTCATAAAAACATATTTAGGAATCATATATTTTTCTTTATCTTCATTGTTAATATCATTTGAAATATTCTTTTTTTCCTTCTCCTGTTCTTCCTTTATAACAATCTTAATATTTTTTTCTTTTAAATACTGTCTAGCAGAAGGAGTAATTAAAGTATCCTTACTAACTATATATTCATCTAACTTTTTGTTTCTTAATTCTGACCTTAAACTGTATTCTGTTAGAACACTCACACCATCACATCCTTTTATGAATGTATGTTCCCGGATCTATTAAGAGATCCGGGATTTAACACATTAACCTTCTAATTTAGGTAGAATAAGTTCAACTTCACTATGTGGTCTTGGGATTACATGAACTGAAACTAAATCTCCCACTCTTTCAGCAGCTGCTGCGCCTGCATCTGTTGCAGCTTTTACTGCTCCAACGTCACCTCTAACCATTACAGTTACAAGTCCTCCACCTACATGAACCTTTCCTATTAAAGTAACATTTGCAGCCTTTACCATCGCATCTGCTGCCTCAATTGATCCTACCAAACCTTTAGTTTCAATCATTCCTAATGCATTTGTATTAGCCATAATAAATTCCTCCTCTATAAATATAAAATTTAATTTTTTCTATTAACAATTTAATTTTTCTATTACTAATTTTGTTATTGAATAAATCAATTCATCATTAATTTCTAAGCTATTTTCTTTCTTTGGTTTTAAATCTTCTAGTTCTCTTATTCCATAAGCAAGTCTTCTAATATTCATAAGATTTAATGGATTAACATTATCAGAAGTAGCACTACCTCCTACAGCACCGCATCCTAGTGTTAAAGCAGGAATTAAATTGGTAGTACCTCCTATTCCACCTAATGCTCCAGGAGTATTAACTAATATCCTAGAAACAGGCTTTTTTAAAGCGAACTCCCTTATAACATCTTCATTATTTGAATGAATTATAAGAGTATGTCCTATTCCTTCATTGTTTAAAAGCTTTATACATTTTTCACAAGCTTTCTCCCAATCCTCTTCAGTATAAAATGCTAATATTGGGGCTAATTTTTCTCTTGAAAAAGGATAGTTTTTGCCAACCTTTTCTTGTTCTGATATCAATATTTTTGTTCCATTAGGTATTGTTATTCCAGCCATATTTGCTATATCTTTAGCTGTTTTTCCAACTATTTGAGGATTCATAGTTCCATTTGCTCTTAATATAAATTTTGATACCTTTTCTGTTTCTTCTTCATTTAAGAAATAACAGCCTTGTCCTATTAATTCATTTATAACATTTTCTTTTATGCACTTTTCAACAACTATAGATTGTTCAGAAGCACATATAACTCCATTATCAAAAGTTTTACTATCAACTATTCTTTTAACAGCCATAGTTATATCAGCAGACTTTTCTATGAAAGCTGGTCCATTGCCAGGTCCCACACCTATAGCAGGTGTTCCTGAACTATAAGCTGCTTTTACCATAGCACTTCCACCTGTAGCAAGGATAAGTGATACATCATTATTTTTCATAAGTTCATCTGTACCTTCCATGGTAGGTATTGTCATACATCCTATTATTCCTTCTGGTGCACCTGCATTAATAGCTGCTTCACTTAATATTTTTACAGCCTCTATTATGGAATTTTTAGCATTAGGATGTGGACTAAATATTATTGCATTTCCCGCCTTTAATGCTATTAATGATTTATAAATAGCAGTAGATGTTGGATTGGTAGAAGGTATAAGTCCTGCTATTACTCCTACTGGAGTTCCTATTTCTATAACCTTCTTTTCCATGTCTTCTTTTATAATGCCTATGGTTTTTAAATCTTTTATACTTTCATATACAACTCTGCTAGCAAATTTATTTTTGATGATCTTATCCTCATAATTGCCAAATCCTGTTTCTTCAACAGCTAGTTTAGCCAATTTCTCAGCATTCTTTTCTCCTGCTTCTGCAACTTTCTTTACTATATGATCTATTTTTTCTTGACCTAACTCACAATAAATTTTTTGAGCTTCTTTTGCCTTTTTTATTAAACATCTTACCTCTTGTATTGATTTTAAATCATCATAGATAAGCTCCATTTATCCTACTCCCTTTCATAAAACTGAAGAATAGCTTTAATTATTTCATCTTTTCTACCATCTCTTATCTGTTTTTTAGTTAAGGTAGTAATTTTTAGTTTTCTTGCAAGTCTTCTTAATTCACAGACGGTCATTACTTCTAAGTTACTTTTTGTTATTTTTAATTTTTTTTTTCATCCTCATCAGTTAATTCATTTATTTCTTCCTTATCTAAACTTTCTTCTTTATCTAAGTTTTTTTCTTCCTTAGTTAAATCATTTTCTTTATTTTTCTCTTCATTACTATTATTAGTACTATCCTTACTGTCATTATTACTAATTTTTTCTTTCTCTATCTCTGTTTCAGCTTTGAAATTTTTTGTCGCACTTTTGCTATTTTCACTAGACTTCTCTATCATATTCCATACACTATCAATTGGTCGTGGTATTACATGTGTACTTATTAAATTAGAAGTATTTTGCATAGACCCTGTAACAGAATCTATAGCTGCTTTTACTGCACCTACATCTCCAGAAATAGTTATATTTATTAATCCACCTGTAACAAAATTACGATTTACTAATTTTACGTTAGCTGATTTTAAACTTATATCCAAGGCCTCTACAGCAGCAATGTATCCTAAAGTTTCAATAATCCCTAAAGCTAGTCTTTCCATGGTTTAATTAATACTTATCTGGATTATCAGCTACATATTGTACTGCTGCCGCAAAAGCATCACAAGCTGCTTTACATGCTGATTGACTTCCTGTTAAAAGTCCTCCACCAAAGTTTGTCTCAGATGGTGGTCCATAAAATGCAGCTAATTTAACGTCTGCTGCTTTAAGAGCAGCATCTAATGAATACATTGCTTCTAATGGAGGTGCTATTACATAAGCTATTGCCTCCCCTTCTTCTATATTAGCTACTTTTGATAAATAGGAACCTGTTCTTGATATACAATGAGCATAGTAAGTAATATTATTCTCATCATTTGCACTATAGAAACAAGCATCATTTTCTATAAAATCAATAGCAGCATTTAATCCACTTCTTACTTCTGCTGGATTAGGTCCTGCAATAATTCCAATAAACTCACCTGCTAGTTTTGTATTGGCATTAGCTGAACCACCATACATTGATCTAGCATACACTACTTCTATATCTGCCTTTTTCGTAGCTTCATCTAATGCAGTATAGGAGACATCATCAATATCTGTTGATATAAGTCCCAAACTTCTTTGATGAGGCTGCAATTTAAAAGCTTCCACCATATCAGGATCTACATTAGGTATCATTTTTACACTTAATACTGTTGCACGAATAGGATCATTTTTCATGAATTTCCCCTCCAAACTTAAAGTTTTAGATCAAGACCGCTAGCTTTTTTCTCAAGCATTAATTTTATAATATCCGCAATATGTGCACCTGCTTCAACAGGAGGTGTTCCTCCCTTATGAATATTAGATACAACTGTCCTTCTTGCTTCTGGCATATCTACTGTAGCTTTGTATGCAATATAAGCACTCATACTTTCTCCAGTTGCAAGGCCAGGTCTTTCCCCTATAAGTACACAAGTTACCTCTGCACCCATTGTCTCAGAAATTACATCCATGGCTGGTACTCTTCCATATTTTACAAAGAATGGAGTGCCTACTTTTATTCCATATCCTTCAAGTCCTTGCATTATAGCTGGTAATACGTCTCTTACATTTGCTTCAATTGAAGTAGAACTTAATCCATCAGATACATATATTTGTACTTGAGGACTTTTAACACACTTATCTTTTATAATCTGTAATTCTTCTTCATCAAATTTTCTACCTAAATCAGGTCTTGTTAAATATTCATCTTTATTACTGCATTTTGTCTTTATAGATACCAAGTTCATTTCCTTTAAAAACTCTTCCGAAACATCATTAAATACTGCATCCATTGCTACTGCATGGTCAGCTCTAAATCTTAACATAGTTTCAGTTTTATATCTTGGACCTGCTCTCCAAACTCCTAGCCTTGCAGGAGTAGCATTTTTTAACTTTAAAAATTCCTCTTTATTTGCTGGATTTGGAACCAATATCTGACTCTTTAAATTTACTTCAGTTATATCTGGAATTTCTCCCTCTTCAGCCATTACATTTTTGCATTCATCTATAATATCCTTACTGGAACAAGAGTTTTCTTCATTATTGTTTTTATTTAATTCCAACATAACCTGTTCCACTAACTTCATTATGTCCTTTTCATTAATCATATAATTCACTCCTCCATTTACTTAAATATATTCCCTCCTCTATTTGAGGAAAATTGATGCATCTCCTGCTTTGTCAGTTAATCTTCCATTTTCCATTAAACCCATTTTTTCTAACCACTGTTCAAATTCTTTTATAGGTCTTAAATTTAGTAACTGTCTTAATGTTGGAGTTTCATGATATCCTGTACACTGATAATTAAGCATTACATCATCACCATGAGGTATTCCCATAAAGTAATTACATCCTGCATTTGATAATAGCACAGCTAAGTTCTCTATATCATTTTGATCTGCTTTCATATGATTTGTATAACAAGCATCACACCCCATTGGAATTCCTGTAAGTTTTCCCATAAAGTGATCTTCCAGTCCCGCTCTAATTACTTGTTTGTTATCATATAGGAACTCAGGTCCTATAAAACCAACAACTGTATTAACTAAGAAAGGACTATATCTTTTAGCAAAACCATAACATCTTGCTTCCATTGTTACTTGGTCTGCACCATGGTGTGAATCTGAAGACAATTCAGAACCTTGTCCTGTTTCAAAATACATAACATTTGGTCCAGTAGCTGTACCTTCTTTTAAAGCTAATGCTCTAGCTTCATCAAGTAATCCACCTGTAATTCCAAAAGCTTTATTTCCTTTTTCACTTCCTGCAATACTTTGGAATATAAGATCTGAAGGAGCGCCTTTTCTTATTGCCTCCATTTGAGTAGTTACATGAGCAAGAACACAACACTGTGTAGGTACTTTCCATTCTTCCTTAAATTCATGGAATTTATTTAAAACTCTTGTTACACCAGCAACTGTATCTTCTACAGGATTTAATCCTATAACAGCATCTCCTACACCATAGCTCAAACCTTCCATTAAAGAAGCCATTATTCCATCTATATTATCTGTAGGGTGATTTGGTTGTAATCTTGCTGATAATGTTCCTTCAAGTCCTATGGTTGTATTGCAATGAGCACTTATTCTTATTTTTCTTGCTCCATAAATAAGGTCTAAATTTGACATTAATTTTGCTACTGCTGCTACAATTTCACTGGTAATTCCTCTACTAGCTCTTTTTATTTCCTCACCAGTAGTGTGATCATCTAATATCCATTCTCTAAATTCTGCCACTGTCCAGTTCTTTATGTCATTATATATTTTTTCATTTACTGCATCTTGGATTATTCTAGTTACTTCATCATCTTCATAAGCCACTACTGGATTATTTCTCAAATCCCCTAATGTTAAATTACTTAATACCACCTTAGCTGCTATCCTCTCTTGAACAGATGCAGCACAAATACCTGCCAACTTATCTCCTGATTTTTCCTCGTTAGCCTTTGCCAATACTTCTTTAATTGATTTGAATTGATAGCTTTGGCCAAATAAGCTAGTTTTAAGTTTCATAAAAATCCACCTCTCACTTTAAACTTTAACAATTTAAAACTAATGTTTTTACAACAACAGGAAGAACCCTGCCATTTGCAAGTGGTCTACCAACATCAATATAATCTCCATTTTCAACTTTTATACTGTCTATGCATATTACCTCTTTGTTTCCTTTAAGAAGTCTATATATTGTTTGTCCCAAAACTTTAGCCATATCATTTTCTACAACTATAAACACTGGAAACTTTTCATTTAAAATATTATTCATGCCTTCAAGTAGAACTTTGGCTATATTCTCAACCTGTTTAAAGCTTGGATTTTTCACCCCCTTTAATGCAATGGCTACATTCTGCATACCATCTTCTACATTAAACCATTTAAGTTTTTCTTTTATTACACTAGCTGTATTTTTATAATCATAAGCCTCATCCATAGATGAAAGCTTTAATATAGGCACATTTTTTATTGGGAATAAATCCTTTGTAAATGTTATTGTACTTCCACTAATTTCAGTAGTATGTGAACCTGCTCCGACCACAGTAGCTCTTATAGTTTCCTTTGGTATTTCTATCTTCATCTTTTCTGCTATATTAGACTGCTTTATTCCTTTTCCAAGTAATATTCCTATATCCCCAAATTTAAATAAATCTTCACTAATATCTTTATAAATACAATCCGCTACTCCTCCAGAAAAAGTAACATAATCAATTTTATAATCTAGCTTCAATCCTTTATTTGTTACAATCTTTTTATAACTTGAAGATTGTTCTCTTAATCCAAGTGCTTCTTCTAGAATATTTACCATTGCAACTACCACTCTATTAACAATATCTAAATCTACTTTCATTCCTTCTTTTAAATCTATATTTTTAAATTTACATAGCTCCTTTATTTTTGGAGAAATATATTCTATTGTGTTTTGTTTTAACTTTATAAGCCTTCCTCCTATATCTAAACAACCAGTATCTATAACCTCTCCATCTTTAAATACAGCTAAATTTGTGGTTCCTCCTCCTATATCCAAATTTGCTACAATAGAACCTTTTTCCTTAGAAATAGCCGCTGCCCCGGCTCCTTTTCCTGCAATTATAGATTCCAAATCTGGGCCTGCAGTAGCAACAACAAAATCTCCTGCAAATCCACTTAAATTTTGTAAAACTTCATTAGCATTTTCTTTTCTAGCTGTTTCCCCTGTAATTATTACCGCTCCTGTATTAACATCACTTAACTTTACTCCTGCTTTTTTGTATTCTTCCTCTATTATTTGTCTTATTTTTACTCCATCTATTTCATTTTGTGATATTAAAGGAGTAAAATATATATCACTTTCATAAATTATCTTTTTATCAACTATTACAATTCTTGGAATGGAAAAACTAGAAGCCATATTTTCAATAATTATTTTGCTAAATACAAGTTGGGTTGTAGAAGTTCCTATGTCTATTCCTACACTTAATATATCTTCACTCAATTTACTTCCCTCTTTTCCTTAAAGCACTAATATATATAATAAAAACCCAGAACTATACTTTAAGAGTATAATTCTGGGCTCCTTTGCCTTTTTAAATAAACACACCTTTGTGCTTAATATTTAATTTTTAAAATCAAATTCAACTTTTGTTCCACTATTACTTGAATATATATTTAAACTTCCATTTAATTTGTCTTTTACTATACTTCTCACTATATTTAATCCTAAATTTTCTGGATTAATACATTTTGGATCAAATCCTCTTCCGTTATCCTCTATAATCAACTTACAATAACTTGTCCCTTTTTCAATATAGATATTTATTTCCCCTTCGTTTTTATCTATAAATGCATGTTCTAATGAATTTTGTAATATTTCATTTACAATAAGGGCAATAGATGTTGCTTTATCTGAATTTATTTGTATACTATCCCCCTGTACATTTATGATAATATTTTTAGATGATATACTAAAAAATCTTAATATATTTGCTTTTATCCTCAATATAACTTCCTTAATATCTATATCATCTATTCCATTTTGAGCTAATAATTCATGAGTAGCTGCTATGCTTAATATCCTACTAATACTTTCATTTAAAGCATATTTTGTAAGGTCATTATCTATTCTTCTAGATTGAAGTCTTAAAAGACTAGCTATGGTTTGTAAATTATTTTTAACTCTATGATGTATTTCTTTTATAGCTACTGATTTTAAAATTAATTCTTTCTCTTTTTCTTTCACTTCTGTAATATCTCTAACTATCATTAACATTTTTATACGATCATTTTTAGGTTTTGTTAAAATATATTTTATCTGTAAACATAACTTTCCCACAGTAACCTCAGATGCAATTGAATTTCCGTCTTTAACCATAGGGTTAAAAGTTCTTCCATCCAAAGCTAAATTTTCAAAACTCATTCCAATTAACTTATCTTTATATCCTAATTTTTTATACAATAAATTGGCAACAGGATTAGAAAACACTGCTATTCCATTAGAATTAAATATCATTATAGCATCATTTAAATGATATGTAATATTATCCTCATTATTTGTGCTAGTTAAAGATACAATAGTTTCTGTAAGTTGTTCTGTAGTCTCTGTAAGCATTTGCATATGTCTATTATTGTTTATATGTTCAGTTATATCCTGTTCTAAAATAAGTACTCCTATAGTCCTTCCCTCACTGTTTTTTATAGGTGCCACTTTTTGTGTCACATTAGCATTCTCTTGAGTTACAGCTTTTAAATTTATTGTAGTAAGCCCTAATTCTAGAGTTCTTAATGCTGCTGGTTCATTATCTCTTAATGCTAACTGACCTACAACACTTTTTTTATACATAGAGGGTACATTGTATGGTTTAGCCTCTGCTACTACAATAGCTTCGTTAGAATCTCTTGTTGGACAATCAATAAACACATCAGCCTTAGCTAAGTCAGCTATTCCTTGAAGTATACCCTCAATACTTTCTAGCTTTTCTATGTCCTTATTAGATAAATCCGTATATTCTTTACATAATTTTCTAATCATACTCATTACAGTCACCTTATATTATTTATTCATAATTATTATTGATGCAATATCTTTCATAGCACATCTCTTATCCATACTTAGTTTTCTTAACTTTTGAAATGCTTCCTCCTCGCATAGGTTGTACTGTTCCATTAATATTCCTTTTGCTTTTTCTATTATTTTTCTTGATTCAAGCTTGTCCTTAGTTTCTCTTGCTATTTTTTTTATTTGTTTTATTTCCATTCCCTTATATTCTGCAATTTCCAAAGTCGGTATTAAAGATTTTTCATCTATTGGTTTTACTAGATATCCCATTACTCCAGCTTTTTTTGCTTCTTCAATGAAATCCTTATCACTATAAGCTGTAAGTAACACTATTGCACCTGCTGTTTCTTCATTTATGATAATATTTGAAGCCTTTATTCCATCTAATAATGGCATCTTTACATCCATTATTACAATATCGGGATTAAATTTCTTGCATAACTCTACTGCATCAAATCCATCCGAGGCCTCTCCTACTACATTGTAGCCAACCTCTTCCAACATTTCACGTAGATCCATTCTAGTAATAGGCTCATCATCGGCTATTACTATATTTCTGCTCATAATTAACCCCCTTTATGTTTTAAGTTATTTTTTACCATATATTCTATAATATCATAGTTGGTGAAAAACATAAAGTTCTATTGTAATATTTCTCTTATTTTATCTATGCCTTCATTATTTATAGAACTCACTTTAAATATCTCACTTACACCACTATTAATTAAATAATTTGTAGCAATATTAATCTTTCTATTACATGTACATAAATCTATTTTTGTTATAATACCTATTACTGGTTTGCAAAATATAGAAGAGAAATTAGGGGGAAAAAAATTCTCATCACTTGTGCAATCTTGTACTAACGCTATTATGTCACAATCATATGATGATACTATAAGCGCATTATAATATACCCTGTTCTCTATGTACTCCCCTGGAGTATCTATTATATCTCTATAATATTCAACAGCTTGAGTTTTCTTATATGTTATTAACTCCTTTTGAAGAGCCTGACTTAATGTAGTTTTACCACATCCTGTTTTACCTATTAACATCACTTTCTTCAAGATGCAATTCCTCCTATGATTTGGTAATTTTTGAAGGAGTAAATGACAGTATATTGGTTAATACATTCATCACTTCCTTCAAAGCTTCTTCTACACTAGCTACATCTCCTACTATAATTAAAGAACCACTAAACCTGTCTACAAATCCTATTTCTATATTTGCTGCTTTTCTTGCTACATCTGCTGCTATTATTGAAGCTTCACTAGGAGTTATAGTAAGTATACCTATAGCCTCTTTATATTCATCGCTGAGTCCCAGTTTTCTATATAAATTTCCATCGGGGTGTGCAATTACATGGGCTAATGTTACCTGTTTACCTGGTACATACTCCTGTATAACTCTTTGCTTTTCTTCCAAGATATCACCCCTTTGCACTATAGATATTTTTATTAAAAATAAAAGCTTTTTAAATATACGCAATACACCGTATAATTTAAAAAGCTTCTTTGCTTCACTAAATAATCACTTCATTGTGATTTATTATTTACTTTTATAAATATATTTTATCTCTAAAAGGTTTACATGTCAATAAAATTTATCTAAATATATATTTTTTTCTAAATATTTGTTATATATTTATCTTCCATAATAAGCCTTTAAAAATAACTTTTCCACTTCTTCGCTGGTACTTACTTTTGGATTAGTTAAATTACATCTATCTTCTATAGCTATTTTAGACATATCTTTAACTTCATGTAAGAATTCTTCTTCCTTAATATTCAAGTCCTTTATCCTAGTTGGAATATTCAATGTTCTTAACATGTTTTTTATTTCACTTATTAAGCTTTTAACACCTTCTTTATCATTATAACAAGATAAACCCAAGAATTTAGATATTTCTGCATATGTTTTTACCACAGATGAACTTCTATTATCTCTTAAATTATTTATCTGAGAATTATATTCTATAACATAAGGAAGTAATATTGCATTTGCTTTTCCATGTGGTACATGAAATTTTCCTCCTAATATATGTGCCATACCATGATTTAATCCAAGTGAAGCATTAGTAAAAGCCATTCCTGCTATACAAGATGCATTATGCATTTTTTCTCTAGCTTCTAAGTCACTTCCATTTTTATATGCTTTAATTAGATATTTAAACACAATCTTTATTGCCTTTTCTGCTAAAGCATCAGTATAATCAGAAGCCTTAGTTGATACATAAGCTTCTATAGCATGAGTTAAAACATCCATTCCTGTATCTGCTGTAATACCTTTTGGCACAGTTAAAACTAAATCTGGATCTATAATAGATTCATCTGGCGTTAAACTATCCTCAACTAATGGATATTTAATATTTTTAATTTTATCTGTAATAACAGAAAAATTAGTAACCTCTGATCCTGTTCCACTAGTAGTTGGAATTGCAATCATTATAGGCTTTTTTTTATTTTCTTTTTCTATCTTATCTTTTATATAATACTGAAAAATTTTTATACCCTTTGCAGCATCTATAGAAGATCCTCCTCCTATAGTTATTATAGCTTCTGGTTCAAAATCGGACATTGCACTTATTCCCTTTGCTATAGTTTCAATTGGTGGATCAGGAACAATATCTGAGAATATTTTATAAGTAATACCTGATTTATCAAGCTTCTCTGTAATTTTTAATATCATGTTGGACTGAACAATAAACGGATCTGTAACAATGAAAACTTTACTTGCATTTATATCACATAAATGTTCAATAGAGCCTTGTCCAAAATAAATTTTAGGAATAACTTTAAATTCATTCATTATACCCTTCTCCTTTTTTAATTAATAAAAAAGCCTCTAAAAATCCCATGATTTTTAGAGGCTCCTATGCCCTAAATTAATTGTACTTCATTGTACAACATTGATGTATTTACTTTTATTTTAATTTTACCTCTACTTATAGCTTGTGTCAATATTATCCTTTATCCTAAATAACTCATTAGCTCTTTTCTATTTGTATATGAAAATTCACCTTTATTAAGTTTTATGTATTGAATTTTACTACTTTCTTCATCCATCATTTCTATTAATTTGCTATGACAAGTTAAAATAAAAATTTGATTTCTTTTTGATAATTCCTTTATTATTTTAATTGTAGCTTCCAAACTTTTAGAATCAAAGTTTACTAAGGAATCATCTATTATAATAGGCATTGGCTCTATTTCCATTATCCTGCTAAGTCTTACAGCCAAAAAAAGCTGTTCTTTTGTTCCCCTACTTAAAATGTTACAATCTTGTTGTATCTTTCTGTCATTTAAAAGAGTTTTAAAAGTGAAATTAGCTAAATCTTCTCCTGGAAGTATTTTTTCATACTCTCCTAAAGTCATTTTATTAAAAATATTGCTACCATCCTTTAGAACACTATCCTTGGCCTTATTTAAAAAATTGTCATATACCTTTTCTAAAATAAAAGCAGATGCATTTAATACTGCATACTTTTCTGCTAAAGGTTTTAATTCCATCTTTGCACTATAAATTTTCTTTTGAGCCTTTTCTACATTACTAGATTCCTCTAAATTTCTAATATTATATATGCACTGTTGCTTTTTTTCTTTTAATTCTTCTATATATTTATTTAATCTTTCTTTTTCTCTAGTTACTTCTTTATAACTATTTTCTATGTCTTCTAATGGAGAATACTTGATCCTTTCATTTTCAAAGATCCACTCCATATTATTCTTAAAATCTTCTTCAGTAAAACTATTTTTTAAAATTCCTGAACTTAAAGCATATTTTAAATGAAGTAAAATTTTTTCCTTGTCTTCTGTTAATTCTTCTAAATGTTTAAGCTTTTTTATATTATCTATAGAATTATATAAAATATTTTCTATATCTTTATCTTCGTAATTATTTATAGAAAAATATTTTGCTATCTTTTCCTCTAATTCATCCTTCTCTCTTTTTAGAACCTGAATTTCTTTAATAAAATCCCCATAGCCAAAAAACTTTTCTATTTCTCTCAATGTAGCATCTATATGTAAATCTCTCATTTTCTCATGTTCCATATAGCATTGTTCTATTAATACATTTATATCTTCTATTATATTTTTCAACTCATTTTCTAATTCTCTTTCTTTTTCCTCTCTTATATACAACTCTCCAATTTGTAATTTTACATCTTGAATAAATTTTAAGTATTCCTTTATACCTTCTGGTGATACATTTTCTTTTAATTCAAGAACTTGTCTACAATAGCTAAAACTCTTTTCTACAGCCTCTATTTTTCCATCTACTATTTCTAATTCTTTTTCTTCTTCTTTTATTAAGTCCTTCATAGAATAATCTATATCATCTTTTTCCACTTTTCTACTAGAATATTTTGAAAGATAAAATGACATTAATCCAATAGCTGTTATGGATATAAGTAAAAATCCACCTATAAATTTATTCTTCAAACTAAATAAAATTACAAATCCCATAATATAAGAAATACTTAATGCTAAATAGTATAAATATTTAACTGTTGCATTACCCTCATGCCCATCTTTGTTACTTATCTTAATTAACTTTTCTTCTCTAATAGCCTCTACTAACCTGTTATTTATATCTTTTTTTTCTTCTTTTAGTTCCTTATACTTTTCTATAAGATTTACTATATAATTAACTGTAAAAGTATCACTTTGAACTTTCATTACAGAGTTTAAATCTTCTTCAAGTTCCCTATTGGCATTATTTATCTTGAGCTTAATATTTTCTCTACCACTTTTATTTTTCTCTTTTAAAGATATATAATTTTTATATTTTTCATTAATTCCAGAACTTTCCTTAAAATAATATTGTATCTTAGGTAAATTTTTTAGTATTTCTTCTTTATTTATTTTATCGCCTTCTATTATGCTATTAAAAAAGGATACCTTTTTACTATGTTCTATTTTCGTTTTTTCAAAATCTTCTTTTAAATTTTCTAATCTATCTAAAGAATAACCCTTATAATTCACTATAATTTTCTTATTATGGTCTTTATTTAATTCCTCATCTATTTCTTTATACTTTAAATAGTTATAATAATTATCCTTTAATATTCCTAGTATAGTTAACTTCTCATTTACTTTATTATAGTTACATTGCTGAACACTTATATTTTCTTCTATACTTTTAAGGGTTTCTTTCTCTTCTAAAAATAATTTATTTTCTTTTAAAGCTTGATCCCTTTCCCCTATAGCATCCTTAGCTTCTAGATAATATGGTTTAAATAATTTAGTGCTAGGATTGCCATATTTACCTCCTATTTTTTCTCCATCCTTTTTAAATTCTTTAATTATATCAGGAAGTTTTATTACTTCGCTAAGTCCTGCTCCTAAAAGTACTGAATGTAGTTCTTTATTCTCTTTAGAAAAATTATTTAATCTATTCAAATCTATAGTAAAAAGCTCTTTATAAGTATATCTATCCAAGTTGTATAAATTATTATCTTCCTTAGGATTAATTACAGGTTCCTTATATCCTTTAAGCTTTATATTATATAATTTTCCCCCTTTTTCCATATCCCCTTCTATAAAATATTCACTAGTAGCCGGCGGAAGGTTATCTCCTTTCGTAAAGCCATATCCTAAATTGCTTAATACTTTAAGAAAAGTTGACTTACCAGCTCTATTTAATCCTCCTATAAAAACTATGCCATTTTCTAAATTCTTTATACTCTCATTATGAAAAATTCCAAAATCCCCAATGTAAAGCCTTTTTATAAACACTTTAATCACTACTTTCTAAAAGTTTTTCTTTAATTAATACAAAAGCCTTTTCTATAATTTCATTATATTTATCTTCATTTAATGAAATTTCTAAATCGTCACATTCTTCTTCTGTTTTGTTTGTCCAAATCCTCCCAAAGGTTTTTATAATATGTTTTCTATATTCATCATTAGCAAAACAAAGTTCCTTTACACTCTTTATTTCTTTATATAAGCTGTTTTTTTCTAATTCTTCATTATCTATTATTCTTTTAGTTTGAATATCTATGTCTTCTGTCCATATAGGAACTTCTAAAAAACATAACTTATTATTTAAACTTTCCTTTAAATAACTTATCACATCTTCCTCTTTCAATTTCAATAAATTATGTATATCTCCATTTCCTGTCAAAATCCATTTTACTATATAACCTTTTTTAGTAAATTCCTTATGATTTTCTCTCACAGGTAAATTTAAAACATCATTACTATTAATAACCTCTTCGCTTTTTTTTATTATTAGTTCCTCTAAATCATCTATAGTCTCAGGAATATTTTCTTTATCCTGACTAATATTTATATTGACTTTTTTTAAAATAACTGGAGAACAGTGAATAAACTTAATGCTTGTATAGCTATTTTCATCTACCTGAACATAGAAAAATCCACCGCTGTTATCTTCTCCAAAATCGTAACCTTGTGGTATACCTGGATACCCTATAAATGGACTTTCTTCATTAAGTACGCTTGCTTTATGAATATGACCTAATGCCCAATAATTTATATTTTTTATTTCCTTTAATTCTACTATAGAACAAGGAACATAATTGCTTTTCACATTATCCATTTGAGTATGTAAAAGAGCAATGTTATATGTTCCATCTTCTTTTATTAGACTTTTATAATTTATATATATTCTTTTCTCTTCAGCCTTTTTTATATAGGATTGTCCTATTATTCTACATATCAAATTTCCATCATTGTAAACCTCTTTAGCTTCTGCAATGTCCCCTTTAAAATAAAAAAGATTAGAGGGTTTATTGAATATTTCTATTTTTTCCTCTAGAGGATCATGATTACCGCATATTATAAAAATTTTTATAGGGGCTATTCTATTGCATTGTTCATAAAAAAATTTATCTACATTAATAGATCTACCTTTATTATGAAATAAATCTCCTGCAATTAGTATAAAGTCCACTTTATTTTTTATTGCAAAATCACAGATATTTTCAAATGCTTTATAGGAAGCATTATTAAATTCTTTAGGAAGTTTTCCTCCCACATGAAGCATATCTCCTAAATGTATATCTGCTGCATGAATGAAACTAAATTTTTTAGCCATACAATATCTCCCTTTCTAAAGGTATAATTTTCTACAATAAATTATATCATATTAATTATTAGTTAATTAAATATTTTAACTATTAGTTTATTTCAGAATTATGGTATAATCTATATCATATACTACAACTTAGGAGGGATACATATGAAAATAGAATTTTATGGTGCTGCAGGTTGTGTTACTGGATCTAGTCATTTACTAAAAATTAAAGACAAAAAAATACTATTAGATTGTGGTTTATATCAAGGAAAAGATGAAAAAGAAAGAGGCAATGATACATTTAATTTTAATCCTAAAGATATAGATTATGTTATATTATCCCATGCACATATAGATCATAGTGGAAGAATTCCATTGTTGTATAAGCAAGGTTTCAAAGGAAACATTATTTGTACAGAAGGAACCAAAGAACTTTGTAGTATTATGCTAGAAGATAGTGGCCATATTCAAGAAATGGAAATAGAATGGCTTAATAGAAAAAGAATGAGAATGGGGCAGCCTCTAATAGAACCCTTATATACTGCTAAAATTGCTCAGCTGTCTTCATACCTTTTTCAAGGATATCCTTATAATCAATGGATAGAAATTTTTGATGGTTTTAAGGTAAGGTTCAGAGATGCTGGTCACCTTTTAGGCTCATCTATTGTAGAAATGATTATAACAGAAGATGAGAAAGAAACTAAACTCGTTTTTTCTGGTGACTTAGGCAATAAAGGAATTCCTATATTAAATGACCCAACCTTTATAGATGATGCTGATTATCTAATAATGGAAACTACTTATGGAAATAAACTTCATGAAAATATTAGTAATAACTTGAAAGAATTAGTTAATATAATAAAATCTACTTTTAAAAAAGGTGGTAATGTAGTTATACCTTCTTTTGCAGTAGGTCGAACTCAAGAAGTATTGTATGCTTTAAATAAATATATAGAAAGCGATATATTAAAAAATATAAAAGTATTTGTAGATAGCCCTCTGGCCTCTGAAACTACTACAATTTATAATAAATTTACTAAATACTATGATAAAGAGGCTACAACCCTTGTAGAATCAGGAGATAATCCTTTAGAATTTGATGGTTTAACATTTACTAAATCCCCTGAAGAATCCTTAAAAATAAATAAAATAAAAAGCGGTGCTATAATAATATCTGCTAGTGGCATGTGTGAAGCAGGAAGAATCAAACACCACTTAAAACATAATCTATGGAGAAAAGAAAGTTCCATAGTATTTGTAGGATATCAAGCTGAAGGCACCTTAGGGCGTGCTATATTAAACGGTGTAAAAAAGGTAAAAATTTTTGGAGAAGAGATTGCAGTAAATGCTACTATATATAACCTTCAAGGTCTTTCTGGCCATGCTGACAGAGAAGGATTAATAACTTGGTTAGATAGCTTTAAAAATAAACCTAAGGCAGTTTTATTAGTCCATGGTGAAGAAGAATCTCAAAATAGTTTTAAAGAGCTTTTAGATAACAAAGGCTATAATTCATTTATAATGAAATCAGGAGATACTTTTATACCTGGTTCAGAAGTAAAAGAAAGAAGTGAAGTAAAAGAAAAGATAATGGCTTTGTTAGATTCACTTAAAGATATTGATAAAATGGATAAAGACTTATTATTAGCTAAAATAAAAGAAAGCATTTAAAAAGATTGCTCTGCAACTTTTTTAGAGCACAGAGCATAGATGAAAAATAATATAATTTTTAGTGAAGAATAAATGGGGAAAAATTTTCATTTACTCTTCATTATTCACTCTTCACTATAAAAAATTATTTGGAAATCTATGCTCTATAATCTGAAAAAATGTGATGTAATTTTTTCTATATTGTAAGTTAGCTGGTTTGTTTTTTTATTTTTAAAATTAAATTTAGCAATATTATAGAAAGTATTTCTGTTGAAATAAGAGTCATAAATAATCTATAATGTTCAGCTTTATATTTTATAAAAAGAAAACTGAAAGAATAAATAACAAAACCAATAATTAAACTTATTACTACATTCTTTTTCTCAATTTCATTTATATATTTCTTATCAGATATTATATAAATGAATTCTAATAAAAAGATTGCTGAAAACAGTTGTTTTAAAATCTCAGTTATCCCCATTATAAATGATTCGTTAGGTATAGGAAGTCTATCATCTAAGTACCAAAACCAATATTCTTTGGTTATACTCTTAAAAAATGTATTTGGTATAATTATAATGTCGCTATAACAAATTAACATTATAATAAAGAAGGCACTGAATAATATTGCTGAAATCAAAGAAATCATTAACACTCTATCTTTCTTCATTTTTTCCTCCAATATGAATCAATCTTTATAAATATCATAACATATTTAACATAATATTACACAGGGAATAAACCTTCTCTGTCTCATAATTCAATATTCCTATCAACTTTACACTTGGATTCTTACCACAGGTAGGTATTTTTTAGTGCTCCTTGAAATAAAAGTAGCAACAATAATTTAGAGTCCATATTTATCCTTTACTCTTCATTATTCATTAAATTAAAATATTACTGTATAATATTTTAATTTAATGAATAAATCTATAAAAACTGGTAATTATACTATATAAAATATTTATTTTACTTCAATCCTAATTATTAAAAAAAATATTTCATAAACTTGACATCGTAAACACAGTATTATATCATAGAATTAACTTAGTCATGCCACCTTTCGTCCCTAGTCTGTGGATGAGAGGTTTTTATTTTATACACTTATAAACATCTTTAAGGTATATGAAATAAAATAATAGTTTAGATTATCTATTAAATTACTCTACTATTTTTTAATATACCTAAAGGTAAAAAAATATAATATAGGAGTTGAAAATTATGGATGGAAACAAGGTAAGAACGAGATTTGCTCCAAGTCCAACAGGTTATATGCATGTAGGTAACTTGAGAACTGCATTATATGCTTATCTAATAGCAAAACATGATAATGGAGATTTTTTATTAAGAATTGAGGATACAGATCAAGAAAGACAAGTAGAAGGTGCTCTTGATGTTATTTACAATACTTTAAAAATTACAGGTCTTCACCATGATGAAGGCCCAGATGTAGGTGGCCCAGTTGGTCCTTATGTTCAAAGTGAAAGAATGCATATATATATGGACTATGCTAAAAAACTTATAGAAAAAGGCGAAGCTTATTACTGTTTCTGTGATAAAGAAAGATTAGATATGCTAAGAGAAAATGCCAATGCCTTAAATAGACCTTTTAAATATGATAAGCATTGTCTTAACTTATCAAAAGAAGAAATAGAAGAAAAATTAGCTTCTGGAATACCTTTTGTTATAAGACAAAATAATCCTACTACAGGTACAACAACTTTTGATGATGAGATATTCGGAAAAATAACTGTAGATAATTCAGAATTAGATGATATGATACTTATAAAATCTGATGGATTCCCAACATATAATTTTGCTAATGTTGTAGATGATCATCTTATGGGTATTACTCATGTGGTTAGAGGAAGTGAATATTTATCCTCATCTCCAAAATACAATAGATTATATGAAGCTTTCGGTTGGGAGATTCCAAAATATATACATTGTCCTCCAATAATGAAAGATTCTCAACATAAATTAAGTAAGAGAAATGGTGATGCTTCCTTTGAAGATTTACTAGAAAAGGGTTATTTAAAAGATGCTATAATGAACTACATAGCATTACTTGGTTGGAACCCTGGAACAACTGAAGAAATATTCTCACTTAATGATCTTATTGAAAAGTTTGATTACAAAAACATAAATAAAGCTCCTGCTATATTTGATGTTACTAAGCTAAAATGGATGAACGGTGAATATATTAGAATGCTTCCATTAGAAAAGTTCCATGAATTAGCATTGCCATACTATAAGCAAGTTATATCAAAGAATCTAGACTTTGCAAAATTAGATGAGCTTATGCATACAAGAACAGAAATATTATGTGAAATACCTGATCAAATAGATTTCCTTCAGGAACTACCTGACTATTCTGCTGAAATGTATATTCACAAGAAAATGAAAACAAATTACCAAAACTCATTAGAAAGCTTAGAAAAAGCGCTTCCTATATTGGAAGGTTTACAAGAATGGACTTTAACTTCAATACAGGATTCCATGATGAATTTAGTTAAAGAAATGGGAGTAAAAAATGGTGTAGTTTTATGGCCACTTAGAACTGCTGTTTCTGGAAAACAATTTACACCTGGTGGAGCTTTTGAAATAGCTGAAATACTAGGTAAAGAAGAAACTTTAGGTAGAATAAAAGTAGGTATAGAAAAATTAAAATCACTTCAATAAAATAAATAGATGGTTTCATAAATAATTTATGAAACCATCTATTTTTGACTCTATTGACATACCTTCCCTGGATTTAAAATATTCTTAGGATCAAATGCTAACTTTATTCTCTTCATAAGTTCTTTTTGCTCTTCCCCTATTAAATCAAATAAATATTCCCTCTTAGCAAAACCAATTCCATGTTCTCCTGAAACAGTACCATTTAACTCCTTAGCTTTATTATACATACAATCAAATACAACCTTTAGTTTGCTATTCCAATCTTGTTCGGATAAATTATCCTTTAATACATAAATGTGCAAGTTTCCATCTCCAGCGTGACCAAAGTTCTTTATGCGTACATTAAATTCTTCCTGAAGTTTGTAAGTATATTTAATAAACTCTGCAATCTTATTTCTTGGTACACATACATCACATTCATCCATTTCTGTAGTTGAAGCTTTAATAGCTTCAAGAAAAGCTCCTCTTGCTGACCAAATAGATTCCTTTCTTTCATCTGTATCTGCAATAAGTACATCTATAGCTCCATTTTGCAAACAAATTTGCGCTACATTATCATAATTCTTTTCAATTTCTTCTTTACTATTGCCATCAAATGTAAGTAAAAGATAAGCATCTGCTGAATTGTCAGGGAACTTCTTTCCTAAAAATTCCTCTGATGCAAGTATAACATCCCTTTCCATAAATTCTATAGAAGTAGGTATAGACTTTGCTTTTATAATTTTAGGTACTGTTTCAATAGCTTTGTCCAAATCCTCAAAAGGTATTAAAAGGCTTATAACCTTCTTTGGTAATGGTAATAACTTCAAAATGGCCTTGGTTACAATACCTAAAGTTCCCTCTGATCCACAAATAAAATCTTTTAAACTATAGCCTGAGCTGTTTTTTACTACCTTTCCTCCTAATTTCATAATTGTACCATCAGGCATAACTACTTCAAGTCCTCTAACATAATCTCTAGTTACTCCATATTTAACTGCTCTCATTCCACCTGCATTTGTATTTATATTTCCTCCAATGGTAGCTGATTTTTCACCTGGATCCGGTGGATAGAATAAGTCATTTTCTTCAACAAATTTTCCTATTTCCATTAAAAGAACTCCTGGTTCTACTGTTAAAGTTAAATTTTCCTCATCTAATTCTAATATTTTATTCATACTAGACAAATTAATCATTATACCACCATATATTGGAACAGATGCTCCAACAAGTCCTGTACCAGATCCTCTTGGGACTACAGGTATATTATTTTCATAGGCATATTTCATTATTTTTGAAACTTCCTCTGTAGATAATACTTCTATAAGAATATCTGGCATTTTTTTAACTCCACCTAGCTCGTCATGGCTAAAGTCCTCATTAATTTCATTACCTATGCATATTCTTTCCTTACCAACTAAAGCTTTCAAAAACTCTATATCTTTTTCATCTATCTTTTTATAGTTATTACATAATTCCATAATAAATCAAATCCCCCTTCATTTTAGCTTATACTAATGTATTGTTATTTTTAATATTTTCTATAAGCTGTGGTAGCACCTCATATATATCTCCTACTATTCCATAATGGGCTACATTAAATATTGAAGCATTAGGATCTTTATTTATAGCAAATATATGATCTGAATTATTCATTCCAGCTACAAATTGAACGGAACCTGATACTCCACAAGTAATAATAAGTTTTGGCTTTACTGTTCTTCCACTTAATCCTATCTGTTTCTTAGGATCTACCCATCCTATTTCTATTAAAGGTCTTGTACCAGCTACTTGAGCTCCTAATAATTCAGCCAATTCATTTATAAGCTTCATATCTTTTTCTGATTTTACTCCTCTTCCAGCTACTACAATTACTTCTGCCTCGGATATATTTTCCTCCTTCTCTTTTTTTGTTACCTTCAGCACCTTAATATTAGATCTTAATTTATTCTCCTCTATATTACATAAAACAATTTTGCCACTACACTCAGTATTTCTTTCTGGTGCGTTCATTATTTTATATCTTACCGTACAAAATTGAGGTCTATTATTAGGATTTATAATCTGGGCCATAATATTACCACCAAAAGCTGGTCTTATTTGAACTAAATCTGTATTTTCTTTCATATCTAGAATAGTACAGTCTGCTGTAAGTCCTGTCCTAAATCTTGCCGCTGTTCTTGGTGCCAAAGATCTTCCCACTGTAGTTGCTCCTACTAACACTGAAGAAGGCTTTGCTTTATTTATAAAATCTTCAAAAGCTGCTGTATATGGCTCTATTCTAAAATCTTCTAACTGTTTATTGTCATATACAAAAACCTTATCTACTCCATAATGTAATAACTCTTCAGCCTTATTCTTTATGTTATATCCAATAAATACCGCATATACTGAATGATTTATCTTTGATGCTAGTTCTCTTCCTTTCCCAATAAGTTCATAGGTTACAGGATGGATTTTCCCTTCTACGTGATCTACATATACTGCTATACCATTCCATTCATCCTTATTTATGGACTTCTTATCTTCTATAAATTCCATAACTCCTTTAGGGCCTTTTTTTACACATAGCTTACACATTTTACAACCAGCATTAATGTTTAACTTTCCTTCCCATTCCTCAAGAGCATTAAAAGGACAGATATCCATAAGTTCTTTTATTACTTCACTATTTAATTTATCTTCATTTATTATTAATTTTCCCATATTACTTCCCCCTAAATATTATTTTAAATACTATAATCCTCATATCTAATTTTAAACAAATTTCATTTCCTTTAAAGCATTAAACATTCTATTTCCTAGTTCTTCACCAGTACCTTCCCAGATTTCCTTATGATCATTTACTGCTGGAGGGAATATTCTTTCTACCTGTGTTGGTGAACCATTAAGTCCATATCTTAACTCATCCTTATCTTGAAAATCATTTAAACTAAATACTTTTATTTCTTTATCTTCTGTAGCTTTTTGCCTTTTATAGGATGGAAGTCTTGGTTGGAAAATATCCTTTTCCACAGTTATTAAGCAAGGAAATTGTATTTCTGCTACTTCAATTGCATCAGGCATATCCATTTCCACCACAACTGAAGTTTCTTTAACTTCTAATATTTTTAATACATTTGCAATATGTGGTATATCTAAATACTCTGCCATTTCTGGGCCTACCTGAGCAGTATCTCCATCTGTAGTTTGCTTTCCACAAATTATTAACTGAAAATCTCCCATTTTTCTAATTCCTTGAGATAAAGTATAAGAAGTAGCAAGTACATCTGCTCCTGCAAATCTTCTATCTGAAAGGAGAGCTCCCTCGTCTGCACCCATAGCATAAGCTTCTTTTATTATTTCCTTAGCTTGAGGAGGTCCCATGGTTATTACTTTTACTTCTCCTCCAAATTTTTCTTTAAGTTTTAAAGAAGTTTCTAAAGCAAATAAGTCATAAGGATTCATCTTGGAATCTACTCCATCTCTTTTTAATACACCTGTAACCTCATCTACTTCAACTTTTGAAGTTCCTGGAACCTGTTTTATACAAACTAATATATTCATTCTATTACCTCCATTTTATAATTTAAACTTCTATAGAATAATTAATATTTTTTATACTATTTAACTATTACAGATACACCATCTGGTATTACTACTACTTTGGCATCATCTCCTTTAATTTTAAAAGCCTTATTTAATGCTTCTTCAAAAGTATAGGCATGATCCATATGCATATTCTTTATAATTTCAGGATCACACATATCTGTAACCATAATTACTTTATGTTTTGAAAGTATTCTGCATAGTATTTGGAATTCCCATTGATCTGGTACTGTTTTATTTCTAGGTACTTTGCCTATCTTATCTAACAGTTCTTTGGGGGATTTTGCCTCTACTACATTACGATAAAAAGATTCACCTCCATGCCCATCATTACATGCAGCCACCATTATTATTATTCCATCTTCCTTACAGGTTGCCTCTGCTGCTGTCATCCCCTTTACTGATTGATATATATTTTGATCTAATGGATATCCTCCATTAGTTGATATTGCAATATCACATTCTATCTTTTTTACTTCACATAAACTTGAAACAAATTCGCAGCCTTTTTTATGAGCATTTTCGCTATGCCCTGCTACTGCACAAATTATTTTTTTCTTCTCGTCTAATACCACATTTAGTATAAAAGCAAGCTTGGCTGCTTCTGCTGCATATAACATATCTCTATGGATTGGGTTGTCTTTAAGTTTACCAGTTCTAGCATTAGAGCTTCCTATAAATTCAGCACAGTGATTTGCCATTATTGTTTCTGCTGCTGCAATACCCGGTAAAATACTCTTTCTTCCTCCTGAAAAGCCTGCGAAAAAATGAGATTCAATAAAGCCTTCTGCAATTAAAAGTTCTGTTTCCATAGCTAATTTATTTAAATATAGTTCACCACCAGAAGGAAGAGTCCCTGCTTTTACCATACTGTCTTTGTCAAGAGATCTATGCATTACTATATTCTCATTTTTCACAATTTCTTCTCCAAACTTGTCTATAAGTTCTTCTCTTGTTGATGGTCTATGAAAGCCAGTGGCAATAAGAATTTTTATATCAATGCTTGGATTAACTTTTCTAATTCTTCTTAAAAGTATTGGCATAGTTATTCTGCTTGGTACTGGTCTAGTATGATCACTAGTTATAATAACCATATTATTTTTACCCTGTACTAATTCCTCTAATTTGTGACTATCTATTGGGTTGTCCAAAGCTTCTTCTACTATTTTTTCTTCACATTTGTTCACTTTATATTCCTTCGCCTGTGATTCTAAAACACCTGCTAAATTTTTATCTGGTATTTCTATTTCTATATTTTTTCTCCAATATGGTACCTTAATCCTTTTCATATTCTACCACCTCACCCAAATATTTTTAAATTGTAAAGAATGGAGCTCCAAAATATGCTACTAACCCTAAAAAGATTACATAAATTAGACAAAACTTTAATGTTTCATTTAAGATCTTTCCTTCTGCCCCCATAAGTCCTGTAGCTGCTGTTGCTACAGCTATACTTTGAGGAGATATCATTTTTCCAGCAGTAGCCCCTCCTGTATTTGCTGCTGCTAACCAATAAGGACTCATATTTAAACTCCTTGCTACCTCTACTTGAAGACCTCCAAATAAAACATTGGATGAAGTATCACTTCCAGTAACAAAGGTACCTAATGCACCTATAATTGGTGAAAAGAACGGATAATACTTACCTGTAACCTTAACTAGCACTAAAGCTATAGATTTTATCATGCCACTGTAGCCCATAACTTTTGCCAAAGCTACTATAGATAATATAGTGATAAATGAAGTTCCCATCTGTTTAAAGGTTTTCATTAACACTTCAAATATTTCTCCAAATTTAGCTCCTTGTATTATCCCTCCAATAAAAGTTGCTATTATGATTAAAGTACCAGGAGTGGACAGCCATAAAAATGTGTATGGTTTTCCCTCGGGTCCTCTATATATGTTTACTGAAGTTTTTACTGAAGAAAGTAAATCGTTTACTTTTGGAAACAATGGGCTAGAAATTAGTATAAAGAAAAATACTAGTATAAAAGGCATCCAAGCTATTACTCCCTTTTTAAAAGGTATCTTTTCCTCCTTTAAAGCTGTATCCTTATAGAAAACTTTTGTGATTAAGATAGTAGTAAACATACAACATATACTACCTAAAATTGCTGGAAGTTCTGCTCCTAAATATTTTGCGGCCAAGACTTCTGGTATTGCAAAAGAAAGACCTGACATTATAGCTAAACCTAATACTCCTTTTATTGCCTTTACACTTTTACCTGTAAGCATTACAAGAATTATTGGAACTATAACTATAAGAATTGAAAGTTGTATTACAACTGCATAACTTAAGGTAGCTACATCTATGCCAGTTACTTTTGCAAGAGTAGTAACTGGTATTCCTATAGCTCCAAAAGCTGTAGGTGTGGTATTTGCTATTAAACATATAATGGCTGCAAATATTGGATCAAATCCAAGAGCTGCCATTATACTTGCTGGAATTGCTACAGCGGTACCAAAACCTGCAATAGCTTCAAGAAATCCTCCAAATCCCCATGCAAGTATTAACACTAGAATTCTTTTATCTGTAGTTATGTTTATCATCATTTTTTTTATTATTTCCATACTTTTTGTATGTACGGATAAGTTATAAGTAAATACTGCAGCAATAATTACTAACATTATTGGCCATAAACCTAAAGCTGCACCTTCTAATGCTGCTGTAAACGCATTTGCTACTGGCATTTTCCAGAAAAGCATAGCTAGTATTAAAGTAATTATTAATGTTGTTAGACAAGCTTTATGCCCAGGAATTTTTAGTATTCCAAGTGATACGATAAGCCAAACAATGGGTGTCAATGCAATAATAAATTGAACATACTCATTCATTTTTTTGCCCCCTTATTGCTGGTACTATGGTATTATGGTATGACCAGTTATTATATTCATACTATCATAATATTATAAATATTTCCACTATAGTTAAATTATTAACACTCTAATTACTAAAGACTATTTGTTCAACTTCCTATAACTACTTGATGCTCAAAATAGGCCCTACTAAATTCATACAAAAAAACATGATAAATTTTATATTTTTATAAAAACATAGGTTATATTGTTACAATTGTAACAATATAACCTATGTTATCATATAGTCATTTGTAAAATTCAAGTGTTCCATCATAGCTTGCATAGCCTGATCAGGATTTCTATTTAATAAAGCCTCATAAATGCTCTCATGTTGCTTATAAAGTATTTCCTTATTTTCTTCTTTTGCTAAAATATTTTTTCTTGCATCTTTAATAAAGGACTCCATTAATGAAGATATGGCATTAAAAACGCTTAGTATGAGGAAATTTTTGGAAGCCTGGGCTATTTTATAATGAAATTCTCTATCCACTCTTACCATTTCTTCCCCTTCCACTAATTCACTAAATTTTACAATAAGTAATTCTAATTCTTTTAATTCCTCTTCAGTTATTCTTTCTGCTGCCAAAGCTGCCGTTTCTTTTTCTATCATTTTTCTTAATTCTAATATTTCCTTAGAATTACTATCTTGAAGCAAGAACATAATAGACAGCGGTTCTATTAAGCTATTCTCAAAGCTACTTTTTATAAAATTTCCTTCTCCCTGTCTGCATTCTATAAGACCTATTATTTCTAAAGACCTTAATGCTTCTCTTATAGATGTTCTGCTTACTTGCAAACTTTCTACCATATCTCTTTCTGAAGGCAGTTTATCACCTTTCTTTAAAACACCCTTGTTTATCATGTCTTTTATTTGATATATAACTTGTTCATATACTTTTGTATTTTTTACTGGATTAAACATGGCCTTCTCCCCTCTTTAAACTCTTCCTTATTCGCATTTGGAAATTATTTCCTCCCAATTTAAACACATATAAAACAAACTTACTACATCCTGCTCGTTATAAAGTAATATTTTTTCTTTTTTTTCATCTGGCATTCTATTTATATAATCTTCATCCTTTATTATTTTTCCAAAGGTTTTTGCCAAATTCTGCCCACTTATGAGCTCACTTTCTCTTTCTATATCAAACTCCTTTTCTAATACTTTAAGCCCTATATTGACA
Organism: Clostridium lundense DSM 17049; assembly: GCF_000619945.1. Lineage (GTDB taxonomy): Bacteria > Bacillota > Clostridia > Clostridiales > Clostridiaceae > Clostridium_AO > Clostridium_AO lundense. The sequence continues at coordinate 364,962 of NZ_JHVC01000001.1, read as the reverse complement.
CCCTTAGCCTTTTCATATTCTCTTTGAAGATCTACATGTATAAAATGTTCTTTTATATCAAAATTTATTCCGTACTTATGAAATAAATAATTAATTACTGTAAAATCATTATTTCCTGAAAATGTAACTATATGTTTTTTACCTTTGTTTTTATAAATATCTTTAAAATAGTTTCTTGCCAATTTTAATATTTCTAATGAATCTTTCCTGTTTTCTATCATATATTGGGTGCTTTTTATTAAATCATCTTTTTCATCATAATAGCAACAACCAAAAACACCTATACACACTGGCCTTTTATAAACATAATGTTCTAGATCAAAAAATATTGCATCTTTATAGATAATTGTTTCATTACTTTTTAAAGAGAAATCCTCTATAAAATTGCCAGGCTTTATGCTTCTTTCTCTAAAAATCAATACTACCACTCTTTTCTACCTTTAAGTTTAAATATACTCTTATATCAAATCAATATATTCAGGTTTTAAATTATAAATCATATCTTTTCTTTCTACTATAATTCTTATTTTCTCTCTAACTTCAGGTGAATTCATAACTTTGCTTAATAATTCCCTAGTTGGATTAATACATAATGGATGCTTTATCATTTCAAACATAGAAAAATCTCCTGCTGTATCTCCATAAGCATAACTATTATCTAAATCAATATTATATTTTTCCTTCAACTCTTCTATAGCCGCTTTTTTACTTTTACTATCCCACATAGGAATTACTTCACCAGTATATTTTTCATTATTATTCATTACATAAATGGTTCCTCTATAATCATTAAAACCATGTTTTAAGCTCATTTCCTTTACTAATTCTATAGGACTACCTGATATAGTTATTATTATATGCCCTTGTTCCTTATGCCATTTAATTCTATCCCTTGTAAATGTATAAACTCTATCTCCTTTTTGTGATACTACATTTTTAGCTATAAATTCTACTTGATATTTATGCAGCCCTTTAATTGCTTCTGTATATATATTGGCCATTTTTAAAAGATAGTTATCATAATCCCCTTCTCTTCTATCCCACTTTACATATTCAGGTTTCACATCATTATACCATCTTTCTGGTTGAATTATTTCGTATTTAATTAGCTTTTTAAATACTTCTGTTATAAGCCCTTCTCTATATAATGTTCCGTCTATATCAAAGAATGCTGCTATATTTTTCATATTATCCCTCCTAAATCTATCAATAAGAAAATAGTAGAACTTATAATAAATTCTACTATATATAATACCATTATATATTTAATCTTTGTATTATTCTACTATATTATTTTTTTATTCTTTTTTATGCCCCAAAATTAAACCATAATATCCCAATTATTGATATTATCAATCAAGAAAGGAGGGATATTATGGATGAATTTAAAAAGCTAAAAAAGATAATTGACGAGTTAAGAAAAGACTTATACGACCTAATTGAACAAAAATCAGACCTATTAGATCCAGAAGTAGTTTTTGCTAGTCAACTGCTTGATTCAGCTCTGGATGAGTACTACAAAATCCTAGAAAAGAAAAAGGACAAGTAGTATAAACTAGAAAAGAGGAGAAAAAGATAGAGATGCCTTTTTCTCCTCCCCATGGAAAAATTATTAAAAACATGTTGACAATTACATATTACAATTGTAATATATAACTAATGATTACAATTGTAATATTGAATGGAGGTATTAATATGTCACATGTCCCTAAAATATCTGATTCTGAATGGCAGGTAATGAATTTTATTTGGATTAATAAAACTAGTACAGCAAATCAGGTTGTAGACGCTTTATCTAAGATTACCAATTGGAAACCACAAACGATAAGAACATTAATAAACAGATTGGTTAATAAAGGACTAATAGGTTATGAAATAGACAAAAAAGATAAGAAAACCTATCATTATTTTGCCTTAATTTCAGAAGAAGACTGTAAAAAAGAGGAAAGCAGGTCATTTCTAAAGCGTGTATTTAATGGTTCTATAAATGCCATGTTTGCTAACTTTATAAGTGACAACCAATTGTCAACAGAAGAAATAGATGAATTAAAAAGTATTCTTCAACAAAAGAAGAAAGGATAGATGGTGATATTATGATATATCTTTTATCTATCTTCAAATGGATACTTTACTCAACAATTATTAGTAGTATATTAGCATGTACTATACTGATTATTAAATTTATATTCAAGGAAAAGTTAGGGGTACGCTTAAATTATTGTGTTTGGTTTCTATTGTTAATAAGACTTATAATTCCATATGCACCACAGAGTTCAATAAGCATTTTTAATATTTTTCATATAGCTGAAAGCAAGCTATTAAAAAATAAAACATCAGAAACCCAATTAAGGAAAATAGATTTATCTAATGATAAGCTGATAAATAATAAAGTTGATAGTAAAAATATTAAACAGCCTAATGACTATGTCTATGATATTCCAAAAAATGAAGTAGTAGAAACAAATAATTTAGATAAATATAACAAAGAAATATTAAAAAATCATAATACAAATTATATGCATTATAAAGTTCCAGATATGAAATTTTATAATAACCAAGTGTATTTTGATTTAACAGCCCTTTTATGGATAATTGGAGTAGTAATACTTGGAGTATACATAATATCAGTAAATATTAAATTTAGATTGAAGCTTTCAAATGAGTTAAAATGCAAGGATAAGGAGATTTTAAAGCTCTTAGACGAATGTAAATTAAAAGTAGGATTAAATTGTAATATAGAAATTTTAAATACAGATTTAGTTAAATCACCAGCAGTTTTTGGAATTAAAAACCCAAAACTACTATTGCCTACAAATATTAAACAACAAATTGATTATAAAGAATTACGTTACGTCATTCTTCATGAAATTTCTCATGTTAAGCGTAAAGATATACCAATTAACTGTGTAGTAAGTATATTACAAACACTTCATTGGTTTAATCCTATTTTGTGGTACTCATTTTATATAATGCGTGGAGATAAAGAGTTAGCCTGCGATGCCTTTGCTTTGTCTCATATAAATTCTAGTGAATATATAAATTATGGGTATACAATTCTAAAATTAATAGAAAATCACAAAAAAACTAAATATTTTTATGGATACAATTGTATTGTAAATAATAAATCTGAAGTAAAAAGGAGAATTAGTATGATTTCTTTATTTAACAAAAACTCATATAAATGGCCTATAATATCTATAATTGTTTTAATTATATTGTCACTTGTAACATTAACTAATCCTAAAAATAGTCCAGTGTTAGCTACTAAAGGAACAGATAAAAAAATAGCTACAAAAGAATATGGTAGTATACTTGATAGGAATGGTGAAAATTTAACAGATAAAAATATAATTAATGGAGTTAAACTTCAATATGATAAATATTTATCTCAATCTAAAAGTACAGCAGTTAATGATGTAGTTTTAACTTTAGACAATAATATTCAAAATTTCTGTGAGAAAGCAGCAGAAAAAGCTGTAAAAGATAATAAAGCTAAAGCAGTTAATATCTTAGTTATGAATCCCAATAATGGAGAAATTTTATCTATGGTGGATAAACGTACCCCTTCATTAAACAATGACAGCAAAACAGAAAAGTTTGAAAATAGCATTATAAATTATAGTTATGCACCTGGCTCTATATTTAAAGTCATTATAGCTACAGCTGCATTAAATGAAAAAGTAATAGATCCAAATAGTTATGAAGTTGTGTGTAATGGTCAATTAGAAATTGGACATAGAATAGTAACTTGTTGGAAACGAGATGGACATGGAAAACAAAATTTTCATGATGTATTATCAAATTCCTGCAATATAGGCTTTGCTGACTTAGGTAAAACTTTAGGTACAAAAAATTTAAATAAATATATTGAAACCTTTGGTTTTGGCAAAAAAACTGGTATTGATCTTCCAAGTGAACAACCAGGATTTATAAAAAACACAAAAGACTTAACTAATTTAGATTTAGCTATTATATCTTTGGGTCAAATGAATACTTCCACGCCAATACAATATCTAACTGCCTTTAACTCTATTGCAAATGGTGGCACATGGATTAGACCTCATGTTATGAAAGAAATTGTTAAAGAGGAAGATGGTAAAAAAGATATCTATAAAAAATTTGATGATTATGGAAAAAAACAAATACTTAATAAGGCTACAACTGATATGATAAAACGCAACCTTGAAGAAGTTATCTCTAAAAATGGAGTTACAAAAACTCATATAAATGGATATAACATAGGAAGTAAAACAGGAACTTCTCAAAAATTAATAAATGGTAAATATGAAAACGGAAAATATATATCTAACTTTGTTGGAATGGCATCACTTAAAGATAGTAATGAAACACAATTTACAATTCTAATATCTATAGATGAACCTGATCCTAAAAATTATTATGCTACACAAATAACCACTCCAATAGCAAAAGAAATTATTAATGAAATCTCTAATTATTATGAAAGCAATCCAAAACATTAGATAAGTATACCCCTATTCGCTCCCCCTTCTAACATATAACATTAATAAAAAACAGCATATATATCCTTGAATATATATGCTGTTTTTTATTGCATAAAATCTACATATATAAAATATGTGATTTATATCCACCTCCTTACCCCTTTATATACCATTGCAATTGTTAAATCGTGGAGCAAAATATATTAAGCAGTTCTCTATAATTCGACATAAAATCATATCATTCAGTATTGACATAAGTAGATAAAAATGATATATTTTAATTGATAATGATAATAGTTTTCAAATAAGGAGTGATATTATGAGTATATACGATTTAAAACTAGGTGAAAAGGCTTATGTTAAGGATATATGTGGAGATGAAAAATTAGCAAAGAGACTTTTGGCTTTGGGATGCATAAAAGGCACAGAGGTTTCTGTAAAAAAAGTTGCTCCTTTTGGAGATCCTATTATAATAAATTTAAGAGGCTTTGATTTAGCCATAAGAAAAAATGATGCAAAGAATATTTTCATAGAAACTACAGAAAAATTGGAGGAAATATATGATAACTGCTGCACTATTGGGTAATCCAAATGTAGGTAAAACTTCTTTATTTAATGCTCTAACCGGATCTAATCAATATGTAGGAAACTGGGCTGGAGTTACAGTTGAAAAAAAAGAAGGTTTTATCCATGACCAGGTAAAAATAGTAGACCTTCCTGGTATATACGCAATGGATACCTATTCAAATGAAGAAAAAGTATCAAAAGATTTTTTAAAAAATGGTAATGTAGATGTAATCTTAAATATTGTGGATGCTTCAAATTTGGAAAGAAATCTATATTTAACCCTTCAACTTAAAGAATTTAATAAACCTATAATACTTTTATTAAATATGGTTGATATATTGGAAAACAAAGGAATAAAAATAAATTATGAATCTCTGAGTAAAGATTTAAATGTATTGGTGCTTCCAATTTCAGCCGCAAAAGGCCTAGGAATAGATAAATTAAATGAACTACTTTTAAGTGGTAATTTTTTAAGCTCAAGTGTTGATAATGAATATCATTTTCTCAATGAAGAAGAATCTTATAAATTCATAGAAAAAACGGTTAAAAACTCTGTAACTTATACAAATGATAAAAAAACTTCTACAACTGAAAAGATTGATAATGTAGTTCTTAATAGAATATTAGCTTACCCTATTTTCTTAGGAATACTATTTTTAATATTTCAATTTACATTTAGTTGGGTAGGACAACCTTTAGCTGATATTTTCGATACTACTTTAAATGATAAATTTATACCTTTTTTGGATACTTATTTATCATCTTCTACCAGCCCATGGTTTAAATCTTTATTAATTGATGGAATCATTGGTGGTGTAGGTTCTGTTATAGTTTTTTTACCTGTAATACTTGCATTATTTTTAGGTATTTCTTTCTTAGAAGACAGTGGATATATGGCAAGAGCCGCATTTATAATGGACAAGATTATGAGGAAAATGGGATTGTCCGGAAAAGCATTTATACCTCTTGTTGTAGGTTTTGGATGTTCAGTTCCTGGAATAATGAGTGCAAGAACCTTAGAAAGTGAAAAGGATAGAAAACTTACTGCTTTACTTGTACCACTTATGTCTTGTAATGCTAGACTTCCAGTATATGCCCTATTTGCTTCAGTATTTTTCCCTGGAAAAGAAACTTTAATAGTTTTTTCCTTATATTTGACTGGAATACTTTTGGCTTTTATTATAGGACTTTTATTTAAAAATACTATATTTAAAAAAGATGAAGAACCATTTATAATAGAACTTCCTGAATATAAAATGCCTGAGTTAAAAAACTTACTTTTGCATACCTGGGATAAAGGAAAAGGATTCTTAAAGAAAGCTGGTACTATTATATTCTCAATATCTGTTATAATTTGGATATTATCAAACTTTAATCTAACTGGAATGACAGATATAAATAATAGTTTTTTATCTTATATAGGGAGGGCTATTAATCCAATATTTAAACCTTTAGGATTTGCTTCTTGGCAAAATTCAGTATCTATATTAACAGGACTTATGGCTAAAGAAGTAATTGTAGGTTCTATGGGAGTTATTTATGGAGGAAATTTAGCAGAAGTTTTGCCAAATCATTTTACAGTTTTATCTTCCTATAGCTTTTTAGTATTTGTACTCTTATATACTCCTTGTGTATCTGTAATTGCTGCTATGAAAAAGGAATATGGACATAAAATGGCTATGTTTTCAGTATTTTATCAATTTACATTAGCTTGGATTATATCATTTTTAGTTTTCAATATAGGAAATTTAATTTTTTAGGATGGTGATTAAATGACACTACAAATAGTAATAACTTCAGTTATTGTTATATCTGCTGTATATATTTTATATAAAAATATAAAAAATAAAGCTACGGGGAAATGTGATTGTGGAAGTTGTTCCTCACATTGTTCAAGCTATAAAAAAGATTCATCTCAAAAATAAATTTATCTAATACTTAAATAGCCTTAAGAGCGTTTTAAAACACTTTTAAGGCTATTATAAAATTCACCCTTTTTATTTTTATGCAAAAAAGAAACATCCCAAATTTATATTGAGATGTTTCCTTTATTACATTCTATAATAAATTGTAATTTATCTAATTTTTCTTTGTCCATATCCTGTACATTCTTTAATCTATATTCCATATTTAGCTTTTCATATTTATGGACCCCTAAAGTATGATAAGGAAGAAGCTGAACCTTTTCTACCCTATCTATTCCTTTTATAAATTCTTGTAACTTTAGTATTTCCTCTTCATTATCAGTAATTCCAGGTACAACTACATGTCTTATCCACACAGTGCTTTTACTTTCATTTAACGCTTTCAAAAATTCATTAAACTCATCCATACTTTGCCCAGTTATATTTTTGTATTCTTGTAAATCCACATGTTTTACATCTAATATAACAAGATCTGTATATTTTAGTATGTCTTCATAATCTCCATTACCACATCCTGATGTATCAATGGCTGTATGGATGTCATTTTCCTTGCAAAGTTTTAGTGTTTCTAATAAAAATTCTCCTTGTAGTAAACACTCTCCTCCAGAAAAAGTAACTCCTCCATTAGATCTTTGAAAATAAGGCTTATATTTTAATATCTTATTTACTAATTCTTTAGGGGATATATAAAATCCCCCTTCTATATTCCAAGTATCAGGATTATGACAATAAACACATCTTAATTTACATCCCTGAAAAAACACTACTGTTCTTATCCCTGGTCCATCAACTAATCCCATAGTTTCAATAGAATGAATTCTTCCATTACATTCTTTCATGGAATGTTCTCCTTATTACCTCTTCCTGTTGATTTCTTGAAAGTCTATTAAAGTTAACTGCATAACCTGAAACTCTTATAGTTAGGGTTGGATACTTTTCTGGGTTTTCCATAGCATCTATTAGTGTTTCTCTGTTTAATACATTTACATTTAAATGATGAGCACCTTGTGAGAAATATCCATCCATTATACTTACTAAATTATCTATTCTTTCTTCTATTTCCATTCCCAATGCATTAGGTACTATAGAGAATGTATTAGATACTCCATCTTCACAATAGCAATAAGGAATTTTAGCTACTGAGTTTAACGAAGCAAGTGCTCCTAAAATATCTCTTCCATGCATAGGGTTAGCTCCCGGTGCTAATGGCTCTCCTAATTTTCTTCCATCAGGTGTGGAACCAGTTTTCTTTCCATACATTACATTTGAAGTTATAGTAAGCACTGATAGAGTATGCTTTGCATTTCTATAAGCTGGATTTTTCTTTAATTCTTCAGAGAATTTCTTAACTAACTCAACTCCAATTAAATCTACCCTATCATCATCATTTCCATACTTAGGGAAGTCCCCTTCTACTATAAAGTCAACTGCAATTCCATCTTTTCTTATAGGTTTTACTTTAGCATATTTTATAGCACTTAAAGAATCTATTGCTACTGAAAGTCCAGCAATACCAAAAGCCATAAGTCTTCCTACTTCTGTATCATGCAATGCCATTTGTGAAGCTTCATAGGCATATTTATCGTGCATATAATGGATAGTATTCATTGTATTTACATAAAGCTCTGCTAGGTATTCAAGTGCTTTATGATAGTTTTTCATTACTTTATCATAATCTAATACCTGATCCTCTATTTTTTCTATACCTGGTACTATAAGTATTCCCTTCTTCTCATCTATTCCACCATTTATAGCTAACAATAGTGCTTTGGCTATATTACATCTTGCTCCAAAGAACTGCATCTGTTTTCCCATTTTCATAGCTGATACACAACAAGCTATACCATAATCATCTCCATAAATAGGTTTCATTATATCATCATTTTCATACTGTATAGAATCTGTAAGTATAGACATCTTAGCACAAAACTTTTTAAAGTTTTCAGGAAGTGTTTCTGACCATAGTACAGTCATATTTGGTTCTGGTGCTGGATCTAAATTTATCAATGTGTGTAAAAATCTAAAAGATGTTTTTGTAACCAATGGTCTTCCATCTTGTCCCACTCCTCCAATAGATTCTGTTACCCAAGTTGGATCTCCTGCAAACAATTCATTATATTCAGGAGTTCTTAAATGTCTTACCATTCTTAATTTAATTATAAATTGATCTATTATCTCCTGTGCTTCCTCTTCTGTAATTACATTATTCATTAAATCTCTTTGAACATATATATCTATAAAAGTACTTGTCCTTCCTAATGACATAGCTGCGCCATTATTTTCTTTTACTCCTGCTAAATATCCAAAGTATATGAATTGTACCGCTTCTCTAGCATTTTCAGCTGGTTTTGATATGTCTATACCATAACTTTCAGCCATTTTTTTTATTTTTCCTAAAGCCTTTATTTGCTCACTAACTTCTTCTCTTAATCTGATGTTTTCTTCTAGCATAACACCTTTTATTTTACTTAAATCTTTTTTCTTTTCTTCAATTAAAAAATCTATTCCATAAAGAGCTATTCTTCTATAATCTCCTATTATTCTTCCTCTGCCATAAGCATCTGGAAGTCCAGTTAACACACCAGCAGTTCTAGCTCTTCTAGTTTCTTCAGTGTACGCATCAAAAACACCTTCATTATGAGTTTTTCTATATTTATTAAATATTTCATCCATCTTAGGGTTAAACTCATAACCATACTCATCTAAAGCTTGTTTTACCATTCTAATTCCACCAAAAGGATTAACTATCCTTTTTAGTGGAGCATCTGTTTGAAGCCCTACTATAACTTCACTACTCTTTTTTATATATCCAGGTTTGTAACTGTCAATACCTGATATTGTTTCAGTATCTACATCTAATATGCCCTTTTTTAGTTCCTCTAAAATAAGCTCTCTACTTACTTCCCATACATCCTTAGTTTTTGGGCTTATATCTTGTAAAAAATTATCATCTCCATAATAAGGAGTATAATTATTTTGAATAAAATCCCTTACATCTATAACCTCATTCCAATTTCCTTTTTTAAATCCATTCCACTGTTTAAACATATATTGCCTCCTTTATATAATCTCCATCAATTAACGTATATTATTTTAAATTTTTATCTCTACGTTCATATTATAACATATATTATAATATTTAAAACAAAAATTGTTCGTCATAAGAGGCTAAATTAAAAAATAAGAGTAAATTAGCTTTAATATTTAACTAATTTACTCTATTTTTCACTTTAACATGTTAAATTATAATACTATCTTATCCTATTATTCAACCTTTTTTATAAAATAATCTATTATATCTTCTACGGTAATAATGCCCTTAACGTTGTTTTCATCATCTATTATAGGCATAGCAATGATATCATTTTCTCTTAATTTTTTAGCTGTTTCTATTAAATTCTCTTCTAATCTCCCTGTTACAACTTGTTTAGTCATAACCCAATCTACAGGGCATGTATCATAATGGCCTTCTTCAATTAAAAACCTATAGATGTCTGCCTTTACTATCATCCCAGCTAAGCAACCAGATTCATCTATTACTGGTGTTCCATTAATTTTATTCTCATTCATAATGTCTAAAGCTTTTTTTAGTGTGTCTTCTGACTTTACAGTTATTAAATTTGATTCCATTATATCCTTAATTAGCATAATTAAACACCTCCTAATTAAATTATACCATTTTATTTAGGACAAGTGTAAAATTTTATTTTAATAACTATTTTTAATTATATTTTCTAATTTTTCATTATCTAAAGCACCTTTTAATATTCCATCTATTATCCTAGATGCGGCTTTTTTGGAAATTTTTTTAAATTCCTTATCAATTTTTATATTGTTTTTTTTCATTAAAAAATTTAAGTATCTTATTTGCTTCTCTGTTATAGCATCTTCTCTTATAATTTCCTCATTATTATCTACCCTATATATTAAATTAAATATTTTAGGAAGATTTAATACATCTTCATAATTGTGTAACATAATTTTTTCTTTTAATTCATTACTCGATGTTTGAAGATATTTATTATATAATTCTACACTTAATCCTCCATCAATAGTATCTTTTCTTTGTATACCTATAAATTTTTCTACAGTTTTTAAATTACATCTATCTATACCTAATTGTTTATAATAAGGTCTAATAAGTCTATATAAATCTATATGTTCACTAGGAACGCCATATTCTAATTTATTTTTTTGAAATCTAAATTTGATAAAAGGTTCATCAAAGGCTAGTCCATTGTATGAACACCAAGTTATAAATTCTTCTATATCCTTACCAAATGCTTTAAGTAATTCTCTTTCATCCTCTAAATTTTCTGCATAATACTGTTTTATATTAAGATTTTCCTGATCTAAATACCAACCTAAAGATATGAGGATTATTTTATCTTCCTCTTTTTTAAATCCTGTAGTTTCTATATCAAAATAAGCTATTGAATCCATTTTATATTTTTTAAAAATATTTATAGGTATGGATACCTTTTGTACATTTTCTCTTATAATCATCTCTATCCTCCAACCCCTATACTGTACGAACGATTATAATTATACAACAATATGTAGACTAATAAAATACTCAATGCAATGTATTTAAAAAATTTCATAATAAAAATGCAGAATAAAAGTTATACTTCCATTCTGCATTGAGTATAAATTTACATTTTTTCTACTACTTCTATGCCTAGTAGATTTAATCCATTCTTCAATACTTGACAAGTTCCTTCTACAAGCTTCAATCTTGCTTTTCTTGTTTCTTCGTCCTCTGCATTTATTATACTGCATTGATTGTAGAATTTATTAAAGTTTTTAGCTACATCTATAACATATCTTGTAACTACTGATGGTTCCAATTTATCTATGGAGTATAATATAGCGTTATTAAAGCCTTCTAAAGTTTTTACTAATTCAAATTCTTCTTTGGAGCTTAATTTGCTATAGTCCACTTCACCAGTAACAGTTCCCACTCTTCTTAATACACTCTTTCCTCTTGCATAACTGTATTGTACATATGGACCTGTTTCTCCATCAAAACTTAACATCTCATTCCAACTAAATACTATATCTCTTTCTCTGTTGTTCTTTAAATAAGTAAATATTACAGCGCCTATACCTATCTTCTTAGCTACTTCCTCTTTATTTTCTAAATTAGGATTCTTCTCGTTAATTACTTCCATAGTCTTTTCAATAGATTCATTTAATAAATCTTCAAGGAAAATTACTTCTCCCCTTCTTGTTGATAACTTTCTATCCGAAAATCTTACAAGACCAAAACCTACATGTTTACAATCTTCAGCCCATTCATGTCCCATAAGTTTTAATGTAGTAAATACTTGTTTAAAATGAAGAGATTGTTCAAGACCCACTACATATATGCTCTTATAGAAATCATAAGTATTCTTTCTATAAATAGCTGCTGCTAAATCACGAGTAGCATATATAGTTGCTCCATCAGATTTTTTGATTATACATGGAGGCATATTGTATTCATCAAGCATTACAACCTTTGCTCCATTACTTTCAGTAAGCAATCCTTTTTTATCTATTTCTTCTACTACTGCATCCATTTTATCTCCATAGAAGCTTTCTCCTGCATAAGAATCGAATTCTACATTTAATATATCATATACTTTTTGGAATTCCTTTAAACTTAAATCTCTAAATCTCTTCCAAAGTTTTACTTCCTCTTCTGATCCTTCTTCTAACTTCTTAAAATGCATTCTTCCTTCTTGTTCTAATGAAGGATCTTTTTCAGCTTCATCATGGAATTTAACATAAATTCTTAAAAGCTCTTTTATTGGTTCTTTTTCTAATGCTTCTTCATCAACCCATCTTTTATAGGCAGAGATTAGCTTACCAAACTGAGTTCCCCAATCTCCAAGATGATTTAATCTTACACAATTATAACCTTGTGAAGATATTATTTTATAAAGTGAATTTCCTATAGATGTACTAAATAAATGTCCTACATGGAAAGGCTTAGCTATGTTTGGTGATGAATATTCTATAGCTACATTTTTGCCTTCCCCTATTTCTGAAAAACCATATTTTTCTCCTTCGCTAATTATTTTCTCTATAGTTTCTTTTGTAAATACAGCTTTATCTACGAAAAAGTTTAAATAAGGCCCTAAGTTTTCTATCTTTTCAAATCCTTCTTTATTAATACTTTCTTTAAGATCAACTGCTATCATATTAGGTGCTTTTCTTAAAGTTTTTGCTAGTTGGAAACATGGAAAAGCATAATCTCCCATTTCAGCCTTTGGTGGTATTTCTATTAGCTCTTCAATTTTTTCTAAAGGCAATTCTATTTTTTCAGCTATTCTTTCTGCTACTAACTTTTTATAATCCATTTTAAACCTCCTAAATTTTAAATAATAAATTATAAATAAAAAATAATAAATTTTGTTTTTATATAATATAAAAAACCCCTCTCTTAAATAAAAGAGACGGGTAAATATTCCGCGGTACCACTCTAATTGACAAAGTCCACTCAAAACCTTAACGGGGTTAGCGTCTTATTCTACTTTTCTTAAGTATAGAATTTTGAATAAGCTTCTCCAAGGTTCTCTTCCTTTTTATTCTCTTCCAGGCTTCCACCACTCCCTGTTCGCTTAAAGAATAAATAAAAAGTACTCTCCTTTTCATAGAATTTACTTTTAATTTCAAAGTCAATTATATTATTATCCTCTCGCTTTTGTCAATATGAATTAGTAATTTTTCCTCTATTAACCTTTGCTAACAATCTCATAAACATAGATGCAATTAAAATAGCTGCAAAAATCGTTATCCAACTTTTTTCTATACCATAGCGAGATGAAAATTTCCCCATAATTATAGGTCCTACAGCCCATCCTGCTCCATAAATAGTAGGTAATACTCCATTTATTCTTCCTCTATGAGAAGCAGGGCTATTGTTGGATATAACCACTGGGGTATTTATGGCTACTATAACTTCCCCTATAGTCATTATAGCTATAGAAATGAAAAAATATACTGTGCTTTTAAAAACTGCAAAAACTAAAAAAGATATAGAATATAATATACCTCCAAATGATATAGACTTAAAACAATTCATCTTTCTAGTCCATCCAGAAATTAATGAAGTTGAGCATATAATTATAAATCCATTGAATCCTGCTAAAAATCCAAAATATTTTCCTCCTTCTTGGCCAAATATATTACTTAATTGTAATGGAAGTAAAAATGCCCATTGTGAATAAGCAAATTGATATACAAATAATATTAAAGCAAAATATATTAATATTATTCTTTCATATAATATTTTAAAAACAGATCCTTTTTCTTCTTTTTCCAGAGTCCACTCTTCTTTTTTGTTTATTTTTAAATTTGAGGTTTCTTCAATAAAAAACAAAATAAGAGTTAAAGATATGATTGTTGTAAAAGCATCTCCCCAAAACACAAAAGATAAATGATTTTTATATAAAAGTCCGCCTATTACAGGTCCTATTGAAAAGCCTAAATTATGTCCCATATATAATAGAGAAAATGCCTCATTTCTATTATTGGGTGTAGTCAAATCCGCAACAATAGAATCTTGTGCTGGCATACAAAATGAATAAAATATAGGCGCCATCATAAGTGTATATGCCATTTTCATAGAGGGTTTTAAAAAACCACATATTATAAATACAATTAAAGCTAAACTCTGAAAAATTAATATGGTTTTTTTTCTTCCAAAACTATCTACAAGCTTTCCCCCAATTAGCATACCTGGTGCAGAAAGTAAAGATATACAAGTCATAAAAATTCCTGTTTTGCTTACAGATATTCCAATCTTTTGAGTAAGTATAAGAGTTAATAATGGATAAACAAAACTTCCCAAACTATTTACTATTCTAGATATAAAAATTATATATATTTCTTTTGGCAATCCTTTATATGGCTCTATTATCTTATGTATTATTTTGTTCATATAACCCTCCGTCACACTTCTTCAATTAAATTATACATATATTATTAAATATTGAAAATAATTTTTTAAAAATTTAAACTTCTATTCTATTGTGGCATTTTTCTACAAAAAGTACTACAATGAATATTGGCGTTTTTAAAAATACTAAAGAGAAAGAGGTGTTTTTTTGAAAACATTAAGACAATTGGGCATTATATTAATTGTATGCCTATTAGGAGAATCTATACACAGTTTTTTTAAGCTAAACATACCAGGCAATGTAATAGGTATGTTAATATTATTCTTATGTCTATTTACAGGTATAATTAAGGTAAATATGATAGATCATGTTAGTAAATTTTTGCTTGATCATTTGGCATTTTTCTTTATACCTGCCGGAGTAGGTATTATATCCTGTATGCCTATTTTATCTGGAAAATGGATAGCCTTTTTATCTGTATGTCTTATATCTACAGTAATAATAATTGCTGTTACAGGATGGACAATTCAACTATATGTAAGGAGAGTAGGAAAAAATGAATGATATTATAAATTCACCTATGTTTGGGATATTACTATCTATTTTCTGTTTTGAAATAGGACTGTATACATACAAAAAGACAAAACTTCCCCTATTAAATCCACTATTAATATGTATAACCTTGATAGTTATTATTCTTATTTCCAGCAATATAAGTTTAGATTCATTTAATAAAGGTGGAAAGCTTATCTCTTTTTTTCTAGGACCTGCAACAGTAGTACTTGCTGTTCCATTATATAATAAATTAGAAACCATAAAAGAATATGCCATACCTATAACACTTGGTGTAACTATTGGATCTATTACTGCTATAATTAGTATATTCTATATTTCTAAGCTATTTGGTCTGACCAGTGAATTGACACTTTCTTTAGTGCCTAAATCTATAACCACTCCTATAGGTATAGAAGTTTCTAAAGTTATAGGTGGTGTTCCTGCTATTACAGTAGCTGCAATTATTATAACTGGTATTATGGGAGCAGTTATCTCCCCCCTTGTGTGTAAAGTGTTTAAAATTACAGATAAAATTGCCATAGGAATTTCCATAGGAACTGCTTCTCATGCTATAGGTACTACAAAAGCTATAGAAATGGGCGAAACAGAAGGAGCTATGAGTGGGCTAGCTATTGGTATTGCTGGACTTATTACTTCCTTTTTAGCACCAATTTTGATTAAACTACTGTAAAAAAGCGCTATGCACTTTTTTAGTTGACAGTTGACAGAGAACAATTGACAGTTATGGATGCTCTTCCTCAGCTAACACTATAGAAAAGCTTAAATTAAAAATTTTTCGTAATGCTAATGGAGAAAAATTATCCTTAACTGTCCACTGTCAATTGTAAATTGTAGAATCCTAGGACTCTATACTCTCCCTATATAATCTAAAAAATCATCTGTCCAATAACTCTACAAAATCCATAATATTATCTACTGGTTTATTACAAGAAAAATTTTCACATAAATAAGCAGTAGTTTTTTCGTTTATTTTCCCTTCATGTTCTACGAAAGGCACAAGCTTATTTAGGTTATTTCCATCACTGTTTAATAGTATATTAGTAAAAGGTAAAAATCTATCATTTAGTTCTTTTAACATTTCCCTGGTAATATTATCCTGAGGATCACCAGCTATTACTATTTGTGTATTTTCTTTTATACTATACATAAATGCAGTTAGCAAAAATCCATGAGACTCCAAATTATTTTTTATATTTCCTCCAAAATTATTGAATGTATTAGAAGCCATTTCGCCTAATTCTATATCTCCAGTAATTCTAGAAAGTCTGAGCATATTGTAAACAGCTACAGAATTCCCTGAAGGTATGGCACTATCATAACTTTCTTTTGGTTTATATATAAGCTGTTCTCCATCTTTTCCATACAAAAAAAATCCTGCTGAAGTTTCATCCCAAAAAAGTCTTACCATTTCTTTATTAAAATAAATAGCCTTATCCAAATACTGTACATTAAAAGTAGATTCATAAAGTTCTATAAGAGCCCATATTAAAAATGCATAATCATCTAAATATGCTAAATGAGCACCTTCTCCTTCTCTATATCTAGCAAGCAGCCTTCCATCTTCTCGCAAAAGATTATCTAAAACAAACTTTAATGCTTTTTCCCCTGCTTTAGTATATTCATCATTGTTAAAAGCTCTTCCTGCATATGCAAAAGCTACAATGGCTAAACTATTCCAAGAGGTAAGTATTTTATCATCTTTAAAAGGATGTATTCTCTTTTCTCTATATTTAAACAGTTTATCCCTATAGCTATCTAATTCTTTTTTCGAATTTTCATCTATTTTCTTTAAATCTTTTCCTATTAAATTAGGTATATTTTTTCCTTCAAAATTTCCCTGTTTACTTATACCATAAGTAGATGAAAAAATCTTTCCCTGTTCCTCTCCTAATACTTCATATATTTCCTCTAAATCCCATAAATAAAACTTTCCTTCTTCACCTTCTGAATCTGCATCTTCAGCAGAATAAAAGCCTCCCTTTGGTGATGTCATATCTCTTAATATATAATTTAATATTTTTTCTCCAATCTCTTTATAAAAACTGTCTTTTGTAACTTGATAAGTTTCAGCATAAACTAAAGTTAAAAGAGCATTATCATATAACATTTTTTCAAAATGTGGTAAAAACCACTTTTTATCTGTAGAATATCTTGAAAATCCAAAACCTATATGATCAAATATTCCTCCCTTATACATTTGGTGCAAAGTATTTTCCACCATTTCTAAAGCTCTTTTATTATTATATACTTTATAAAATCTTAGAAGAAACATAAGTTTATGTGGAGTAGGAAATTTAGGTTGCGTATAGAATCCTCCATATACTGGATCATAAATTTCATTTAAATTTTCATAAGCTCTTTCTATCACTTCTTCTTCTAATTCTTCGCTTTTGTCCCCTACTATATAATTATTTATATCTTCCATAAGTCTCTCAGAAGAATTGATTAGCTTATCCTTATTGTCCCTCCACTCTTCAGAAATAGCATCTAGAATGTGCAGCAATCCTGGTCTTCCAAAACTATTTTTCTTAGGAAAATATGTACCTGCAAAAAAAGGCTTTTTATCAGGAGTCATTATAATAGTTAAAGGCCATCCACCACTGCCTGTAGTAGCCTGGCAAAAGGTCATATAAATACTATCCACATCTGGTCTTTCTTCTCTATCTACTTTTATAGAAACAAATCCTTCATTTAATTTTTTTCCTACTTCCTCATCCTCAAAAGACTCTCTCTCCATAACATGGCACCAATGACATGTAGAATATCCTATACTTAAAAATATAGGTTTATTTTCTTCTTTTGCTTTTGCAAAAGCCTCTTCACTCCAAGGATACCAATCTACTGGATTATGGGCATGCTGAAGTAAATATGGGGATTTCTCATTTACCAGTCTATTTTCATATTTATGTATATTCTCATCCGACATATTATCACACTTCCTTATATACTATAATAATCTTTAGTATACCCTAAAAATAAAAAGGTACTACTTTTATTTAGCAGTACCCTACTTGACTATTTCAATATTATCTAAATTTTTTAATAACAGTTCACTTATCTTTCTTATAAACACTTAAAACTTCTTATTTTCTTCGTCATCATCATTTAATAATAAACTAAATTGCTTTAATCCATAGATAATTTTTTCAACTTCTAATGGATCCATATTCTTTATTCCATTAGATATTAAATCAGATATATATGCCTTTTTCATGTTGCAAATATCATTATTTTTTTTAAACTCTTCAGAAAGCGATAGTTTCACAATTCTACGATTATCTTCAGGTATTTCTCTAATCACAACCCCTTGCTTAGTTAAACGATCTACTATACCTGAAACTGTACTTTTGGCTAACATCATATGCTCACTTAATTCGTTAAGAGTTATAGAAGGTATATGATGCAGATAAAATATAACACAAAGCTGCTGCGCTGTAAATCCATATTGTTTTGCAATTTTCCCAAATTTACATCTAATAACCCTTTGAATATTTCTCATTATTTCAATTATTTCATTTGATTGTTTTGACACTAATTCATCATTCAGAAATGACGACTCCCCCCTTAGAGTCATTTATTTCACCTTCCTTACCTTGTTTTTTATTTTTCATAAATAAAGTTAGAATTATTGCTGCTAGAACTATAACAGCAGTTACACTAACTGAATACCCCATAGCATCCAAAGTAGCTTGACCTTGAACCATTTTAACTAGCTGAGATATAGCCATTCCCTTAGCCGTCCCTTGTGGAAAACCTGCATGCACATATGACTTTGTTAACATACTTATAGTATTATTAGCTGTTCCATTATAAACATTTATTTGCTCTGACAGTTTCAAGTAGTTATAATTAGTCTTCCACTGCATTATTGTAGACATTACAACTACACTTAATGAACCTGCTATTTGCCTTATAGTATTAGAAATAGCTGATGCCTTTCCAATCAAGTGCTTTGGGACAACATTCATTCCTGTAGTACTGATTGGCATGGAACTAAGCCCTATTCCTATAGATCTCATGCAATTAATAAGTATTATAGTTTCTCTGCTAGAATTCATATTTAAAGCAGCCGCCAGTTCATAAGAACTTATAGCTAGTATTATGAGTCCAGGTATAACAACTGTTTTTACTCCAACCTTCTCAAAAAGATTACCGCTTATTGGCATCATAACTCCCATTACAAGCGCCCCTGGCAGCATAATCAATCCAGCTTCCATAGCTGTATATCCTCTTACATTTTGTAAAAATAATGGAAGTACATAAACCCCACCCATTAAGGCAAATGTTAAAACACAAGTTATAATTTGACTTATACTAAAGTCAAATAATTTGAAAATACGCAAGTCTAATAAAGGCTCTGGATGGGTAAGTTCATTTATTACAAACAGTATAAGGCTTAAACAACCAAGGGTCAATATTATTGGATTTTCTACCTTTCCCCAATCAATTGAAGATCCTTCTCCAAGAACATATAATACACTTACTATACCAACTGTTGAAGACAAAAATCCTATTATATCAAAAGATTTAACTACCTTTTCTTTTGTCCCTTTTAATAAAATACCTGCTAGTATTACCCCTACAATACCTATTGGAACATTAACATTAAAAATAAGTCTCCAATCCATCTTCTCAATCATATATCCCCCTAGAGTTGGCCCTATGGCAGGTGCTGCCATAGCTGCTATTCCCCAAAATCCAAGAGCTAAACCTATTTTTTCTCTAGGAAACACCTGATATATTATGGACATTCCAACAGGCATTATCATTCCTCCACCAATGGCTTGGATTACACGAAAAATTATCATAGATGTATTATTCCATGAGAATCCACATAATAATGAACCTAGTGTGAACATTGCTAATGCAAATATATATATTCTCTTAGCCCCAAAAATATCTTGCAAATATCCTGTTAATGGTATTATAGCACCTAGCGCTAACGTATAAGAGGTTAATATCCACTTTGCATCATCTAATGATACACCAAAGACAGCCATCATCTTAGGAAGAGCAATATTAACTATACTACTATCTAGTATAGACATAAATGTACCTATTATAACTACACATAAGGCTAACCAAGCACTTGCTATATCATTCTTATTCTCTTCCATCATAAATCACCTCATTATTTAACGTGAATCTTAACAACAGCATTTGTTCCTGGAAGTATTTTATTATTAAACTTATTAAGTTCAATTTTTATTGGTATTCTCTGAACTACCTTTGTAAAGGTACCGCTAGTTGATGATGGAAGAAGAGATAAAGCTGAATTTGCTGCTTCACCTACAGATTTAACTTTACCTGTAAACTTTTGAGAGCTAAATTCATCTATAGTAATGTCCACTGCTTGTCCAACTCTCACCTTTCCCAGCTTTGTTTCTTCTATATTTGCAGTTATATAAAGTTTATTTGGGTCTATCAATGTAAATAAAGTTTGACCTAATGACCAAACTTCACCTATAGTACCTTGCTTCTTAATTATTATACCATTAATAGGTGATCTCATTAAAGATTGCTCTACACTTGTATCTGGAAGATTATTCATTTCCTGACAAGCTAAAATTTGATTTTTTACAACTGTATCCCCTTCTTCCACATTAATTTCTAATAGCTTTCCTGTAATTTGCGGAGTCACGCTAACTAAATCTGCACTAACTCTAGCATCGTCAGTAGAAACATAATAAGTGTTTTCATACCAATAGTAAAATCCTATACCAGATAAAGCTACTACAATTGCCACTAATATTCCAATTATTAATACTTTACGCTTTTCTTTCATATCAAAAGCACCTTCTCTCCTTATTTCTTTAAGCCAACTTCTGCAAACATACCAGATTTTAACATGGAATTTGGATCTGATAAAGCTACCTTAACTAAAACATTTCTGCTTTGTGAATTTAGTTTTGAGTTTATGACAGTTATTTTTCCTTTAAACTGTTTATCTGGTATCTCAGATACTTTAACAATTACATCTTGTCCTTCCTTTAGCTGATTTACAATCTCTAAAGGTGCATAGGCATTTACACATAGTCTACTAGAATTAACTATAGATAATAGTGCAGCACTTGTAAAAGCCATTTCTCCTACATTAATATTTTTAGCAATTACTACTCCAGAAATAGGAGCTGTAATAGTAGCATTACTCAATGCTGCCTGTGATACTTTCAAAGCTGCTTCAGCTTGATTTACCTGAGCTTGATAAACACCTATACTAGACTGTGTTGGACCATTTTTTAACATATTTAACTGTTCTTGAGTATTTTTATATTGTGCCTGAGCAGCTGCAAGCTGCTGCTCAGCTAAATCTAACTGCTGCTTAGCTTCTACTCCAGCATCAACTAGAGTTTTAGTACGATCATAATTCTTTTTGGTAACTTCGTAACTCTTAGATGCACTATCTAAACTAGCTTGAGCCTGTGCTATTTGTTCAGGACGTGTGCCGTTAGTGGCGTTAGCTAAATTTGCCTTGGCAGTATTTACTGCTGCTTCAGCTTGATCTACCTGAGCCTGCAAATCTCGTGTATCTAGTTTAATAATAGTATCTCCTTGATTAACTTTTGAACCAACATCAACTGTTATTTCAGAAACCCTGGCTGAAATTTTTGAGCCTATGTTTGCTTCTTCATTTGCTTGAATCTTCCCTGCCATTATGTATTGAGCATTAGTGCTTTGTTGAGTATTTTTGGTTGCTTGTACATTATTATTTACACTTGTACTGACATTTGAACTACAACCACTTAAAAATACTGCTGTAATTAAACAAAATAAAGTCTTTTTCATTTTAACCCTCCATATACGAATTATTATTATAGATATTATTCGTATTCTTATCGTTCGTATGATAACAATTATTATAATACTTTCCATTTTTCTATTCAAGAAAATTATTCAATAATCTATATAAAAAATAAAAACCATTAATACTTATTTTAGAGTATCAACGGCTTTTAATTTTCTTATATATTTTAGGTATCGTTCTCATTATAGCAGTATTTCCTTTTTTAAAAAATCTGTTTATTTCATGGATTTTGTATTTCATTCTTTATATTTCCTACATTTAAACCTTTCACATGATAGAAGTTTAAAATAACATTTGTCATTTCTTCTGGAGTTTTTTCTGTACCATCCTCAATCCACTTTTTTAGTGCAAACCATAATCCTCCTGCCGAAAAATGATTAAAATAATCATCATTTGATATAAAAGTTAATTTTTCAAATTTTTCATTTGTTGCCATAGAACTTATATATTTTAAATGTAAATGGAGTAATGTTGAATATACATTATTGTCTATCAGCTTCTTTACAAATTCTCTATTTTTATACCAATATTGAAAATATGTAATAAGCAAATCATATAATGTTATATTATTTTTAGCTGAAATTATTTTTATAAAATCATTGTAAAATCCATCAACATAATATTCTAATATAGCTTCCTTTGTAGAAAAATTTCTATAAAGTGTCTGTCTAGTTAAATCTGCATTCTCTGAAATTTCTTTTAAAGTAATCTTACTATAGGGTTTTTTATCCATTAGTTCAATTAATGAGTTTACAATCCATTTTTTTGACCTTAAAGTTATAGGATTAATTTTTTCTTTACTTTCACTCATCTGTAACCTTTCTCCTTATATGTATCATTTATTTTATTTCATTGACTTCATACTTTACAGTATTATATGATAAATATATAAATGTTACAAGTGTATCATTTGTAACGCAAACTACATTTTACGAGGTGAACTAGATGAATAAAATAGCTGTTGTTACTGATAGTACTGCTGTAATTGATAATGAACTACTTAAAAATAATACAAATTTATATTCATTACCTCTGCATCTAATAATTGATGGTAAATCTTTTAGAGATGGAATAGATATAACTCCAAGTGAATTTTGTTTTAAAATGAATCAAGCCTTAGATCTTCCAACTACTTCTCAACCAGCTGTTGGAGATGTTTTTAAACTTTTTGAGGAACTAGTAGAACAGTATGATTACATTATATATATTACAATTAGCTCTAAATTAAGTGGTACTTTTCAAACAGGAGTGTTAGTTAAAAATCAAATTTCAGATGACAAAATAATTGTTTTTGATTCTACCTTTACATCAACTATTCAAAAACAGATGATAATTAAAACTTTAGAATTAATAAAAACGGGAAGTTCTATTGAAAATATCATTAAAAATCTTGACTATATAAAATCAAATTCAAAAATATATTTAGTTGTAGATGATTTAAAGCATTTACATCGAACTGGGAGAATATCACTATGCGCTTCATCCTTTGGAAATTTAATAAATTTAAAGCCAATTCTATATTTTGAAAAAGGTGAAATATTATTAAAAAACAAAGTAAGAACTATGAATAAAGTATATACTAATTTAATTGAATTGATTACAAATGCAAAGTTATCTTCAAATTCAAAAATCATTATAGCACATGCAAATGGTTACGATTATGCCTTAAAATTAAAAGAAAAAGTATTAGAAATCTATCCTGAAAATATAGTTACAATTGAAGAACTATCCCCTGTAATAAGTGTACATACAGGAGAAAAGAGCTTTGGTATATCATGGGTATCTTAAACACTTATATACATTTGTAAAGAATTATCATTAGTAATATATCTCTTAAATTTGGACATGCAATCTATTCCAAAAATAAAACTTCCTAAGTTATAAAATTCTTAGGAAGTTTTATTTTTCAACAAGCATTGAAAAGAGCATACATATTTATCACAAAGTAACTGCATTTCTTCTTTTGATTTACGTGTAGATTCATCATATATTCCAATAGTATAAAAACCTGTATTTTTTGCTGTTCTCATTGCATAGTCGGCATCTTCATAAACCATAGTATCTGCTATATTTGCTCCCATTTTCTTTATAGCAAGATAGTAGATATCCGGTTTACTTTTTCCAACACCAACTTCATCACAACATATAACAAAAGAGAAATAGGATAATACCTCCAAGCGCTTTAAAACTACCTCTGCCAGTTCTACTGGTGTAGCTGTAACCACACACATAATCACCTTATTTCTTTGCAAGTTTGAAAGGTATTCTTTCACATATGGTTTTAGCGGTATTTTATACTTATACTCATCTTTTATTAACTCATTAATATCAGAAATAATCTGCTTTGAAGAATCTCTGATTCCGAACTCTTTTTTGAAAAAACTAGCTGATTCTGTCATAGACATTGCACTTATGACTTCATTTAAATTTTCTGGAACTTTAATTCCTTTTCCTTTAAGATAATCGCATCCAAGATTCCTCCATGCAGGCATAGAATCAATAAGGGTACCATCCATATCAAAAATAGCATATCTATATTTCCTCAATATTCATTCCTTTATTTATAATTCCCAAAGTCATATTGCTTATATTGTCAATTAAAAACATACGAAACATCATAGTACCACCTTCAAATCTTTTCATCTTTTCAAAAGCTATATCCCCACTAACACCCATAGTTGCTACTGCAGCTAATGTGGCTTCAAATATATTATTTGGATTTCCCCCGCAAAAAGCCCCTATTAATGCTGTAGACATACAACCTGTTCCTGTTATTTGTGCCATGATTGGATGACCATTACGAATTACATATGCTTTTTCTTTATATGCTACAATATCTATAGCACCAGAAATAACAATAACACTCTGCATTACTTTACTCAATCTCTTTGTCACTTCTACTGTTTCTTCAAGACTATCCTCTGTAACCTTATCTATTTCATCAGCATCCACTCCTTTTGTCATGCTATTTCCATTTATTACACCTTTTTCATTTGCTATTCTCTTGATTTCTGATATATTCCCTCTAATAACAGAAAACTGTATACTTTGAGATAGCTTGAAAAATGTTTCATTTCTTAGCTTTGAAGCTCCTATTCCTACTGGATCTATGATTACAGGATGTTCCAATGTATTGCTCCTTTTTCCAGCTAAAATCATAGAATCCACCTCATGCACATTCCCCATATTAAGTACAAGGCTCTGACTTTTTTTGGTAATCTCTTCCACCTCATCCTTATGGTGTGCCATGGTAGGAGAACCTCCTCCAGCAAGTATAATATTTGCACAGTCATTTACAGTAACAAAGTTAGTTATGCAATGAACAATAGGCTTACTTTCAAACACATTTTTAAATATTGGTTCAAACATTATTTCCCTCCTATCTTCTATTTAACCTTTAACTATTCACAGTAGATTTCAAATACTGAAGCAACTTTGCCTTATCTAATATCTTTAATAATATATAACCCAACACTGCACCCATTAAAGAAGATGGAACAAAAAACGGAATATATGTAAATACAGAAGTATCTGGCAAACCATAAAATGTTCTCATAAATGGATAAGCAATAATTGCACTTATAATTCCAGTTCCAATAACTTCTCCAACAACTGCCCAAATTAATTTCTTAGACATTCTATACAGTAATCCTGATAAAAATGCGCCTACAACAGCACCAATAACTGCTAAAATAGTATTACCATTCAATATCATTCTCATAAGTCCTGTCATTAAGGCACAGGCAAAGCCCCAGAATGGCCCTAAAAAAACTGCTGCTATAACATTAATAAAATGTTGGAATGGGGCCATTCTTGGAAAAGATACGAAGGTACTTAAAACGTACCCCATACTTGCTAACAATGCAGTAAATACCTGTTTTTTAAATATTGATTTTTTCATTAGTTATCCTCCTTTTTATTTCGTTTCTAAATGATGCTTTTTTGTTTTCTTATCAATTGTCCATACACCCTGTGGATTATAATTTATTTTGACGTAAGACATAACACTTGGAGCATTCTGCTCTATACAGATAATCTGACACCTCTTTACAATATCCATCAGTTCATCATAATCACCTTCAATGGTTGTCTCAAAAGGGCCTACAAACATGCTCAATCCTGTGCTTCTAATATAGGCTATGACTTCATCCACAATACGAATAGTTTCTTCTCCTTCCACATTTGGTAATACCTGAATTGCTACACTTGCATTCATTTTCCATTCCTCCTAATTTTTATTTATTAAATTTTAAATAAAAAAGCATAAAAAGTAGATACACCCGCGGTGGTGCACCCCTTTTTATGCTTTTCTAAATTCACATAAAAGTTACGTGTTACTTATTAAGTTTTCTGTTTCAAATTTTCCTACTTTAAACTGAAAATCTGATTAATTAATATTAAATTTAAAAAAGATGCTTCAATCGTACAGATTAAAGCATCTTTATCTTATCTTAATCACAGTGCTTTGCTCCCTACGACAGTATTAACTGACAGGTTCTAAGGGTCAGGTTTTATCCTTCTCAACTATAATTAGTTCCCCTGCAATTTATATCAAATTTTATTTAAGTATAACATAAATTCACCTCTAAATCAATACCTCTCATGTATATAAATATAGAATTAGATAATTGTCAATACTACTTGCTTGGAAGAACCAATTTCTGTCCAGTATAAATCCTGTCAGAGTTCTTTATGGTATTCTTATTAAGCTTATAAATCTCTATATAACGTGTACCATCTCCAAGCTGTTTTTTAGCTATGCTCCATAATGAATCCCCCTTAACAACTATATACGCTACCACTTTAGTATTTTCTTTAACGTTATTATTGGTATTACTTGTTTCCTTTGTTTTACCACTCTTTGAAATTGCGGATTTTAAAGAAAGATTAGCTTTTAATGTCTCTATCTGTTTATCTGTCATACCACCTGAAAGAAGATAGTTTTTTGCACCTGCTCTAAGATCTGCTTTATTTAAATTGTCAGTTCCTGCAATAACTTTAAGCATTGCAAGCACATCCTGGGATATGAGCTTGTACTGATCAGTGCCTTTTTTAACACCATAATAATTAATATAGCTTTGCATATAATCTTCAACAATCTGATCCTTAGATGCACCCATTAAAGATCCAAGCAGTGCTCCGAAAAATCCTGTACGGTCTTTACCTTCTGTACAATGGAATACATAAGGTCCTTTATTTTCTGACATAAATACAAGACCTTTAATAACATTTTCTTTAAATTCATTGCTTCCATAAGCAAGTCCCATGTTCAAACATAATACATGATTATTCCTATAAAGTTCTGCATAGTATGGGGATGCAAAATCTTTTGTATTAAGGTAGTTCTTAATATTATCATTTGAATCAGCAAGATCAATAACTGTATTTACTTTTGCTTTCTTAATAAGCTTATCTGCATAAGAAGCACGACCAAGTTCATTATTTATTGGGCTTGAACTGCGGTAAAGTACATCTTTTGCAACATTTCCCATTGTAATATTACGGAAGTTAGCGAATATCTCATCAGAAGAATAATCTGCTCGTTTATTAGTACGCACTAATTTACGAATCTGATACTGAGTAAGATAACCCTTTGGTGAGTTAAGCATAATTGTTACTCTATCACCAACCTTTACTCCAGCTACCTCATTTAGCTTTCCATAGTTGATACATACTGCTATATTAGTTTGTCCTGGATATGCACGAATCAAAGGTTTACCATTGTCTACATAGTAACCATCTAAAAATGGTGCTTCTAGTACAAAACCATTATCAAATATAGCTGTTACCATATCACCTGCTTTAAAACCTAATTTATAAAAATCATTAATTAAGATATCTGTTGCCGCATGTCCGTATTTCTCTATTTGTTTAACTGTACCTGATACACTAGGAGTTTTATAAATTGAATCAACTGAAAGCTTTGTCCTAAGAGCTGTAATCTCATTTGAAGTCATACCACATCTTTTAAGATAGTTCTCTGCAGCTATTGCAAGATCAACTTTTGAAATGTCAGTTCCTTTTTTGTATTCACAAACAATTGTGGTTAAGGAAGCTATGATATTATTATTTGCTATTGCTGTATACTGCTGACTACCCTTTTTAACTTTGTAATAGTTCTCATAGGTAGTCATATAATCAGCCACTACTTCATCAATTTTTGCTCCCATAAGTGACTCTAATATAGCACTTACAAATCCTGCACGATCCTTACCCTCTGTGCAGTGAATTATATAAGGACCGTCATTTTTGCTTAAGAAACGAAGACCCTCAACTAATTTCTTTCCAAAGTCTTCTCCACCAATATTAACATCCATATTTAGTCCTTTAACTTTTCCTGCATCATAAAGTGACTTATAATAATTAGAATGGAAATCCTTTGATGTGAAATAACCCTTAATTTCTTCATCTGAATCAGCTAAATTAAGTACTGCCTTTACTCCTGCAGCCTTAACTAGTGCATCAGAATAAGCTGCACGAGCTAACTCATTATTTACAGGACTACTGCTTCTATATAAAACACCAGGATTAATTCCAGTAGTTGTAATGCTTCGGAAATTCGCAAATATTGAATCTGCTGCATAATCTGATCGTAAATTGGTGCGCTTTAACTGATGAAGCTGATACTCCGAAAGATACCCTTCTTTTTCTGATAATGAGAATGATACTTTGGTACCAATTTTTGCATTATACTTGGTAGAAAAATTACCCATGTTAATTGCAACAACAAGTAAATTGTTTTTCTGGTCATCACGTACTACAAGACTTCCTGTATTTACATCACTATACGATGTACAGAAAGGTATTTTAAGTACATTATCACCAACTGTAATTTTAAGAATATCACCTAATTTGTAACCCGCATCATACAGAGATTTAGGCTTGATATCCATTGTGATGTTACCATATTTTTGTACCTCTACAACAGTTCCCAATACCTCATCATAGCTATTTGTTGCCTTTGCTGTAATCTGTAGTGAGAATACCATTATAACGGCAACTAGAAGCATTGAAAAAATCTTTTTTACCTGCTTCATATTTCTCCCCCCTAAAACTTATATTTATATATTGTATATTCAACAAAATTAGGTATTTCCCTGCAAAATTCCATGGAGAATTAGTATTTTATGTAATAATACTATAATATATCCATATTTTTTTTGTATCAACACAATTCCACAGTAATCTCTAACCATTTTTGTATTTCAATCTAAAATTCTATTAATTAAAACTCCTTTATTTTTCTCAAGTATTTCAAAGAAAACCTTCAGCTAAAGGTATTGAAAAATTTAGTTACAACTGTTAAAGTAGAAAGAATAGCCAGTTAATAATTTTTATAAATAAAAATTATTAACTGGCTATTAACTATAATCACATATTATATTATAACTATCACTTGTAATAAATGGCGGCTAACGGATGCTATGCCGCTAGATAAAATATTAACTTTTAATATCAGTAGTAACATAATCCTTTTTTAAATCAAAACGGTAAGAAACAAAGCCATATAGTGTCCATCCTGCAAAAGTTACTAATGCTCCTCCAACAATTGGTTCAAATCCTGAAGAATAAATAGCATATAAACTATATAATGAAGCTATCAAAGCAACTATATTAATAATTTTCACTTTTTTATCTGGTACATTTTCGGATTTTAGTATTACGCTTATTGCTCCCATAGATAATAAATATGGAATAACATTTGTGACTACTGCCAAGTTTACTAGCAAGTTGAATTGTTTACTTAAACTTGGACTAATTGTCATTAAGGAAAGTAATGTTTGGATAATGGTAATAATAATCATTCCAGCAACTGGTGTACCTGTTTTTGTCACCTTACTAAATATTTTAGGAAAATATCCTTCAACTGCAGAACTTTTAAATACTTCTGCAATAGTAAATTGCCATCCCAATAAAGATCCAAAGCATGAGAGAACCATTAAACCAATAACAATATTGCCTACAACTGGATTAAACATCGTAGAAAAAACTAATCCAAAAGGTGCATTAGATTGCAATAATTTTGCATTTGGAACTATACCAGCCATAACATT
This sequence comes from Clostridium lundense DSM 17049, assembly GCF_000619945.1. Classification (GTDB taxonomy): domain Bacteria; phylum Bacillota; class Clostridia; order Clostridiales; family Clostridiaceae; genus Clostridium_AO; species Clostridium_AO lundense. The sequence continues at coordinate 334,683 of NZ_JHVC01000001.1, read as the reverse complement.
TGTTGAAACAATGTATATAATTCCAACACCAATAGTTGCTGCCATACATGCAATAGGAACATTTTTCTTTGGATTATCAACTACATCCATATTTGCAGAAGCAGATTCGAGTCCTAAGAATGCCCATAAAGTTATTGATATAGATTTTCCAACAGCACTAAAAAACGGCATATTATTAGGATTCCATGAATTTACATATAATTTTCCACTAAACCAAAACCACCCCAAAACAGTAAGAAGTACTACAGGAATAATTACGCCCCAAACAGTAACTGAACTAATTTGACCAGTAATCTTTGCCCCTCCAAAGTTAAGTATTGTAGCTAACCATAAAACCATGATCGTACATAGTGCTACTGCAATAGGAGATAGTGACACCCCTAAAAATACTGAAGCATAGCCTACTGCGGAAATTGCAATTGCTGCATTAGCAATTAGTAATGAAACCCCGTAAGTATAATTGGCCATAAAACTTCCTGATTTTCCATAGGAATATTCTGCATATCCACCCATACCTCCGGAATTACGACTAAACATACCACATTGAGCAAAAACATAAGCTAACGCCATAGATCCACCTGCTGTAACTAGCCATGAAAGAATTGACATTGTTCCAACTTGGGCTAGATTAGTAGGAAGCATTATTATACCAGAGCCCATCATATTTATAGCTGTTAATATTGTTAATTGGAAAACACTCATTTTATTTTTTTTCTTCTCCATAGTATAATCCCCTTATTCAATTAATTTTTATTTAATTAATTCTTTTTATCTAATACGTATCCATAAGCTTTAACATGGCCATTTTCTTTTTCCAAATATACCCCTTGTATTTCTGGTGCAAAACCAGGAAATTGATTAATTCCATCTTGTAATATTAAAAAGTACTTTTGTGCTACTTCATTCCACTTTTCTCCTGGAACAACGCAAAACACTCCTGGTGGGTATGGTAAGGCACCTTCTAATGCTACTTCTCCAACAATATTTTCTAATGAAACTAACTTAGCATTATTTCTTTTTAATGCCCAATTAGCTTCTTGAGCAGTCATTGATCTTTCAGGAATTGAATCTGCCCTAAACAATTTCTTTTGACAAGTCTTAGCATCATTATTTTTGTAAAAATCATGCATTTCTTGGCATAGCCTTCTGATTGTATATCCCTTGTAACGCTCTTTATTATTATTATAGACATTTGGCAATACTTTACTTAATGGTGCATTTTCTTTTATAAGCTGTTCAAATTGAACAAGTTGTGCTACAAGATTGTCCATTTTTGTTGAAGTTTCTGCAGGTGTTAATAAAAATAATATTGAATTTAAATCATTTTTTTCTGGTATAATTCCACGTTCCCTTAAATAATTTGCAAGAATAGTAGCAGGAATACCAAAGTCTTCATACTCACCAGTTTCAACATTTATTCCTGGAGTTGTAAGCATAAACTTATTAGGATCAACAAAATATTGCTTTTCACCATATCCATCAAAAGAATGCCACTTTTCTCCTGGAATGAATTCAAAGAATTCTATATTATTAGCAATTTCTTCTGTATCATATTCCTCCCATCTTTTCTCTCTTACAATTGGTGGAATAAATGGTTTTAATAATGAACAATTTTTTATAACTGATTTTCTAGCTTCCACACCTAATTTTACACATTCTTCCCATAATCGTTTACCATATTCTCCTTCTTGCATTCTTGCATTAACATCCAATGATGCAAATAATGGATAAAATGGACTTGTAGAAGCATACATCATATATGAGTTATTAAAACGCTTATGATCTATATAACGTTTTTGTCCTTTTATATGTGAATCTTTTTTGTGAATCTGTGATGCTTGAGAAAATCCAGCTTGTTGTTTGTGAATGGATTGTGATACAAATATTCCAGGATCATTTTCATTTAAATGGAGTAATAATGGAGAACAATCCCTCATCATAGGAATAAATTGCTCATATCCAACCCATGCTGAATCAAATAAAATATAATCACAAAGATGTCCAATTTTATCAACTACTTGTCTAGCATTATAGATAGTTCCATCATACGTTCCAAGTTGAATTACAGCTAATCTAAATGGTCTTTTCTCCCCAGCTTTTTCTGGAGCAACCTTAGCTATTTCTTCTCTTAAATAATCTTCATCAAAGCAATGAGCATCAATACCCCCAATAAATCCAAATGGGTTACGACCAGTTTCTAAGTATACAGGATTACCACCTGATTGAACTAAAGCCGCATTATATACAGATTTATGATTATTTCTATCAAATAAGACCAAATCTCCTGGAGTAACTACAGCATTTATAATCACAGTATTAGAAGCACTGGTTCCATTCATTACAAAATAAGTTTTATCTGCATTATATACTTTTGCAGCATGTCCTTCACCATCTACTGCTGGGCCTTCATGAATCAACAAATCACCTAAAGCAACATCCGCATTACAAATATCTGAACGAAAAAGATTTTCGCCATAAAAATCATAAAAATATCTTCCAGCTGGATGTTTACGAAAATACTGCCCACCCTGATGTCCAGGACAATCAAATTGTATATGTCCTTTTTCTACATAACTACTTAAAGCCTTAAAGAAAGGGGGTAACACATTTTCTTCATATTGATTTGCAGCGGTTTCAATCTCTCTGCTATAGCGATTAGCATCATACTTATTACCATCAATTATACGATATGCTTTTTTTACTAATTTATTATGAGGCTTGTCCGTATTCTTTACTACCACAAATATGGGTATTCCAAACTTTGTATTGTATACTTCATCAATCAAATTAGTATCAGAGTCAGTTAGTATAACTGCAGCCACGTCCGTATAATCAGTATTTTCAGTTAAAACTAACTCTCGATTAGTTGAAAAATACTCTTTAGACTCTGAAGTGCAAGCAATTTTAAAATGTTTCATAATTTTACCCTCCATCATTTGTTAAAATAAATTTAATTAAATATTACACTATTGGAGGGTACTTGGAATTTGTAATAATTTAAATTAGAAATAATATCCTATTGTAAAATTTACAAATGACTTTTCAACAAAGTATATATTCTAACAGCTACAGCAAGCTCCTCATAAAAATGTTCACTTTTAAACTTTTCACTCATAATTTTATCTATCTTATCTATTCTATATCTTATAGTGTTGTCATGCTGAAATAATTCTTTTGCAGTAGCTTTAATATCACCATTATTTTCAATGTATTTTACAGCTGTTTTTAACAATTCTGTTTCATTATTTTTATCATACATAATTAATGGTTCTATCACTTCATTGTAATACTTTAATACCCATGGACTATCAATCAAGGGCAGAATTATTTTATTGATACCAATTTCTTTAAAAAATGCAATATCCTTTTTATATGTAATTGAATATTTAAAGGCATATAGACTCTCCTGTATAGAATTATTGAGGTTTCCTAAATCTTCATGTAGTCCACTTACTCCAATAACATATTCTTTTTCAGTAAATCCACACCACCTTAGCCTTCTTAAAATAACATCATTTATATTCTCCCGTTTTAATTCTTCAAATGTATTTATGAAAATATATCCATCTTTATAAGGTATAACTTTGCTTGAATGTTGTTCCATATCATTATCAAAAAAGTCTTTTCTGTTTATTAATTTTCTATTCTTTTTCTTACAAAATGCTACAACGTTTTTTTCTTTAAAATTTATATTAATATTATGAGCAATTTTTTTTATACTTGAATCATTCAAATTGTCATACAAAATATTATCTATTTTTAATTCCAAATTTTTATATTCGTTTTTCTCATTGATAGCTTTATTAACATGTACAATTACATCTTCAGTAAATGTATCACTAAATATCATAATAGGAAAATTTTTTTCGTTGCCAAGCTTAATCACTTCATCTGGAATATAATTAAAATAAATATTTTTAATTGCCAAGCAACTTACTCCTACTTCAATCATTCTTTCTACAATTTCATATAGTTCCTCAAGTCCATCTTTTATTGCAACCAATGTACTTAATGCAAAATCTCCTCGTCTGAAATTTTTTGCTATTAAATCACCAATTTCATAATCCCAAATTGCTACATTTGTTATTTCATTTGAAAGGCCTTTTTTTCCTGCAATAACCTCAAATCCTTTCAATATATCAAGTTCTAGAGCTTCTTGTACAGTTAGAGCCATAAAATCTTCTGCACCTCCCCTCTTTATTTTCCATTCCAATACTTTTTATTTATTAATTTTAATGTTTCCAGGCATATTATTAGTATTAACATCGCTTCTATTAACATACCTATAAAAATATTTTATTTAAAAATAAGCTATAATAAAAATGCACTCAGTAACTAATTTATATTAATTACTGAGTGCATTTCTTATATTCCCTAAAAAACACTTTAGTTTAATCACCAAAATCATCTTCTTCAATTTTTTCTTCCCTTTGCTCAAGGATTTTCTTAAAGATCTTTTCCGCACCTTTATAATGCTCCTCGGTAAGATCCATTGCCAATTTATAATCCTTATCTCTAAACGCATCTATTATTTGCTTGTGCATTTTAATACTGTCTTCCTGAATTTGAAACGTCTCTGGCTCATAATAATTTCTAACAAGCATTTCATGAAGAACATTATATTCCTTAAAAATCTTTTTTAATCTAGTATTTTTAGAGTACTCAATGAATGTCTTATGAAACTTGTAATCATAGTCATAAAATTCATCAGTACCTATATACTTCTCCTGAAGTGATAAATACTCTTCTAAATGCTTACATACTTCTTCAGTGTCAGATTTCTCGAAAGACAATTTTACACCAGTGTTAATTACATATAGAAGTATCTCGTTAACCTCAAGAAAAAAATCGTAATCAAAATCAACCACTGTTGCTCCCGATTTATCTATAGATGTAACAAGCCCATCTTGATTCAAACGATTTATAGCATCTCGAATAGGAGATGAACTAACTCCAAATCTCGCTTGTAATACCCTATTAACGAGCTTTGAGCCAAAAGGAATCTCTCTTTTTAATATTTCCATTTTTAATATATCATAAATTTGATCACTTAAAGTTTTTTTGTTGATTAGCACGGCACTGCTCCTATATTCTTTATTAGGCAAAATGAAATAATTTATCATATTATATATTTTTTAACATATTATACACTTAACATTATATCATTAATCCTTTATTATGTAAATAAATGAGGTGGAGTGTCATTCCACCTCATTTATTTAATATTTGATATTTGCTACTAAATTAATTAGATTTTAAAATGCTACTTTCATAAATAAAGCAACTACACACAAAATTGTTGCAAATGGTACATAAACATATTTTCCTACATTATACCATAGATTTCCTTGTTTATTTTTAGCTCCTAAATTAATTTCATTAATTAAATCTTCTTTTTTCATAATCCAGAACCAAGATATTGCACCTAATGTTGCTCCAATTGGAATAATATATATAGATACAAGGTCCATCCATGGTCCCCATTTGAATATAGGTTCCATATTAATGCCTACACCAAAGCAAATTACCCCAAGTAATACTAACATAGGAATACGTTTTAATTTAGGAAATTTATACATTAGCGATTCTCCAACTACTTCAAACATGTTTTGTAGAGAGCTTACTCCACCAAATACTACCGCTGTAAATAATATTATTGCAAATAATCTACCTAATGGTATATTTTGTAATATTTTAGGTAAAGTTACAAAAAGAAGTCCGGGACCTGAACCAACATCTACCTTATATGCAAAGCAAGCAGGTATAATAACTAATGCTGCTACCATTGCTGCAATTGTATCAAATACAGCAGTATTTATTGCGCCATTTACAATATCTTCATTATCCGAGAGATACGCACCATATACAATCATCCCACTACCAGTTACAGATAAAGAGAAAAATGCTTGTCCCATAGCCCAAATCCAAACCATAGGGTCTCCTAATGCTTCCCATCTAGGAATGAACATGAATTTATATCCTTCTATTGCTCCTGGTAAAAAAGCTACACGAATAGCAAGAATTAGAAATAGTATAAAAAACAGCGGCATCATAACCTTATTAGATTTCTCAATACTGTCTGCACCAAGTGTTAATGTAAGCAATGTTCCAATAACAACTATTATGTGATATGGAACAACTGAGTAATCTGTCATAGCAAATGATTCAAACCACACGCCTGTATCAACAGTCATAAGACTGCCTGTAGCAGATTGAGTAAAACCCTTAAGTACATATGAAATAATTACTGCATAACCTATTGCTATACACATAGAACCAGCAAGTGGAAGCCATCCTACGTACTTTCCGATTTTTTCCTTACCACCAGATTTCCATGCATTTTCATAAGCACCAATTGTACCAGTTTTTGCCCTGCGCCCAATTGCATATTCTGCCGAAAGTCCTGTATAACTAAAAATGACTATAAATATAAGATAAGCTATTAAAAATGCTCCTCCACCGTTGCTGCCCAATTTGTAAGGAAATCCCCAAACATTGGCCATGCCTACAGCAGAACCTACGCACGCTAATATAAATCCCCATTTGGATCCAAATTTATTAGTATTTTGATTTCCCATATTCCCCCCATTTTTACCCTTATACCATTAATTATTATAAAGTAGTATTTTTAATTGATTATATCTCTTTATTATATATCTATATTATCAGGCTTTATGCCCGATAATATAGATATATAAACTTTTATTCAAATTAATCTGCATACTCAAACTTTGCAGTAAAGAATCTTAATTGTGCAGGTTCATAAGTGAATTTAAGTGGTCTTATATCTTTATTATGTTTATATAGATTTATAACTGATTCAGCTACAACATCCATATGTTTATAAGTGTAAACTCTTCTTGGAATAGTAAGCCTAACTGTTTCTAATTTTGGTTTATGATTTTCACCTGTCTTAACATCTCTACCTGCTGAAACTATACCACGTTCCATTGATCTAACGCCCGAATCAATGTAAAGTGAAGCGGCTAGTGATTGAGCTGGGAATTGCTCTTGATCTAAATGTGGACAGAATCTTCTTGCATCTAAAAATACCGCATGTCCACCAACTGGTTCAACTATAGGAACCCCTGCTTCTTTCAATCTATCTCCAAGATATCTAACTTGTTTTATTCTATGTTCTATATATTCATATTGCATTGCTTCTCTAAATCCAATTGCTATAGCTTGCATATCACGACCAGTCATACCACCATATGATGGCATACCTTCGTAAACTACTACTATTTCTTTAGCCTTTCCAAATAATTCTTCATCATTAATTGCTAAGAATCCACCGATATTTACGATACCATCTTTTTTACCTGACATAGTAGCACCATCAGAATAACTAAACATTTCATGCACTATATCTTTAATTGAAACGTTTGCATATCCTTCTTCTTGTTCCTTAATGAAATATGCATTTTCAACGCATCTAGTAGCATCATAGAATACCTTAATTCCGTGTTTTGCTGTAATTTCTCTAACTGCTTTCATATTAGCCATAGAAACTGGTTGGCCACCTGCTAGGTTTACAGTAACAGCAAGACATATATATGCTATATTCTCTGCACCTTTTTCTTCTATTAACTTTTCAAGTTTATTTAGATCAATATCGCCTTTGAATTTAACATTTGCTGAAGCATCATGTGCTACATCCTTGATAATATCTACGAAAATACCACCGTTTTTTTCCTGATGATATCTAGTAGTTGTAAAATACATATTTCCAGCTACATATTGTCCAGGTTTTATAGCTATAGTTGAAAGAATATTTTCTGCACCACGCCCTTGATGAGTAGGAACAACGTGTTTAAATCCAAATAGTTCCTTGATAGTAGATTCTAGATACACCCAGTTTTTACTACCAGCGTAAGCTTCATCACCAATCATCATTCCTGCCCATTGACTATCGCTCATAGCATTAGTTCCTGAGTCAGTAAGTAAGTCAATATAAACATCCTCTGATTTTAAGTTGAATGTATTATATCCAGCTTCCTTCATAGCAATTTCACGTTCTTCTCTTGAGATCATTTTTACAGTCTCTACACTCTTAATTTTAAAAGGTTCTGCAGGGTACTTACTTAAATCCATATAATTCATAATAAAACTCCTCCTTGTAAATCAAACACATATTATATATTATACATGATGCATCATACATCACCGACCACCTTAATTGTATAATACTGGAAATGAAATGTCAATGAATTTTTTATATTTTCTTAATATTCTTATTCTTTATAAATTATTTTGTGCCTTTCACTACTTATAATATCAGACATATATTAATGCTAATGATATTATAAAATGGAACTTATTTGGTAAATTTAAAATAATAAAGCTAGTGCTTTTTATATACATATATGGTAATATAAGGTTAGAATTTTCTACACTCACCGACCAAATATAAGTTATTGGAGGACAAACATTGAAAAAAAGTTCTAATCAATTTTTATTAATATCCTTTATGATAAGTTATATATGTTTTGGAGTAATCCTTTACTACGAAATTGCATTTAACTATATATTTACTAATTCTCTTTATCAAGCCCTCTTTCTTCTTGGATGTCTAGGTCCGCTTATTTCAACATTTATTGTACATGCTTTAAATAAAGAACACCTAGGTGGAATAAAAGGATTTATAGCTAAGTTAAAAATAATTAAATCTCCAAAATCTATTTTTTTAATACCACTATTTCTAATTGCCCACTATGGTTTTGCCATCCTTTTGAAAGGTGTATATAAATATGGTAATCCTATAGATTTTTTTCGCTATCTTCCTCTGATGATAGTGATACTAGGTTCTCAAGAAATTGGTTGGAGAGGACTATTGCAACCAGCTAATGAAGAAAAAAATGGTTTTTGGAAATCCTCTATTACAACAGGACTTTTTTGGTCCTTATGGTTTTTGCCGCTTATCTATATACCACAATTTATTATATTGCCACAGTTTTATGCTCAATTCGCAGCATATTTAGTAGGAGTAAGTATATTATTGACCACCCTTTATAAGCTAAGTGGAAGCATTATGTATTGTGTACTACTATCTAGTCTTATCTTCGCATTGTTTCCAGTTATAGTCTTAAAGCAAAGCTTCATGCTTGTGGTAATAGCATTGGTTGATGCAATAGTTGCAAATACATTTAAGGACAAAATTTTTAATTAGTAGATTAAAAATATAAATAGATTATGAACTTTTTTAATAAATGAAGGGATTATATTATACATTCATCCCAATATAATCCTTTCATTATATCATTTACCCCTAAGACAAATGGTATAATATTACATTTTTATACATATTGATAAATCTTCATCACTTTTTATTTTCACCTCTCTCCCACTTATGTAATATACTATAGTATTGATTATTGACCGAGGTGAAAAAATGAATAATTTTTATAACAAATATTTAGGAGTTGATCTAAGACAATGCAAGCCTATCGGAGAGGGAGCTCAAGGAAGAGTATATCTGCTTCCAGACAAAAAGAGGGTTATTAAAATATATAATTCACCTAAAGGTTGTAAAGGAGAAGCTAAAATATTATTAAGTGTAAAACATAATCCTCACTTTCCTAGAATCTATGCCTATAATAACATATGTATGATAAGGGAATATGTACCAGGAACCTGCATTAAAAAATATTTAAAAAACCATAAACTTTCTAGAACTCTGGCTATAAATATAGTTAAACTTATACAAAGTTTCAAAAATGACGGCTTTAAAAAGTTGGATATAAGATCCTCACATATTTTTATACAATCTGATGAGAACATAAAAGTAATAGATCCTAGAAATGTATTTAAAAAAAAGGTTAGTTATCCTTATAAAATATTAAAAACTTTAGATAAATCGGGAAATCTTCCAGAGTTTATGAAAATATTAAAGAAGGAATATCCTGATCTGTACAAGAAGTGGATGTATAAGTACAAAAAGTCTTATAAAAGATAAAGTTAACAAATCTTCTTTTTCTTCAAAATGAAAAAGAAGATTTGTTATTGTCTTAAAATTAAACTTTTATTAACAGTTTATTTACATTATATCCTAAATATTGTATAATTCATACTATAGTGTAAAATAAGACAAATATTAGCTCAAAGTTTTTATAATTCATAGTTAATCTCTTATTTTATACAAAAATCAAAATTTATTAAGGAGTGATTTTTGTGTTTAATTTTAAGAAACTTAAGAATTGGCAGTCAGTTCTTATAGTTCTTCTGATGGTATTTACTTTTTTAACACCCTCAAAAGCTTTAGCAGAACAGGCTGTTACAGCAGTAGAAAATAATGGTGAGATTAATATTACATTAGTACATACTAATGATACTCATGCAAGAGTTAAAGAAGATAAATATGCTGGCATGGGTTTTTCAAAAATTGCAACAAAAATAAAGGAACTTAGAAAAAATAATAAAAATGTTTTAGTATTAGATGCAGGTGATACCCTACACGGGCAAACTATTGCATCAATTTCAAAAGGTGAAAGTATAATTAATCTTATGAATAAAATTGGTTATGATGCTATGGTTCCAGGAAATCATGATTTTAATTATGGTAAAGAAAGACTAGTAGAATTATCACAAAAAGCTAAATTTCCAATTTTAACTTCTAATATTGTAAAGAAAGATAATTCTACATTACTGCCAAATAAATATATAATCAAAGAAATGAATGGTGTAAAAGTAGGTATATTTGGATTAAGTACTCCAAATACAGCTGTTATGTCTCATCCTAAAAATACTGAAGGATTAACATTTAAAGATCCAGTAAAAACAGCAAAAGAAATAGTCGGTGAACTTAAAGATAAGGTAGATGTAATCGTAGCTTTAACACATCTAGGCGTAGAAGGAAATTATACAAGTATTCAAGTAGCAGAACAAGTACAAGGTATAGATATAATAGTAGATGGTCATAGTCATACAACACTTAAAGAAGGTAAAGTGGTAAATAATACTTTAATAGTTCAAACTGGTGATTATGATAAAAATTTAGGAATTGCAAATATCAAAATAAAAGATGGAAAAGTAGTAGAAAAGAAAGCCTCTCTTCTCAGTAAGGAAGCAACAACAACAATAGTACCGGATAAAGATATAGAAGAAGCTGTACAAGCTATAGAAAAGGAAAATGAAAAAATCACATCAGTAGTTGTAACTAAAACAGATATAGACTTAGATGGTGAAAGAGCAAATGTAAGAACAAAAGAAACAAACTTAGGAAACTTAATGGCTGAAGCAATGAGAGAAGTAAGTGGCGCAGATATTGCTTTTGTAAATGGTGGAGACATAAGAACATCAATTAAAACTGGAGATGTAACAAAAGGAAATATAATTACAGTATTACCTTTTGGAAGCATAGTTGTTCTAAAAGAAGTTAAAGGTTCTGATATTGTTAAAGCATTAGAAAATAGTGTTCACTTATATCCAGAAACTTTTGGAGGCTTCCTTCATGTATCAGGAATAAATGTAACTTTTGATCCTGATAAAAAAGCTGGTAATAGAATTTGTGAAGTTAACTTTAACGGAAAATCAATTGAATTAAATAAAACTTATAAATTAGCTTGTAATGAATTTGTTGCAGCAGGTGGCGATGGTTATGAAATGCTTAAATCTGGTAAAGTTTTAGCAGAATTTGAACAAGAAGATGAAGTTCTTGTAAAATATATTAATAAATATGGAACCAAAACAGCTAAAGTAGATGGACGTATGAAAATGGTTAAAGGAATTAAAAAACCAGCTAAAAAGCCAATTCAAAAACCAACTGACCAAACTAAGCCAGTTAAACCAACTAAGCCAACACAAAATAATGTTGTATATGTTGTAAAATCTGGTGATACACTTATAAAAATAGCTAATATGTATGGTGTTTCATATATGGAAATTCTAAAATTAAATAATATTAAAAACCCATCATTAATATATGTAGGGCAAAAATTTGTAATACCTTCAAAAAATAGCTCTGTTAAAACTACTGAAACAAAGAAATCCACAACTTATATAGTAGTAAATGGAGACACATTATCCCAAATAGGAGCTAAACATAATGTTGATTATAAAGAGCTAGTAAAATATAATAATATTAAAAATCCTAATTTAATTTTTGTTGGTCAAAAAATAATGATACCTTAGTTAATATTGAAAAATAGTAATTAAGATGATACCTTGATTTATGGTATCATCTTTTTTATTACAATACTATATTACCTTTTGAAAATTTCTTCCTAAATTTTAATTAATTTAGTACATCCATCTTATGCGAACTAAAAATAGGAACATTTTCTATATTAACTGAATAAAAGCACAACATTTGTTAAAAATGTTTAAATAGGTGATATATATGGTAAGTAATAATCTTAAGCAAAATATTGACTTTATTGCAACTGAAATAGGTAATAAAAGCCCTGTAGTAATAAAAAACTTTTATATTGGAAAAAGTACTTCATTTTTAAATTGTGCTATTATTTACAATAATGCTTTAATAGATAAAAATATTTTGGATAGGGATGTATTAAATCCTTTAATGCTTCATGTAGATATAGACTTAACTACAGATGAAGCCACTCCAGATTTTATATGCAAAAAGTACATTCCTATGTGTAGTACCTCTGTTGAAAATGATGTTAATAAAGCCATTGAAGGAATTAAATGTGGAAAAACAGTTATACTTATAGACAAAATTAAAAATTTTATTATAGTTGATACCACTGGTGGAGAATATCGTTCTATTTCTGATTCTACAAATGAAACAGCTGTTAGAGGTCCAAGAGAAGCATTTGTTGAAAATCTAGAAACAAATTTAAGTATATTAAGAAGAAATATAAAAGATAAAAATTTAGTTGTAGAATCTTTTGTTGTAGGAAAACGCTCTCAAACTTCTTTGTCAGTGATTTATATTGAAGATATAGCAGATAAAGATATAGTTAATGAAGTAATAGAAAAAATTAATCTTATAGATGTGGATTTTGTTACTGATACAGGTATGATTGGACAATACATGGAAGATAGCACATATTCAATTTTCCCGCAATTTTACACCACAGAAAGACCTGATGTTGTAGAAGCAAACTTGATGGAAGGAAGAATTGCTATTTTATTAAATGGAACACCCTATGTTATTACAGTTCCAGCATTATTTATAGAATTTATTCAAGGTGTAGAAGACTATTATACAAGACCATTAGTTGCATCCTTTGGAAGACTTATTCGTTTTATTGCCATATTTATAATTATAACACTTCCATCCTTATATCTAAGTATTATATCTTTCAATGTTGAGCTTATACCCACTAATTTTATTAATCCAATAGTTCAGTTTAGAAAAGGTATAGCATTACCACCATTCTTGGAAATAATAGCCATGGAGCTTATGGTAGAATTTTTAAGAGAAGGCGGTCTTAGACTTCCTAGTAAAATAGCACAAACTCTAAGTATAGTAGGAGGTATAATTATAGGTAACACCGCTGTACAATCTAAAATAGTAAGCCCAACAACTTTGCTTGTTATTGGAGTTACTGTTATTTCTACATTTTTAATACCAAATTATCAAATGTCTCTTGCTATAAGACTTGTTAGGTTCCCTATGCTAATATTTGCAAATATGGCTGGTTTTTTAGGAATAGCAGCTGGCTGGTATATTATTTTAGTTCATCTTTATTCATTAAAAAGTTTTGGAGTTCCCTATTTGAGTTTTAATAAACATGATATGGAAGATACTTTTATAAGATACCCCTTATATACTATGAAGAAAAGACCAGAAACTATACCAAATGATAATCCTAGGAGAAAAGGTAACTTTATGAAGAGAATGGTGAAAAGAAATGAATAAACAGGAAAATAGCCTTTTAACATCTAGCCAAGTAACTTTTCTAATATTTGGTATTACAATGGGAGCTTACTTTTTAAAGTTACCTTATGTTATTATAAGAATAGCCAAACAGGATGCGTGGATATCCGCTTTAATTGGATGTATATATCCATTATATATTATACTTGTTGGAAGTTACATTATTAAAAAACATCCTAAGGATACCATTTTACAATTAAATAAAAAATATCTTGGTAAACTGCTTGGAAGCATATTAAATTTTATTTTTCTCATACCCTTCTTTATATATACTGGAACTGTTACATCAGACTTTATTAATATTTCTCTAGTATACTTTTTAGCATTTTTAGATAAAATTAAGATTAGTATTATTACTATTGGGATATCAGCATATGCAGCTTATAAGGGACTAAAGGTATTAGGAAAAATTAATGAAACTGCATTTTACCTTACTATATGCACCCTATCTTTTTCCTTTTTAGCTTTAAAATATGGAAGTATAAAAAATGTTATGCCTATTTTTAAGGTTGGAATAATAGATATACTGAAAGGAAGTAAAGAAACTGCTTATGGATTTGCTAATATTGAACTATTTCTTTTGATTCACCCCTTTGTTAAAAATACTAATAGTATGAAAATTTGTGGATTGAAAGCAGTAACATTAACTACTGTAATATATAGTTGGGTTGTTTTTATTACAATATTTTTCTTAGGATCCGACATAGTTCCTAAAAATATTTATTCTTTTATAATGATTGCTGAAAGTGTGCAAATACCCATAGTAAATAATTTTAGAGCCATATTTATGTTTCTATGGAGTATAGTAGTATTTAAATTAATTTCCACTAACTATTATTTTTCAACTTTTATTATAAATGATTTAACTAAAATAAATAGGGAAAAATTATGTATATATATTTTTCCCATTGAGATTTTCTTATCATTATTATTTTTAAATACCTCTACTAAACAAAAAATAATGGACTCTTTAGTACCAATTTCAGTGCTTTTTAATATCTCTTTTATATCATTAATAGCAATCTTAATTTTTATTAAAAATAAATCTTCTTCAAGATAATAATTAAAAAAGAATAAATAGTAAAGATTTATTATCTATTATTTTAAGAATTACTTCGTAATTTCTTTAAAGGAGTAATGATTATGTCAAGTAAAAAAATTATTTTTATTGTAGTTTGCTCTATATCGCTATATATTTATTATAGATTTGGAATAGATTATGTTTCTATAGAATTGCTTGATATTCCTTCTTCTTCATCTATAGACTTAACTGAGGGTGCCGCTGAATCAAAGGAATACCACTCAGTTTATACTGCTTATACATATTTTGATCATAAAGAAACTTCCAGAAGAACTGTGAGTGGAACTTCTATGTCCTTAGGCAGTGCAAGAGAGGAGAGGCAAATTAATACCCCTAATAAATCTTTTGTGGCACTTCGGAAAGTTATACTACTAGGAGAAGACTATTCAAGGTTTGGAATAGGTACTTTTGTGGATATAACATTCTCAAATACAGGAAGTAATGATACTGCATTAGTTTCCATAACACAGGGCAAAGCATCAGATATTTTGAAAGCTAAAATTGAAGGTTTCCCAAGTTCAGGAGATTATATAGGGTCACTGATTAAAAATTCTGTAAATGCTAACTTTTTCTCTAGTGACTATAAATTAATGGATATTTATGTAAGAATGGATGCGGAGGGAAGAAATTTTGTACTTCCATATATTGAAATAATAGACGAAAAACCAGTAATAACAGGTATGGCATTGTTTAAAAAGGATAAAATGGTACAAAAAATTAATATGCGAGATGCACGTGTTATGAATATATTAAGAGAAAATAATTCTAGAGGAATATTAACATTACAGGAAAATCTGAAAAAATATACAGATTATCAAGCTACCTCAAAAAGAAAAGTAAAGGTTGAAAAACAAGGTGATAATTATATATTTACAATAAATTTATCAATAAAAGGAACCATAATATCCAATACTTTATATGAAAACATCCTTATAAGTCCTGATGTGATGAAGAAGTTTGAGAATGATATGGCTGAGCACGTTGAAAATATATGCAATATATTCATTGAAAAAATGCAAAACAATTATAAAGTTGATTGCCTTGAACTTGGAAGAGATGCTGCAGCAAAATATGGACGTGGTAAAAATACTGATTGGGACCAGATTGTGTGTAATTCAAAAATACAAGTTAAAGCTAATGTTAAATTGAATGGTGTAGGTAGAGGTAATTATTATCAAAAGCACTAGATACTATATATCTAGTGCTTAGTATACCCATAATATATTTTAAAATTTAAACATACCTTTTTGTGGAAATAATCCAAAAAGCCCTCCTGTGTGTATAAATAAAATATTATTATGTTCTTTAAAGTTTCCTTTTTTTATTTCTTCCACTAAACCATACATAGCTTTCCCCGTATAAACAGGGTCCAAAATTACTCCTTCCAGTTTGGCTAATTCATGAATAAATGTTATTTCTTCTGGCCTACTTAAAGCATACCCCTTTCCCACATAGCCATCAATAATATTAATTTCATCTTTAAAAAATTCTATGCTCTCCTTTGTATACTGAAAACTTTCATATAGAATATTATTAATTGCATTTTTAAAATACTTCTCATCATCACACACATTAATGCCATATACTTTAGCATTATTTTTATAATACTTATTAGCATAGAATAATCCTGCATAGGTTCCGCCTGAACCTACCGCTAAAACAATAGCATCAAATTTTATCCCCATTTCTTTTTCTTGCTCAAAGATTTCTTCCATAGCTTTAAAATAACCAAAAGCTCCAATTCCGTTAGATGAACCCTCAGGAATAATATATGCTTTATGTCCCTTCTTATCTAACTCTTCTTTAACTTCTTTCATGATTTCCATTCGTCTTTCTCTATATTCCTCAGCAGTAATAAATCTAATTTTTGCACCTAATACTCCATCTAAAAAATAATTTCCATCTATCATCTCTTCTTTATTAGTTCTTAAAACTAAATATGAGCCTATTCCAAGCTTTGCAGCTACTGCCGCTGTTGCCCTTGCATGATTTGATTGAATACCCCCGCAAGTAATTAAATAATCACACCCTTCATTAAGAGCTTCTTGTACTGCAAATTCTAATTTTCTAACCTTATTTCCTGAAAATTCTGACCCAGTTTGATCATCTCTCTTTATATAAATTTCTGGTCCATTTAAGTATTTTGAAAGCCTATCTAACTTTTCAATTTTAGTAGGTAAATTTGCAAGATCAATACTTTCTGGTAATTTTATCATTCCTATCTCTCTCCTTTTTAGATGCATTATTTATCTTACATAACATTTATATTATTTTCCTCACATATTGTTAATTTTTTCTTCATCCAATCTTTACCTTCTATAATCCTAGTAATCATCATTGCTGCAACGGAATCCCCTGTTGAATTTATCATTGTAGCAATAGGATCTACTAAGTATCCAATAGTTGCAATAATCGGGAATGCCTCTGCTGGTAGCCCATACATATTTACAATAAGCATTTCTCCAATAAGTCCTCCTCCTGGTACACCTGACATAACTACTCCACCTAATACTGATAATAAAACAGCACTTACATAAGTTCCTATTCCTTTAAATGGAATACTATATAAACCAAATAAAAATGATATCTTCAATATGGAGCTAAGGCATGTGCCGTCCATGTGAGCGGTAGCACCTATTGGCAATACAATTTCTCTAATATCTTTTGGAATTCCCATTCTTTTTGACGCTTCTAGGTTAACAGGTAAAGTGGCAATACTGCTCTGTGTAGCTAATGAAGTTATCGCAGGTGATGTAATGTTTCTATAAAAAACCTTAACACCATCTTTTCCTCCTGCAAAATACGAATATCCAGCAAACGCAACTATAAAATATACTATACATATTGGATAATATATAGCTATAACCCTTGCATAAGAACCTAATAGTTGAGGACCAAACTCTCCTATTAAAGCTGCAAAATAAGCACCTAATCCTATAGGCGCATAGTACATAAGTAAATTTACCATTTTTAGAAACACTTCTGATAATGCATTTAATCCATCTGAAACAATCTTTCCTTTTTCTTTTAACATACTAACACAAAGTCCAAAGAATATTGAAAATATAATAAGCGGCATCATATTTTTTCTAGAAATCAATTCTGGAAAGTCCTTTACGGTTAAAGCGGAAACTATTTGTTCTGAAGTATTGAAAGGTTTTATATTCTCAGCAACCTGAGTTTGAATATTGACTCCTTGTGCTGGAGGAAAAATATTTACTACAATAATCATTAAAACTGAAGCAATAATGCCAGTCACAACAAAAACTAAAAGAAGATTCTTTAATATTTTCCCAAGTCTTTTCAAGTTTGCCATATTAGCTATAGCACTGCTTATAGTAAAAAAAACCAATGGTACTACTATAGTAAACATACCATTTAAAAATATATCCCCCAAAGGCTTAAATATAGTAGCTTTTTTCCCCATTATTAAACCTACTATACTTCCTACTACTATAGAAGAAATTAGAATAATTGGAAACCTGTAGGATTCCAATATCCTTTGTTTCTTATCTTTATTCATGAATATCCCCCCATAATTGTTATTATATAACATTTTAGCCCAAGTAATGTTTTTTTTCAATATATAATGTATAAAAAATAAAACCCTATAAGATTATAAAATGTCCTTGGCACAGGTTACATTTTATTAATTCCTATAGGGTTTATCCGATGACTACCCGCTCTAGCTCTAATACTCCCATCTTTTTAAAAGCGGAAGTAAAGAGCGGCCTCATCCTTGGATAACGATTTCTAATTTTCCGTGGGAGTAAAAACTCCCTCTGAAGATTAGAAATCTGTTTATATTAAACAAATTACTATCTTTTGAATCCTCTATTATATTAAAAAATTAAACTTTCCAAATATACTGTCCACTCTTATTTATATATCTAATTCCATTTTCAAATATAACCTTAGCAACTCCATCTACAAATTTTGATACTTCATCAAAAACTGGTTCTATAGCAAATTTACATTCTTTATCTATATATCCCCACTTCCCATCTACCTCTACAGATATTAAACCTTCACTTATAGTATCAACATTATCAAATTTAATGGTAATTATTTCCTTTCCTTCTTTGTCTATAAATCCATATTTATCTTCAATAGCTACTGCTGCAACTCCATTATAAAAATTATCTGCCCAATCATACTTAGCAGAAATCACCATATTCCCTTCTTTATCTATAAATCCATATTTATTATTTAATTCTACTGCTGCTAGCCCCTCGCTAAAATCGTTAGCTGAAGAATACTTAGCATTTATAACTATTTCTCCTGTTTTGTCAATGAATCCATATTTATTTTTCACCGCAATTGCTGCTAATCCTTCAGAGAATCCATAGGCATAATCATATTTGGGTTCTACGACTACCTGACCATCCTTATTTATGAAACCTAGTTTTCCCCCTAATTGTACCAAAGCTAAATCTTCACTAAAATTAAAAGCATCTAAAAATTCAACCTCTGTTACCATTTCACCTTTGTTATTTATATATGCCCACTTATAACCTAGTTTTACTGCTGCTAACCCCTCTGAAAATTCATTAGCTTCGTCATATTTAGGTAAAATAGACATGTTACCATTAGTATTCACATATCCCCATTTATCTTTTAGTTGAACTGCTGCTAATCCTTCACTAAATTCATATACATCTTCATATTCAGCTTTAACCACTAAATTTCCTTCTCTATCTATAAATCCAAAATAATCACCTATACCTACTATAGCTAATTCTCCATTAAATTCTTCAGCATAGTCAAACTTAGGTTCTATACAAATTTCTCCTAAATTATCTATGTATCCATATTTTCCATTTAACTTTATGGGATAAAGCACCTTATGTTCTTTCATAAATTTAAGCTCTCCTTTTCTACTTATCAAATAATCCGCCTTGTTTATTCTTTTTAACAGCTTTTCTACTTCCACCAATACTTTTATCAGCTCTCATGTTACAACCTTGCTGAGAACTTTTCTTCTTTTTTTCTTCAATTAATTTTTTCATCATTTCTATATTTTTATCTGACATGATATTCTCCTTTAACTAATGTAAATTATATTTCTTATTCCACATTATACTACACATTAATACTTTATTCCATAATATAAACTTATTTAGCCACCTAATGTTACATCCTGATTTTCATACCACTTTAAGGCTTCATATAAATGTTCAACCTTAAAATCTGGCCAGTATTCATCAATAATAAAAAAGTCCGAGTATACAGATTGTACTGGTAAAAAACCGCTTAGCCTACGTCTTCCTCCCCATCTTATTATTAAATCTATTCTTGATATATCTGATGAAGCTATACTGCTTTTCTTTTCATCCTTATTGTGATGAAATAAATCCCATTCCCATCCATAATTAATTAAAAAATTTGCCTTGGTTCCACCTTTACCAAACTTCTGTCTTTGTGTAAATGGAAGTAATTCTTTTGGAAATAAATTTGATGATGTATCACCAAGAACCAATATTTCTGAATCCATACTTGTTAACCTCATTACAGATTCCACACAAGCCTTTCTAAACTCTTCCGTTTGGTCAGAAGGCCTTTTTGTGTTATCCTTGGTAAATCCATAAAATGTTGCCTCTTCTATTCCTATTTCTGAAAATATTTTAAATAATTCAACTCCTGGATCTATGCCAAATTTATAACCTTCTTTTTTACTAAGTCCTCTGCCTTGAGCCCATCTCCTATTTCCATCTGGAATTACTCCAATGTGTTTAGGTAGTCTTTTAAAGTTTAATTTATTCATAGTAGCACCTCCACATTCTATCAAAATATATTTTTACCTAAATTTAGAATTATATTTCCTAAATACATAAAAATAAATATTTTATAAGATCTTTTAATCATCATCTTTAAAGTTGACAAAAATATTTATAGAAATTAAACTTATAACGGGGTGAAAAATATGGATATAATTAAAAATTATGGCAAATTGATTAAAAAAAATATTTCCAATCCTTCAAAAGCCTTAAATTTAGTTAAGCTAGGTCTTTCAATAGAAAATATAAGAGTAAATAAATTTAAAGATAAAAGTTTACCAAAATCCTTTCAATACTTAAATAAAATTTGCTTGAAATTTGTTTTAGATCCATTAAAGAATCCACAAAAAAGCTGCTGGACAAATCTATTTTCTCCCTGCGAACTATTCCACAGCTTTAATATAAATCCTTTATCTATAGAAGCTATGTCATCCTTTTTTTCTGGTCTTATGTGCGAAGATGCCTTCATTAATTATGCTGAAAAATTAGGTATAAATGATACTTTATGTAGCTATCATAAAGCTTTTATAGGTGCAGTACAATCTAAAATACTTCCTTTGCCTAAGCTTGCAATAACCACCACTAGCATTTGTGATGCAAACACTAATACTTTTAAATACATCTGTAACAACACAAATGTACCTTATTATATAATTGACGTTCCATATGAACACAATAAAGAAAGTGAAGCTTACGTAAGTTCTCAATTAAAAGAAGTTATTGTTTTTATGGAAGATATTTTTCAAAAAAAATTTGATTTAAATAATCTTAAACAAATAATAAAAAAAGAAAATGAAACAAATAAATATAGAAAAGAATATATGAAATATTTGGGCATTAACTTCTTTCCAACTACTTTAACTTTAGAAATGTACATGTTATTCACTTCTCATATTTTTATGGGAAAAGAAGAAACTTATATTTTTTATAAAATGCTTTCAGATGAAATCAAACATTACCCTTATAGAGAAGGAAAAGGAATTTTTTGGGTTCATTTAATTCCTTTTTATCACCCTATATTAAAAGAGTACTTTAATTCAAATAAAGACTATCAGCTTCTAGGTTGCGATTTAAATTACGATTATATGGACCATATGGATTATAATAATCCTTTAGAAGCTATAAGTAAAAAAATAATATTAAATCATGGAAACGGACCATATGAAAGGAAAATAGCCTCCATATTAAACATTTCAAATATATTAAATGCAGATGCTGTAATAAATTTTTGTCACTGGGGATGTAGGCAATCTAGTGGAGGATCTATGCTTTTAAAAGAACGCCTAAAAAATGAGAATATTCCTTATCTATCTATTGATGGGGATGGAATAGATAGACGTAATAGTCATGTAGGTCAAATGAAAACAAGGCTAGAAGCCTTTCTTGAGATAGTAAATAATAAATATTAAAACTATATTGGAGGATAATTAATGATAGCTTATATTTGTAAATATACTCCTATTGAGGTAATTAAATCCTTTGGTGAAGAAGCTTACAAAATTGAGCCTACAGTCTTGAATTTTGATAAAGCTCATAGTATTACCCATGATAATTTATGCTCTTACTCTAAGTCAGTTATTGAAGAAGTAATAAATAAAAAAATAGATAAAATTTTATTTGTAAATTGTTGTGATAGCATAAAAAGAGTTTATGATGTATTAAGATTTAGAAAAGAAATTAAATTTATTCATTTATTAGATTTGCCTCGAAAAGTTAACCCTTCATCTATAAAATATTATGAAAATGAGATTAACAAATTCATTAAAGCTTATGAAGACTTTTCTGGAACACTATTTAATGAAGTAAAATTTAATTATCTATTTATGAAGAAATTAAAAAATAATACTATGTCAAATTCAGAAATTAATATAGCTATTTTAGGAGGAAGATGTCCAAAGTTTCTTATGGATAGCATAAAAGCTTCCGGACCAAATATATTTGCTAATTTTACCTGTACTGGCGATAATAATAGAATTCTTCATAAGCTCAATTCCTATTCAGAAAGCATTTTATCCATTTATCCCTGTATGCATATGATAGATACTGATTATCGAAATAAGTGCTTAAAAAAAATAGAAAATAATATACAAGGTATAATTTATCATACAATTAAATTTTGTGACATATATTCTTTTGAATATGCGCAATTAAAAAACTCTAAACTACCTATATTAAAAATAGAAACTAACTACACAAATGAAAGTAATGGTCAAATGAAAACTAGAATTGAAGCTTTTATAGAATCTTTAAAAAAAACGCGCTCTCCTTGTAAAAAAGAAAATATAAAAAGACTTCAATATATATTAGGTATTGATAGTGGTTCTACATCAACTAATGCTGTTATTATAGATAGTGATAAAAATATAGTTGCCTATATTATAATAAGAACTGGAGCCAAAACTATAAACAGTGCTAATAAAGCATTGGAGCAAATTTTAATAAAGAGTAATTTAAAAAGAGAAGATATTTCTTTTATAGTATCTACTGGTTATGGCAGAGTAAGTATTCCTTTTGCGAATATAAATGTTACAGAAATAACCTGTCATGGGAAAGGCGCTCACCATATAAATAGTCACATAAGAACAATCGTAGATATAGGTGGACAAGATAGCAAAATTATCAGATTAAATGAAATTGGAGAGGTAGTAGATTTCACTATGAATGATAAATGTGCTGCTGGTACTGGCCGTTTTTTAGAGATGATGAGTAGAACTTTAGAAATACCACTAGAAAAAATGGGAGAAGAATCTTTAAAGTGGAAAGAAGATCTATCAATTACTAATATGTGTTCTGTTTTTGCAGAGTCTGAAGTTATATCCTTGATTGCACAAAACAAAGAAATATCTGACATAATACATGGCATAAATAAATCTATAAGCGGTAAAATTGTTTCTCTTATGGGTAAGCTAGGCAAAAAACCAGACTATATGCTAACAGGTGGAGTAGCTAAAAATATTGGTGTTGTAAAAACATTAGAAGATACCTTAAAAGAACCCCTTCAGATATATGAAGAACCAGAAATCGTAGGTGCACTAGGAGCTGCTATAATTGGATTAGATTATTTAAATGGCAAAGAAAAATAGTCAACTTTTGTAAATAATGTGCTATAATTATCCAGGGGGTGCTTTATAATGAACCGATTATACGGAATATTTTATGTTATATTATCTTCTGTCTGTTTTAGTGTTATGCCAATCTTTGCAAAATTTTGTTATAAATCTGGCATGAATTCTTACAATGTGTTATTTTTTAGATTTTTAATTGCAGTAATAATTCTTTTATTCTATCTTAAAATTAAAGGTATTTCACTAAAAATAGAAAAATCACAATTTGCAGTATTATTTTTTCTAAGTACTATAGGTTACTCAGCTACATCATTATTATTATTTTTATCCTACAATTATATTTCTGTAGGTATGGCTACTATTATACATTTTATATATCCGTTAATGGTAACCATCGCTTCCTTCTTAATATATAAAGAAAAAATCACTATAAAAAAATTATGTTCATTATTTTTAGCCATTATAGGTGTTTACATACTTATTGGCTTTGAAAATGGTTCCTTAAATAAATACGGAGTAATTATATCCTTTTTATCTGCAATATTTTATGCCTATTACATAATAGGTGCTTCTAATGAAAAAGTAAAAACTATGAATAACTTTGTTATGACCTTTTACATTACTTTAATCTCATCATTTTGCATTGGCATAATGTGCCTATTTAGAGGAGACTTCTATTTTAAAACAGACATTTTAGGAGTGGTTTCACTGATTTTAATAGGACTTATATCTACAGTTATATCATTAATGACTCTCATAGAAGGTATCAAAATAGTTGGCCCTTCCGTAGCATCTATACTAAATACCTTAGAACCTATCTTAAGCATTATACTTGGAATAGTAATACTTAAAGAACCTATTACTATAAACATTGTTATAGGAACTATTCTAGTATTATTATCTGTTATAATTATTACTTTAGATAAAAACTCAATGGAAACTGTTAATGTAAAAGATAAAGATTTAAATTATGATAAAAAAGAAGATACTCTTCCTACTTAAAAACTCAAATGCAAAAATAGCATTTGAGTTTTTTATTACATCTCTATTAGTGTTATAAATCACTTTATAGTCTCTTTATTTTTCTTCTATAATAGGAAAACCTATGTATGGCTATATTTATACCTGACCAAAACAATGCTGCAGACCATCCTGCCAATACATCACTTAAATAATGTACTCTTAAGTATACTCTACTTGCTCCTATTATTATAGCTAATAACACCAAACAAACAGTAATCAAGTAAGCTGTTAGCCTATTATTTAAGTATAATAATATTAAATAGGAAGCTAGTATAGAAAAAGCCAAAAATACCATCGCATGTCCACTAGGTAAACTATATCCTGTTGCCTTAATCAATTTCAAAGAAGGCCTATCCCTTCTAAAAGAAGCCTTTAAAGCCTCATTAAATAACCATACTCCTAAAATATTTAATCCAAAAAATATACTCTCATTTTTCATCTTTTTAAAGTATAATGCAATAACTATAATTATTGTTATTACAATTACAGAAGCTGGATTTCCTATATTAGTAATTGTTTTAAAAAAATTACTTAGACTATCACTCTCTATACTTTTAGCATAGTTAATAGCCCATATATCCATGTATAATTTTCCTTTATTCTTAAAATAATACTGTATTATATTCACAAAAACTACTATAGATATAAAGGCTAAAATTATTCCTATAAAAAAGTATTTCCATCTTTCATCATTCTCTTTATACACTTTTAAAAAATTTCTATAGGACTTATTTGGAGATTTATTCAAGTTATCACCTCAATATTAAGTTTATGTTCACATATGAATTATAAGTATATATACCACAGCTTGCCTAAAGTTGTCAAATATCCTTATTGCATATTTTACATATTAAACCATAAACTCAAACTTTTATTTAATAAAAAACATCAAGCTTAACTTGCTTGATGTTTTCATTAATAACTTATATTTTATTTCTTTTTCTTTTTTTCATCACTAGGATAGACGTCATATATAAAATGATATACTTTATCATATACATTGCCATTACCTATCACCACTATTATATCTCCAACCTGAAATATATAATTAGGACCTGGAGAAATGGCTATTTTATCCTTTCTTCTATAAGCAACTATAGTGGCACCAGTAGCCTGCCAAAATCTAATTTCATTTACTTTTTTACCTATAACATTACAGCCTTCATTAATGTCTATTTCTATCAAAGTAAACGGGGTGATATTTTTAAATCTATCTATAAAATCCAATATTTTTTCAAAATTCAACTGAATTTCATCATCTAATTCTTTCTTCTTTTCAATAAGCCCAAATATATTTTCTTTCACTGTGCTCAAATATTCAGTATCCTTATTCTTTTGAATAAATTTTTCTGCTGCCGGTATAGATAATATCTCTATTCCACTTCCCTTTGTAGAAGAAACTACACTCATATCCTCAAGTAAGGCTATTGCCCTTCTTATAGTTTCCGGAGACACATTATACATACTAGCTAATGTAGATCTACCGCTTATCTTCTCATCAGTTTTTAATTCTCCAATAACAATTTTGTTGGCAATGTCTAATGCTATATTTTTATATACTGCCCCTCCTTGATGACCCCTCATTTTTGATTCCTCCATTTAATTATAATATATATTACGAATAAATCGCTAATTATCCTATACTATATTACACCAAATTTTATTTTATTTCTACTATTTTCTCGTTTTCTTCAAAATATTCTATAGTTCCCCTGTATACTGCTCTTATAAAATAATCATCACTAGTATTTGTAAAGTCTTTTCTATCCAACCTAATTATCTGCTGCACTATTGGAAATAACTGCATTCCATATAAATACATACATTCTTTAGGTTTTATGCCTGGCCATGCATTGCAACTAACAACTATTCTTCTATTATCTTTTTTTACCCCTTCTGGTATAGAATTATATATTGAGTCTTCTGGATATATTACTGGTTTATCTAGTGTTCCTGTAGGAATTCCTTCTATTGCCTTAACCTGTATAGGATTTATGTCTACTAAATAAGGATCTGCAGTTAAATCTAGTATTACTGCATGTGACTTTAAGTACTTAATTAAATCATTATTAATTATATAATTAGAAGGATTGTCTCTTGTAGAAGCATCTACTAAAATATCTGTTTCTTTTAGTATTTTTATTAGTTCTTTCTCATCATTGGTAATACTTCTAGGAAGCATATTAACTATAACTCCCCTTGCTCCTATTTCATTCATTTTTTTATTTAATTCTAAACTTCCATACTTTCCTGCAGCCTTTGCAGCATAAAGCCCTACCATTCCCATACCAATAATTGTAACCTTTATAGTATCTCTATCCTTAGAATAAAAATTCTTCATAGTTTTGGATAGTTCTTTAAAAGCCACCTCAACTCCATTGCCAGAAGTCCCATTATAATTTACAACTATTCTTTCTAAAAAATCATTTCTTAAAGAATCCATGGAAACTCCAAAAATATTTTTTTCTTTTAATTTCTGTACTCTTGTAGATCTTGTAGGATAATGAAGCATACTTATTAAGGTACTTCTATCTTTCATAAAATCTATTTCACTAAACTCAGGAGAACGTAAGACTACTATTATATCTTTTTTATAACACTCTATATTAGAAACAAATTTTATGTTCTTGTTAGCCTTTAGGTATTCTTCATGACTTATTCCCATAGCTGATCCATAGCCTTCTTCTAAAAAAAACTGGGCATTTTCACTTTTTAACCTTGCAAAAAAATCAGGCAAAAAGTCCCTTTTCTCATTTTGTTCTTTATGCATTCGTGGAAACCCTAAATTAATCATAAAATCCCCCTCTTCACAAAAAATTAATATGAAAGTTTTTGACAATAAAAAACTCCTATAGTATAATTAAGTTGTTAATAGTTACAACTTCATTATATACTGGAAGTTGTAATTTTTCAATATATATTGTATAAGGGGGATTACTTAATTGAGTAATATAGAAAAACTTGTTAATGCAAAAGGATTTCAATTTGCTCTTTCTATGGATTGTGAGGGAACTAATTTTGATAAAAATTTAGAAAATAATACAAAAAATTTAGAAAGACTTTTAAGGCTTAATTCTAAAAATAATATATATACTATACTCTTTATAACTCCCTATTTTGCAGATATGCTGTCAAAATTAAATTTAGTAGAAAAAATAAAGGACTTCAAAGTTATATTTGGACTTCATGTACATCCGGATAATTTACCTGATGAAATAAAATGTCATTTAGATTTTATTAAGGATGATGAAGAACTTCTTACAGCTTATTCATATGAAGAACAAAAAGAAATTATAAAATATTCTATGGATTATTTACACCATAAAGGAATAACTCCAATAGAAATCTTTAGAGGAGGATATTTCTCTATGGATGATGATACTTCAAAGGCTCTTATAGAGTTAACAGATATAAAGTATGAATCTCATAATATATATAGGGAACAATATAAGGTTACAAAAAACATATTAACTCCAGTTCCTGTATATGCTTTTAATAATAACGAGGAACTAAGACTAGAATATTTTACAACAGAAAAATTAGTGCAAATGTTAGCTCAAGCTATAAAGGATAATAAAAAAGCTTTAGGAATTACTCATAGTTACTTACTTGACCCAGAAGACTTTCATTATAAAAGGGACAATATAACTAAAGATATCCATTTTAGATTAAAAGAACTCATTAAGGTTATCAAGCTTTATAAACAAGCTATTGAACCTATAGAAAATATAAAATTAAAGAGTTAAGAATGGAGGTCATTTATGAGAGATTATAAACAATTCGAATTATGGAAGGACGTTACTTTTGAGCAGTGGAGCGATTGGAAATGGCAGGTAAAAAACAGAATAACTACAATAGATCAGTTAAAAAAAGTTATTAATATTTTACCTGAAGAAGAAGAAGCTATTGATAAATGCTTAAAAACTTTAAGAATGGGCATTTCTCCTTACTATGCAACTTTAATAGATCCTGATGATCCTAATGATCCTATAAGGAAACAAGCTGTTCCCACTATACATGAATTAAATATTTCTAAAGCAGACATGTGTGATCCATTGCACGAAGATGCTAGTTCACCAGTGCCAGGCCTCACTCATGCTTATCCTGATAGGGTACTTTTCTTAATTACAGATATGTGCTCTATGTACTGTAGACATTGTACAAGAAGAAGATTTGCTGGACATACTGATGCTTCAATGCCTAAGGATAGAATAGAAATGGCTTTAGAGTATATCAAAAATACTCCTACTGTACGTGATGTGCTTCTATCCGGTGGAGATGCTCTCATGGTAGATGACGATAAATTAGAATATATAATTAAAAGTTTAAGGGAAATTCCCCATATTGAAATTATAAGACTTGGTTCTAGAATTCCAGTAGTTAACCCTATGAGAATTACAGATGACCTAGTAAATATGTTAAAAAAATATCATCCAATTTGGCTAAATACCCACTTTAATCACCCTAAAGAAATTACAGAATATTCAATCAAGGCTTGTGAAAAACTAGCTAATGCTGGAATTCCTTTAGGAAATCAAACTGTACTTTTAAAAGGTGTAAATGATTGTGTATATATACAAAGAGATTTAGTTAACAAATTAGTTAAAATGAGAGTGAGACCTTATTATATCTATCAATGTGATTTATCTCAAGGTATTGAACATTTTAGAACAAAGGTTTCAAAAGGAATTGAAATAATAGAAGGGTTAAGAGGACACACTTCTGGTTATTGTGTTCCTACCTTTGTGGTTGATGCACCTGGTGGTGGAGGAAAAATTCCAGTTATGCCTCAATATTTAATTAGCCAATCTCCAACAAAAATTGTTTTAAGAAACTATGAAGGTGTTATAACTACCTATACAGAACCTGAACACATTGAAGAAACAAAGTGTACTTGTCCTGTTTGTACTGGACAAAAAGAATCAAAAGTTTCTGGAGTATTCTCACTCTTAGAAAATAAAAGAATGAATTTAGAACCAAAGTCATTAGATAGAGAAAAAAGAATAATCGAATACAAAAAATTTCATAACAATTAAAAAAGACGACATGAGTCGTCTTTTTTAATTATTCTATTTTGAAATTTTTAATTTCTGTAATAAGCTTTTGAGCCATTTTATTTAGTTCTTCAGATAATGCATTAATTTCTTCCATTTCTGCATTTTGCTCTTCTGTAGCAGCACAGACATTTTGTGCAGCCTCAGCTATATCCTCAGATACTGTTGCAATATTTTCAGTTACATAAATAACTTTATTTCTACTATTATCTACACTATTTAAGCTTTCTGAAATATTATTTATTTTTTCCACTATGTTTTCAATGGACTTATTTATTTCTTTAAAGGTATCCTTAGTATCATTTACAGCTTCATTTTGTTCTGATACTACTAACTCTGAAGTTTTTATAGTACTCTTTGCAATTTCTATATCCTTTTGAATGTTTGTTATAATAACTTTTACATTATTAGTAGATTCCGCAGTATTTTCAGATAACTTCCTTACTTCTTCTGCTACTACAGAGAATCCTTTTCCTGCTTCTCCAGCCCTAGCAGCTTCTATAGCTGCATTTAGAGCAAGCAAATTAGTTTGCTCAGATATAGAAGTTATAGTTTCCACTATTGATCCTATATTATTTGCTTTTTCACTAAGATCATTAATCACTTTTGTAACCTGTTTAGAAACTTTACTATTTTCTTCATTCTTTAATTCTAGTTTATTAATAGTATTAAATCCTTTATTAGAAATATCATAAACCTTATTGGAAGATTCCTTACTATCCTCAATATGTTTTACAACTATATCAAGCTCATTAGATAGTTCATTAGCTGCTTCTAATCCATCCTTTGAATTTTTTGCACCTGCTTCCATATTTGAAGCTACATCACTAATAGTTGCAGCTACCTCATTTATTGAACTTGAAGTTTGCTGAGTTGATGCTAATAAGGATTCACATGAATCTGAAACTATATTTGAAGCTTCATCAATATTTTGAATTAATTCTTTCATATTATTAATCATTGCATTAAAACTATTACTTAATACTCCAATTTCATCCTTAGATTCATAATTACTTCTTACTGTTAAATCCCCTTCTGAAGCTTTTTCTGTTAATTTTGCTAAGTCTATTAGTGGCTTTATGAATTTACTTGAAAGAATATAAATTAAAATTATTACTAGAATTAACATGATTATTGCTAAAATCATATTCGTATTTTTTATGCTATTTACCATAGCATAAGCATCTTTCTCTTTTTCCACAGTAATTACAGCCCAATTTTGAGAGTCCCCTGGTAACTTTATACTTTCATAAGCACTAATTATATCATTGCCATCTAAATCTTTGTATTGTGTAATACCTGATTCTCCATTTAAAGCTTTTGATGTTATATCTTTAAGCTTTTCAGGAACTTGAATATCTTTCACTTCTGTTTTTGGTGCACCATTACTGTCCTTTATAACCTTTCCGTTGCTATCCAATAGCTTAACAGTTTTCTTTAATGTTTTATAATTATATATCTCCTGAACTTGTCCTTTTTCAGGATGTGCTATTACAGCACCTTCTCCATCAATAACATAGGCATATACTTCTTTAGTACTATACTTCTCAACCATTTTTTGAAGCTCGTCCAACTTCAAATCTGCATCCATTACTCCCATCATTTGTCCCTTATCATTTATTATTGGAAATATAATAGAATTGATGGCTTCACTATCATCGTTTACAGTAAGATAGGATTTACTAACAAAAGGTTTTTTAGTTTCCACACTTTGTTTAAACCACCATCTATCGGCTCTATTAGCCAATTTACCTTTTGTTCTTGATGTTTGATCTCCTTTCATATCCTGTATACAAAACAAATCAAAATAAGGATTTCTTTTTATAGTATCCTTTACTGCTTTAGTTTGTTTTGCTCCGTTAAATTCCTTTACATTGTCATTACTTATAAGCTCCTCTGTAAGAACATAAGCCTTTTTCATATAATCTGTTACTCCATTAGATATAGTCTTAGCTAATTGCTTATGATCTTCATTAATATGGCTACCTAGGTTTTTAGTAGTATAATAATTAAAAATAAAACCAGATACCATAAGTGGTATAGATACAAGTAAAATTGATACTACAATCAACTTCTGCTTTATAGATTTAATTTTAATCTCCTCCCTTACTAAATATTTATGATATTTAAGAAAATAGAATTAAGATAATTTAACTATCAAAATTATTTTAATTCTATTTTCTTAAGATGTAAACAAAAACTTACTATTTTCTATAATTATTTCCATTTAATTATAATATTAGTTATATTATCACATATTGTTACTGCATATTATTAACATATATCTACTACTATTTTCGTATATTTATATAAAAATATTAACTAAATTTAATAAAAAAAGTAAGAAATTATTGATATAGAATTTCTTACTTTTTGATCCCATACCCTCCATATATGGTTTTAGTATCGCTAATAGATATAACAGCATTCATATGAGTATTTTCAATTAATTTTACTATTTCATTTTTTCTTCTTCTTTTAGCATGAACCATAAGAATGGTTTTGTTTTCATGCATTCCCTCACCCTTAATTTTTGTAACTCCTATATTATCTTTCCTTAATTGTTCTGCAAGATTATTACCATCAACTTCTGATGCTATTACACTTATGGTTAAAAGACCTAATGCTAGCTTCTCTTCAATTACTGAGCCTAAATAATTACCACAAGCAAATCCTAGTGCATATATTACCATTCTTATTGGGTCTTCATTAATTCCTACTAAAACCTTATTAACCAGATATAACCATATGGCTACCTCAAAAAATCCAATAATCGATCCATATACTTTTTCTCCTCTGGTTATTAAAACAGTCCTTAATGTCATAAGTGAAACTTCAAATATTTTTGCTATAAAGATAAATAAATAAGTCATCATAAAATATTCACCCCTTTATTAGCATATATAATATATCCCTAAATTTAATAAAATGGGGGGTTTGATAAATCAAACCCTCCCCTTTTATTTAATTATTCCCTACAAATATTTATTACATCCTTAATAGCAGCAGCTGCTGCTCCTCTTGGATTGGACTCTCCTCCAAAAACACATATTTCTCCCATAGTATCTGTATTAAATATTACTCCTTTATTAGTGCCTTTTATAGAAGCCATAGGATGATCTCTATCTACTGCTTCTGGTAAAACTTTCAAAACTACTTCATTATCATTAAAATATGCTTTACTTAATAGCTTTATTACTTTATTCTCTCCTTTAGCCTTATTTATATCCCCTATACCTATGTTCCTTATTCCCTCAATGGAAATTTGGTCCAATTTATACTCTATTTTCATAAAGCTATTTGCTAATAATAATAATTTACAAGCACTATCTATTCCATCAATATCCATAGAGTTTTCTCTCTCTGTAATACCTTTTTTTATAGCTTCTTCCAAAGCTTCATCAATTGAAACGTTTTCTTTTTCCATTTTAGTTAATATATAATTTGTAGTACCATTTAATATACCAATTATAGATTTTATCTTAGCTCCTGCTAAACTATAATACCCTATATCTATAGTTGGTAATGCCGCTGCTGTAGCTCCACTATATTTTAGCCTTACGTTATTCTCTTTCGCCAACTGTACAATATTGGTAAAATTAGTAACTAAAGCCCCTTTAGATACTGCTACTACATCTATACCTCTTTTTATAAAATTAAAAATATAATTCAGTGCAGCTCCTCCATTGTATATATCACTATTACTACACTCTATAAGTATATCTCCCTCAAATACTGGGTAATCATAAAAAGAATCATTATTAATTTTTCCATATTGTAATATTCCTTTAGATCCTTTATCACATTTTAAAAGTAATGATAAATCAAGACCTTTATCTTCAAAAATACATCCTTCTCTTCCTATAACTCCACATAAAATTAAATTTATACCATATTCTTTCTCTATATCCTCTTTCTTTTCATAAATTAGTTTTACAAATTCCCTTCCAACATTTCCAAAGCCTGATAATACTAATTTTTTATTCATAAAATCACCTATTCCTTAGAAATTGAAAATCTTTATTATTACATTCACTATATATAGATTTATCCCAGAAATGATCGGAACTTATCTCATCATCTGTCATGTTAAAATATTGATAGCTTATTTTATTTTTATCATCTGGTACAGGATCATCCCAAGTTGTATCTACATGATAATAATTATTATTTATTTTAACAATATTCCATGCATGTTCTCCTTCACTAGTAGTACCATCTACCTTTTCACATTCTACTCCTACTTTATTTAACAACATTTTCATGGTTAGAGCATATCCATTACATACTCCTTTTCCATTCATTAATATTCCAAATGGATAATAACCTTCATTAGGTACTGTTCCCTTTATAAAATTATCATAATCATATGCTGTATTACTTACAATATAATCATGTATTGCATATTCCTTTTGGAGATCATTCATATCCTTTTTAATTATTTTGCTTATCACTTCATCTGCTTTATTCTCTAAATTCTTCCTAATACTTAAATAATCTTTTTTAGATATATTATAGGGATATGTAATTTTAACCTTAGTATAATCATAATTTATGTTTCCTATAGAATAGTATCCTGTATAATCTTCCTTAAATATGCCATTTATCACATCTTCTATTTCTAACGGATTCATTGATTTATTATCTATATATATACTAATATCACTTATTCCTTTATTAAAATCTTCATTTACTGCATTGTATAATTCATCTTTACTTCCTACAACCTTACTATTCTTAGAAATTACCTTGATTGGAATGTAGAAAAAGTATTCGTAAATATTATTATCTTCAATATTTTTTGAATATTTTTCATATTTTACTTTAATTAACCCCTCACCTTCGCCTATAGCTTTTATATTTCCGCTGTTGTCTATATCAATTATATTAGTTTTATCTATTGAATAACTTATATTTTTTATATTTTCATTTTCACTTAGGCATTTAACTTGTATTTTACCAAAATCTCCACATATTATTACTTTTTTATCTAAACTACAGCTAACATTGCCTAACAAATCATAATCCAAATAATTATTGTCTATAAAATAAAAATAATCAATATATAAACGAACCTCAGATAAATCAATATTCATAAATTCATCATATCTATAAAACAGTTTTATATCATTAAAACAATATAATTTAGGATTCTCTTTGATTATTTTATTTTTAATCTTTTCTATAGCTCCCTTATATTCTTCTCCTAACCCCTTCATATTTAACACTATGTTATTTTCTCTATTCATTATGGCTTTTAATAAAACTTTTTCTAGATCCTCTTCTGTATTTATAATTATAACTTCTTTTCTCTTATCAATAAAAGTCTGAAAAGCTACTATTTTTTCTTCTTTAAGGAAACTTTCATTAATGGCTTGCAATCCATTTTTTATATGAAGATAATATTTTTCTTTATCTCCATAATCACTACTGGGAAGAACTTGTATCATTTTTTTATCTTTATTATATATTAAGTTTATATCATTTTTATAATTATTATTGCTATCGCATACATAAATATTATTCTTATTTATAGTACTTTCATTTAAAGGAAAATTAAATTTTATATTCCACACCTTATCTGTAGGAACATTTTTATCAACTTCTAATCCTTCATAAAAGAAATCTGCCGAATGTACAGTGAATTTTATAAAAAAAGTAAAAAATATTGTACTAATAAGTATTTTACCTAAATTTCTGTGAAAATATTTCATAAACTTCCTCCCTAATAGAAGTTATAACTATGTTTTCCTATATTATATCATATTTAATATATTTATACATAATAAAAACAGCAAATTAGTTAAAATTAAACCAAATTTACTGTTTTTTATACAAATCTTTATATACTATATTAAACACTTCTAATGCTTCTTCTATTTTATTTTTTAACAGCTCTTTTTTCCCCTCTAATTCCTCAATTCCCAAATCAGTTAGTGTATATATCTTTTGTATTTTATTTTTTGAATCATCCCATTTTCCTTCTACTAATTTTTGTTTTTCTAATCTTTTTAAAAGAGGATAAATTCCACCAGTACTTGGTATCCAAAGTCCATTAGTTCTTTCCCCTATCTGATTTGCTATGTCATTACCATTAGTAGGTCCCAAACTTAATATAAATAAAGCATATAGAGGCAGTAGGCCTTTTGTGAAAACTTGCCCTACTGCTTCTTTTTCTTTCTCTACTTTCTTTAACTCTTCTAATTTCTTTTTATATTCTTCATATAATCTTTTTTCTTCTGCTCTTGTGTCTTCAAAATTACTCATTCTATTGCTCCTTTATTAATACCACTCCTATTAATCCAGGACCACTATGAACACCAGAAACAGGACTTATATCTCCTCCTAGCTTAACTTCAACAGCGTTTTCCATTATTTTAATCTTTTCAAATACTTTATTAGTCTCTTCTGATGCATTTCCATTCATTACACGAACCCTATATTTACCTTCTTTTAATTTAGTTCCTACTATTTCAAGGAGTCTATTTATTGATTGCTTTCTTCCTCTTACCTTATCATAAGTATAATATTTACCATCGTTCTTGTCTATTCCTATTATAGGCTTAATATTAAGTAATTCTCCAATAGTTCCAGAAACCTTTCCTATTCTTCCACCTCTTTTTAAATACTCTAAGGTTCCAACTACAAAAAATACATCAATTCTATTTTTTATATTAGGTATTTCCTTAACTATTTCGTCAAAACCTTTTCCTTCTTCCATTAATTCAGCGCAAATTTCTATTATAATACCTTCTCCTGCTGATATAGATTGTGAATCACATACATATGTCTTTATTGTTGGATGATTTTCACTAACTAATTTTGCAGCATTATAAATACCTGATAAACCTGAAGATAAAGTTACAACTATAGCATGAGTGTATCCTTCTTCTTCAAGCTTAGTGAAAGTATCTTCCATATCCTGCATTGAAGGTAATGAAGAAGTTGGAACCTCCTTATCTAAATTGTCATACACTTCTTTGGGAGTTATATCTATCCTATCCTTATACTCCCTGTCCTTATATATTATTCTAAATGGCAGAACATGAATATTATATTTTTCAACTACATCATCATGTAGATCTGCAGCAGTGTCAGTAATTAACGCAATTTTTTCCACCTAAATTTCCTCCCTTTAAACATTGAAACTTGTCTTTATTTATCTAGTATTCCACTTTATATATTAAATTATATCATTAAACAAATAATTATCAATAGTGATATGTATCAATAGTGATAACTATCAATATTGATACATATCAAAAAAAATAAATGAGTTATAAACTCACTTATTTTCAACATATAAAAACTATTACTATATTTAAGTTTTTAACTTAAATTTAAATGAACATCTAGGGCAAGTAACTAATATATTACCTTTTCCTCTGGGAAGCCTTAACTTTTGCGAACAATTAGGACATTTTATTATTAAAAAATCTTTTTTCTCTATTAGTTTATTTTTTATATTTTTAAAGGCATTTTTTATATTATTCAAGCCTTCTGAATAATTAACTCCCATTATATAGCCTCCTTGTAGATAATAACTGTTTTAAGTATATATTATCATAATTATAACCTATCTTTATTAACCTTTTGCAAACTTTTTGTATCATTTCTAACAAAAGAGCTCCTAAAATTAGGAGCCTCATGTGAACTTTTTTTAAATATATTTATTTAATATCTATACTTAAAACGGTTTTCATATTTAACCTTTTTCCATCTTTACCTTTAATGTTTTGAACCATTAAAAAATAATTTTCCCCAATTTTGGCCGCTTCCTTTGGAGTAAGAATAACCTTATCTCCCTGTTCTACTTTATATTCTACTTCTGTTTCTTCAAAAGTATCTTCCCTTATTAATTTTATATTATTGTTATTTATAGTATTGGCATCTATGTCTTTATTAAACTTAATTGTAAATCTTACATTATCCTTTGCTTTTACTATTTGTGGTAATCTTTTAAAATCATTGAAGTATATATTAAATTTTTTATCTAATTGCTCTTTACTAGCCTTTACCCATTCACTCTTTGTTCCTATATAGATATTATCTTTATCAACATTTTCTAAAATATACTTAAATGCTTTCCAATATTTATTATCTCTAGCTTTATTTAAATCAATTATAAATTCTTTATTATTTATTACTACTTTTATCAAATCTCTTTTATCAATTTTATTAATACCAGAATATAAAAGTTCCGCAACAGCTAATGAATTCATGTTTTTTGTGTCAAAATCTGGAGTTATACCAACCTTATGTATTTCATTGCCCTTAGGTGAATAAAAGCTATGAGTAGTAAGTTTTAATATTCCTCCATCTCTTAATGAAAAAGTTGTTTGTTGTACCCCTTTTCCATAACTTTTTATTCCAACAAAAAAAGCTTTTTTATAATCCTTAACCGCTGCTGATAATATTTCAGAAGCAGAAGCTGTATAATCATTTATTAAGAATATAGTGTCTTTATCTATAGTATATCCATGACCTATACCTTTAAACTCATATTCTTTATTATATTTATCCTTCATAGTTATAGTAGTATTTTCTCCAATAAAATAGCCTGCTATATCATATGCTGATTTAGTATATCCTCCTGTATTATCTCTTAAATCTACTATAAATTTATCTACAGCTTTTTCTCTAAGTTCATTTATTGCTTTAGAAAAAAGCTCTGGAGTATCCTCTCCAAAAGATAATATTCTTATATATCCTATATGACCTTGTAAAACACTCCATTGTACTGTTGGTAAATCTATTTCTCTTCTTTCCACAGTAAATTTCAAAGCACTTTCTCCTCTTAAAATCTCTAAATTTACTGTAGTACCTTCTTCCCCTTTTAAATATTTAACTGCTGCTGCTAAATCTAATCCCTTAAGATTTTGCCCATCAGCTTTTATTATTATATCTCCTGATTTTAAACCAGCCTTAAATGCTGGTGAACTATCTATAACTGATTTTACTTTTATTCCCTCAGAAGACTCTTCATTATATATTCCAATTCCACAAAATCTGTTATTTATTGAATTTACGAAGTTTTTAAAGTCTTCTGGTGAAAAATATTGGGTATAGGGATCATTTACCCCTTTAATTATTTTATCAATATCACTAGAATTTAACACTTCATTAGGTACATCTTTTATATAACTACTTTTTATTAAAGCTCTTATCTGGTTTAAAGTATCACTGTCACTAGTTGCTGCATGTACTGCTCCGCTTCCTACAGAAAAGAATAAAGTAAATAAAAGAGTACAAATAAATCCTAATAATTTCTTTTTGTTATTGACTCTTTTCATAGTATTTTCCCACCTTTCTAGTAAAATAATTATACCACAAAAAACCTATTATTAATAAATATATTAAGCAAGGTTTTTTGTGGTATACAGTTAATAAATTTGTTTTTAATTTCCATCAAAGAAATTTCCTATATCAAAAAAACTACCTTCTTCTCTTCTTTTTCCACCTGCTTGTGGTGCTGAAGAATATATTCTATCTGCTAATCTACTAAAAGGTAATGATTGTATCCAAACTTTTCCTGGTCCCCTTACTGTAGCAAAAAATAATCCTTCTCCTCCAAAGAATGCAGATTTTATTCCTCCTACATATTCTATGTCATAATGAACATCCCTTGTCATTGCAACTAAACATCCTGTATCTATTCTTAATAGCTCTCCTGGAAATAGCTCTCTTTCTATTATGGTTCCTCCTGCATGAACAAACGCCAGTCCATCTCCCTCTAACTTTTGAAGGATAAACCCTTCTCCTCCGAAGAAACCTACTCCTAATTTTTTTCTAAAATCTATACCAACAGAAACTCCCTTAGCAGCACACAAAAAAGCATCCTTTTGGCAAATTATTTTTCCACCCATCATACTTAAATCCATAGGTATTATCTTACCAGGATAAGGAGCAGCAAAAGCTACTTTTTGTTTTCCGTACCCGTTATTAGTAAAAGCAGTCATAAATAAACTTTCTCCAGTAAGAACCCTTTTTCCAGCGCCAAAAAGTTTATCCATAAATCCTCCACCGCTATTTCCACCATCTCCAAATATAGTTTCCATCCTTATGCCTTCAGTCATCATCATCATAGCACCTGCTTCTGCTATAACTGTTTCAGCAGGATCTAATTCTACTTCTACAACCTGCATGTCATCTCCATATATTTTATAATCAATTTCATGTGAATTCATATTATCCCTCCCTTTTTATTTTAATTAATTATATCAAAATTATTTACATCTTAATAATAAATTTTAATAAATTACACACTAACCTTCGTCCTTGTATCCTTAAATTTGAAATATATGCTCCAAAGGAAAAATATGAATGAACTCCCAAAAGTAATATCCCTAATAATATTATTAATATATTCTTTTATAGGAGTTTGAAATGGAATAATTAACATTATAGCAATAGCTATTAAAAGATTATACTTATTCTTAGTATTTTTATACTGTATGAGATTTAAAATTATTAAAGCTATTCCAAATACTAATTTCAAAACTAATCATCTCCAATTATTAATTTATTCTATAGCTACGCTCTTGGATAAGTTCTTCTGCTAAAGAATAAGGATTTCTAAGAAGCAAAGCTTATAAGAACTCTCTTAATAAGATTCAGATGGAAAAAGTAGTTTTTCCATCTGAACCCAAGAATTACTTTATATATCTAATTTTTTTCTTAAAAGATATGAAGTAGCTATAAAAAACACCACCGCAATACAAATATCAAGAGTAGCTTGTGCTATATTTATATTTATTAAAGATTCTGGCATCATGATTTTCATGCTATCTCCCGACATAATATTTAGGTTCATTGCTTTCATAGCAAATGTTTGAGGGAAAAATTTATCCAATATATCTGAAATTTTAGATATACCTACGCAAATTAATATAAATACTATCCATGATCCTAATTTCGCAATTTTTCTTTTCTTTTTAACAGCTACTTTACCTACTGATATTGAAAAATAAATAACACATAAAAAACCCATATATGTTATTACATGATAGAAAACACTTAAAAGTATAAACCATATATTTAAATTACTTATAGCTTTATTTATATCAGGAGCTATCTTTATAGCATTATAATATAAAAATATACAATTAGTTAAAAACACTGCAGTATATTGTATAAAAGATGCTACTAATTTAGAAGCTAGTAAACAATTAGTAGACACTGGTAATGTATACAATAAATAAGCAGTATTTTCTTTTAAATCTTTACTAAAGTTTTTTATATTCCATACAAATGCCACAACCATAGATGCAACAGTTATAAATGTACTTAATGCTACTACAGTCTGTCTTGTCCAAACCTCCACCTTTGTAAGTAATAATATATTCGCTATAATAACTACAGCTATTAATCCTAATGTTTCCTTCCAGTATCCTTTAATTTCATATTTAATTAAATTGCCCATTACACAAATACCTCCCTATAAAGTTCGTCTATTGACTTTCCTTTCTTTAATCTTAATTCTTCAGCATCTCCTGATAAAACAACACTTCCATTAGATATAAATATTACTTCATCAAATAGTCTTTCTATATCATTAACTAAATGGGTTGTTATTAACATTGAACTATCTTGATTATAATTTTGAAGTATTGCATCTAATATTTTTTCTCTAGTAGTTGGATCTACTCCTCCTAACGGTTCATCTAATATATAAAGTTTTGCTCTTCTTGCTAAGGTTAGTGTTAAATTCAATTTTTCTGTCATACCTTTAGATAAGCTTGTAACCTTACTATCTGGATCTAAATTCATAAATTTTAATAATTCCCACGCTTTTTCTTCATCGAAATCTTTATAGAAATCTTTATAATACCCTATAGCATCTTTTATTTTCATCCATTTATATAAAAAATTTGTATCAGGTAAATATGCTACTATAGATTTTGTATATACACCTGGTTCTTTTCCATCTATTAAAATTTCTCCTGAAGATGGCTTTAATAGTCCTGCCATAATCTTTAGCAAAGTAGTTTTACCACTACCATTAGGGCCTAATATACCTACTATTTTTCCTTTAGGTATCTTCACATTAACTTCATTTAATGCTTTTTTACCAAAATAACTTTTAGTTAATTCTTCAGTATTTAATAAAATATCCATTACTTTTCCTCCTCTTGTAACTTTTCTTCTACAATCTTAACTATCTCTTTTTCTGTAAAACCTATATTTTTCATTCTTTCAATAAATAAATTTATTACCTCTTTCGCCATATCCTTTTTTAATAATCGTATCATTTCCTCATCCTCCTTAACAAAAGTTCCCATGCCCCTTTGTGTATAGGTAATGTTTTCCCTTTCCAATTCCTGATAAGCTCTTTGTAAAGTATTAGGATTAACCTTAATCAATGCCGACATTTCTCTAACAGATGGAAGTTTATCACCTGGATTTATCTTCCCAGAAATAATACTTTCTTTAATGTAATCCATTATTTGAATATATATAGGAGTTTTTTCATCAAATTTAATATTCATATTCTCCTCCCTATCTAATGTTTTAGTGTACTATACAAATAGTACACTAAAACATTAGCCAAGTCAATAGTTTTTTTCAACAATTTCCTTTTTAACATTATTAACTCAACATGCATAAAATAATACAGTATAAATTATTTAGATAGGAGTAAATATGGCAGAGATCAAAAAGCAAAACTATAATTTTTCTACAGTTAAAGGAATAAGTTCAAGACAATTACAAGAGCATTATAAACTCTACGAAGGCTATGTAAATAAACTAAATGAACTTTGGAATATGCCTATAGATGCAGATAAATATGGGCAAGGAAATTCTACTTATAGCCCTATGAGAAGTTTAAAACTAGGAGAAACCTATTCGCTAAATGGAGTAAAACTTCATCAATTATATTTTGAAAATATGCTAGGTGGAAATAACAAACCTTTCGGACCAATTCTAAACCTAATTATTAGAGACTTTAAAAGCTATGAAAACTTTTTAGAATACTTAAAAAAGGTAGGCCTTTCAATGAGAGGTTGGGCTATTCTTGCTATGGATCCTCT
Organism: Clostridium lundense DSM 17049; assembly: GCF_000619945.1. GTDB lineage: Bacteria > Bacillota > Clostridia > Clostridiales > Clostridiaceae > Clostridium_AO > Clostridium_AO lundense. Next base: position 291,809 of record NZ_JHVC01000001.1, on the reverse strand, counting down.
AGATAATAAACTTCATATCATAGGCTCCGATGCCCATGATGTAGGTGCAGTTTGGCTTTCTTGTCCTCTTTTAGTAATGGATGTTTATGAACATGCTTACATGATAGACTTTGGCATAGACAGAACTAAATATATGGATAGATTTATAGAAAATATAAATTGGGCAGTAGTAAATAATAGATTAGCCAGATATGTAAATATACCTATGAGAATGCTGTAAAAATACACCATGAAAAAGAACTCATATATTTCTTTAAAAAGTAAATTAAGAGAAGCCTTGAACTAGCTTCTCTTAATAATTATTAATTAATTTAAATTCTACCCCTAAAATACTTATTATCCTTCATTTTAATAATTATGGTATCTGGAGTTTCTGAATCAATCTCCATAATCTTAGGTATAGACTGAGTCCAAAATAGAGATAAAATAAGTTTATTATCATTTTTAGGGTTTTTACATATAAAAGCTCCAGAAATATCTTCTCCTCTTATCATAAGATTTTTTCCGCTAACTTCATTTTTATTTAATCTTATAGGCAAATCTTTTAAGTTATTGTTTAGTAGTTTATTATTACAGGAATTGCCTAATAAAATCAAATTATTATTTTTAATATCTTCTTCCTTTATATCTTTATCTTCTTTAGTAATAATTAAATTGTCTTCAATCCCATACAAAGTTTCTTTTACAAAGTTATAGAAATTATCCAATTCAGCTTTTTCTTTATAATCTAAATTAGAAGGCTTTACTATAATTATTTTTTCATTATTTAACCCTCTCAAATTAACACTTGTCATTGTCATGCCTTGTTGATTTTCCTTTTGAGAAAGATAACTTTTCTTTCTTTTGTTATTTATCTTTTTACTATCCTCAGAAGTTAATTCTAAATTTTTAGGAACATATTTATCTCCATTTAAAGATTTTTCTATAGAATCTCTCACGCTTTTGCCACTTTTATTTTCAATTACTCCTAAAAAGCCCTGTATTGTTGAATTTTTAAACTTAAATCTTTTAAAATACTCCTGCATTATCTCTTTAAATTTTTCTTCCCCTACTCTATTCCTTAGATCCTCCAATATTAAAGCTCCCTTTTTATAGATAGTAGTATTGTATTGATACATTTCTTTAAAATTATCTACTGAGGATGAAATCTTTTTAGGTTCAATGTTTGATCTTTCATCAATATATACATATATATCCCTTAAGCTTGCTTTTATACCTTTTGATGAATACTCATCTTCCTTTTTATCAAAATAATATGCTGTAGAGAATGCAGTAAATGATTCATCTAAAAAAGGTTCCTTAAATTCATTATTACCTACAGTTACATACCACCATTGGTGTCCTACTTCATGTACCGCTGCCTCTAATAAAAAAGGAGTATCCTCCATATCCAAAATATAATCATCATATTTACACATCTGTATAATTTGTGGATACTCCATAGCTCCACCTGCTAAATAAGTTTCCACTATGTCTAACTCTTTATAAGGATACTTACCAAATTCATGACTAAAAAACTTCACAGCCTCTGCAGCTATATCTAATATTTCCTTCGCACACTTTTCTTCTCCTTTTGAATCCTTATCTGCTATATAGTAACTATTAACATTAATACCATCCATTTCCTTGGACATTACTTTAAAATGTGGACTCATGATTATAACAAAATCTCTTACATTCTCTGCTGTTAATATAAATGTCTTTTCATCTTTTTTTACTTCACTTTCTTTTTCTTCTCCAGTGGATACAACTACAAAATTGTTTGGAACTTTAATCTTTACATTATAATTAGCTACATCACTATAATTGGACTCTCCTATAGGATGAAAAGGAGTTTCATCCCACTTATTTTCTTTCACATCATATATAGATAATATGGGATACCAATTAGTAAGTGAATATACTTCCTCATTATATCCAAGTCTTGCGGTTCCCATAGGTATTTTTAGTTTAAATTCTATACAAACTTGAATACTTTTATTTTTCTTTAAAGTTTCATTTAAATCTATTTTTAATACTTGTTTATCTTCAGTGTATTTAACTTCTTTATCATTTACCAAAACCTTCTTTATCTTTATATCCCCTATTTCTTCTTTAGTTATTTTTCCATATTGTTTTCCGGATCTCCCAAGTAAAGGTTGAGTACTATAATCATTATAAGAATCTGGATATAAATGAAATACTATTTTATCTAATTCCTTATCCAAATCATTTTTAATAATTACCTTTTCCAACCCATCTAATGATTTGTCCTTTTGATTAAAAATCAGATCCATATTATATTGTGCCGAAAGTCCTTCTGCCTTTACTATTACATTTTTAAATGAAAAAATAATTAAAAATGTAATAAATAAAACATTAATTTTCCTTAGTCTTTTAATTTTCATAAGCTTTGCTCTAGTAGAGCTATCTCCCCCCTTTGTAATTTTATATCATAGCTACACTCCTAAATAAATTTCTTAAAAGTTAATTTAAATTGGTATATTTCTTTTAACAAATATTCATCTAAAACTAAAATTACTTATCTTAACAGTATAACTATTACCTAATTATAACATAAATAGCAATATGATTAAATTTCTTACAATAATAAAATGGTTAAATTTTAAACACATCTATATTTTGTCCTATATTCTCTACAGAATTATTAAGATTTTGTATACTGTCTACAACTTTTTGCGAAGAAGAATACATTTCTTGAGATGCTACTAGTATCTCTTCTGAGGATGTTGAAACTTCTTCAGCCATTGAAGACGCACTTTCTATTTTCTCTATTATTTCTTTTTTATCTTCATCAATTTTTGAAGCTGCCTCATTTACCTCGTATATTTTAGGGATTATATCATTTATACCATCTATTATTTCCTTAAAAGATTCAATAGATGAATTTATTATGTTAATTCCCTCATTAAATTCTTTACCCATATAGTCTGTTGTAAATACTACTTCCTCAGTATCCCTTGATATGTCTTCAATTAAATTGTTTATATCTTTAGAAGACATTTTGCTTTCTTCTGCTAATTTTCTTATCTCCTCTGCTACTATTGCAAACCCCTTTCCTTGCTCTCCTACCCTAGCAGCTTCGATGGAAGCATTTAAAGCCAATAGATTAGTTTGATCTGCTATGTTATTTATAACTATTGTTATTTCATTAATTTTTCTAATATTTTTATCTAAATTTCCTACTCTTTTTGTAACAAGTTTTAATGTACCATTTATTTTATTTATTGATGAATATAATTTTTCTAATTCTTTGCTACTATTATTAGCCTTAAAATTTATTTCCACTGACCCCATATTAATATTATTTATAGATTTTATAATATTATCTAGTAATTCTCCAAAAGAATTTAAAATTGATGAAATACCTATTAAATCATTTGCCTGACTATCTGTACCTTTTGCTATATCTCCAATTGCTTGGGATACACTTTCACAAGAGGCAAGCATTACTTCAGATACATATGATAAATTTTTTGAGTCTTTTTTTATATTATTAGAATTATCTTTTATATTTTTTACTAGATCCTTAATTTTATTTATTGTTGCATTTAATTCATTCCCTATATCCTTAATTTCATCTGTTGAATTAATTAAACATAAACTTGTTAAATCTCCAGTAGAAAGTATATTTAAACTATATAGAACTTCTTTAATATTAAGCACAAGCTTATTTGTTCTTATATTAGCTAAAAGTATGCATATAAAAAGCAGCACTAAAGATATAAAAATAATTACCATTAAAATATTATTTATACTTTTATCTATAATACTTTTTTCTACACCAATAAAGAGAGCTCCTATTACTCTATTATCCTTATCCTTTATAGGTATATATTTTGTTTCATATTTGCTATTCAATACATTTGCTTGACCTGAAAAAATGTTGCCATTTTTTATTACGCTTTCATATACTTCCTTAGACATCTTTGTTCCAACAGCTCTTTTTCCCTGATCTATTACATTTGTAGCTATTCTTGTATCATTTAAAAATATAGTAGCTGCTACCTCAGTTTCTTTTTTAATTTCATCCACAAATTCCGTATCATTATTAATTAATTTATCACCTTTGTACAGTTTATCCCCATTAACTATCCATTCACCTGGATATGTTTTATTCAAGTATTTAATAATTAAATTTACATTTGAATTAAGCTTAGTTTTTATATTTTCTGTTGCCAACTTTCTTGTTTGAATATTAGTTATAATTAAAATACTACCTACCAATAATGCCAATATTGAAATAATAAAAATCATTAGCTCTGTCTTTAAACTTTTCTTTAAATTAAACTTTTTCATGCTAGTCCTCCTTTTGCTATCCAAAATATTATTTTGATTATCAAAGTAAATTTAGGTATTAAATTCTACATTTTTTTTCAAAATCCTCTTTTAAAACTAAAATAATGATTTCAGTAATTTAATATGTTATACTATTTTAAAACGTAGGCATATTATCAATATTTTTTAAGGAGGATAAGATGAAAATTGTTTGTTTAGGGGATAGTATTACATATGGTTATGGAGTTTATCCTGGGGAAAATTGGTGTGACATTATTAGAAAAAATCTAAATGTAGACATAATAAACAAAGGTTTAAATGGCGACACTAGCTCTGGTATGCTTTTTAGATGCTTTGATGATGTTATAAATTTAAAACCTTCTTCTGTTATAATTATGGGTGGAACCAATGATTTCTTAATGGGTTATAATATAACTAGAGTAATAGACAATATATGTACTATTATCACTGAAATGGAACAAAAAAGTATCTGCCCATATTTAGGTATTCAAATTCCTGTTCACAGTACTTTAGCTAAAAAATTTTGGGATTCAAATATAGATTATTCTCTAGTGAATGCTAATATTGAAGATTATAGAAGCAAAATGCTTAATTTTTGTATCAGGTACAATATAAAGTTTTTTGACTTCTATAAAGCATTTAAATGTAGTACTGAAAATTTTAATTCCTTATTTATTGATGGTATTCATCCTACAAAAAAAGGTCATGAAATAATGGCTAGAACTATCAGTTTCTAGCCATTATTTTTTATTATTTTCTATTTGATTAAATTTGCTATCCATTATTACTATGTCTACTCTTCTATTTCTAATTCTACCTCTTTCATCTTTATTACTATCAACTGGTCTCCATTCACCGTATCCCACAGCTGAAAGTTTTTGAGGAGGAATCCCTGCCTTATCTATTAAAAGCATAGTAACATTTGCAGCCCTTTCACAAGAAAGCTGCCAATTAGACTGAAATCTATCATTTTTAATAGGTATGTTGTCTGTATGACCTTCTATTCTTATATAATTATTTATTTTGTTTAATATGTTTCCTATTTCTATAAGCTTCTTCTGAGAATCGGGCTTAATTTCTGCTTTCCCAATATCAAAAAATAGAGTATTATTCAAACTTATTACTAATCCTCTTTCATCAATATTAGTACTAACAGTACCTTTCATTCCATTATTTTTTAAATATGTATCTACTTGATTTTTAATCTCTTCAATTTTTGATTTTTCAGTAGTTTCTTGATTTATTGTTGGTTTTGTCTCAGAAATACTTGGAGAGTTATCATCCCCAACTATAGTTTTACCTGTACCATTAAAAACCACACTAAAGGAGTCACTTACAGCTTTATATTTAGTAGTATCTATATTACTAGAAGCATACATAATAACAAAAAATATCATTAAAAGTGTTATTAGATCTGAATAAGTAAGAAGCCATCTCTCATGGTTAGGTTCTTTTTCATGACCTTTTTTCTTCATTATCCCGCCACCCTATCTAATTTTTCAAATTCAATTAATTGCTGTTTATCTAAAAATCCTTTTAATTTTTCCGATATAGTATTAGGGTTAACACCTTCTTGTATAGCAAGTACAGCTTCCATAATTAAAACTTTTTCTTTAAATTCTTCATTATCTAAAGCTTTTAATTTAGCAGCAATTGGAAGCCACGCTAAATTAGCAAAACCAACTCCATATAAAGTCGCAATAAAAGCTACCGCTATCTTAGGTCCTAAACTACTTGGATCCTCCAAACTACCTAAAACATGTACAAGTCCCATAACTGTACCTATTATTCCCATAGTAGGAGAGAATCCTCCTGCTGCTTCAAACATGGACGCTGCCTCTTTATGTCTTTCTGACGCTGCTTCTACATCTAATTCAAGCACTCCCTTTACAACCTGTGGATCTGTTCCATCAACAATAAGCTGTAATGCTTTTTTGATAAATGGATCCATGTTATTATCACTTAAGTCATTTTCCAAACTTAAAAGACCATCTTTTCTTGTTTTATAAGCTACTTCCTTAAAATAAATTATAAGTTTTACTAAATTTCCGTCATGTTTTTTAAATAATACTCCAAATATCTTAGGAAGTTTCTTTAATGTACTTGCAGGGAAAGAAACTCCAACAGTTGCAACAGTACCACCAAAAACTATCATAGCTGCTGTAGGTGCTAGAAGTGCTGTTATATGTCCTCCTTCTAATATAAAGGAAATAATCATTATTAAAAAACCAAATACTAAAAAGCCAACTGTTACAATGTCCATATTTTTCTCCTTTCTTGACAATTATAAATTAAGTATTTTTTGTATTTTAATATCATTTTTATCCTTTAAAATTGTATTATTTACGTTACATTATCAACAAAAATCTTTGCAAAATTATAAAATATTATATTCCTATGTATATAAAGAGCGACTCTTTCCTACATAATATTTTCCATATGTGATTATCGTTCGAATATTTTGGAAATTAAGTATATATTAAAAATATTGTTGATAAACTTTTAACAAAAGTATTTGATTTTATGCAAAAACATGATAAAATGTTTTCGTCGGTATTCTTATGAAACTGAACGCTTATAAGTTTAATAAGAAAAATTCGAATTATATCCTAAAAAGGAATAAGAACGGAGGTAACTATTATGGAAAAAAAATTAAAGAGCTCACCAATGTTTAACACAAGACAATTAGCTGTCATCGGAATGCTGTCTGGAATCTCTATCTTACTTGGTATATCTGGATTAGGGTTTATACCAATTCCACCAGTTAAAGCTACAATTATGCATATTCCTGTTATTATAGGTGCCATACTAGAAGGTCCTGTAGTAGGTGGTATGATTGGATTAATTTTTGGTATATTTAGTGTTATACAAGCTATCACAAATCCTACACCATTATTTTTTGTTTTTGTAAATCCAATAGTATCAGTTTTACCTAGAATTCTTATAGGTATAGTGTCATATTATTTTTATAATATGATTAAAACAAATCATAACTCTATAAAGATTGGCATAGGAGCTTTTATTGGTTCTATCACAAATACTTTTGGTGTTTTAGGATTAATGTACTTATTATATGTTGAAAGATATGCAAAAGTTTTTAATATAAGTGTTTCTGCTGCTAAAAAAGGTATAATTGCCATTGGACTAACTAATGGATTACCTGAAGCCGCTATTTCTGTTTTAATTACAATTCCTGTAGTTATGGCAGTGAAAAAATTCAAAAAGTAAATTTCAACTCCTGGCTTTAGGTCAGGAGTTTTTTATAGTACAATATAAAAAAGTATAGCGTATCTTTTTAAAAGGAGAATTAGTTATGAAAGAAATAAATTTTATAGATATAGAAGGAATTAAAGTAGGCCACGCACAAAGTATTGAGGATGGTACAGGTTGTTCAGTAGTAATATGTGAAGGAGGAGCTTCTGCCGGGGTAGATGTAAGAGGTGGGGCTCCTGGCACTAGAGAAACTGATCTTTTAAACCCAGTTAATCTTATTGAAAAAATTCATGCAGTAGTATTAGCTGGAGGAAGTGCTTTTGGTCTTGATGCTGCTAGTGGAGTAATGCAATATTTAGAAGAAAGAAATGTAGGTTTTGATGTAGGAGTTACTAAGGTTCCCATTGTTTCCTCTGCTGTTCTTTTCGATTTAACTGTAGGAAATAGTAAGATACGGCCTGATAAAGATATGGGCTATAAAGCTTGTATACATTCAGAAAATAACATTAAAGATCTACAAGGTAATGTGGGTGCTGGTACTGGTGCTACTGTTGGAAAATTCCTAGGCCCTGAGTATTCAATGAAGGGAGGGCTGGGTAGTTATTGCGTTCAAGTAGGAGATTTACAGGTTGGAGCTTTGATTGCTGTAAACTGCCTAGGTGATGTAATAGAGCCTGAGAATGGTAGAATACTTGCAGGAGCCTTAAAGAAAGATGGAACTTTTCTTAATACAGAAGAAATTATGATAAAGAATTATAATGAAAAAAAGAATTTGTTTGCAGGGAATACTACTATAGGTATAGTAGCCACAAATGCTATACTTACAAAATCACAAGCTAATAAAGTAGCTTCTATGGCTCATAATGGATATGGTAGAACTATGAGACCTGCCCATTCCATGTTTGACGGCGATACCTTATTTACTATGGCTACAGGAAAAGTAGAGTCTGATATAAATGTAATTGGATTGCTAGCCGCTAGAGTTGTAGAAAGAGCTGTAGTTAATGCAATTTTAAATGCTTCAACTATGTATGGACACGTTGCTTATAAAGACTTATTGTAATTATTAAAAAATAAAGGTGGATAAAAAAACTCCACCTTTATTTTTATGCGTTTGTTATTACAGCTAAAATTGTGTCTGGATCTTTTAATAATTTGATAGAAGAATCTAATTTTAAATCTTTTATCTTTATTTCCTCACCAAATTGCATATTATTTACTGCTATTTCAACATTATCAGGAATTTTTGAGGAGTCTCCTTCTACATCTACTTCATTACTATACACCTGAAGGTAAAGATCTCTATTGTTTAATAAATCTTTTTCAGCGAATATAACAGGTACAGTCCATTTAACTGATTCCTTACCTTCAACAGCCTGAACATCTATATGCACTATTTCACCTGTAGCTAAATCTCTTGATACTTCCTTTATTATACCCTGCTTTTTCTTATCATCTAGGTAAAAATTTATTTTTGCTTTCTCACCTTTTTCTTTTAATAAATTTATAAGTTTTGTTTTTTCAAATTTTACGGATGAATTCTCTACATCCTTACCATAAACCACTCCTGGTATAAATCCCTCTCTTCTTGCTATTCTAGCTTTCTCATTTCTTGCAAAAGCTTTAATAATTCCTTCCATTTTAAACCCTCCTTAGTTTGTCGTTAGTCGGTACATAATTGATTATAACATACTATGGAAATATTATGCACTTTTATAATATAATTTACAATAACTTTACATTATCTTTTTCTTGTTAAAGTTTTTAAAAGATTTTTCGAATAAATATATATAATATTGATTTCCATTGTAAAATTTATGATATAATAGTAAAATATACTGAATATCATTCTAAATGTTGAATTTAAGTATAAAATAGAATAAAGAGAATACATTATGTATATAATGATGTAAAAAAGACTTTTTATTGTCTTTGGAAATTACTATAAAAACAAAAGGAGGAATAAAATATTATGAAAAAGAATAATAATACTTTGGGTAAAATTGCTATTATGACTGCTGCAGTAGGATTAGGCACTTATGTATATAAAAAACTTATGGATAAAAATTCAAAAAAAGATGAAAATCTAAATAATCGAGTAGTGGAAATTGAAGATTTAGAGGATTTATCCTGCGATGGTACTAAAACAAATGAACCTGAAACCAATAGTTGTTGTGGGTGTTCTTCTGAAGAAGCAAATTCTAGTTTTGAAATAAAATTAGATAATTTGAACAATGAAGAATCAAATTCCGAAGAAAAAAATAAGGAAGATAATCCTATTGGATAACACAAAGAGGAGGCTTAACCTCCTCTTATTTTATAATATTATTTAATTGTTACTGTTTTTTGGATACCTGTTGAATTTTCATCCAACTTTTTCAAATGATTTATGTTAAGAATAGCTTCAGCTATATTTAAAGAGTGGTCTCCTACTCTTTCAAAATTGCTAATTATATCTAAATATATAGCACTTACTCTTGCCTCACAAGCAGATGAATTTAATCTCTTTATATCATTATCCCTTAATTCTTCCTCTAAATCATCTATTTTTTGTTCAACTTCATATACAGATTTAGCTATATTAACATCATTACGTTCAAAAGAAGTAATAGATTTATCTAAAGCATCTAAAGTATATTTATATATGCCTTTTAATTCTCCCATTGCTTCCTCAGAGAAAATTAGTCTCTTGGAAACCTTCTCCACAGATAAATCCGCAATATTTTTTGCGTGATCTCCTATACGTTCCACATCTTTTACCACACGGAACATAGAAGTTACTATATCTACTTGCTCTTTTGAAATCTCAGTATTGGAAAGCTTAACAAGGAACTTAGTTATTTCTTCTTCTAATAAATCTATTAGATCTTCTTCCTCTCCAACTCTTTTTATAAGAGCTTCATCCCCAGTTTCTAGTGATTCTACAGCAAATTTAAAACTTTCTTTAGCTTTATTAGCCATAGCAACTATTTCCTTTGAGCACTGACCAACTGCAATTACTGGAGTTTCCAATAATCTATCATCTATGTACTGTATTCCAACGTGTTCCTCTTCTGCATCTCCTGGAATAACTTTATTAACAAAAGCTACTAGATACTTGATAAATGGTGCCTGTATTATAACATTTGCTATATTGAAGAATGTATGTGCATTAGCAATCTGTTTTCCAATATTATCAGGAGTTATTGAAACTATTAAAGAAGATACTGGCTTTAATATTATTACAAATATAATTGTTCCAATAACATTAAATGTTAGATGTATAAGAGCAGCTTTTCTAGCATTTTTATTTGTTCCTATGCTAGATAAAAGCGCTGTAGCACAAGTTCCTATATTATCTCCAAACAAAACCGGTAAAGCTACTTGTATAGGAATCAATCCATTAGTTCCTAGTGCTATAAGTATACCAATAGTAGCTGATGAACTTTGTACTGTAGCAGTCAATCCTAATCCTACAAGCACTCCTAATATTGGATTATATGATAATGTAGCTACAATACTTTTAAATCCTTCTGAATGTGAAAGTGGTTCCATAGAAGATGACATAGTCTTCATTCCTATAAAAAGAATACCAAATCCTAATATAATACTTCCAATTTCTTTTATCTTGTTACCTTTTGAAAATAGAACCATTAAGGCTCCTACTCCAACAAATATAGGTGCTGCTGTAGTTAAATTAAGAGCAACCAACTGCCCAGTAACGGTTGTACCAATATTAGCTCCCATTATTACCCCTGCAGCTTGATATAAATTCATAAGTCCTGCATTAACAAATCCTACTACCATTACAGTAGTAGCACTACTACTTTGAATAATTGCTGTAACTATAGTTCCTGTGAATATAGCTTTAATTGGATTAGAAACTATTTTTTCAAAAAATATTTTCAATCTATCCCCTGCTGCATTTTCAAGCCCATCTCCCATAAGCTTCATACCATACAGGAATAGACCTAGTCCTCCGAAAAGACCTATTACCATTGTGAAAATGTCCATTTTCTTACTCCTTCCGTTACATTTGTTATGTTTACAACTTTATATTACATTATTTTTAACAGAAATAAATGATTTTTAACCCAATTTAACATAGATTTAACATAAAAACCAATTAGTCAACAAACTAAAAAGGAGAAGCTTTTTTATAGTCTCTCCTTTTTGTTTCTATATCTTATTTAATTAACCAACATTAAATTTTTGCATAAGTGTTTTTAAATTATCTGCAGTTTTAGAGTTATTATTATTTTCATCTAAAATCATGCCATTTTTCTCATTTACTTCCCCAACATTTTCAGCTATTTCCTCAGAAGATCTCGCTACCTCTGTTACTGAGGTTGCTACATCTTCCATACTTCTAGCTATCTGATCTATAGATGAAGCTATATTTTCTGAAAGCTGTGTGAAATTTTCTATTATATCTTTTACTGTATCTCCATCATTTTTATATTGACAACTTACATTAATAAGTTTTTCATAATCTTTTAATACCTCTTTTTCAAGCACATCTAACACATATTCAGAAGAATTTGCAAGTTCCTTTACAGCTTGGAATACTTGTTTTACATTTTGTTGTATATTAGATACTGCCTGAGAAGACTGTTCTGCTAGCTTTCTTACTTCCTCTGCTACGACTACAAAACCCTTTCCATGCTCTCCTGCACGTGCTGCTTCTATAGCTGCATTTAATGCAAGTAAATTAGTTTGTTCTGCTATACCTAATATGCTATCAGCCATTTGAGATATATTCTCTACCACTATTACATCCTTTATAGCTTTCTCTAATTTATATTTTGATTCTCTATAAATATTTTCTACGTTTTCTTTAGATTTGGAAGTATCACTATTTACGCTATCCGCATTTTGCTGTATATTTAAAGCTAATTGTAATCCTTCCTGAGCTTTTTTCGCTGTGTTTTCCACATCTTCTTTAACAGTAGCTGCCATAGAAGCTACTTCTTCCACAGATGCCGAGCACTCTTCCATACTTGCGGATATTTCTTCTGTAGCAGCAGATACCTGTTCTACTTGTGAATTTACTATAGAAAACATATCTCCACTTTTATTTACACTATCAATTAAGTTATCGCTTTCATTTTTAACTTGAGTTACTAGATTTCTTATAGTAATTACAGCGTTATTTAATGCTTCAATAGTTTCCCCAATCTCATCTTTTGTATAAACCTCTAAATTAAAATTAAAATCTCCTTCTGCCATTTTACCAGCAGCCTTTGATAGCTCTTCCATTTGTTCTGTAATACTTCTTTTTATTAATATTGCAAAAATAAATCCTAATGCTATAACAACAAAAGTTATAATTAATACTAATTTTTTAGACTTTTGAGCTGCAATTTCAGAATTATTTACTTCTTCATCGCAATGCTGATTTTGAAAATCTATTATAGCTTGAATACTATTAATCCATTCCTCTTCTGGTTTACTTAAATCAAGTAACATTTTTTCCATTTCCTTATTTGAAATGTTTGCATTCATCCCTTTTTTCAAGGTTTCCTCAAAAATAGGTTTAGCTGTTACTTCTTTTTCTTTTATTGCTTTAAATAGTTCTCTTCCCTTCTCTGTATTTAAGATCTTCTCCAGTTCCCTCTCATCTTCATTATAACTTTCAACACTTTCATTATAAATTTTTTGTTGTTGAGCCATATAATTAACATCATTACTAACCAATATATTTCTAAGGCTTGTCCTTGCTTTATTTATATCTCCTCTCATTGCATTAGCTAATTCAACTTTTTTATTACTTACATTCCCTATTTCAGCAAAGTTCATATTCAATTCATTTAGTCTCAAAACTGATACCAACGATATAATGATAATAAGCACTATCATTGTTCCAAAACCTAAAATAAGTCTATTTCCTAGTTTGATTTTTTTTAAATTCACTTCCTCCACCTCTCCCTTGTTAATAACTGAAATAACTGGTTTTATTAATAGATTCTACTATATTTATTTAAATTTATCACAATATCTTTACTGTAATTTTTAGTGTTTTTCAAGTGATTTTCATATATTTAATACGTTTTTCATGCATTTACCACATTTTTAATATAAATTTATCTAATTTTATATTAAATGCTTAATTTTAATATAAATATCTCAAAAATTATATAAAATAAAAAATAAGCCCATAGTTTTTATCTATAGACTTATTTTTTATTACTAAATATAATTTTTAATATCAATTCCTCCAAAGGCAGCTATACATTTAATTTTTAAAATAGGCCTTCCTGAAAATAATTCTTGTTCTTCTGGCATTTGTTCCATTCTCGTTTTATTGCTCCATCCTCCAAATATAGGTATACCTGTTACTACTACTTTCCAATGTTCTGGTACTATTAAATCAATACCACCAAATGCAGTAGTTAAATCCACCATTGCTCCTTCTGGTGCAATTTCAGCTCCTCTTAAATCTATAGTTGCACCTCCAAATAAAGTTAGAACATTTCCACCTCTAAAATTTTTTGATAAATTTCTATTTTCTAATGCAGAAAATACACAAAAATAGTCAATTGTATCATCTTGTACTTCTCTCATTCCTTTATCATATAATTTTTTTTTTCCTTTAGAGAAAAGCATATTAACTCCGATGATTATAAACAATATAGGCCAGAAAAATTTGGTTATACTTACATCTAATATATCCAGTTTCCTTAATTGCATTAAAAATCCTACTGCTATCCATACCATAGGCCACGTATAATTTCCCTGACTATCTAATAATTTACTTACACCAATTGCAATAATTATTAATGGCCACCAAGTGGACATAATATTATGCACATCCATAATGTTTAATTGCTGCAACAATATTGCTACTCCAAATAATATAAATATAATTCCAAGAGTATACTTTCCCTTCATTAAATATCACCCCTAAGTAATTAATCTTGTAATTAAATTATATAAATAACTTTGTCATTAAAATAGTAAAAAAAGTCATTAAAGTAGTATGACTAAAGTCATGTTATTTTGCCATAATGTTTATAGCATTTAAAAACTCTTAGTGGGCATGATAAAAATGTACGTAAATTAAAAATTTTATTATCTTAAATTAGTTAGGAGGAGCTTTAAGATGGATGATAGAGAAAAAAAATCTTGTAATGCAATTGAAAAAGAAAATAGGATAGATGAATTAATAAACCTAGTAGAAAAAAATACAAGAACAGAAAGACATCTAGAACAGCATTCAGATATTTCTTCTCCTTCTAGATTAGAAAGTGCAAAAGAATTACTAAATACTAGACAAGAAAATATAGAAACTCTAAAAGATAAAATAATATATGACGATGGCGGCCCTACAGATGAACGAGAAAATTTAGTTAAAAATATGGCATTTACTGAAGGGTATATAGAACACAATTCAGATCATATGAGTAACGAACAACTACAAAATATGAAAGAGAAACAGCAAAATAGAAAAGATAAATTAAATGAATTAAGTTAAAAATAGGAAGCAAAAGCTTCCTATTTTTATTAATTAAACATCAATAGTTATCTATTATTATTGTTATTTTTATCATCATATATAACTTGATCTAAAACAATAACTAAAGCTAATATAAAAGCTGGATTTTCAAAAGATTCTATATCTACTTCATAGCAATCAGCTAAAGATAGCCATGCTTTTTTAATCCTAGCTACCTGATGACCATTTTTAATTATAGAAAAATCATGAGCTAATACATTTCCTTCTATTTCATAATCTCCTATAACACTTTCAATTACAAATTTATGATTGAAAAATGTTAACTTCTTTTTCACCCCTGCTATTAAATTATCCCCCTGAAATATATTATACTGTGGTAAAAACTTTAAAAGTTTTTGTTCTATATAAATATGTTCCCTTCCCTGCATATCTAAAATTCTAAGTTTATCTCCAATAGTCAACACTTTACTTGTTACTTGAAACACATCTTCTCCATTAGAATTTTTAATAGTAAACTTATCCCCTATAGAAAATATTTTCTCCCTTACTATATATATCATATAAATTCCCCCTTTAAAAATTCATTTTTTCCCCTAATATTAATCTTTTAAATAATTATCTATTAGTTTTTCAGCCATCCTTTTATAAATATTTGCTCTATTACTTAATATTAAAACAGTAGTAAGTAACTTTATTGTGTCTTTTTTTTCTTCTTGAAAATTTTTAAATTCATCTTCAATATTCTCAACAATATGATTAAAATCATTTTTTAACTCTTCATTTTCCTTAGTTTTAATATTTAAAAAAGATTTATATATTTCATCTATATGTATGTCTTCCTTTATAGACTCAACTTTTTCATTAAAAATTGGACTTAGAAGAGCATTTATATCGTTTATGGATAGTACTTGTTTTAAATTATATATTAATATTAAAAGTATCATATGTTCTATAGTATACTTTTTCTTTTTAGCAGGCATAAGTATTTTTCCCTTAGTATAGTTATTAATCATTGTTTTAGTAAGTATTTTATCCTCTGAATTTCTTTTACAATCTAAAAGCTTATCCTCAAAAAATGTGGTAACTTGATCCATATATAAATCTATACATGGAATTTCCTCTAAAGATATTTCTTTACTACTAATTATTTCATTAAACAACTTACTTATGTCTTGTTTATTATATTCCATTAAATTCACCTCAAATACATTCTATAGTAAAAAAAACCTTAATTCAATAAAAATGTAATACAGATATTGATTTTTTTATTCAATAAGCGTATTATAATATCATGACATGTAGTTTTCAAAACCACATAAAGTTACATAGATATATTTATAAATTTCTATTATTGTGTAAATACTATAATGGTAAAATAATAATACAAGGGGGCTTTTTGAATTGTTAAAAAAATTTAGAGATCCGATAAGCGGTTTTACTCATCTCATAGGTGCTTTCTTATCTTTCATTGGACTAGTTTTATTATTGAAGTTGTCAATATACAAAGACAGCTCTTGGGCAATAATAGCTTTTTCAATCTTTGGTATTAGTCTTATACTTCTATACTCTGCCAGCTCTACTTATCATATAGCTAGGGTATCCCAAAAGGTAATAAACATATTAAGAAGAATTGATCACTCTATGATATATATATTGATTGCTGGCACATATACTCCTATATGCCTGCTAGCATTAAAAGGAACCTTAGGAATTACTCTTTTCACTATAGTATGGATTTTAGCTTTTACTGGAGTTATGTTTAAAATGTTTTGGTTTAACTGTCCAAGAGTATTATCAACTTTATTTTATATTATTATGGGCTGGCTAGTTGTATTTTTTATTGTTCCAATAATTAAAGCCATATCCATAAAAGGATTTGTATGGCTTTTAATAGGAGGGATCTTTTATACTGTAGGAGGTATAATATATGCACTAAAATGGCCAAAAATTAACTCAAAGCTTTTTGGTTTTCATGAAATTTTTCACATATTTGTAATGTTAGGGAGCTTATGTCACTACTATCTTATGGTGAAATTTGTAATGTTTCTTTAAAAAAAGGTTGCTTTGCAACCTTTTTAATTACTCACAAGCATCCCCAGCATATCCTATTTTCAAAACACTACTTAATTCCTTATCTACACAAACTAAATCTTCTTTAGCTAATTGATCTACACTTGTTTTTCCCATAGCGGAAAGAGCTAGCTTCATTTCCTCCTTACAGGAATTTAAAAAGTTTGATAAAGTTTGAGCACCTTTATCTACATCCAATTCTTTTGTTAGTTTTCCTCCATATAAAACTAACTGTGGGGTACTTTCATAGGTAAGAGTTTTAATAATCTGACTTTGAATGGTAGCTATAACAGCTATAGATCCTATATAAACTGCCTTTGCACCAAGAGCTGCTGCTTTTAAAAATTCTCCTGGTGTCTTTAGCCCTCCTGCTACTATTAAATCATACTTATCCTTTATTTCCTTTCCTTCTAAATAATTAACAGCTCTAGATAAAGCAAATAAAGTCGGCAACCCCATATCATCCTCTAGGGTAGGCGGAGCACTTGCAGTTCCTCCTTCCGCACCATCTATTACAATGAAATCTGCTTCTGTACTTGTTATTACATCTAATTCCTTTTCAATAAAATGAGTAGCTGCAATTTTTATTCCAACAGGTACTCCATATTCACTTTTCAAATTGTTAACTAAATTTATTAGGTCTTCTAAAGAATCGATTCCTTCCATCCTAGATCCTTTTTTTGCATCTTCATTGGAATTTAAATGCCATGTATTTCTTAAATGTTCCCCTATTTCATTAGCTGGTATATTAGTAGGCACAGCACCTCCCCAAGCTCCTTGCCCCATTTGTATTTCTATAGCATCTAGTTTACCTAAATCTTCTTTGCTTCTAAGCCATCCTCCCCTATTATATTGTCCTATTAAAAGTTTCGCTGCTTCTCTTTCTTCTGCACAAACACCAGATTCTCCTGTATTTGTAGCTGTGCCGGCTATAGAAGCTCCCCTCGCTAAAGCAGTCTTTGTCTCTAAACTTAAAGATCCACCATAAGACATTCCCGTTATCATTACAGGCATAGATATTACTAATGGTTTTATACACTTCTTTCCAATAATCACTTCTGTACTTATACTATCTAACTTTTCTACAGGCAAGTTAAATAATTGCCTTCCATTTAAAAATAATTTATTCCACTGAGATTGTACATTGGGACTTCCATAAGTTCTTTGAAGGACTTTCCCACTCTCTCCTCTAATGCAAGCCTCCACAATAGCATTAACACCTATTTTTTCCGCTGCTGTAGCCATTACAAAAAAATTTTCTGGATAATCCTTAGTAAGTATATTAATCATCATTTCATCAGAAAGATTATTTAGAACACTATTCACCATCTTTTCTAACACAAATCTTACCTCCTTTAGATATTTTTATTTATTTTCTGTTAAAGGAGTATTTATTATTCAAAAATAAGAGCCTCACTAAGAAGTGAGGCTCTTATTTTATGATATTAAGTCTTTACTATTTCTTGTAATATATAATCCATATGCCAATGTAAGAAGCGCCATTGCATAAGGGAAAGCTATTAAAAAGCTGTGTGGTATTTTATGTATTATTAATCTATCTTCTAATAACATTTTAAATGCAGTGTGAGCGAGTATTCCTCCTCCTATATAAATAGCTATAGGATATTTATTCATAATTTTTGCAACATATCGACTTCCAAAGAAAATAATAGGAATATTTAAAGCTAATCCAAAAATTATTAAAGGTATGTTCCCTTCGGCAGTACCTGCTATAGCTAATACATTATCTAAACTCATAGTAATATCTGCTATAATAATACTCCATACCGCTCCCCAAAATTTACTTTCTACCTTTACATCTTCTTCTTCGTCTTCTCCTTTTATAAAATCCCAAGTAATCTTTATAAGCAGTAATCCTCCTATTAGTTTTATAGGTAACCACTGTATATTTAAAATCAAAGTAACACAAGATGCAAAAATTATTCTCAAAATTATGGCTGCACTAACCCCAATTACTGCTGCTCTTTTTGCAAATTTCTCTGGAAGATCCTTTGTAGCCAAAGCTATAACCCCTATGTTATCTCCACTTAATACAATATCTAGCAATGTTATTTTTAAAGCTCCAATAACTAAAAATAAAATTCCTTCCATACATTATGCCCCCTAATATTACTAAAAGTAATCATTTTATATTAACTCAATAAATTATATACGTTAATATAACATTTTTCAACTAAATTCTACGTTTTTTTACCTCGTAAATATGTAATTTTGCCTTCATAATATCTTTATAAATTTCAAATATAATCTTCTTAATAAACATAATAAGGAGGTTATTTCATGGAAATAAAAAAGGTTAGACTTAAAGTTTATAATATGACCTGCAATTCTTGTGAAAAAAGAATAGAAAAAGATATAAATACTCTACCAGGAATTATATGGGTTAAAGCAAATTTTAAAGATGGTATAGTGGAAATTCATTATGATGATCGTGTTTGCAATATAAATAAAATAAAATCTGCCATAGAAAAAGCAGGCTATCATTTAACAGAGCCTGGTAATAAAAATATTATAGGAATTTTAATTATAGGTTTTATAATATGGAACTTATCTAAATCTACCAATGGTTTTAATATGGAAACTAGTTTAAATAATGCTTCCTACTTTGCACTATTTGTAATAGGGCTGCTTACATCCATTCATTGTGTTGGTATGTGTGGAGGAATAATGCTTTCTCAAAGTATAGTTAAAGAAAAAAGTACTAAGCTTGAAGCTATAAAACCTGCTATATTATATAATCTAGGAAGGGTACTATCTTATACCGTACTAGGTGGAGCTATAGGTGCTTTAGGTTCTCTTTTTTCTCTTTCACTATTTTCTAAGGCAATTATTCAAATTATTGCAGCAATATTTATGATAATAATGGGATTTAATCTAGCAGGATTTAATTTATTTAAAAAGTTCTATATTAAGCTTCCCTGGAATAGTTGTTCTTTAAAAAGAAAGTTTTCTTCTCCTTTTTTAGTGGGTATATTAAATGGTTTTATGCCTTGTGGACCACTACAAACACTGCAAATTTATGCTCTTAGTACTGGAAGTGCCTTTAAAGGCGCCTTATCCATGTTTATTTTTTCTTTAGGTACAGTACCTCTTATGTTTAGTTTTGGAACTTTATCTGGTTTATTGAGCAAAAAATATACAAAAAATTTGCTAAGATATAGTGGAATTTTGATCATATTTCTAGGTTTAATTATGGGTAATAGAGGACTTGCTCTTATGGGATTTAATAATCCTTTAGAATTGGTATCATCTTCAAAACTACTATCAAATAATAAAGATAAAAATTTAAATATAACTAAGCCAATAATTAAAGATGGTGTACAAATTATAAATATTACTGCTGATTCTAGAGGATATACTCCTAATGTGCTTTATGTTCAAAAAAATACTCCAGTAAAATTGATAATAGACGGAAAGAGCCTAAATTATTGCAATAATGAAATTATATTTTCTTCACTTGATATCCAAAAGAAATTAGAAAGTGGAGAAAATGTTATAGAATTTACTCCTAATAATAAGGACATTAATTTTAGTTGCTGGATGGGTATGATAAGAGGATATATAAAAGTAGTAGATGATATCAATTCTACAGAAAACTTAAAACCTGGGGATATAGTAGTTCCTAATAGTTCTACCCCTAGTTGTTGCAGTCCTACCCCTTAAGCCATTAATAAAAAAATTTAGTCTTAGTTTATTTACAAGTTAAGCTAAGACTAAATTTATAACTTAATTACAATTTAAATTTATTTACACCATCCATCATTTCTTTTGCAGTTTCGCTTAATGTATTAGCCTCTGAAGACACCTTATTTGAAAAGCTACTCATCTGCTCTGTAGAAGAAGTTATTTCTTCTGTAGAAGCACAAACTTCTTCTGAAACTGAAGATATATTTTCTAACTTATTAAGTATACTAGTTTTACTATTATCTATATCTTCTATAGATTCTGTTATTTTTTCTATCTTAGGTAATATATCCTCTATAGCCTGAATTATATCATTAAATGAATTGGTTGATATATTAATAACAGCTTTTTCATTTTCCAGTTCCTTATACATATGATCTTTATTATTATCAATAATGCTGGCATCCTGGAATATATCACCTACAAGTTTATCAATATCTTTTGATGAAATCTTTGTTTGTTCTGCAAGGTCTCTTATTTCATCAGCAACTACAGCAAATCCTTTTCCAGCCTCTCCTGCTCTAGCTGCTTCAATAGCTGCATTTAAAGCTAATAAATTTGTTTGTTCTGCTATATCATTTATTAGATTAGTAATATTGCTTATTTGTTCCATACTAGAAATAAGTTTCTCAAATCCATGAATAAATTCTTTAAAAGATTCATTAGTAATATCTACGGAATTAATTAATGAATTCATATTACTACTACCACTTTTAACTAAACCATCTATACTCTGAGAATTATTGTAAACGTGGGATACATCACCTAAAACATTTTCTATATCTCCACTAAATTCATGTAATATCTGAACTATATCTACTAATTCTTGTGATTGGGAACTCGCTCCTTTTGCAATTTGTGCAATAGCCATTGATATTTCCTTAGAAGAACTTGACATTTCCTCTACAAATTTAGATAACGTGCTAGAGTATTCATCTATATATGTGGACTTGTCTTTTACATTACTAATAATATCCCTAATAGAATGTTGCATGCTTTTTGCCGACTGCATAGCTTTTCCTATTTCATCATTATGCTGTAAATGTCCTTCATCTATTTCCCGAGAAAAATCACCCTGACCTAAAATCTGAACATGATTAGATATATAACTAATAGGTTCAGAGATTTTTCTAGCCATATACATAGATACCATTATACTTAATGCTATAAATATAATCGTTAACACTATGTTTATTATTAATATGCTTTTTGCAAGAACATATATTTCACTTTTATCTATAAAAATTATACAATTCCAGCCTATATCCTCATTTGTAAACCTTTGCACCTTAACTATATAATTTTTCCCATCAGAATGTTTAATTTCAAATGTTTTTCCTATTGATTTATTTATATCTCCGAAATTTTCCGAATTTTCTTCTTTTATATTCTTACTTAATAAAGTCTTATCTTTTGGATGAGCTAATATATTTCCATTTTTATCAGTTATAATCATATATCCATTCTTACCAATCTTCATAGACTTAACCATATCTGAAAGTTTAGTTAAATTCATATCATAACCAATTACACCTTTTATTCTTCCATTATCTTTCATGGCCTTTATAAAGCTTATAACTGTATCCCCGTTGGTCATTTGATACATGTCAGTAACATTTACTTTATCAGAATTACTCTTACCAGTTTTATACCATTCTCTTGTTCTTGGATCATACCCTTTTTTTATGTTTACCCTAGGATACTGTACATACCCTCCATTACTTTCCACACCTATAAATATAGATTGTGTAGAACTATGACTTTTCGTAAAGTTTTCTAAATAATTAAAAACCTCATTCTCATAGTTTTTATTTTTAACTGCATTTTTACTATCTTCTTTTGAATCAAAATACGTTGGTAAACTATTATCAAAATCTTTACTGATAATTACAGGCATTTTACTTAGCATATTTATATTTTCTTCTATAGAACTTATATATGTGTTAATTTCTTCTTCTCCTTGGGAAATACTTAAATCTATGGAATTCATATAAGTATCCTTTATATTATTTACCGTCACTATTGATATTATAATTGTTAAGGTTAGTATACAAACTAATATTAGCGAGGTAAATGCTACTATTAATTTGTTTTTGATGCTGCCGTTGTTACTTTTTTTAACTTTTACTGTTTTTGAATCCATTTATTACACCCCATCCCTTCTAAGTAATATATATATAATATTACAACATTTATTACTATATTTCAACATTTTTCCAAAACAATTTTAATAAAATTATTTTATTCATTAAATATTACATTTTTCTACTAAAGTGTTAAAGTGTTTGTAGATTTTCTGCCACAATTTAGTTTTTGCATATAAAAAAACATGTAGCACCAAATAAATATGTTGGACTACATGCTCTTTTATTATTATAAATTATAACCTATTATTTTCTTATCAGTATTTTGTATTCTTTTTTTATTATTTATATCTTTAATGATATTATTTTTAGCTCCTATAACATACTGGGAATATGGAAAACAATTTAAGAAGCTCATTATTATTGGTGTTGTTATTGATGTTAAAATCCATACTAAAACACCTAATATGAGGTGATTTTTTATTCCAAAATAAAATTGTAAGTTATTAGCAAACCAATTTAAAACTATAATATGTGCCATATAACCTGCAAAAGAATAATCCCCTATAAACTTAAATTTATTATATAGGCTTTTAAAGTTTGCCAAATAAATAGCTATAATATATACAACTAAAATAGTAACTATAGTAAACAATATGTACACGCTTCTTATAAATTTTACAGCCTCAATTTCATTCATATAAGTATACACTAACAAAGGCAAATAAGCTGCTATAACTACCCATTTAAATTTCATAATAATATTTTTAAAAGTTTTATAGTTTAATGCAATATAAATTCCCAATATAAAATATAATATCCAAAATATCGAAGATACATTGACAAACTTTTGCTGCAATTCTGTAGGATTATTAAATATAAATTTTCCTGCATTCTGAGATATAACATATTGATATTTGCTTAACATATAATAAGCTGGAAAAGTGCTTATAAATACTATAATTCTTAAAACCTTATTACTATTATATATTCTCTTTCCTATATATAAAATTATAGGAAAACAAATATATAATCTCAATATCATTCCCATATACCAAAGATGAAATCCTCCGTTCCCAGATAAAACCTGCCATATAAAATCATTAAAGCCATCCCTATTTCCCAACTTATACATATTTATAGCAGACCAAATAATATATGGTATTAATATGTATTTTGCTCTTTTTATATAATACTTTTTGGCATTAAAGTTATCATAATAAACATAAAATAATGATATAGCGCTTATAGTAAGAAATATAGGTACAGCAGGCTTGGCTACTATATAAAACATCTTTAAAATTAAATATTGATCCTTAGGTAATTCCTTAATATAGGAATATCCCCCTAGAATGTGTTGATCAACTACAAATATAAAAGCTATTGCTCTTATTATGTCTAATTCCTTTAATCGCTCTTTTGCCATGAATTTCTCTCCAATCAGTTCAAAAATTACCACATTACATATTTTATCACACCCTAAAAATATTTCAATTTAATTATTGCAAATAATAAAAAAGCTAATCCCTAAGGACTAGCTTTTTATTATTACTCTTCTATATTCATTACTTTGTATCCATAATCTTTAATTACATCTTTTATTTTATTATCAGTTACATTTTCATCAAATTCAGCTACTGCTACTTTTGAACTTAAATTAACATCTATATTCTTTCCTCCTATTTCTTCTAAAGCCTCCTTTACATGCTTTACACAATGCATACAACTCATTCCTTCAATAGATATTTTCTTTTTCATAATTTATTCCTCCAATTTTTATTATTTCTTACTTATTATTTGATCTTTATTATTTATTATTTATTTTTTTAGTTTGGTCTAAAGGTCTTTAACCTTAATGCATTTAAAAGCACTGAAACAGAACTAAAGCTCATAGCTGCTGCTCCAATCATAGGATTTAAAAGCGGTCCTCCAAAAATGTGTAAAAATCCCATAGCTACTGGTATTCCTATAGTATTGTATCCAAAAGCCCAAAATAAATTTTCTTTTATATTCCTTATAGTTTTTTTACTTAACTGTATTGCAGTGCCTACATCCATTAAGTCACTTTTCATTAAAACTATATCTGCAGATTCCATAGCTACATCTGTTCCAGATCCTATAGCAATTCCAACATCTGCTTGAGCAAGAGCTGGTGCATCATTTATACCATCTCCTACCATAGCAACTTTTTTCCCTTCACTTTGAAGTTTTTTAACTTCCTTTGCCTTGTCTTCTGGTAAAACCTCAGCAAGTACTCTATCTATTCCTACTTGTCTTCCTATAGCTTCAGCAGTTCTTTTATTATCTCCAGTAATCATAACTACTTCTATACCCATTTTATGAAGCTTTTCTATGGCATTTTTACTATTTTCTTTTACTGTATCTGCCACAGCTATTATTCCAGCTAATTTATCTTCAAGTGCTACATACATAGGAGTTTTTCCTTCTTCTGCTAATCTATTTGATATTTCACCAAACTCCTTTAAATCTATATTGTTTTCACTCATAAGTTTTTTATTTCCTAATAAAACTTTTTTTTCTTCTATGAAGGCTTTTATACCCTGTCCTGGTATAGCCTCAAACTTTTCTACCATCTTAAATTCTAATTCTTTTTCTTCTCCCTGCTTTACAATAGCCTCCCCTAATGGATGTTCTGAACCCTTTTCTCCACTGGCAGCTATTTGTAATAAATATTCCTCACTAATACCTTCACTAGTTATTATATCCGTAACTTTTGGTTTTCCTTCAGTTATAGTACCAGTTTTATCAAAGACTACTGTTTCTATTCTATGAGCAGTTTCTAATGCTTCACCACTCTTTATAAGAACTCCATATTCTGCTCCTTTTCCTGTACCTACCATTATTGCTGTAGGTGTTGCTAGACCTAAAGCACATGGACAAGCTATTACTAATACAGATATAAATATAGTTAAAGCAAATACATTACTTTCTCCATAAATTTTCCAACCTATAGCTGCTAATAAAGCTAAAGTTATTACTACAGGAACAAAATACCCCGCTATTATATCCGCCATTTTGGCAATAGGTGCTTTACTTCCCTGAGCTTCTTCTACTAATTTAATTATTTGGGCAAGAGCTGTATCTTTCCCTACTCTAGTAGCCTTGTACTTTATAAATCCATTTTTATTTATACTTCCACCAATGACTTTATCTCCTATATTCTTTTCTACAGGGATACTTTCTCCCGTAAGCATAGATTCATCTATAGAAGTAATTCCTTCCATAACAATTCCATCTACAGGAAGCCTTTCTCCTGGCTTTACAATAATTATGTCCTGAACTTCTACTTCATCTATAGGAATTTCTACTTCATTATCTTCTTTTAATATTCTAGCAGTCTTAGGTGCTAAGCCCATTAGCTTTTTTATTGCTTCTGAAGTCTTTCCTTTAGTAACAGTTTCTAAATATTTTCCTAAAGTAATAAGAGTTAAAATAACTCCGGCCGATTCAAAATATAAATTATTAGCATATTGCACTTCTCCTGCAAATATTTTATATATGGCAAACATCCCATATAAAAATGCTGCTAAGGTACCAATAGCTATTAAAGAATCCATATTGGGCTCTTTCCTTAATAGCGCCTTAAATCCTATCTTGTAAAACTTATTTCCGATTATCACAACAGGTAAAACCAATAAAAATTGAATTACAGCAAAATTTTTAGGATGCATTGTTGGGTGAAGTATACTAGGTATTGGGAACCCCAACATATGTCCCATAGATATATAAAGTAGTGGAACAGTAAATATAGCTGAAACCACGAACTTTTTCCACAAGAGTTTTCTCTCTTCTTCCTTCTTTTCTTTGTGTAAATCTACAGTACTTTCTTCCACTAATTTATATCCTGACTTTTCTACTGCATTTTTTATTTCTATTAGTCTAATTTTCGCAGGTTCAAAAGTTATGTTTAATTTTTCAGATGCAAAATTTACGTTAGCCTCAATAACTCCATCTAATCTTTTGCAAACTCTTTCAACAGCCTTAGCACAAGCTGCACAAGTCATTCCTTCTATACTTAAAGTTTTAGTTGTGGATTCTACTAAAGCCTTATAACCAGCTTTTTCTATAGATTTTTGAACATCTTCTAATTTAACTTTTGTCTCATCATAAGTTAAACTTAACTTCTCTGAGGCAAAATTTACATTAGCTTCAATAACTCCATCAACCCTTTTTGAAGTTCTTTCTACTGCCTTAGCACAAGCAGCACAGGTCATTCCCTCTATATTTAAAATTTGATTTTTCATTCTATCCCTCCTTAGTATTATAATACCTTAAGTAGTACTCTATTTTTTTGAGTCTTTGTTCTTTTTGGGATTACTATCCCTATTTAAACTACAACAATCTAATTTTCCGTTTCCAGAAAAAGTTTTACTATTTTCATCCGCTAATTTTTTTATAAATTTCTTAAATATATTCTTCATGCTATATATCTCTCCTATTTATCTATAAGTTTTTGTAATACACTCATTACTTCGTCTACCTTTTCTTCCCCAGAATCATGAAGAAAAGCATCTTTTACGCAATGATTTAAATGCTGTTTAAGTATTAGCATGTTAGATTTCTTTAATAAAGCTTGTGCTGATATTATTTGATTAGATATATCTATACAATACCTTCCGTCTTCTATCATTTTTATTATGCCCTCAATTTGACCTTTAGATGTTTTTAAAAGTTGTAATGCTTTTTTCTTCTCTTCATTCATAAGTTGCCCTCCTATATACCCCCCAGGTGTAGGGGGCTATATTTTTATTATATTCCTATTGATAATAAATTTCAACTAAAATTTAAAACTTTTTTCTATTTTTTATTTTGTACTATAATAATATAGCTATATTAATTTAACTTTTTAAATATAATAATAATTTTGGTTCCTCTTTCCCACTGACTTTCCACATTAATAGATGCTGAGTGCAAAGTTATTATTTTCTTTACTATAGTTAACCCTATACCGCTACCTTCTCTTTCGTGTCTACTTTTATCTCCTCTATAAAGCCTCTCAAATATAAAAGGTAAATCTTCTTTTTTTATTCCTATACCATTATCAATAACCTCTACTATTATATGTTTTTTATTTTCCTTAATATTAACCCAGATACTTCCTCCGTCTTTTGCAAATTTCATAGAATTAGAAATCAAATTTATAAATACTTGTTTTAATTTATTCTCATCACCTAAAATATAATAGTTTTTTCCATTACCTTCATTAAAATATATTTTTAGCCCTTTATCTTCTACAGTAACTGTAAAATCATTAATAACAGAAGCAATTACGCCATTTAGTGAAATCTTTTCCATATTTAAGGCTAATCCTTCTTCTTCAAATCCCTTTAGCACATTTAAATTATCTAATAATTTTCCAAATCTTATAACTTCATCATTGAGAGAATTTAAATTTTCATTGTTTATAGGAAAAATTCCGTCTACCATAGCCTCCAAATTGTTTTGTAGTACATTTAATGGTGTCCTTATTTCATGCGAAATATCTGAAACTAATCTTTTTCTTAAAACTTCTTGTTTTTTTAGTTTTTCTCTTAAATCATTTATACTATCTTCTAAATTTCTTATTTCCACTATATTGCTATGCCCATTATAATTTACATTATAGTTTCCTTTGGACAATTCCACTGATACATCTGAAACCTTTTTTATGGGTCTAGAAAATTCCTTAGATAAATATACACTTATGATAATTGTAATTAAGATGGTAAATATTATGCTAAGTAAAATACTTTTATTAATTTCTGATTTAAATTTTACATCTTCTTCTGATAGAAGCAGCGAAGAATATTGTCCTAGAGATACATAACCTACTATTTTATCTTCATTCTTTATTTCATAAGTCTTTGTAGTGTATATTCCCTTATTGCTTCCCATCATATTCTCCATATGCATTGTTGCTTGAATTTTATATGGATTCATACTCCAAATTACATCTTTGTTTTTATCCATTAAGGTTATACAATAGTTA
Organism: Clostridium lundense DSM 17049; assembly: GCF_000619945.1. Classification (GTDB taxonomy): domain Bacteria; phylum Bacillota; class Clostridia; order Clostridiales; family Clostridiaceae; genus Clostridium_AO; species Clostridium_AO lundense. The sequence continues at coordinate 263,014 of NZ_JHVC01000001.1, read as the reverse complement.
CTCATATAAGCTTCATGCATCAATTCTTCTCCTGAATTGCTTTTCCACTTTCCATCCCTTTTATAAACTTGCTGAAAATATTGCACTATTCTAGTATCTCTTTTTTGTTGAACCCCTTCCATATACCTTTTAAATGTATTATTAATTGTTATATTTACAAATAATGCTGATAGAATCAACGAGGACAGCGCTGAAAAAAGTATAAACATTAATATCTTTTTTCTTATGCTTTGCATTAAATATCACCACCAAATTTATACCCTACTCTAGTTACAGTTAATATATACTTTGGATTTTTACTATCTTCTTCAATCTTTTTTCTAATATTTTTTATATGCACATCAATAGTTCTATCAAAGCCTTCAAAGTCCATATCAAAAGCCCCTTCTATAAGCATTTCTCTAGTAAAAACCTTTCCCTTATTTAAGGCTAAGGTATACAGAATTGCAAATTCATTTGGAGTTAAATATACCTCTTCACCTTTAACTTTTACTATTCTTTCCTCTTTAAATATTTGTAAATTATCATTATCAAAAGATAGCATGGAAGAACTTTCTCCTTTAATCCTCCTAAATAGTGCATTAACACGAACCGTAAGTTCTCTAGGACTAAAAGGTTTTACTAAATATTCATCTGCACCTATTTCTAGTCCTTCAATTCTATTACTTAAATCACCTTTTGCGGTAAACATAAATATATATACATCTGAAATATTTCGAATTCTTTTGCATACTTCTTCGCCATCAATATCAGGTAACATTAAATCTAATATAACTAAATTAAAATCTTCTTTTTTAAAAAGTTCTAATCCTTGTAATCCTTTTGTAGTACACCAAACTTTATATCCTTCCTTTTCTAAATAAGCCTTTAAAACAGCAGCTACTTTTTCTTCATCCTCTATAATCAATATATTTCCCATAATATCACCTCACATAATATAATTATTCCCTATTACATATTATCTAAATATTATAAAGAAAATATGAAGGTTTTACTTAATACAATAAAACTTTTATATTTTAATTTTTATTTTAAAAATTAATTAGACAGGGCAAAAATCCCTGTCTAATTAATAATAACCTTATTTAACTCTTCTAGCAGTTAAATAGTCATCTCTATTTAACTGTGATATTTTTATAACATCTCCTGTATGTGGTGCATGAATGTAAGCTCCATTTCCTATGTACATTCCAACATGATGAGGATTTTCAAATGTTCCAAAGAATACTAAATCTCCTGGTTGTAAAGCATCCCTTGAAACTTGAATACCGTCATTTATCTGATCATAAGTAGTCCTTCCAATTGATATTCCAAAATGAGCATAAACATATTGTGTAAAACCTGAACAATCAAATCCTGGTACTGGGGTTGTTCCTCCCCAAACATAAGGAGTTCCTAAAAAGTTAGAAGCATAAGCTATAATGTTATCATTTGTAACATTTGCCGCTCCTTTATCTGGATCATATTTAGGTGCTTCTTGTTTAATATTGTTAACTTGTTCCATAGCCTTAGCCAATAATTTTTCATTCTCCCCAATTTTTCCTTTTATTGATCTTTCCTTATCTTTCAACTGGGTTATTAGCTTGTCCTGTTCTTTTTTAGTGTCATTTAATTGGCTAAGCTTTTTGTCATTTGCTTCTTTTAATGATAATAAATCTTCTTTTTCCTTTTGAAGAATTTTCTTTTTATTTTTTAAAGCATCCTTTTTAGAATTAAAATCTTCAATTAATTGTTTATCATATTTAATTATAGATTTAACAGCTTCTACTTTATCTATCAACTCTCCTAAACCATCTGCTTCAAAAATTATATCTAAATAACCACCTATTCCACTTATGTACGTAGCTCTCATTCTACCCTTAAATAATTCTTCTTCCTTTTTTATATCCTCTTCACTTTTTTTAATCTCTCCCTCTGTAGCATTTATTTTTTTTTCTGTGTTTACGATTTTGTCCTTATTATTCTTAATCTCTATCATAATACTCTCTATTTGATGATCTAAACCTTCCACTTTTCTTTCACCTTTTTCAATGTCCTGTTGTACGCTCTTTAAAGACTCTTTACTTTGCTGAAGATTACTTTTAATAGTATCAGATGGTGTTGCTAACACTTGAGCATTAGTCGAAAATACTATTAACATGGATGTTACAATACATTTGATTTTTTTATTCACTACTATCTCTCCTATCAAAATAATTTTCCTATGGGATTATAGCAATGTTTTATGAAGAAAATATAAAGAAGGTCAAATTTTCTCAAATTAATGAGACAAAATGACCTTCTTTATATTTAATTAGCTTAAACCTAGTGCTTTTCTCTTTGAATTAATGTGAGCTTCTATATTTTTGGCTACCTCTACTGGATCATCTCCAAGGGCAATTTTACCACCAGTTAATCCTTCAACTTCTTCGGTTAATAACTTAACTAGCTTAGGAGCCCCAGTTATAAATGGTGTAGGTGATAAATGAGTATATGCACCATAAGCAACGGCAAATACTCCATCAATTGTAGCCTTTTGTTCCATCCATTCTGGAGCAGTAACAGCTATTGGTAATTGTGGCACATCTACATCTAAATGATCTGCCAATGCAGTAACCAACATAGATATTCTTCCAGTGTCAGTACAAGTACCAAAACTTAATACTGGAGGAATTTTTAGTGCTCCACAAACTTCTTTTAATCCTTCTCCTGCCATATTTATTGCATCTAAATTACACAGACCAGCAACCTCTAATGCATGGTTTCCACATCCACCACTCACTACTAATATATTTTTCTTAATTAATTCTTTTGTAAGATTTACAGTATTCCAATCCTGAGGCCCATTCCTTAATGTAGAGCAATTAGCAAGTGCTACTACTCCTTTAATTTTTCCAGCAACTATTACATCTACTAATGGATCTAATTTATTACCAAGAGCATTTAGCACTGCCTCTGTTGAGAATCCAGCTATTGCCTTTTGAGTAATTTTAGGAACCATAGGCAATACTCTTCCATGACGCTTTTTAAAATTTTCTATTGCTAAATCGATCAATGTATCTGCCATAGCATCTACTTTTTCAGGATCATATGGAATTTTGTGCTCTAGTCCTGGTATATCAATTATTGTGCTAACACTTACTAATGTAAATTGATATTTTTCTGCATACATATCTATAGCAGGTGGTGAGCAATTTTCCTCCATAGCCATAACATCCACAGTACCTGTAGCCAAAAGTGGCTCTATGGTTAACCAGTTACCCATTAATCCCACAAATATATTATCTACTTCAAATCTTTGAAGCAATTCTTGCCCTGTTTCTATAGAACCTACTATGCGTAGTCCCTTTGCCCCTGCTTTTCTTGCTTTTTCTTGAACTTCCTCCATCTTTGCCTTTTGTATAGTGGCAACTCCTGCCCAAGGCTGGTGACCATTAAATACTATATTAATATAGTCAGGATCCATAATTCCTAAATCCACATTTACTTCATGAGGCATTGGTGTACCAAATAAAATATCTTGAACCATCTCAAGACCTATTTGTGCATTATATATAGTAGCCAATCCTAGCTTTAAAGCTTTTGCTGCTAAAGATGCATAGTTTCCATCCACATTTGTTAAACAACTAGCTACACAGTTTTGCTCCTCATGTACTGCTCCAGCAGGATATATCTTTAAGTCCCTCCATACTTTTTTTCTCTTTTTAGGAGCAAACGCTTCCACCATAAGATTTTTGTCCTCTGAATCAATTTTCATTTGTTCTTCCAATAAGTCCGCTAATTGAATGGCCATTTTGTTTGTGTCCTGATTTGTATTTATGCCTAACTTTTCACACATCCATTTAAGTTTATTTGTATCTTTGATTTTAAAAGGAGTTTTTCCTTCTCCTGTTGCTTTTAATGTTCTAAAAGCCTCATAAGCATGGTGACTATATGTACCTGCTCCCATTATATTTCTAAGTAGTAAATTTCTCATAGCCATGGCATCAGGTCCTATTCCACAAACACCTTTATCCTGTCCAGTAGATTCACTAATTCTACATGGACCTTGTGAACATAATTGGCAGCTCATCCCTTGAAGACAAAATTTACAACGAATTTTCTCCTGAAGAACCCATCTATCAAATACATTAGACATGCCGTCCTCTCGTATTCTTTTTAGCATTTCTTCAACAGAATCATGATAACTTACACGTCCTTCAGTCTTTTCTAAAATAGTTTCATTCACCTATATTCAACCCCTTTTACTAAGCTTTAGTAAAAGTTTTCCCTGAGTATAGTCACATTATTCTCAAAAACAAATAATAAATAATAAATAATAAAAAACAAGTGTGAACCTTCTTACAAACAAAATCCACACTCAATCATTCATTATTACTCTGCAATCTATATTTTGTTATCTATTGCAAACTTCCCACTCTCTATCCAGTATCCCATATAAATATATGTCATATCTTTTTCCATCTCTAAACACAGCTTCCCTATAAATACCTTCCCGTTTAAATCCTAACTTTTCATATAATCTTATTGCTCTTTCATTATAACTTATAGTAATAAGTTGCAATCTGTGTAGATTAAGTTCTCTAAAAGCAAAATCCATAACAAGACTTAATGCTTCTTTTCCATAACCCTTTCCACATTGCTGTAAATCCCCTATACCTATAGCAATACCACCTACTCCATTATTCCAGCTTATTCTTTCAATTTCCACATAACCAATCATTGGCCCATCACTTTCTTCTCTTATAGCAAAAAAATAATTATTAGGATTGTTTATTTCTTCTAAAAGCCATTCTTTTATCTTTCCCTTATATAATGGTGCTGCTGGATTAAAATCGAAAACCCTTAAGAATGTAGTATCTTCATACCATTTGGTTACTGTATCTACATCTTCCTCCTTGAGAGCAGTTATTTTAATTTTATTACTTTTTAACAAATCATTTCTTAACATAGTTTATCACAACCTTTATCCTATTTTCCATTCTCTAGTTAATTATATACTAACTAAAATTAGTATCAAAGGACTAAAAAAATTGTGACCATTTCTTTTAGAGTACATATAAACAAATTAATTAATCTAAAGGCTCATCTCCTTCTCTAGCTTTTTCTAACCTCTCCTTGTGTACAATTCTATAATCTAATCTTTCATCAGTACCAAAGGTGTCTATATTAGCCTTCTTAATTTTACCAATCCATTTTTTAATATATTCCTTCATAAAATTCACCCCATTATTAAATTTCATAATTTTTATACTATTATAAATTTTATTTTTCCCATGATTTAATAATTCATGAATAAATAATTTTTTCTATATTTTTCTACATTTTCTCATTTTTATATACATTTCAAAATATTCATTTTTTCACTTGAAAGTCACACAATTCATTATTTGTTATATAAAAAATATAACGAATAAAAAAAATTGTCTGTTTTTTTCTTAAAATATTGTGTGAAATTCAAATATATGATAAACTATTTACGTAAAAATACAGTATATTTTTGTTCAATATTGTTAAAAAATTGAATAGTTTAATTTAATTATATTTAAAATTCTATTTAATATTTAATATAAAGTGAGGTTGTATAAATGGAGTCAATGAATTTCTTATTAAGTTTAGCTATTATCCTGCTGAGTACAAAAACACTGGGCCTAATAACTAAACGTTTTCAAATTCCACAAGTAGTAGGTGCACTAATTGCAGGTCTTATATTAGGACCAGCTGTCCTAGGTATAATTCACGAATCCGAATTAATATCTGAATTATCAAAATTAGGTGTAATTTTATTAATGTTTGGTGCAGGATTAGAAACAGATTTAGACGAACTGAAAAAATGTGGAAAAGCTTCCTTAATAATCGCTATAATTGGAGTTATAGTACCACTAATTGGTGGATTCGCAGTTGCAAGTTTTTATAATAATTCTGGAAGCCCATTTGGTGGCGATTTAAAAACAATACTACAAAATGTATTTATTGGTGTAGTTCTTACTGCTACTTCTGTTAGTATTACTGTAGAAACTCTTCAAGAGATGGGCAAATTAAAAACTCCTTCTGGAACTGCAATACTTGGAGCAGCTATAATCGATGATATTTTAGGGATAATAATTCTGACTATCGTTTCAAGCATGGCTAACCCTTCTGTTAATTTAACAGTAGTGTTACTAAAAATACTAGGTTTCTTCGTAGCAGCACTAGTAATAGGCTTTGGTTTTCATTATTTCTTCACTAAACTATGTAATAGCGTTGGAGAAAAAAGAAGACTTCCTATAATAGCACTTTCATTCTGTTTAATAATGTCTTTTGGAGCGGAACACTTTTTCGGCGTGGCTGATATAACAGGAGCATATATTGCAGGTTTAGTTATATCCTGTACTAAAGTTCGTCATTATATTACAACAAAGACAGATGTAGTATCTTATATGTTGTTATCCCCTATATTCTTTGCAAATATAGGAATAAATACAACTATAGGACACATGGACATGCCTACTATAATGTTTACTTTAATATTATTAATTGTAGCTATTTTAACTAAAGTAGTTGGATGCAGTCTAGGGGCTAAAGCTTGCGGTTACTCAAAAGATGAGTCTATGCAAATAGGAGTTGGAATGGTTTCAAGGGGAGAGGTAGCTCTTATAGTTGCAAATATGGGCGTTTCTATGCAACTTTTAGAAACTAAATTCTTTGCCCCAATAATACTTGTAGTTATAGTAACAACTATAATAACACCTGTTCTCTTAAAAATAGTATATTCTAAAAATAGTTGTGATAGCACTTTGGAAAGCATAGAAGAAGTTTCATAAAAAAGAAACCTTACCTTTTAGGTAAGGTTTCTTTTTTATGAAATATATTGACTTAATATATAAAATAGGTATATTATATTACCATACTAACATAATAGGAATAGTATGTATTAAAAAGTGAGGTAAATCATATGGCACAACATTTATTTTCAAGAGAAGAATTACTTATTGGAAAGAAATCTTTAGAAAAATTAAAAAATAGTACAGTTGTAATATTTGGTATAGGTGGTGTTGGAAGTTTTGCTACAGAGGCTTTAGCAAGAGCTGGATTAGGTAACTTAATATTAATAGATGACGATACTGTTTGTCTTACAAATATAAACAGACAAATAATTGCAGATCATTCTACCATAGGTAAACCTAAAGTAGAAGTTATGAAGGAACGAATTTTAAAAATTAATCCAAAATGCAATGTAACTATCCATCAAGTTTTTGTTAAAGAAGATAATATAGAAGAAATAATTCCTCTAAATGCTAACTATGTTATAGATGCTATTGATACTGTATCTTCTAAAATCTCTCTTATTCTTTGGTGCAAAAAAAATAACATCCCTATAATTAGTTCTATGGGAACAGGAAATAAATTAGATCCTACTAGATTTAAAATAGCTGATATATATGATACAAAAATATGTCCCCTTGCCAAAGTTATGAGATATGAGTTAAGAAAAAGAGGCGTAGATACTTTAAAAGTGCTCTTTTCTGAAGAAGTACCTTTAAAGCCAATAGTCGATGATATTGTTACTTGTAAAGAAGGATGTGTTTGTACCGATGGCAGTAAAAAATGTACTAGAAAAAGACAAATTCCTGGCAGTATCTCCTTTGTTCCTCCTGTAGCAGGAATGATTATTGGAGGAGAAGTAATTAAAGACTTAATTTAAAAAATTATGTCGTAATTTTTTTCAGATTATAGAGCATAGATGGAAAATAACGTAATTTTTAGTGAATAGTTAAGATTGAAGAGTGGAGAATAATGGAGAAAAATTATCCTTTACTCTTCATTATTCACTCTTCACTATAAAAAGTTGTATCGCAGTCTTTTTATAATATCATTTTATACATTAATTCTGCTGGATCAATAATGGGAACAGATGAATATTTTTTTAACTCATTGTAAAGATAAGGGAAATGAGTACATCCAAGAATAATTGCATCTACCTTTATACAGTTATAAAATTCTATAATATTTCTTAATGCAAATTTTTTTACAATATCTTCAGCAAACGTACCCTTTTCTATTTCCACCACCACTGGGAGCATTCCTATTCCAATAACATTACAGTTTGAATTTACACTTTGAATAACTTTTTCAATACCTGCAGAACTTTGGTTGTTAGCTGTTAATACCCCAATATTCTTATATTTATAAGCAATACTTTTATATACATTAAGAGGAGTAATTATTCTTACATTTTCTTCTTTAGATATCTTGTCCATATCAACTGCTGCACTTAATGAATTACAATATATCATTATTTTATAAATATTCTGCCTCTTTGCCTTTTTAATTATATTTCTAATTTCACTTTCAAGTTTTATTGAAGACAATATTTGAATTTTTGACTGTTCTTCCGGACATGGGGATATTGGATAGCCAATTGAATCAATTTCCTTTGATGCTAAAAAATCTACACCCATTTGAGTGTCTACAGGAGTCCCTGCGATAACCCCTACTTTCATCCCATTCATCTATATCACCTCTTATACCATAATTTCTATAAATTGAACTAATCTATAATTTATATTATTTTACTCATTATACCATAACACCTAACAAATTTCTTTACCAGTAATTGCTTACATAAACTTTTGTACATATTTTTCTCATCATAAATAGTAAAAAATATATACTACACTTAATCAAAAGCCTGTGTCATGTGCTACATAACAAGCAATTTCCTCATCTAAAAACATATCCTGTATTTTCTCTAGTTTTTCTTTTGGTGTTCCTTCTTCTTCGCTATATTTATATTTTTTCCCTAGCTGATTCCATTTAGAATCACCTAATCTATGAAATGGAAGAATATTCATTTCAACTAAACCCAACCTTTTCATAAACCTTATTATTTCCTTTATATTTTCTTCGCCATCATTAAAGCCTCTAATTACTGGCATTCTAAGAACTAATCTCCCTGTCCAATTAGACTTAACTAAAGCCTCTATATTGCTTAATATTAAGTCATTATGTGCACCTGTTTTTTCTTTATGTTTTTCCCTATTCATATGCTTTACATCTATAAATGCAAAATCTATATATTCCATTACTTTTAAAAACGTATCCTTATCCTTATAAGCAGTGGTTTCTATAGCAGTGTGAATATACTTTTTTCTACATCGCTTTAATAATTCTATTAAAAATTCACTTTGCATTAGAGGCTCTCCTCCGCTAAAAGTTACTCCTCCTCTTTCTCCCCAATATTGTCTATCTCTATTTAAAATATTCATAACATCATCAACATAATACCATTTACCACAAAGCTTTAAAGCCTCATAATAGCAAGCTTTTGTACATTGAAACTCATCACATTTCCTGCAGCTTTCCCAGTCTAATTCTATCTTATCATTTTGTATTTTTATAGAATTATTCAGACAAGCATTTATACATCTAATACATCCCTGATTATGTTTGCACTTACTTTCTGCAAACATAAGCTTTTCTGAAAACTGCCAACTTTCGGGATTTGCACACCATTCACAATGTAAAGGGCATCCACTTAAAAAGCATATAGTTCTACAACCTGGTCCATCATGCACAGAATAACTTTGTATATCAAATATTAATCCTTTTTTATTTTCCATAAAAATACTCCCTTCAAAATTTTAATTTTATCTATATGTAACTAAAGTCCCGATGAAGTAAAAATTTCATCGGAACTAAATTACAGTTTTAATTCTATATTATTTAGATTTAGAATTTATGCATAGAGGTAATGATATAGCTGCTATTATAGATATTGCAAAAGATGTAGTTGCAAATATTATAGAATTCAAGTAACTTCCTGATGTATCAAATAAATATCCTCCCATAAAACTTCCAAGGGCTGGTCCTATACCCATAACTATTAGGGTTGCTGTTCCCCAAATCTTTCCTAGTGTTTTACCTCCATATATAGTTCCTGCATAGCCTGCAACTCCACCTGGTTCTATTGCCCAATAAACTGCGAATAATATACAAGCAATAATTCCTATAAACATTGAATGTTTAGTCATTAGCAATAAGAAACAGGCAATTACTCCCATAGTAGGAGCAAATATAAGCATAATTTTTCTTCCTTTTGCTTCATTGCCAACCTTTCCTACTATTCTATCTGCCGCAATTCCCATAAGAGGCATTGTAAATATTCCTGCAATACCAATTGCTACATATAAGTTAGTAGCAGTAGATAAAGATAACTTAACATCATGAGTCCAATAATTAACTATCTGTGTCCAAATTAAAAATTCTCCTACCATACTTGTTAAGAAAGCTATTATAGCACCCCATATTGGTTTTGTTTTGAATGCTTCTTTAACAGTCCAAAGACGTTCTGTACCAGTTGAAGCTTTTTTACCTGGCATTGTACCAAAAGGTTCTATGCCATAATCTTGAGGATTCTTTTTGGCTACCACTGCTGCAATAATAAGTGCTATTAAAACTACCACTGACATTTCCTTCATAGCAAGTCTCCAGTCCATGGTAAGTAAAATCTTTTTTACTCCTAGACTTAATACAACTTGTGCTACTGGTGCACCCATAAATGCCATCCCCCACATAGTAGCATAGGATTTACCTATATACCATTTACGTACTGAAACTGTAGAAGATACCCAAAGCATTCCTGTACCTATTCCTGCAAATAATGCATAAGGAATTAGATATCCCATATAACTTTGAGCATTACTGGTTAAATAAAAACCTAAAGCTGCACAAACTGAACCAATAGCATAGGCAGGTTTTGTTCCCCATTTATCCAAAATCATACCGCTAAAAAATGCAGTTACAGCATAAACGGTCATCATTAAAGAATACCCTAATGATAGCTTAGAAACGCTCCAACCAAGATTCTTAGACATAGGTCCTACTAATACTGAAAATGTAGATCTATATCCAAAAAGACAAAATACAGCAAGCCAAGAAGCCAAAACAACCATATGACCTAAATGTTTTGCCCTTTTTTCGTCCATAATATATACCTCCACTTTAATAGTGACTAAATGAATTAAGAATTAATAATGCATAATTAAGAGTTAATTAGGATTTTCAAACTCATATTAAAAATCTTTAAATTTTGATTTCTTTAGTTACTCTAAATATCCTTTTAACCATTAATTCGTAATTATTAATTCTTAATTATTATTTATTATTTTTTCTTTATGAACTATTCTCCCAATTTCTTGTATCCTTCACAGGTTACTGCATTAAGATCTCCATAAGCCCAAGCTTCCTTTTTTAATCCAGTACAAGTTCCTATGTTGTCCTTGTTTGGATTTTTAAAGTTTGTACAATTTTTACACTTAGGAAGCTCATTAAATTTACCACAAGTTTGTGAATCTATAAATATTATTGAATTAGTTAATCTACATATTCCTTTAGCTACATCAATAGGAGAAAAGTTTAAACAATCATTGTGTTTAAAATTATTTTTATTCATAAATATCACACTCCTTCATATTCAGTTCTTGCAACAACTTCATCTTGAATAGGTTTACCTATTTCACACCAGTACTGAGTAAATCCTGCAACTCTAACCATAAGATCTCTATAATTTTCAGGCTTCTTTTGAGCATCCTTTAATACCTTAGAGTCTACTATATTATATTGGATATGGAATCCGCCTTTTCTCATATATGCTCTTGTAAGCTCTAAAAGTTTTCTTGATCCTTCTACTCCTTTAATTGCACTAGGATGAACTTTTAAGTTCATTTGTGAATTCTGGGACATAGTATGATCCCAAACTGTTGCAGAATTAAATAATGCATATGGACCATTCTTATCTGTTCCAGGATAAGCAGACATAGAACCATCAGCATAAGTTGTACCAGCAAGTCTTCCATCTGCAGTAGCAAGTGTAGCTGCTCCTTGAGCACCATGAGTAGATACAGAAATTTGACACGCATACATTTTCTTTCCATATAAGGATTCATAATTATGGCTCATACAGCAGAACCAATCCTCATATTCTTTTAATATACTGTCTGCATAAGGATCATCATTTCCATACTTAGGTGCAAGTAGACAATCTCCATAGATATCATCATATTTATATCCGTTTTCTTTCTTTTCCTGATCTGCTAAAGAATAGCTTCCAACTTCCTCTGCCTTCTTAAATCCAAAGTTATTAACTACTGCATCTTTTATATCTTCTATAGTATATTTTTTATCTTCATATATAAGCTTTTTAACTGCTGCAAGGGAATTAACCATATTTATAGTGCCGCAGCTTTCTATATTATAAGTAGCATTATATCTATATCCTAAATGACCAATGTGATGACCTTTATCTAGACAATCTGGTTTTAACATTGAGCTAAATATGCTCATATTATTTCTTCTCCAAATATCATGTTGAATATTATTTGTCTTAGCTAAACAGTCACAGGTCATTTCATAGTATTCTTTAAACTGATTCCAAAACTCTTCATAACTTTCTAACTTCTTATTATGAGGTGGATATACCTGTATTCCTGTTCTGTGATCAAATCCATTAGTAATTACAAGCTCTAAGATCTTAGGATTTGCTAGGAAATGAACACCTACACTAGTTGGCTGACCAGCTCCTCCTGGTACATTATATTTCTTACCATTTAAAGTAAGCTCTTTCCAGCAACATGGAGAAGTTTCTAAGCATCCTCCTATAGCAAAAGATCTAGCTTCTTCTACAGTCATTCCTTCTTCTCCATACTGATTCAATATAAACTGAATACCTCCTTGATTATTCATCCATGCAGGATATCCAGTACCAGTTTTATCGCACTCTACACATTTAAGTAAAAATTCCTCTGGTAATTTTTCATCATAAAGTACTGAAAGTGTAGGTTGAGGAGTTGCACAAGTAATTCCTGCTTCTAATATAAGCATTTCTAGCCTATTGGCAGCTGAGTGACCATCCTTTGTAAGTCCACCAATACTTAAATTATTAAATGTATTACCAGATAATACACCTCCAACTACTCCTGTAGATGCAAAACAATCAATACAAGTAAATTTAACTCTATGAAGTTCTAAAAGCTCTAACACTTCTTTTTCTGTTATTCTTCCAGTTTTAATATCTTGTTCAAACCAAGGATATAAAACTTGACCCACTCTTCCTGGGGATAATCCAGAAATAGCATCTTCATTAATACAACCTAAATGAATAATATATGTTAACTGTAATGCTTCCCTAAATGTTCTTGGCTGTTTGTGAGCTATCCAGGAAAGACACTCAGAAATTTCTTCATATTCTCCTTTTTGAACTTCATCTTCTGTAACACTTGCTAATCTTTTAGCTTCTTTTACATAGTTTAAAATCCAGTTTTGAATTCCTTCTAATACAATTTTCACTGCTTCATAAAAATACAGTCTATCCATACCTATCAGTCCGTCACCATCAGCCATTCCAGCAACTTTTTCTTTACACTCTTCTGCCATTTTAATAAGTTCATCAAAACCATATTGTAATGGATAATAATAATTTACAACTTCACGACCCTGGGGTAGCGTAAAACCTGAATCAAACATGCATATAAGCGTTTTCATTATATTTTCTTTCATTTCATAAGTTGGAACCATCTGCTCATATTTATGTCCTAAATCATCAACAGATCTTCCTACCCATTCCTTTGCCAACTTAACTAGCACAGGTATTTCCTCTTGTCTCATACCAAACTTACCTGCAATAGATACTACATTTCCAAAACTCTTAGTTACATTTCCTCCACCAGTACCAAATTTGCTTAGCTCACCAGCACTAGCACTTCCTCTATCTAAAGCCTCCTTGTAAAGCTCGTCTTCTTTAGCTACAAAGAAACCTTCAGAAAGCCAAGGCATCGGGAAAGAACCTCTATAGTAATTAGTTTTTTGCATAACTAATTTTTCCCCTGGTATTATATTAGGAGTTAAATGTGAATAAGCACATCTCAAAGCCTCTGCTCTTCTTACAATAGTTACTTCTCCTTCAAGCTCATTCCATCTTCTGTTATACCAATATGGAAATTCTGTGTTTGCAGAGGATAAAGTATCATAGTAAATATCCCTAAGCCTTTTTGCTCTAGGGGTTGGCTCTTTTTTTATCTCCCTATCTACCATTTCCTCTGGTGCTTTACCTCCTGCTTGAAAATTTATGGGTAGTCCTTTGGCTGCCAGTATTTCTGCTAATTTAGTTTCTCTTCCCATTTTCTATCCTCCTTATTCATTTACAAATTTCTTCATGTTACATATAATATCTATGAGTATCTATAAAATTTTATTCCTTAAATTTTATTTTTATATAATTTTAGAGAATATTCTGTTTATTTAAAAAAGAACCGTGCTAATTTGACGAATTATCAAATCAACAAAGTTCTTTTTAAAATACAAATGGAAATTTTCTCCCCGCTATAAATACGTCAGTGAAAAAATTCTTATTAACTCTCAACTATTCCAAATATCCCTGTAGTTTTCTCATTCTATTTGGATGTCTTAGTTTTTTTATGGCATTAGCTTCTATTTGCCTTATTCTTTCCCTAGTTAAATTAAATTCCCTTCCTATTTCTTCTAAGGTCCTAGATTTACCATCATCTAATAATCCATATCTTAATCTTACAATCCTCTCCTCTCTAGGGGATAATGTACCTAATAAATTAGTCAAAATATCTCCTAACATTGATATAGCAACTTTATCCTCTGGAACATACGTATCATCTGCTATAAAATTCTCTAAATATGTATCTTCATTTTCTCCTATAGGAGTTTCTAAAGAAACTGGCTCCTGACATACATTATATATTTTTTTCACCTTCTCTAAAGGAATTTGAAGTTCCTCAGCTATTTCTTGTTCCGAAGGCTCCCTATCTAATCTCTGTTCTAATTCCTTCTTAATCTTAAGTACCTTGCTTATCACTTCATTCATATGTACAGGTATTCTTATAGTTCTTGATTGATCTGAAATTGCCCTAGTTACGGCTTGTCTAATCCACCAAGTGGCATATGTACTAAATTTATAACCTTTTCTATAATCAAATTTTTCTACAGCTTTCATAAGACCTATATTTCCTTCTTGAACTAAATCCAAAAAATTTAGTCCTCTTCCTGCATATTTCTTTGATATACTTACTACTAATCTTAAATTAGCCTCAATAAGTTTCTGCTTAGCCTGTTCATCACCCATTTCAATTCTTTTAGCTAACTCTACTTCTTCTTTCCTAGATAATAAATCTACCTTTCCTATATCTTTAAGGTACATATTTATATAATCTTCAATATTATTCAATTCAGAACTACTCAAAAAAATCACCCTCACATAATTTATTCTACAAATCTCCATCTTAATATAGTTCAATACATTACAACTTTATCCTTCTATATAAAATAAAGTTTAAAGAATTGTTACAAATTATTTAATTTTTATACAAATTAATATCACTTTTATTATTAATAAATATTTAAAACTTTCCAAAAGTGTTGACTTATAAACAGCAAAAGCATATTATATGAACATACAATATTGTTAAAATATTCTATAAATTAATATTTAAGGGGTGAATTCCTTTGCTTATAAATAAGGAAACTTTTAAGCAGGACTTTAGAAAAAAACTTATAAATATGTATGCTGAAGATATCGAGGAATCCTCTAACTCCCATAAATACTTTGCTCTAGCCTCCTTAATTAGAGACTATGCATCTGAAAATTGGTTGAAAACTAATAAAAAATACACCAATAATAAAGAAAAACAAATATATTATTTTTCTATGGAATTTTTAATTGGAAGGCTTCTTCACAGCAATCTCCTTAATTTAGGTATAATGGATATTTGTAATGAAGCTTTAACTGAATTAAATATAGATTTAGATGAAATAGAAGAAGTAGAAAATGATGCAGGCTTAGGCAACGGTGGACTTGGAAGACTAGCTGCTTGTTTTCTCGACTCCATGGCATCTTTAGGTATTGCAGGTCACGGAAATGGTATAAGATATACCTATGGACTCTTTGAACAACAAATAATAGATGGCTACCAAGTTGAAGTATCAGATAACTGGCTAAAAAAAGGTAACATGTGGGAAGTTAGAAAAGAAAATAAGGCAGTTCAAATTCACTTTGGTGGCAATGTTACAACTACCATGGAAAATGGTAGACTAAAATTCTTAGAGCATGATTGTGAAACCATATTAGCTGTACCTTATGATACACCTATCATAGGATATGATAATTCCACAGTAAACACTTTAAGGCTCTGGAGTGCAGAACCTTTAAACAAAGATTTTGACTTTGCCTCATTTTCTCGTGGAGAATATTCCAAAGCTACAGAATATAAAGCTTTAATAGAATCCATTTCCCAAGTACTATATCCTGATGATTCCAGACAAGAAGGAAAAATCTTAAGACTAAAGCAACAATACTTTTTCGTAAGCGCTGGATTACAAAGTATACTCAGAAGATATAAAAAGCTTAAAGAACCTATAAATAACTTTCACAAATATATAGCCATACACATAAACGATACCCATCCTTCCTTAGCTGTAGCTGAACTTATGAGGCTACTTATAGATGAGGAAAATCTTACTTGGGAAGATGCCTGGTATATTACAACTAATACCATAGCTTATACAAATCATACTATTATGTCAGAAGCCCTAGAAAAATGGCCTATAGATATGTTTAAAAGACTTCTTCCTAGAATTTATATGATAGTAGAGGAAATAAATAGAAGGCTTGTAAATGAAGTAAGAGAAAAGTTTAAGGATGAAAACAAGGTAACCGCTATGTCTATTATAGGAAATGGCCAAATTAGAATGGCTCACTTAGCTATAGTAGGCAGTCATTCTGTAAATGGAGTTGCAAAACTTCATACTGAACTTTTAAAATATCAAGAGTTAAAAAATTTTAATGACTTTTATCCTAATAAATTTAATAATAAGACTAATGGTATCACCCATAGAAGATGGCTTCTACAAGCTAATCCTAAGCTGTCTAACTTGATTACTGAATCAATTGGAGATCACTGGATAAAGGAACCTGATAAGCTTATAGAATTAAAACCTTTTTCTCTAGATACTTCTTTTAGAGAAAAATTTGATAAAATAAAATTAGAAAATAAAATAGCTTTTTCAAATTATGCAAAAGCCACTTATGGAATGGATATTGACCCAAATTCTATATTCGATGTTCAGGTAAAAAGACTTCATGCGTATAAAAGACAACTGCTTAATCTATTTAATATAATGGACTTATATAGAAGACTTAAAGAAAATCCCAATTTAGATATAATACCAAGAACCTTTTTCTTTGGAGCTAAAGCTGCACCATCCTATTATCTTGCTAAAAAGAATATAAAGCTTATAAATACAGTAGCCTATAAAATTAACAACGATCCTCAGATAAATGGAAAAATAAAAGTATTCTTTTTACCAAATTACTCTGTATCTTTAGCAGAAAAAATAATTCCTTGTGCTCAAGTTAGTGAGCAAATTTCCACTGCTACTAAGGAAGCCTCAGGTACTGGAAATATGAAACTTATGATGAATGGTGCATTAACCTTGGCTACTTTAGATGGTGCTAATATTGAAATAAGGGACGCCGTTGGAGATGGAAATATAGTTATCTTTGGAATAACAAAAGAACAAGTTTTGGACTATACAAAAAATCATAGTTATAATTCCTATGAATATTATAATAATGATTTTAGAATCAAGTTAATTTTAGATTCTCTATTAAATAGTTCTCTTGGTGTATCTCCTAATGAATTTAGCGATATACACAACTCTTTACTAAAAAATAATGATGAATATTTTGTACTAAGAGACTTTGCTTCTTATGTAGAAGCCCAAAATAAAATTGATTCTCTTTATAGAAATAGAGATAATTGGAGTAAATCCTGTATTATTAATGTAGCTAATTCTGGAATATTCTCTTCAGATAATACTATAAAACAATATTATGAAGAAATTTGGAAATAACTTTTATAATAAATATCGCATTCTCTATTCTTATATATTAATTATCACTAAATAAATGAACCACCTAGATTTAATTATATAAATCTGGGTGGTCCTTATTTGGGACTTTTCTGTAGTGACAACAAAAGGAACTCTTCCTTAACTGTCAATTGTTCTCTGTCAACTAAAAAAGTGTCCTACACTTTTTTAAAGTCCTCTAAAAATTTCACTTTTATATCTATAACCTTCATTCAAAATTTGGTCAATAGTATTAATTATCCTTTCCTTATCAAAAGGTAATGTTCCTTTTAATGATACATAATTTGAGGCATGGTTACTTCTAAATATACAATTAGTTACATTTGTGTTCTGAAGTAAAATTTTTGTTTCTAACATTACTTCCTGTGGTGTTAACAAATTAAATTCTCCACTATTCACCTTGCTTGTTATTTCTGTTCCCTGTTCTAACATCAAAGTTAAAAGTCCTACAAAATCAGGATTAATCTGAGAAATAACCTTTCCTGTTTCTATTCCATGTCTCTCTAAATTTTCTCTTCCTCCAATACCTGATATAACTGTTAAAGATAAAGGTATTCCACTTTTCTTCACCTTTTTACCAGCCTGAATCATTTCCTCTTGGGTAACACCTTTGTTTATATCTTTTAAAATTTCCTCGCTACCACTTTCCAGACCCATGTATATTATACCTAATCCTAAATTTCCTAACTCTTTTAAATCTTCTAAAGATTTTCTTAAAATATCTTTAGGTGTAGAATAAACACCTACCCTATTACACTGCGGAAATAGTTCCTTTATTTTTAATAATATCTTTTTTAGATGTTCTGTAGGAAGACATAAAGCATCTCCATCAGCTAAAAATATTTTATCTACTCTGCTATAATATGTTTTTCCTTCTTCTAAATCTGCAAATATTTCTTCTAAATTTCTTATTCTAAATTTCTTATTCTTATACATACTGCAAAAACTGCATTTATTATGAGCACAGCCAACAGTCACTTGTACTATAAAACTATATGCCTCACTTGGAGGCCTGTATACTATTCCTTCATATCTCATAGTTAATCTCCTATTCTAAAAAAGTTTAACGCAGTCTTTTTTATTTCACTTCTCTAAATTCTACATCAATTATTTCCCCTTGAGGAAAATCGCCCTGAATTTCATCTACAATTTCAACATCTGCTTTACTCTTTCCCCATTTGATATTGCTTTTCCATAGCTTTATTTTCTTAATTAAATAGCTTACCAACCATATACTTATTCCTGCAATAATTATAACAGGAACTAATGTTATAAATAAGTAGCATAATACAAAGAATATAGCTATTGGTATTAAAGTTCTAAAAAAATTTGAAAAGTTTTTATTTACAAAATCCATATCTATCGCCTCTTTTTATTTATTTACTTCAATTATTAATATGCTAATATACAATGTAATATCATTGACTAGATTATAACATATAATATTAGGTCAAAGAATTAATTATAGCTTAATAAATTATTAATAATTCATGAAGCTGTGGTATAATTTATTTTAGTTAATATTATTTTACTGGAGATGATGAATATGTTAAAAAGCGATTTTATAAAAAAATTAGTTGAAAACTTTAAAAAATCCTTGGAGGAAATCTTATCTTTTATAGAAGAAAAAAATTATCCAAAAGCTCTAGAAGGCATTGATGATACTTTTAGCAATCTATTTAGATTAAACTCTATGTTTTTTAACTCCATGACTGAAGAAAATCTAATAGAAATATTAAAAGCTGGAGGAGAATTAGAAAAAGATAAAGCTATAATAGTATCAAAACTATTACAAGAAAAAGCTCATATACTAGAACTACAAGGGGACTTGACAGAAAGCTTTTACATTTATCTAAAAGCTTTAAATTTATACATAGAGGCCTTTTTATGTGATAGAGAAGCAGAACTTACTTATCTTTTAGATGAAATACCGACAGTTATTGATAAGCTCTCTAATTATGAGCTTCCAGCAAACAGTAAAAAAAGACTTGTAGATTATTATAAGGAAATTGGAGACTTTGCATCAGGAGAAGATATGCTTTACGAATTACTTGACGAAAACTCAGATGATTTATCTTATATAAATTTGGGAATAAATTATTATAATGACTTGTTGAGAATGAACGATGAAACTTTAGAAAAAGGCAATCTTCCTAGAGAAGAAATAACAGATGCACTAAATGCCTTAAAGAAAAAGCTAAATTAATAAATAGTTATTAATTAAAACAATCTTTTATAGTGAAGAGTGAATAATTAAAATATTATTCACTCTTCACTCTGCTATCTGTCCTCTAATTTATTTATATCCTTCAACCTTAAGAAGTTTATCTAATGTTACAATTTGGTAACCTTTTTCTTTAATTCCACTTATAATATCTGGCAATGCTTTTAGAGTTTCAGATTTATCTTCATTGCTATGCATTAATATTATTTCTCCAGGTCTTAAATTATCAATTATATTCTTTGTAATATTTTTTCTTTCTCTTTGAGACCAATCTAAAGTGTCTATAGACCAAAGAACTATCTTGTCTCCGCTATTTTTAACTGCTTCTATAACTTTTGTATCAATAGTTCCATAAGGGGGTCTTATCAATTTAGGTCTTTTTCCTATGACTTTAAATATTTCTTCTTCACCTTTTGAAATTTCATTTTTTATTTCATCTGCACTTAGTTTATCTAATTGTACATGATTATTGCTATGAGATGCTACTAAATTTCCTTCATTATAGGCTTTTTCTACTACAAAAGGATATTTACGTACTTGTTCACCTATAAAAAAGAAATTTCCTTTCACATTGTATTGTGTTAAAGTCTTTACTATTTTAGAAGTTATATTATTATCAGGTCCATCATCAAAAGTGAGTGCTACCATTTTTTCTGTGGAATATCCATTTATATATACCACATCTTTATTTTCCTTAGATAAATTAACTACTTTATTTCTCCAATCCTCCATGGCCTTCCATTGATTAGGAGTTAATTTATTAGATCTTCCTAATATATTATATATAGGTCTTTCTTCTTTACTAGTTAAATCCTTATCTACTTCTTGTAAATTATCCTTTTCCATATTTTTCTTCAACTCTTTTTCTACTACTTTATTATTTTTTATTTTAGTATTTATATTGTAACCCCAAGCTCCTAAAACTATTATTAGTAATATAATTAATATAATTAATATATATATATATCCTTTTTTCATATTTATCCTCTTCTCAACTTTTTTTGTTAATATTATTTTCATTGCAATTTTACCCTGTAACAGCCACGCTGCTGAATAAGTTCTTGATTCTAACAAAAACTCTCTTAATGAGATTCATTATATAAAGTATTTCTCTTAAGAAGCCTCCATCCAAACTCAAAAACCTCTTAATACAATCAATTATACTATAGTAACTGAAAAATATGAAATTTACTTTTTAATTGATATATTTTCCATATGATGATATATTATAATAAAAAATTAAGTCTTATGTAGTATATACATAGGATATTTAAAGGAGTTGGATTCTTTGTATAGAAAAGGATTAAAGGTTATTATTATACTTATAACCTTATCTATATTATTTTCCGTTATAAATTACCTTTCCAAATATAGTTCATCTATAAAATCAGGAAAACAGATTACTAGTTTCTTGCCTAAATTTTTAACTAAAGAAAAAGAAAATATACCTATTTTATGGGAATCAGTTATCCTAACATTGAAGATGGAAAAACAGGATTAAAAAATGGTTCAATTGATAACAATATATATAATCAAATAAAGAAGGCCATAGAAAAAAAGTCACTACCACCTTGGAACACTCCTTTAGGTGGTGCTGTTGGTATTCACGGCGGTGGAGCTAAATATGATTGGACCTATGGATGAATAGCAGTATCAAATGATGATATAAAAACACTTTGGAAATACTGCAATATTAATACCTCTGTGGAGATATTTAAATAAAAGTTAATTTTTTCATATTATATTTTTAATTATCTATTCATAATTACATCTTATAATGTACATAAACTAATAAACAATTAATTTATTAAAGTATGAGGAATGTTTATGAAAAATATTATGAATTCTATAAGTACCATAGTAATTATAGGAATAAGAGTATTATTATTATTGAATATTATACGCAACTTTTACATTAACAATTATTATTTTGTCTTAATTGGAGTAGCTGCGTTAACATTAACCTTTTTAACTACAATTTATTGTAAACTATTTAAAAACAAAGGTAATAATCTACTAAATTTTTCCATAACTTTTTTTGTTTTTCTTTCATTATACCTTGGAACATTAAATGGTTTTTACAAATTTCCTTGGTGGGATACCATGCTTCATTTTGTTTCAGGAATATTAATAGGATTACTAGCTATAATACTTATGAATGCTTTAAATGGAAATAAAGATCTAAAATCCTATCTCAGTCCTAAGTTCATTTTTTTGTATATAATATCCTTTGTAGCCCTAAGTGGAGTGTTATGGGAAATATACGAATTTACTATAGACACCCTTTTCGGTTTAGATATGCAAGGAGTCTCATTTACAGGTGTTACAGATACCATGGAAGATTTTATTGCAGCTCTTATAGGTGGTATAATTCCGGCTTTTTATGGTTATATTACCTTTAAAGATAAATTTAATTCTTAAATTAATACTTCTACCTTCTCATTAAAAATTTATCCGATCTTTAGAATTCCCAAAGATCGGATAAAAAATTTTCATAAAAAATACTACCATTCTTAAATAACTTTTTATATTTATTCTTCTTTGTTAATATTTAACGTTCACTAAATTTTAAATTCATATATATTTAACTTCTTCTTAGGTAAGCATATTTTTACTGTAAGCAATGGATTAACCACTTGACTTATTCTTATGTCACAGGTGGCACTTACCAGTCTATAAGCATCTTCAAATTTTAGATTTAATTCGTTACTTAAAAAATCTACCATATCCTCTGCGGCTATCTTTATAGCTTCTTTATAATCTTTACCGCTAGATACAATAATTAAATAATCTTTACTATCTATCCTTGGTCTTTTTATAGTTTTACCTTTAATTATTGAAACTTTTATTCTCACTTTTCCCCCAATTTCAATACCGGTTCCACTAAGTTCGCCATCTCCCATAGAAGCATGTAAATCTCCTAATGCTAACTTTGCTCCTTCAACAAAAACAGGTAGATATACTTTTGATCCTATAGTTATCTCTTTTGTGTCCATGTTAGATCCATGATCTCCTGGAGTAACACAACGAATACTATCTTCCTTTGGCGCTACTCCAATTACTCCAATCATTGGATTTACAGAAATTTTAATATCTTCATTAAAGTATGCAAATCCATCTTTAACAGGAATTATTTTTGAATTTGGTTCCTTTATTTTATCTCCTAATACTCCTAATCCAATATTAGTTGTCATGACACCTTTATTATTTAATATAATATCATTTATTTCAACACATAAAATATCCCCTTCACAAGCGCCTTTAACCCATATTGGACCTACAGCACCATTTATCTTTGAGCCATCTATGTTAGGTCTTATATCTTTTTCAGTTCTTATTTGACCTCCAAATCAATCTTCTGTCTCTACCCAAAATACCTCACCATCCTCCACAAAATAATTAGCTTCATTTTTAGGGCTAAATTCATATATAGCCTTGTCTTTTTTTAACTCTTTCATTTATTTACCACCCCATCAGAAATATTTTAAATAAATCTGCTACATTATACATACTGCAATACAAATAAAGTTATACATTTTAAGATATATTCCTTACTGATAACATATATTATAAAAATTAAAATATATATAAAAAAACACCTGCAATTTTTGCAGATGTTTTTTATATATGTTTATCTAAAACTTATATTTTCTTCTTCTTGTAAAAATATTTTTGTGTCTCTAGGACTTGTTTTAGAAATTACTTCCCCATTTCTTATGGAATATAATACTGGAGATTGAAGTCTTACTACTTCAAACTCATTTTCTCCATCAAGTATTATTAAGTTTCCTGATTTACCTTCTTCTATACCATACTTGTTATCTATATTTAATGTTTTGGCACTATTTTTTGTAATAAGGTCTATAGAATTTTTAATTTCTTCATAGCCCATAAGCTGACATACATGTATGCCCATTTGAAGTACTTGTAGCATATTTCCTGTACCCATTGGATACCAAGGATCCATAATATCATCATGTCCAAAACATACATTTATGTTTTCTTGTATAAATTCCTTTACTCTAGTTATTCCTCTTCTCTTTGGATAAGAATCAAATCTTCCCTGAAGGTGAGTATTAACTAATGGATTAGCTATAAAATTAATTCCTGACATTTCTAATAATCTAAATAACTTATATGCATAAGCATTATTATAAGAATGCATTGCTGTGGTATGACTAGCGGTAACCTTATTTCCAATACCATACTCATAAGCCTTTGTGGCTACTACTTCAACAAATCTAGATTGCTCATCATCTATTTCATCACAATGAACATCTATTAATGTATCGTACTTTTTAGCTAACTTAAATATTTCTTCTATAGATTGTACACCATATTCTCTTGTGAATTCAAAATGAGGAATAGCACCTATTACATCTGCCCCCATTTTTAAAGCTTCCTCTAAAAGTTCTAATCCTTTAGGATAGGATAATATTCCTTCCTGTGGAAAAGCTACAATTTGCAAATCCACCCATTCTTTCATTTCTTCCTTTACTTGAAGCAAAGCTTTAAGTGCTGTTAACTTTGGATCCGTTACATCTACATGAGTTCTTACAAATTGAATTCCATTGGCTATTTGCCATTTTAAAGCCTTTTTTGCCCTATTTTTTACATCTTCTACTGTAAGATATTCTTTTCTTTCAGACCAACATTGAATTCCTTCAAATAAAGTACCACTAATATTCCATCTTGGCTCCCCTGCAGTTAAAGTTCCATCTAAATGTACATGTGGTTCTATGAAAGGAGGAAGTGCTAATCCTCCCCTTCCATCAATAATTTCTTCTTCTTCATTTACATCTATATGCTTGTCTACTTTTTCTATATTCCCATTTCTTATAAGAACTTGATATAACCCTTCTTTTCCTCTTAATCCTATATTCTTTATTAGCATACTATCACCCTTCCTTAAGTTTAAGCTGCTGCCTCATGCCTTTCTTTTATTTCTTTAGATTTCATCGCTTTTCCAATGATTATATAAGAAATTGCTCCTCCTAAAACTCCATATAGAGGGGTTATTCCAGGTATAACTTCTGCTGCCACAGTTCCTATTGTCCAGGAAACTATAGCATTCCAATTTACATTTTTAAACTTTGTTTCTTCAAACTTTCCATACATTTTTCTATTTACTATAAAGAAATCTGCAAGAATTACTCCTCCAATTGGTGGTATAGCTGAGCTTAAGAATGTAAGCCAACCCACAAAGTTATTGTAAAGCCACATTGCTGCTAAAGTTCCCACTATTCCATTTACAATAACCAATTTATTTTTAGGAATTTTAGTTATATTTGAAAACCCTAAACCTGAGGAATATATAGCATTATCATTAGTAGTCCATATATTTAAACCTAGTATTAATATAGCTGGTAATATAAGACCTTGAAGAAACATAACTTCTGATATATCAGATTTACCTGTAGCTGCTGCTCCTACTGCTCCAAAGATAAACATTAATGAATTTCCTAAAAAGAAAGCTATTACTGTAGTTAATACCCCAACTTTTTTAGTTTTCGCAAATCTTGTAAAGTCTGGAGTTAATGTTCCTCCACTTATAAATGATCCTACACACATAGTAAGTGCTGTAGCAAAAGCTAAAGTTTCTTTAGGCTGATAGTTCATAAGAACTGAAAATCCTCCTATGGAGTTAACAGCATTAATAGCTGAATAGCTTCCAAGTACCGCTATAGATGGTACTGCTAATATACTTATTATAGTTAAAGTTTTCATTCCAAAATACGCACTGGATGTCATAAGAAGACCTGCAATTAATACAAGTATATATGGATTTATTCCTGTTACCTTTTGAACTGGTAGTGCAAACATGGCAACTCCTACACCAAACCATCCTATTTGAGTGCCACCTAATAGAAATGATACTAGATAAGAACCTTTTTCTCCAAAAGAATATCTTGAAAGAAGATGAGTGGAAAGTCCAGTTTCACAGGATATATAGGCTAATGCACCTGTATACGCTCCTAGTATAAGATTTCCTGAAAGTACCGCCAAGGCAAAAGTTTTCATATCAAGACCGGTTCCTAGCTTTCCTCCTGTCCACATACTTGCTGAAAAGAAGGTAAATCCAAGCATTACTACCAACATAGATAAAAAGCCTTTCTTTTCTCCTTCTGGTACTACTGTTAGTGAAAAATCATGATCATAATTTGTATTTTGTGTACTCATTATTATTCCCCCATTCTATTAATGTGGAACAACTAGTACAATAAATAAAGGCTTTTGTCAAAATATCTGACAAAAGCCTAAAGTTACGCAAAACTCTAGAAGTATACACTACTTCTCTTATTACCTTTGCCAGCCTCGCAGGACTGCATTAAAAGTACTAGTTATTCATTTCTTGGAAAATTATCTCACAATATTTTTTCTTTGTCAATACTATATATCCAAATTTTCCATAGTATAGTAAGCAAGTCCAACAGCACCTGGACCTACATGAGTTCCTATTACAGGACCAATAGGACAAATATTTATATCTTTTCCTATAAAACTTTTTATTGTATCTGCTATTTCTTTTGCCTCTCCTTCACAATTTATATGATGTACAACAATATTGCCAAATTTATATTTTTTAATGTCCTGTAAGAAAACATTTATCATTTCATTAACAGCTTTCTTTTTCGTTCTAACCTTATCAAATATAGTTGTTTCTCCATCAACTACAGTTAATATAGGTATTATTTTTAATACTCTTCCTATAAGAGCTTTTGCCTCTCCTATTCTTCCTCCCTTTTTCAAATACTCTAGTGTATCTGGTATAAACAAAAATCTGCTCCTATTCATATTATCCTTGGCAGCTTTTGTTACCACTTCAATTGAAGATCCATTTTTTGCCTCCTTAGCTGCTTCAATTACACTAAAACCTAGTTGCATACAATTACTTCTTGAATCTATAATTTGTATTTTAGCATTTGGATATTCTTTTAATACCATATCTTTAGCTAAAAGTGCCGATGAATAAGTTCCACTCATTTCTGAAGAAATAAATATACCCACTACATCATTATTTTCCTTAATTAAGTTTAAAAAAGTCTCATACATTTCTCCTAAAGAAGGTTGAGATGACTTTGGAATTTCTTCTTTTTCATCTATCCTTTTATAAAAAGTAGTATTATCCACTTCAACCTCTTTAAAACTAATATCCTTGAATGCAATATTTAAAGATATTACCGAAATATCATAATCTTTTATTATTCTCTCATCAATATATGAAGTACTATCTGTTATTATTTTTACGCTCATGGTGAATTACTCCTTTGTTATTAATTATTTGTAATTTATATGAAACTTAGTTCATATAAATTATATCATTTTTTCTCGAAAAATAAACAATAATGGAATTAATTTAAAATATTGTTCAAATATAATGATATAATTATATTAATATTACTTAGGAGTGATTTTAGTGAAAGAAGAAATATTAAATTTACTTAAAAAAAATAGTAATTCCTTTATATCTGGGCAATATATCAGCGAAAAATTGGGAGTTACTAGAACTTCCATTTGGAAATATATGAATACCCTAAAAGAAGAAGGTTATGAGATTGAATCTGTATCTAAAAAAGGATATAAATTGATAGCTTCACCTGATATACTTACCTTTCATGAGATAAAAGAATATTTAAATACAAAATATATAGGTAAAAAACTTGTATATTTTAACTCAATAGATTCTACTAATACCAAAGCTAAAGAACTAGCATCCTTAGGAGAAGAAAATGGTACTGTAATTATTAGTGAAGAGCAAACTGGTGCCCGGGGCAGACTAGGCAGAAACTGGTGCTCTCCTAAAGGGAAAGGTATTTGGCTTTCTATTATTTTAAAACCAGATATAGATCCTATGAATGTAGCAAAAGTAACTCAAGTGGCTGGAGCTGCTGTTTGCAAATCCATTTTAGACATGGGAATAACTACTTATATAAAATGGCCTAATGACATAGTAATAAATAGTAAAAAGGTTTGTGGTATCTTAACAGAAATGAGTGGAGAACTAAATATGGTAAACTATGTGGTTTTAGGTATAGGCATAAATGTTAATATTGATCCACAAGAAATTCCTAAAGATTTAAAAGAGGTAGCTACATCTTTAAAAATTGAGGAAGGAAAAAGCATAAATAGAAAAGAGTTAACAGGAAAACTTCTAAACAATTTTGAGCTTCTTTATGATGACTTTTTAAGTAGCTCGTCATTAAATTCTTCAATAGAAATTTGTAAAAAATATTCTATATTGCTAGGAAGAAAAATTAAAATTATAAACAGAAATACCTCTACCCTAGGTAAAGCTATAGATATAGATAGTGATGGTAGACTTATAGTACAATATGAAAATGGAAAAACAGAAGCTGTAATCTCTGGTGAAGTGTCTATTAGAGGATTGTACGGCTATGTATAAAAAGTTAGAGAACTGATTTATTCGGTTCTCTATTTTTTTCACATATTAATATCAAGTGATTCTTACTTTAGATAGAATTTTTTTAAATGGAAGTATTAAGAATAATATTCATGGGCTAAATTCTGCAATATTTTCTCAAAATATTATACAATATTACATTAAAACCAACATTTTTACATTTATATATTGAAATTATTCGTATCATATGTTATAAATATTGTATGGTTAACCATAAATGTTCGTAATCATATATTTCTGGTAATACGGTCCAGTTGTATCTACGGGATTTCCGTAAAAAATCCCACTATGAAAGGAGACATATAAAAATGGAAATTTATTTAAAAGATTTATTAGCAATCATAAGTGTACTATTAAACGGCCTTCCTCAAGGTCTTCTAGCACTTTCATTTGGGTTTGCTTCTGTTCCTACAGCACTAGCTTTTCTTGTAGGAGCTATTGGAAATACCATGGTAGGCTCTGTAGCCCCTATTTCTTTCCAGGCAGAAACCATAACTTTAGCAGGAACAATAGGTGATAATTTAAAAGAAAGACTTTCCATGATTTTTTATGGTGGTTTAATTATGACCATTATTGGTATCTTCGGTCTACTTGAAAAGATAGTAACTTTTATTGGACCTGTTATTACATCTGGAATGATGGCTGGTGTTGGTATAATGCTAGCAAAAGTTTCTATAGAAATGACTAAGAAAAATAAAATTATAGGTTCTATTTCTACCATATCTGGAGTTATAACTTATTTTTTAACTAAGGATCTAGTATATACTATAACCGCTTCTGTTGTTCTATCTAGTATATTCGTTAACATTTCCAATAAAAATTTTCACAATCATTCTGTTGAGAAAGAAAAAATAACATTTCAAAAACCTATTATCTCCCCAAAAATACTACGTGGAGCATTAGGAATGGTTTGTCTTAATATCGGGGCTAATATTGCCTTTGGAAAAATAACGGGAGAAATAGCTAATTCTAATGTGAATATAGACAAGCTTTCTATAATAAGCAGTGTAGCAGATATGGCATCTTCTGCCTTTGGAGGAGGCCCTGTAGAATCCATTATATCTGCCACAGGTAGTGCACCACACCCTGTTATGTCTGGAGTAGTTATGATGCTTATAATGGCTTTAATTTTAGTAACAGGACTACTACCAAGGATAGGTAAATACATTCCTGCAGAATCCATATCTGGTTTCTTATTTGTACTAGGTGCTATAGTAACAGTACCTGGCAATGCAGCTTCAGCTCTTACTTCCACATTGCCAAACGGACAACTTATAGGCGGAGTTACTATGGCTGTTACTGCTATTTCAGATCCATTCTTTGGTATGTTAGCAGGAATTGCAATAAAAATTTTATTACCAAGCGTATAGATTTACAGAGTAGTTTAATATAAAATAGGAGGACTTTAAAATGAGTAACACATATACATTAAATATTGCAGGGGTAAAAAGAGAATTACCCTTAATTAAAATAAATGAAAATCTTACTATAGCTAGCTTTGTTATATTAGGAGATACTGAACTTATAGCTAAAACTGCCCCTCTTCTCGCTAAAAAATTGCCAAAAGTTGATGTACTAGTTACTGCAGAGGCAAAAGGAATTCCTTTAGTCTACGAAATATCAAAGATTTTAGAAATGAAAGAATATATAGTAGCAAGAAAAAGTATAAAACCATATATGGATGCTCCAATTGTAGATGAAGTTGTTTCTATAACCTCTCAAAAGAAACAAATACTTTGTTTAGATGGATTAGATGAAAAAAAAATAAAAGGAAAGAAGGTTGCTATAATAGATGATGTTATAAGTACTGGAGAATCTCTACTTGCTGTAGAAAGATTAGTAGAAAAAGCAGGAGGGATAATAGTAGCAAAAGCTGCCATTCTTGCTGAAGGCGATGCACATAAAAGAGGAGATATAATATTTTTAGAAAAACTTCCTCTGTTTCCAGGGAACTATTTAGGATCAAGTGATTTCTAAATTCCTATAAAAAAGAACATACTAAGTGGTTTTATCACTTAGTATGTTCTTTTTTATAACCATATATATTGTATCCGCTTAAAGCTAATAATAATTGAGATGGTGCATAAAAAAACCATATTAAAAATCCAGTTACATTCTTAAGAAAATAATCCTTGGGAAATCCACTCATAAACCTCAAAACATTGTATACACCAACATTTATATCACATAAAAAAAATAATATCATTCCAATAAAAATAAAATATTTAGATGCATCTGAATAATAATCACTCTTTGAAACAGAAAATGCTCTTATTAAACTAGTTAAAAGTAATGAAAAATATACGGCTGCTATGAATAATAGCTTCCTATCTGTTTCTTTTAAATACAAAAGCGAAACATTATTTACATTAAAAGTTATAAAAAAGTTTGTTAATAAAAATAAGCTTATCAAAATAATATTATTTCTTTTGTCTTTAGGCTTTTTACTATGCCTTTTTATATAACTTAACTGCACTATACAAAAAAATAGCACTCCTAAAGTATAGTTTCCTATAAAAGTCAATGTAAAATCTGCTAACGCAGTAAAGAACAGTGCGGTTATTAAATATATTTTGTCATATTTACTATAATCATAATCACCAATAAATAAAGCTATAAGAAAATTTAGTAATATGCACATATATTTTATAAGATAACTAGGATTATTTACCGCGTTGCCATATTTTAAATCCATGAATAAAAAAGAGATGTATAGTATTAGATAAATCACTACAATAACTCTAACTCCTAAAAGACTTTGTCTTCTAAACAACTCTTTCATTCACTAACTCCTTTTTCATTGCTCTGATGCCAAATTCTCCTAATGCTGCCTTACCATATCACTTTCTTTTTTATAATTCTGTATTATAAATCTATATTTTCTTCTTGCACTTAATTCACTTATATTTAGTATTTCCCCAATATCATTAAAAGATAATTGTACTTTTAATTTTTTCAATAGTAAAATGCATTTGTCCTCCATATTTAATAAGTTTAAATAATTGTTCTTAACTTCAATATTTTTATTTTCTCTTATATATAATTTATATTCTTCTACTGCTATATTTAATACCCAATTAAGTAACTTATAATTTATATTATACTTATATAAATTATTATATACTTTAATAAATACCCTTTTACATATTTCCTTAGAGCAACTCTCCTCCCCAACTAAAGCATATATAAATATATATACTATTTTTTCATATTTATATATTAATTTATCAAAGTAATCGTATTTACCATTTAGTATTTCCCTAACCATGGTAATATCCTCATACATATATTATCCTCCTACATAAAAACTCTATATCTTAATTATATAATAACCCACTTGTATACTGTTTAGGTAACAAAATGGTAACAATAGAGGATGATTTTTTCTACAAAATCATCCTCTATAATTAAACTTCTATATAGTTTTTAGGACAAGTTATTGCACACTTTCCACACTTTATGCAATCTACATTATTTATTATTCCCTCATCTTTATATTGGTATGGAGCAATATTCATAGGACATTTTTTTTCACAAATCTTACAGCTTATACAACTATTATTTATCTTTATATAGCTGTTATTTTTCTTTAAACGTGTTATTAATGCAGCTAAACTTCCCATGGGACAAAAATTACACCAAATTCTACTGTTATAAAAAAACGAAAGAGATATGCCTACTAAAGTAGTTACTACTATCATTCTATAAAATACCATGCCTATACCATAAAGATTTCCCCAATTACTATATACCCCTGCGCCAAACATATAAAACATAAAAATTATTACTATCCCTCTAAAATATGGACTCGTAAAAAATTTAGCTGATTTTTTATTATTACTAAATCTTGAAACCACTCTATCATAAAAGTTTCCTCTTGGACAAATATTTCCACACCAATACCTTCCTTTTCTCATTAGTGCAAATACAATAGGTGCTAGCATACATATGATAGCTACAATTGAAAATCTAAAATCAACTAAACCTAATATTAAAAATACAATTAAGATAATATATGAGTAATTACTCCAAAAATTTTTTATCTTATTCATTTATATTCCTCCTAATATAATTACTATACCCCCGTATGGTATAATTATAATTTAAGTCATTTCTTTTGTCAATAAAAAAGTTATTACTATTCCATCCTATCCACTTATAGTATAATTTAATTAAATAAGAGATTATGCTATAATGCTATTCTTGATACAATTAGGAGGCAAAATATGAAATACATTTTATACTACTTAATTTTTATAAATTTATATGGAATACTCTCTATGGGTATAGATAAAAATAATGCAATAAAAGGTAAATGGAGAATTCCTGAAAACAAACTATTTTTTATAGCTTCTATTTTTGGTAGTTTAGGTATACTTTCAGGTATGTATATATTTAGACATAAAACAAAACATAAAAAATTCACTTTAGGTATTCCTTTAATATTTATTCTTCAAGGTGTTATTATGATTAAATATATTATAAGTATTAAATAACATATTTTTAAAAACATATTTTTAAACTTGTTGGATAAACTATTAATATCACATTACCTTTTTCCACAATACACTGTAATAAGTATTCCAAGGAGTGATTTTTATGGATAATAATAAAAGCCATTTAAAATCCGATCATAAAAGTAATGCTGAACTTAGAAAGATGTTCCCAAAAGATGGAGCAAATATAGGCATTGAAGATGGGGAGAAAAAAGGCTCCCACTCCAATGGTAGTAAATTTACCAAACGATCCAAACTTTCTCACCATCATTAATTTAAATATTAAAATAAGCTGTGATAGAATCTAATCACAGCTTATTTTATTCTTATCTATATTGTTCTCCCTTATATACACATTAAATATAATTATTCCATATATATTACTATGTTTCAAATTACCATATACAAATTTACTATAAATAATATAAAATACTAAGTGTATTATTTTTTATGATATACTTCAATAGACGATAAATATTATTAAGGAGGTTTTTAATATGATTTGTCCTGATTGTGGTCATTACTTGAATACTGAAGATAAATTTTGCCCTAACTGTGGAAGCAAAATATCTTTAGATAATATAGATAATAAAAATAACATATATTCAAAATTAGATGAAGAAGATAAAAATAGCAAAACTTTGCTTATGACTCCTATATGGAATGAAGAAAATTTACCTGATTCTTTAAAGAATGTAATTTCACCAAAAGATTTAGATATTGAAGAACAGATTATAGAAGAAGACTATTCTAGTGATAATGGTAAATCTGTTTTTCTATTTCCAATTATATCTGCTTTAATTGCTTGTAGTGTAGTTGTCATAACCTATAGCTATGAACATTATACTAATTGGAAAACTCTTTCTATACAAAAACAAGCTGAGAGTTTAGCTCTTTCTGGTGATATTGATAAATCTCTTTCTCTAATAAATGATGAACTAGGTAAAAGACCTAATTATGAATCACTACAAGTTGACTTAAAGTTTTTGAATAATGGAAAAAATATTTATAACACCTTAACCGAAGTAGATAAACTTACTAAACAAAATAAATTGGATGAGGCTTTAGATTTAGTAACTCGTACTGAAAAATCTTTATCTAATGCTAGCGGCCCATTTTTTAAAAACTTAAATAAAAAAGTAATAGAAAAGAGAAATGTTGTATCACTAGCTCTAGTAAAAAATGAAATGAAAAATAAAAAAAGTCTTGAAGAATTAATTCCATTGTATGAAAAAGTTTTAGTTATAGATACAGAACAAAGTAAAAAACTTTTAAATGAGTTAAAAAATCAAATTTGTAATATTGCCTATAACAATGCTAATGAATACTTAAATAAAAAAAATTTTGATACTGCTTTAACAGAGATTAATAAAGGGTTGCAATTTGATAAAACTGATAAAAAACTTTTATCTTTATCCAAAATAATACAAGAAAAAAAGAATAAATTTGAACAAGAAGAAAAGAAACGAATTGAACAAGCCATAGCTTCTGCTGTTGAAGAAGAAAATAAGAATCAAATAAACTCAGTTAAAGTATTAAATAGCACTAGTAACACAAATTCAAATGGAGATTTTATTGTTAGTGGAGAAATAAAAAACATAGGAACAAAACCTATTTACTCTATTAAAATATTTTATGATATATATAATTCAAATGGCCAAGTTATTGCCTCCTTTTCCACCTTTGTATATCCAAATTATTTACATCCAGGTGACAAAGGGAAATTTGAATTTACCCATTACGACTTAAAAAATGCCCAAAAAATACAAGTAACAAAATCTACTTGGTCTGTTGAATAAGGAGGGATATATGTGAAAAAAAATAATACTAAAATTATTTTATCCGCTTTGGTGTCTACATTATTTGTATCCTTTGGTTTATTTGGTTCATATATAATACATAAAAATATGAAATATTCTTCTTTATCAGCAAATTCTTCTTTGGGAACTTTACATGATTTAAGTTCAATAAATAGTAACAATAATAACTTTATGGATAATTTAAGTGAAAATCAGAAATCAGTGGTATCTATATATGCCAATACAGATAAAGGTCTTAGTCAAGGGTCAGGCTTTTTATATAATAATAATGGAGACATTATTACCAATGCTCATGTAGTTGGTGATGCAAAAGATTTAAGAGTACGAATGGCCGATACAACCATATATCTTGGTACTGTAATAGGAAAATCTACTAGCTTAGATGTGGCCCTAATTAGAGTACCTGCTCTTAAAGGAAAAACTCCACTAAAAATAAATAAAGATTATAAAGCATCCTTAGGAGACAATATAATTGCAATTGGAAGCCCTCTTGGTCTTGAAAATACAATAACTACTGGAATAATAAATGGATTAAATAAATCCTTCGCCATAGAAAATTATAATTATAAAAATATGTACCAAATTACTGCCCCTATTGATAATGGCAGTAGCGGAGGCCCTCTTATAGATAAAAAAACCGGACAAGTAATAGGCATAAATTCCGCCAAATCTGGCGGAAACTCTATAGGATTTAGTATTCCTATAAATCAGGTTTTACAGGATGTAGAAGCTTGGTCAAAAAATCCTGCTGTACTTGTAACCACAGATGTTACACCAAAATATAGATATGAAGATATGGAAGATAAGAAAATCTCCTCTGAATATCTTATAAAATATTTTTATGATTGCATTAACTCTCAGGATTATGTAGCTGCTTACACTTTACTTGGCAGCGAGTGGCAGTCTAAAACAAATTATAATTTATTTAGAAAAGATTTTTTATCTACAAGAAGCATTGAAATACTAAATTTAACCTCTAGTGCTAATTCAGATAATTCTATAACGGTTGTTGCAAAAATAAAGACTAAAGATAATACTAATTCTAATACTTATAAAATTACCTATATCATTGACTACGAAAATAATGTATTAAAGATATTAAAAGAAAATGTTGAAAAATTAAAGTAAACAAATTATATTCCCCTATAAATAGCACTATAGGGGAATTTTTTTATTAATTTCTCAGATTGTTTTTTTATTATATCTGTTATAGTATATGTATAACAGATATAACAAACATTTTAAATACTAGCGTATCTATCACAGTAATCTTTTTATCGGAGGTGTTTTTAGTGCTATTAAAAATAGACTTTGAAAGTGATATTCCAATATATGTGCAAATAAAAAATGGAATACTGCAAGGGCTAGCTAAAGGTGAACTTTCACCAGGAGAAAATCTCCCGTCAGTTAGGCAGTTAGCAGAAGATATAGGTATAAATATGCATACTGTAAACAAAGCCTATAATCTTTTGAAAAATGATGGATTTCTCACAATAGACAGAAGAAAAGGAGCCGTTATAAATGATAAAACTTCTTCCCTAACAAATGAATATAAAGTTTTATTAGAGGAAAATTTAAAATCTATAATAGCAGAAGCTTTTTGTAAAGGAATTTCACAAGAAGAATTTTTATATACTTGTAAAAATATATTCAATGTATATCAGGAGGGAAATAAAAAATGACAGGACAAACTTATTATATTTTATACAATATTTTTACTTTACTAATTATATTTTTCCTAAATTTATTTATGCCAAGACTTACAAGAAAAGAAATATTCTTTGGAGTTAGAATACCTGAAAAAGAATTAGATAATATAAAACTAAAAACTGCTGAAAGTATATATATAAAAATATGTTTAATTTTTGGAATACCCTATATAGCTATACTAAGCTATCTAATGTACGCTTATACAGAAAATCCTCTTATATTTACTTTTGGAATGTTACTATATCTTTTTATAAACTTTATAATTTACTATATAACCCACAATAAAGTAAAAAATATCAAAAGTACTTATGGTTGGGATAAAGGAAAGCAACAAATAGTTACTATAGATACAAATTTCACTATGAATAAAACTAAAAACATTCTTGTATCTCCACTGTGGTTTTTAATTCCTCTTATTTTAATAATACTAAATATAATTATAGGTTATAATGTCTATCCAAATTTACCTGAAAATCTTCCTATTCATTGGAACTTTGCTGGAGAGATAGATAGATACACAACTAAATCTACTACAATAATATATCAATTTCCTTTAATTCAATTTTTCATGCTAATAGTTCTATTCTTTTCATATAAAAGTATTGGTTGGTCAAAGCAACAGATATCCTCATCAAATCCCGAGGAGTCTTTAGAAAAGAACAGAATTTTTAGACGAATTTGGTCTGGCTATATGGTATTTGTCTCTATAATGATGCAAATTATTTTTACCTTCGCCAATATGACTACACTTTTAGTAATTAAAGTTAGTGGATCTATTATTATGCTGTCAGTACTAATACTAACTACTATAATAGTAATAGTTTCTGTTGTACTTACTGTAAAAACAGGGCAAGGTGGCAGCAGAATAAAATTAAAAAATGGAACTGATTCGACTACAATAATTACAGAAAGAAATGATGATAAGTATTGGAAATTTGGAAGCTTTTATGTAAACAAGGACGATCCTTCTATATTTGTAGAAAAAAGATTTGGCATAGGTTGGACAATTAATTTTGGAAGAATTGAAGGTGTTCTTATAATTATTGTTTTATTAGCTTTTATTCTATTAATGCCACTTGTTTTAAAATAAATGCACTATACTTTTTCAGAGTGCAGATAAGGTTGCTTTTTCTTCCGCTGGGACTCCAGAAAAACTTTAAATTAAGTTTTAAAATTATCATTTATTATTTAAAAATACTCATTCAATAAATTTTTATATTAAAATAGTGGGCGGTTTCTATACCACCCACTATTTTAATTATCAATTACTATATTTATATGCTGTTGACATTTTGGACATTGGTTTTCCTGGATCAATATTTCTGTAAAATATCCTTCCCTTTTCACTAGCAATTCTCCACATTTAGGACAATAGGTATTATTATCAACCCCTGGTAAATTACCTATATATACATAATTTAAATACTTCTTGCCTATTTCTCTAGCTCTTATTACTCTTCCTATAGGTGTAGCTTCTTCTTTAAATTTATAAGTTGGATAATATCTTGAAAAATGTAGGGGTATATCCCTGCTCACAGATGCTACCCATCTACATAATTCTTCTACTTCTTCTTCAGAATCGTTGTAATCATTTATTAATAATGTAGTAATTTCTACATGGCACTCCTCTGCTGCAATTTTAATATTATTTAGTACGGTTTCTATGTCTCCCAAACATATCTTTTTATAAAATTCCTCTTTAAAGGCTTTTAAGTCTATATTAAATGCAGATATATATGGAAGTAATGTTTTTAAAGCTTTGGTAGAAATATATCCATTACTTATCATAACCAAATCTAATTTTTTATCTTTTGAAGCATCACATACATCTCTTATATATTCATACCATATGGAAGGTTCATTATAAGTAAAGGATATTCCTATGTTACTTCCAATTTGTTGTGCTAACTCTATAAGCTTTTGTGGTGATATATATTCACTTCTATATTTATCTTGAGATATGGTATAGTTTTGACAAAAACCACATTTAAAATTACATCCAAAACTTCCTACAGATAAAATATTACTACCAGGCTTGAAATGATATAATGGCTTTTTCTCTATAGGATCTAATGCCATAGAAGTAACTTCACCATAATTTATAGTATAAAGTTTATCTCCTTCTCTTTTTCTTCCCTTACATATACCCATCTGTCCTAATGAAAGCCTACAATTATGTGGACAAAGTTCACATAAAATCTTATCTTCCTGTAAGGTTTTATAAAAGGATGCTTCTTTATCCATGAAAACACCACCACCTTATAAAAAAATTGTATCCATTTTTTTAGAGTACAGATGATAAAAATTTATTTTCGGTATATTAAAATAAATAATTTAAAATTTTTCGCAGAAAAATTCTCTTTATCTGTCCTCTGTACTCTTTGCTCTGTACTCTAAAAGTTGCAACGCAACTTTTAATAGTGTCTTATTACTTCAAATCTTTCTATAGTATATTTTTCATGCGGTTCTATGTTAGCTTTTCTAAGTGATATGTTTAATTGCTCTTCTATAGTATCAACCCCATCTAAATCAGGTAATAATAATCCTGTTTTAGAACCACTTCTAACTATTACTCCATATTTTTTCGGATCCAAGTCTTTCTTCCCACATGGTTCTCCAGACATAATTTCATCTACAGAATAAGTAAGACAATCTAACTCTTCTTTTCTTACTGGAGTAAATCTAGGATCCATACTACCTGCCTCCACAGCATTTCTTATAATTTCCTCAGCTATATTATCTGTGGTAGGTGCTATAGTACCAATACATCCTCTTAACACTCCATCCTTCTTTAAAGAAACAAAAACTCCTCTTTTTTCATTAAGCATTTCATCATCTATATATGAAGGAACTTCTATATATTTACCAGTATCTATAAATCCCTCCAAAGACTCTCTAGCAAGCTTTACATGTATACTTTCTTGTCCTCTTATTTTGCTTATTTCCTCTTTTTTTCTTTTTTCTATTTTATCTATAATATTTTCTTTTGAGGATTCTTCATTAACATTAAAATTCATTACCCCATACCCAATACCAAATGGCCCTTCATAGGATAAGATATTTCCTGAAAAATTTCTTCCAGCGATAGCTCCAAGTAAAATGTAGAAAGATCTTAAACCACATTCTCCTGCTGCTTCTGCTAAACCTTTATCTAGACTAAATATTTCTTCGACCTGTCCTTTTTCCAGTAAAGATATTATCTTCTCATCAAAAATTTTACCTTCTTTCATATATC
Organism: Clostridium lundense DSM 17049; assembly: GCF_000619945.1. Taxonomy (GTDB): domain Bacteria; phylum Bacillota; class Clostridia; order Clostridiales; family Clostridiaceae; genus Clostridium_AO; species Clostridium_AO lundense. The sequence continues at coordinate 223,194 of NZ_JHVC01000001.1, read as the reverse complement.
CATAGGGGCCCTCATGGCTTAATTTATGAGATAAATCTCCTGACGCAATAATTACTGCATTAAAGTTTGATTTTTCTACTGCCTCATTAATAATTTCACCAAACCTATATAACTCTGTATCATAAAGTAATCCATAGGTTATATGTACTATTTTATATCCACTATACTTCTTATTTATAAAATATAATGGCACCATAGCTCCATGATCTAATCCTTCTTCAACATCATATAATACTGCTCTTTCTTTATCTATTAAAATAGTAGATATACCCTCCCCATGAGCTTTTATAAATATATCCTCTGTAAGAGATCTGTTTGCCTGTAATCTAATTTTAACTTCATCAACCCCGAAATCACCAAAACTTCCCACAAATTCTTCCTCATCTCTAATTGCTATAGCATCCTTAAATATAGGTCCATGTGGTGTAATGATAATTATAGTATCTGGCTTAAGTTTTCCTATTTCTTCTGATACCTTGTAACACGCATCTATAGTTTTTTTAGCTTTTTTTTCCTCCCCTTTTCCTACCTCTTGGATAATGATAGGAGGATGAGGCATAATATAATATCCTAAAATTTTTCCCATAAAAACATCACCTCATAAAATAATTTTTTTCCCTTAATATTATTAATAATAATTCCATATAATATTCATATTTCCAATGAAGCATAAAAATTATAAAACCTAAAACGTTATTTTTTGTTAAAAATATGCTATAATTGTTGTATAATAAATGATTTTGTATTAAATTGTTATAACCTGATACTTTATTTTTAACAAAAAAGGAGGATTATTATGCAATTTGGATTTATCTTATCTCTAGTATTTGCCATTTTAATAACTATCTTTGCTATACAAAACTCATCAATTATTACAGTAAGTTTTCTTTTTGCAAAACTTGAAATTTCACAAGCTTTAATAATATTTATATCTGTTATTTTAGGTGCACTAATTATAATGCTTCTAGGTTTAAAAAGAGAATTTTCCTTAAAACATAGTAATAAGCAATTAACTAAAAAATTAGATGAAATTAAGCTAGAAAATTCGAATTTACTAAAAGAAAATAAAGAATTAAAAGAAGAGTTAGAAAAGGCTAAAAACCTAAACCTTATTGAAACAGAATGTAGCATAGATAAAGAATAATTTTATATGTTATAATAGTGAAATTAATCCAATAATTATATATCGGAAGCAGGTGCCACATTTGAAAATAAGAAATAAAGTTGCTATTATAATGTTTACATCACTATTATTTTTAATAATAATATCTTATATAGTTATTAACAAATATTTATTGGCAAATTTAAAGCACACAGAAATAAATACTATTACATATAAACTAAATGAATGTGAAACTTTAATTAGAAATAATATACTAAACTTAGAGGCAATTAATAGAGATTGGTCAGCCTGGAATGATACCTTAGATTTTGTAAAAAATAAAAACAAAAACTATATTGATACTAACTTAAATGAATCAACTCTTGGTGATTTAAATTTAAATATATTTGTAATTTTAGATAATAATAAAAATATAAAGTATATAAAATATTATGATTCATTTGATAAAAATAATTCAGAAATGCCTAAAAGCTTGTTATATTATATTGAAAAAGAAAAAAACTTACTTTGCAATCATGAAAATTTGCGCAGTAGTACCTCAGCACTTATATGTATTGATGGTAGACCTGCTATAATATCTTCTCTTCCCATTACTGATAGTACTTATAAAACTCCTAAAGCTGGGGCTTTAATTATGGGAAGATTCTTAGATAAATCGTTTATAGAAATGCTTCAGGGAATATTCTCCTGCAATATAAGCATAAAACCAATTACCTCTTTACAAAAAAGTGACACTGGATTGATTGTAAATAATGTGGCTTTTAATAAATCAGCCTCAGGTATAATAAAAACTAATGTATTTCCTGCAAATGAGAATATAATAAAAGGTTATTCCATATTAAAGGGAGTAGATTCTTCACCTCTATTATTATTAGAACTGCAAATGGATAGAAGCCAATATAAAGAGGGAGTAAGGTCTTTAAAATTATTTTCAACTTTGTTGGTATTATGTACTTTTATTCTTTTTATAATTTGTAATATACTTCTTAAAATATTTATAATATATCCAATAGAAGATATAAGTAATGGAATAAAAAATATAAACCTCAAGAATAACTTTTTCAATAAGTTGAAAGTTAAAAGAAATGATGAAATTGGAAACTTAGCACAAACAACAAATAATATGCTTATAAAAATAGAGGATAGTAATAAAATAATTTATGAAAATGAAAAACAACTTTCTATGGTACTACAAGGAGCTAATGCTGGTTTTTGGGATTGGAATATAAAATATGACTATGTAAATTTAAGCAAAAGATTTTATTCAATTCTAGGATATGAACCCGAAGAAATACATCCTAATTTAAAATTCCTTACTTCTTTAATACATGAAGAAGACTTAGCATATTTTTCAAGCTTGTTTAAACAAAACCTCTCTAAAATCAGAGATAGCGTTGTTATTGAACATAGAGTTCTTACAAAAGGTAATAAATATAAATGGATACTTACCCAAGGAAAAGTAGTAGAATATGACTCCTGTAATAATCCTATAAGAATGGCAGGTATAATTACAGATATAGATGATAAAAAACTTTCAGAAGAACAATTAAAATATTTAACCTACTATGATAAATTGACAGGAGCTTTTAATAGAGGCTATTATGAATATAATTTAAGTAAATTAAATCATTGTACTGAACTGCCTATCTCAATAATAATTGGAGATATAAACGGATTAAAGATTACTAATGATACTTTTGGTCATGAACAAGGAGATAAACTTTTAAAAGAGGCAGCCAATATATTAAAATCTTCCATTGGGTCTAGTGGATTAGTTTACCGTTGGGGTGGAGATGAATTTGTTATAATTTTAAAAAACACGGATGAAACTATGGCAGAGGATATATGTAAAAGAATAAAGCTCAATTGCAAGGATAAAGATATACAATCTATAAAAGTAAATATAGCTTTAGGATATGCTACAAAATATACGATGAATACAGATTTAAATTGTGTGATAAAAGAAGCAGAAGAAAAAATGTATAGAAATAAGCTTCTTGAAGGAGAAAGTTGTAGAAATAGCATTATTGCTTCTTTAACAAAAACTCTTTGGGAAAAAAGTCATGAAACTGAAGAACATGGTTTAAGAATATACTCTATTTGTGAGAGAATAGGAACAAAATTGAGCTTAACTTCCTCACAACTTGATGACCTTTATATTCTAGCTAAATTACATGACATAGGTAAAATTGCAATTCCAGACCATATCCTTAACAAGCCAGGTCCTCTTACAGATAAAGAATGGGAAGTTATGAAGACACATTCAGAAATAGGTTATAGAATTGCATGTTCATCTCAGGATTTAAATCCCATTGCTTATGAAATACTTACTCATCATGAAAGATATGATGGTACAGGCTATCCTAAAGGTCTCAAAGGTGAAAAAATCCCCTTACTGTCTAGGCTGCTTTCTATAGTTGATTCATTTGATGTAATGATTCATGATAGGCCATATAAAAAAGCTTTATCTTTTGATGAAGCTATAGAAGAGTTACGTAGACATGCTGGAACTCAATTCGACCCAGACTTAGTTGAAATTTGTATAGAAGTGTTTCAAGAATTAACTTCACATTAAAAATTTTAAATGATTATCTTGTATTGCTCTAGGGAAAATTTTTAATTTAAAATTTATATAAAAAACTATTGGAATACAGCTCCAATAGTTTAATTTTATTAATTTTAAATTTTTCCTAATATTAATATAAAAAATTATTTATATTATTCTTTTTTATTTATTTAGTGTGATAATAAATTTACACCCTTGATTTTTATCACTTTCTAGTACAATTTTTCCTCCATGTTTTTCTATTATAGTCTTTGTTATAGCAAGTCCTAAACCAGTGCCTCCACTTTTTGAGTTTCTTGAAGAGTCTACTCTTACAAATGGATTAAAAATATCTAATTCCAATTCCTTTGGTATTCCAATACCATTATCTTCTACTGCTAGCAAAACACACCCTTCTAAATCCTCTACGGATATATTAAGTTTTATGCCTTCCCCATTGTATTTTATACTATTGGTTATTAAGTTACTTATTGCTCTATGTATATGTTTTGGATCTATTGTAATATATATGCTATTATTAGGTATATAAAAGTTATATTCTATATTCTTTTCATCCATGGATGGTATATAATCTGCTATAACTTCTCTTAAAAATTCACATATATCTATTCTTTTTAATGCTAAATTAAAATCTATACTTTCAAATTTTGATAACTCAAACAAATCAGTAATTAAATCATTTACCCTTATACTGTTATGCTCAATAATATTTAGATACTTAATTTCATTTTCTTTAGAAATATCAGGATTTTTAACAAGTAAATCCGCATATCCTCTAATACTAGCTAAAGGATTTTTTAAGTCATGAGATATATCCATTATAAGTCTTCTTTTGGTTTCCTCACTTTTTTCTTTTAACTCTCTTTCTTCTTCTATTTTTTCAGCCATACCATTAAAAGCATCTCTTAATTGTCCAAACTCATTTTGAGATTTAAGCTGTATCCTAGTAGAATAATCACCTTTATGTATACTCTTTACTCCCCTCATAAGTTCCTTTAACGGCATAGTTAAATTTCGGGAAGTAATCTTTGTATATATTATCATTATTAAAATGAATATAATTAAATACAGGGTTATAGCTATTCCAAAAAAATTTCTTACCCCTACTTTAGGTTTCTTTATAGAACTGTTGAAGTAATTATCATTAGGAAGATATACAATTAAATTAAAGTCCTTTTTACTATTATATGCTATGTTATATATATACTTATCATTTGTAAATATATCATTATTAGCATTTATTATTTTTTTATAAAATTCATCTTTAGTATATTTGTTTCTCTTTTCTTTGGGATTGCCACTTGTATATATAACATTGAAATCTGTATCTACGACCTCTATCCATCCTTTAACCTTAAGTATCTCACTTACATCAATATCTCTATAATCATCCTTTATAATATTTTCTGCCACTAGCTTTGAATTTTCAGCACTAATAAGATTATTTATTGGCATGTAAACAGTTATCCACATAGCCATAGTTCCAAAGAAAAAAACTAAAAATATAAGAAACATAATTAAAGTAGCTATTACATAATTTCTTAAAAGTAAATTGGATATTTTTTTGTTATTTTTAATATTATATTTATTGTACTTTTTCAATTTTATATCCTATCCCTCTTATAGTTTTCAAATATTTAGGTTCCTTGGGATTGTCTTCTATCTTATCTCTTAAGTGACTTATATGAACCATTATTGTATTATCATCTTCATAGTAAGGTTCCCCCCATACTATTTCATAAATTTGCTTTTTTGTATGTACTTTACCTATATTATCCATAAACAATTCTAATATCTTATATTCCTTAGCATTTAATTCTATCTCTTTATCATTTTTATAGACATTACAACTTTCCTTATTTAACTTAATTTCTCCATTAACTAATTCACCTTTTCCACAAATATTAGAGTACTTATAAGTTCTTCTTAAGAGTGCCTGCATTCTTGCTATAAACTCCATGGCACTAAAAGGTTTCACTATATAATCATCTGCTCCAAGTCCTAACCCTAATATTTTATCCACATCCTCTCCTCTGGCAGTTAAAAACATTGCTGGCACTTCACTAATTTCCCTAATCTTTTTTAATACTTTAAGCCCGTCAAGACCTGGCATCATTATATCAAGTACTACTAAATCTATATGTTTTTCAGAAAATACCTTTAAAGCATTTACTCCATCTGCTGCTTGAAATACAGTATATCCTTCTTTAATTAAATGAAGTTCTAATAATTCTCTGATATCCTGTTCGTCTTCTGCAATTAGTATATTCACAGCTTGTCCTCCTTTTTATATTTCGTCTTATCTGATTACATATTATAACATATTTTTTCTGATTATTTCCATGTAAATTCTATGATTAATATTAAATTGTTACCAGTTTGTAACCTTATTTTATTAAATTCGTAACCTTATATAAACTAAATCATGTTATATTAATATTATCATATAGATAAAAAAAGTGCGACGCGTTTCTAATTAGAAACTGATAATTAAAGAGGATTTTTTCATAGCTATGTAAATTAAAGTCCTCAGTAATTCTTAATTATATGTATTTATTATTTAAAATAGTTGGAGGGATTATTATGAAAAAAATATTTTATTTAGCTTTAGCAGCTTCATTAACATTAAGTAGTGTTTCTACAACATTTGCAAAAGGAGTATCAGTACCAAATTCTACAAATAAAACAATATCTCAACCTAATAAAATTAATACAAAATCTGAAACTTTGATTACTTCAAAAGCAATTAAAACTAAAGCAAACGGAATAGAAGTAGATATTAAAATTCCTGTAATAAATGGATTAAAAGATAAAAAAGTACAAGATAAAATAAATGTTGATCTAGAAAAAGCCTCTATGGAATATAAGAGCACAGTAGAAAGTGAAGCTGAATTTGCAAAAAAAGAAGGTTACTTTAATAATAATTTTTCAATTCATTCAGATTATAAAATTCACTATAATAAGGGCAATCTTTTAAGTATTACTATATCCTCTTATATATATACTGGTGGAGCTCATGGTATGACTTATGTTACAAACTTTAATATAGACACTAAATCTGGAGAAAATGTTTCTTTAAAAGATTTCTTCTCCCCTAATGAAAACTATGTAGATATTATTAATAAAGCTGTTAGAGATAAAATAGCTTCTACTCCTAATTATTATTTTGAAGATATAGTTCAAAGATTTAAAGGCATACTACCAGATCAACCTTTCTATATAGAAAATGATAATGTAGTAGTTTACTTTGGACTATATGAATTAGCTCCTTATGCAGCTGGCATACAGGAATTTAAAGTACCTTTTAAAAGTTTTAAAAATGGTGTAAAAACTGATTTAAACTTTAGAAAAGATGCAATAAAAGTATCTTCTAAAGTAGTAGACGAACTTGAGTTAGGCTACAGAGGAAATTTAAGAATTCCAGTAATAAAAGGATTGAAAGATGAAAAAATGCAAACTGCCATAAACTCTAAATTTGAAAAAGAGGCTTTAGAATTTAATAATAAATTAAAAAAAGATGGCATGGACTATGCCAAAGAATGTGAAAAACTTAAAATAGAACAAAGAGATTTCTTTGGAGATACAGATTATTATGTATATCAAAACCATAACAATATATTAAGTATTACTGTACTTTATGAACAGTATACTGGTGGTGCTCACGGATCATACAATAAAACACCTTATAATATTGATTTAAAAACTGGAAAGGAAATAACTATTAAGGATGTATTTAAGCCTGGAGTAAACTATAAAGATATTATAAATAAAGAAATAAATAAACAAATTGATGTTATAAATAAAAAAGCAGATACTATCCAAATTCAAGGCTTTACTGGAATTTCAGAAAATCAGGATTTTTATATAAACAATGGCAATATAGTAGTATATTTTCAACCCTATGCTATAGCTCCTTATTGTATGGGAATTCAAGAGTTCACAATTTCATTAGATAATTTTAAAACTATGGTAAAACCCGAGTTCTTGGTAAAATAGTATAATATTGCACACAATACCCCTTTAAAAAAGCAGAGAATATTTTTCTATTCTCTGCTTTTACCCTTATTTACTATACCATTTTTTTATTACATTTTCCGCTTCACTACCTGGATAGTAATTTTTATCTTTTCCATTTTCACCTACTGCGAAAACTGAAAATCCTAATATCCAAGGTTCCTTTTCAAAGACCCTTCTATATGCTTCAAAGCAATTTCCTTGCTCCATGCTATTTTCTACATTACTAACCCATGGATTCCATGGCTCTACTGCAGCACCTTTTTTTCTTGGAAACCCCAACTCTCCAAAGAATATAGATTTATTATATTTTGTATAAAACTTTTTTAATTCTTCATATATATTTTGTTCCCTATTATATCTTCTAGAACTATAAATATAACTTACTAAATCATTGGTGGTATTTTCATCTTTATCTGATAACTCAAAATATGAAGCTACAGAAATAAAATCCACCTTAGAAAAAAGTTTATTATTTAGTTTCTTTTCATAATTTTCAGTAGTAATTTTATCCCATTTGGCAGTATACCACCAACATGTTCTATAAGTTATTAATCCTTTATAATATTTTCTTACATAATCAATAGTATCACACCAGTATCCTTCCGCATATTCCATATGAACAAAATTTGAAGCCACATTTAAAGCCTGAACCTTATATGGAAGTGCAATACTATCTATTAAATCTTTTAACACCTTAGTCTTCCAATTCCAGAAAAACTGATTTATATCATTTGGTTTCCAATCTGTTTCATAAAGTGTACCTGACTTTATCCAAGGATATGGCTCTAATATTACATTTATACCCATAGGCTTTAATTCTTTTAATAGTTTAATGGCCTTTTGTTTGCTTTCTTTATTTACCTTCATATCACTGGAAGATAGACTTTCTATATCTATAATTATAGGAAGATTTATAGTATTCAAATTAAACTTTTTTATATCCACTAGCACCTGATCAATATTATAATCTGGAGATAAACTACCACTTTTGATATTTCCATCTAAAATATTTTTTTTGTTGGTTATACCATTATAAAAATAAAACTTTGAAGGGAAATTACAACCTAGTAAATATGTCCATATAATACACATAGCTATAACCATTACTATTTTGCCATTTTTAAATATTTTCATATATACCCCCCTAATTTAGCTCCTTCTATATTTCTTTATGAAAAATATAGAAATAAAGATCATAAATAAAATTATAAAAGACACAAATACTATTAAGTTCTTACTTTCCTTATTAAGATTTATACTCTTTAAATTTTGTAATTTTCCCTCCTCTCTTTCATATTTTTCTCCAAAATAACTATAATATATATTTCCATCTCTATCTATTATCGTGCCATTACCCTTAAGCTTTTGTACAAGGCCCTCTACATTTAAAAATTTCCCTCCTAAAAATAAATCTTCTTCTTTTACAGAAGTTATTATCATAACACTACATTCCTTATTAAACGGAGAATCTATAAGCTGTATAGATGCTACTTCATCACTATAATCTTTATATAAATTAATTTTATTATTGGAGAGAAATCCATTAAAATCTCCATTAAACTTGATATACATATTTTTATTTAATTCTCTAACTAATTTATTACTATTGGGTGTACCAATTACAATCAAATTATTATTATACATACTTTTTTCTAACTCATTTGCTTTAACTGCTACAAACTCTCCAGAATTATTCTGAAGATAATGACCCAAATATGACACTATATTTGCTCCAATAGTTAAATGATTTGAATTTTCCTTATCTGGGAAAACAATAACCAAATTATTAAAATCTCCTCCAATTATAAATGGATTATAATAATTTTCAAAGATTATATCTCTATTAATATTTGATGGTAAATATACATAAGATTCATTATCAATAAAAGCCCATGGGCTATTTTCTTCTCTAATATTGCAGTAATAATCTTTTAATTGAAGATTAAAATTTACTCTTACATTATAATAATTGGCATTTCTTACTTCCTCAGGGATAGTCCCTTCAAAATAATCATTGTCCCCATTATTCACTTCTAACTTTTTGCTTCCTATAGGAATATCATTTATATACACTGTCATAAGTGATTTATCAAAATCCAAATTTTTTGAATACCTACATTTTATAAAAATCTTAGCAGTATCCATTATAAATCTTTCTCTTTGAAGAGGAATATTAAATACAGCCTCTTTACTAAAAGCTCCTGTTAAAGTAGTATTATCATATCCCAAATCCTTTAAAGTCATCTTATCTTTAGGTACTGGAACTTTTTTTTCTACATCCATTCCTTTATTTATAACTATACTATTTTCCTTAACCTGTTCAACTAAAGATGAATTTAATAAGAATTTAGCCGCCTTTATCATACATTCTTCATTTTGTGAAATTATTATAAGAATTTTTTTATCTTTATTAAATGGACTCGATATTTGTTTTATAATAGAACTATTGTCAAGCTTATTTAGTTCTTCACTACTTAATAAATTTAATATTTCTTGTGGGGCATTGTCTTTTTTACCTATAAATATTATATTTTTATTAAACTCTTCCTTAGCCTCAGATATTTTACATATTTTTAAATTTAAATTATCAAATCTTCTATAAGATCCAAAAGCTCCTGCAATTAACAGAGCAGTAGTTCTTTCTCCTCTTCCATAAGTATCTGGTATGATTATTAAACTATCTACTAAATTTTCTTTCCCACTGTTTAAATAAGGATAGGGAAATTCTTTAAATGATGTGCTCTCATTAATATTTTGAAAATCTACATGTACAAAGGATTCCTTATGAATTATCATCCAGTTTCCCAAATTAAAATCATCCTCGCAGGGTTTATCTGATATCCTTCTATAAGTTTTTACTTTTAATACATTAAACCCCGTTAATAATTCATCCTTAGGAATAAGTACTTTCACCATTTCTTTATATCCTAATTTTTTTCCTAGACTAGTACAAAATATAGGTGTATCATTTATAAATACTGTTAAATTTGAATTATTGCTATCCACTAAATTACTTTGAGTAAATATCAAATTTAAATAACAATCTTTTACCTTCCATTGTTTTTCAATATTAAAATAGAAATCACTTTCTCCACGAATTCCACTTATATAATAATCCTTGGAATAAGGAAAGTTTTTTATTTCGCTCCCTTTTAGATTTTCTGCCTTAACAATATTAATTGGACTTAGTATAATGATAGTTAATAGAAAAGTTATAATTTTTTTCATTATCCTCACCCTAAAATCTTTCAGTTTTATACCATTTACCTTCTTTTTTTAATAACTTATCCTTAAAATATTGGATTATACCATTTATAGCTACTATGATCCATAACTGACAATAAGTAAAATACATTATTGGAATGAGCATTAAATTTTTTATATCACTTTCACCTTTTTCAATGGTAAGAGTTACACTTATTTCTAATATAAAAAGTATATAAGCCATTATCCATAGTAAGAAAAATTTCCCCTCTACACTTATCTTTACATATGAAAAAATACTTAATAAAAATATTCCATCAGAAATTATTACAGAAGATAAAAATAAAAAATAAACAGTAAAAAAATAAAAAATATCAAATCTAACTCTCCTAGAAACAGGTCTAAAAATATGTTCCATATATTTGATAACTACGTATACGTTTCCCTTAGCCCATCTAGTTCTTTGCTTAAACCATACTTTTAAATTCTCTGGCTCCTGTTCCCATGTTACAGAAAGAGGCATAAATGCTATTTTATAACCTTCCTTATATATTCTAAAGCTTATTTCTGTATCCTCTGCTAAAGCCTTTATATCCCATCCATTAAGCTTATCTATTAAATTTCTTCTTACTACGAAATTAGTTCCAGGTATAGTACAAAGATTAAATAATTGCCACCTTCCTGCCTGAGCCATCCATTGAAAACTTAAAGTCTCTATATTTATAAATCTAGTTAATAAATTTTTATTTTTATTTCTTGTTCTAAATTTTCCAATTACTGCTCCTACACTCTCATCTCTATGAATTCTTTCTATTAGATATTTCAATGCATTTCTTTCTGGAGTATTATCTGCATCGTATACTGCTATGTAATCCCCTGATGAATTTTTCAACCCAATATTTAAAGCATTTCCTTTTCCTTTCCCTCCATTATTTTTATCTGTATTTATTATTTTAATATTATACTCTTTATATTTATTTTCTATCTCCTTTAAAATTTCACAACTATTATCTGAAGAATTATCATTAATAACTATAATCTCCATACTATCTTTAGGATAGTTTAGTCTTAATAAAGATATTACAGTTCTACCTATAACCTTTTCCTCATTATGTGCAGGAACTAATATAGATACTCTAGGATACTGTCCTTTATTTATATTTATTTCTTTATAGCTTAATGTTTTAATATAACACCTGTACCCTGCTAAAGATAAAATAATATTTATAAGAAGAAGTATCCATATACAAATTAATGAATATATAAATAAATAATCTACCACTAACATCTCATTCATATCATCACCTGAAATACTTATCCCTATCTCTTTTCTTAGAAAGTAAAATAATAACTAAAAATACTATAGAAAAAGTTCCTACAATAACTAATACAATGTTATTGATATTTAAAATATAGCTTACCCTTTTTATATTTTTATAATTCTTTGAAACATCTCCTTCTACTTTAACTCTTCCAAGATGGGAGTATATGCTTATATTGTTCCATCTAACCCAATTATCTTCATTCTTTAAATTAAAAAATTCTACATCTCTATCTTTTAAATATTCTATAATTTCTTTTAAATATTTTATATCTAAATATGGATGAAAAAAGAATCCAGCTGTATACCCATTAACTATAGAAATCTCTCGAAAATTTTCTTCAATTTCTTTAATTGTAGCAGGATTATCTGGATTTACAAATCCCATGTTTTCAGGAATTAACTTATTAAAATTTTTTGTATTATAAATAGTATAAGGAAATGCTGTAGTAGTAAATTTTTCATTATTACTTTGATATTGTCCTACATATGTAGAAAAATACTTTTTTATTTCTTTATATCCCCTATTATCCATAGCATAATGAGGGGCTTCAAAGGCTAATGGATATATATCATTTGTTATGCATTCTAATATACCATCCCCTACTTTTTTATATACATATTCCTCCATATTAACGTTTAAAGGAGCATCCCTTTTATTATCCCAAAATTCGAAGCCTTCTCCAGATAATTCTCCATCTGCATCTTGATGGGTATATCCGTGAAGTATTACGCTACCTCCCTTTTCCTGCATATATTTTATAGCCTCTATAAAGTCGTCTTTTTGAGAGATGGTAGTTACATATCCTGTTTTTTCATCAATATATGTTGGTATTAAAGCAATCATAAATGGCACATTTTCCTTATAAAGATAGTCAGCTATTCTTTTAAGACTTTCCTTGTTACGAAATGGATGAACATCCTCAATTCTTACAAATACCTTACCTGGCTTCACTTTTTTATTATTTAAAATTTCATTTATCACATCAGCAAAAATATAGAATAATATAGTATTATCTTCTACTCTTGATACATACCATAAATTTTTTTCATTTATAATATAGGGGTAATACTTTTTTCCATCACCTATATAAGAAAAAATTTTGCCACTTTTCCTCGAAGATATTACCAAAGGAAAAGCTGTAGTACTGTCCATTATGAATTTTTCCATGCTTTCGATGGAAGCATTATTCTCCCTTTTATTACTATAATATAATTCATAAATACCCGTTTTTTCTCCAATATATTTTAGGGCATATTTATTATTATCCTTTAAATAATATTGTACTCCATAACCTATCCAACATATATTACCCTTATAATCATGTAAATCCTTTAAAAACTTTTCATTATTAAAATCCCCCTCAATTCCTAACACAAATACACTTTTAAAATTATCAATATAAGATTTCTTATATTTCTCTATATTTACCGTTTCTACTTGCAAATTAAATGCTCCTAATAATTCTTCTATAGAGGAAATTATCTTGTTGTTATATCCGAAAAAATTAGATTTATCGTAAACTATAAGAAGTCTTTCTTTGGAATTATTAAGGGTAACTGCCGAAACTTGAAAATTTATAAGATTAATTATAATAAGAATACTAGCCAAAATTTTTTTATACATCATACTCTAATTCCTTCTCCGCCCTTTTTTTCAGTTCAAAAGCTCCATTAATACCATCTTCATATTGAACTATACCAATTTTTATATCAATATGTATATTTTTTCCTATTTCACTTATGTGTAAATTTAAATTCTCTATTTCATGTTTAATTCTTTCTTTTACAACTTCTGCTCCTTTTATATCAGTATTAGCCATAAGTACTCCTAAAGTATCCTTGCTTAATATATATCTTTCATCCTCATGTCTTGTACTAGAATTTATGCATTTAGTAATCCTTTTTAATATTTCTTTTAACTTTTTATCTCCTAATATTCTTTTCAATTCATCATAATACTCAAATTTAATTATCATAAGAGAAAGGTCATTCTTGTACCTTTGACTTCTGCTTATTTCTTTATTTATATCTCTATAAAATACTTTTATATTATTGAGTCCTGTAGTTTGATCAATAGTTATAAGTTCTCTATATTCCTTTTGAAGATTTTTATTTATATTCTGAAGTAAATTTATATTTTCAGATAACCTTCCACTAATAAAACTACTCAAAGGGATAGCTATTATCCACAAATAATTACTCCATATTACTGTCTGAGATAGTATTACATTCCTATAAAGAATAAAACTACAATACATAAATATTACAATTGAACTACTTATAAGGGCAAAAACTATACCCATAAAATATGAGGTTATTATAAGAGTAAATAGAATTCCTAACATAATAAGATCCAAAATATTACTATTATGAAAGTTAAAATATAAAAAACTTAAAATAGAAAACAAGTCCAATATTAATGTAATAAAATATATATCTATATTTCGTGCAGTCCCATTCATTCTCTTTTCTCCTTATATGGATTCTATTTATTTATAGTATGTGTAAAATGAAAAAAAATAAAAGTCTATATGCTAGTTAAAACATATAGACTTAATTTTTATTTCAATTTTATTTTTAATAATTTATCTGTAAGTTGTGATGATTTATTATTTAATTCTCCAATTAAATTACTTAAATTCTTTATAGTATTAGATTGACTTTGTATAAATGAGGATATTTCTTCTGTAGCACTGCTATTTTCTTCTGATATAGAAGTTAAATCTTCAAATCTAGCTGTTATCATATTTATATTTGAGGACATTTCTTCTGTAGATGCTGAAACCTCTTCTACATTTTCTGAAACATCATTTATAGAATTCGCTATATAATTAAATTTAGCAGTAACATCTTGTACAAATTCGCTTTGTTCTGAGGTTTTACTAGACACATGTTCCATAGAAACAACAGCATTTTCAATTCCTTGTCTTACTTCTTGAACAAGCTCAAATATATTCTTTGCAGATTGAGCAGATTCTTCAGCTAATTTTCTAACCTCTTCTGCTACCACCGCAAACCCTTTGCCATGCTCCCCTGCACGTGCAGCCTCAATAGATGCATTAAGTGCTAATAGATTAGTTTGAGCTGCTATGGCTCCTATTGCATCTGCAATACCATTTATCTCTTCAGATTTACCTCCTAACTTTTTAACAAGTTCTGAAGTTTTATGTACTACAGAAGTAATTTCTTTTGAATGATCCTCTAATTTTTCCATTACTTTGTTTCCTTCTAGTGCATTCTCACTAGTAGTCACAGCTTGTTCTGTAACTGTTTGTGAATTATCAGCTATACTATTTATTACATTATTTATTTGCATTACCCTTTCTGAGGTTTCTGCCAATTCTTCTGTTTGGTTTTCAATTCTTTCAGATATATTTTTTACTCCTTTATTCATAATACCAAATTCATCTACTGTTTTATTAAAGGATTCAGTAAAATTATCAGTAGTTTGATTTAATTCAATAGATAAATCATTAACCTGACTTAGTGTATCTTGGAAAGTATCTAACATCTTATTTGTATAAAAAGCTAATTCCCCTATCTCATCATTACTGTTTATCTCTATTCGCTTAGTTAAATCTCCCTCTAAATTAGCTACTTCCTTCATTTTATCTACTAAAATTGTAATTGATTGAGTTTCTTTTCTTGTAATAATTCCTACTATTATTCTTATTATTAATATACTTCCTAATAAAAGTACAGCTAATATTCCTAATCCCATAAGTTCCATTCTTTTCAAGGCATTTACATTAAAATCTATACCTAATATTATATTTCTACCTTCCTCCATATTTATTGGTATAAATACAGAAAGTTTGGAGCTATTTTGATTTCTAACAGTTATAGTATTATTTATAACAGAAGTTTTTAGATTTTCTTCATTACCTTCATTAATAAATTGATCTCCAAATTTTTTATTACTTCCTTCAGACTTTTCTATTATATACTTCCACTGTTCATCAGCACCTTTAGTTATTACATATATGCTGTAAAACATGTCCTTACCCTTACTTTGTAGAGAAGTTATAGCCTTGTCTACTTTTTTATATGTTTCGTTATTTTCTCCCTCATTGATGATATCCTTTAAATTTTTCCCCTCTAATTCATTAGCTATTACATGACTAAATATGGGTCCTGTTTTTAAAACTATACTTTTAGTAACAGACCTAATAGAGAAATATGCTCCTAATCCAATTAAAACAAAAATTGCTGTTATCAACCCCATAATACTATTAGTCCATTTCTTTTTTAATGTTGTCCTTTTTTTCCCTGTCTCTATCTTTTTTATTTTAACCACCCCTTAAAAAAATTGCAAAGCAACTTTTTTAAATAACAGAGTACAGAGCACTGATAAAAATATTGTTCTTATATTCACATATAGGTTTACTTATCAGTACTCTATTATGTATAATCTAAAAAAGTTAGCTACAATTTTTTATATTTTTGCTAATTTACCCATTTATACCACAACTTAATTTTGACCAATAATATTATTATAACAAATTTTACTAAAAAAAGTACTACTATTAGCTACTTTTTATAATATTTCTGAAATTTATGTATATTTACTTAGTTATTTATTACTAGCTAAACTGTTTAATTGCTCAGCCAATCCAAATACTTCTCCTACACTTGCAGTGGTTTCTTCTATTGCTGCAGATTGTTGTTCAGTATTTGCCAAAGTTGATTGGGAGAGTCCTATGGTTTTATTAACTGATTCTTGAATCTTTGAAGTTAACTCCATAATTCTTTCAGCTGTTTCCTTAGAATTATCAGATAGTTTTCGAATTTCTGTGGCTACAACTCCAAAACCTCTGCCACTTTCACCAGCTCTTGCTGCTTCAATTGCTG
The DNA here is from genome assembly GCF_000619945.1 of Clostridium lundense DSM 17049. GTDB lineage: Bacteria > Bacillota > Clostridia > Clostridiales > Clostridiaceae > Clostridium_AO > Clostridium_AO lundense. The sequence goes on along the minus strand of NZ_JHVC01000001.1, from coordinate 206,109 downwards.
CATTTAATCCAAGCATTTTTGTTTGGTTTGCTATATTCTTTATTGAATCAAGAATTGAGTTAATTTCTGTTGATACTTTTTCTACAATAAGTATTTCATCATTTAACATATGTTGATTATTGGTTACAGTTACAGAGTTTGTTGCAATGTCATCCATTGCTGATGATATTTGACTAAAACTTTCTTTAAGTTCACTAGATACAACCTTAAGTTTTAATTGCTCATATCCTATTTTAGACAATGAATTAGCTACAATATATAACACCTCTGCAGCTGCTTTAACATTTTTTTCTGTGGTGATTTTAATCTTTTTTACTGCTTCTGCGTATTTTTCTTCATTTACTCCAATTTCCCTTGCTATTTCTCTATACTTTGATAACTCAGGCGTATTAGTAAGTATTTGCCCTCCAAGAATTGAACCTATTTGTTTTCCAGCTACAATTATAGGTGCAGCAAAATCAATAAGACCTGCATGGCATGTATATACATAAGGACGTCCTGTTCTTGCTGCTTCTTCTCCTCCTTTTTTATGAGACTCCGCACATCTATTGTCTCCCATAGTAGTTGAATGTGTAAAATCCATGCAAAAGCTTGTATAAGAACTTGGCTTTGTTACTGGCTTACCATTTATATCTACAGTTACACTAGCAATATCCATACTTTCAGCAAAATTATCTTGAAATTTTTGTAGCAATTCAATATCGATAACATCCTTAATTCCAATATTATCCAAATTAAATTCTTTTTCATTTTTACTCATTTGTATACTCTCCTCCCAATTTAAGTAAGTAAACCTTGAACATTAACATTAATTCTAATATTATATATATCGTTATTTATTTTGTATAAATTACTAAAAATTGAAAAGCAGTGAGTTTCCTCACTGCTTTTTTTTATTATTGTAGAACTATTATTTCCTTACCATTTCCTATAGGCGGTAAACTTCTTGTAACCGCTCCACCATAATAAGCTAATATTTCAGTACCTTCTTTTAAATCTTTATAAGATAATTGTTTTTTATCTTTTGCATTTATAATTTTTGTATTTTCATCAATATTAAGTCTTATTGCATCATATCCAAATTCCGTAACTTTTTTGCCCTCTACCATAATAGCAACTCCATTTTTACTATCAGTTACTTTGCTTATCTTTCCTTGAGTGGCAAATAACTCTGTTTCAACTTTATCTAAAATCACTATTTTTTCAGGCATATATATTAAAGGTAAATAATTCTTTAAACCTATATCTCCACCTCTTTCATCAAAATACAGCTTTATTCTATCTTCTGCTTTTAAATCCTTAAGAAATGCCTTTTCTCCTTTACCATTCACAATTTCAGTCTTCTCTGTAATAAATGTAAATATAGCTCCATCTTTTGACTTAATATAAGCACTTTTTTCATTATTAAATTTAACTATATTACCTATATTTTGTTCTACAGTACCTATTCCTTGGGTATTCTGTAAAACCATAATTCTTCTTCCATAAGACATAGGTGGAATGCTTAAAGTAACTGCTGGCCCATAATAAGCTCTTATTTTCATTCCCTTTTTCAAGTCATTTTTAGATAATTTCTTTCCATCAAATTCATTTATTATTTCACTTTTATCATCAATAGAAATAACAAAGTCATTCATATCAGCTAATATACCATTTTTAGCTTCTCTTATGTTTAATATTTCTCCTTCAATATTTGTATTATCCAATTTTGCATCATTAATATTGTTGCTAATTACTCTATTGTCACTAATTAAAGGTTTATCATTTTTTGCTGAAACACCTCCCATTGGTAATATTAATGCAACACAAGTCAATAATAAAATTATTTTCTTTTTCATGATTTAATTTCCTCCCATGGTTCATTATTCTAATGCTTTCATTTATAAGACGATGCCTAGGAGAAAATCGCTTCATTTTTTTATAATGTTTTAAAAAAATATTAAAATTAAAAACATCTACCTAAATAAAGTAGATGTTTTTATCATTAATTGTTCATTAGATTACTTAATGTGCTAATGGCATTTTTGTTTTCAGTCATTACACCATTTATTAAATTTTTGCTTTCTTCATCTGTAATATTATTTAATATCCGAGTTGTAGCATCAACACCCATTTTTTCCCCCTCTATAGCTGATTTTATAATGGTTTGTGTATCTTTTTCATTTCTTATATTAGATGTAATCTCTGAGATAAATCCTGCTATTCCCGAAGTATTTATAGGATTTCCACCTAATTGCTGCACTCTTGTAGAAATATTAGTAGCTTGCTGTTTATGAAGTTGCTGGATTTTTTGCATTTCACTTTTAACTGAATTATCCTGCATTCCTTTGATATAGTGGTCATACTTATCAATAGCCATATATTCACCTTTTAACATCTTATTTAATTCACTAATATTATCATTTTTCATATTTTAATTCCTCCTAAAACATAATCTAATGTTCCACTATGCCACTTTCCTTAAACTTTTCAACAAACTTCTTATTTATTTTATTTAGATTCTTTTTTAACACAAGCGCTATAATGATTGATATAAAAAAATATATTGAAAGTATACCTATATCAAAAACTATAATTTCCTTAATAACTCCACCAACAGCTTCCCTCATACCAGATATAGCATAGGTAAATGGTAAAAGTGGATTTATCCATTGGAAAAACGGTGGAGTAACTTGTATAGGAAATGTTCCACCAGACGCAGATATCTGAAGCACTAACAATATAACAGCTAAAGCCTTACCTACATTTCCAAATACAGACACTAAAGTGTATACAATCATTGAAAAAATTATACTTATAAATATTGAATAAGCTACAAATACTCCTTTGCTTGCTGCGTATACTCCTAATATAAACAAATCTCCTAAACTTACTACAATGGCTTGAAATATAGCTATAGTAGCAAAGGTTAAATATCTACCCATATAACCTTCAAATATTGTAAATTCTTTTATATCCTTATTTTTGGTAACATTTGTAGATAAAAGAGAAACTAAAATTAAACATCCTACCCATAAAGAAAGAGTAGTAAAAAATGGCGTCATAGCAGATCCGTAATTTGGAATAGAAAATATTCTATTTTCTTTTATATTCACTGGATTTGCTATAAATTCACTTTCTCTTTTAGCATCATTCTTTAATAGCCTAATGATTTCATTAATTTGTTCATCATTGTCTAATTTTTTAAGTTTCTCAGCTAAAGAATGTACTGAACTTTGTATACCAGGTAAATTATCTTTTAACCGTTTGAGTTCTTCTCGTCCTTTTATATTTCCCTTATAAGCCTTTTCTAACAACTCTTTTCCTTTTGGTAAATTTTCATTAGCATCATTTAATATCTTAATAGTATTGTCTGCTATAGCTATCAATTTTCCCATAACATCATTAATAGCTGGTTCTATCTTTTCATCAAAATTATTTATAATACTATCTAAAATAAGTATTGCTTCATTACTTCCCTCATTTAATTTATTTAATATATCTATAGAGAGTTTCTCTCCCTTATCTATTAGATTTAAAGCAGCATTAATAGTATCTACTCTAGTAATAAGTTTATCTTTAATTTTATTTAACTTATATATAACATCTTGAATAATTAAATTATTAGATTCTTTATCTAAAGACTTTAAAAATTCTATTATGCTATTAATTTTTCCAATTACATTATTTAGGTTATCTCTTGCCTTTATTAAAAGACTTTTTCCCCTGTCTTTATCATTTTCTAATATATTTAAAGCATCTTTTATTATAGTTTCTGAAGAGATTATAATATCCTTTGTTATTATCAAATCTTCTTTAATATGGGGAGCAGCATTTTTCATTCCTTCTTTTACATCTATCAAAAACTTCTTACCTTTTTTAGATATATCCAATCCATTTTCTATATTCCGCTGTACTAAAGGCAATTCCTCATTTACCTTTTTTATAATTTTCTCTAATTCAAAAGTTCCATTATATAAAGTGTCTATATCTTTATTAATTTGTGGCATTTTACTATCTACATATATAATTATATTTGATAATTCCTTAAGTTTAGGCTTTCCTTTTTCTAACTCTATACCGAACTGATTAAATATATCAAAGATTATACTGTTTACAGTTTTCACAAAATTTTTAGTTATTTCATTTTGTACATTAGTAACCCCTTTTTGTGTAATCTTTGGAGCTACTGCATTAATTTTTTCATTAACAGAATAAATTAAGTTTGGTTTTTCTTGTTTCTCTCTAAGTATAGAAAGTATTTTGTATGAAAAATCTTCTTCTATAGTTATACTGGCATAGTATCTCCCATATTTTACTCCCTTTTCCGCTTCTTCTTCATTTACAAATCTCCAACCTATATTCTTATTTTCCTTTAATTTATTTATAAGTTCTTTTCCTACATCTATGTTTGTTCCTTTAAAACTTGACCCTTTATCCTTATTAACCACTGCTACTAATATTCCTGAAGTATTACTGTAGGGATCCCAGGAAGACTTTATATTAAACCAAGCATACAATGAAGGTAATATGATTAATCCCATAGTTACTACTAATGCTACCCAATTTCCTATTATATTTTTTAAGTCCCTTTTATAAATTTTAAAAATATTTTCCATATATATTCCTTCATCTCTTATTAAATTATTATTATATTTAGTATTTTGCATTTGTCCTTAAATAATACAACATCAGCACTATGAAAATTTATACATAAAATGATTTGCAATTTTTTACAAACAAAAAAAACATCTACTTTAACTAAAGTAGATGTTTCAAATTGAAAATTGTTCATTTTAATATTCATTAAACTAAATTTTGAGGATTTCCTTCTAACCATTTAGTTATATTTTCAAAAACAATATGAGCTCTTCTTACCATAGCTTCCTCTGTTGCAAAACCTACATGAGGAGCAAGTACAGTATTTGGAGCCTTAAGTAATGGATAATCTTCTGGTATTGGAGGTTCCATATCAAACACATCAATACCTGCTCCAGCAATCTTTCCCATCTTTAAAGCTTCAGCCAAAGCTGAATTATCTATAATACCACCTCTTGCTGTATTTATTAATATAGCATTAGATTTCATTAACCCAATTTTTTCTTTGTTTATCAATGTCCTAGTATCATCTTTTAATGGAACATGGATTGATACTATATCACTTTCCTTAAGAAGTTCTTCTAAAGAAACATATTTAACTCCTAAAGCTTCCACTTCATTTTTTCTACTTCTGCTGTAAGCTAAAACCTTACATCCAAAAGCTTTGGCTATTTCTGCGACCTTTACTCCTATGGCTCCAGTACCTATTATACCTATAGTTTTTCCTGAAAGATCATTTTGTGTATATCCAGCCTTTGTCTTTCCTTCTCTTGTAGATTTATCTAAAGGTACAATGTTTCTTAAAACTGAAAATATAAGTCCATATGTAAGTTCTGCTACAGAAGAAGTACTATATCCTGCAGCATTACATACAGTAATATTTCTTTCTCTACATACTTCTATATCTACATGGTCTACGCCAGTAAATGCTACAGAAATCATTTTAAGATTTTCTACTGAACTGATTACTTCTCCCTTTAAAGGCATATTTGCAATTACTAATACATCTGATCCAAAAGCTCTCTTTTTTAAAACTTCAACATCCTCTACTCTATCATTATAGGCTACTAATTCATGTCCATTTTTAGTAAGATCTTCTGCAATCAAGCGAACTTGTTCCTCAGAAAGTCCAAGTGGTTCAAGTACAGTTATTTTCATATTATTTTCCTCCTAAAAAAGTTTCTTACTTACTATATTATTACTTTTATTAATGTATTACAAGAATTGTGTAATCCTTTCTAAATTCTAATCCAATAAATTACATTTCATGAAAACTATTGATAAATTAATATTTATGCATTATAATAAATGCCGGTGTATAAATATTAATATTTTAAAGGGGTTTTGGCTTACATGGAAAACGAAATAAAAATTAACTATCTATCAAAGAATCTATTCAAGTTTTTAATACCATCTGTAATAGGAGTTTTTCTATTTATGCTTCCTATTTCCTATGATGGTCAAATAACTATTCCAATTGCTATACTTTCAAAATTAGTATTAAAAGGTATTGGTAGTGTACTTCCAATGGTAATGACAATAGTTATTTGTGTTACATTTTTAGGTACAACAATAACAAAAATATTTAAACCTAAAAAAATAATAACTAGTAAATATTTGAATACATTATTTAATGTTACTCCTATATGGTTTACCGCAAGAATTCTTGGAACTATATTTGGAGTTTGTACCTTTTTCAAATTAGGACCAGCGTGGATATGGTCTGAAAATACCGGTGGATTATTATTATATAATTTGTTACCAATTTTATTTTCTGTATTTATATTTGCAGGAATGCTTTTACCTTTACTTTTAGATTATGGTCTTTTAGAGTTTTTTGGTGTACTTTTAACAAAAGTAATGCGTCCTGTTTTTAATCTACCTGGACGTTCTTCTATAGATTGTATTGCCTCTTGGCTTGGTGATGGTACTATTGGAGTACTACTTACAAGCAAACAATATGAAGAAGGTTATTATACTAAAAGAGAAGCTGCAATTATTGGGACAACCTTTTCTGCGGTTTCCATAACTTTTAGCTTAGTAGTTATTTCTCAAGTAAATCTTGGACATCTTTTTGTTCCATTTTACCTAACTGTTACTTTATCAGGAGTAGTAGCTGCAATAATAATACCTCGTATTCCACCATTATCTAGAAAACCAGATACTTATAATAACAATGTTAAAAGTAAAACTTCAGAAACAATACCTGAAAATTATACTCCTTTTCAATGGGCTCTTACAAAAGCTCTAAATAAGGCTAGTAATTGTAGTGATTTTAAAAACTTTTTGATACAAGGATTAAAAAATACATTAGATATGCTTCTAGGTGTAACTCCTATAGTTATGGCTATGGGAACTTTAGCTTTAATTTTGGCAGAATATACTCCTATATTTAAGTTTTTAGGATTACCTTTTATACCTGTATTAAAGCTTCTACAAATACCAGAAGCAAAAGAAGCTTCTCAAACTCTTGTTGTAGGTTTTGCTGATATGTTCTTACCAACAGTTATAGGTGCAACTATAAAAAGTGAATTAACAAGATTTGTTATAGCTTGTGTTTCAGTTACACAGCTTATATACATGTCTGAAGTAGGTGGACTTTTATTGGGATCAAAAATACCAGTAACATTAAAGGATTTAATAATAATATTCCTTCAACGTACTCTTATAACCCTACCAATTATTTCACTAGTAGCACACTTTTTATTTTAGATTACAAAGTATAAATTATAGAGCCAGATTTTTGCTTCGGAAAAATCTGGCTCTATGCTCTATGCTCTATGCTCTATGCTCTATGCTCTATGCTCTATGCTCTAAAAAGTTGCTTCGTAATATTTCTACTCTATTATAGTAAGTTCCTTATCATATTTATTTAAAACTTCACAGCCATCATCTGTAACTAAAACTAAATCTTCAATTCTCACTCCTACTTCTCCTGGTAAATATATACCTGGTTCAATAGAAAATATCATTCCTGGCTGCACTGTATCAGTATTTGCTGATGAAACATCACCTAAATCATGTACTTCTATTCCTATGGAATGTCCTGTTCTATGAGTAAAATATTTACCATATCCATGCTTTTCTATATGCTCTCTTGCAGCTTTATCTATATCACAAAATCTTACCCCTGGTTTTACTGCATCAATAGCTTTTTTATTTGCTTCTAATACTATATTGTATATTTCTTTTCCTTTATCTGAAGCATATTTATAAAATACTGTTCTTGTCATATCTGAACAATAGGACTTATATTTGCACCCTATATCCAGTATTATATTGTCTCCAGGTTTGACTAGAGAATTATCTGACTCATGGTGAGGATCTGCCCCATTAGCACCATAAGCTATAATTGGAGGAAAAGAAAATCCTTCCGCACCTAACTCTTCATATATACTAGCTAAAACTGATGTCATCTTCTTTTCAGAATGACTCTCGCTGATCTTTTTAATAACTCTTCCCATAGCAGCATCATTTAATGCAGATGCTTTTCTCATAAGGTCTCTTTCCTCTTCATCTTTGCACATCCTAATTCTATCTACAATTACAGAACCATTAACAAAAGCTGATGCTGCCTTTAGTTCCATGAATCTTAATAAAAAGCGCGCTGGCCAATTCTTATCTATGCCTATAGCTTTATTATTATCTATATATGTAGATATTATCTTAACTCCATCATCAGTATCATTAAACCATATTTTTTCTATCCCTAAATCTTCGTATACTGGAAATAACTCATTTATAAATAACTTGTTGTTCCCATTTATATTAAGATAAAGAGCTAAAAGTCTTTCCCCTGGATGAATCCATTTTCCTGTTAAATAAAAAATTGATGCTGGATCTGCAATTATCATTTGAGGTATATCTCTTTCTTTCATTTTCTTCAACACTGTTTCAATTCTACTTTTATTCATTTTTATTCCTCCTAGTAATATCTAGGGTATATCCCTACAATTATTTATAACTGTGTTTTCTCATAAAACATTTCTATATGTGGAATATTATCTTCAAAATAAACTGAAGATACAGTTTTGAATCCTAAACTCTCATAAAACTTAATTAAATATTTTTGAGCAGAAATTCTTATTTTATTTTCCACTAATACATTTTCTATATAATCAATTCCCTTTGTCATAAGTTGCCTAGCTAAACCATTTCCTCTATATTGTTTATGTACTAAAACTCTTCCTATAGATATTTCATCATAGGAAATTCCCTTATCTAAAATTCTTATATAGGCAATTATTTTTCCTTGCTTTTCGCAAAATAGATGATATGCATTTTTATCTTTTTCATCAGCATCATTATAAGGGCACTGCTGTTCAACAATAAAAACTTCATTTCTTTCCTTTAATATTTCATATATTTCTGCCACACTTAGTTCTTCAAATCTTTTAATCTTCCAATTCAATTTATTTTTTCCTTCTTTCTTTATTTAAACCATTCTATCTTATTATTATTGAATTTCTCTTTTTAATTTTTACATATAACAATCTCTTATTTGCGCTTCATACTACGAATAAGCATTTTTGTTTCTTTATCCACTCTTAGAGATTCTATTATTTTTTGTAATGATTTATTATATGTAAAATCATCTAAGGTATTATTCTTTAAATATTCCATTGTTTTCTCAGGAAATTTAACATAACAAATAGAAATTGCCCAAGCAACAGCCATCTTTACATAATATCCATCATGCTTTGCCCTATTCAAAAGCTTTAACACCTTATCAATATAAGCTTCCTCTATATAATAAGTAAGAAGCATTACAATACCAAAGCGCATTTCAAATTCTTGTTTTGATAATAGATATGGCTGCAAATATTCCCAAACATGTATTTTGTTTTTCTTCGTAAGCTTTAGCCCACTACAAAGGCCATCGCAAACAGCCCAATTATCAATTTTAGGTATAAGCTTTGTCACATAACTTAGTATTTCTTCAATATCTGCTTTTACATAGCCTATAACCATGCATTGTAACATAACTTCTTCATAATATTCATTTTCTGCTGTCTTCATATATTCCCGCCAATCTTCCTTGGCTATTTGTTTTGCAAGTTTTCTTAATTTCGGAACTCTAACCCCAACAATATTCTCATTGCCAGGACATAATTTGCTTTGAAACTGTTTGTATTCCTCATCCGCTAATTGAAAAATTTGTTCTCTTACTTTATTACTCAATGCTTTCTCCTTATTTTTATATTTTATTTTCTTCTAGTAAATTAACTTAAAGTAAAATTCATAGATTTTGTTTTTCTATTCCTAAAAGCTTTTCTTTTACATCCAATCCACCTGCATAACCAACTAATTTGCCATTAGATCCAATAACCCTATGACAAGGTATAAATATAGGTATTGGATTTTTATTGTTTGCCATGCCTACTGCACGACAAGCCTTTATATTGCCAATATTTTTCGCTATATCCTTGTAACTATAGGTTTCTCCATATGGAATTTGTTGTAATGCCTTCCACACTTTTTTCTGAAATTCTGTACCTTTAGGTGCTAGTGGCAAATCAAAAATTTTTCTTTTTCCATTAAAGTATTCTTCAAGCTGTTCATTTGCTTTTTTTAGTAAATATGTTTCCATTACATTTGCATCTTTAAGTATGCTTTCTCCAAAACATATATGTGTAATTGATGTGCCATCCTCAACAATTGTTATTTTGCCAATTTCTGTTTCATAATGATATGCACTGACCATATTTATTTTCCCCTCCTGTAAACTTTATAGGGCAAATTATCTGTTTATGGATATGAAAAAATTATCCATATTTATTATTTATTATTTTAACATTTCATTTAAAGCTTTTCTATAGTTTAAAAAAAGACAGTTATAAATTGTTTTTAAAATACAATTTATAGCTGTCACTAAGCTTTACATCATTAATTTACAAATGTTATTTGTAAACTCTACTGGATCATTTATTGCTAATCCTTCTATAAGTAATGCTTGATTATACAATAACTCTGTATATAATTTAAGCTTATCCTCATCTTTTTCAAATGATTCCTTTAATGATTTAAATACATCATGATTTACGTTTATTTCTAAAACCTTATCTGCCTTTAAGTTTGGATTATCTGGCATAGAATTCAATATTTTCTCCATCTCAATTGAAAGCTCACCTTCATTTGATAGGCACACAGGATGGTTCTTTAATCTCTTTGATGCTCTAACATCTTTAACTTTATCTGATAAAATACTCTTCATCTTTTCAAATAATTCTTTATTCTCTTTATCATCAACCTCAGATGTATTTTTATCCTCTTCTGATTCTATACCCAAATCACCACTTGATACAGATCTAAATTCCTTTTCTTTATATTTCATCATCATTTTTATAGCAAATTCATCTATATCATCTACGAAGTATAATAATTCATAGCCCTTATCTAATACAACTTCTATTTGTGGAAGTTTTTCAATTCTATCTATGGATTCACCTACAGCATAATAAATATATTTTTGATCCTCTGGCATTCTAGAAACATATTCAGCTAAGGTTACCATTTTCTTTTCTTTTGATGAATAGAACATTAATAAATCCTCTAAAACATCCTTATTCACTCCAAAATCGCTATAGACACCATATTTTAATTGTCTTCCAAAGGATTTATAGAATTCTTCATATTTATCTCTCTCATTTTTTAATAAATCTTCTAATTCATTCTTTATTTTAGTTTTTATGTTTTTAGCAATAAGCTTTAGCTGTCTATCATGCTGTAATATTTCCCTAGATATATTAAGAGATAAATCTTCAGAATCTACTATACCCTTTACAAACCCAAAATAATCAGGTAATAATTCTTTACATTTATTCATAATTAAAACACCATTTGAATATAACTCTAAACCTTTTTCATACTCTTTTGTATAAAAATCATATGGTGTTTTCTCTGGAATATATAAAATTGAATTATAACTTACAACACCATCAACACTAGTATGAATATATTTTACTGGTTTATCAAAACCATAATGCTTTTCAGAATAGAAATTCTCATAATCTTCTTTAGTAAGCTCATTTTTATTTTTTCTCCATATAGGAACCATACTGTTTACAACCTGTTCCTCTATACAATCTTCATATTCTTCTTTGCTACCTTCTTTAAGCTTTTGTGTAGTTATATCCATTTTTATTGGATATCTAATAAAATCAGAGTATTTCTTGATTATGGATTTTAATTTATATTCATCTAAATACTCATCATAATTTTCTTCTTCTGTATTCTCTTTTATTTTCAGTATAATTTCTGTACCAACAGAATCTTTATCACATGGTTCAATTGTATATCCATCTACCCCTGTGGATTCCCATTTGTAAGCTTCATCACTACCAAAAGCTTTACTTATAACAGTAACAGTGTCAGCTACTAAAAATGCAGAATAAAATCCTACACCAAATTGACCGATTATATCATGTCCATCCTTTGATTCATTATCTTTTTTAAATTGCAAAGACCCACTCTTTGCTATAACTCCAAGATTATCATCAAGTTCTTCTTTTGTCATTCCAATACCAGTATCATAAATTTTAATGCTTCTATTCTCTTTGTCAAGTATTACCTTAATATAATAATTCTCTTTTTCAAATGTCAAAGAATCATCAGTTAATGCTTTATAATAAATTTTGTCAATTGCATCACTGGAGTTAGAAATAAGCTCTCTTAAAAAAATCTCTTTATGAGTATAAATTGAGTTGATCATAAGATCTAATAATCTTTTAGACTCTGCCTTAAACTGTTTTTTTTCCATTGTAAATCTCTCCCTTCCTAATTAAAAACCATAAATATATTTAATTAATATGTTTAAAAACCTTAATACTATATATTATTAAAAAGTTGTTAGCACTCACAACAGTTAAGTGCTAACAACTTTTATATACCATATTTTTGGACTTATGTCAATATTTCTGACAATTTTTTATATTTATATATAGAAAAAATTTATTTTTCTGTTTTGATATAGCCTGTTTGTTTTTGTACTTTCTTAATAATTTAAAAAATACGGATAAAATTCTAATCAGTTTTTAATCCTGCTCCACACAGGGGGATTATAACCTTTCCATTAAAGCTATTATTGTTTTCCTTAATATAATTAAAAAAACCAGCAAAAGTTGCAGCAGTAGTTGGTTCTACATAAAATCCTTTTTGAGCTAAGTACTTTCTTGTTTGAACTATTTTATCCTCTGGAGCAATAATAATTTCACCTTTTGTCTCTCTTATTGCTTGGAGTATTTGTTTACCTCTCATTGGAGCTGCAATAGCAATTCCTTCAGCTAAAGTACCTAAATTAGTTGTTCCCTTAACTGAATATTTTCCTTCTTTAAAAGCTGTATATATAGGAGAGCATGGCTCAGATTGAACAGCAATAATTCTAGGAACTTTATCAATAAGTTTTAGCTCTAATAACTCCTTAAAACCATAATAGCATCCTAAAACTAAAGTACCGTTTCCTACAGGGATTACTAACGCTTCTGGTACTTCTCCATTCAATTGTTCATAAATTTCATAAGCATAGGTTTTTGTACCTTGATAAAAAAATGGGTTGTATACATGACTAGCATAAAAACCTTCTTTTCTTTCAGCAGCTTTTAAAGCAGCTTTTGCAGTATCCTCTCTAGTTCCGGAAATAACATGAACCTTTGCGCCATGTGACAAAATCATCTTAATTTTTTTAGTAGATGTCCCCTCTGGAACATATATATCACATTTTATACCTGCTCTATTTGCATAAGCCGCTATGGAATTACCTGCATTTCCGCTACTGTCTTGAATAACTTTTTTAACCCCAAGTTCTTTTGCCTTTGCTATAAGTACTGCTGCTCCTCTATCTTTAAATGATAATGTAGGCATCATATAGTCCATTTTTACTAATAAATTTGGATTATCCTTGTCAATTGGAACTAAAGAAGTTAATCCTTCTCCCATGGAAATGTCTTTCCATAAAGTAAAGTTATCATCAAAAGGAAGTGCCTTTATATATCTAAACAGACTCCATTCATTGCTTAAAATGTCTTCCTTACTAAATTTAAAATCAAATTTCTCAAGATCTAACATTCCTCCACAATCACATCTAAAAACAAGAGTTTTAGGATCATGCTTTTTCCCACATTCATTACAAACATAGTTAATACTCATATAATCATCCCCCATTAAATTATTATATCATATATAATTCTATATACTTCTTGAAATGAATATTATAAATAAAATAGATAAAATTATTTGTATTTACATTTTCTATGTTGTGGATTATAATTATTATATAATAACAATTATTAAACATTAAAATTAAGGAGTGATTTATATGGATGAAAAAGCGTTTTTTAAGATGAGCTATGGTGTTTATATAATTTCAAGCTGTAATGAGGGTAAGCAAAGTGGATGTGTTGTTAATACACTTTCACAGGTTACATCTAAACCTGCTAATCTTTCTGTTACTATTTCCAAAAATAATTATACAGAAAAAATCATTGAAAAATCAGGCTATTTTGCTGCTACAGTATTAACACAAAATGCATCTATGGAGTTAATTGGTGAATTTGGTTTTAAAAGTAGTAAGGATATAGATAAATTCTCTAGATTCAATACTAAAGTAGATTCAAATGGTATTAAATATGTCACAGACTTTGCAGCTGCAAGATATAGCTGTAAGGTAATTAATTCCGTTGACTTAGGAACTCATGTTATGTTTATTGGAGAAGTTTTAGAATCTGAAGTGTTAAATAATGATGAGGTTATGACTTATAGTTACTATCACAGTGTTAAAAAAGGAACAACTCCTAAAAATGCACCATCCTATACAGAAAAAACTGCTCAAAAAGGTTATCGCTGTACGGTCTGTGGTTATATCTTAGAAGCAGACGAAATTCCCGAAGATTTTGTTTGCCCTATTTGCGGCGTAGGAAAAGATAAATTTGAAAAACTATAAATAATAGTAAATATAACTTTTAGCTTTTCTTATGGTAAATCTTCCCCATTTATTCTTTATTACCTTTTATTTATTATTCAAAGCAAAAATGAATAGGGAACTACTCCCTATTCATTTCTATTTGATGGATTTTATTATTTCTTCTAAAACATCTTTGGACATATTCCCCTTTATTGTATAGCCTATTCCATCTTTATTAATACCAACTTGTTGTAGTGCTCCTCTAAATGTAGCAACATTTTGTACATCTTCTAAGGCAACCTTACTCTCATCATCTTTCACTTGCTCTATTTCAAGAAAATAATTATCCTTAGCCTTATAGATTATATTTAAAAATCTCTTATTATCTTTTTCATAAGTATCTACATCATCTAAACTAAATCCTTCTGGTATATAGGAAGGGAATAATATTTTCTCATCCCAAAATTTTTCTGCTTTTTCAATTTTTAATTCAATACTACTTTTTTCTAAAGAAAGGGATACTATCAACTTCTCTTCCTGTTTTTTATCTTCCAAATTATTTTTATTATCGTGTACAACCTTTTCCTTTGTTTCTTTTATCTCAGACTCTTTTGCCTCAACTTTTGTTATTTCATCTTTTTCTACTTTACTTTTTTCCTCATTCACTTTTATTTTTTCTTCCACAGGTTTAAAATCTATCTCTTTATTTTGTTGTTTTTCTTCCTTAGTTATTTGAATATTTTCTCTAGAATCCGAAGGATTATTCATAGCTATATTCTTGTGTGAATTTTCTTCAATTCCTTTTTGTTTAATTTCCCCTTTGCTTTTATCATTTACAACATAGTTTTCACCTTTTTTTAGCATATTCTTATTAGCCAAAAAATAAGAACATGAAAATATAAAAATTAAACTACACGCCAAAGCAGCACCTTTAGTCCATTTATTCCATAGCCAAATTTTATTATACCCATTTCCACAAGCTTTACATTTTTCTAAAGTCTTTCTTTTTAATTCTTCTGTAACATATATATCTTTTAATTCTTTATCTAAACTTTGCTTAAAATTCTTATCCATCATATTGAATCTTCCCATCCATAATATTCTTAAGGAGCTGTCTTCCTCTATGCAATCTACTTCTTACAGTGCCTTCTGGTATTTTTAAAATCTTTCCTATCTCCACAGTGGAAAATTCCTCATAATAATAAAGTAAAATAGGTTCCTTATATTTTGTTGGTAAATCCATTACCTTTCCTAAAAGTTCACTGCTGTCCATTTTATCTATTACATTTTTCTCTAATTCTTCATTAGATTCAATGGATAACTCTTCCTTTTCTTCGAAGAATATTATTCTTTTAAACCAAGAACTCTTAAGCATGTCCTTACAAGCATTTACAGTTATACTCATAATCCAGCTTTTTTCACTTTCTTTGTTTTTCAACTTATGAAAATTTTCATATACTTTTAAAAAAACTTCTTGAAAAACATCCTCTGCCTTATTTTTATCCTTTAAATATAGATAGCTAATTTTTAAAACATCATTTCCATAGCTTTCAATTAATCTTTCTATCTCATTATCTACATTAGTCATTAAAATATCCCGCCCTAGGTATTATCATCTTCTAACTTTATTGTTCCTAGTATATTGTACCAAAGGTGCTTTTTATTATAAAGTATTATTTTCCCTCCTTAAAATTTTAGTTAAATTTTCCTAATCACTTTATAAGACGAATTACATTTTAAATTCGCTCCAAAGTTTTTATAATTTTATCATCATAATTATAAAAAAGGTTACCAACTAAAAATCCTTTAAAAGTTGTTAACCTTGCATTATATTATATTTATATTTTTAATTAGAAAACAGCTTTACATTTTTTTAAAACTTCTTCTATATTTAATGTTACATTTTCCACCATGTTTTCAATGCTTTTCTTTATCTTAAATTTATTATTTCTCATATTCTTTCTAGTCATATTTAATTTAATATTATGATTGCTTTTTGTTATTTCTTTTTCATTTTTATTTATTTTTAACATTTCTATTATAATTTCTCTATTTAGCTCTTCTACAGAAGCATATCTATTTTTCCCATTAACTGCAAAGCATTTTCTTATTATCCTTCTTAAATTATTATCTACATTACTTTCATAGCTAACATCTAGACTTGGTTGAAAAGCTGTAAATGGAATTCTTCCTGTTGTCATGTAATATATTATTTTTCCTATACTTTCTATAGCTATATACTTGTTTTCAACAACCTTATATAATTTTAAAAGACCTACATCAACTAATATAACTTTATCATTTGGAGTTATAATTATTTTAGATGGCTTTAAATCTTTATATTCTATAGTTAAGTTTAAATTATACACATGTTCTATAATATCACATATACTAGATGCAATATTAAAAATTGTTTTTGTATCTAACCCTTCATGGCCATTTATATAATTTTCCAAAGTTTTACCCTCTATATATTTAGGATTCATATAAACAGTTCCCATATCCTCTTTTGGTAAAACCTTAATTATCTCACATTCTTCTCCTAATATACATCTATTAATATTTATCATTACGCACCTCTTATTGTATCAAGTTTTGTATAAAAAATTTAAATCTTTAATACATTATATATATACAACTACGATTTAAAATTTTAGGGGGTAATAATAAATTTTTTTAGTTTAATTTATATTTAAGAATATTTTTCAGCAAAATCCTCCAAACCTTTTATATAGTTTTTCTTTTGATTTATCATATTTGCTATAATTTTATAAGTGTTGGTTTTTACATCATCTTCATTTTTTACTAATCTTCCCTGAATATCTATATAAAGTGCTAATGCATCTTTTTGAAAACTTAGCCATGAATCTATAATATCTCTAACACTTGTAGATTCTTCAAATATAGTTTTGCTATTAAATTCATTCATTAAAAATGACATTTTATCATATATTGCAAAATCTATTTTATCTAAATCCTCTATACTAACATCTTTTTTTAAATTCATATAATACTTAGCACTAGTATCTAAGTTTTTCATAAATACACTCATAAGTATATAAACACTCGTCCCCTTCTTCATATTATCTAAAATGCTCTTACAAATATCTTTCTTCTTATCAATCATATAAATAATTTTATCTATTAAATCTAGTACTGTATACGACATTGTTAACCTCCCATGCAAGTACAAGTATTTCTATTTTTAATGTCCTTTTATATTAAACCATTCTTTATTCTACATATATTCTAAATACTTATCAAGCAATAATATTATATAGAATGGAGCAAAGAATAATAAAGAAAACTTCTTAAATATTCTTTGCTCTATATTCCATTATCGATACTTTAAAACTTTTTAATAGTGTACTCTTATCAACCAAAATTTAATACTTTTATCACTCCACCCAAGATCCCAAGGAACTTTATTCCTATCTGTATTATGACAAGTTACTAAAGAATATCCTCTTGAATCAGCTCCTGTTACTACAGAAATATGAGTTATATCACCTTTCTTTTCATAGGCTATAAAATCCCCTGGTAAAAGCTTATATGAAGCTTTATATACCTTCTCATAACTTCCATAAGCAATTACCGAAGCTCTTCCACTATTAAGCATATAAGCTTTGAATTTATCTGCATTTACCCAAGCTCCTGATGCTCCACTCCCATCATAATTCCATATAGAATTTTTTCTAAACTTCCCACCCTCAAACAATATTTGAGATGCAAAATTTGCACAATCCCCACCTTGTGGATTATAATCTCTGTATTTTTTATTATATTTAAATCCAAATTGCTCTTCACTGGCAGCACCACAAAATTGTTTCGCATAATTTACAGCATTTATTCTTCTTTCATTAATTGTAGAAAAATCTCTTATTCTTTGTGATACTATATATTGCTTTATATCATCAGCTTTTAAATTATCTAATGATAACGAATCCGCAAATGGATCTTTATACCATTCCTTATTAATTAGCCATATTCCATCCTTATTTTCTAATTGTAAAACATGATATGTTCCTATTCTAGAACTATTGATAATTTCTGGTTCATCTTCATAGATATACTTGTACTCTGTAGAACATAAAATATTTGCAGAAAATCTTTGCCCGCTACCTTTAATTCTTCTCACCACTACTTTAGGTGTAATATCAATAAACTTTACTCCCTGTTTTTGTTCCCAATTATTAATATAATTCATTTTTTTCTTTTCATGTTCATATGCCCATAACCCATATTTAGTATCCGTGTCATAAATATCCTCTATTAATTCTAAATCTCTTCCTAATATTGCTTTATTTCTGTTCTCAAATATTTGTTGTATAGCGGCTTTAACTTCTTCATGAGAATACTCTTCAGTTGCTCCTGCTGTGTTTTGTCCAAAGCATTGTCCTAATAAGCATAATACTATAGTCATTTGTACCATCATTATTCTAAAATGCTTCTTTCTACATAACTTCATTATTTTCTACTCCTTTTATCAAGTAATTCTTAGTCTAGATAGATGTAGATTATCAAGTAATTCTTAGCCTTCGATGAAGTTTTACTTACTTAACCTTTAGTGTATATATTATTCCCTAAACAAAAATAAAATTATATTTTAAAAGTTCTCAAATAATCCATATTTTTTATTATACTTTAAATTATTTAAATACCTGATTTATTTTCTCTACATAATTTCTAGCTGTATCATCTTCTAAAGATACTCCCTTATACCATGGTTCTTCTATCTCATGTTTGTTTGAGAAACATCTTCCTTTTAATATAATTTCAGGTCTATATTCAAAATGTAATGTATCAAAATGTCCCCATTTACCTCCCCAAACAAAATTATTTTTCTCAAATATCTCCACTAATTCTTTTGAGTATGATAATAGTCTTTTTTCCCCTTCTTCTCTTGACGCCCATTTCCAGTAATCCCTTTTATCTCTTGCTAAATCAATAGCTATTCCGAATGCATGAGGACTTAATCTATTAGTACCTGAAATAACACGATAATTATAGGTTCCATTAGCAGGATATAAACAATTAGCAATATCTCCTCTACTTGCTGATAAAGGAATAACCTCTTCCATCACGTTTTTCAAAGCCTCTGCAGCATTATTATTACTATTAAACTGATATCTTTTTCCTCCACAATTTACAATTACAAGGCTTCTTTCTATCTGTCCCTTTGAATTTCCGTATACTTCTTCTAATAAGGGATAAACTCTACAACGCCCAGGATCAAAATTTTTATCCATTAATTTTGTAACTGATGATAGTGGATATAAATCTTCCATCATATCTTGCAAATCTGGATAAGCCAATTTTTCTTCAAAATTTTTAGACTTTCTATCATCATATAGTATTTTTCTTCCTGATTTCATTACCAAATATACTGTTTTATCTTCATTGTACTGGATACCTTTAACATATTCTGGATAAGCCATCATAAGGCAAAATAAATCCTGTTTCATGGTAACTTCATAATCCGTATCTTTTGCACTAGCTTTTGTGGGAAAATTTATCCGAACAAACAAAAACATTCCAACTATACAATAAATTATTCTTTTCATAACAAAATTCACTCTCCAAATTCATCTTTCTTTATAATTTATTATTTATTATTTATTATTTATTATCCATGTACAGTGAATATATTAACTACAGATTTGGAATATTATAAAAAGAATGTAAGAGTCAAATCAAATTATTAAAAAGGAGTGTTTTATATGAGTCGAAAAGTTTATTCTTTTAGAAATGAAGATGGTGAATTAGTAAAATATACTGTAAAGGAATACGTTCAATTAAATGAAAATGAATATGTACTTATGGCCCCTGAAGAAGATTCTTCTGACATATCAGTATATCATTTTAACTATACAGGTGGTAATGAACGTTTAGAACTTGTAGAAGATGAAAAAGAACTTTCTAGAATAAAATCTCTTTCAAAAGTTATGTAAAAAAGTACACACTTTTTTAATGAATAGTGAAAAGTGAATAATGAAGAGTAAAGGATAATTTTTCTCTGTTGTCATTACGAAAAATTATAAATTTAGTAAGTTCAATCAAGTGATTCTTAGGTTCAGGTGGAGTTTCCTTAAGAAAACTACTCTCTCCATCTGAACCTTAGAAGAACTTATCCAGGAGCGTAGCAGCCGCTATGCACAGCATAAGAACTCTAAATCGCTAAAAGCTCAAGAGTTCTAATATCTCCCAACTGTAGAAAAGCAGAGAACCAAAATCTTTGATTTTGTGTGAATCGCTTTCACTTAAGTGTGATGGGAGTATTGCGGATGGTAGCTATCGGATAAATCAACAAAAAATTTTTCGTAATATTACTGGAGAAAGATTATCCTTATTTATTGTTTAATTTTCACTATTCACTATTTAAAAAATAGAAATATTATCTAAGTTATGGTAATATTTATTTAAATAAAATTGTTATAATCTACAAATGGAAGGAGATAAATAATGAATAATGACACAACTTTAAAAAAATATGCTCGCCTTGCAGTTAAAATAGGTGTAAATATACAAAAGAATCAAACTCTTGTTATATCCTCCCCTATTGAATGCGCAAACTTTACAAGATTAATAGCAGAAACAGCCTATGAAGAAGGTGCAAAAGATGTAGTTATAAACTGGAATGATGAATTATTTACTAAAATAAGATTTTTAAAAGCTCCAGAAGAAGCATTTAAGGAGATGCCAAATTGGCAAAAAGAATTTTATCTATCCTATGCTAAATCTGGAGCTGCCTTTTTAAGCATATCTGCTTCAGATCCAGAAAATTTAAAGGATGTTGATCCATCAAGAATAGCAAAATCTCAAAAGGTAAGAAGTACAGCTCTAAAAGAATATAGCGAAAGACTTATGAGTAATAAAAATACTTGGTCCATTATATCTATTCCTACAAAAGCTTGGGCAAAGAAAGTTTTCTCTAATTCAAGTGAAGATGAAGCTGTAGAAAAATTATGGGATGCTATATTTAAAATAGTAAGAGTTGATAAAGAAGATCCTGTTGCAGCTTGGGAATCACATAAAGAAAAACTTAAACTAGGTATGGACTTTTTAAATTCAAATAATTTCAAATTTCTTCACTATGAAAATTCCTTAGGCACAAATTTAAAGATAGAATTACCAAAAGGACATTTATGGCTTGGCGGCGCAGACTATACCCCTGAAGGAGTAGAATTTATAGCTAATATGCCTACGGAAGAAGTATTCACATTGCCTTTAAAAACTGGTGTTAATGGTACAGTTGTAAGCTCAAAACCTCTTAATTGTAATGGAAACCTTGTAGAAAACTTTTCACTTACTTTTAAAGATGGATGCATTATAGATTTTAAAGCTGAAAAGGGTTATGAATCTTTAAAAAACCTTATAGAAACAGATGAAGGTTCCCATTATCTAGGTGAAGTAGCTTTAGTTCCTTTCGATTCTCCAATTTCAAATTCAAATATAGTATTTTTTAATACTCTTTATGATGAAAATGCATCCTGTCATCTTGCTATAGGTAAAGCATATCCAGTATGCTTAAAAAATGGAGAAGACATGAATGAACTAGAACTAGCAGAAAATGAAGTTAACACTTCACTTATACATGAAGATTTTATGATAGGAACAAAAGATCTTAAAATTACAGGAATAACTGAGGATGGACGAGAAATACCTGTATTTATTAATGGAAATTGGGCATTTTAATATGTAAATTTTTATTTTAAGCTTCAGATAGAGATTTATATTTCTTTTAATCAAACTCTATCTGAAGCTTAGAATCACTTAATTGAAAATCCACCTATTTCTCAGATTTATTTTCAAAAACATTTATATACATCTGTTTAATTTCACTTATAAGTGGGTATCTTGGGTTAGCTGCTGTGCATTGGTCATCAAACGCTTGTTCACTCATTTCATCTAAAGTAGCATAAAACTTTCGTGCTGAAACTCCAGCTTCACTAATACTTGAAGGTATATCCACCTTTTCTTTCAATTCATCAATAGCTTTTATTAAAAGTTCTACTTTTTCATCTTCTGTATTTCCTCCTAAATGTAGATAATCCGCAATCCTTGCATATCTCCATTTTGCATTAGGATATTTGTACTGAGGAAAAGAAGCTTGTTTTCTTGGATTATCTACCGCATTAAATTTTATAACTTCATTGATAAGCAATGCATTTGCAAGTCCATGGGATATGTGATGAGTAGCCCCTAATTTATGAGCCATTGAATGACACACTCCTAAGAATGCATTAGCAAAAGCCATACCTGCCATAGTAGATGCATGTGCCATTTTTTCCCTAGCTTTTTCATTATTAGCCCCATCCTTATAAGCATCAGGTAAATATTTAAATATAAGTCTAATACCTTCCAAAGCCAATCCGTTGGTATACTCAGAAGCCATTACTGATACATACGCCTCTATACAATGTGTCAAGGCATCTATACCTGAAGCTGCTGTTAATGATTTTGGCATATTCATCATAAGTTCAGCATCCACCACGGCCATTTGTGGAGTGAGTTCATAATCAGCAAGTGGATACTTAATTCCTGTATTTTCATCAGTAATTACTGCAAAAGGAGTAACCTCAGATCCTGTTCCTGCAGAGGTTGGTATTGTAATCATCATAGCCTTTTCTCCCATCTTGGGGAACTTATACACTCTTTTTCTTATATCCATAAATCTCATAGCAAGGTCTTCAAATTTTACATCTGGATGCTCATACATTACCCACATAATTTTTGCCGCATCCATAGGAGATCCTCCACCTAATGCAATAATAGTATCTGGTTTAAAGTTTCGCATCTCTTCAGCACCTTTTCTTGCTATTTTCAATGTTGGATCTGGCTCTACATCGAAGAATACTTTAATATCAATACCTATATTCTCTAAAACTTTAATAATTTTCTCCACATATCCAAGCTTATAAAGATCTCTATCTGTTACTATAAAAGCTCTCTTTTTATTCATATCCTTTAGTTCATTCAATGCCATAGCAAGACACCCATACTTGAAATAAACTTTTTGAGGAACTCTAAACCACAACATATTTTCTCTCCTCTCGGCTACATTTTTTATGTTTATTAAATGTTTTACTCCAACATTTTCAGAAACAGAGTTGCCACCCCAAGTACCGCAACCTAATGTTAATGATGGTTCCAATTTAAAATTATATACATCTCCCATAGCTCCTTGAGAAGCAGGCATATTTATTATTGTTCTTCCTGTTTTCATAGTCATACTAAATTTTTCTACCCTATCTTGTGATTTTGCTGTATTTGTATAGAGTACAGAGGTATGTCCTCTCCCTCCATCTTCTATAAGTCTAACTGCTTTATCTAAAGCTTCATCAAAATCTTTTACTTTATACATAGCAAGTATTGGGGATAATTTTTCATGAGCAAAAGCTTCCTCCGGTTCTACAGATTGAACTTCTCCTATTATAATTCTGCTATCATCTGGAATTTTAATTCCTGCAAGACTTGCTATCTTTACAGGAGATTGCCCAACTATATTAGGATTCACTCCTCCATTTACCAATATTATTTTTCTTAATTTATCTATTTCATCTTCTTTTAATATATATGCTCCTCTTTCTTTAAACTCTTCCTTAACCTGTTCATATACTTCTTCTGCTACTAAAACTGATTGTTCTGAGGCACATACCACACCATTGTCAAAACTTTTTGACATAATTATTGAATTAACTGCCATCTTTATATGAGCTGTTTCATCTATAATAGCTGGAGTATTTCCTGCCCCAACTCCTATAGCAGGTTTACCTGAAGAATATGCAGCTTTGACCATGCCCGGTCCTCCTGTGGCTAATATTAAGTCACCTTCATGCATAAGCATTTGTGAAAGTTCTAAAGAAGGTTCGTCTATCCAACCTATTATATCCTTTGGTGCACCAGCCTTGATTGCTGCATCTAATACTATCTTTGCAGCAGCAATTGTTGATTTTTTTGCTTTGGGATGAGGTGAAAATATTATTCCGTTTCTAGTTTTTAATGAAATAAGAGCTTTAAATATGGCAGTAGATGTTGGATTTGTAGTTGGAATAATTGCTGCTATAACTCCTCTAGGCTCTGCAATTTTACAAATTCCAAAGGACTCATCTCTTTCAATAACTCCACAAGTTTTTGAATCTTTATATCTATTATATATATACTCAGAAGCAAAATGATTTTTTATAACCTTGTCTTCAATAATACCCATGCTTGTCTCTTCTACTGCCATTTTAGCAAGTTCTATTCTAGCTTCATTGGCAGCTATAGCTGCACTTCTAAATATTTCATCTACTTGCTTTTGGTTGTATTTTGAAAATTCTTTCTGCGCTTTTCTTACATTTTCAATTTTTTTCATTAACTGCTCAGCATTTTCAACCTTCATTATTAAACACCCCTTTAATTATTTTTCATATTGAATAAACACTTATTAAAAACTTTGTGTTTTATTTATCAATGTATCTCGTTAATTATTCACAGAATATTTAATAAATTATTTATTGTGTTAATTATATAACAATCTTTTTGATATTTCAATTAGTCTTAATTGGATTTAAACGGGATTTATAACAATTTTACTCTATTTATTATGTGTTTACTTCCATTATTGTTTATTTGTATAATATATATTGATTTGTTTTTTAACGATTTTAATTTATATTGCTCATTATTTATTGTTATTTTTTAAACAAACTTATATAAAAATAAACACTATCAATACTATTGAATTATAATAATTTTGATAGTGCTTTACATACCATTTCATATTTTAACAATATTTATTGCAAAAATCCTCCAAATCTTTTATATATTTTTCCTTTTCACTTATCATATCTTCAATGATCTTATAAGTTTTTGTTTTTACATCATCTTCATTTTTTATCAATCTTCCCTGAATATCAATATAAAGAGCTAAAGTGCCTTTTTGTAAGTTTAAGCAACACTCCACAATACTTTTCACATCTGTGGATTCTGTTATAATTTGTTTACGGTTAAAGTCATCTATTAAAAATGAAATTTTGTCATATATAACAAAATCTATATCTTCTAATGATGAATTCTTAATTTCTTCCTTCAAATCATTATAATGTTGTATACTTTTATCTAAATTTTTAATGAATATATTATTTATCATATACATACTTAGTTCTTTCTTTTCTCCTTCTATGGAAATTTTGCATATTTCTTTTTTCTTTCCAGTAACACCAATAATCTTTTCTAATAAATCTATTGCTGTATATGACAATATGATCATCTCCTGCAATTATATTTTTTTGTCTATAGAATATATTTCATTTGCTTTTATTATAGTTTAAACTATTAATTTATGTTAAACATTATTTTATTACAGATAAAATATTTTTCAAAAATATTTGACAAGGTTAGTTTATTATGGTATAAATTTATTAAGTTTTACAAATAAATTCTATGAAGAGAACAAGTAAGATACGAAATCTGTTCCAAAGAGAGTTGGTGTTATGCTGAAAGCCAATGTTCAGACCTTATCTGAAAATCATCTCTGAGAAGTAAAGCCGAAACTTATATTTTTAAGTAAGCTTTGCCGGATTTTCACCGTTAAAAGAAAAACGTATCATGATGTACGTAGCTAAGTGTCATAAAGTCAGTTTTTTTGATTTTATGAAATTAGGGTGGTAACGCGATTATAACTCGTCCCTTTCATAGGGGCGAGTTTTTATTTATCCGATGACTACCCGTTCTAATACTCCCATCTTCTTTTAAGTGGGAGTAAAGAGCGGCTACATCCCTGGATAACGATTTCTAAGCTTCAGTTGGAGTAAAAACTCCTTCTGAAGCCAAGAACTCTGTTTATCCAAAATTAATCTTTGTAAGCTTATTTATGGGAGTATCCTAGGCAAACTCTCATAATTCAAAATATTAAAAATACATTTCTCGGAGGTGGTTTCACATG
Source organism: Clostridium lundense DSM 17049 (assembly GCF_000619945.1). Taxonomy (GTDB): domain Bacteria; phylum Bacillota; class Clostridia; order Clostridiales; family Clostridiaceae; genus Clostridium_AO; species Clostridium_AO lundense. The sequence continues at coordinate 179,704 of NZ_JHVC01000001.1, read as the reverse complement.
GAATCTGACATAAACATTATCATTCACATATATAAAGAAAAAGAAGTAGATATTGGGAGGTATAAATATGAAAAGTTTATCCAAGAAAGATTTAATGTTTATTAGTTTAATGTTGTTTTCAATGTTTTTCGGAGCAGGTAATTTAATATTTCCACCATTTTTAGGACAATCCGCTGGATCTTCCACCTGGGTAGCTCTAGCAGGCTTTGTATTTTCAGCAGTTGGTCTTCCAATCTTAGCCGTAGTTACTATTTCTAAAGCAGGTGGACTTCACGCTTTAGCAAGTCGTGTTCATCCAACTTTTGCAATAATTTTTACAATTATAATATATTTAGCTATAGGACCATTCTTAGGCATACCACGCGCAGGAAGCTTAGCCTTTGAAATGGGTATAGCTCCATTTATATCAGCTAAAGGTGCTTTACCACTTTTTATTTACACTTTATGTTTCTTTTCATTAGCTTTTTGGCTTTGCTTAACACCATCAAAATTGGTGGATCGTTTCGGCAAAATATTAACTCCTGTATTATTAATTCTTATTACAAGTATTTTTGTATGTAGTTTATTTAAACCTATGGGTTCCTTTGGTGTTCCACAAAGTGATTATGCTAGTTTTCCTTTCCTTAAGGGATTTTTAGAAGGCTATATGACTATGGATGCCATAGCAGCACTAAATTTCGGAATTGTTATTTCATTAGCTCTTAGACAAAAAGGAATTTCTGAGGAAAAATCTTTAGTTTCTTATTCAATTAAAGCAGGCTTAATAGCTGGATTTTTCCTAGCTTTTATATATGTTATGTTAGCTTATTTAGGTGCTTCTGCTGGGCCAAAGTTCGGCTTAACAAAAAACGGCGCTCAAACTTTAACAAATGTAGTACTTTATTTGTTTGGTAAACCAGGAGCTGTACTCCTAGGTTTAATATTCTCTTTAGCATGCTTAACTACTTGTGTAGGACTTATTACATCCTGTAGTCAGTATTTTGTAACTTTAGTACCAAAGGTTACTTATAAAACTTGGGTAACAATACTAGCTGTTTCAAGTATGGTTTTTGCTAATATGGGATTAACAAAAATACTTTTAATTTCAGTACCAGCTTTAACTGCTATTTATCCAATTGCTACTACACTTATTATACTTTCCCTTGCCAATGACTTTTTCAATGGAAGTTCTTCTGTATATATTGGTAGTCTCTCATGTGTAGCAGCAATAAGTATTGTTGACGCCCTTATGCAGTTTGGTTTAAATTTGAGTTTTATAACAAATGTATATAAATATTTACCACTTTATTCACAAGGAATGGGATGGGTTGTACCAGCTATTTTTGGTGCACTTGTGGGATTTATAGTATCCTATCCTAAAGCCACATCTGCTAATGCTAGAGCATAAAACACAACAGTGCTACGCACCGTTTTAGTTGACAGATGACAGTTTACAGTTATGGATGCTTTTCCAACCTCAACACTACAGAAAAGCTTAAATTATAGATAATAAAGAATCAAGTGATTCTTAGGTTCAGGTAGAGTTTGCTTAAAAGAACTACTCTCTCCACCTGAACCTTATTAAGATAGTTCTAATATATACCATATTTATTCTTTATTATTTCTTATTTAAAAAATCCTCCTTAACTCTCAGCTCTCAATTCTTAACTTAATAAAAACAATTCCTTAATCTCATTTTCCTCCATATTGGATAATAAAATTTCTTCCCCTGCATTACTATCTACTACATTTTTAATTATCTCTTTTTTCTTTTCTTGTATTTTATATATTTTTTCCTCTATACTACCTTTAGCAATAAGTCTTATAACTTCTACAGTTTTTTTCTGTCCTATTCTGTGGGCCCTATCTGATGCCTGCTGCTCTACTGCTGGATTCCACCAAGGGTCAAAATGTATTACTATATCCGCTCCTGTTAAATTAAGACCGGTTCCACCTGCTTTTAATGATATTAAAAATATAGGTGAGTCTCCTTCATTAAACTCTTTAACTAAATCTCCTCTTATATCAGCCTTAGTACTTCCATCCAAATACAGATATTTTATATTATTTTCATTAAACCTTTTAGCTATATTCTGTAGAACAGATGTAAACTGTGAGAATAAAAGCATCTTATGTCCCTGATTTATATTATTCTCTACAATATCTAAAATTGCTTCCATTTTCCCATTATCCCCAGTATAGTTTTCTATAAAGGTAGAAGGATCACAACATATCTGTCTAAGTCTTGTAATCATGGATAATATTTTAATTTTACTTTTATTAAATCCATTCTCTGCTATTTCCCTATCCATCTCTTCTTTTGCTTGCTGTACAAAAGAAGCATAAACCTTTTTCTGTTCCTCAGTCATATCCACTATGATATTATGCTCTATTTTAGGTGGTAACTCCTTTATAACATCCTTCTTTAATCTTCTTAAAATAAAAGGTTTTATATGCATATTTAATTCATTAAGTACATTTTTATCTTTATTTTTAACAATAGGCAATTCATACTTTTGAGAAAATTTTCTACTATTTAAAAGATACCCTGGCATAATAAAATCAAATATAGACCAAAGTTCCTTAAGGGAATTTTCTACTGGTGTTCCTGTTAGAGCAAAGTAAGCTTTAGCTTTAATACTCTTTACACTTTGGGCATTTAAAGACTGCGAATTTTTGATATTTTGTGCTTCATCTAAAAAACAATATCTAAATTTAATATCCTCATATGCTTCAATATCTCTTCTTATTAAAGCATATGAAGTTATAACTATATCAGCTTCCTCAATATCCCTAATATTTTTTTCTCTTTCTTCTTTGCTTCCAGATACTACTACGCATTTTAAATCAGGCTGAAACTTATTTATTTCATCCTGCCAATTGTATACTAGAGATGTTGGACATACTACTAATGAAGGCATTTTATTTTCCTTATTTTCATCTACTTCAGATTTTACAAAAGCTATAGTTTGCAAAGTTTTTCCTAATCCCATTTCGTCTGCTAATATACCACCAAATCCATAGCTAGCAAGAGTTTTAAACCACTTAAATCCAAATTTTTGATAAGATCTCATTATGTTTTGAAGATTTTCAGGGATTATATAATCCATATCTCCTATGTCTTTAATACTATTTACTAATTGTCTAAAGCTATTATTTTTTTCTATAAAATTAATATTTTTTTCTTTTATAGAAGACTCTATGTAAAGTGCATTATATCTTTGAAGAAGTATTTTCTCCTTTTCCAATTCAGAAGGCTTTATGTTTAAATAATCTATTAAATTACCTATTCCCTCCAGCCCTTCATTTGCTAAAGTTACAAAACCTCCTTTTTTTAGCCTATAATATTTTTTCTTCTCCTTTAATGCTTCAAAAATATCTTTAAGTTCTTTTTTATCAACACCCTCAATACTAAAAGTAAACTCCAAAAGATCATCTTCATTAAGTTTAATATTGGACTTATAATTTGAAGATGTATATATTTTTATATTCTTAAATGACTGAGAATAATAAATTTCACATATATCCTGTAGTACTTCCATTCCCTTTAACATGAAATTTAAAAGCTGTTCTTCATCCTGTAGCACATAATTATAATTTTCCTTTTTAAAATTAAAAGCTTCTAAAATACCTATAATATTTTTTTCACCCTCTATATCCCTTATTAAAATCTTTTCCCCTTTTTTATTTTCATTTCCTAGAGGATTGATTTCAGTATCTCCATATTTAAATATAACATTTGCTATTATATTATCATCTTGTTTATCAAAATAAATTGAGGTTTTTAACGTTTCCTGATAAAATTTTTCTTTAAATTCCCTATCCACCTGCACATCTCTACTTATTTTCTTTAATGCAGGTAGTATAAATGAAGCTACCTCTTCACTAAAATTCTCATTAAATATTATTTCTCTGCTTTTTTCCTTTGAAAACTCATTAAAAAAAGGTTTATAATTCTTAATTAATTCTTCAGATGGCTCATAGATTTTATCTTCATATAGAAAATATCTTCCTTCTGGTATTATAGGTAAAGGAATATTAGATGTTTGCTTTAATAAAATTTTATTGTTCTTTCTTTCTAAATTAAAATCTAAAGGGAAATCATCTTTTATAAAAGGTACATCATTTATATTTTCCCCATTTATATTTAAGTCTATAGTTCTATCTTTTAGTGCCTCAAAAAATTTTCTTAAATTACTTTCTGTAAAGTAAGCTTTTTTTCCTTTTAAGATTTTTGCAGAATAAGTTGAGTAATTTTCCATATCTTCTACAACTTTTTTATACTCGTATGTTTCAATTAATAAATTTATTATCTTTTCATCCTCTTCTTTAAACTTATGAATATAAGGATTAAAGGTAAAACCTTTTCCAAAATAAATTTCGTTTCCTGAAAGAAGATTTTCTACAAACTCTTTAATATTCTTTATTACATAGAGTTTATCATCTCCTATTTTCACTTCTATGGAGACACCACCGTTATGTCCATGCTCTATGTTCAGTTTGTAACTAGTATTTAAATATATTTTAAGCAAAGTACTCTTATCCAATAAGTTTTGTTTAATATTATTGATAAATTTTCTATTTCTTTTTTCTTCAACTCCATTTAAAAGCTCTTCTTTTTCATCTATAAATTTAATAAGAGAAGCTACTGCATGCTTACACATATAACCCCAATAAGAACAGTCACATTTGCTTTCTACATATGTAGCTTTATCTTTAAACCTTAAAAACACCTTATATTCCTTATCAAATTCAGAAGACTTTACTACAGAATTAATTTCTGCAATTTCTTCATCAAATCTTTCTATTACATCTACATATATACTTTTAACCTGATTATTTTTATAGCACTTAACCCCTTTTTCATACACTGTAGAACCGCCCAAATCTTGTATTAACTTTCTGTCTATATTAAACAAGAGAAATCCTCCCTTAAATCATCATATTTATATATTATCATTATTTCCAAATACGTACATATAAAACAAATCTATTATATTTACTTTTCAAATGTAGAAAATAAAATACATATTCTGTCTAAAAAGTACAATAAGTAGTAAACATTTGTTTTTTACTCCCCGCACTGATCAATCTATTCACTATGAAAATTATCTATATTTTATCATATTTTTACTAAAATAATAAATAAAAAAAGAATAAAGAACAAATAAGGTAGATTTTTTTAAAATTTCCGCTCATTTATTCTTTATTCTATTTACTCTATACTCTATTATTTAAAAAATCATTTATAAGTTTTTATTTTCCTAAATCATACACATCCAAATCCTTATTTTTTATACCTATAGCCCTAACCTTTACCATTGCATTGAATGTATCTAGTGCAGTTATTACTCCTATATTTCTTTCTATAGCTGCTCTTCTTATATGAAATCCATCTCTGTTAGAGTCATTACCCTTTGTTGGAGTATTAATAACCAAATCTACTTCTCCATTTTTTACAACATCTATAATGTTTGGATGTTCTTCTTTTAACTTTCTTACTTCTTTAACTTCAATTTCTGCATTCTCCAATAATTTTGCTGTTTTTGAAGTAGCCATGAACTTATATCCTAACTTACTCAATTCTACAGCCATTGGTAAGAACTCTTCTTTATCATGGTCGTTTATAGTAGCAAGTATTGTTCCATTTTCTTTTTTCATATACATACTTGCTGCTACAAATCCCTTATATAATGCTTCTTCTAAAGTTTTTCCTACACCTAAAACCTCTCCTGTAGATCTCATTTCTGGTCCTAAACACACCTCAACATTAGGGAGCTTTTGAGTAGAGAATACTGGTACTTTTACAGAAATTAATTCTGGTTCTTTGTACACATCCACACCATAGTCTAAATCTTTTAGCTTTTCCCCAAGCATTACTCTTGTAGCTATGTCAACTATAGGAACTTTGCTTACTTTACTTATATAAGGTACAGTTCTTGAAGCTCTTGGGTTAACCTCAATTACATAAAGTTGTCCTTTAAACTCTATAAACTGTATGTTAATCATACCCTTTATTCCTATACCTAATGCAAGCTTTTTAGTGTATTCTAAAACTTTAGCTTTAATATCTTTAGTTAAGTTTTGGCTAGGATACATGGTAATACTATCCCCTGAATGTACTCCTGCTCTTTCTAAATGTTCCATAATTCCAGGTATAAGTACATCTTCTCCGTCTGATATAGCATCTACTTCTATTTCCCTTCCCATTAGATATTTATCTATAAGAATTGGATTTTTCTTGTCCTTTTCAAAGGCCTGAGTTAGATAATATACTAATTCTCTTTCATCATGAGTTATTTCCATACCCTGTCCTCCAAGTACGAAGGAAGGTCTTACAAGCACTGGAAACCCTAATTTTTCAGCTTCCTTTAATCCTTCTTCAACAGTCCATACTCCTTTTCCCTTAGGTCTTGCTATACCTAACTCTTCTAAAAGCTCATCAAATTTTTCTCTATCCTCTGCTGTATCTATCTGATCTGAAGTTGTTCCAAGCGTTAAAATATTTTTTTCTTTTAAGAACTTAGCAAGCTTTATAGCAGTCTGTCCTCCGAACTGAAGTATTACTCCATAAGGATTTTCTTTTTCTATTATATTTAGTACATCTTCTTCTGTTAGTGGTTCAAAGTATAATTTATCTGATATATCAAAGTCTGTACTTACAGTTTCTGGATTGTTATTTATTATTATAGTTTCTATATCTAGTTTTTTAAGAGCTTTTACACAATGAACTGAAGCATAATCAAACTCTATCCCCTGTCCTATTCTTATTGGACCCGATCCTATAACTATAACTTTCTTTTTATCTGAAACTTCTACTTCATCATAACTTTCATAAGTTGAATAGTAGTATGGCGATAGTGCTTCAAATTCTCCTCCACAAGTATCTACCATTTTATAAACAGGTTTTATATTCCATATACTTCTTAGTCTATATATATTCTCAGGACTTACATTTAACATATCCCCTATAGCCTTGTCTGAGAAACCTTTTCTCTTTAAGCTATATAGCCACTCTTTATCTAAATCGTCTATAGAACTTCCTCTTAATTTTTGTTCTTCTTCCACTATTCCTTTGAACTTCTTTATGAAGAATTTATCTATACCTGTTATTTGTGCTACCTTTTCTTCTCTATACTCTCTTCTAAGCATTTCTCCTAGAGCAAATATTCTTTCATCATCTGGAGACATTACTCTTTCCTTTAATTCATTTATAGTTAAATGCTTAAATTTCTTGTGCTCTAAGGAGTATTTTCCAGTTTCTAGAGATCTTATTCCCTTTAAGAACGCTGCTTCAAAGTTACTTCCTATGGCCATAATTTCTCCTGTAGCCATCATTTTAGTTCCTAAAACTCTATCTGCTCCTTGGAATTTATCAAAAGGCCACTTTGGAATTTTAACTACCACATAGTCTAATGATGGTTCAAAGCAGGCATATGTCTTTTGAGTTACTGCATTTTTTATTTCATCTAATCCATAACCTAAAGCTATCTTTGCCGCCACCTTTGCTATAGGATATCCTGTAGCTTTTGAAGCTAGTGCTGAAGAACGACTAACTCTTGGATTTATTTCTATTACTGCATATTCGAAAGAATTTGGATTTAATGCAAACTGAACATTACATCCGCCCTCTATACCTACTGCATTTATTATATTTATTGAAGCAGTTCTAAGCATTTGATATTCTTTATCTGAAAGAGTTTGGCTTGGTGCTACTACAATACTATCTCCTGTGTGTATTCCCACAGGATCTATATTTTCCATATTGCATACAGTAATGCAGTTACCAAAACTATCCCTCATTACTTCATACTCTACTTCTTTCCAACCCTTAACGCTTTTTTCAAGAAGAACTTGACCTATGGTGCTTAACTGAAGACCTAATGAAAGAATTGTTTCTAATTCTTCTTCATCCTTTGCTATTCCACCACCAGTTCCTCCTAATGTATAGGCTGGTCTTACTATAACTGGATATCCAATTTTATTTGCAAAGGCTTTACCAGACTCCATATCTGTTATTATTTCACTTTCTATAACAGGTTCTCCTATTCTGTTCATCATAGATCTAAAAAGCTCTCTATCTTCTCCTTCTTTTATAGATTCTATAGAAGTTCCTATTACATTTACCCCATACTTTTGTAGTACTTTTTTATCATAAAGCTCTACTGCAAGATTTAATCCTGTTTGTCCTCCCATACCTGCAAGTAGACTATCTGGTTTTTCCTTTGCTATAACTTTTTCTACAAACTCCACTGTTAAAGGCTCTAAATAAACCTTATCCGCTACTTCCCTATCTGTCATTATAGTAGCTGGGTTACTGTTTATCAAAACAACCTCTACTCCTTCTTCCTTCAAAGCTTCACAAGCCTGTGTACCTGAATAATCAAACTCCGCTGCTTGCCCTATAACTATTGGACCTGATCCTATAACTAAAACTTTCTTTATATCTTTATTTAATGGCATAATTTCTACCTCCCGCTTAATTCAGTTGACAGATGACAGTTAAGGAAGCTTTTCTTCCGCTAACGCTGCATAAAATCTCAATTTAAAATTTTCCGTAATATCAATGGAGAAAAATTATCCTTCACTGTCAATTGTCCTTTATCAACATTCTTAATTGTTATTGCTATCTATATTCTGTACTCTATTATCTGTTATTTGTGTAGCTAAGAAATTTATCAAAAATGTAATCATTATCTTTAGGTCCTGGACATGCTTCTGGATGGAATTGAACTGAGAATATCGGTAAAGTTGTATGCTTCATTCCCTCTACTGTTCCATCATTAAGACTTACATGAGTTACTTCCATACCTTGCGGTAATGTTTGTACATAATATCCATGGTTTTGGGAAGTTATATAAACTCTATTTTCTTTTAAGTCTTTAACTGGATGATTGCTTCCTCTATGTCCAAACTTTAATTTTGCAGTTTTTCCACCTAGTGCTAATGCTAAAAGCTGGTGTCCTAAACAAATTCCTACTATAGGTTTTTTACCTACTAATTTCTTAATATTTTCTATAGCTTCTGGTAGATCTTCAGGATCTCCAGGGCCATTAGATAAGAATACAAGATCTGGATTCACTTCTAAAATTCTCTCCCATGAAGCATCTGCTGAAAAAACTGTTACTTTACAATTTCTTTTTATGAAGGATTTTATTATGTTACCTTTAATACCAAAGTCCATGATAGCTACATGCTTTCCTTCTCCCTGTATCGTATATGCTTCCTTAGTGGTAACATTTTTAACCGCTTCCTTATTGGAAAAATTACTTAACTTTTCTAAAGCCTCTTCATAAGAAATATCTTCCAGAGTAATTATCCCTTTCATAGTTCCACTATTTCTTAAAATCTTTGTTAAAGCTCTAGTATCTATTCCTTCTAAACCAACTATTTTATTTCCCTTTAGATAATCTGATATTTCTAATTCTGATCTAAAGTTACTGGAAAAATCACACTTTTCCCTAACTATAAATCCCTTAACCTTAGGTGAGCTTGACTCCATATCCTCTAGATTTATTCCATAATTTCCTATAAGAGGATATGTCATTGTAACGATTTGACCATAATAGGATGGATCTGTAAGAATTTCTTCATATCCTGTCATGCCTGTGTTGAAAACTACCTCTCCAACGCTTTCTTTTAGGTAGCCAAAAGCTTTTCCTTCAAAAACTATGCCATTTTCTAATATTAATTTTGCTTTCATATAATAGACCTCCTTTAAATTCTGATAGCTAAAATACACTTTGTAAAGGTTTTGTCTATTAATGTAGGTTAAAAAAATCAAAGGATAACAAGGAGACTTAAATTAAAAATTTAATCTCCCTATTACCCTTTGTATTAAAAAAATTTCTTTTAAATTCATCTTTAAATTATTTATAACTTTTTTCGCATAACAAAAAATCTTTTTCATAATCATTATACCTCTTTCTGGCCTCTCTGGACCAAATTAAAAGTGTATTATTAACTTCAGCTTTTCTTAGAATTAATTTTAATTTATATATTAAAATCTGTCAAGACTCTATTTTTAAAAAAACTCTTGTATTTTCTTTATAAAAACTTAATATTATTTAACCATTACTAAATAATATTAAGTTTTATTCTCCTTAATTAAAAGATTCTATCTGAATAGGCTTTATCTACATTCTCTGCTGCTTCTAAAATATACTTTATTATATTTTCTTTAAATTCTTTTTCACAACACCCCATATATGGTGACATTGGATAAGCCTTTATAGCAGCTATAGGTTCTCCATAAGGTGTCAATCTAAATTTACTTGTAAAACTCAATGCTGGTCCATTTTCTTCAAATAACATTCTTTGAAGTTCTTGTGCCACTTTAAATTGATAATCATTATATTTTCTTAGTTCTTCTGCATGAGATTCATCTTCAAATTCTTTCATATATTGTTCCTTAGCAAAATCTTCAGAAATTGAAGCATCACTTAATTTCTTAGGATAAATTCTAAATAAAGTTACAAATCCATGGTCTCTTTCATTTGCACATACCATAGAAGGTTCTTTCCCTATAACCTTTCGTAAAGCTTTCTCTGCCTCTATAAGATTACCTAGAATAGCTCTATATCCTTCTAATCCAAAATACTTTAGATTACACCATGCTGCAAGAGCATAGCTTCCTCCCCTAGAACACTCTAGTGTGTATTCTCCTGGCGTATAAGCACTAAACTGATATAAATAAGCCATTTCATCTTTATCCCTAGTTAAAATTTTTAAATCCTCAGCATCTTTTATACAGATCATACTGCAATTATAAGAAGTAAATCCTGTTTTATGGAAATCTATTCCTACAGCATCTGCTAAATTAAGATATTTTATTTTTTCTTTACATTCTTTTATAGCCTCTAAAGTATCCTTTGAAAATTCCATAGGATTAGAGCTAAAATCATAAGAATTAAACATGCTCCATGCCCAACCTATAACAGCATCTGCATAAATAAAAGGTCTCCTTTTCAAATCATGTTTCATCATAAATCTATTACAAGCTTGTTGAATTTCTTTTATATTATCCACACCAAAGGCATCTGTTGTTCCCATAGTTACAACAATCATAGCTATTTGTTTTCCTTCTTGATAACATTGTTCCATAACTTGTTCTAAGTGATTAATATCCATTGAATTATCTTCATTAATATTTATAGCTCTTACATTTTTCATGCCTAAACCTGTCCAATCACTGCAGTTTTTAACAGCATAATGACCTACTTTTGATACTAATATTTGGGCATCTTCTCTTATACCCTTAAATCTACTCTCTTTTTGGAGACATTTAGTTAATGCTAATTTAGTAGCAAATAAATAAGCTCCTGTACCTCCAAAGGTAAAATGTCCTGCAGATTTTATAGGATCATAACCTATAAGCTTTGATATCATAGATGATACTTCTATTTCTAAAGCTGCTACATTACCTGAATACTCCTGTTCCACTAAATTAGGATTAAGCATAGCTCCCATTAAATTCCCCATAATTGATGGAATTGCAGCAGGAGGAACTACGTTAAACATAACTTGAGGATGCATCAAATTAAACATACCATTTAAATAATGAGATGCTTCATTCATAACATCTTTTATATAATTTGACTTTTCTGGCATATTTGCTTCATTTTTCACTTTAATAATATCATTTTCATTTTTTATAGAACATTTACCTTCTCCCAAAAAACATCTTTTGTTTCCCATATCTCCTTTTAAAAAATTGATACTACAAAGTGTTTCTCTAACTATAGCTTTAAATTCTTCTTCTTTAGTTTCATCCTGCCATGGAGTCATAAAGCCTGGTTGAACTTTGTCTTTTAAAACCTTTTGCCATTGTGCTATTTCATTTTTTTCTTCCATTCCTATCCCCACCTTCTAATTACTACCTTTGATAAATGCTACTAAAACCTTGTTACATATTAAGTACATTTATTCATATAACTTGAAAATAAAATAATATTTTCCACATATATTATAATACTTTATAATATTTTTTTCAAAGTTCATTTTTATTGAATTTTTTCAGTTAAAATTCAATATATTCATTAAAATCAATATATATTTTTTACGATTCATGACTATCTGCAAACAGATCAATAAATTCTTGTGTATACTTATTTCATGACTTGCTATATCCCTATTTTTTAAGAAAGGTAAATTGGTGTCTACAATCATATTATTTGATTAATACCGATAAAATAAAGAAAGCCATAGCAAACGCAATGACTATAAATGGAAGTTATCATATATTAAAGACAGAACAGAGCACAAATGATATACTAAATATATTTAAAATTTCTTCATAACACTAAAGAAGAAATTTTCTCTTATCAGTGCCCTGCATTCTGTTACTTACATTCTAAAAAATTATTTATAATTCATTTATCATAGTTCATAAATGTCTGAAAACTCTATATTTACCTTTTTAACTATATTATCCATACAGCTTCCTTCATCAATAAGTATACATTTCTCTTGCTCTACTTGTACCATTGGAAACTTAACAATAATTTCTGTACCTACATCTTCCTCACTATTTAATTCTATAATACCATTTTGAATTTCCACAAGAGATTTCACTAAAGACAATCCTATGCCACTCCCTTCACAAGTTCTTGTAAAAGCTTTATCTATCCTTGTAAATCTTTGGAAAAGTTTATCTTGTTTGTCTTTTGGAATTCCTATGCCATTATCCTTTACACTTATGGAAACCAAACCTTCTGAATCATTGTATATATTTACATAAATACACCCTTGGGACTTCCCATATTTTATTGAGTTAGATAATAAATTTAACATTATTCTTTCTATTAAATCTCCATCACAGTTTACATACATCTCTTCTAATTCTGTATCAAATATTATATTCATATTTCTACTTTCAACATATACAACTATAGATAATACTATATTTTCAACCAACTCTACTATGTTATTATATCTTAAAACTGGTTTAAAAAATCCCGCCTCAATCTTTGTAATATCTATTAAATTATTAATTAATCTTAAAAGTCTCATACAATTTTGTTTAACTACCTTATTATTCTTTTTAACTTTATCATATTCTTTTTTATTAAAGTATATTTCTTCTAACTGAAGAGCACTATAAATCACATTAACTGGAGTTCTAAGTTCATGAGAAATATTAGCAAAAAATTCATTCCTTATTGTCTCATATTGTGCCTTCTCTTCTAACTTTCTTTGCACAACTTTTAGTTTTTCAAAATATGAAATATCTTTCAAAACATCCATAAAAAATTCTTTATTATCAATTATTACAGATGTTGCTGTTACTTCCACATGTATTAAGCTTCCATCCTCACATATAAACTTTTCTTCTATAGGAGGTTCTATTTTCGTACTATCTTCCATGTCAATTCTCTGTCTTACAATTGTCTTATATCTGTCTTCTATAATATCAAATATGCTTTTTCCTATTATATTCTTTTTACTATTTAGTTTCAGTAATTCTTTCGTTTTATCATTTACATATACAATAGTATCTTCGTCTCTTATAATAACACCTAATGGAAGAACTTCTGCAAATTCTTTATAAAATCTTAAATTTTCTTCAAGATCATTTTTCATTTTTTCCAATTCATTATTCTTTAAGTTCAAACTTTCATTAACTTTCTTTAACTGGTCTAAGCTTTTGTTTAGACTACAAAAAATTATATCATAGGGCTCTTTAAGATTCTTTATTATTAAAGCCACATAAATATAATAAAATGATACTAGCTTAAAAATATGACCTATAGAATACCAAACTCTATGTACTTCTAAATGTATGGTAAAGAAAACCTGTGATATTATTGTAAAAATAATAGCAGCCATTAAATAATTGTATTCCTTTTCCATAAATTTGTACTTATTTTTATTTTTCCTTAAAAAGTACATTGAAGTAATCAATATAATTGCAATTGCATATTCGCTGATTAATTCAAATTTAGTTATTCCAACACCAGGTACATAACATTTAGGAAGCAGTTCGTTTCCAAGTAATAAAGTTATAGAATATATTAATACTAAAGAGTAACAACTAATAACTCTATTATATTTAACTTCCTTATTAGTAAACATAAAAGCTATAAATAGTGTTATTGCTTCAGTACCCCTAGCTATAGTACTTAATTGTATAGACATATTAATTGAATCAACATTTACTATGTTCATGCCTCTATATGCAATAGTATGTAATAAGTTTATACTTCCTATAAATACATAAGATATCCCTAAAAAAGTATAAGTATTATTTTTTGAGAACTCGCTAGTATGAAGTATTATTGCCATCATAGTATATGAAATCATTGAAACCGTAAATTCTACAACAATATGAAATAATAAAAAATTATACTGACTTAAAATTCCTAAAAATATTACAATACATATAATACACATAAATTTTGTAAAATTCTTTTTATTTAATAACAAGGCCATTTTTTCTCATCTCCTTGAAGGATTTTATTACTGTATATACAATATTATTCTTCAAATGTAATTGAATTCCTTCATATAAATAAATTTTTCAAAAAAACAACGAAAAAACAACTAATTGTTACTTATTGCAACAAAAAGAACCAAATAATATTTTTCATTTGATTCTTCTCTTTAATTGTATTATTTATAGGTATAAACCATATTTTTCTTATCCTAGGATTGCAATTTCCCCTTAATTCTCAATGGAATAATGAATATAATTACTTAATTTTAATTTAAAAGTTATATCATATATTTAAAATATAGAAAGTTTAATCATAATAAACAATAATTTTTAACTATTCACTTACAATTAAAAAAACTTTTAATTTTTTTTATAAATTTTGCAAGAAACTTAAAGCTACTTTCTCCTTTGAGATTTCCATATTCTCTGCATGATCTATTACTATCAGTATTCCTATTTATTACTTGATTATCTATTGGTTTTTTCTCTGATTTTTTTTCCTTATTGTTTATATTTAAAAATTCTTTATATCTATCTTGAATATTTTCTAAACTAAAGCTTACATCTTCTTTAATAAAGTTAATAATATTATCGTACTCAGTAATATTTAACTTATTTTTAATAGGTAGCTTGTCCATAGCTTTAAAAAATTCTGTCATCCTATGTAAGTTATTTATAGCAAAGTTACTAAATACATGTTCTGACCTGTCTATATCATCTAAATAAAAATTATTATCTGCAAAATCAAATACATATCCTGCTTTTATCTCTGTTGTAAGCCTTTTTATGCTTCCTTTAGGTAAAAATATAATATTTATAAAATCTTTATTTTTGGGTTCTTTCATATAATTAATAAATCCAATTTTCCTTCTTACCTCAAAAGGAATACATGCATACAAATACCTTAATAATTCTTTAGACAATATGTTTAATTCACTTAGTTCACAGTTTAAAACTATATATATCTTTTTTTTATATAAAGCCCCATGAAATGCTGCTAAAATAAGCTCTTTAAATCTTATTTCATCAATGCCCGTTTTATGTAACATTTCATCAATAGATAAAGTATTTTCCCAAGCTTTATTCCATGTCGTTCTAGAGACTTCTGGAATAGTTTTTCCATTATCTATATTGTAATCATTGAAAAAATTATCTAAGAAAATTATTTTTTCAGGATTTTGTATGTATTCTTCTCTTTCTTCCTCTGAGATTATATAATTATGAGTAAAATATCTGTTTCTTTTTCCTGTATAATCCTTTCCTGCAAAAACTGATTGCCCTATTACCATTTTATTATCTTCTGTATTTATACAAAATAATGCTTTAGGATACTTTGTCATATCTTCTTCTCCACCCAAAATAGCTGGAGCCTCATAAAAACATAAAGGATGAAGATAGTTAACTATAAAATCATCCTCCAAGTTTATACTTTTTGCTATTGTATCATATCCTGGAGTGTCACTGTATACACCTTTTCTATCTCTTGTATAATAATGCTGCTGTATCATTGTCTTCCTCCATCTAAATAATTCATTTGATAAAGCAGCCATAAAAATGGTTCATCAACTCTTAAAGGATTAATACTGGTGCTGCTATCTATTTTTAAATTCTCAGGATTGCATCCCAAGGATGATACTGCAAAATATCCAGTAACTCCAAAATAAGTATCCATAGTTCCTTTAAAAGAAGAATCTGCTTTAGATAAAAATTTTCTTATTTCCCCATCTATATTTTCATATTCATTTAAATTAAAAAACTCCTTATGCTCATAGTTTCTAAAAATATTGCTATTTTCACTTATATACTCTTCATCACTTAAATTTATCAACATATCACTTTTAGTAACTACTATAGCAGTAGGTATATTGGTTTTTTCCTTAGATTGTTTTGATATAAAGTTTTCAAAAAGATATACAATTATATCTTTCGGTTCTTGATACTTTTCTGTAAAATCACCTTTAAACTCCCTGTTCACAAGACTTATTTTTTTTCTTAGAGTTCTCATCTGTAAAGGATCTACAAGGAATATTATTCCATCAGAATTTTTAATATGCTCACCATGCTTTTCTATGTAATCCCTATCTGTCATTCCCTCACCAGGAATATCATAAAAAATAAAAGTAATTGGAGCAATTTTATCATCTTTAAATTTCATGTTCTCTATTATAGGTTCTATATGCTGTTTTGGAGTAGGATCTAACATTATATTCTTTTCAAAAATCTTTTCTTGATTTTCTCTTATTTCATCATTATATAAAGAACTCCCTGCAATAAGTGATGCCTCAATTCTTTCACAACTATATTTTTCTAAAGCATATAAAAGAGTTGTCATATAAACAGACTTTCCTACCTGAGAAGCTCCAACAACAGAAATAATCTTAGAAGGACCCCTTCCTGAGGTTATTGGAAGTTCATTATGACAAAATGGGCACAATCTTTCACTTGTGGACACATCATACTTATCCCTAAGCTCAATAAGCACTCCATCTACTCTAGTTTTACTCTTTTCTGGAATATCCTTTGGTATAATTACAGGGTTTATTTCTCCTAAAGTACCTTTTCCAACTTTTCTATTGTACTCATTAAGCAAATCATCTACAGTCTTTTCATACTCCGGATCTCCATTTTCATAGTGTGATGCTCTAAAAACCACTTGCTCTGTTTTAAATTTTTTAAAGCAAAATGGACATGTTATCATAAAAGGTCCTTTTTCATAAGTTGCCTTCTTATAATTATCCCTTTCTGTTTTATTCCCTCTAAAAAAATTAAAAAGACCCATCAAACATCCATTCCTTTCACATTTTAGTTAGACATCTTAAGTGCAAAATAGACTAGCATACTCACTAGCCATTTTTTCAAGATGTCTTAAATCTACTTTTGCTTAAGATTATATATATTCCCGTATCTTTCTACATCATTTATAAAAACCTTTATATATTCATCTTTGTTTATAATTATCTCAGGCATTACATTTTCCCCTGGATAAATGTTGTCTACAAAATTAAATAGTACTCCATCACTTTTGTTAAGAGGATAAGAACCTCTCTTTTTTACATAGCATAAAACATCATTTTTTAATTCTACATCTGAATATATTATAATCTGTACAGTTTTTTCTTTTGAAAAAAAGCTCTTAATTCCCTTTATTTCTTTAATACTATAATATATATTAGGGATTCCTGTACTTAATATTATTTCATTTTCTCCATCTTGCTGTTTTAAAAGTAAAATATCCTCTTCAGTTTCACGAGCAGGAAAAACAATAAATTTATATTGTTTTATTTCCTTTATAGTTTCAGTATAGCCATTAAATTCTCTGTATTCTTCTTTTGTATATAGTTTCAAACTATCTTTAGGGATATGCTCCATGGAAAAATCATCTAAATTATTTACTTTTAGTATATATACTATATCTATATCCTTAGGCCATTTCCACCTTATGGTAAACTTACCTTTATCCAAACTGTATTCTAAATCGCTTATTTTATATAAGTCATCTTTAAATTCTACTATTTCCACCCAAATCCCCCCTTTTAAATTTCTGTATTAAAACTTGTTAAAAAGTATTTTAAAAAATCTACTTAAGGCAAATAATCAATTCATATTCTTTAATCAAACTTATTATTGATACTTTCCCTGTCTTCTATATGTCTTCTTTTTCCATTTCCAGAATATGAGCATTTAGAATAATCCTTCAAATCTACCTTTACAGGAATAAGTGTAAAAATTGTAGCCACAATTAAATCTGCTAGAAATCTATATGTCCTGCCTAGCCATGGATAATTTAAAAATCCATATTCTAAAATCAATCCTGCTAATACACCTGAAATAATCCCACCTATAATAAATCCTTTAAGTAAATTCTTGTTATCAAATACCAAACTTACGCTTAAAGGTATTAAACATCCAATCATGGATATTAATAGAATTCTAAGTATCATATATACGCTCTCATTTATAAAAACACCATTTCTTTTATCTACGAGAATTCTCTGTTGTCTGTCATTATATATTTTATAAAACACATTCTTTAAATCTTTTACGTCATTTACATTATAATAGTTTCCGCCAGTTTCTCTAGATATATTTTTTAACATAGTAAAGTCAGTATCTTTATTCATTCCAATAGTATATACTGCTATACCTGACTTTTTAATAGGCTCCATAACATTATCAAATTCTTCACTAAGGTTAAAATTGTCTCCACCATCTGATAATAAAATCATCATAGCATTTCTATCAACACTTGAATTTTTATTAATTTCATCATATCCCTTTATAAGGGCTTCTTTAATATTTGTTTTTCCATTTGGTTTTTCATATTTCTCTAAAGCATCTTCTACTACATCTTTTATATTTGGCGTAACCTCAGTCATAGGTAATATTTGTTCTACAGTATCATCAAATTTATATATAGCTACCTTGTTTTTTTCATCCATATTGCTTATTAAATTTAACGTAGCCCTAAATCTCTCATTGTCTGGATCAGTTTCCTTCATGCTTCCAGATGTATCTAGAAGCATAACTACATCATCTATTTTCTTGCTACTTCCTATACTCATTCCATATATAAACTGAAAAAGCATACCTATTATGAACATAAAAATTAGGGTACTTGGAATTAAAAACTTAAAGGATGTCTTTAAATAATTATTTCTCCATCCATGTCCATTTAATCTTGGGTTTATCCATTCCCCTATAAGACACATTATCCCTATACAAAAAGCTAATATTCCAAAATACAATCCCATAAGTACAATATTGGAAAACTTATATCCGTAATTTATAAGTATTAATTCTCCTATTATAAATCCTATTACTCCACCAATTAAACTCATAACTACCATAGTTAAATTTATTCTCTTTTCTGTCACGTTCCCCACCTCCATATCTAAATATTCAAATCTGGTAACTTATCCTCATCTATTCCATGAAGTTCATATTCTTTTTCTAAACAATATTTATAGCATTCAAAAGCATTTTTAATATACACTACATCTTTAGCCGCAAATCCACCCATCAAACTCAATTTTTCAATTCCACTGGCTCTTTTCTCATGTATATATCCAATTTTATGATTCCTTATTTCTCTATCAAAATGAAATGCATATTTTATAAAATTACTTTCATAATCCCCAAAGAAATATTTTTCTTCATATGCTCTTACATCATAATTCATTATGTATGCCTTATAAGCAGAATTTTCATCTAGTATATTAAAGAGTTTTTTGTAGAGTTCTTCCTTTGAGAGTACTTTACTATTACAATCCATTATATCCACATTAGCTCTTTTATTAAATTCTTCCTCAAAAGGTTTATAAAATTCTTCATTACATAAAATGTACTTACTACAAAATTGTATAAGCTTTTGAAATAAAAATTCCTGTCCTTGTTTCAAAATATCATACACATTACCTATATATTTGTCCTTAAAATAAAAACCTTCTCCTTGTATCTTTTCCATCTGTAAAACTATATTCTTCACTACATTCTCATAATAAGCCTTTATATTTTGACCAGTATATTCATCCTGTTTTTTTACAACTTCATCTTCATAATCCTTTAATAGCTTATTAATTTCGTTTAACCCTTTTATATAAATTGAAGTCTCCTCATTTATTTTAAGTAAACTATTTTCATATTCTTCTAGAACTTCATCTATAATTTGCAGTTTTAAAAGTTCAACTTTTTTCTCATATACATCGAATATATTTTTCTTTACTTCCTTAACCTTTTCATCTTTAAAAAATATACTTTTAATATTAAACCCTTCTACAGCTCTGTTTTCATACATATTCTCAATGTTTTTATTCACATTTTGAATATTTTTCTTAAGTAAATTTCTACATTCTCTTATACACCTTATTCCCTGACCTTCTTCTAAAGTCCAAGCCCACGCAGAATATACTCCTAAAGCTTCATTTTTTATTACATCTTTATAGATTGAATTTTTTATTCTATCTTTAAGATTCATATATTCTAAATTACTCTTAGCATTTTTTACAAAGTTTTGGGTAAAAAACTCTTCACATCTGCTTCCATATAATATTTCTTCTGCCTCTCTTATTGAAAGTTTATAAATATCATTTTTTAACTTAGAAGTCATTATACTCATCATATCATTAACTTCTACAGCCTTAGGCATTAACTCTTCTGCAATTAAGCTTAAATCATCCTCATGTATTTTCAATATATTTTCTATAAAGTTTTTATCCTTTTTAGAAAATAGAATCATTTTATTCAACATATTTTCATAAAATGCTCTAGTAACTGATGCAGCAATAGCCTCATTAGGTCTTTTTACTTTTGCCAGTCCCCCAGTTGCATATATATTTTTACCATTTTCTAAAGAATTAGAGTTTATATTTACCTTAAATCTAGTATTATCGTAATATTGATTTTCTACATCTGAATAAGTTTCCTCGTCTATCCTTATGTTTTTCAAAAGACTAATATAAGATATTATTTCATAGTTATTTTCCATAGATCTTTTAGTTATTAGTCCTTTTTCATTTTTCTCTTCTAGCAAATATGTAATATAAAATACTGGTCCTCTTTCTTCTACAGCTAATTTTCTTTCTTCTCCATATATATCTATCTTTTCATTAAAGATAAAATTCTTACTTTGAATATATTCAATTTCTCTAAAAAAACTAACTGCAAAGGCTTTTGAATAAAATTCATCCTCTATGTTTTGTTCCTTAATAAGTACATATAAATCCATTAGAGAACTTTTAAATACTTCCATCATTCTCTTTTTTATAAGCATTGATAGCTCTGGAAGTATTATATTTAAAGGATCATCTGCTGCTGTTACAACAGATATGCTAAGAGTTTCAAATGAATTAAACATTTCTCCTGAGCTTAGTATTTTATCTCTCACTGTAGTAAGCTTTTTATTTAAATTTTCAAGAAGGTTACTATCATTATAAAATCTATCCTTTATATTTTTTCTTAAAGTTTTTTTATCTTGAAGCTCATAAGGAATTTGGAAATTAACTATATTTATATTATCCTCTATGTTCTTAGTAGATATATTTATAAAAACTATTCCATCGCCATTGTTCCATCTATCTTTTATATTGTTAATAAAGGATGCAGCTTCACTTACACCATCTCCTATAAACACAAAAAGTATAGGATTTTGAGAATTTCTTTGAGCATCCTTACTAAAAATCTTTCTATCCATATTTAAAGCATAATTATTGGCAAAATCCATCAATATTTTGTTCATATAAATTCCTCCCGAGCATGATTAACACATTGAAGGTAAGGTATTACCTTACCTTCTTCCCCTTCTTTTCTTAATTAGGACACA
This sequence comes from Clostridium lundense DSM 17049, assembly GCF_000619945.1. Classification (GTDB taxonomy): domain Bacteria; phylum Bacillota; class Clostridia; order Clostridiales; family Clostridiaceae; genus Clostridium_AO; species Clostridium_AO lundense. The sequence continues at coordinate 157,973 of NZ_JHVC01000001.1, read as the reverse complement.
TGTCGATAATTGACTTGTTATTTATTTTAATGTGCCTAATCTAATTGTTTTTTCACTTCTTGAATAGTTTTAAGCATATTACTATAGAATGCAAAAAGTTCTTCTCCATTTACAAGCTGATATTTTCTTGTATCTAATTCATCTACAGTAGCTTTAGTTTTTTCTAAAAGTTCACTAACATTTTCTCTTAAAGTCTTTGCATCATCTTCTAATGATAACTGCTCTAGCTTTTTATCTGATGTCTTATCTACAATACTTTTTTCTTTTTCATCAAGACTTACATATTTTCTAAATATAGCTTCATGTTGATATTCCTTCTGCTTTAATGTATTTATAAATGGCTCTATATCTACCTTGCTTTCCTCTCCTCCATTATAAACATAAAGCAGTCCTGCCTTCTTTATAGTATCTGTGTATAAAGCTCTAAGGAAACTATCCATATCCATTTCAGCCTTATTTAAATTATTTATTATACCTTCCAGTTCATTTTTCTTTTCTATAATACTTTCATATTTTTCAACTTCTCTTCTTGCAAGCTTTGTAAGCTCTGGTGTTCTTATTAAATTATTCTTTGCTCTCTCTTCACTACTACTTTCATAAATATAATATTTTTGAACATCAGAATTTTCAACTGGAACTAATCCTTTATCTAAAAGTTCTTTTATATCTGCTAAAGCTCTTCTTACTTCCGCTACATTTACTTTGTCATCTTTCATATTGATTGAATACTTTTCCATAAATTCATCAATATTAAATTCTTCTGTAACTTTACATTTATATTTTACATTGCTGCTTCCTTCAACATTTACAATACATCCTAGCTGAAGACCACGGTCAAATAATTCTCTTACTTCTTCATTATATTTCTTTATTCTTTCATTGCAATAAGTTGACCCCCAACTTTGTTCAGGAATTGGCGAAGGCAAGTAAACCCAGTTTCTTTCTCTACTTTGATATAAGTGTCTCCCTACCCCATCATATCCAAATAATGAGCTTTCATAAATTTCTTCATAATGTTTTATTGGAGAATATGAATAAAGAGGCACTCCATTTCTAGTATTTAGCCAGAATATCCTATTAGTTACCATACTTTCTTTTATATTAAGAGAACTTCCTGTATTAGCATTTTTCTTATATTCCTTTATTCCCTCAAGAATTTTCTTTGCATTTCTAGGAACAGAAACCATGCTCCATGAAGGGAAATTAAGCGCTTCCATATTATTTAAATGAAAAATTGGCACTGCATCCTTATCAAGCTTTGGAGCAATTTCATCTTTAATTAAACTTATTATGGATTTATCTTCTCCATATTCTAAAGCTAGGAAATCTTCCATGGATTGAGTTATTACATCTCCATATTCTTCAGATACAAAGTTTGATACTGCTCCAACTACATCAATATGAACATCATCAATCCACTTTTGAGACTCTTCCAAAAGCTTGCTTGAAAATCTTCTAACTATTTCATCTGCAGTATCTTTATTTACTATTTTCTCAATATAATCTGTTAAATCTGGTACATTTACTACTGTCCATGAATAGCTTCTTCCAAGAGCTCCTTCTATTTCCTCCCCATTGGATAATATTTCCCCGTCTTCTTTAAATATTTTACTTAATTCATTAAGTATTTCAGTATACACTCTATATATGTTGCTATTTAAATCACTTAAATCTGATATTACATTTCTATAGAACTCTATCATTCTAAAGAGTCTTTCTTCTTCTGCTCTTAAGATATATTCATCACTCTTAGCTTCTATATAGTCATTTTTCTTTCTTTCCTTTGTAAATAAAATTGCCTTTTTGGCCTCAACTAATTTATCTTCAGCATCTTCTCTGCTTATTTTTATTTCCCTGGAAACATTAGAAAGTCTTTCCTCTAATGCAGTTATCTCAGCCTCTAAAGTCTTTATTATACAAAAACCTTTTGAAAATAACATTCTTGATGCATAAAATGGACCTTTACTAGGATCTCTAAATATGGCATTTATCATCTCTTTTACATTGCCTAAAATTTCTCCTGGAAATTGAGTTTTCACCTTATTATATTCATTAATACAATCTCTTAAAAACTCCTTCATTTCCTCATCAATATTTACTGCCTGTTTTTTTATAACATTGTCAAAACTATATCTATCCCTATCCTCATAGCCTGAAATAGGTTCTCTATTTTGAAGGTGCAATTCAAATCTTTCTATTACAGAATCCTCATCCAACCTGATCTGTCTTATAAACTGATCTACATCCTTTTCCTCTGGCGCTTTTTCAAACATATATTGCATCTTTTCAAAAATCTTAAAGGCTATATATGTAGTTATCTCTTCAATAGGAAGTACTGCTGCTGATGCTCCTATCATTACATACTTATAATTTGACATATAAGGCTTTGGCATATTGTCTGTATTCTGCTTTAAATTGCTTATATAGTCCTGTATAGCAAACTCTCCACCAGATTCCCTAACTTCATTTGACATAAAGTTTACTATATTTTCTGCAGTAACATTCATACAATAGTCATAAGCATTACTCATAGGTCTTCCTAAAGTGTTTGTAGCAGATATTAAATGACATAAATTAAATGGAGGCATTGGAGAATCTACGGTAAGTCTATTTCTATATCTTTGTCTAAATCTTTCATGTCTATCTCCTATACCCATAAGATAATCTAACTCTTTAAGTGCTGCAAATCCATTTTTTATAATGTAGGACTGTGATGTTTGATTATCTGATGCCTTTGATAAGTTAACATCTGGAGTAAATAAATACCCCATTATATTAACCTTGTCTTCTCCCTTGGAACCATAGATATTATTCATAATTCCTCTTACTATATAAGTAATATCAATAAAAGTTCCACTACCAGTTCCGCCTGCTAATCCTGATAAAACAAATACATGCAAAATATCTTCACTATCTTCTAAAAGAAGTCTTATTTTCTTTTCTAGGCAATCTACTATTTCATTTATTTTTGTAAATAAAAGCAGTCTTCCTAATTGTCTTATACCACCTGCACCATCAACTCCACTTTCTGCTGATAGTTCTGGTGCTAACCATTCTTTTATAGAATCATCTAATATTTCACGATCATTTAATATGGATCTTACTTCTGCATTCGAAAGCATTACTAGTTCACTTTGGGGATCAAGGCCCATTCCAAAGTTGGCTGGATATTTCTTATTTTTTTCTTTTTGATTTGTTTCAAAACCTAAAAATTCCACTTTCTTAGGCTTATCCTTTCTTGTATTTGAAAGTTTATCCTCTTCAAGTACAAATCTTTTATTTATTTGATATTTAAGTCTAAGCATTGCATCTATACCGGTTCCACCAAGTCCTATTATTAGCATTGGATTTGATATAGTTTCTATTCTTATCTTATCACTTACAATCCCCCCGCCCTTTTTAACTTCAAGGTCTTGAAGATGTTCTCTGACTCTTGTATTCATAAAAAACCCTCCATTTTTTGCATCTATTTAGAATAAAATTCCACAGTTACACTCTTTGAAATTTTGTTTAATACTACTGTTACTTTGTTTCCATTATATAATCTTACATTAGAATCCTTATTTAATTTTCTTCCTGATTTTTGAACAACACATTCTGATTTATTAACAAGTTCTATACTATCGTCATTTCTAAATATAAATCTTGCACCCTCTGTTTCTTCATATTCTTCTTTAAGTCCTAATACTTCAAATAATGAAAAACTTCCTCTGTATCCTTTTAAACTTCTAAATTGAGGCTGTAATATTTCATTGGTGGTTTCATCTTTAATTTTAATCTCTACACGCCCAAATCCATGTACACGCTTCCTTTTAGCCATCTTCATTATTACAGCAGAAATTATAGCTAAAATTACAACTCCAATTATTCCCCAAAATAAAGGCTTTTTAAAAATGCTTTCCTTAGGAGTATTATTAGCAGCAGAGGTGGTATTCGCTCCCCCTACAATTACAGAAGAGCTTTCTCTATAAAAACTATCTCCATCTACTCTTACCTTAAGCTCATATTTTTCACTATCTGGGATTGAATATTCTCCTTTAAATGCATCTCCTTCAATAGTTAATGGTACTTCTTTTATAGAATTATCTTTTAAATTCTTTATAATTAACTTTCCTTTTACTTTATTATAAAGTTCCTTGTCTGAAACCTTTTGACCATTATTAACAAAGTAAGCTTCTACATTTACTTTATCTCCTTTATGAGCATTACTTGGAGTAAACTTTCCTTCTATTTGAATATCATAATTAAACACATAACTTACCTTTATACTGCTTCCATTTACTCCCTTTACCTTAAGAGTCCACTGTCCCTCTTCAGGTTTTATAATTTTTAGCATTGAATATTTTTTTGAATGAGTAAACTCAGCATTTGAAGAAGGTATCGGAACCTCCGTTCCTTTTGGATTAATAAGTTTTACTTCTACTGGTTTATCTGAAATCATAGATATATTTGCTTCTAACACATTAGCATTTGGAATATCAATTTTTAATTCTTGAAAATTTCCATTTAATTTTATAGTTCCTTTATCCTGCACTTTTAACTTTGAGTTGTCTGCATATATATCTGTTAAAATTTTAGGTAAATCTGCAGCAGTATTGGTTATATAGTTTTTTCCTTTAGTCCCATTTGATACCTCACTTAGCTGAGCTTTATCTACAGTACCATCATAATTTAATCCTATAGTATATACTGGATACCCCTTTTCTTTACACAAATTAATTCCTTTATTTAAATCATTTAAGGACTCAGCACTGCTTCTTAAAGGATCATTTTTACCATCAGATAAAAGTATTATTACAGGTCTATTTGCTTTATTATGTTCGCTATCTAATAATTTTGCACCTTCTAATAACCCTGCTCCTGTATCAGTTTTTTGTCCAAATGGAATATTAGATGCCATATTTTTTATTCTATTTTTGTCTTCACTAGAGTCTATGTTACTTAAGTTATGTTCTCTAACTATACCATCAGAATAAGCCACAAGTCCTACTTTGTTTCCTTTGAGTTGAGCCATATCCAAAAACATTTTTATAGCTTCTATCCTTATATCTTCAGGGTCACTATTCTTCATAGAACCACTAGCATCAAGTACAAAAATTACATCTAAATTTGAAGATAGTGTCTGGGCTTTAACCAATACAAAGAATGAATTTAAAAATATCTGAAGGATAAATATAATAATTGTAATAAAAGTTAATTTAATTTTAGATTTCAAAATAGTAACACCCCTTACTAACTTTAATTGAGTTCTCTACTTGCTTCACTTAAAATCCATTTTACAGTTTCACTAACATACTGAGTATTGTCCTCTACTCCATTCTCATAACTTTTAAGGAATTTACCTGAGAAAAACTTATAATCAGAAAAATTGTACTGAAATTTTCTCTTTATCCTTTCTCCTTCTACTTCTTCTAATAACTCATGAGTATTACCATCTATATTGTTAATTACTACTGCTATAGGTATATCTATAAGTTCATCCAATTTAATCTGACGTATTTCTCTTAGAGTAAATATAATCCTATCAAGCAAATCATTTACTTCACACATATTTAAGTTATATTCTTCAGCTTCCTTAAATGAATTATCTATAATAAATACTAATCCATCAACATATCTATAATATTTTTGTCTCTTAATACTGTCCTTATTATTGAAATACTCTCCAGAAACATCAAACATATACAATAACTTTTCACTGAAAAACTTCTTTGAATTTATAGAAATATTATATACCTTACCTTCATTATCTATATTGTCATTATCTATAAAACTTTCTTTTAAAGCTTTTACATTCCACTGCTTTTCCTCGGAAATATTATTTAGCAAGGCATTTGTTGCTGAAAATATAAAAGGGGTTTTTCCCATTTCTTTAGGGCCAATAACAGATATACATATTGGCACATTTTCCTTAACCTCGACTTCTCTAGAACATGATGGACAAATAGCCTTAACCTTATTTGTTTCTTTCAAAAATGAACAAGGAATAGCTTCTCCGCATACACACTTTCTTCTTAAAATACCATAATGACTAGGGAACAAATTTTTATGTACCCTTCCACACTTTACACATACATAATAAGGCAGTTCAAATTTCTCATAGCAATTTGGACAAACATTTGATATTTTTCTTCTCACCCTTCTTAGCTTATGTACTGTTTTCACTATACAATAAAATATATAAATAGGTATACTAATAATTGTTATAACTAAAAGATGTATAAATGAATAAATTAATTTAAATATATTGCCAAATACATATAAAGATATTTGAAAGGCTATTAATTTTCTAAAATTAACTTCACCCTTTTCCTGCATTTTTTTCTTCATCATTAGTATTTTCCCTTTATTAACTCCTGAAGAACTTATCCATGTATTCTTAAAGTCCTCATATTGCTTATAAAAAAAATACTTTTCTTTAGCTGGGTCACTAAACTTTTTTCTTCCTCTTTCTGAATACCCATTGCCTATACTAAATTTAGCTCCCTCAAAATAACTAAATAAACTTTTAAAAAAGCCCTCCAGTATTCCCATTATAACACTTATTAACCGAAGCCAATTCATTAGACCTATTAATACAATAAATATAAGAGCACCCAAGAGTACTTTTATTATAAAATCCACCATACCTGCCCAAACCACTTCCAATCTATACAATGCTTAACTCTTATGAAGTTATTTTTAGTGTAACACTAGTGTTACACTAGGCCTTTGTCTATGTTAAATCTATTTTTTAAAGAAAGCCATTATATTTCTTATTTTACTTTTTTCAAAAGCTTTCTTTTTTATATTTTTCCATTCTTTTAATATAAGATTTTTATTTCTATCATCCTCAATTCTTTGTAATATATATTTATCATAACTATTCATTTTTCTTTCATTTATAGTTGGTAACTCGTGTATTATCTTATCTTCGGCATACTGATCCATATTTTCTTCAAAATCTACTTTGTTTTTTAATATGAAAATAACATAATCTAAAAATATTTCATATACTTCCTTGGAGGAATCCTTTAACATATTTTTATATTTCTTTTCATTTAAAATATTAACTATAGTATCAGTATAAACTTTATAATAAACATCCCTATATTCTTCACATAAAAAAGCCTTTGTTACTTTGGCATGATCGCTGTAATCTAGAAGATATATATTTAAATTTGGTAAAATCCATTTTAGATATTCTTCATATTTGGAAGGAGATATATAGGAAAAATCTCCTTTAAAATTTCCTATAGCTGCCCTCTTATTTTTAAAATCATCACTTATAAGCTTTTTATGTATACATATAAGTTCTGTAATATTACAAGGTGTACTTATTTTGTACTTACTTTTAATTTCTCCTACTTCCTCAATAGCATTGGATACCATTTCTACATTCTCTACACTTATCTCTTCCTCAAAACAACATATTACTTCTTCAAAAAGCTTCTTATTTACTTCAATATAAGATAAATTTTTATAAATATACTTAAGTATCTTACTATATTGTTCTAAAGACAATTTGCTTTTTTCAAAAGAATCTATATATACCTTAAGAGCCTGTGAAAATTTCTTTTTCCTATATTCCGTAAACACATCAAATATTTCTTCTGAATATTTAACAAAAAAACTATTGTCATCTATGTTTTTTGATAATTTATATTTAAATATATAAAACATAAAATCCATACCATAAGGTTTGTTACATATATTAGAATAAATATTTTTCTCTAAGCATGGATCTTTTTTCCCTTCATCAACTAAAAACTGAGCTAAAGTTTGGCACACTAGACTGTCTTTATCTTTACGTAAATTAATTATGTACTCCATAAGTATTATATCTGCTACATATTCACATTCATCTTTAAAATAACACATAATTTCTTCTATATCTTTTGGGGAATCTAGTAGTATTTCCATACATCTTTTTAATAATATTACTCTCTCTTTGTCTTCCTCATTTTCTATATTAAATAGCAATATTGGTCTATTTGCACTACATTCTCTATTAAACACTATTATATCATCTATTATGGATTTAACATAAAATTTTCCATGCCTTACCTTAGCACCTTGAAGGTAAGTATTCAATTCACCTATTCTAGATTTTGCTAAAGACATCTTAATAAATTCTTGATTACTTCCTTTTTCTTTTCTCCTAACCTTTTTATACAAATGGAAAATATCTTCTATATCTGTATCTTCTCTATCCATAACAAGGCAATGTATAGCATCGAAAAAGAACTCATATGCTTTATTTACAAAATCTCTCTTTCCTGTTTCTTTGCTCATATTAAATAGAAATTCTGATACTATCTCTGTAAGTTCTATATCAACTTGGGTACTTATTTTTTCCAAGTTAGGGCCAATTTGTTTGAATATTTTACTAAACGCATCTTCTGATTTATACCTATTTGCAAAACCTATGGCTTTTTTTACATTTTCAATATTTAGCTTCTCTATACCTTTATTAACTATGTTATATAAGCAGATACAATCTTCTATATCTCTATCTAATATGTTATATTCAAACTGTCCAAGGAAAGATAAAAAAGATAAAAGCACTTCTTTTGAAACCGTGTATCCTACTTCAATTAACTTTGAAAAACTACTTCCAACAGTCTGTGGATTGTTTTGGTAAAAATCTACATAAGTATATTTATATAATTTCTGATTACTTTTTAAGTTAACTGAAGTTTTATCTTTATAAAGAGCAGAAATTTTATAATCAGTATTTTCAGGGTTATAGCAATATGTCGTAAAAGAGAATGTTTGTGCTAAATTTTTAGTAAGTGCCATTTGTATAGCTCCAATCCAGTATGCATTATTCTCTTTTAAATCCTCAAATACTATGTTTTTACCTTCCTTTTCATAATCTATAACACTTTCCATTAGTAATTTAAAATTTTTTCTTCTATTTTCCCCTTCTGCTCCCTTTAAGAATGCTGATATTGTATTATAATCTATTACATTTCCTAAATGAATTCCCTCTAAATTTTCAAGTGACTTTATCTCCTCTGCACTTTCTTCCTGAGAAGTTAATGAGTCTCTAAAGGTTATAGAGCCATAAAGTTCTATAGGATAAAACGGCCAAGGTTCATCAGAAATTAAAACATGAGAAAAGTAATTACCATATCTTCCTGAGTAATCCTTACCAACATATTTAGATTGGCAAATACAATACTTTCCACTCTTTAACCTAAAAGAAGACAATGCTATTGGAAATAATTTTTCTATCTCTTCTTTTGTAGGTTGAGTAGGAAGATTATCTGGTGGTATATATACACAATGAGCTTCTATTTCTTTTCTTTCTTCTTCAGTAATTCCTTCAGACATAGAATAAGTTTGAAATCCCATTCCCAAAGAAATACCTTTTTTACAGGATGTATAAAAAAGTTGTTGAACCTTCATAGTATGAATCACTTCCCTTTTTCTGCCTTTATTAATTTATGTTTATATAATAGCCATAAGAAAGGATCTTCTACTCTATGTGGTCTTAGCTTTGTAATCTTATTACTTTCAGGATTACAGCCTAATGCAGTCATTCCAAAATAGGCATAATCCTTAAAATTTGTGCTCAATTGATTAGCAAAGTTTTCACCACCCCAAGTTCTCACTAAGGATTCCATAGTGCCATTTACATCTTCAAAATCTGATAAATCAAAATATCCATTGGTTATATGCTTACTAGTATAATTTATAGAACTAGATGGATCTACTAAGGATTCAACTGCATCAATTTTTGAAAAAGCTACTGCTACAGGTATATCGATTAGCTTATCTATTTTTATGCCATTAGCCTTTCTTATAAGATTAGCAGTTCTTGAAAGCAAATCTTCTATTTCTGTATTTCTTTCCGGCAGCGAAGTACCTTCTGGTAACATTTCTCTTACCTGTTCAAGTTGCAGAGGATCTAAGACAAATATAATTCCTGAAGAATTGTATATGTACCTATTTACTGCCTTCATTGTATCTTCTGAATCTAAATCTTCTCCAGCAGTATCAAAAAAGGCAATAGTTACAACATTACTTATCTTGCTTTTATTACTTTTAAAAAGTCCTCCAAACATACCATTTTGTTTAAATGTCAATGTGTAAATAAGAGGTTGTTTTACTGATGAGTCTGTTTTGGCTGAACGTGTTACTCTTATTACTTCATTTTGTCTAAAAACTGGATTGTAAAAGTCTGTTCTATATCTACTAATAGTTGAATCATTAATAGCTTGAAGACTACAATTAAAAGATGATCCTATTTCATTCATTATTTTATCAATTAGTACCGCTATATAATGGCTTTTTCCAGCTTCCTTTGCCCCTATTATTGAAAATATTAAATTATCATAATTTCCAATAGAATAAGGTAATTCTTCATTACATGTAGGACATACCTTTGTTGTTGTCCTTTCTCCACACTTATCACAAATTGCTGACTCCCTCATTTGACCCTTATCATCTTCATCTAATGCAATTACTGTTCTCTTTCTTGCATTTTCGCATTTTTCTCCTTCATTTTCACATATGAAACCCACTTCCCCCAAAGAGTGTTTTGAAAAACAATAGGGGCATATATAATAATCCTTCTTCTTAAAATTAAAATTCACTTTTCTCTCTCCTCAAATATTAATATTTTTTATTATTTGAAATATAATCTTTCTTTTGCTGGAGACACTATTCTAAACAACTTGCTGTTAGCATCATCAAAAAAGAATAATTTCACATACATATTTCCTCTTATATTGTCATTAGGTAACTCTATAACCATAGAGTTATCTTTACTAATAACTTCACAATCAATGTTTAATATAGTTCCCCCATCCGATTTTTGTAAAGGCATATTTCCTACCTTACCTACTACAATAAGTTGAGGTAAATTCATCTCTTTTTCTTTAGTCCACAACATAATCTCTGATGACTTTAACTTACCAAAAATGCTTCTTTTTATTTTTATTTCATAAAATATTTCTGAAGGTTCCCTGTTAACCACAAGCCTTTTCTGCCCTTTAGAATAACATGTTTTATTTTCAAAGTTTACTTTTGTATAAACATAAAAATAAAAATCTCCTCCACTTACTTTATTAATAATATAACTACCTACCTTTTCATCTCCATGCCTTTTAATCTCATATTGTACTGCTGCTAAGTCTCTAGGCCCTTTGGGAAACATATCCATTTTATAACATATAAAAACTTCATCAACCTCTTCTGGCCAGCCCCATTCTAACGAAAGCTGACCATACTTAATTTCTCCCCTTATAAAAGAAACCTCTGGTATATTATTTTCATCAAAAGAGTAGGTTTTCTTTTTCTCTAATTGAATTACAGGATTAATTAAATCTTCTTCACACTCTATATCATTAACTTGTTTACTTTCAATTTTCTCATAATCGTTACTATTAATTTCATCCACATTGCTATTATTCTCATCCTGTGTAGTATCCATATGCTGATTATATTCATATTCTAAATTACTAGGCAATATGAATTGCTGTGTATCTTCTATATTACTTATGTATGAGTTATCCTTGGTAACTTCTGATATTTTTAATCTTATGTCATGTTCAGATAAATAGTTAAATTTTTGTATAAAATTATTTATTTCCTCTTTAGAAATAACATTTTTAACGGATAATATAATTTCTAATTCATCAGCTAATTCCTCTAACTGACATTGCTTTTTCTCATCCATGCTAAACCTCCGTACAGTCCATCTTTTTCTTACAATTACAAACAAATCCAAATCATAGTTTTACAATTATATTCTATCACATAAATCTTATGATTTTCTTAACAAATATTGAAGATTTATTAAATTTAATTTTGATTTATAATTTTTAATTTCTGCCAATGGAAAAAAGTTCAAATCTCTTTCTTAATTGAGACTTGAACTTAAATCTTTAATTTAATATAATTTTATTTAATAACTACCTGTTCTAATACTCCACTTCTTAAAAGTGAGAGTAAAAGCTCCCTATAAAGCCAAGAACTCTATTCATTTTGTATCTAATCTAGCCTCTAAAACTTTTTCTCTCCTCCTTAGTTCCACCAACTCATCTTCATCCCTTAAACTTTTTCTAAAGGAAACTATAGAAAATAGCATTATAAAAGCAAATGGAAATGCTGCTAATATTGAAGCTGTTTGAATCATTTCTAACCCGCCTGCTAATAAAAATGCTACTGTTAGTGCTCCTTGAAGTATTCCCCAAACAATTTTCTTTGAATTGCTTGGATTTAAATCTCCTTTTGAAGATAACATTGCTAAAACAAAAGTAGCTGAATCCGCAGAAGTTATAAAGAATATTGAGGATAGTATCATAATAAGAATATTTATTAATAAGCTACATGGATATTTGCTCATAACAACAAAGAATGCAGTATCCACCTTTTGTATAGCTGTTAATATAGTAGCTTTATCTACATTGAATCCAATTGTTCCAAATATAGCAAACCATATAAAGCATAATAAAGAAGGTATAAGTAATACTCCTAATACATATTCCTTTATAGTTCTTCCTCTTGAAATTCTTGCTATAAATATTCCTACAGGTGGTGCCCATGCTATCCACCATCCCCAATAAAACAGAGTCCAATTTTTATACCATTCTCCATGTAAAAATATATTATTATTTGTAGTAAGCAATTCTTTTCCATATGCACCTAATGCTCTAAATAAATTGTTAAAAATTTCTCCGGTAGGTCCTATTGTTGTAACAAATATAACTACAAAGGCCGCAATAAATATATTAAGATTTGATAATGTTTGTATTCCTTTATCTATTCCTGAAATGGCAGAACTCATATAGCATACAGTAACTAAACCTATTATTAATAATTTTACTTTAATATTTTCAGGTATGTTAAAAAGATAATTTAATCCTGCATTAATTTGTAATGTACCCATTCCTAATGATGTAATAATTCCAGCTACTGTTGCAAATATAGTGAAAATATCTACTACGCTTCCAATAAATCCATTAGCTCTTTTCTCACCAATTAGAGGAATTAATGCACTACTCATTAAAGCAGGCTTTTTCTTTCTAAACTGCATGTATGCAAGTATTAATCCAAGAATGGCATAACATCCCCAAGCAGACGTTCCCCAATGCAAAAATACTTTTCTAAGTGCAAACATTTTAGCTTCTGGTGTAAACCCCTCCATATTATGAGGATATGCATAATGAGTTAATGGTTCTGCTACTGACCAAAACACAAGCCCCATACCCATACCTGCACAAAATAACATGGAAAGCCATGACAAGAAGCTAAATTCAGGTTTTTCGCTATCTTCTCCTAATCTTACTTTTCCATATCTACTGAAAGCTATCCAAACGCAAAAAATGAAAAAAATCAACATAGCCCCAGAATATAACCAATAAAATTTATTTAGTAATAAATCAAGCGCATTTTTAGCCATTGTTCCAAAAGCTTTAATATTAAAAAAAGCAAATATCATAATCGCTGTTAATGTAATAGTTGAAATATAAAATACTTTCTCTTTTCTAAGCCTGTCCATAGTTCTATATCTCCATCCTTTCATGTAACAACTTTATTTATATTTCTAGTGTGTTACTTTCAACAACTTCATTATAACATCAAAGTTTTTACTTGTAAAATATTGAACTATTTCATTAGTTTGTATCTTATGGGGAAATATGATTATAAATCTATATACCTTTAAAAAGCTTCGTTTATCTTAGATATAGTCAGCTTTTTTACAGCAAGTGTCATTAAACAAGACAAAAAAACATGGATAAATGCTGCTCCTAAATTAGGAAAAAACATTTATCCATGCTCATTCTTTGCTAATATTTATTTTACTTATTATAAACTATTTTTTAGATATTTTAATTTCCATTTGTCTCATAATATTAAAATCTCCTTTATACTCTATATCTCCATTTTTAATAAGTTGTTGAATTCTTAAAAATATATAGTTATCAGATATAGGTTTTTCACTATATCCCAAAGTTTCTCCCACAGTTCTGACGCACTTTCTAAATTCTTTAGGGGTATACTTAAGTATCTGATTATCAAAATAATCTTCATCTACAGTTATAACCTGTCCATCTTCATAAACTCTAAGCTTTCCTCTTTGTTCTTTAATTTTATTCCAATTATCTAATAAAGAGGTATATGTACCCTTTTCCATTTTCTTTTTAGTAGTAATAAACTCTGGAAACCTATCAGGGGATACTTCTCCTACAAGTCTTGGAGTAAATTCATTAATTAAACCTTGATTATAAGTAACTTCTGACACATTACTAATATACATATTTTCTAAAGGTAGGCTTAATTTTTCCAAAGTGTACATTAAATTAACTAGCTCTGATGCATTATTACTAACCCAAAAATAAACAGTATCCTCAGAAGTTATTTTTGACAGTTTTTTATTAAACTTATAGTAGTTTTCTCTTAAACATTGTATGTATTCAACTCTATATTCCTTAATAAGTTTTTTACACCAATTAATTCTGTCTCCTAAATCTACTTTTTCATAAATTGGCCCATTAGATAAATCGTCATAGAAACCTATAACCTTATTTCCATATATAATGTTGGTACTTACTGCATATTTCAAACTTCCTCTTGCACTAGCTGAAAAGCATAAGTGAATTAAATTTCCCATATTATTCCTCCCCTATATGAAGTGCTTCTTAGATTTAGGTGAAATTTTTCTATATTATTATTTTTATAAACTTCATCCAAATGTAGAAATCACTTTATTTAAATTATAAATTTAGATATCTCCCTATGCAATTTATCAATACTTTGCTTGGAATTTTCTACTTCTTTCATTATATCATTAGATTTTTCAGTTGTCTCCATTGTCTTTGAAGCAATATTGGTAGTACCATTAGCTCCTTCATTTGAAGCTTGTGATACTCCTTCTATAATTCTTCCCATTTCCTGAATTGATGATAACAACTCCTCTGATGTGGAACTGAATTCCGTTACCATTTCGTCTATAAAATTCGCATCTTTACTGTACTTTTCTGCTACATCTAACATAGTACTATAATCATTTTGTACATTTGTAGACATAAAACTTATCATTTCATTAGAGCTCATAGATAAGTTTTCTACTGACTTTGTTACCCTTTCTGTTATATTTTGTATTTCTCCTACTGCATTTTGAGACTGCTCTGCAAGTTTTCTTATTTCATCTGCTACTACTGCAAAGCCTTTTCCTGCTTCTCCTGCTCTTGCAGCTTCTATAGCTGCATTTAATGCTAAAAGATTAGTTTGATCAGTTATCTCCATAATTGCTTGAGTCAATACATTTATTTGCTCTACTACTTTTGAATCTTCAATAGCTTTTTCCAAGTTTTCTTTAGTATCACTAAGCATATCTACTGCTTTTTTCTGAGATTCTGTAAAATTACTTTTCACCCCAACTGCCCTTTTATTTATTTCTCCAGCAGCTTGAGCTCCTTCTTCAGCTCTTTTAGCAATAGATTGAACTGCATTTTCAATTTGAACTGATGACTCATTCATTTCATGTGAAGCTGAGGATGTTTCTTCCATGCTAGCTGATAATTCTTCTGTGGTTGCAGAAACTTCTTCTATATTAACATTTAAGTTATTTATATTTTCTGATATATTTCTAAATACTACTCCAATATTATCTGATTCTTCTTTTACATTTCTTATTAAATTCTTTAAAGATGAACACATTAAATCCATGGCCTTTGAAATATCCCCAATTTCGTCTTTTCTTATCTTTAATTCCTCTTCAATATTTTCAGAAAAATCTCCATTAGCTATACGTTTTAAATGCTTTACTCCTAATTCCAATGGAGATGAAATAGACTTTGAAATAATTAATGTAAGAGCAATTCCTAAAAATATACTAGCTAAAAGTATCACTATAAATATTTTTTTAGTATTACTAAGTTGCATATTATTTTGATTATTTGTTTTTTCAGCATCTTTAACATTATAAATTGCCAATTCTTTTAAATTTTTTTGAAACTCTTCTGCAACATTTTGTAAAGAATAGTACTTATTTAATGGTTCTTCTATCTTCCCTTCCATAGCAAGTTTAATTGCTTCATTTCTCTTTATACTATATTCTTTAAACTCACTTTCAATAATTGGGAATTTTTCTTTTTCCCAATCATCTACATTAGTTTTTTTATATCTTTCCCAATTTTCATTGAATGTCTTTTCTCTTTCTTGTATGTCCTTTAGTTTTTCATTTTGTTTTTGTTTATCCTTTGTATTTAATAATATGTAATAAAAATCCCCCTCCATAGCCCTTGATTGGTTTCTATTGTCATTTAAACATTCAATTGCAATTAATGAATCATTATACATAGAATTCATATCTGCATTAGATTTAGATATGTGATAATATCCTGTAACTCCTATAGTGCAGCAAAATATAATAAGTATTATAGACAATAAGAAAATTTTTCGCTTAACCTTTAAATCATTTAACATTTTTCTCCTCCTTAGTATATTTATAATAATATATTAAAACAAGGGCAATAAGAAGATTGCATTTTAATGTTTAATCTTCTCATTACCCTTTATATTTAAAGTATTTAAAATAACCATACCCTTAAATTTTTTTATCAAATTCATTTTAAACTTTACGCCCTCACAGAAGCAAATTAAAAGTATATTTTTATCATTATATCCTTCTTTTAATTTTACATCCCACATAAAACCATGTCAACTAAATATAAACATTACCATAAATTACATCAAATTTTAAATAAATTTATTTCTTCCAATAATTCATTTGTAAATCCTCTTAATTCATTAGCTACCTTCTCTACTTCCCTTGATGAAGAATCCATTTGATTAGACGACGCTGCTATTTCTTCTGAATATGCTGATATTTCTTCTGCTATAGACGATGCTCCTTCTATTTTTTGAAATATATTATTTTTTTCTTCATTTATAGCTATAGCAGACTTATTTAAAGCATTTACTTTTGGTACTACTTCTCCAATAGATATAATAATATTTCCAAAGGAATCCAATGAACTTTTTATCACTTGTGAAGACTCTTGTAGTTTATTATTTATGCTTTCTGCATCATCTACAATATTTTTAGTTTCCTTTGATATTTCACTTATAAGAATACTTATATTATTTGAAGATTGTTTACTTTGTTCTGCTAGCTTTCTTATTTCCTCTGCAACTACTGCAAAACCTTTACCTGATTTTCCTGCTCTTGCGGCCTCAATAGCAGCATTTAGTGATAATAAATTTGTTTGTTCCGCTACATTATTTATGAGAACAGTTATTTCATCTATCTTATTTATATTTTTGCCTAAACTGTCTATTTTCTGAACAAATTTTTTATACGATTGTCCTACGTATTCAAAAGATTGTTCTAAATTTTTCATTTCTTTACTACTTTCATCTGCAGTAGTAGCAACATTATTAGAAATATCATTAACTTCGCTTAATCCATTAACAACTTTTTTAATATTATTTCCAAAATTATTTAATATATTATTTATATCTACTAAATTTCCTGCCTGATCACAAGTTCCTTTTGCTACATCATTTATAGCTGTTGATATATTATTAGAAGAATAGGCCATCTCTTCTGATATTGTACTTAAATGCTCTGAAGAATAATCAACTGAATTAGTTCTGCTTTTTAAATCTCTTATAATTTTTCCAAAATTATTTATAGTATCTTGTATGTATTTTTTCATTTCTTCAAATTCATTTTCACCTTGTTTTTTAATTTCTAATTGCAAATTTCCTAATGACATTTGTTTCAATATACTATCTATTTCTTTTAAGAATCCATTAAAATTCCTAAAAGTAATGGAAGATAAAATTGCAAAAATTATAATACAAAATACTATAATGCTTATAAGTATATTTCTATTAGTAATAAATATTTTATTGCTTTCTAATTTGGATTTTTCTGCTAATTTAATATCATAATTCTGCAGATCATTTAATGATTTTTCAATTTCAGATCCCATTTCTGTTATTTTATCTGCCTCTTCTTTTGTCAGCGGATTACCTGATTTAGAAGACATAACTGACTTTTTAGCTATGTCTAGGTACCCTTTATAGTTATCTTCAAATATTTTCAAAAACTTTGATTCTTCCTTATCACAATAATATTTATATTCATTAAGGTCTTTCAATATTTCCCTGTCACTTTCATCTATAAGCTTCATATATCTTTCATCAAAATTTAAATCTGCATTAGCACAATTTAATCTTATAAGAACAAAATTCTCTCGCATTTTCGATATATTAACAATAGGAATTAATCTATGATCATACATAGTAGAAACATTATCATTAATTCTGCCAGTGCTAATTATGCCATAAATTCCAATTATTAAAGAAAAAACTATTGAGATGATAGATAAAATTATTATTGTAGTAGATACTTTTAAATTTTTGATAAAACTTTTCAACTTTTCCCCTCCCCAAATACTTTATCGCCATACTTCCATAAATTTATTTTATTTCAAATATTTTGCAAATATATTGTACCACACTATACCATATTTCTCATCACTTTCTTAATTGTTTTTTTATTTCACTACCTTGTGATTAGTTATTAATAAAAAATAACACCTAAGTTTACACTTAGGTGTCATTTTTTATATATTTAAGTTAACAATACATAGCAACTGGTATAGCTTGAATAGCAGGTCCATTTATTTTAGTACAAAAATTTTTAGGTACTAAAATGTTGTTTTTTGTTAATAAATCTAGATATGGATTCATTTGATTGAAGAACTCACAATAATACTCACTCATACAAGTCTTACACAATAGATCTATACAACTTTTTTCATCTACAACATTAATTATTTTACATAAAACTTTACAATAGCAATTTACATTATCATATATATATGAATTTTTATCTAGAAAATTATTTGAATTTACATTTAAAACTGCTTTATATGAGTTACAATCCATTATCATGTTAACAGTATTATTTTTATTTAAATTTTCATTTAAGCTTTTTAATTGCTTTAAAAGCGTGGAATAATTTGTTAAAACTTCTTTCTCTTCTTTTGTTTTTAACAAATTGTCTAACATTTTACAATCATAGGCTTCTAAAACATTTATCATAGTGTTTATTTGAGACTGAAGTGATATGGGGGATACTTTTCCTTCAAATTCAACATAATCTCCTTCAATAGCTCTATTATTTATAATATTCTCTTGTCCCATAATCATTAACATATTTTCTTCTATCATTATCTCTCTCAAATTAGTAAATATCTGAAAGGTAGTAAATATTTTTTTTATACTTATCTCATTTCTAATACTATTTTTATCGTCAAAACATCCTAAAAGATCATCAGAATAATTTTTATATACATCCTTTACAATGTTTTTTTCTTTATCATTGTTGGATTTTTTAAAGTCTTCACCTCCTCCATTTTTACACCCCTTTTGTAGTCTCAAACCATTAGATCTATCCTTTACGCATCTAATAGTCCTACTTTCTATATATCCGTTTATCAATATCCCATACAAATCCAAAATTAAGTTTTTATTTATATAGATAGGAATATCAATCCTACCCACCCTAATTCCCCCTGCGTATGGATTTTAATATATAATATTCCAAGTGCCTGAATAAAACACCCCCAGGGGTGAAAATTTTTCCCTGGGGGTACTTCTTATTTAAATATTCCAAGTGGTTTTCCTGTAGGTAAAAATACCATACCAAAATGAGGATTTAATACTGCTGCTGCAAATCCAAGCTGCTTTGGGTCTACGGTTGATGCAAGGCCTTTTCCAAATACACCTGCTTTAATCATTCATGAAGCCCCTACTCCAAACCAAAAAATGCATAACCTCCAAAGGCAGTTGTTCCAAAAGTATTCTGCCTTTTAGAATCATTTATACAAGCAAATCCACCTAAAAATATTGCCCATGGAAGTACAAATGAAACTCCTTCTGTAAGTCCAAGCTTCTGTGATGAAGCTACAAGTGTTACCATAGCAAGTCCAAATAAACCTAATGCTGAAGGGTCACAATTAACAATTTTAATATTTTGTGGTTCATTAGTGGTCATATACATCCTCCTAAAAAATAATTAGCATAAAAATTTATTATAAAAATGTCGAAAAGTCAATTAATTTATCATATAATTTATAATTGCAAAAATAAACAAGCTTATAAAATTATAGAAACTAAACTTTAATAAATAATTCTTTTTTTCTTCTTCACTTACATCATTTATATATAGTTTATATGAAATAACACTAGCAAGTGAAGCTATAAGAGTTCCCATACCTCCTATATTTACTCCTAGCAATACTTGTTTCCAGTTTTGCGTAAATTCAGCTACAAGTATGGCACAGGGTACATTACTTATTATTTGACTTAAAAGTATAGAGGAAATATAGGTATAAGCCTTACCACTTAAAAACACTTGTATATAAGAATGGACTACTTTCATATTAGACAAATTACCAATAGATATAAAAAAGCAAATAAATGTAATTAACAGTAAATAATCCACCCTTTTCATTAATTGTATATCAAAAGTTAAAACACACAGAACTGTTATGATAAAAGCTAACTTATAATCTATTACATTCAATACAGATAAAATTATTATAAAAAATAATATAGCATATATAATTAACCTCTTATTATCCTTAACCTGTAAAAAATTTAACTTAAATTTCAAATTATCCTTAGGTATTGTAAAGTTTAATATTGTAAGCCATAGTATGCCCATTAATGCTAAAGGAAAAGTAACCTTAAAAAAATCCAAAGCTTTCATATGATAATGAGTAAATAAAAATAAATTTTGAGGATTTCCCATAGGGGTAAAACTACTCCCTATATTAGCTGCAAGAGTTTGAAATATTATTGTTTTCATAAAGTTAGCATTAGACTTTTTACTTATTATTATAGTAAGTGGTACAAATGTAAGTAATGCTACATCATTTGTAACCAACATAGAAGTAAAAAAAGTTATAAATATTAATGCTAAAGAAACTCTTCTCAAGCTTTTGTATCTATATATTAAAGTTATTGCAACCTTATCCATAAGCTTAATTTCCTCAAAAGCTTTAACTACAACCATTAAATTAAATAATAGAATAATTACTTTAAAATCAATATATTTAATGCTTGGCACTTTTACAAATGAAGTTATTATTGCTGTCATTAATGATATAGTTAAAACTATATCTCCCCTTAGCTTAGAAATAATTTTAAAAGAATACTGCTGTGTAACATTCAATATTTTTCACCTCCGACTATACTATTTTAAAATATGCAACTAAAATTATATCTTTACCAAACCAATTCACCTACTAATAATATTAAAAATAAACGTAAAAGTAAAATAATATTATTTAAACTCCTTGTCAATATAGCCAAAGCACCTTTATGTTCTACTTGCATTTAATATAAAAGCATATTTACATAATTGTAGTACTATACTATAATTGATAATGATAATCAATACCAAATAATAATTATAAGGAGATATCACATATATGATAAAATATATTTTAAGACCTACTGAAGAAGAACTTTATCACGACATTATAGAAAGCCTTGTAACAGCATTAGAAGCAAAGGACTATTATACTAGAGGACACTCTGAAAGAGTTGCAAATATGACCTTAGCTTTAGCCAAAGCCTTAGGAATAAAAGGACTAGAATTGAAATTTATACATATAGCTGCTCATTTACACGATATTGGCAAAATAGGGGTACCTGACAGTATATTAAACAAAAGGGGAAAATTATATGATCATGAATGGCAATATATAAAAATGCACCCTCAAATAGGTTTTAATATCTTAAGCAAATCAAATAAGCTAAAACAAATTAGCAAAATCGTTCTTCACCATCATGAAAGATGGGATGGTAAAGGGTATCCCTGCAAAATTAAAGAAAAGGAAATACCTTTAGGTTCAAGAATAATAGCAGTATGTGATTCTATAGATGCAATGATGTCCAAAAGGCATTATAGAACTCCATTAAGCTTTGATGAATGTAAAAATGAAATATTAATAAACAAGGGTATTATGTATGATCCATTAATTGTAGATTGTTTTATGGAAAGCAATATAAATTGGATGAGTTTTTTAGAAAATTCACCTTTTTTAAAAAGAAATGTTCTATAATTATGTTATATCTACCATTATTTTTGAGGTTATACAATGTCCAAGTATTAATTTTGAGCCTCTAACATTGACAATAAAGCCTCCATCCATATTATTGGATACTATTAAAAGATTTGTTCCTGGGATAATGCCCATAGCTTCTAATCTTTTTTTTATTTTATTGTCACAATTTAAAGACCTTACTATAACTTCATTACCTACATTTACAAAAGAGAGAGGCATGCTAACATTCCTTTCCAAATAACAATAATAATTTATTAATAATTATTTTAGCATATATATTTTTTATTGTAAAATTTACTAATTATATAATTAACGGAGGTATTAATTGTGTTAGATGTTAACAGAGCTACTACAAATAACTTAGAACAATTTTATTTAATGCTTAAAGTTATTTTTTTAATGTTTATAGTTATTATTGAAAGATTGTTAGTTATGACTAGTAAAGAAACTATTAGTATAAATAGATATTTTATAATTTTCTATTTAATCTATTTGGTTATACAGTTTATATTCTTTATTAAAAATAATAATATAAAGGCTAATTTATTTACAACTTTATTAGATATGTTATTTTTATTATCCTATATGTACATAAATTCTAATTATTTTTATGCTTTACTGCCTTTAGTATATATATACATATTATTTCAAAATATAAGATTTAATAAAATAAATCCCTTAATACTTCCTAGCATAATAGTTATAGGCATTATATTTATAATAAAAAAATCATTTACTGTCATATTTACTATTGAAAATTTAGTTAATATATCATTTATATACGTGTTGGCCTTAATATCTCATGCTATTATAAGTTTTATGTATAAACTTATAAGACAAGTTAATCTAATGATAAAAGAACTACATAAAAAAAACAAAGAATTGGAGAAATTGGCCTCTAGAGATTATCTTACTAATATGTATACCCATAGAAGTTTTTATAATAATCTTTCAAATATATTCAAAAGAATTCATAAAAATTCTAACCTGTGCCTGGCTATGTTTGATATTGATGACTTTAAAAAAATTAATGATACCTATGGTCATCTAACTGGAGACTTTATATTAAAAGAAGCCTCAAAAATAATATTAGGTAATCTTAGGCCTAAAGATATGGCAGCCAGATATGGAGGTGAAGAATTTGCCCTTCTTCTTCCTAATACAGATTTAAAAAATGGTGTAACTATATGTGAAAAAATAAGATTTAATATAGAAAAACATAACTTTAAAATGAAAGACTTAAATCTAAAAATCACTATAAGCTGTGGTATATCCAATTTGGAATTAGAGAATATGTCAGATTATGATGAACATAGATTTATAGAAAGTGTAGATAAACTCTTATATGAGGCAAAAACCTGTGGTAAGAATTGTATTAGGTGGAAAGTTTCATAAATTAAAATTATGTTATAATATGCTTTTTAAAGAATAGATTTTAGTAAATAGAATACAGAGTATAAGGCACAGATATAAAAAATTATTCTCCATTGTCATTAAGAAAAATTTCAGCATACTTACTTTAAATATTTCAAAACAATGTTTTATCCATACTTTATACTCTGTTATTTATTATATATTCTCTTAAAATAAGCTTTTCATTATTGAATATTGACATTTGCACCACTCATCTTTAGGATCTAACTCATAGGCCTTTTTAGCAAATTTCAAAGCAGTATGATAGTTTTCCATATCCTTATAAACTAATGCTTTTTCAATATAAGCCTTACTTTTAGTTTTATCTAGTTCAATTGCCTGAGAATATATTTCAAGAGCTTCTACATTTCGATCTAAGGCATTTAATAAACTACCTTTAAGGCAAAGTACTTCATAGAAGTTAGGGTTTATCTTCAAGCAGGAATTACAACAATTTAGAGCCTTTTTACTATCACCTAACATATCAAAAAAGTCTGCTTTTTTAAAATATATTTCAGCATTTTTATTATCTTCTTTTAGTAATTCATCACAATAAAAAATTGCTTTTTCAAATTCTGCAGTAATATCATATATGTCTATTAAATCCAAATAAGCTTTCTTGCTTTTAGGAACAAATGTAAGATATTTTCTTATACATTCTTTAGCCTCATCAATTTCATACATACCAATATGGGCCTCAGCTTTTACAATATAAGTTTCAGCATAGTTTTTATCTAAATTAATTGCTTCTTCAAAAATTTTAAAAGCTTCATCAATTTTATTTTTTTCAAAAAGACATTTCCCTTTTTCAAGCAAAGCAACAACTTTAATATTTTCATTATTCATATCAAAACAACTTTCCATAGTTATTCTCCTTTATATGAAATATTTATTACATATTACAATTATTGCCATAAACTATGTTATATATACTTCTTCAGCCATATTATATTAACATCATATTGTAAGTATGGATATAGTTATATATCTCTATTTCAAATTCAACATTAAAAATCAATATAAAAAAGTGCGGCACACCTTTTTTAGTGTGCCGCACTTTTTTTACTGAAGATTTACAAAGAAATCTTCTGCATTAACCTTTTCCTTTAACAAACCTTTTTCTTGTAACCACTTAATATTATCTTCCCAAACCTTTTTATCTTGATATAAGAATGGTTCTTCCTTTGATTCCATCCTTGGAAGCAACATATTCATACTTTCCTTTTCCACGGCTTCTGTAAGTGGGAAGTTATCCTTTTGTTGATTATTTAATAATATTTTTAGAGATTCATCTGGATTCTTTTTCATAAATTCATAGCCTTTTTGAGAAGCTCTCATAAACTTCTTTAAAGTCTCACTCTTTTCTTTTATAGTATTATCGCTAGCAACAAATACTTCTTCGTAGTATCTTGGTACCCCATAATCTGATGGACTAAAATAATTAATTTTGTGTCCTTCATGCTTAAGTACTGGAACTTCATGATTTATAAGTCCACCAGTAGTAGCATCTACTTTCTTTGTTATCATAGATGAAAGTAATTCAAACCCTACATCTATAATCTTTACTGAGTTTGGATCTCCTCCATCTGCTTTTACCATGGCTTTAACATACTCTGTATTTAATGGATTTCCTGAAAATCCAACAGTTTTTCCTGATAAATCCTTTGGTGAGTTAATATTTTTTTCTTTTAAAGAAATTATAACATTTAAAGGAGTATGTACTATAGCTCCAATAGACTTTACTGGCACCTTTTCATTTGCTCTTGCCATTACTATATCTGGTTGATAGTAAATTCCTAAAGTTGCCTTACCTGCAGCCGGTAAAGTTAATGGGTCTGTTGGGTTTGAAGGAAATTTTATATTAACTTTTAATCCTTCTTCTTCATAATATCCTTTTTCCATAGCTGTATATATAAAACTATGTATTGCATTTGGATACCAATCTAACACTAAGTCCACTTCTTCTAGCTTTTTATTATCAGCTGTACTTTTTTCTCCTGGCTTTCCTGCACATCCTGTTAAAGTTACTAATAAAAATACTAATACTAAGGATAAATACTTAAACTTTTTCACACTTCATTCCTCCATTTAATTATCTTATTTTCTAGAATGTTTATTATTAAAACAAATATTAAAGCTACAACTGATAAAATTACTATAGGTGCAAATACTGCAGCTCCATCTAATTGAGTCATCATTCTTTTACTAAAATATCCTAACCCAGATTGAGAACAAAGCCACTCACTAATGGCAGCACCAATTACACTAAGTGGTACAGATATTTTTAAAGCTGAAAAAAAGTATGGTAATGCAGATGGAAGTTTCAATTTAATAAATATTTGTTTTTTACTGGCTCCATAGGTAATTAAAAGTTCTTCCATTTCCCTTCTTGTTGAACGAAGACCATCATACACATTTACAGTTATAGGAAAAAAGGTTATTAATATAGTCACCAAAATCTTGCTCCATATAGTATATCCAAACCAAAGTACAAATATTGGTGCTAAGGCAGTTATAGGAACTGTTTGAGTTACCACTACTATAGGATATATTGCTTTTTCAATTTTTTCACTTAAAGCCATAGCTACAGCTAGAGCCACTCCTAAAACTATAGAAATTAAGAGCCCCAAAAAAGTAACTGCCAAAGTTGCTGGAAGATGTACTTTAAAAAGAGGTTCTCTTAAAATCCAAGCTTTTTCTATTATCTTACTTGGTGAAGGTAATATATACATAGCATTTATATATCTTGCAAGACCTTCCCAAAACATAAAAAATATAATACTTACTATTATTGATGATGAATATTTCTTCATAATTGAATCCTCTGCTTTAACTCATTTACAAGTTCTTCTTTTATATTTAATATTTCAGGTCTACTTAACATATGTCTATTCCTTGGATAACTAGCTGGAACGATTACTTCCTTTAATTTAGTTATAGGTTTTTCAGAAATAACAAATATCTTACTAGATAAAAACAATGCCTCTTCCACATCATGAGTTATAAATAGTATAGTTTTCCTTAAATTTGACCACTGCTCTAAAATCCATTCCTGCATAGATATTTTTGTTATAGCATCTAATGCACTAAAAGGCTCATCTAAAAGCATAATATCCGAACCAGTAAGTAAAGTTCTTATAAAAGATACCCTTTGCCTCATTCCTCCGGACAAATCTTTTGGATATTTATCTTTATACTGACCAAGTCCAAAAGAAGTCAAAAATTTTTCAGCTTCTATTTTGGCTTCCTTTGAATTTTTACCCTGAACCTCCAGTGGTAAGCAAGCGTTTTCCGAAATAGTTCTCCAGGGTATAAGTAAATCCCTTTGAGGCATATATCCTATATATCCCTTTAAATTATGTATGTTTTCATCATTTATAAAAATTTTTCCACTTTCAGCCTTTTCAAGACCAGTAATCAATCTAAAAATTGTACTTTTTCCACAACCACTAGGTCCTATTATGCTTACAAATTCCCCCTTACTTACCTGAAAATCTAAATTTTCTATAATATGTTTTTCTTCATCTTTGTATTTGAAATTTACATCACAAAATTTTAGCATAAAAAGTTACATCCCCTTATTGTAGGACATTTCCCAGAACATATATTCATATTTACTAGTATTAATAAATATTTCTTCTAATTTTTTAAGTTCCTTCTCTGACATATCTTCTGCAAGGTCATCTACTAAATCTATTACCCACTGAGTTAACTCTTCATATTCTTTTGATATGTACCCTCTTATCCATTCACCATAAAATTCATGTTCTATAGAATTAGGAATTTTACTTAAATGTCTTCCTATTTCTAAATAACTCCACATACAAGAAAGTAATGAGACTGTAAGATCTGCTAAATTACCTGTATGTGCTACTGCAAGCATATAGTGAGTATAAGAAATATTATCAAGACTAGCTTTAGCATTTTTTATTTCTTCCTGGGTAATTCCAAGTCTTTTCATATATGAACGATGAATACTCATTTCACCATTTAGTATGCCATTTACCATAGAAGAAAATCCCTGCATAACTTCTTCTGTATCAGCTTTAACAACTCCTAATGCATAAACCTTAGCATAATCTAATAGATATAGATAATCTTGAATCATATAATATTTAAATTTGTCAACCTCCAAAGCACCAGTACCTATTCCCTTTACAAAAGGATGTTCATAATAAGATTGCCAAATTCCTTCTACACTTTCATATAATTTTTCTGAAAACTTCATTTTAAAACCCTCCATATTTTTTAGATCACAGATAACAGAGTATAGATAAAAAATTTTTTCCACTTTATTAAAAAATTTAAAATTAAAAGTTAGGAATTGAGAATGAATGTTAACAAATCACTTTCTAATTTACTATTTAAACTTTTCATAGCGTAAATAAAAGCCTCTTCTTCTATGTTCTATTTTCTATAATCTGATTTTTAAAATTAAAAAAGGTACAAACCTTAAAAGAGGTTTGTACCTATATTCTCCAAAAATATATAAAGCCTCTTCCTACGCTGGTATTATCCAGATCAGGTTATAGGGTCTAAGAATCCAGTTCTTACTCTCAGCTGGCAACACCAGCCCCCCTGGGATTATTATACTAATTCACATTATTTATTTTTTCGCACAATGTCATATTACTACAATATAGCTATATGGTCAATAGGTATATTGTGTACATTGTCTAGTTTCCGATTTTAACCAATAATTTATCTTTTAATTTATTCATAATTTGTTAGTAATTTCATTACTTATTCCTCATATTAATACACATACTAAAAATGCAGTAAAATTTAAAAATTTAAGGAGGCAATTAAAATGTTTATTCAAAACAGAAAAAAAATTATAGTATTAACTCTTTCACTGGTGCTAGGGATAAGGTCTAATGTTTTTGCAATGTATACACCAGAATTTAGGGAAGTTACTCAACCTATTAATAAAACAGAAAAACAAGATGAAAGTATAAGACATCCTAACAAATTTAGAGATGGACAATTTAAAGGACTTTCATCAATAGAAGAATTAAAATTAACAACTGAAGATATTGAAAATGCAAAGAAATCTGGTAAAACTATATTTGACATAGAAAAAGAAAAAAATGACATGAGTCCTGATCAAGTTAGATCAATAATTATTAAAGCAAAAACTGATAATATAAATAACAAAGTTACTGAAGGCAAACTAAATAGAGAAAAAGCTGATGAGATTATATCAAAAATGAAGTTAAACATAGAAAAGTGGGATGGGAACTTTAATTCATGTAAAAAAAATAATTTAGAAGAAGCACAAGAAAATAATAGATAAAAATCTATAAATATAATAAAGAATAAATATGGTAAATTTAAAATAATAATTACTATTATAAAATTATACATATTTATTCTTTATTATTTATACTTTCTTATTTCAAAACAATGAACTCTCAATAATTACTTACCTATGGTTTTTATTAAATTATGATTTAAAATATCATCAGAATACTTAAGTTCTTCCAAAGCTTTTTTCTTCTTATCTTTTAACTCAGTTGTCTCAGATATTGTGTTTCCTGACTTTATATCATAATAGGTATCTGTCCATGAAACATAAAAAATCTTTCCATCTGTAAATGAACCATTTCTAAAGATTACTTTTCCATCTGAAGTATTTAATATATCCTTGCCTAACATATATTTATTAGACAAATTAAATATGTTTGCTAATGTAGGATATAAATCCATTTGTCCTGCATAGGTATGATTAACACCTTTATATTCATCATTAGGAAAATGTATTAACATAGGTACTTTTTGATACTGAAACCATTGTAAATCTGTTGCATTTTTAATGCCTTCAAACTCATATAGTTGTTCAATATTATCTTTTGGAATAGCATTATGATCTCCATAAATGACAACAATTGAATTGTCAAGTAGTCCCTCGTTTTGAAGCTTGTCTAAAAACATTCCTAATTGAGCATCTGTATAATGGATTCCCTTTAAGTAATTTCCTAAAAGAGTATTTTCATAATTTCCTACATTAAAGTTTCCATAACCCTGTACATCATCATAAGGAAAATGACTACTTAATGTCACTATAAATGAGTAAAAAGGCTGCTTTAATCCTTTTATTTTATCAACAGATTGGTTCAAAAATGATTTGTCACTTAATCCAAGTCCTACTTTTTCATCTATATTAAAGCTATTTTCTCCATAAAAATTATCAAAGCCTTCTGTATTATACATAACATTTCTGTTCCAAAAGCCTTCTATATACCCATGGAATGCAGCAGTATCATATTCATTTTCCTTTAGTACTTTAGGTAATGAATTAAGTGTATCCCCTGTATATTGATAATAGGCCGATCCTGATGCTGCAGGATATAATGAATTATTTGACATAAATTCAGCATCAGATGTGTTTCCTCCAGCTACTTGGTAAAAATAATTATCAAAATACATACTTTTATTTATCCATTTATTTAAGTTTGGAGTAATTTCCTCACCATTTATTTTGCTGTTAATTACAAATTGCTGAAGAGCTTCTACTTGAATAACTATTAAGTTTTGTCCAGTTCCTACTCCAGAAAAATTTTTACCTGTAGATTCATTTTTATTTGCTAAAAAAACTCCTATTTCATTTTTTCTACTATCAGGAACGTCTTTCATATTATTAATTTTATTATTAATAAAATTATAACTATCTAAAACGTGAAAGTTAATATTCCCCAGTACTTTTGTTAAATAAAGCTTATTACTCATAGTTTTAATTAATAAAGGTTGTTCCTTAGAAAATGCATAAATAAATTTACCATCAAATGTAATACCTAAAACAATTAACAATGTGAAAACCATGAGTCTAAATCTTAGTGAAAATTCTTTTCTATCAATCTTTTTGATTATTTTCATTATTGGAATAAACAATATTATATCTATTAAATAAATAAAATCTCTTGCTTTTATTAAAGCTCCTAAACTTGATGACACATCTTTTAGTAAAAAACTATCTTTAATTGCTGCTATGGATATAATATCTTTGAAATAACTATAATAAACAGTATCTGCAAATAAAATTATACTAATAATTATGTTCATTATATAAAGAAAACTTATTCTAGCCTTATTTTTAAATAAATAAGATATTGCAACAATAGGTAAAATAGAAGCTATCACAGGCGGCTGTAAAAGCTTTGCATCAAAATACTCTGGTGAAATTTGTTTTCCATAATATAATATCTTTGCTGTAACTATAATTAAAAACGAAAAGACTTCCCAATGACCTGTCCATTGTATTCCCATATTATAAATCATATTATTTAAGCCATCATTTGACTTAGTTTGTCCTGTATTTCTAATATCCATACATACCTCCAATATATCAATTTAACATATCTTATATAACTTATTGCTTACATAATTAATACTATCTTCTGAACATGGCAACTACATCACAGCATTGTTAATAAATTGTAAACAAGAGCTGTAAAAATATTTCTATTTATCAACACTCTCTTATATTATTATCATTTCACACAATATTTTTTTAAATGTTGTAGCAATTTATGTATTTATTCATACTATATTATTGTAGTAAATTTTATGGAGGTATTTTATGGATTCCTTAAACTACAACAACGACATTAATGAAGGTGCATTCTCAAATTATTATCAACCTGAAAATATAAACTATACTGCTTATCCTATTATGGATGAATACGATGACTCGGACGAATATGATGCCCAATATAGGCAGAGACGTCCTAGAAGACGTAGATATCCTCGTTACCCTTATTTCTATCCGTACCCAATTTTCTATCCTCAACCATACTACTATCCACCATACTACTATCCACCATACTATTATCAAAGACCATACTACTCCCCATATTAAACATATAAATACTAAAAAGCGCATCAGTTCAATTCTGGTGTGCTTTTTTAATTTTCTTATCAAATACACATTCAAACACAGAAGTTTATAAAAATATTTTTAGTAAATTACAAATAAGAAAATCAATCCACATTGTTCATAATTTGTTTATATTTTTATCACCTGGTTGACACACACCACATGCATACTAATCTCATAAAGAAATAAGAAAACAAATTTTAGGAGGTAACAAAAATGATTAGTAAGAAATCAAAAATAATAGCTGCATTAAGTCTTTCAATGATGATTGGTATTGGCTCCAATGTTTTTGCCGCAACAAATTCAACTTCCAAAGAAACTAAAAAAACTAATAAGATGATAGAAATGTTTAAAGATAAAAAAGGTGCAGGATGCTTCTCAATTGAAGCTTTAGGATTATCAAAAGAAGATATTTCTGCTGCAAAACAATCTGGTAAAACTATATTTGATTTAGCAAAAGAGAAAAAAGGTATGACTGCTGATCAAGTTAAAGCTGCTCTTATAAAGGCTGAAACTGATAAAATAAATAAAAAAGTTTCAGATGGAAAGCTAACTCAAGAAAAAGCTACTGCTATGATAGCAAAAGTTACAGAAAAAATAAACAATTGGGATGGTTCTATAAAATATTTTAATCACAATGATAAAGATAAAAAAGGTGCAGGTTTCTTCGCAATTGAAGCTTTAGGACTATCAAAAGAAGATATTGCTGCTGCAAAGCAATCTGGTAAAACTATATTTGATTTAGCAAAAGAGAAAAAAGGCATGACTGCTGATCAAGTTAAAGCTGCTCTTATAAAAGCTGAAACTGATAAAATAAATAAAAAAGTTTCAGATGGAAAGCTAACTCAAGAAAAAGCTGCTGCTATGATAGCAAAGATTACAGAAAGCATAAACAATTGGGATGGTTCTATAAAATATTTTAATCACAATGATAAAGACAAAAAAGGTGCAGGTTTCTTCGCAATTGAAGCTTTAGGACTATCAAAGGAAGACATTGCTACTGCAAAGCAATCTGGTAAGACTATATTTGATTTAGCAAAAGAAAAAAAAGGTATGACTGCTGATCAAGTTAAAGCTGCTCTTATAAAGGCTGAAACTGATAAAATAAATAA
This sequence comes from Clostridium lundense DSM 17049, assembly GCF_000619945.1. Lineage (GTDB taxonomy): Bacteria > Bacillota > Clostridia > Clostridiales > Clostridiaceae > Clostridium_AO > Clostridium_AO lundense. The sequence continues at coordinate 125,484 of NZ_JHVC01000001.1, read as the reverse complement.
AAAAGTTTCAGATGGAAAGCTAATTCAAGAAAAAGCTACTACCATGATAGCAAAGATCACAGAAAGAATAAACAATTGGGATGGGAGCTTAAGTCCAGCAAAACCAGAAAAGAAAGAACATACTAAAACAAATTCAAAGGAAAACTCTAAAACAAAAGTAAATTCTAAAACAACTTTAAAAGCTCAAGCACAGAAAAAAGCTATTTAAAAAGCACCTAAAAAAAGTAAATAATAAAAGGAGATGGCTCTCTAGTGAGCCTCTCCTTATTATACTTTATTCTTATCTACATTATCTCTTTACTATTACTTTCTTCATTTGAATTATCACAACAACTTCCCCTTTTGTTTCCCATAAACATCATTAATATCATCGAAATCATCATTAGTGGACATAAAAACGGTACTATCCTTGCAATTATATTAGCAACACTAGGACTAGCCTTTGCTATAAATGGTAAAACTCCAACAATAATTATAGGTAAACCACAACAGAGAATCATGTGTAATATATGTTTTAGCATACTATGATTATTTACTTTCTTTTCTTTATTATTTCCACAGCAATTCATAATTTCTCCTCCAATGTACTTTCTATAATTTTTAAAAGCCATTTGCTTTAACTGTATTGTATATTACTTATATAAAGAACATATGAAGAAAATATTTAATACTTAAAACTATATATACGTTTATTATTTGAATTTATTCAATGAACCCTCTTGTGTGCATTTTTTCTGCATTATAGAATAATGCCATGCCTGTTTTCATTTTTCTAAAACCCAGATTTTCATAAAAAGCTTCTTTACCAGGTGAAGCATATAATATAAAATTACATTTTGGTATAGATTTTAAAATGCTATTAACAATTGTTTTCCCCATATTTTCACCCTGATATTCAGGTAATACTGCTACATCATAAATTGCAGCTTGATAAATTCCATCTGATATTGCACGACCAAAGCCAATCAGTTTCTCATCATCAAAAACAAATACAACAGTATAACTATTTTCAAAGGCTTTCTTATGCACTTCCCCTTCAAAATATGCCATTCCAACCTTTTTCAATATGTCAGATACACAATTCCAATCAATATTTGAACAATTACATTGAATCCTAAGTTTCATCTTTTCTCCTCCTAGAAGTAATTCTATAAATTAAGTATAACTGATTACGCTAGGTAAGGCGCAAGAGAAATCTTTAGAAGAAATATTATTCTCTATTAGTAATTTGTAAATAGGTATTAATTGCATATTCTAAAGCTGCAGGATTTCTATTCTTGATTTCTTCTGTTAAATTCTCCTCTGTAAATCTCAACTTCGTCCCTCCTTAAAAAAATTTGTTATTTAAAAATATTATTTTCTTAATATGTGTTACTCATATTAATAATACTGTTTATTATCCAAAAATCTCCCATATATTTTAAAAATAGTATTAACATAATGCATTTACTAACTATAATAATTTATCCAAAGAATAAAAAAGATAGAGATGAAGTAAATTTCTCTATCACAAATTTCTTATCACTTATTATCATCATCATGATATATTAATTTCATAAGAAGATAATGCATTATTGGCATTAAAATCAAAATCATAATAGAATAACCTATCAATTTAGTATAAAAATAATTATCCTTAAATGAAATCTTTTTTCTTAAAAAATACACTACCATTAATGTAATTATTCCTTTAATATTCACATATGTAATTTTTAAGATTCTCTTTTTCAAAACTCTTCCCTTCAATTTCGCATTATTCACATGTAAATTATAACATTATATTAGAATTAATGGTATAATTTACATATAAATAAATTGCACCTTAATACACGCTTTTAAATTATTAGAAAAAGAGAGCATATATACATTTGCATAAATCAAATATATATGTCCTCTTTTTAAGTTAAGAGTATAGGATATCACTTACCTACTGCATTATTAATCACCAAAAAATAAAAATATCCTAAGATTTTTCTTAGGGTATGATTAACAGCGCTGAGTTTACAATACGCTTTACAGTTAAGTACTATATTTGTTTCTAGATCTATTACTATATTATTCCCAAGCTTTCGTTTACCCTTTTATTTGATCTAGTCGAAGCATCTAGTATTTTTTTATAAAGAGAATCTTCACTATACCCCTGCTTTAAATATTTATTTTCATAATATTCAAAGGGTAAATTATAGTTATTAATATCTAAATGTCTTGCAAGTTTTCTATCTCTCATTAATTTTCTAGCTTGAGTTCTATACTTGTTTCTTAAAAAATGAGCTTGCATAGCTTGATCTTTTATGGGTAACGATTTATCTATCTTATTGATAATATTTTTATCATGATAATTATACCATATTCTTACTTGTACATTACTTAACTTTCCCATTAAATTTTTGTTTTCTATAAAATCATTAGCTTTTAAAACCCTTTTAACCTTTCTCTATCTTATTTCTATAACTAATATAGTATACTCTATATATTGAAATCTATCAAATGAAAGTAACTTCTTGTTTTTTTATAACTATTACCTGACTCCTAGCTACCCATCTTTTATTTTCCCATCAAAAATATATCCAATAGCTCTAACTGATTTTATAAGCCTAGGATCTCTCTTATCGTCCTCAATCTTCTCTCTAAGCCTTTTCACATAAGTTGTAACTGTATTTTCATCATACATATCACTTTTCCACACATTATTTAATATCTGTTTTCTTGAAAGAACCTTTCCAGCATTTTCAGCAAAGTAAATCAAAAGATTATACTCTGTTACTGTAAGATTGATTTCTAAATTCTCCTTTAAAACTTTATGTGAATTCTTGAAAATTTTTATTTTATCAAATTCTATCACCTCATTTTCGGTATTGCTTGTTACATTTCCATATTGGTTATAGCGCCTTATATGTGCTTTAACCCTTGCAACCAGCTCTATTGGATCAAATGGTTTTGTTATATAATCATCCGCTCCTATACCAAGTCCTAATACCATATCATACTGGGATGAATTTGCAGTTAAAAAAACTATTGGTATATTAGTTCTTTCTCTAAAAATCTTGCAAAGGTCAATACCATTTAGTTCATTCATATTTATATCAAGTAAAATAAGGCTTATAGAATCATCTAGCTTGTTTATTGCAGTCTCACCACTATATGCAGTCACCACCTTTAAACCATATAACTTCATAAATTCTGAAATCATGTGAACAATGGATTTATCATCATCAACAACTAATACTTTGTCCATAACCTCTGCCCCTTTTGACATAATTTGATAATTTAATTTTATAATTTAATCTTAACATAAGAAAATTAATTAATCTATAATATTTCCAAAATATAATGACAATTCTGTGACAAATAAGAACCAAAATAGTGTGAATAGTTAAAAAATACTCTTATTTTGTATATAATAAAGAAAATTCAATAAATATCAAGGAGGAGATACTAATGGAAAATATGAATCAAAATACGTCCACCAATTTAAAGACAGCTAGTACCTTTGCAAGATTTATTGGGTACAGTTTAATAGGTATTTTTATGTTCTTTGTCCCATTAAAAATGTGGGGACAATCCTCTATTCCTATAGATCATATTGTAACTGGTCTTAAAATGCTTCTTGGTCCTTTAACTTCTATTTATGCACTAATTATGATTGTTTTTGGTGCTGCATATCCATTTATTAAGAAAACTTGGAATAAGGATATAGTAACTATTGTTTTCTCAATATTAAAAATTTGTGGTATAGCTATTGGATTTATGGCATATTTCAAGATTGGTCCAAGCTGGATGTTTCAAGCTGATATGGTTCCATTTCTTTTTGATAAACTTGTTATTCCACTTGGATTAATAATTCCAATAGGAGGAGCATTTCTTGCTTTTTTAGTTGGTTATGGATTCTTAGAATTTGCTGGAGTATTTATGCGACCTGTTATGAAACCTATATTTAAGACACAAGGAAGATCAGCAATTGATGCAGTTGCATCCTTTGTAGGAAGTTATTCTTTAGCACTGCTCATAACAAATAGAGTTTTTAAAGAAGGTAAATATACAATAAAAGAAGCATGTATTATAGCAACAGGATTTTCAACAGTATCTGCTACGTTTATGATTATAGTTGCAAAAACATTAGGAATTATGAATATGTGGAATACATATTTTTGGGTTACCTTGGTGGTAACTTTTGCTGTAACTGCCATAACAGTAAGACTTAGACCTCTTAGAACAAAAAGTGATTCCTATATTACCGAAGTTGGTGATCCTGAACCAGAAATTAATAGTAATTATTTTGAAAACGCTTTAAATGAAGGTTTAAAAGTTGCTTCAGCTTCACCTAGTATAGGCAAATGTGTATGGGATAATTTTAAAGACAGTATTGTAATGACAATGGGAATACTTCCATCAATTTTATCTGTTGGACTTTTAGGTCTTGTTCTTGCAAAATTTACTCCTATATTTGATGTACTTGGATATATATTCTATCCATTTGTAAAACTTCTTCAAATACCAGAAGCAATGCTTACATCAAAAGCTGCAGCTGTTGGTATCGCCGAGATGTTCTTACCAGCTCTTATTGTTAAAGATGCTCCAATAGTTACTAGATTCATAATAGGTGTTACATCAATTTCTTCAATACTATTTTTCTCAGCTTCAATACCATGTATTATGTCAACAGAAATTCCTCTTAAACTTTCTGATGTTGTAATTATATGGTTTGAAAGAACACTACTTACTATAATCTTAGTAACTCCTATAGCATTTTTACTTTTTTAACACAATTTATTAAATATTTCTACAATTTATGATAGAATTAAAGTGTCTTTATTGCAAAGGTTTGCAATGTAGGCACTTTAATTTTTTTAATATGAATTTTCTTTTCCTGTCTCTACATAAAATTTTAACTTTAAAATTCAGGAGGATTGATATGAAATTACGAACACGAATTACATTAATTATATGTACCATGATCCTTATTTTAATGGCATCTCTTGGAACAATAATATATATTAAATCTGTATCCATAATTAATAAAGGTTCTGAAACTCTTATGGTATCACAACTTGACAGAGTGCAGGAGAATATTGATTTACTTGTTAATATAAACAAACTTGAAACAAATGCATTAGCACTTGATAAAAAAGTTGAAGCCTTTATATCAAACAAAGCAACATCATTTGATATAAACTGTTATTTATCAGAACTAATGGATAAAAAAAATAAGCTATACAGCTATTATATGGATTTCTTTATTTTAAATAAAAATGGAAATATTATTGCTTCCTCTATGCCATCTGCTATAAATACAGACTTGTCTAATAGAAATTATTTTATACAAAGTGCAAATACTAAATCCACAGTTACAAGTGATATTTTAATTGGAAAAGTAAATGGTCAACTTATTGTAAATACTGTATCTCCAATAATAAATTTAAAAGGTGAGCTTTTAGGATATGCAGGAACATCTATTTATGCTGAATATTTTTCAAAACTTGCAAAAAATCTTACCCTAGGTCAAAAAGGTTATTATGCCATTGTTGATTCAAAAAATTTAGTTTTATCTCACCCAAATAAGAACTTAATAGGAAAGGAATTTCCTTTTAATATTGACCATAAAAACTTCGAAAAAAACAAGAAACAATTAATAAAGCAGACAGTAAGTATTAATGACAAAGAAAAAGAATTTCAAATACTAAAGCTTATGAAAAATACAAATTGGATTTTGATCGCTTCTTTTCCCAAAAAAGATATGTATTCTGAGTCAAAATCATTTCTATATAGTGTACTTATAATAACTGTTATCGCTCTTATATTTGCAATGTTTATTGGGATATATGTAACTAAGAGGATATCTGTTCCTATTGTTACCATGACTGAATATCTTAATATTATTTCAAAAGGTAATTCAATTATAGATAAATCAATATCTGAATCCATAGAAATACTAAAAAATAATTCTAAAGAGGCTGATAAAAATGACTGTTATAAAAACATTGAAAATGATGATTACGATGAAATAGGGAGGTTTCAAAAATCCTTTAAAGATGTAAAAGGAATAATCTATATTATGTTAAAAAAATTTGAAAAAGAAAGTAGTGAACTAATTAAGTCTTCTGAACAGCTAGCACTTACTATTGAAGATCTATCAATGGGAACAGGAAAATTTATTTCTACATTATCCCATGAATTAAAAAATTCAATAACAGTTATAAAGGGATATTCAATGGGACTTAAAGAAGGGATTATTGAAGATGAATCTGTAAAAAAAAGCTTTATTAACGGAATATATGTTAGAACAAAAGAAATTGAACGAATTGTATATGATGTCTTAGATTCTGCCTATGAAGCAAATAAAGATATGAAACTATACAAAGAAAAAATTGATTTGAAGAACTTCGTCATAGAACTTACCACAAATGCTAAAGAATATGTGGAAAACAAAAATTTGAATTTTGAAAGCTATACAGATATTAAAGGTGGAATGCTTAATATTGATAAAGTCAAAATTAAAAGAGTTTGGAGCAATCTTATTAGTAATGCTGTTAAATATTCAAAACAGGGATCATTAGTAACTATACACATAACTCAGCAATGTAGTATGATAACATTTACAGTAGAAGATGAAGGAATTGGTATAAGTGAAGATGATATGAAGAAAATATACACCATGTTTTACAGAGGAATGAACTTAAAGCAAAAAGGCTATGGTCTTGGCCTTTTTATTTCAAAATCCATAGTTGAAGCTCATGGTGGTGAACTTAATGCTAAATCTGAAGTTGGTAAAGGTAGTGTATTTTGGTTTTCTATTAAGTTAGATGATTGTGATGAAAAATATAAGAGGAAACTTCAATCGTCCATCAAATAATTCTTAAGTTTAGTTGTAATTGCATTAAGAACTCCAAATGTGAACCAATATAATTATAACCACTCTAGGACTTTAGTTTTCAATTATCACCACTATTCTTGATTTTAAAATAAAATTAACATAGCACAGATAAAGAGAAAAATTTCCTTGTCTGTGCATATTTTTTTCAACATTATTTCAAAATCTTTTTCACTACAAAATAAAACTTTACTCCCCTTTCTGTGTTCTCTACTCCAAAAGAATAATTGTGAGCAGTAAGGATGTTTTTAACTATAGAGAGACCTAAGCCTGTTCCCCCTAGTTTTCTATTTCTGGATTTATCAACTTTATAAAACTTATCCCATATTTTAGATAGTTCTTCTTTTGGTATAGTTGATCCAGTATTCTCAATTTCTATGGAAGTTTTATCATCCTTGTTAATCATGCTAACATATATAGTTCCATTTTCATTTACATGTCTTAAAGCATTGGTAATAAAATTAGTAATAACCTGTTCCATTCTATTCCAATCAGCATAAACCATTGTCTGCTCTAATAAATTCAATTCAATTTTAACTGTCTTTTCTTCTATAATGTTTCTATATTTTTTAAGAGTAAATTTTATAAGATTACATATATCAAATTCTTCTCTGGTAAGATTAAAACTACCAGACTCTAAATTTGATAAATCAAGCATATCATTTACCAAATTGGCCATCTTTTTTCCTTCATCTATTATTATATCTAAATAATAATCTTTTTCTTCCTCTTCAAAGATATTATCTTTTAATCCCATAGCATAACCATCTATAAGGCTTATAGGAGTTTTTAATTCATGAGAGACTGCAGCAACAAATTCTCTTCTTATTTTTTCTAGTTTTCTTTCTTTCTCTATATCTTCTTCTAACTTTGAATTAGCCTCTTTTAATGATGTAAGTGCCTCATTAAGATTTTCTGATAAAAAGTTTAAAGATAAAGCCATATTTCCTATTTCATCTTCACTTTTTATAGTGCATTTTTCTGAAAAATCTAATTTAGACATTTTGGTTGCAACTCTATTAATCTTTATAAGAGGTTTTGTTATCATATTTGAATATATAAATGCCAAAATTATTATAAAGAAAACTGCTCCAATAGAGAAATATTTATACATTTCCTCTATAACGGACACAGCTTCATTTATAGGTTGAAGAGAAGTAACTGCAAAAATTATTTCATTTCTTTTGCTATTAGGAGAAATAACAGTTATATTCCCCGGTCTATCTTTTCTTTTTTGTGTTATTATATTTACAGTTTCTCCCCTTTTTTTAAAACTTTCTAAATTAGCATTGTTAGTACGTTCAGTCCATTGGTTTATAAATTCTGTAACTTCTCTTAGCTTTGCTATATCTAATTTATTTCTATTAGGCTTTGTTATTAAACTTAATTCATTAGCCCCATTTAGTATTACAATCTTCATATTATAAGTTCCTTCATATTCTTCTATAAGCTCAATAACTTTTTCATTATTAGCAGCCTTATTATATTCTTGTTTAAACTTCTCAACATTACTTTGCAATGACGATCTTTTCTTACTTACATAAAATTTTTCAAAAAATACAGTTTGAATTATCAATGTAATACCTATGAAAAGTGCAAACATAGCAGCGGTTATAATAAAAAGTTTTTTTGTTATACTTTTTTTCTTATTTATCTTCATCTTCAAACTTATAACCAACTCCTCTTATAGTAGATATTAAATAAGCTTTTTCACCAAGTTTTTCTCTAAGCCTTTTTATGTGAGTATCTACTGTTCTATAATCTCCATCAAAGTCCATTCCCCAAATATAGTCAAGTATCTTTTCTCTAGTCAAAACAATACCATTATTAATTACAAAGTATAATAATAATTCATATTCTTTGGGCGACAAATTTAAAGTAGTTTCATCTAAAGTCACCTTATGTGCCAATTCATCAATATGTAATCCATTAAAATAAAACTCCTTCTTTTTTTCAGGTTCAGAATTGTAAACTCTATTAATCAAGGTTTTAGCCTTTGCTATGAGTATTCTTATATCAAAAGGCTTTGTAACATATTGGTCTGTACCTAACTCATAACCTAAAAGTTCATCCTCGTCCTCTCCCTTTGCAGTTAAAAACATTATGGGTACATTTGATGAAATCTTTCTTATTTCTCTACACGCTGTCCAACCGTCCATAACAGGCATCATAACATCTAGTATTATTAAGTGTATTCCTTCACTTTTAAAAATTTTAAGAGCTTCTTCACCATTTTCAGCCTCTACCGTTTCATATCCCTCTTTTTTTAAGTACGCCCCTATAAGCTTTCTCATTCTTTCCTCATCATCTACTATTAAAATTTTTTCTTTCATAGTTTTACCCCCTACCAAAAATTGCAACAAAGTTCAGATGAAGTAATACTCCACCTGAACTCATGTTTTTTTATCCGATGACTACCCGCTCTAATACTTCCATCTTCCTTAAAGTGGAAGTAAAGAGCGGCTACGTCCCTGGATAACGATTTCTAAAGCTTCAGTAGGAGTAAAAACTCCTTCTGAAGCCAAGAACTCTGTTTATTCAAATCTTAAGGCATCTATTGGATTTAATTTAGATGCTTTGTTTGCTGGATATATGCCAAATACTAAACCTACTAACACTGAGAATATAAATGATCCTATAACTACATTATTAGAAATTACAATAGTCATTTTAAACATATTTTGAGCAATAAAAGCTGCTAAAAACCCTAAAAGTACTCCCAAAACTCCACCTAAACTACTTATGCTTCCTGCTTCAATTAAGAACTGCAAAAGTATACTACTTCTTTTAGCTCCAATAGCTTTTCTAATTCCTATTTCCCTAGTTCTTTCTATTACAGATACAAGCATAATATTCATAATACCTATACCTCCTACAATTAGAGATATAGCTGCAATTCCCCCAAGCATAGTAGTCAAGCTTTCAGTGGTTGAATTTGCAGTTTGTAGTAGGCTTGTTTGATCAAAAATTCTATAGTTTCTTGTATTATTATCGTATTTTTTATTTAAAAATAACTGTAAATATGACATAGCTTCACTAACTTTATCTTTGCTTTCTGCCTCAATATAGAAAGTTTTTATCTCTGTAGTTTTTAAAAGCCTTTGAGCTGTGGATATAGGCAATATTATCTTATCATCGCTAGATCCTGCTGATGAACTTCCTTGAGATTGTAATACCCCTACAACAGTAAATTCTATGCCATTAACATACATGTTTTTACCTACTACATTGGTAGTTCCAAAAATATTATTTGCAGTTTCCACACCAATTACAGCAACTTTAAATCTGTTTTCTATATCCCTATTATTTATAAATCTTCCGGAACTTATGCTCATTTTCCTAATTTCTAAATAGTTTGGAGTAGTTCCTTCCAAAGTTGTTGTGGATGACTTATCTCCTGCTTTAACATTTACATTTCCTCCAGATAATGAAGGTGAAATTTCCTTAATACCAGGTTTAGTTTTTAATTCATTTAACTCCTCATCTGAAATTGACTTAGTTTTATTTCCTGTAATACTTACGGTTATAAGATTTGTACCTAATTTTTCTATTTGAGCTGTTACTTGTGCTTTGGTACCCTCTCCTATTCCAACCAATACAATTACCGAGGATATACCTATAATTATACCTAACATAGTTAAAAAAGATCTCATCTTATTATTCCAAACAGAAGAAAGTGCCATTTTAAAGAGTTTCCTTAGCTTCATACCATCACCCCTTTATCCATAGAGCTGTCCGATAGAATTCTTCCATCCTTTATAGTAATGATACGATCCGCTTCAGCTGCTATATCCTTATCATGAGTAATCATAACTATTGTATTTCCTTCTTTGTTTAAATCCTTTAGCATATTCAAAACTTCTCTTCCTGTTTTACTGTCCAATGCACCAGTTGGTTCATCAGCTAAAATCATTTGTGGTTCTGTAGCCAAAGCCCTAGCTATAGCTACTCTCTGCTTTTGTCCTCCTGATAATTCAGTAGGTTTATGTTTTATATGAGTATCTAGTCCTACTTTTTTAAGAGACTCTAAAGCCTTTTCTCTAATTTTATCATTAGGAAGTCCCAAATAACATAGTGGTAATTCAACATTTTCTAATATATTTAACTTTGGAAGAAGATTATAATTTTGAAATATAAATCCTATCTTACTGTTTCTTATTTCTGCCAACTTAGCATCACTACACTTTGTGTTAACTCCATCTAATATATATTCTCCATTAGTAGCAGTATCAAGGCATCCAATAATATTCATAAGAGTAGACTTACCTGCCCCTGAGGGTCCAACAATAGCCACATATTCTCCACTTTTAATAGTTAAATTTACATCTTCCAAAGCTTTGTAATCACTATTTCCCATTTTATAAATTTTGCTTATATTTTTCATACTAATTACTTCTTTTCTATCTAAACAACGCTCCATATAATTTTCCTCCATGTAATTTTTAAAAGTTGTGAATAAAAAGTTATGTCAGGTTATTGTTATTTACTTTTCATTCTAACCCTTTGTCCGATGGCTACCATCCATAACACTCCCATCACACTTAAGCGAAAGCCATTCACACAAAATCAAAGATTTTGGTTTTCTGCTTTTCTTTAGGTAGGAGATATTAGAACTCTTGAGCTTCATTCTTATGCTATGCATAACGGCTGATACGCCCCTGGATAAGTTCTTCTAAAACTCAGATGGAGAGAGGTATTCCTCATAAGCAAACTCCACCTGAGTCTAAGAATCACTTGATAAAAAACCACAGTCCTTTATTTTTCGCTATTATTGGATCTTTGAGTTCTGCCTGATCCCATTCCTGCTCCAGCTCCATTCAATCCTCCGCCGAAGCTTCCTCCAAGGCCTCCACCAAAGTTACTTCTATTATTCATAGTATTTGTTGAACTAGCTTGTGGCAGCTGAACTAAAAGCTGTTCTCCTTCTGTAACTCCTTCTAATACTTCGATATAATTTTCATTTTCTAATCCAGTTTTAATTTGCACTAGTTTGCCACCACCTGATGTCATAAATCTAGAGGAGTTTCTACCGCTTCCTGATGCTTGTCCGTACGCTCCCTGTGCCCCTGATCCAGATTGTCTTCTATTTGTTCCTGCTTCTCCATTAGACTGTGAATTTTGGAATCCTACATTGCTTGAATTACTGTCACTAGCTTTAGAATTATCAGTGCCATTGCTTCCACTTGCTACCATTACATATTTATTTCCGTTTTTTTCGATTAACGCTTCTGCAGGTATTACCAATGCATTTGCTTTACTTTGAACTAAAATATTTACATTTGCATTCATACCAATTTTTATATTAGTAGGATCTTTTATGCCTACAGTTACATCATAGGTAGTTACATTGTTACTGCTATTACCTACCTGTGAAATATACTCTACTGTTCCTTCAAATACCTTATCTTTTATAGCATCAAACTTAATTTCAGCTTTTTGTCCTAGCTTTACCTTATCAATATCAAGCTCATCTACTGCTACCTTTATTTTCATTGAGGTAGTATCTGCTACTGTTAAGATAGCTTTGCCAGATTGAGCGGTATCACCATTAACATTATTTTTAGCTACTACAACTCCATCTATAGGAGAAGTTACTGTCATTTTATTTATTGCATCCATTGCATAATTCACTTCATTTTGAGCATCATCTATGGCTAAGTTTTGCATTGCAATATCGTCACTAGTTTTAGCTTTAGATAATTGAAGTTTTTGTTTTTCTAAGTTGCTTTCTGCCTTACTAAGATTTTGTGTAAGCTGATCACTATCTACAAAAAACAGTTTATCCCCTTTTTTAACTTTATCTCCTACATTTACATTTAAATCTTTTATAGTTCCATTATTATTTGTGATTATGTCTTTAGACACTGTTGCAAAAGCACTTCCTGTTCCTTGAACATTTACTTTCATATCCATATTCTTTGCGCTAACTTTCATATATGAAACAGCTGATGCAGTAACTTTGCTGCTTGCATATTTTCTATATCCATAGTATCCGCCCACTCCAATGCCAACAACCACTAAACATATAATTATTCCTTTGATTAGCTTACTTTTCATATTTTTACCTCCAATTAATATTATGAATAAAACTGTTTTTTCTTATTTCTTTTAAGATTAATCATATATTACATATTTTCCGTGACAGGACAGTTACAGGATTATGAACAAACTATTAATCCATTTTATCCGATGTTTACCACTTACCACAATTTCTAAATTACAAGTGTAAACTATATGCTAATGTATTTGTTAATAAGCACTTAAAAGCTTCAGTTGGACGTTTATTTCATCCATCTGAAGCTTTTAATTATCCTATTTTATACAAGCCTTTAAAAGTGCATCATTAACTGCTTCTTTAATACCATTTGAGCTTCTTGTAGCCCCTGAAACCCCATCTATATTTGTTGATTGATTTTGTATAATTTCTTCTGGTAATATTGATTCTACCCTATTAAAAAATCTAGGAGTTTCATTATTACTAATTATGCTTATATCTGTAATTTTATTGTCCTTAATTGTCACATTTACTTTTATGCCAGGTCTATATCCATTCCCATCTCCTTCATAAACCCCATCTTTATATTTACCTGTACTCTGAGTGTTATTATAATCAGATGTATATGCTCCCGAATTATTTTCTCTTACTATATTTTTATTTTCTCCTTGTATTTTTACAGTTAAAATATGAACTGCTAGTACAGCTACAAATAAAACTGTTAAAATTCTGTGATAATATATCCAACTCTTTTTCTTAAAATATTTTCTAAACATAAAATTCAGACCAAGAATTATACTTAGTGCCCAACTTATAGTTCCTAAATTAATAGTTCGTACAGATTCTGATGAAAAAACGCCATGAATAAGTCCTGTAAATATCAAAGTTATTCCTAATGTTTTATGGTAACCCCTCAACACCCAATTAGTAAGCTTTAACATTTCATTTTTGTTTGAAAAAACTTTTTGGTTTATCACTCTTAAAAAATATATAAGTAAAAGTATTACAACTATATAAGTGCTAATTCTTGCAAATCCAATATTTAAAAATTCCTCCATATGCTTATCTCCTCTTTTTATGCATTTAATATATGTCATGGCTACCAAAGATACACCTATGTTACCCTTTTTAGTTGTTCATAAGGTGACGATGTTGTAAACAAATTATTAATATCTCTATAACTTCATAGTAAAAAAGCCCTGCTATTTTGCTAGCAAGACTTAATTTAAAAATTATTTCAATTTTCCTCCTTCAACTACAAGATCATTTTCAAAGTTTTCTCCATACACATTTTTTAATGTTTCTTCATATGCTTTATGCATAAAATTTTCTTTTCCAAGAGTTTCAATTTCACTATTAATCCAGTTAAGTAACTCTTTATTACCCTTTGCTACAGCTGGTGCTATTGTATCTTGTCCTCCAACTGTAGGCATACCCACAACAAATTCAGGATTTGATTTTGCCCATGCAATTAACTCTGTATTATCATTAGCTATAGCTGCACCACGTTTATCTTTTAATGCCCCAAATATTTCTGTATATTGATCAAACTTTAATAATTCTATATCAGGATAATTTTTTGTAAAATAAGTTTCTGCTGTTGTTCCTTTTGCAACAATAACTTTTTTACCTTTTAATTGATCTATGGATGTAATTTTTTCATTTTTTGGTGATACTATTCCTAAAGAAAGCTTCATATAAGGATTTGCAAAGTCTACCTTTTCTTTTCTTTCATCTGTAACTGTAAAGTTTGCCATTATTATATCAACCTTTTTTGATTCTAAATATGCCACTCTACTTGCGGCATCAACTAATACAAATTGAACCTTTGATTCATCTCCCAAAAGATCCTTTGCAAATCTTTTAGCAATATAAACATCATACCCCTGATTCTTACCATTTGAATCTACATACCCAAAAGGAGGCTTGTCCGCAAATACACCTATTTTAATAACTCCTCTTTTTTTAATTTCTTCAATGGAATTACCTGTAGTAGATTTAGATACATTATTTTTACTTTCTCCTGAATTGCCACATCCTACTAACCCCACTAATAATAAACTTCCAACTACTAAAGTAGCCAATATCTTTTTTACACTCTTCATTATTTACCACCCTTTCTTATTAAAAACTCAATATTGAAATATATCTAGAAAGTGCTGAGCACGTTCTGTTTTTGGTTTTGTAAAAAACTCGTCTGGTTTGGATATCTCCTGTATGCTTCCTCCATCCATAAAAACTATTTTATCTCCAACAGCTTTTGCAAAAGCCATTTCATGAGTTACTATTACCATTGTCATACCTTGTTTTGCAAGCCCTAACATAACATCTAAAACCTCTCTTACCATTTCAGGATCAAGTGATGCTGTAACTTCATCAAATAAAATTATCTCTGGGTTCATACATAAGGCTCTTACAATAGCTATTCTCTGTTTCTGTCCTCCTGAAAGCTGCCTAGGGTAATCATCTTTACGGTTAAGCAATCCAACTCTATCTAATAACTGTTCAGCCTGCTTTAGCACTTCCTCTCTATCCCTTTTTTGTACTTTTATAGGCCCTAATAATATATTTTCAATAACCGTCATATGAGGAAAAAGTTCATAGTTCTGAAATACCATACCTATATGTTGACGTATTTCTTGCCAATTCACACTATTTCCCATAAGACTTTTATTGCGATATTTTATATCTCCCCCTTGAATTTTCTCAAGTCCATTAATGCATCTTAATAAAGTGCTTTTCCCACAGCCAGATGGTCCTAATATAACAACAACTTCTCCTTTGTTTATACTTAAATTAATGTTGTGTAATACTTGTTTTCCTTCATATTCTTTATATAAATCATTTATTTCAAGTACTGTAGATTTGTTTTCCTTATTTATAATAATCACTCCTAACTATTCCATTTAGTCTCTAATCTTTTAGAAATCATTGATAGTGGATAGCATACTATAAAATATAGTATAAATATAAAACCATATACCCAAAATGGTGCAGTTGACACTTTAAAAAGTGAAAGTTCTATAATCTGCTGTCCCACTTTTATCACATCTATAACTCCTATTAAAACTACAAGAGAAGTTGTTTTTACCATTCTTGTGGCTAAATTAATGGCACCAGGTAACATTCTCCTTATAGCTTGTGGTATAAGAATATATATATATAGCTGCCAAAAACTAAGCCCAATTGCCTTTCCAGATTCTATTTGATGCTTTGGCAATGATTCCAGAGCACCTCTTACAATATCACCAATCTCTGCAGCTCCCCAAAGACTAAATACTATAATAGAAACCAGTTCCCCACTAATTTCTCTATTTAACAAAGGTGTAACTCCAAAATATACAATGTAAAGCCATACTAAAATTGGTATTATTCTAAAAGCTTCTAAATATAAACGAAAAATAAGTCCTATAAATTTTGATTTCAATGTTCTTAAAAGACCTACTATTACTCCTAGTAAAGATCCTATAGCAATAGAAACAAATGCAATCTCTGATGTTACCATTAAACCTTTAAATAATCTTTGCATATTTGTTCCTTCAAAGAGTACATTAATTCCCAAACTCTGCATATCGTACCCTCCTCTCTAACCAGGACAAAAATATTGATATCGGCAAAAGTATAATTAGGTAAGCAACTACTAACATAGACAATGATTCAAATGTTTTATAATACATACCTATTAAATCTTTTGCTACATTCATAAGATCTATTAATGCTATAGCTCCAACTATAGAAGTCTCCTTTAGCAAGAATATACAATTTGCTCCTAAGGATGGTAAACTTACTGAAAAAGCTTGTGGTATTATTACATATCTGGCGAGTTGAACTTTTGAAAGCCCAATGCTAAGACCAGATTCTATTTGTGATTTGTTTACAGCTTCTATTCCACTCCTAAATGCTTCAGCCATATAACTACCACCTAAAAAAGATAATCCAATTATAGCACAAGTGCTTTCACTCATTTTTATACCTAATTTAGTAAAACCATAATATAAAAAATATAGTTGTATTAATAAAGGTGTGTTACGTGAAAGTTCTATATACCCTTGTGTAATAGTTTTAATGATTTTTATCTTAAAATACATCACTACACTACATAATAGCCCAATTAATAGTGAAAGTAATATACTTATGAAAGCAAGTTTTAATGTCAGCCATGTTGCCTTTTCATACAATGGTAGGCTTTTTATTATAAACTGCCAATCCATATTCATGTACTATCCCTCCCATTCTTTATGTAATCAATATCCTTAATTTTATATATAAATGTCCATTTAACAGTTACTTAACTATTCATATAGGATTAGTATGTTTTAATATAATAATTATACCTATATGTTTACTAGGCTTTATGTATCATGTCATAAATTATATACACTGTATCTGCTAATGTCAATACTTTTAAAAACTTTTTTATGCAATCCTATATGATTAGTAGGAATTTATTAATATAGTATTTATCTATATTTTTATATGTTTCTATAAAAGATTACTTTATTTTACCATAGGTTTGCAGGATTTTTTTGTAATTTTGTAGAATATATTACAAAACCACATTACTACATTTGCGAGGTGTTTTTAAAGTGTATTATAATATAAAAATCAAAAACATATTTGAAGAAAGTAATTTAAGAAGTATGCTAAATAGATGTAATATTGCTCATTCTATTATTTTTATACTTGCTTTAATGTTATTAATTTATATATCAGGAGCAAATTATGTACTTTTTCATGTAATTGTGGAAAACCTTAGTACAGTTGTTTGCTTAAGTTTAGTCCTTATTATCATAAATACACATAAAATGTCTAATAACAACTACTTTATTTATTTAGGTATTGGATATAGTTTTATATCCCTTTTTAATTTTCTTCACGGTATTGCTTATACGGGTATTTTAAATATTTTAAAAAATCCTATAAATTTGTCATCACAATTAAATATCTGCTATAGACTTATGGAGGGTTTCTCCTTTATTGTATCTTTTATTTTTTTATGCAAGGATGTTAAGCATAGTGTAGTATTTCATTGCTATGCATTTATTTCTTCATTATTATTGTATTTAATTTTTTTCACATCCTATTTTCCAACATGCTTTATATATAATTTAGGATTAACTAAATTTGCCATAAGTTGTGAGTATATAATACTTTTACTTATGCTCACTGCTATTTTAACTTTTATTAAAAATATAAAATATTTTAGTAAATCAATAGTATTTTATATGGGTTCATATTTAATATTAACAATCCTACTAAGATGTATTTCTATTGCAGATTCTAATACTTTTAACGATTTTAGTGTTATGTCACATATTTTAAAACTTATATCATACTTCTTTTTATATAAAGCTTTAGTAGAAAATGTGTTACAAAACCCCTTAAAAATTTTATATAATGATTTATCCAATAAAAATAAAGAACTTAATGAAAAAACCTCTGAATTAGAAAAAACTGTTGCTAAGTTAAATGAATACAATATAAATCTAGAAAAAACAAAAGAAGAACTGGAAATAAGTAAAAATACTTATAAAAAACTTGTGGAATTTTTACCAGATGCCATATTTGTTAGTCGTAATTCTAAATTCACATATGTAAATACTGCTGCAATTAAATTACTTAAAGCAAAAAATGAAAAAGACTTACTAGGTAAATGTCCTTTTGACTTTACACATGAAGATTATTTACATATAGTAAGAACAGAGTTAGAAAACAAAAAAGACGATATTAATTCACAATATAACCTTACAGAATATAAACTGATTACCCTTGATGGAGAAATTATTGATGTGGAATTAAAAAGTACCCCTATAGGATTAAAAGAAGAAGACACTGAAATAACAGTAATATATGATATTCGGGAAAGAAAAAAAGCTGAAAAAACTGCTAAATTATTAAATGAAGCTCAGGAAAATGAAAGACTTAAAACAGAATTTTTTGCCAATTTATCTCATGAACTTAGAACTCCAATAAACGTAATTTATAGTGCACTTCAGGTAATAGAAATAAATAATGGACAAAATTTCGCGAAAAAATACAATGGAATAATAAAGCAGAACTGTTACAGACTTTTAAGATTAATTAATAATATAATTGACTCTACTAAAATAGATGCAGGATTTTTGAAGCTAAATTTAACCTATAAAAATATAGTTCCTGTAGTTGAAGATATAACTTTATCCATTTCTTCTTATGTTGAATCAAAAGGAATGAATTTAATATTTGATACAGATGTAGAAGAACTATATTTAGATTTTGATCCAGATGTTATTGAACGAATACTTCTAAATCTTCTATCTAATGCCGTTAAATTTACTCGAGAAAATGGTACCATAACCGTTAACATTTATCATAACAATAAAAATATAATTCTTTGTGTAAAAGATGATGGAATAGGAATTCCAAAGGATCAACAACTATTTATTTTTGATAGATTTAAGCAAGTTGATAAATCCTTTTCAAGAAATAAAGAAGGTAGTGGAATAGGGTTGTCTTTAGTAAAATCTTTAGTAGAACTTCATAAAGGGACTATAACTTTAAACAGTATGGAAGGTGCTGGAAGTGAATTCATTATACAATTACCTATTTTTCAAACATTAAAATATTCTAATCAAACTAAACAAACTATAGATAGTAACATAGTTCAAAAAATAAATATTGAATTTTCAGATATATATTCTTAATTTTGAGACATAATAAAAGTTCAGGAAGAATCTTAGATTCACCTGAACTTTTTTATTTAATATAATTTATATTTTTAAGATACTTTAAATTTCTGAACTAACCCGTTAAGTTTTTGTGAAAGTTCTGCCTGATTTTGTACCGTAATTGCAACACTTTCCATAGCTTCAGTTGACTCATTAATACTTTCTTTTACTCCACTTAAACTTTCTGATGACCTTTGAGCCATTTCTGCCATACCTTGCACAGCTTCACTAACTTCATTTATTGTTGCTGTAATTTCTTCTGTCATAGAGGCTAATTCTTCAGACATATCATTGAAGAAATTTCCGTCTTCTCCATATTGTTCTGCTACCTTAACAAAAGTTTCAAACTGGTTAGATACTTTATCATTCATAAATTTTAATAATTCATTACTATTTCCACATATATTATTAAATGCTTCTTGAACTTCATCTATAGTTGTTTTAACATTTTCAGCTGCTAGGGAAGATTGTTCTGCAAGTTTTCTTACTTCTTCTGCAACTACTGCAAAGCCTTTTCCTTGTTCCCCTGCTCTTGCTGCCTCTATGGCTGCATTAAGAGCCAACAGATTTGTTTGTTCTGCTATATTAGATATTATATTTGCCATATCCTTGATTTCATGTACAACTTTACCCTTTTCAATGTCCCTTAGTAAATTGTTTTCTATATGATTATAAACTTCCTTTGTATTTTCAATTGTTTCCTTAGCATTTTTTTGCATATCGTCTGCTCTTCTTCTTATTTCTACGGCATTGCTGCTTCCATCAACTGCCTTACCTGCTAATACTGAAATACTTGAATCTATTTCTTGTACTGAAGCAGATACTTCTTCAGCGGTTGCACTTGTTTCTTGGGCCCCTGAATTAATTTCTGTTGTAGAATTATTTATATTTTCAAACTTTGATGTTATTTCTTCCACAGTTGCTGATAATTCCTCGCTTGCAGCACTCATATCCTGTGAATTATCCATAACATCTTTTATAAGAGAGCTTACATTATCTTGTGCCCTATTCAAAGCTTTGGCTGTTTGTCCAAATTCATCATTTGAGTTCATTACTAAAGGTTCTGAAAAATTATATTCTGATAATCTATCTGATAGATCCTTTATCTTCTTTAATGGTACTGTTATAGATCTTATTATTAAAATTGAACATACTATTAATAATATAAATGAAAAAATAATTATACCATTAGTTACTCTAAGTGAATTATTAAAGGTAACCTTATTAGTATCTACAGCTTCCTTCGCCCAGCTTTTGTTTAGTTCCACCAATTTCTCTAATGTAGCTCTAGTATTATCTCGTAAATTTGCAAGTGAGATAAATTTTCCTTTAGCTTCAACAGTTTTATTCTGTAGTATTAAATTTATATATTCTTTCCTAGCCTCTTCATATTGTTTTAGCTTTACTTTAAACTCATCCAAAAGTTTTTTATCTTCTTCCTTGGTCATACATTTTTCATATAGTTCAATATTCTTATTATACTCTGCTGTTAAATTATCAATTTCACTTTTTAATTCATTTATCTTTTCCTTATTGTCATCATTCATCATTAACTGTATATCTAAATAAGTTTTAAACATTCCTTTATCTATTTCATTTATTGTACTTATTCCTAATATATTGTCATAATATAATTCCTCAGCAGCTTTATTAATTTTACTTATGTTTACTATACCCATTATGCCAATGGTAATCATTAAACATCCAACTGTTAAAAAACTTAATATCAATTTCAAAGATATCTTTAAATTATTGAAAAATTTCATACTCATTCTCCCACTATTTTTTATTTTTAAATATTAATATTATCTATTATTTACTTAATTTAATGGAAGTGGAACAAAAATCCCACCTAAATCAAACTTCTCTTTATATAATTCTTCACATGGAAATGGCTTTGAAAAGATAAATCCTTGAATTTTATTACAATTAACGCTTTGTAAAAATTCTAATTGCTCTACCCTTTCTACCCCTTCAGCAACCACATCAATTCCAAGTTCTTTTGCTAATTGAATGATATTTTTTAGTACAATTGCTTCTTTATATGAGTTAGGGATTTTTTCTATAAAAAATTTATCTATCTTAAAACCACTTATAGGAAAATTACATAGATAGTTTAATGCTGAGTACTTTGTACCAAAATCATCAATTATTACACCAAATCCCCTACTTTTTAGTTCCTTAAGAACATTTAAAGTTTTTTCTGTTGATTCTAGCATAGATCTTTCTATTATCTCAAGGTTAATGTTTTTGGCCTCAACTTCTGTTTTATCTAAAGTTTCGTCTATAAATTCTAAAAATGTGTCGTCTAACAATTGACATTCAGATACATTTATAGATACACTTATATCTCTTTTAGCTAATTTTTTTATATTCTTTATTTCATTACATACTTCTTTAAAAATAAATTTTCCAACATCTATAATTATTCCACTAGATTCTAGTATATCTATAAAATCTAATGGCATTATAATTCCATCCTTTGGATGGTTCCATCTTAAAAGTGCTTCAAAACTACATATACTTTTATTAGATATGTCCACTATTGATTGATAATATATTTTAAATTCACCATTATTTATAGCATTTAATATCTCTTTTTCGTATTGACATTTTTTAATATGCTTTTGAACCATTTTATGGTTCAAAAATCTGTATGTATTTTTATATTTTTTCTTAACT
Source organism: Clostridium lundense DSM 17049 (assembly GCF_000619945.1). GTDB lineage: Bacteria > Bacillota > Clostridia > Clostridiales > Clostridiaceae > Clostridium_AO > Clostridium_AO lundense. Next base: position 103,232 of record NZ_JHVC01000001.1, on the reverse strand, counting down.
CCATCTAAAACAATTTCTATATATTTAAAAATAGTATGTACTTCTTTAGAATCTTCTGGATAATGGACTATTCCTATATTTAAAAAAACTTTCAATTCTTTATCTTTAATTTTGATTGGCTCATTAAAATCTTTTATTATTGTTTCCACTATACCTATTATTTTTTGTTTACAGCTTTCATTTAATATAACTAATAAGGTACTCCCTCCAAATCTATACATATTGCCATTCTCTTCAATTCTATACTTTATCTTTTCAATAACTTTTTTTAATATCCTATCGCCATATTCATATCCTAACAAATAATTATAGTGTTTTAAAATGGAAATATGTATAGGAATTATAGAACATTCATTGTGTTCACATAAGTTTTTACAGAATACATCTTTAAATTTCTCTAAAGAGTAGTCTATATTATAAAGATCAGACGACATTTCATTATCATGTATAATTTCCATTAAACTCCTCCTAATCATTTTAGAAATTTAAAAATTATATTTTTACAGTTAACTTATGTTATTCAATTTTTTCCCTTTATTAACAGGCCAAATATTTTATTTAATAATTATACCTTAATATAGAAAAAAGTCAATTTTTGTGATTTTATTGGGTTTTATTGCATTGCATTTACATTTTTTTCATTCTTTTTACATATATTTATACTAAATATTAAAATATTAATTAATATTTAGCAGTATTTGTAATCTAAAATATATAAATTATTTTCTTTTATTAGGATTTATATTATTCAATAATAAAAACCCTCGCTTATAAAAAACAAGAGTTTTATTATTGAATAAATTCCATATTATAAATTTAAATCATTAAGATACTTTAAATCTTTGAACTAGTTCATTAAGCTTTTGTGCAAGATCTGCTTGGTTTTGTGCTGTAGTTGCAACACTTTCCATAGCTTCAGTTGATTCATTAATACTTTCCTTTATCTCGCTTAAATTGCCTGATGAACCTTGAGCCATTTCTGCCATGTTTTGTACCGCTTCACTAACCTGATTTATTGTTGCTGTAATTTGTTGTGTCATAGAAGCTAATTCTTCAGACATATTATTAAAGAAATTTCCATCCTCCCCATATTGCTGTGCTACCTTAGAGAAAACTTCAAACTGAGTAGATACTTTATCATTCATAAATTTTAATAGTTCATTACTATTTCCACATATATTATTAAATGCTTCTTGGACTTCATCTATAGTAGTTTTAACATTTTCTGCTGCTAGGGAAGATTGTTCCGCAAGTGTCCTCACTTCTTCTGCAACTACTGCAAAACCTTTTCCGTGTTCACCTGCTCTTGCCGCTTCTATTGCCGCATTAAGGGCTAACAAGTTTGTTTGTTCTGCTATACTAGATATTATATTTGCCATATCCTTAATTTCATGCACAACTTTACCTTTTTCAATATCTCTTAGTATATTCTCTTCTATATGATTATAAATTCCTTTTGTATTTTCAATTGTTTCCTTAGCATCCTTTTGTATATCATCTGCTCTTTCTCTTATTTTTACAGCATTACTACTTCCATTAACAGCTTTATTTGCTAATACTGAAATACTTGAATCTATTTCTTGTACTGAAGCTGAGACTTCTTCAGCTGTTGCACTTGTTTCTTGCATTCCTGAATTAATTTCTATTGTAGAATTATTTATATTTTCAAATTTTGATGTCATTTCTTCCACAGTAGCAGATAATTCTTCACTTGATGCACTCATGTCCTGAGAACTATCCATAACATCTTTTATAAGAGAACTTACGTTATCTTGTGCCCTATTTAAAGCCATAGCTGTTTGTCCAAATTCATCATTTGACTTTACAACTAGTGGTTCTGAAAAATCGTATTCCGATAGTCTATCTGAAAAATCCTGTATTTTCTTTAATGGTATTGTTATAGATCTTATTATTAAAATTGAACATAATATCAATAATATAAACGAGAAGATAATTATACCAATAATAATTGCAAGTGACTTATTAAAAGTATTTTTATTATCCGCTACAGCATCCTTTGCCCAGCTTTTATTTAATTCTACCATCTTCTCTAATGTAGCTCTCATATTATTTCGTGAATTTGTAAATTCAATAAGTTTTGTCTTAGCTTCAAAAGTTTTATTTTCTGCTACCAAATTTATATATTGTTCCCTAATTTCTTCACATTGTGTTAATCTTACCTCAAGCTCATCTAAAAGCTCCTTATCCTCTTTTTTTGTAATAGATCCTTTGTATACTTCAATGTTCTTTTTATATTCTGATGATAGTTTACCAATTTCATTTTTTAATTCATTTATCTTGCTACTATTATCATTATTTATCATCAACTGTATATCTAAATAGATTTTAAATAGATCTTTATCTATGTCATTTATTTCAGTTATTCCTACTATATTGTCATAATATAAATCCTCAGCTTTTTCATTAATTTTGTTCATATTTAATACTCCCATTATTCCTATGGCAATCATTAAACATCCAACTATTAAAAAGCTTAATATTAACTTTGAAGATATCTTCAAATTATTAAAAAATTTCATTTCTCTTCCCCCATCTTTTTATTTTTTCTTTCACTTTTAAGTTTTCATAGTATAAAAAAAGTACTAATTATTATGTATTGTAATTAATACTCCTGAAAAATTTAAAGCTGTTTTTAATAATTAATTAATTCTTTTAATTTTATCTAATATTATAAAAAAAACAACATTTTACATATAATTATTATACCAAATGATAGAAAAAAGTCAAATTTATGAGATATTTGTATTTTATATTGCATTTTTGTATGATATTATACAAAACATTAAAACTATATGCTGATATATTGTCATTTTCCCTTCAAAATGTATGCAAAATATCAATATAGTGTAGTATAATTGTTGGAAATCCTTTAAATAAGCACACACATAAAAATAACTCTCGTTTATAAAAAACGAGAGTTTTAATTATTTTATATTTAAGATATAACTCTAGCAAAATACATTTCAGTCTGTTTTACTGAAGAATAATATAATCTGTTAACTCTTTCTGCATATATATCCTTTGAATAGTTGAAAATACTCTTAACTGCATTTTGTTTAAACTTTTTATTTTCTTTTAATACATTATCTAAAGCATCTAAATAGTCTTCCCTATTATCATACCTAAACCCATTAAAATTATTTTTAATTAATTCTTCATTTGAATCGTCTTTTCTACATATAACAGGAATGCCACTTGCTAAAGCTTCTAAATATGTGAGTCCTTGAGTTTCACTAACAGATGCAGTCAAAAACACATCACTTATTTTATAATATTTTACAACCTGTTCTGGTGGAATCATTCCAGTAAATATAACTTTTTTCTCCAATGAACAATTTTGAACTTGTTTCTTTAAATTATCTAAATATGGTCCTCCACCAACTATTAGTAGTTTCTTTCCTTCATTATTCAAACTAAAGTTTTCTATAATTTCTTGTATATTTTTCTCCTTGCCTATTCTACCTAAATACAATAGTACTTGTTCATCTTCCTTAATTCCTAACTCTTCTCTTAATGTCTTTATTTCATTTCTTGTAAGTTTTAAATCGAATCTTTGTAAATCTATCCCTGTTGGTATTACACTTATAGGTTGTTTTACTCCATAACTTTTTAAAGCATTTTCTACTTTTATTGTAGGTGCTATTATTTTATCCACATGTCTAACCACTAACTTTGACGCTAATCCCGCTGCCTTTTTACTTATGACAGTTTCCTTTATAACATATCCAACATAATCTTCATACATAGTGTGATAGGTATGAAAATGAGGTATTTTTAATAATTTACTAATTTTATTTGCATAATGCATAGTTATAAATTCTGTATGAGAATGTATAACATCTGGTTCCCAAGAGATCAATTCTTGTAAAAATCTGCTTTTAAATGATAAACTTCCTCTAACCCCTGGATACAACCTCAAATCAAAAGATTTCAAATAATAAATATCTTCATTAACATATTCCTCACCACTTGGTGATAAGGTTAATATCTTAACATCATTTCCTCTTTTTTTAAGTTCTCTATATAAAATCCTTATTGATGTAACTACACCATTTACTGATGGTAGATAGGTATCACTTGTTAATAAAATTTTCATATCGCTTTCCATCCCCTAAACTTAATTGATTGATCTTATTATCTATCATAAAAATTATGAAAAGCTTATTAATATATTAAAATTTTATTAAGTTCACTTAAATTAAACCTTAATTTTTAAATCATTGTAACTTATTTTAAATCTGGTTTTAGTTCTATATGAAGCAATTTTGGAATACCTGGCAGGTAAAATCCAATCTTCTCATCATATTTTATCATTTCATTATCTAAACTTACTGTCCAATTTGCATCCTTTAAAATCCGTTTTATTTCAGTTAAGCAATAACACCATCTTAATACTTCTTCTATTTCTCTTTCATAATCATCTTCATAATATCCTATTTTTGTTGCACCTTGAAATACAGTAGGAAATTCTAAACTTTCGTACTCATAAATACAAAAATCTTCACCTTTCCAATCCATTTCCTCATTGCTATTAATAGAGTATTTATTTATAACTTCATCTACCATTTCTTTCTCTTTTTCTGATAAACAATAGTCTCTCTCTGCTGAATAATAAATACTTATAGACATTTTTTAACGCCTCCATATAACTATATGTTATAAAATTAAATCTACCATCTGCTACTTTCTATTTCTACCGTAATACCCATTCTTACAATTTATTTCCACCTTAATTTTTCTCTTACAATATGGGTTTCTAAATCTGCTAATCTTGTTGGTATTGGGATTCTGCTTTCCTTATTTATTAAATTTAATACTATTTTTGTAGTTGTTTCTAAGTCTATATAATTTCCACATGAAATAAATATTGGTTTTGCATTTTCTCTACTTCTTAATGCTCTTCCATAAACTTCATCATCTATTATTATATCTGTATATGCTCCTACCTGATCTTTAGGCATTTGAAAATCTGCTCCTTTAATTTTAAGGTAGCTTTTTGCCACACCTATTGTTGGTTTATTTAAGAAAAATGAAGCATGTGTTGCACTTCCCATATGATTATAGTGTAAATAACCATTGCCATCAAATATAAAAATATCTGGCTCTATCGCTAGCTTTTCCACAGCTTTAATGATTAAAGGTAATTCTCTAAAAGCCAAGTATCCAGGTATATATGGCTCATTTATTTTTCCATAACTATATACCTTTTCTAATACTTCTTTAGTTTTATAATCAATAACTACTATGCAGCATGTAGCATATTCCTCTTTATCTTTTATCCAATAAGCAAGATCAACACCTGCGCAAGTTTGTATATTATCTACATTAAAATTATTCTGCAGTATAATTCTTTTTGTTAAATCCTTTTGAATTTTTAAAAATTCATCTTCTGTGTTTACATTAAAATCATGAACTAATTGTACTTTCATTATTACTTCTTCCCATCCTTCATTTTTTTGTTAAGCCATTATTACGTACTTTAAATTATAATCATTCTAAACGTATTTCTTAATTTTTCCCATATGTGCTAATACATTTCCAAGGTCTACTATTTTCATATTCGTCTATTATAGTTCTACCTTTATCTATTCATTCCATTATATTGCTTTTACGAAACATTAAATTATAACCTAATCATTTGCTATCTGTCCATTATTTATCATTTCAAATGCCACTTCAATTTGAGGATATATGCTAAATGGTTCCAAATGTGTTATATCTCTACTTCTGAAATGATTTATGTTATTTTCTTCACCTGACATACACCTAACATATTCAATCACCCTTTTATCTTTTGTTACAATTACTCCATATTCATTTTCTTTATCATCTTCCATGAAAGCAACTAATGCAGTTTCCTGTAAATTATATTCCTTTTCTAATAATATTTTTCTTAAATCACTCCAACATTCATCATTTCTAAGACAGTTTGTTAATTCTAAAATTTCTTATTTATATAACTCATTCATTATGAAATCCCCCTGGTCATTTAATACTGCAATTATATATTTATTCTTTTATTGCCTATTTCTAATTTCTTTTTGAATTTTTTTCAAGGCTTTTTTAGACCCTCTTTTTATATCCCTTTCCAATTTTCTCTCACTAAAACTTACAAATAAACTGTTTAAATCATATCCCTCAGGATACAGGTCTTCTGCCTTAATTTCTAATTTAATTCTTTTTTCATTAACTTCTATAAATTCTCCTTTATATAGTACTATTATATTATTAAAATTGTCTTTTTCCTTATAAACAATTCCTGATTCTTTATAATCCATAAGAAGCACTTTGTCTCCTACTTTAAATTCATAACATTTTTCATCTCTTGCATTCTCATCCTCAACTTTCTTAACTTTAATCTTACTTTCTCTTACCAAGTTAAAATTATAGTCTTTGTTTTCTATATAATTCTTAGCTTTTTCCAAAATAGAATCTTTAATGCCCATTTTCTTAGATATCCAAAGTGCATTACTTTCTCCTGACTTTCCTATAATCAACTTATATAATGGCTCTAATGTTTCACTTTTAAACTGCATTGCTGCATTTTGAAAGTCTTTATGTGCTTCAGAAAAATTCTTTATTTCTCCATAATGAGTAGTAGCTACAGTTATACATCCCTTATGATAAAACTCCTCTAATATGGCTATGGCAAGTCCTGCCCCTTCATTAGGCTCTGTTCCACTTCCTATTTCATCACATAATATTAGTGTAGATTTGTTACTACTGTTAATTATATCTGCTAAATTTTTTACATGAGAGGAAAAAGTACTTAAAGAATTTTCTATGCTTTGATTGTCACCAATATCAACAAATATATTCTCAAATACTGATATTTCAGTTTCTTCTTTTGCTGGAATGTGTAATCCTGATTGTACTGCCAAAGTTAAAATACCAACAGTTTTTAATACTACAGTTTTTCCTCCTGCATTAGGCCCTGTTATTATTAAAGTTCTATAATCTCTTCCTATATTAAAATCTAGAGGAATTACCTCTCCCTTTAATAATGGATGCTTTCCTTTTACAATATTTATATATCCATAATCATTAATTTTAGGTTTTATTCCATCTATAGCTTCACTATATTTTGCTTTAGCAAAAATCATATCATATTCCCCTATTACCTCTATATCCATTTTAATTTTTCTTAAATTATCAAATATAAAACTTGTTAAATAGGATAATATTTTATATTCTTCTACAGCTTCTTCTGATTTTAATTCTATCAATTCTGTAGTGTACCTAGATATAGTGCTTGGTTCAATAAATACTGTGGAGCCTTTAGATGAAACTTCTACAATTGTTCCTGAAACAAGATTCTTGTATGCTGCTTTTATAGGTATAGTCCATCTATCATTTCTTTTGCTTATAAAAAACTCTTGAATATAGGTTTTATTGCTATTATTTTTTAGAAATTTATCTAGCTTTTCTTTTATTTTACCTTCTGTACTTTCTATAAGTCTTCTTATCTTTTTTAATTCTTTGCTGGCATTTGAATCTACCAAGCTCCCTCTTATAGACAATTCAATTTCTTCTTCTATAAACTTAAACTCTGTAATTGAATTTGCATATGCACTTAAAGTAGGAGCATAAAATTCTTTTCCATTCATAAATTCTTTAATTTTTCTACATCCTCTTAAAAAATTGCATATAATAGTTAAATCTTCTGGATCCAATACTATTCCTTTTTCAACATTTTCCATAATATGATCTACATTAAATACTCCTTCTAGTGGAATATGACCAGAAAGTTCTAATAAAGTTTTTCCTTCACTAGTTTCACTAAGCCTTTTTTCCACAACATCTAAATTCTCACTTGGTTTTAGTTTATCTATTAATTTCTTTCCAAGTCCACTTACGCAATAGGATTTTACTATTTCTTTTAAATCATCATATTGTAATTTATCAAAAGTATTTATATTCATTTCCTTCTCTCCCTACATAGAATTTTTTCTTCTATGAAGATCAAAGTTCACTTTAATACAACAAAAAAAGCTGCGGATACATCCACAGCTTAAAATACGTACCTTAATAAAAGATAGTAAAACTATCCTCTTTACAACATATACAAGTACTTTGTGGCTTTGTATCTTCATAGATTCTTAAATAAATCCACAACAAATAAAGGTACATATTTACCCCTTTTAAAAGATTTATTTAAGTATAAAATTTAACCTATTTTGAAAATACCCCGCTCATAAAGCACTCCTTTTTTTAAAATTTAATATATTCATTTTTTAACATTATATTACACATACCTATATATTGTCAACTGTATACCATCATATACCGCTATTTTACAAATGAATATTAAAATCTTCAAATTTAAAAACCCCACTGCCCTGTCTTAATAAGTTATTTTTTTCTATAGAATTAAACGCCTCTTTTACTTTCTGAACCATATTAATTGATACATTTAAATCATTATGTGCTGGTAATATGTTTTTTATATTGTTTAACTGGCTAATTTTATCCACAGAATGTTTAAATTGTATAGGATCAGTACTTGGGTAAAATGCATAAAGAGTTCCTATGTATATTAAATCTCCTGTATACAAATAGCCTTTTTCTTCTTCCCAAAGACATATATGCCCTGGTGAATGCCCAGGCGTATGTATTACTCTTATTTCCCTTGACCCTATATCAATAATATCATTATCAATTAGTTCTTTCGTTGGATTACCAGTATAAATATTATATTTATTAATATCAAATTCTTTAGGAGCTTCTTTAATAAATGGCTGACAAATCACATTTTTTCTTATAACATCTATTGGCATAGGAATTCCATTTCTAAGCCATTTTGCATCTTCCTGGTGAACAGAAATATCGCTAAATAAATTATGTCCTCCAATATGATCCCAGTGTACATGGGTAGTAACAACTTTTATGGGTAAGTCTGTTAATAAATCCACTTCTTTTTTTATATTTCCTATTCCCAATCCTGTATCTATTAATAAGGCGCATTCTTTCCCTATTAGCAAATATGAATGAACTTTTTCCCAGTGTCCATATTCACTTATTGCATAAGTAACATCATCAATTTTCTCAATTGTAAACCAATCACTCAATTGTCTCCCCTCCTATAATTATTATTGTGAAACTTAAATAAAGCAGAAACCATTTCAGGTCCCTGCTCTATTTTACATCTAATCTATAAATTCCATTAAATCTTTGTTGAATACTTCTGGTTCTTCCATAAATAAAATATGTCCGCATTTAGGGTAATCTATTGCTTTTCCTTTAGGGATTACTGCTTCCATATATTTAGTTGCTTCTGAAGTACAGAAAACACTTTCTTCTCCTCGAGCTATTAAACATGGTACCGTTATTTTTTTCAATTCTTCCCTGTAGTCTTGATTTGACATAGAAACCCAACAATCCACTACTATATGAGGAGTATTTTTTCTAACTTGTTCAAACACCCAATCCATATCTTCTTTTATTCTACAACCAGAACTAGCAAATAGTGATGGTACAAAACTTTCAATAACCTTTGGCCAATCTCCTGCTACATTGGCAATATGATTTAAATTATTTGCATGAGTAAAGTTACCAAACAACCCCTTATTTTCCCACTGAGAATCAGCTATTACTTTTGGTGTCATATCTATAAAACATATATTACTTAAATTTTTACACCCAAACTGCCTTACATATTCTAAAATTATAGTAGTTCCCATGGACCAGCCTGCTACAGTTACATCTTTTAGTTCTAAATGATCAATTAAGTTTTTTAAATCTTTAGCAAGTCTTTCCATGGTTAATCCATTTTCAGGACGTTCTGAATCACCATGACCTCTTAAGTCATAAGTAATTACTTTATACCTTTTGGATAACTCTGGAACTTGTTTTTTAAAAAATCCACGATTGCATGTCCACCCATGAGTAAAAACTATAGGCTTTCCTTCCCCTTGAACTTCATAATAAATTTTTGTATTGTCATCTGTTAAAAAATAAGCCATAAAGAAACACCCTTTCTAGTTATATAATTAATTTAATTATTAATATTAAATTGATTTACCTGTTCTTTTAAAGTTTTAGCTACCTTTTCTAAATTGTTAGACATAGATGAAAGTTCCTGCATAGTTGACGCTTGTTCTTCTACGCTTGCACTTGCTTCTTCAGAAGCTCTAGAAGCCTCCTCAGATACTTTTGATATATTTTCCATAGAAACAAAAACCAAATTCTTTTCTTTGTCTATTTGTAGTATACTTTCACCTAATTTATTAACTAATTTAATCATTTTTTCTACTGAATTATTTATAGTTTCAAAAGAACTATTTGCTATATCAGAGGCTTCTTTTGTTTGATTCACTATTACTTCTGCCTTCTTTACATTCATTTCAGTTTTTTCTATTTCTAATTGCATTTCTTCAATGATTTTTTTAACATTTTGAGTAGCACTATCTGTCTGTTCAGCTAATTTCTTTATTTGATCTGCTACAACAGAAAATCCTTTTCCTGCTTCTCCAGCTCTAGCAGCTTCTATACTTGCATTTAATGCTAATAAATTGGTTTCATTTGCTATACTATTTATTGTGGCAACTATATCACCTATAAATGTTGATTTATTTGATAATTCATTTACATTTTTAGCAATTTCATTAGATACTTGTATATTACCTTTGAACTTATCTGTTAAATTATTTAATGCATGAATTCCATTTTTGCTAGCTTCTCCAGTTTCTTTCACATGTGTTTTTACTATATTAGAATTTTCAGTAGTGCTATTAATCTCATCTCCTAATCTAGATAGTTCGTCTACAGCATTTTGTGATTCTGATGCTTGTACTGATGCACCTTGTGCTAACTGGACAACTGTTGAAGAAACTTGTTCTATTGAGCTAGCTGTTTCTTCAGCAGAAGTAGCTAGTGTATTAGAATAATTAAAGGTTTCTTCAGCTTTATCAGATATATTTTGTATAAAGGATTTAAAATTTTCTTTCATAGTATATATATCTCTACCTATATTTCCAATTTCATCAGATGTAATTCTTGCTATATCCACATTTAAATTTTTTTCTGAAATATAATTTATTGCAACTTCTATTTGTTTAATATTCTTTTTTATATTAGACACAAATATGTAAGTAAATACGCTTAATACATATGTCATAATAAATACAGCTGCAAAATAATAAGTAAAAGCATTTGCCTTATTAAGTAGCCCTGTAGATATGGAATAAGATACATAAAAATAAGTAAAGCTCATCAATATTAAGATAGCATAAATTGTTCCAAATATTTTATTTCCTAAAGAAAATTTAATATAATTAGATTCGTCAATTACATAATCATTTAATTTTTTCTCTATAAATATATCTACAAGAAGTTTTTCAGAATTTAAATAGTTAGTTAAAAAACCTGTAAAAGATAAACATAATCCTATTACAGCTGCAGTAAAATATTGATGCATAGTTATTGGCATAAATATTTGAGCAACAAGCATTATACTAGGGACACCTAAGAACCATCTAAAAAACATAGTTATTCCTTCTCTTAAAGGAAATTTTAATAAGTTCTTTTTAATACTACATACCTCATCATAACTTAAGTCATTATCTCCATATAATAACTTCAAATTATCATATAGAGTTGTTTTCCTTACCAGTACTCCAACAAAAATATTGAATATAATTGCTAATATAAGTGCTAAGCTACCATAAACAAATCTTTCTCTCCAAAAATCACCAATCAAGAATGTTCCTATGATTGCTAATGGCATAACTACCGCATAAGTTACTAATTCTAAATTAAGTGTTAATTGCCAAAATAATTTTTTTCCCTTCATAATAACACTCACCTTTCCTAATTAGTGCTATATTTTAATATTAAAGTAATATAATGTAATATATTCTATAAATATATCGTGTATATTTTTGTAAACTTTATATATTAATTATACAAACATAAACAAAAATAGCATTACTAGAAATAAAATCCACATAATGCTATAAAATATACTCTCCAAATTATAAATAAATTTCTTATACATATTTTAAATAGGTTTTAAGCATTTGAAATATAGCCTTTACATTTCCATCAAACAGCATGGAAAACTCTACAGCGAAAAGATATCCACATTCATTACATAACCCTTCTATTTCTACACACCTTCCACATATATATCTTTTATTATTTTCTGAGACTATACATTGACAACAAGGTCTTTCCCAGTTATTTTTAAGATATTCATCTAAAGCGCAGGGTAGATTAAAAATAGGCGTATCTTCTTTCATCATGTTTTTTATAGTATGTATAGTTTCTCTTTTTTCATCAGAAGTTAGTGAAAGGTATTCTGTTCCTTCATAAGGCGTGTGAAAATTAAAAGATATAGAATTTATATTAGGATTTTCCTTTGCTAAGCTGCAAACTTCGGGGATGGTCTTATAATTAAGCTTGTTTATAGCCATGTATATACATATGTTAGAGTTATTGGCTTTAGAGACATTATTCATTATAGTGTCAAAAGTATCTCCTCTTATAGAGTTATGTGCTTGTCTATCTCCATCAATACTTAAAAATATAACATCTGCCTCTTTTATGTCTAAATCTATAGTCCCATTGGTAACAATGTTAACTATATAAAATCCTATTTCTCTGGCCTTTTTAATTAAGTCCCTTATATTTTTGCCACTATGTTCCCAAAGCAAAGTTTCTCCTCCACAGAAAAATAAGATTCTTATACCTTTATTATAAAAATTATTCATTTCTTCCACTATGTTCTCATAAGGATTCATGACTTTACTTATGTTATTTACTGCACAATGTTTGCAATGAAGATTACAATAATCTGTTAAAATTATGGTTCCTAATATAGGCTTCTTTTCCTTAAATATAATTGTTTTTATTCCAAATAAAGCAAGCTTTAAAAAATCTCTCTTTTTCATGATCAATCCCCCAATTTGAATTTTTTATCCGATGACTACCCGCTCTAATACTTCTCTCTTGAAAGATGGAGTAAAGAACAGCTACATCCCTGGATAACGAGTTCTAAGGAGTAAAACTCCTTAGAATTCTGTTAATAAGCTTCAGTAAAAGTAAAAACTTCTTCTGAATCCAAGAACTCTGTTTATAATTCTAACCTTTTTATCCATGGATTTTTCATAGACTCTCCCCATAAATAATTCAAGTAATATATAGAATACTGTTTTTCCACATAATGATATGCAAATCTTCCTAGCTCTGTTAGGATTATTTCATTTTCCCTTTTCTCACACATTCTAAGTATTTTAAGCATGTTAAATAAAAGTTTAAATTCCTTTTCCATATCCTTATTAAACAGCTGATAAAATTTATCTTTGTCTATTATCCCATCATAGCATCTCCAGAATATCCAAAATATCATCTTTTCCCTGTCAGTCATGATATTTACAATATTTATTGGAAGTTTTTTTGAATCTATTTCATAACCGTCCCCGTGTAAATCTCTGGTTAAAACCTTTATATACTCATCTACATCAAAAGTATTTAGATAAAAATATTTAGAAAAAAGAGAACTAGCTCCCGCTCCTATTCCTATAAAACTTTCCCTAGTAACAGAAGTATATCTGTTATTTTCCTTCTTGCCATAAGTCCATACAGAACTTCTTTTATACCCATATTCCTTAGATACATCATCAATTAATTTAAGTATTTTTCTCTCTTTGAATTCACTAAATCTACTTAGCTTTTTTTCCTTTATAATTTTATTCATAGGTGTCATAGGAAATATTATAAGTGGATATATAGAAAGCTGATGGATATTGTACGAGTAAACCTTTCTTAAATCATGCTCAATTTGCTGAATAGTTTGTTCTGGTATATTAGTCATAATGTCCACATCTACACATTTAAAATTAAATTTTATTATTTTCTCTAAAGCTTCTTGTGCATCTTTAGCTGCGTATCTCCTGCCTAAAAATTTTAATTTTTCATCATTAAAGGTTTGTACACCTAAACTTATAAGGTTTACACCTGCAAGCTTTATCTTATTCAAAAGTTCTTCTGTTACCTCTGTAGGATATACTTCTATTCCAACATCTCCGTCAAAGCAAAACTCTTCTCTTATAAAATCTAGTATTTCCTTTATTTCATCTATTAAAAGAGTAGGTGTTCCTCCTCCTATGTACACAGATGAAATATTTTTATTCTTTAGATATTCTTTATATATATTTATTTCTTCTAAAAGAGCATTTTTATATTTTTCAGCCTTATCCTTTTCATAAACAACTTTATTATATGGGCAATAGGGGCAAATACTTCTACAAAATGGTATATGTATATATAGACCTGTGTCCTTATCTATTTTGTTAAAATCTATCATATTATTTTCATAGGAAGTAAATATAAATTTATTCTTCTTTTTAAGTATATATTGCCTAAATATATCTGTAATCATACTTTATTTACCCCCTTGTTCATATAATTCTTCTAGTCTTTTCTCTATATAATTTATGTCGAAAGAAGAACTTATTCTTCTATCTTTATCATCTAAAATTCTATAGTGGTTTGTTATTATATTTTGCTGTATAGTGTAAATCCCTTTACTCTTAATCTTTCTCCACCACACCTTTCCCCCTAAAGTATTTTTATAGTTATCCTCATAGTTATTAAAAGCAATAGAAAGTATTATATCTTCAGTGTCCCCTCCAAAAGTCATTTGAAGTATTTCTGAATCTTTAAAAATAGTACTTACCGTCACTGCACCAGTCCATCCAAGGCTTGATCTTCCTTTTTCTATTTGAACTAATGTCTTTTTGGATATGCCTATTATCTCTGCCATTCTATCTTGGGTAAAATCTTTTTCATTCCTTATGAGCTTTAATTTTTCATCTATTTTTTCTATAAACTGTTTCTTATCCAAAACAATCCTCTCCCCATTACACTTATAGTGTAATTTTACACCATAAGTGTAATGAGGTAAATACTTAAAATATAATTTTACACTAAATTTTCTTCTAAACTTATAATTTTTAAATAATAGCAAAATAAATGAAAAATCCATTCTTTTAATTTGATAAAATAGATTTGGAGGTGAAATGATGCACAATAATGCTGACAAAATATTGTCTATCATTAATTACATAGAGGAACACCTAACTGAAAAAATTGATTTAGATGAAATAGCTAATGTAGTACATTATTCAAAATATCATCTACACCGTATGTTTACAAACATAGTTGGATTTACAGTTCATAATTATATACAAAGACGTAAGTTAACAGAAGCAGCTAAATTACTTGTGCTTTCTAATCGCTCAATAATTGATATTGCTTTGCTTTCAGGATATAAGAGCCAGCGTTCCTTTACAACTGCTTTTAAAATGCTATATAAAAAATCACCCAACGCTTTTAGAGAATGTGGGGAATTTTATCCTTTACAATTAAAATTTGTGTTACAAAATTTTGAGACAACCCTCTTCCCTGCTCGAATGATGGAAATTAAAATTGTCAGTCATGATGAAATTTATTTAGTAGGTTACATGACAGATACCAAAAAAGGCTTTGGAAAGATTGATGAGTGTTGGACTAAATTACATAAAATAAAAAATTCTATTCCAAATAAAATTAATGGAGATTTTCTTATTGGAATTAATGATTATTCTGATGACTTTTCTTATGAATCTGAGAGGCCAAGACCTGTGCATTATGCTGCAGCAGAAATAAGTAATTTTAATAATATATCTAAAGATATGATAACTAAAGTTATTCCCATGAATAAATATGTTGTATTTACTTATAGAGGGAAAATTCAGGATCATATATATCCAGTTATGAAATATATTTATAAGGTTTGGTTTTCTCAATCTACAAGTCAATTAAACGACTATGCTAGATATGATTTAGTCAGATATGGAGAAATAGCAGATGATAATGGACTAAGTATTATAGAAGTTTGGATACCTATTTTATCAAGTAATTCCTAGTTCTTTTTTAAACCTTCATATTCTAAACTTGTTATTAAATTTCGCCATTGAACATAAATATTTGCAAATCACAAAAATTTAAGGAGGAAACAAATTAATATGTATAAGGATTTTGATACAATTTCACAATATTATGATTTAATGTATGTAAAAAGCGATGACTATTCAAATGAGGTAAATAAAATCATAAAGATTTTTAATACTTATAAAAAAACAAGTGGTAATAAATTATTAGATATTGCTTGTGGAACAGGGGGACATATAGAATATTTGCAAAATTTTTTCCATATAACCGGTATAGATTTAAGCAAATCAATGCTGAAAATTGCCAAAGAAAAGTTCCCAAATATACCTTTAATAGAAGGAGATATGTTCAATTTTAATTTATCTGAGCAATTTGATATTATTTTAAATCTTTATGGTTCTATTGGCTTTGCCCATGACTATAATCAATTATTAGATGGTCTTTTGTGTGTTAATAAACATTTAAAAAATGGTGGAGTTTTTATTCTTACCCCTTGGTCAACAACAGAAACCTTTCAGGAAGGATTATTTTGTGAAAACAAAACAAAAGGATCTATACAATTTTCTAGAATGGAATCAATAAGCCTTTCCGGAGATGGAAAAATCACTGTAGATATGCATCATTTAATTGGTGAAAACAATAAAATTAAATATAATCATAATACTATGCATCTATCACTATTTAGTGAAAAACAATATAGGCAAGCTATTGAAACAGCTGGGCTAACCTTATTAAAAAGACTAGACGAAACAGAATTTTGCATGGGAGCATTTGTATGTACAAAGCTACAAAACAACTCCTAATCCATTATTTATATTAAACACGGACTTCTTAAAAAATACAATATAGAAATATATTATCATATTCTATTTTTAAAATTGTTTCCACCAGGTATCTTACACTCTTTAATAAATAAAAGTATTACTAAATAATAACCTTAGTAATACTTTTATTATTAACTATTAGATTTTATCACTTCTCAAAGTGCATTATTTAGTATAGCTTTTGTCAGAATTTTCACACTTAAATAGTTGTCTTTACTAATTCAACAATCATGTTGAATTCTGTTTATCCGATGTCTCCACTATCTAATACTCCCTCTGAAGACAAGAATTCTGTTTATCTATAGTTGTCTTTTAAATATCATTAAATTGGTATCTAATTTTTCTGGTGTTACATAGGTGGATGGCTTTTCTAAAGTTCCTGCAAGTTCCCATCCTTGTTCACCATATTTGTTTAATTGTTCTTCTACTGTTAATTCACTATCTGAGCTTAAAAAATGATCTACTGAAAACGCCTTATACTCCCATTTCATATAAATCTATTCACCTCCTTTAATGCATAAAATTAAACTGACAAAAACCATAAAATTTAGTGTATGCATATTTAGGAATTTCATTAATCTTATTATCTACTAAAATAATTGTATTATTTGTTGCTATACTTAATTTTTAAATATAAAAAAGCAAACTAATTTTAGTTTGCTTTATGCTTAACTTATCTTCTTATTAAATTTTAATTTCCACAACCATAGTTTAATGGTGGCTCACCGGGGAATCGAACCCCGGACACCATGATTAAAAGTCATGTGCTCTACCGACTGAGCTAGTGAACCATATGGCTGGGATGGCAGGATTCGAACCTACGAATGCAGCAGTCAAAGTGCTGTGTCTTACCGCTTGACGACATCCCAATATAATTTTTAAATCTCAACCCATAAGCTTTAAATACATTCCTTCGCTTACGTAAATTGGAGACTTGTTTTCAACTGACGAATTTTATTTTACTAAGTCCAAGCTATTTTGTCAAGCTTTTTCCATAAAAAAGTTTATATTAATTTAATTTTTTTCTTAGAGTTATTTGCACCTATCTAGCTCTATAATTCCCTATAATTTATAAAATACACTACCTTTTTTATCAAGGCAGTGCATTTATAAAGATCATAAATAAGAACATAAATATTTGATACTAAGCTAAAACATTTATATTTTTGCGTCTTTCTTTATTAACTTCATTTTCATCCTTATTCTTTTCAGTATCCTTAATTTCTTCTCCTTTATTTACAGCATTTCTAACCTCTGCATTTTCCTTAGCCATCTTCTTCTCTAACTTGCTAACTCTTGTTTCAATTTCACTAGCTCTTCCTTCTTTTCTATCTGCACTTGGGACATTGGAGGATAATGCTCTAGCTCTATCTTGTGCTGCTTCCATTTTTAATATTTTAGATTCTCCATCTAATTTAACTTTTATTCCACGTGCTGTCTTCATTTTAGAATAAGTTAACCCTGATTTAACTAGGTTGTCCAAATCACCTGAAAATTTAACGCTATCTTCAGTAGCTTTAGGTGCTTTTGAATTTCCTTTAGTATTTTTTCCTCCTTCGCTATCTTCATCTTTATTCATTTTTTCCATTTGTTTTTGCTGTATTTGTTGATCCAGCATTCTTATTTGCTCTTCCAAGGGCTTTGTAAGTTCCGCTTTCTGTTGCTCCGATATCTTTCTTTCTTTAATTTTGCTAATTTGTTCTTGCACATTCGCCTTTTGCTTTTCTAATAACTTTATCTGGTTGTCTATATTTTTAGTTCTAAATGCAGAGTTATTAGTGTTTCTTGATGATATTGATGATATATTCATTTCTTCTCCCTCCATTTTAAAATATTCTTTAGACAATATATTTTACCAAATTTATCATCTAATTAATATTATCGATAATTTATGTAAATCATTTACTCTAATAATAAATTACATACAATTTTTGTAGTATTTTCTGAATAGATTATAGAAATTTAGGGACAGTTAACAACTTTTAGCTCTTTCTTATAAAATTAAAGTCAGGGACAGTTAACAATTTTTAAACCATTTGTTAACTGCCCCTGATTTACTAAATTAGTTTTATATTTTAAATTTGTTCATTTGTTCTAACATATCTCTTGTCATTTCATTTAAACCCTGTGCTGTATTAGCTACTTCTTCTGAAGATGCATTCATTTGTTCAGCTGATGCTGATATTTCTTCTGAAGACGCTGATATTTCCTGTGATATGGATGCTATAGATTCTGATTTATCTAAAATCTCATTTTTATTTTCTTCTATAATATGAGCTGAATCATTTATATTTTTTATTTTTGGTATCATACTTGTAACTGATTCTGATATCTCCTTAAATGAATTCATAGCTTCATCTGCCGTAGATTTCTGCCCATTTAATTTCTGATTTACTTCTTTTGAACTCTTTACCATATCTTTTGTATCTTCTAAAACTCCATTTATTATATTATATATATCTTCTGATGAACTTTTACTCATTTCAGCAAGTTTTCTTATCTCATCTGCAACTACCGCAAATCCTCTACCTGATTCTCCTGCACGAGCTGCTTCTATAGCCGCATTTAGTGCTAATAGATTAGTTTTCTCAGATATATCATTTATAAGATTTGTTATTTCATTTATTTTTTCTACATTTGCCTCCATTGTTGATATCTTAGACTCAAATATATCAAATTCTTCGACAATACTTTCCATGGAATTTAATAATTGTTCCATATCTTTGTTACTATTATTTGCTTTTCTATCTATATCTCTAGACATACCATCTATTTCTGCTATATTACTTACAGTAGAATTTATTTTTTCACTAAAGTCATTAAGCATTGCTACTATTTCTGTTAAAGCTTGTGCTTGACTTGTAGCCCCACTTGCTACCTCTTGTATGGCTAAAGATATATTTTCAGTAGAAGATGTAAATTCCTCTGATATAGCTGCTAAATTGTTTGCTTTATCATCAATTTCCAAAGAACTGTTCTTTAAATTTCTAATCATATTTCCTATAGAAAGTACAGTTTTTAATAAAGCATTTGCCATATCTCCCAATTCATCTTTTCTAGCTGCTACTTTTTTGTCTATTTCATTTGTTAAATCTCCTGTAGAAACTGAACTTAAATTATCTCTCATGATTACTAATTGTTTTGATATTTGTTTTGCTATGAATACTATAATCATAAATGCTATGCATATACCTATGATTGATATTATAACTATGCTTCTTGTAAGATCTCCTACTTCTTTTAAAACCTCAGCTTTAGGTGCATATATTGCTACAGACCATCCTATACTCTTCATAGGAGAATAACTTATATATTTATTTTCACCTTTATACTTATACTCAGAGGTACCTTCTTTTCCCTGAATCATTGCTTCTTCTATTTGGGCTAACTCTTTTAAATTTGCATCCGATTTTGACATTTCTATAGTATTTTCTCTATTAATAACAGATTCTTCATCTTTATGTGCTATTACATAACCTTCTGAATCTATTATATAGGCTCCACCATTTTCTCCTATTTTTATAGTATTTGAAACGTTACTTATATCATTTCCCTCTCTTACAGCAGTAAGTGCTCCTGTAACAGTATTACCGTCTTTAATTGGGACTATATAAACTATAACTACCTTACCATTCACTTTACTTACTGTAGGCTCAGATACAGTACTCTTTCCTTCCATTGCTTTTTTAAAATAGTTCCTATCTTTTATGTCTACTGTGCTTCCATCAGTTTGAATTGACTTACCTTTCCTATCTACTATTCCCATCTTTATATGTTTATGTAATTTAATTTCTTCCTGTAATATATCCTGCTTTTTATCTAGAGTTATCTTATTGTCCTTTATAATAGGATTGTTAGCCAAAGTCTCCAATGCATATAAATTAGAATCAAGTCCTTGCTCTATACTCTTTACAGCCTGTTTACTTACTTCTAACATAAGATTTGAAGCTTTCTTTTCAATTATTTTTTTAGACATAACATATGTAATAGAAGAAATAGCTACACAAATCACTAAAAAAAGCGATAAAAAATATAATAGAAGTTTTCCTTTCATACTTTTAAGATTCATAATTTTCCCTCCTAACAAAATATTATAGTTCGCACTCTATTTTTCGTCATTTTTTTCATAAACCTTTACACCTCAGGCAATTTTTATCAGAATATGACGATAAATGTGTAAAAACATTAAATTATAGATTAAAATTAAGAAATTAAGGGACGGTTAACAAGTTTTACACTACTTGTTAACCGTCCCTTAATTTTCTATTTGTTCAACTGAACAGTAATAGCATTATCATAATATATTATGCTATCATTTAAAACCTTAAGATTTTTATCCAATAATGGTTCATTATATATTAATACTGATTCACTATGTTTATTGTTAGTTATGCTCTTATCGATATCCCTTACATATAAATTATTAAAATCATCTACTAGATAAAATGGTAAATAATCATTTATTGGATACTGGGACTTATAATAAACATAAGTTTTTCCATTCCTCTCTTCTACTTTTGTTATGATTAAATATTTATTAGGAGCAATAGGTACCTTTGTTTCTCCTTTTAATTTCAAAGGAATTTTAGGGAATTTATCACTATTTTTCATTGCACATGGTATTACAGTTATATGCTTTGTATTTTTATCAATTTTCTCATATCCATGTATATATCTATTCATATTAGTAGATGAACCCTTATTTCCTGGTAAAAACCCCATAGTTTCTCCCCCCGTTGGCTTCAATGTTTCTCCCTTATCATTTACTAAAATAAATTGCATAATATCATTATCCATTACCCCTTGTATATACAATCTAATAGGAGTTATTATTATCTTTTCTAATCTTGTATTAGAAATAGTTCCTCCAAAGTTTTTATTAATTTCAATTTCCTTTACATTACCTTTAGCCTTTTCACTTGCTATAGGTAGATTAAAACTCCATTTACCTAATATTTTTTTATCTTCTCCTCCTAATTTATCTATATTAAGAGACAAATTATATTTATCTGGTATCTTTGCAGGATCTATTTTATGGTCATCAATAACTTCTTCAAGTTTCTTAAGTTTTTTATCAGTTTCAAAGCTATCACTGGCAACCTTAAATGTAACCGCTCCAGAATACTCTGTATTTCCTTCCTTAAACTCTCCATATTCATTGCTAAAAGATGCAATACTTTTATTTTTATTCAACGATAAAATGCCTGTTTTTTCTCCTACCGTTATTAATCCATCACTGCAAATTCTTGGTGCTTCCTTTAAAGGTTTATCGCTTTCCACTGTATATAGTACTAATAATTCATAACCATCATATATGGCACTATCAATTGTTACCTTTACTCCATTACTTTCTTTACATACTCCAAATTTATCTGCAATTTTCTCATATCCATCTCCTATATTAAAATACTTTAAAGCAGGTCCTAGTATTGGAATATTTTTAGCATAGCTTGGCATCGTAATTGAAAATAAAGTAACTGCACCTATTGCTATCATTGCAACTGCAATACTCTTTTTAAATTTGTTTTTCTTTGTTTTTTGTGGAAGATTGTTTAAAGTATCATTTATTTTTTTACCTAAAGATTCTGGAAGAGTCCATATATCTTCTTTTGCCTTGTCTTTAATTTTTTTATCAACTAAATTATAATCCATAATAAACCTCCTCTATAATTTTTCAATGTCTAATATTTCAGCTAATCTTTCTCTTGCTCTAAATAATCTTGATCTAACAGTTCCTTTAGGAATTTCTAAAATTTTTGCTATTTGTTCCTGTGGTAAATCCTCATAGTAAAAAAGTATTGTTACAACTCTTAATTCCTCATTTAAAGATTCAATTGCCTTTTGAAGGTCTATATTTTCGTAACTATCATAATATCCTCCATGTTCTTTAACCTCTTCCATAAAAACAATCTTTTTATTAGATCTTATAATTTCATTGCACTGATTTATAAGTATTTTAATTATCCAAGTTTTAAAGAGAGCATCATTTCTAAGCTTTTCTATGTTTTCATAGGCTTTAATTATTGTATTTTGTATAGCATCCTCTATATCTGCCTCATTGTTTAACATAGCCTTTGCTACTCTATATAAATTTAACTTATTTTCATTAATTAATGATATAAAAGCTTCCCTATCTCCTTCCTTTGCCAAAGAAACTCGTTTCTTTAATGTAACTGCATAATTTGTTAACGTTGCATCTCTCAAGTTTTTACCTCCTATTTCATTTTACTTAGCTAAGTCTTACACTTATTAGATGGATCAGAATGGTAAAATGTTCACGTTCACGGGACGGTTAATTTTTTCTTATCTATTAAACACTTTAAATTCATACTATAAAATGCAAGTTTTAAACACTTATTTTACTATTTTATCATTTTATATAATTGAATAATAATAGTTAAGCTTGTACCCTGTAATTATAAACATGCAAATAAGACCCCTTATTAGAATGAAAAATGAAGGAGTTTACTTTTAATAAACTTAGATTTTAAATTATTATAGAAGTATGATGTGCCAATCTATGCTGGTTGTTGAGAAATAAATTTGTCTATTATATTTTTATATTTCCCTCCTGTAGAAATGATCTCAACTCCAATGGAACAAAGTTTTGATACTCTTGATTGAGTGATATTTCCTAATACTTTGCATATATCACTACATTTATAGTTACAAAGGCTTCTCATTAGAAGTGCAGCTAACGCTCTAATAATCCTAGCGTTTTTATTATTTTTTACATAAAGCATCATTTCATTTATCCCTGTTTCTTTTGCCACAAACTTTGATATTTGTTCTGGTTTGAAATTTCTTACTACTATTTTTCTCTCACTTCTGTATTCTGTTTTTTCTTTCTCAAACTCTAATTCTTTTTTTATTCTTTCATTGTCACATATATATACAAATTTAATGTAGTTTTCCCTTGCCTTCCTTACATTTTGACTAAACATTTGCATTATAAATGCTTCATCTAAAAGACCTGTATTGTCTTTTTCAATACCAAGATATGCTCTTAAACTTGAGTATTTGTACTTTTCAGGACAATTCTCATATCCCCTTATGCTTAGTGCATTATTATGAACATAGGCAGATAAGGTAATCAGATATCTATCTGAATTTACCATTTTACTCTTGAATCTATCCTGAAACAAATGTCCTTTCCTGTTATGAATACAATTAAATGTTACAGCATATTTAAAATTTAACCCATGCATTATTTTTGAGATATCTGCTCCATTACAATCTATTATAAAATGACCATGATTAGTCATTAAACAATATGCATATACTTTAAACTTAAATATTTTCTGATATTCTCTCATCTGATGTAGATATTTAATTTTATCATCATGTCTCTTAAATAGGGGAACTTCAGTTATGCTCTTCACCATTACATGATATATTGCATTATCTGCTTTTTTCCTTTCACATCTAGGCAAATAAACACCTCATTTCTCTTTATTATTTACATCATTGACCTGAAATAAGTTTGTTATTCAACACATACTTAATAAGCTAATAATTATTAACCGTCCCCTCAATCCAACTCAATCAACCCAACTTTAATTAACCTTTAATTTTAAATAGTACTTAACCGTCCCTCCAAACTCCAAACTTACAACAATGTAAGGTTAAAATTTAAATTGTAAGTTATAACGATGTTTTTTTTATGATATATTTCGTAAAATATCCATAGAACGTTAATTAAGGAGGACGACAAATGTTATTAGGATTAGCCAAAAAAAATATAAAAGGAAACTTTAATAATTACTTTATTTATTTTGTTTCGATAGTATTCAATGTAACAATATATTTTGCTTTTCAAAATATATCATCTAATGAGCAAATTAAAGGGTTATTAGAGCAAGATGAAAGATTACTTGTAATGTTTAAAGGCTCAGCTATAATAATCGCTATGTTTGCTGCCATATTCATATTGTATTCTAGCTCTTTCTTTATAAAGAAAAGAAAAAAAGAATTAGGACTTTACTCTCTATTAGGGCTAAAAAAGAAACAAGTAGGTTCATTACTTTTTTATGAAAATATGATCATTGGAAGTACTGCTCTTATAACAGGAATATTTATTGGCGGATTGCTTTCTAAATTATTTATGATGATTCTAATTAAGTTTATAGGCATGAAGGTGTTAATAAAATTTTCTGTGAGCATGGATGCTGTGGTGCATACAGTTATAACTTTTGGAATATTATTTTTAATAGTTTCTATAAATGCATACACCATAATTTATAGATTTAAACTTATAGATTTATTTAAAGCTGACAGCACAAGTGAAAATAAATCCAAGAAAAGTACTAAACCATCTATAGTTTTAGCATTACTTTCTATAATTTTCTTCGTAATAGAAGGAATCGCCGCTATGACTATAAAAGATTCACCTACATTCCTAAGGAATGTACCTATTGCACTTGTAACTTCAATAATCGGAACTTTTATTTTCTTTAGTTCATTTTTAGTGTTTATAGTAAGTGCTCTAAAAAGAAACAAAAAGCTATATTACAAAGGAGATAATTTAATAAGTATATCTCACTTTTTATACAGAATAAAATCTAATGCAAAAACATTATCAATAATAGCTATTACAAATGCTGTTGCTTTAACTTCCATAAGTATAACTTATAGCATGGATTATAATATGAAACAAATTTACAAACTAGCTTATCCATTTTCCTATTCATATATATCAACAGGTAAATCTTTAGATAAGCAAGTTGAAGATATAATAAAAAAATATCCTCAAAACAAACTTATAAACTCAGCTGAATCTGAAGTTATAAAAGTATCTGGTAAAGTAGAAAACTTTTCTGATTTAAAATTTAATGATGCTTATTTAATATCAGAAAGTAAATATAAAGACAATTTAAGAACAAAAGGATTAAATACTAACTTTAAAATTTCTTCTTCATCACAAGCAATACTATTACATTATGGGCCAAAGGATCTAGATAAAATTAAAGGTAAAACCGTAAATATATCTAGTAAAGATAAAAATTTAAATGATTCCTTTAAAATAATAGATAGGAAATTAGAAGAACCTTTAAATTCTCTTGATATGGGTCCAATTCTATTAGTTAAAGATGATGTATATGAAAAATATTATAATAAAAATAATGTGGTTATCCTTAAAGCATATTCAATACAAAATGCCTTGGATAGTACTTCCCTAACAAAGGATCTTATAAAAATAATGCCTGATAATGCTAAATTTCATTATATACAAGACATGAAGCAAATATTAATTATGTCTTCAATGATGTTGTTTATAGGTATTCTAGTAGGATTAGTTTTCTTAACCTCTACAGGAAGTATATTATACTTTAAACAACTTACAGAAGCTAATGATGATAAAGGAAGATATGATGTATTAAAAAAGATAGGTATATCTAAAAAAGAAACAAATAAATCTATAAAGAAACAATTAATAGCAATTTTTATGTTGCCAATAATTATAGGACTTCTTCATAACCTATTAGCACTAGCACTATTGGGTACAATAATAGATCTTAGTATTAAAGTGCCAATTATCATAAGCACTGTATCTTATATATTAATTTATTCTATTTATTACTTAATGACAGTAAAAACTTATACTAAAATAGTTACAGAAAATTAATTTTATGGAGGATGAATATTATGAGTATTGTTGTTGAAACTAAGAATCTAAAAAAAATATATGGTTCAAAAGGAAATATATACACTGCACTTGATGATATAAACTTACAAATTAATGAAGGTGAATTTGTTGGAATAATGGGTCCTTCTGGTGCTGGCAAAAGCACCCTTTTAAATGTAATATCTACTATTGATAAACCTACCTCTGGGAATATATCCATAGGTGGTGAAAATATATTAAATTTAAATGAAAATTCCCTTTCTTCTTTTAGACGAAATAAGCTTGGATTTATATTTCAGGACTTTAACCTTTTAGATACTTTAACTTTAAAGGAAAATATAATGCTTCCTCTAACACTTTCTAAGATAAAAGTTACCTTAATAGAAAGAAGAGTAACTGAAGTAGCTGAAGCACTTGGAATATCTAACATATTAGAAAAATATCCATCTGAAGTTTCAGGGGGACAAAAACAAAGAACAGCTGCTGCTAGAGCTATAATAACAAATCCAACACTTGTACTAGCAGATGAACCTACAGGTGCTTTAGACTCAAATTCTTCTAAAGATCTTCTACAGTGTCTTACAGATTTAAACGAAAATATTAATGCTACTATAATGATGGTTACTCACGATGCTTTTGCTGCTAGTTATTGTAAAAGAATATTATTTATAAAAGATGGGAGATTATTTACAGAGCTTGTAAAAGGAAATTCATCTCGTAAAGAATTTTTCCAAAAAATATTAGATGTACTAGCAACTATAGGTAACTAATTTAAATCTTATGTTAATATATTTTAAAATAAAGGAGTTTTTAAAATGAAAAAATTAGTAATTTCATGTTTATTAGTAATTATGACTTTATCTTTAACTGCTTGTGGTTCAAAAAATAACAGTACTTCAAATTCAACAAAGCAAGAAACTCAATTACAGGATGCAAAAGGTTCTTTTGGAGATTTAAAAACTATGCCTCAATTTAAGGTTAATGATGTAAATGATAAAGTAGTAACTAATGATATATTTAAGGATAAAAAACTTACTATGATAAATATATGGGGAACATTTTGTAAGCCTTGTATAGATGAAATGCCCGAACTTCAAGAATTATATAAAGAGTATGAAAAAAAAGGTGTCAATATAATAGGTGTAGTTGCTGATGGTGATACAAATGAAGTTAAAGCATTTGAAATATTAAAAAAATCAAAAGTAGATTTTACAAACTTAATACCAAATGAAAAATTTCAAAAAGACTTTGTTAGTAAAACTAATGCGGTACCTGTTACAGTATTTTTAAATAGCAAGGGAGAAATTTTAGAAACAGTAGTAGGTGCGCGCCAAAAAGAAGCTTACAAAAAATTAATAGATAACTATTTAAATATGGTAAAGTAGGTATAACCTTATGAAAACTAAAATAAGAATGTTTTTATTTACAATTGGCATATCATTTATAGGTTTCGGAATGTATAGAGGAGAAGTAAATACTGTGCTTACAAAAGCAATTAATATTTGTTTGGAGTGTATAGGAATTGGATAGTCTAAAGAGAAAATTAGTTCAAATAATAACACTTATAAGTACCAATGGATATTTTAAAGGTTTTTTAGAAGGACATATTTATAGAGGTAAAACAAAAAGTATATGTGTTCCAGGACTTAACTGTTACTCCTGTCCTGGGGCCTTTGGCTCCTGCCCCATTGGTTCACTACAAGCAGTTATAGGAGATTTAAAATATAAGTTTTCTTTTTATGTGGTAGGATTTTTAACTCTTATTGGAGTAACTTTGGGACGATTTGTATGTGGATGGCTATGTCCATTCGGTTTGATACAAGAATTATTGCATAAGATACCTTCCCCTAAATTTAAATTAAGTAAAAAACTTAACGGATTAAAATATTTAAAATATATAATACTTTTAGTATTTGTAATTTTACTTCCTATGTTTTGGGTAAATGATATAGGTATGGGAGATCCAACTTTCTGTAAATATATATGTCCTGCTGGTACTCTTGAAGGAGGCATTCCTCTTACTTTATTAGATACTTCTTTAAGATCTGCTATAGGATTTTTATTTATGTGGAAAACAGCAATACTTATAATTACAATTATTTTATCCATAATTATATTTAGACCCTTTTGTAGATTTATTTGTCCTTTAGGTGCTATATATAGTTTATTTAATCGAATAAGTGTGTATAAATTAGAAGTAAACAAAGACGTTTGTACAAGCTGTGGTGCTTGTTCTAAAAGGTGTAAGCTAGATATAGAAGTTTATAAAAATCCTAATAGCTTTGAGTGCATACGTTGCGGAGAATGTAAAAGTGTATGTCCTAATAAGGCTATAAAGACAGTTTTTAAGGCCTAGTATGTTATAAAAAAAAATAAGGGACAGTTAACATAAGTTCTCCATCTTTACCCTTCATCATTTCATGTTAACTGTCCCTGTTTCATGTTTCACATTAATCGTCCCTGAGTAAAAACAATTAAATTGATGATTAAATTAATGTAATATGATAAAAATATGTTAACTGTCCCCAAGTACCAAGCAAAGCAATAACATTTGTAATACTATGTTAGTCAGGATATAATATAGAAAAGCAAAATTAATTTAGGAAAAGGTGTTAATTATGTTTAAAATAATGATAGTAGAAGATGATCCAAAAATAAGAGAAATAATATTAGAAAATTTAAAAAAGTGGAATTTTCAAGGGCTATATGTAGAGGACTTTGATGAAGTGTTTAGTGATTTTGTAAAATATCAGCCTGATCTGGTTCTTATGGATATAAATCTTCCATCTTTTGATGGCTTTTATTGGTGTAATAAAATAAGAGAAGTCTCTAAAGTTCCTATAATATTTGTATCTTCAAGGGATACTAATATGGATATCATAATGTCTGTAAATATGGGTGGAGACGATTTTATACAAAAGCCTTTTTCTCTAGATGTTCTTATGGCTAAGATAAACGCACTTTTAAGAAGAACTTATTCCTATTCTAATGTAGAATCCAATGTTATTGAAAATAATGGCGTTGTACTTAACTTAAAGGATTGTAACCTAATGTATAATGAACATAAGATAGAACTTACAAAAAATGAATTTAAAATTATTTATATACTTATGAAAGAAAATGGTGAAGTAGTAAGTAGAGATAAAATTATGAGATTGCTTTGGAAAGATGAAAGCTTTGTAGACGACAATACTTTGACTGTTAATATAAATAGATTAAGAAAGAAGCTATCAGAAATAGGACTTAATGATTTTATTCAAACTAAGAAAGGTCAGGGATATATAATACTATGAACTTAAAAGAATATTTTCTTGATAAAAGGTATTTCATTATTTTCTATATAGTTTTAATGATGTTTATTTCAGCTATAGTATATTTAGATGGAACTATTCAGGTAAATATTTATAATATCATATACATAAATATAGTTGGCGCTACTCTGACTACTACATATCTTTTAGGAGAGTATTTTTTTAATAAAAAGTATTATAATGCAATAAAATATATATTAGAAAATAGAGACGAAGACATTGTTTATTCCTTACCCGAACCTAAAGGCCTTAGGCAACTTTTAAATAATAAAATGTTGATACATGTATATAAAAATGAAGAAGTAAAAATTAAAAAGCTTTATGAAGAAAAAAGAAATAACTCAGAATTTATTACCTCCTGGGTTCATGAAATTAAAACTCCAATAGCTGTAACTAGATTAGTTTTAGAAAACAGTTTTGGTAAACCTAAAGAAGAAATTTTAAACAGCATTGAAGAAGAAATTGATAAAATAGATAATTATGTTGAACAAGCATTATATTATTCTAAGATAGATGACTTTTCAAAAGATTATTTTATAAGCGAACATAACTTAGAAAAAATAGTGAAAACGCATATAACAAAACATGCTAAATTATTTATTAATAAAAGAATAAAGATAGAAATAAATGATGTAGATTTTATTGTGTCTACAGATAAAAAATGGTTAGGCTTCATAATTGATCAGATATTAAGTAATTCATTAAAATATACTAGTGAAAGCGGAATAATAAAGATTAGTGGAGAAAAACTTAATAAAGAAAAAATTCTTATAATAGAAGATAATGGTATAGGTATAAAAGAAGAAGATATAGAGAGAGTTTTTCATAGAGGATTTACAGGACATAATGGTAGAGAAATGTATAAATCTACAGGTATGGGATTATATTTAGCAAAGGAACTATCAAAAAAGCTTGGTCATTATATAAGCATAGAATCTTCATATGGTGAATACACCAAGGTTAAAATACATTTTCCAAAGCTTACAGATTACTTTAATATAGCGAAAATGTAGTTCTAAAATTTAGATCAGTTAAAAATCCTTTTACACATTTGAGAATTGTCGGCGAATTTTGTAACCAAGTTTTAGGGACAGTTAACAACTTTTTAACGCTTGTTAACTGTCCCTAATTATTTTAGCTAAAGGTCATAATATTATTAACCGTCCCCTAAACTAAATAGCTAAATAAACAAATAAAACTACCTAAACTAAATAAAAACTAAAAAATTCAAGAATTATATTCTTCTCCTATAAAAGCTTCTATTTTAAAAACACTAATCTCAGTGATATAATCTCCCTTAAAATTTCTATAATTACTAACTTATTTTTTTCTCCAAATTATTAATTGTATTTAAGATTGTTAAATTAGCTCTATTATTCTTTCGTACTGCTTCCAAACTTTCAGAATAAAGATTCAACACAGGGTTATATGGATATTCTCCACAAACATCTATACCACAAATACGTTTATTTTTGGCAATATGTTTAATCAAATTTAGTAACTGTATAAGCTTCATATTTCCTTGATCCCAATTTGTTACTGCTTCTGATTTTCCAAGAACGTCTTTATCAATACTAATATAGACATTATAAGTAGTAATTTCTGATTTTATGTATTCTTTTACGCCTGCTTGTCCAATTTGTTCTTTTGATAATATTAAGACTTTCTTATTCAAGTGTGACGGTATAGATTCTAACAAATCCTTCCTAGTGCCTATGATAATAACCTTTTTAAGCATTGGCAATCTCTCTAAAGATTTCAATACCCAAGATCCGCAGGTTACTAAAGATTCACAAGGAGCATCCTTCATATCTGTATGATGGTCAAATAGAATTAAAGTGAAGGGAGCTTGAACATCCTTCATAAGTAGATATGTAACATAATGGTAATTGCCGCTTCCTATAAATGTTATTCCTCTGTCTTTTCGTTTTTTAAGTCTCTTAGCAATAGATGCTAAGGCTTTTGCTTCGCAATATCTATTTGTATTTCTGATATCCGAAAGCTTAATCCACTCATAACGAGCCTCCTTAAAATATGTTTGCATTTGATACACTTGATCAAAATCCAATACATTTACTGAAACTTCCATAATTGATTCGCCTCCATATCAATACTTATTATTCTTCAACATATGAAGTTTCAAAGCCTTTTGATAAAGGTACTACATCAATATTCATATATAATTATACATTTAAGTAAATTATATTGCAAAGTATGGACTAAAATTTGGAAACCCGGGGACGGTTAACAAATGTTGGCATAATAATCAGGGACAGTTAACAACTTTTAATAATACTTGTTAACTGTCCCTGATTATTTTAGCTAAGGTTCATAATAATTATTAACCTTCTCCAATTTTAACTCTAAATTCTACTTAACTGCTAACTGAAAAAATTTAAAGTAATTCTTTTCTTAATTCTTCAGGTGATTTAGGTGATAAATATCCAAAAGGAACATCAAAAACTGTAACTGCTCCTTTTCTTCCTTCTTGTGAAAATTTATATATTGCTCTAGCATACGCTACTAATACACTAGAAGTAAATTCAGGGTTACTATCTAAATTAAGGCTAAACTCTATTCTCTGCTTATTTTCCTCACTAGTGTTTCCTGTACGTATAACGAATCCACCATGAGGCATGTTGCAATGATCCTTTTTAAATTCTTCTTCTGATATGAAATTAACTTTTGTATTGTAATCTGCAAAATAATTTGGCATGTTTTTTATAGTTTCCTCTATTTTCTCTAAATCTGCACCTTCACAAGGAACTACATAACATAATCTTTCATGTTTTTCTCTTGTTGTAAACTGTGGATTTTCTCCTGTTCTTACCTTTTCTAAAGCTTCCTGTACTGGAATTGTGTACTGAACAGCTTTTTTTACTCCTTCTACTCTTCTTATAGCATCAGAGTGTCCTTGGCTTACTCCCTTACCCCAGAAAGTATAATCAACTCCATTTGGTAATACCGCTTGACCTAAAAGACGATTTAATGAAAACAAACCTGGATCCCATCCTGATGATATAAGACTTACAGTTCCTGCTTCCTTTGAAACTTTATCCATATGTTCAAAGTGTTCAGGTATTCTTGCATGTGTATCAAAGCTATCTACAGTATTAAACTGTGATGCCAACATAGGTCCCTGCTCTATTAAATCTGTAGCAGAACCTCCACATAGAATCATAACATCAATTATTCCCTTGTATAATTCTAATTTTGATATGTGAATTAATTTAGAATTATGGCTATCCACCTGATTAACATCTCTTCTTGTAAAAATGGCTTCAAGTTCCATATCAGGATTATGTTTTATAGCCTTTTCTACTCCTCTGCCAAGGTTACCATACCCTACGATTCCAATCTTTATCTTTTTGTTCATATAATTCACCTCTTAAGTAATAATCTGTTTAGAATATGTTACCACAAAATCTAAAAATTGCGAAGTAATTTTTTTTTATAATATGTCTTCATTTTACAATAAACTGATATAATTAAAATATAATTATATTTTAATGGAGGGATAAATATTTGAATAATAACTCAAATAATAAAATATTTGAAACTATCTCAAAATTTGACTGCTGCAAAAATACACCAAAACAAATTAACCGCTTAAATAATATTTCTCAAAGATTACAAAGAGTAGATCCTTTGAATTCTCTCCAGCTATCAAAAAAGGCTTACAAGATCGCCTTAA
The DNA here is from genome assembly GCF_000619945.1 of Clostridium lundense DSM 17049. Classification (GTDB taxonomy): domain Bacteria; phylum Bacillota; class Clostridia; order Clostridiales; family Clostridiaceae; genus Clostridium_AO; species Clostridium_AO lundense. Next base: position 69,824 of record NZ_JHVC01000001.1, on the reverse strand, counting down.
AAAAAGATTATAAAAAAGAAGAAGCTATAAGCTTAATTACAATGGGTAAAAGCAACTTAATTCTTGGAAACTTCCAAATTGCTATAAATAATTTTTTAAAGTCCTTAGAAATAAGTAAAAAATTAAATATTATAGACTGTGAAATAGAAGCAATTTCTGATTTAGGAAATGTTAACTTTATACAACAACATTATAATAAAGCTTTGGAATATTACATAGAAGCACTTAGACTTTCTCGAAATAGCAACTATAAACATAAAGAAGCAGATATTCTTAATAATATTGGAGAAATTCATAAGGAATTAAAAGATTATAATACAGCCTTAGATTATTACCTAAAAAGCAAAGAAATATATGAAGGAATAGATGAAGAATTATTCTTATCAACTACTTTGCTGAATATAGGACATATTTACTGTCTTTTAGGACAATATGATATTGCCAAGAAATATCTCTCTTCCAGCATAAATATATGCAAACAAAATAACGATAAACTTGGTTTATGTGAGGCTTTGCATGTAATGGCTAAGTTCTACATAGGTTTAAATAATAAGAAACAATGTTCAAAATATTTACATGAATCCTTAAAAATTTCTCAAACTATAGGTGATAAAATTAGTGAAATTAAAATACTAATTGATTTGTGTAAATTTTATCTATACATTAATAAAAATGAAGAAGCTTTAAATTATATAAAAAGGGCATTTAAATTATCAGAGGAAACAAATTCAACTGCTCTAATTTCAACAACAGCCTCCTTTATTGCAAAAATATATGAAAAGAATAAGAATTATAGAAAAGCATTATGTTTTTATAAAAAATATTATGAAGCAGAAAAAATAATTCACCAAAATGAATTAGCACAAAAATTAGAAAGTATACTAACTCAATATAAAATAGAAAAATCTAACCAAGAAAAGGAATTATATCGTCTTAAAAATATCGACCTAAAAGAAAAGACAGATAAACTTGAAAAATTGAATGAAAAACTATTAAAACTTTCAGCAATAGATTCTCTTACAGGAATTTCAAACAGAAGACATTTTGAGTCATATCTTAGACTACAGTGGAGAAAGTGTAAAATTAATTCTTTGCCTATGTCTTTATTAATAATAGATATAGATTATTTTAAAAAATATAATGATAAATATGGACACTTAGCTGGAGATGAAATAATAGCAAAAGTAGCAAAAGAATTAGATAATTCTCTTAAGAAGCCTGATTATTTTCTTGCTCGCTACGGTGGGGATGAATTTATAGCTATACTTCCTAATACCACTGAGGATACTGCATTAAACATTGCTGAAGAAATGAAAAGAAGAGTAGAAAACTTAGATATCCTTCATAGATATTCTGAAATAAAAGAATGTATAACTATAACTGTTGGTGTTAGTTCATTGATACCTAATAATGAATCAACAGCTAAAAATCTAATACTTAATGCAGATAAAGCATTATATTCTGCTAAAAATCAAGGCAGAAATAGAGTACATTTATTTGAGTAATTTAATTATAGTTATTAATTAAGGATAATTTTTCTACATTAACACTAGAAAACGTTCTATAGTATAGTGTTTAGGAAAAAATTATCCTTTCAAATTTGCAGCTTACTTATTTATTATTGTAAAATTACTTAACCTTCACACATTCTAAATTAATAAAATAAGTATCTTTATATAATCCTCCACTAAAATCTACATAATATCTACATACTGTTATAGATTCATTATTTTCTTTATCTACTAATTTAGACAACTCGAATATATAAACTTCTTTATTTAATATTTCCTTTGGAAATTTTTTATATGGTGTTTCAATATGCTCATATGGAACTTTTGCTACATTTACATAAGACAGTATGTCTTCTTTCTTTTTCACTTTTCCGTGAACTATCTTTTCCGCTTGTTCTTTTGTTATTTTTGCCTTTTTATTCTCGTTTAATTTTTCATCTTCATTTTTAACCTCTTTTGTATGTGCATCCTTATCCTTGGGCTGTGATGTTTTCCTATTCCTATCTTCCTCTGTTTGTAAAACCTCTTTATCTTTAGATGATTCAACTCCTGTTATAGTAGGTTTCTCTATTTTTTCATCATTATTTTTTCTATTTTCAGCTATCATAGCTTTATTACTATTATATGAAGCAAAAATTATTCCAAAAACTGTTCCAAATAATAATAAAATTATTAATGAAACCATAATAGTTTTTTTACTTTTTCCATCTCTATTCATATTGTAAACTCAACCCCTTCCCTGGATAATTATACAATAAATATAATATGCTTACAACGATTATTGAGCATTAACTTCCTTTATAAACTCATTTTTTAATTTTAAAAATCTTTCTATATCGTTTAAAAATTCAAAAAGGGAAGCTCTGATTTCAAATTCTTCTCTTGTCACAGGAAGGGGCATTTTTCTAAAATTGTCTCTTAAATGATTTAAATCATTAAGTAAACTTTCTGCTGTATTTTTTTCATATACTAAATTAGCAACTTTCTCAGTAAATTGAGCCATCATCATTTTTTGCTCATAGGCAGAAAAACCACCTTTAAAATGTTCTCTCATTCCCTTTATTGCTTCTAACTGCTGTTTTCTCATTTCCATATATCTTACATAATAACTATCTTCTAAAAAAAAATTATTATTTAAACTTATATAAGCAAGCTTTCTAGCCCCACGTATTCTTCCTTCTAAAACTTCCAATAATTCATCTTCATCAAGAGATACATGTCCATTTCTAAAGGAATCTGCCATCTTAATTAAAATATCACTTATGTTTTGCTCAATAAAAGCTTGCTCCTCTTTTATTTTTTCTTCTATGTTCGGCATATAAAGATTTAAAATCACAGCTACACAAACTCCTATGAGCATAAGCCCTACTTCATTTTTCATCCAAAATAAACTTGTTGATTTTTCAACTAATATGTGTGATACCAATACAGAGCTTACTACAATTCCTTCTTCTAAATTGAGTCTTACAGACAAAGGTATAAAGATTAATAAAAAAACTCCAAAAATTGATTCCATAAATCCGAATGTTGTAAATAAAATAGCTGCAATACATAGTGCTAATATACTTGCCCCTATTCTTTTGAATGCAATTTTAATAGACTTTTTCCTAGTCTTTTGAACACTAAGTATTGTGATAATGCCAGCAACTGCTGAATATTCTAGCCCTAACTCCTTTGCTATAATTATAGCAAGTGTTGCTCCTATTGCTGTTTTTAATGTTCTAAATCCTATAAATTTCATAGTATCACCCCCTATTTATTATCATATGTAAATGTGTAGTTAGATTCTACTATATAATAATTTTGTGAGGTTTACAATATAAAAGTAATAGGGGACGGTTAACAACTATTTGCTAAAATAGCTAAGGGACAGTTAACAATTGTTTTTAATAAACCGCTTGTCCAAAAGCTTAAATGTTGTTAACTGTCCCCTATTTTTATTTTACTATTTTTATTCCGCCATTTTATATTTTTTAGATTTTAAATTTAGATATTACATGTAACAATCCTTCTACATTTTCTCTTGAAATTTCTGTTTGTTTTATTACATGACTTGACTTTTCATTCACCACCATAGTGCTTTCAGCAATATTTGTAGTATTATTAGCTCCTTCTGTAGTAGATGTTGTTATTTCTTCTACAGCCTTAGTTAAATTTTCAATAGCTATTTTAACTTGATTACACGTACTACTAAAATCCTCCATTGTCTTATTAAAACCTTCAGCATCCATTTTATATTCTTCACCTGTTTTAACCATGTTTAAATAATCTTTAGTAACCTTGGTATTTACGAAATCTAATATTTCCAATGCTCCACTTGATAAGTTTTCAACAGAGGCTAACACCAATTCTGCAACCTTCTTAATTTCACTTACTGTAACATTAGATTGCTCAGCTAAATTTCTTATTTCATCAGCAACAACTGTAAATCCTTTGCCTGCCTCACCAGCTCTTGCAGCTTCTATTGAAGCATTTAATGCTAAAAGATTTGTTTGATCAGAAATATTTAATATAGTTTCTGAAAATATATTTATTTTTTCTACTACTTTACAATCTTCCAAAGCTTTCTCTAATCTTTCCTTAGTACTTGCATATATATCATCTGCATCTTTTTTAGCATTTAAAGCCTTCTGTCTTAAGGCTAAAGCTCTATTACTAACTTCTATTGAGGAATTAACTCCTTCTTTGGCTTTGCCTGCAATTAATTCTACAGATTCATTAATTTCACAAACTGTTGCATTCATTTCTTCTGATGATGCTGCTGTCTCTTCCATTCCTGCTGATAATTGTTCAGTTGTAGCATGAACCTCTTCTATCTGATTGTTTAGTTGTCCCATGTTATCAGCTATACCTTCAACATTCTCAACGGTAATTTTTGTTCTATTATTAACATCTACCATAATATCTCTTAAATTTGATATAAACTCATTAAAGGCATCTGCCAATTCTTTAAACTCATCTTTAGAATTAATTTCTACTTTTTTAGTTAAATCGCCACCACTAGTTGCAAGTGTATTTAATTCATTCTTCAATAAATTGATAGGTTTTAAAATACTTGTTATTATAGCAAATGCTATAATAATTATAAAAATTAATGCTATTATGTTTACTCCTACAAATATCTTTTTTCCTATAGAAGCTGCAGCATCTCCCTTATCACTTAAATCCTTACTAAAATCTTCATTATATATAACTAATTTTTTAAGGTCATCACTAGCTTTATTATATAATTTCTCTCCTTCTCCCCCCATAATTTTCATAGCTTCTTCTGTTTTTAATGAACTACTTAATTCCATAACAGTTTTGTGTAAATTAAAGTAATTAATCAATGAATTTTGAACTTGGTCAATTAAATTTTTATCTTCTTCATCTAAGGAAACCTTCTTATACTCACTAATTCGGTCAAATATTTGACTTTTTAAATCTTCCATGACTTTTTCCTTATCATTCATTTTATCTTTAGACCTAGAGATAATGTGTTCATATTCCATTATTCTAAAATCACTAGCTAAAGTATCAAGTCTAGATGAATGTTCTATACCTGGAATTACTTCATAGGCTATATTAGTAGAATATTTATTTACTTGTCCTATCATAATACTTGCATATACTCCTACTCCTACTAATATAGTAATAAAAAATATTACTAATGCTATTAACTTATTTTTTACACTGGTCCTCATAAATTTCTCCTCCAATATCTATTACTTTATTTATTACTATTAAATTTTATTTGGAAATTAAATTCACAAATAAACTTCTTCTTCAAATAAATTTTCCATTACTGATACATTTTTTGATTAATTTTATCAATTTTCTTTAATATTCCACACGATATATACTATCATATATATTTTGTTTTATCAAAAAATAAAATCATAAACTTTTTATGAACTTTTTCCAAATTATAAGATTAATATTATATAAACAATTAACAACTTTTTTAACATAAAGCTTATCTACAAGCTAAAGACTTCTCAACCGTCCCTTGATTATCTTCATTTTATAATCTACTTATAATCTGCTAATTTAGGAACAAAAAAAGCAGGGACGGTTACCAACTGTTTTAACATAATGCTTATTTAAAAGCTTAATAGTTGTTAACTGTCCCCTATTTTTCTATTTTTTAATCTAAAACATAAATTCCCGATTGCAACCTAACAATTTCTTTTCCATCAATCTGAAAATACTCCCAGGTAGGTTCATGAAATTTAAGATATTCTCTTACCTCATTTGTATTTAAATCTACTATGCAAATTCTATAGTTTCCCATATCACATACATATAAATTATCATCATATACTATTGCAAACTCTGGATAGTTAAAAACTCCATCTACTATTTTACCAATTGATACTTCTTCCTGAAAAGTATTTAAGGAAAATTTCTTTATGGTACTTAAAGTAGGATATACACACCAAAGAAAGTCTTTCTCATATGCTAGACTATATATACTTTCATAGTTTCCCATAGATTCATTAATCCAAACTAAATTGCCATTTTCATCGAACTTATGAATATATGAGTTCATATACTCCGTAACAATAATTGAACTATCTTCAAGGCTTACACAGCTTGGTCCCACAGAGTCATCCTTAAAATATTCAAGTACCTTCTTATAATGTACGCCATATTTACCCTTAGAATAAGTGTCCTTATCTATCTCAGTAACATTATCATTATGAAATGAATATCTAAAATATCCTATTTCTTTTCCTCTGTCACCCATCTCATAATATAAAAAACTATTGTCTTGAGGAACTATTGACCACCCTTGTTCTGAAATTAATTTCATTGTAAACTCCTCCAAAAAATTATACGTTATAATCCGTAACCACTCTGCTCTGCACTATTTCTTTTATAAACTTTCCCACCTTAACATGCTCTGGATGACTTTGATATATATTTAGTTCTTCTTCATTTTCAAATTCAGAATAAAGTACTAAATCATAGGCAGCTGGGGTTTTATTAATATTTATCCCTACTTCAATAGCCTTAAGTTCAGGTATTATTCCACTTAATCCTTCTAAATCTCTCTTAGCCTTTTCACAATGTTGTAGTTTTTCCTCTTCACTAAAATCCCTTAACTTCCACATTACAATATGTTTTATCATACATATCCCCTCCATAATTATTATTTACTCTATAATTAAATAAATTATTCTCCAAAAACTTTGTAAACCAAGCTTTTAAATTCATTGTATTCATCATACTTTTGTAAACTGCTTAAGCTGTCTACCATACCTTTATAATACCATCCTTGCTCCTTTTTATCTTTTTCATTAAATTTTTCCCAAAGTTTATCTCCAAGTACTTTCTCATCCCTATACATTGACTTTATATTAGAAAGTTTATCTGCTAATGCTACTATTTTTATATCCTCATCCTTTTCTTCTCTTAAATGTTCAATAGTATGTTTTTTTCTTTCCTTCCATGACTTAGACTTATCTTCACTTTCCGCCTTAACAATATCTGCTACCCTTTCATTAAACATATCCTTAATGGTTTCATAACTTATATACACATCTTCAATAGTATCATGAAGTATAGCTGCACATATTAAGTCCTCATCATATTTCATAGAAGATACAGTAATAGCAACTTCCATGGGATGTAAAATATATGGTATATTTGTTCCCTTTCTTTTTCCTTTCTCATGCACTATATTAGCAAAAGCAATTGCTTTATTTATCATTTTTATGCTCCTTCCTTTTCACTGACTATAACTAAAATATTTCTATATATTTTTTATAATTCCTCTTACCTAAAAAGATTTTTAAAATTTATAGCAACTAAAAAAGCACATGATTTAACCTACAAAATTGTAGAAATTAAAATCATGTGCTCTAATTGAAATCCAAGAATCACTTAATTAAATAAGTATCCTATAATAGCTAATAACCACAAGTGTAATGGATAGAATACATAAAATAAATACTTAGAAAATTTATTATTTAATCCTCTTTCCCCATTATATAAAAACATAAATGGTATTACTAATATAAATAAAAAGTCTGAATTAAACATTAACATTCCTATAGTTTCATTTAAAGTTGGGTAAGGAGTATAGCTTATCCCAAACATAGCTATAGATAAAACTAAATAAGCTAAAATAGATTTTTTCATCTTTCCCCTAAATACATAAGTTATTACTATAAAAGGTATTACAGATAGTCCACCTTCTGTAAAAATTCCAAGAGGTATAAGCACCATTCCTAATAATATAAAAACAATCTTTTGTATCCCCTGTTTCTTCTTACTTAACTCAAACATATTTAATATAGTAAGCCCAAGGGCTAAAGTTAAGAATATGTTATTTCCAACCTGGATACCTTTTAAACCTAATAACTTATTTCCTAATTCCATAAAAATTGCCCATCCAATTAATCTAACATTATATTTAAATTTATTTTTAGTATGAAACAATCCTTCTACTACAAGAAAAGCAAAAATAGGTGATACAACTCTTGATAATGGATGGAACCATAGTGGAAATATCCTTGGAAATTAGGAATATAGGTGATCCATTAACATTAATATTAGTGCAAAAACTTTAATTTGAAATGCATTTAATTTCTTCATATGATCTTTCCTCTCTTTAATTAAACAAACCATTGTTAAATTTGAATAAATATTACCCTTAAAAATACTTAAATATTAAATAACCTTTTTCAATATAGCTTTTTTATATTTTAAACTTACCATAATATATCCTAAAGTTTGAATAACAAGAAAAACTAAGGAACACACTACTGCAACAGTGAAATATGAATTTATTTTACTACCAAAAGGCCATCCCCCAGCAAAAAGAAAAGCTATAGCCAATAAAAATGGAGTAAACATAAGAATAAAAATTTCTGTAGTTATAACCTTTGAAAGTTCCTTTTTAGAAAGTCCAATCTTTATAATACCTTTAAATTTCACACTTTCCTTTTCAATTTCTGTGAAAAGTTTAAAGTAAATCATACTGCATGCTGCTATTACAAAAATTATACTTATAAAAAATCCTACATAAAACATAAGATTTTTAGAGTTTTTTTCTGTTACGAAAAGTTCTTCAGCACTAAAAAATCCAAACTTATATTCATTATCACCTTTTATCTTTGACCTTAAGTTTTCCGTAACTTCTCCTTCTTCTTTCCAATTATCAATATTAAATCCATAAACTTTTATGGTATCAAAGCCTTTTACCATTTCATCATCTAGTACATTTATTTTACCAAAATAACCTTCTGGCGTTATGTTTTCCACATTCACTCCCACTACCTTTGGAGTAATTCCCTGTTCCTCTAAAACAGCTTTTACATCATCATTTATATCGCTACTTGCCATAGTTTTGGGTGAACCACTTACTATATAAATTTCATTATTCTTTAATGAAATTGGGTTGCCATGAACAGCTTTTACCACATCATTATATTCACTTTGGGACATTACAACCGCATTTCCATAAGTTTGTCCTTTATACCTTACTGTAAATGTGTACTCTTTGTAACCATCTTTATCCTTTATACTATTCCTAATTAAATTTATATGCTGTTTTTCATAATTATTATTGCTAAGTGAAGCATAAGTATAACTATAAGGATAGCTAGCTTTTGTTACTCTCTCTACATCTGTATTTGCAGCATAAAGCATAACAATTGCATAAAAAGCCCCTGTAAATAAAATTGTAACAAGATACATAGTCTTTACATTAGAACGAAGCTTCCCCTTAAGGTCAGCAATTATAATCATATTTGTTCTCTTAAAATATAATCTTTCCTTTTTTACAGCCTCTATTATTAAAATTGGTAACTGTGTGTATAAAATATATAGTACAACTAAAATAACTACAAACATTAACATAACACCTACACTAGAATCTACAAAATCTTTTATTAAAGCAATCTTATTATAAAAATTAAATATAAATCCTAATGCTATAATGATTAATAATCCAATTGTCATAAGTAAAAGTGAAAATACCATGTCTTTTTCATCTGTTTTATCCGACTTCAACATATTTATAACCTTATTTTTACGGATAAAAATAGGAGAAATAAGTGAAATAATAAAAAACAATATAAAAAACATTACAAAGGTTAAAAGTATAGCTTTAATTGGCATATACATTGCAAATCCTTCAAGCATCATTATTTTTTTGCCAATCATTAAAAATAAAGGTGAAAGTACAATTCCAAATATGATTGCTGTTATTATTGCTGCAATACCAATGATCATATTTTCCTTGAATATCATTCTATTTAATTGCTTTTTTGATGTTCCCATTATTATAAAAAGTCCTAAGGTTTTTTCACGAGATTTCATAAAAGCTCTTATTGAATAAGAAATAAACATAAATGAAAAAATATAAACCATAATACTTCCTGCCATCATTGCCATTGAAAGAGTAGAACCATTTTGTATAACACTTAAATCAGGGTGAAACATTGAAACTGAAAAACAAAAGAATATAAATATTGAAAATACACTACTTAAAAAATAAGCAAAATATGTCCATTTATCCCTTAATACATTGTTTAGTGCAAGTCTATTTAATGTCACTTCTGCCACCCCCTAGAAAGCTTAACATATCAATAATCTTTCCATAAAACTCACTTTGATTATCTCCTGAATGAATTTCATTATATAATTTTCCGTCCTTAATAAAAATTACTCTATTACAAAAGCTTGCAACATAAGCATCATGAGTAACCATTAAAATAGTAGTATTAAGTTTTTTATTAATTGAAACAAAAAGCTCCATTACATCCTTAACTGCCTTAGAATCAAGATTACCTGTTGGCTCATCTGCAAGTAACAAAGAAGGTTCATGGATTATACTTCTAGCAATTGCTACTCTTTGAGCCTGACCACCAGATATTTCAAAAGTACGTTTTTTTAATAATTCTTCAATACCCAACAAATTAGATGAGGTTTTTAATCTATCTTTCATAACCCTTTTGGAAACACTATCAAGGGTAAGAGGCAAAATAATATTTTCTTCTACTGTTAAAGTATTTACCAAATTAAAATCCTGAAAAACAAATCCTAACTCCTGTCTTCTAAACTTTGCAAGATTGTCATCATTTAACTCATGAGGTTTTTTATTGTTTATTATAATTTCCCCTCCTGTAGGAGAATCAATTGTAGATACACAATTTAAAAGAGTAGTCTTTCCGCTGCCAGATGGACCCATTATAGCAACAAATTCTCCCTTTTCTAATCCAAAACTTATACCATTTAATGCAGTATAGTTTATTTTTCCACTATAAATTTTCTCAAGATTTTTTACTTCTAATATACTCATATCAATTCTCCTTTGTTTCTTTTGATATGTTAATACTACCTTGAAATGCCAATTTCAACAATTCATTAACATTTCACTTTCATTACATTTTTGTAATGAAGTAATTTTTAAAATTCTTCCCTTTAAGAAAAAAACTTATCCCTTCGCATGACAGCTATTACATAAAAAGAAAAAAGCCTTAAAAATATCAAGGCTTAAAATATATATAAAATGCAGTTTCCTCCCCTGGTTCTGATTTAACATTAATTTTATGATCTAATATATCCAATATCTTTTTAACAATATATAATCCTACTCCAGTAGATTCACCAAAGATTCTTCCATTATCACCAGTAAAAAATAAATCAAAAATTCTATTTATATCACTTTTTTTAATGCCTATACCTTTATTTCTAATTTCAAGCACAACCATATCTTCTTCTACAAATCCATTAATATAAACAGTTTTATTTTTTTCGCTATATTTTATTGCATTATTTATAATTTGATAAATGGCATATTTTATCCATTTCTTATCTGTATTAATGCTTAAATCCTGTGGTATTGATAGCTTTGGAAATACTGATTGAGCAATAAAAAATTCCTTTAACTCGTTTATAACTTCTAAAACAACAGCCTTTAAATTTACCTTTTCTATTTTCATATCATTTGCAAAATCATCTATACGTAAAAATGTTAGTATTTGAGAAAGATTATAATCTATTCTTCTAGTTTCTAGTACCACCTTTTGAAAGTCATCATTATCATAATTATTTTGTGCAAGCAAATTTATAACTGACACAGGAGTTTTCATTTGATGAACCCAATTATTTAACATTACTTTATATTCCTTTTGAGAATTTTTCATAGAATTCATATCTTTATTATGAAGCTTCATATATTCCTGCATAGTTTTAAAAAAAGCTTCTTCTAAAGGAGAATGTGGATCTATAGTTAACATATCTTCTATACCCTCTGGTTTTTCTGAAAGCTTTTCATAAATTTGTTTGTTTAAAATATATTTGTATACCAAAAAACACATAAGAAAAAATAGGCTTAAAAAAACAAAATATGCCATATTTTCTTCAAAACCACCTAGTTTGTTATAAAAAAATACTAAAGCAGTAAAATTAATTATATATAAAATAATGATTCCTAAATTGTCTTTTAAAAATAGTTTCATCTTTTACACCTGTAATAAGCGATATCCCATTCCTCGTACCGCTTCAATTTCTACTTTAGCATCTATCTCAGCAAACTTTTTACGAAGTCTTGCTACATTTACATTCAATGTGTTTTCTTCTACAAAGCTTTCATCATCCCAAAGTTTAGAAAGCAAACTTTCACGGCTTAGAACTTTTGGTGAATGTTCTAGTAAAGTAGTAACTAAAACTGCTTCTTTTTTTGTAAGCATAACCTTTTTGTCTCCATTTTGAAGAATAAGACTATCAAAATAAAATATTATATCTCCCTTTTTTAAAACCCTATCATTTTCATTTTGAGCATAATCTCCATATACTCTTCTTAAGTTTGCATTTATCTTGGCAACTACAACCTCAAAAGAAAAAGGCTTAGTAACATAATCATCTGCCCCATTTTCCATGGCAAGTATTTGATCCATGTCCCCACTTCTTGCTGAAATAAATATAATAGGACATTTTGATATTTGTCTTAGCTTTCTACACCAATAAAATCCATCATACTTAGGTAAATTAACATCCATTAACACAATATGAGGGTCAAATTTTATAAATTCATCTAACACATTATCAAAATCATTACATACAAAACATTCAATACCATACTTCTCTATATGACTGGCTAGCAGCTCACATATAGAACTATCATCCTCAACAATCAATACCTTATACATAAATTCACTGTCCTTTCTGTATATGCTAATATTAATTATACAACATTTTTAGCTAAATATAGATTTCCCATTTTCATAGGTAATAAATAAGTTTCTTATTTTAATTATCGAATTATTCTTAGCTTTAACTGAAGTTTTTTTATCTTTTATGACAGAAATTTAATAAACCTTCGTACTTATTTAGTGAAGAGCTCTTCAGGAGGTATGGGAAATGAAAGTAACGGAAAATAATTTTATTCATGAACTAAAGTGTAAAAATGAGAAAGCATTAGACTATATATATTCTAAATATGTAAATTTAGTTTATAAAGTTGTGTTAAATGTTTTAAATGATGTTGCTACTAAGGAAGACATTGAAGAATGTGTAAGTGATGTTTTCATAGCAGTTTGGAAAAACATATCAAAATATAATGCTGATGTTACCCCTTTTAATAAATGGCTTATAGCAGTATCTAAATATAAAGCCATTGACTATTTAAGAAAATTTAATAAATGGGAACAAACTATAGAATTAGAAGAAAGCATAAGTACATCGAAGGATAATATAGAAGATAAAATAATTCAACAAGGTGAAATGACTACAATATATAGAACAATAATGGATATGAACAAAATAGACCGAAATATATTTATTAAGCGTTATTTTTTAAATGAAAATATAGTAGATATTGCAAGACATCTTAATATGTCTAGAAATTCTATTGATAGCAGATTATCTAGAGGTAGAAAAACTTTAAAAAGTAAGTGCCAGAAGATTATGGGGAGGTAATTAAATGAATAAAATAAATAATCATGATGATGACATCATTTATGATATATTAAATTATGTTGATGTAGAAGAAAATTATAATGAAGATTTTCAATTAGACCAAATTACTTCTAAAAGAATTAAAAAAAATATTGATAAAAAATTAAAGGGAACTAAAAAAAGAAAAAAATATGCTGCAGCAGCAGTATTATTAATAAGCTTAGGAGCTTTCGCCTTTAGCAATCCAACCTTTGCCGCTAATATACAAGATTCCATAATTCAAACTATGCAGGTTCTTAGAGGTGATTATGCAGACTATAAAAAATATAGTAAAAATGTTAACTTATCCTCTTATGATAAAGGTATCCAGTTTAAAATTAATGAAATAGTAAGTGATGGTAATAAAATAATAATTTCATATTCTATAATTAGTGATAAAAAAATCAGTGAAGTGATTAAAAATCCACATATAACTACTATGGAATTTAAAATAAATGGGAAAATGCTTGGCTTTGCCGGTGGTGGAAATGGTGCATTAGTTAATGATAACAGATATGATGGAATTTTAGACATAGATACTATGAGAGAACATATTCCAAGCACATTCTATTTATCTGCTAAAGTTGTATCAATAGACAAGTTAGAAGGAACTTGGAATTTCAATATTAAAGTTAATAAAAATGATATCCAAGAAGAAACTAAGGATTATAAAATAAATAAAACTATAAGCATTGGGGAAGATAATGTCCTTATTAAAAAAATAAGTATCTCTCCTATATCTACATCCATAGAAATCAATGGTTCTGTAGGAAAATACCATTACTTTTTATTAGATGATAAGGGAAATGAAATACTAGCTAGTGGAGCTTCTTCAAATGGGTATGAAGGAGAAATGCATTATAATAGTTTAATAAATAAAGATACAAAATATCTAACATTTATACCATTTGACTACAATGATAACTATACACCTAACCCAAAAACATATGACATAGATAAATTACCACTAGAATTACCAATTGGAAACATTGGAAAACTTATAGTTAAAAATGTTAGCTGGGATAATGATACCCTTAAAATTTCATATACAGCAGAAGGAAAATTTCCTATAACTCAATCTAGATCTTTGTGTTTACTTGATGAAAAGGGAAAATTTGTTGAATGTGAAAATGATTTAGGTTATCAAAAAGATCCTTCTAATCAACATGAATTTGAAAAATGTTTCAAAGGAGTATCTAAAAACAAAAAATATAAAATAGGTGTTCTAAGATTTGAAGAATTCTATAAATTAAATGAAAAAGATAAATTTAATATTGATTTAAAATAAAATTCAAGGGGCTGTCGCATTAGAGAATTTGCGCACAATAATTGTAGAATTTATTTTTAGTGCGACAGCCCCTTTGTATTTCAATATTTACAGTTGTTCTTTTAGAGATATTCTAGTATTGCCATCCCTTCCTACTAAACTTTCAGCAGTTACCATGGAATTTAAAATTGCTTCTTCTACAGATTCCGCCGCCGCCCTAAATACCATATCAATAAAGTTTTCATTTATTACTTTTATATTTATTGTAGGCTTGTCTTCATAATGATTAATTTTATTTGCAGTGCTTGTAGCTATAATTATATCTCCACTTCCATTGCCCATAAATGACCCTAATCTTATTATGCCTACAGATGCCCTTTTAGCAACTCTTTTTAATTGTCTATCTGACATTGGTGCATCTGTTACTAATACAACTATTATTGAACCTTTTTCTAATTCTAACTTTGCAGGTATAGTAATTTTCTCGTTGGATTCTTTTGTTAAGGCAAAATCATCTTTTAACCCAAAATTTGAAAGAACTAATGCCCCTATTGTATATTCCTCTTCTCCAATATTAAAAACTCTCGAAGAAGATCCAATACCTCCTTTGTATCCAAAGCAGCTCATGCCTGTTCCTGCTCCAACGGCTCCTTCTTCAAAGATTTCTGAGGCCTCATTTAAACTTTTGAAAACCTCTTTTTTTCCTACATGCCTCCCTCTTATGTCATTTAAAAACCCATCATTACATTCACAAACTACAGGATTTATTGTTCCAGTGGTTAATCCTATATCTTCATTTATAGAAAGCATATATTCAACTAGTGCATCAGCCACCTTACCTACATTTAAAGTATTTGTTAATACTATAGGTGTTTCAATTGTCCCCAATTCCTCCATTTGTACTGTTCCTATAGTTTTTCCAAAACCATTCATTACATTAACTGCAACATAAAGCTTTTCTTTAAATATGTTTCCTTCATGTAGTATTATAGAAGTTACTCCAGTATTAACATTTCCATCTTTCAATGTAGCATGTCCAACTTTAACTCCTCTAACATCTGTTATTAAATTATTTTTACCAGTTTTTAATTTACCTATGTTTATTCCATAATCTCTTATTCTTTTCATGCAATCACCCCAATTTTTTATTTGATAGTTTTCTTATATCATTCCTGTAAATTTAAAATTCAAGCAAGATTTATTTCCTTATTGTTTATTTTATCATTTTCATAATCTTTATTTATAATATATTTCATAATTTTTTCTCAGTATTGCATCAACACATTTGTTAACACTTTTATACAAATCTATTTTTATAACAATAAAAAGGCTCAGTCAGTTAAACTTCCAGTGTAATCATATAACATTTATGCTATACTTTACCTACGAGGAGTATTGTGCTGTTTATATGAATTTTGCTAAAAATAAGAATTTTTGAGGTGATAATATGTCAGAGGAAATTCATGTGATTGGTGATAATGAGATAGAAGAAATGTTAGATATATTGACAAAGAATTACGGAATGAGTACTAAATGCCTATCACACTTACTAGGAGTAAAAAGTGATGTAGTCAAAAACTATAAGGAACACAAAGCTGAAGCGCCATCAGAATTTGAAAAATGCCGTTCCTTTATGAATTTATTACTAATGCTAAATATTATTCCAGATGAAGAACCAGATTTTAAATTCAAGGCATTTTTAGAAGTGCTAATTGATATACATAAAATTAGTGTTGACACTATTGCCAAATTTGCAAAAATCCAAAAGCAGGATGTTTTAGATTTCATGAATGATAGTAGTAAAGTCCCAATCGAAACAAAGTACAAGCTTGCATCCGTGATCATGACATTAAGATTTATATTTAAAGCTGTTGAGCCTAAATTATAATAAAAAATATTATTTTGTAGTAAATTCCTGAGTTGTGTTAATTTACCAAAACAAACAAGGGGACGGTTAACAACTTTTTCCTAAATCACTTAACAAATTGTTAACTGTCCCCCTCTACCTCTACCCTACTCTATTTTCTATGTTCATTTTCTTTCTTTAATAAAGAAAGCTATAGCAATTAATGCAGCAATAAATAAAACAGCTATAACTGCAGTTGCCCCTATTATTGCAATTATTGATAATGCCTTTTTAGATATAGGACTATATGTTTTCTTTTGGACTTCACATTTAGTTTCTGTTTTGTTTTCTATTGATTCACTATTAGGTTCTTTTCCTATTAAAATATAATCTGTACTTACATTGTAAATACCACTTAATTTTATAACATTATTTATATCAGGATTAGATTGTCCACTTTCCCATTTTGAAATTGCCTGCCTGGATACTCCAAGCGTATCCGCCAATTGTTCTTGTGAATAATTAGCAAGTTTTCTAAGCTGCTGTAATCTTTCGGATATCTCCACTTTCCTACCTCCTTTTTAAATAAATGTCATATATAAGCGTAGTTGCAACCTGTCAACAAGCAATTAAATACTGTCAAGTACTAGTTGCAAATCAATATTTCTTAAGCTACATCTAAATTTATAATAAAAGAGTATACTAAAAAATTATAACATACCATGTAAAATCATCCAATGAGATAAAATTAATTATTTTTAAAAAGAATCATATATTATATATTGTAAAATATTGTATAATATATACTGATAACACTTAAAATATATTAAATTACTTTAATTTAGAATCAATACCATCAATAATGTATTACAATGAAGTAAGAGAAAAAAATTGATTATAAAATAATTAACCAATGAAAAAATAATAAAGAAATATAAAATTTTTAAAAGGAGAATAGATTATGAGAAAAGTGGAAAATTTCTTTTTTACACTAAATATTCTTTGTCTTATAGGTTTTTTTTTAATAGTAATTCATAGTATTTATATTGGCAATTTTTTTAACGTAGTTATCATAGGTATTCCTTTGTGTCTAATAGGAAGTGTCTTTTTATCTATTTCAAAAAATGAGAAATATGGCTGGATAGGTTGGATTTTCATATTACTCATTATTTGTTCAATGACACCTTTAGCAAATTCTTGAAAATTATTTTTTCGTTTTATCTCTATCATACTTTAATGATAAATTTTTCAATGGCTTAATTACAAAAAGATTTCACTTAAACTTATAAGCGGCTTTGATCCTTACTTCAAAACCGCCTTATAATCCTTTTTCTGTAATTTTTTTAGTTTAATGAAATCTTCTGCTAAAGTTAAAGCTCACTTGATGGCAGTACATTATATATAAAACTTGGCATATCACCATAAATAGCTCTTGCAAATTCTTTAGTCATGTTAATTTTCCATCTCTCATCACTTTTTTCAAGTGAAAGTGTCACATCATACTTTTTCATTTTATCCGTGCTTCTTATTAAACTTGTAAACAAATTATCTTCATTTTTAGAGTTTTCTTTAAGAGCCTCTTCCTCAATACGCTTATCTATATCTGATAAATCAAGATTAGTAATCTGTACTTTTACTGTTGCAGTATTCTCCTTTTCTTCACTATGAAGGATTTTATAAGAAAGTTTTGATACAATAATTTCCATGTAATCTTTGCTTTCACCATGAATATTATCACCAAACAATACATTATTCTTAAACATGATTCCATTTTTTACAGTATCTTTATATTTAATATATTCATTAAATTCTCTTGTATTCAACGAAGTTAAAGCATCAAAAGCGGCTTCTACAGTACCTTTTGGTGATGTATTTTTTGTTGAGTGGACAATAGATGTATCCTGTGTTATTTCTTTTTTATTGTTAACTTGTTTTTGTCCGCTACAGGCTACAAAAAAAGTAGCAATAACTATCATAAGTAATATCAATAAACTTTTTATTTGTTTTACCATTTATATCATTCCTTTCTATTACATTACCCTGCATCTAATAAAAAAAGCTATAGAAGTTAATGCAACAATAAATAAAATAGTAATAATTGCAGTTGACCCTATTATTGCAATTACTGATAATGCTTTTTTAGAGATATGATTATATGCTTTTTTTTCAATGTTGCATTTGACTTCATTTAAGTCACTGTTAGACTCTTTTCCCATCAAAATATAGTCAGCACTAACATTGTAAATATCACTTAGTTTTATAATATTGTTTATATCAGGATTAGCCTGTGCGCTTTCCCATTTTGAAATTGCCTGTCTGGATACGCCAAGCATATCCGCCAATTGTTCTTGTGAATAATTAGCAAGTTTTCTAAGCTGCTGTAATCTTTCGGATATTTCCATTCCTCCACCTCCCTTTCTGTAAGTTAATGTACCATATAAGCATGGTTGCACACTACCAACAACTGCTTGAATACTGTAAACTACTGGTTGCAAACTAATATTTCTTAATTGCATGTAGTTCATTAAAGAAAAATTCTAAAATTATGGAACATAATCCAATACAATCCATTAATTTACTTGACAAAGGAAAATTAGAGTGTTAAATTGGTAATAAAGTTATATAAAGTATCCTTCAGGGTTGGGTGAAATTCCCTATCGGCGGTATAGCCCGCAAGCCATTAGGCAGATTCGGTTAAATTCCGAAGCCGACAGTATAGTCTGGATGAAAGAAGGTGAATACACTTATACGTATTTTTTGTTATGTATATTTATTGTATTTTCAAATCCCCTTAAGGTTGCTTAAGGGGATTTTTTATGTGCAATTTAAAGAAAAATGCTTAAAATAAAACCACTGGTTAAATAAACGAATGGATCCATATAAGTATAAAAAACTGAGATACTTTATATAAAATTTATTATAATTTGGAGGAAATTTTAATGAATGAATCACTATTAGCTCAGTTTGGTAATTCTTTAGAACGTATAGAAAAAGCATTGGATGATCTTAAACAAGGAAAAGGAGTACTTCTTGTTGATGATGAAAATCGTGAAAATGAAGGAGATCTTATTTTTCCTGCTGAAACCATTACAATACCTCAGATGGCTATGTTAATTAGAGAATGTAGTGGTATTGTTTGCCTTTGTCTAACAGATGAAAAAGTTAAAAATTTAAATTTACCTCAAATGGTTCCTGATAATACATGTAAGTATGAAACTGCATTTACTATATCAATTGAGGCTGAAGAAGGTGTAACTACAGGGGTTTCCGCTGCTGATAGAGTTACTACAATTCTTACTGCGGTAAAGGATGACTGTAAACCTGAAGAACTATGTCATCCTGGTCATGTCTTCCCTCTTCGTGCACGTACAGGTGGTGTTTTAGTCAGACGTGGCCATACAGAAGGCACTGTTGATCTTATGAGTTTAGCAGGATATAAACCTGCAGGAATTTTATGCGAGCTTACAAATCCAGATGGAACCATGGCTCGCCTGCCACAGATAGTTAATTTTGCTAAAAAACATAATATGACTGTTGTTTCCATTGAAGATATTGTTCAGTATAAACAAAATATGTAATATATTAAAATTTAAAAACGTTTAGACTAAAATTGAGGACACTAAAAAGTGTCCTCTAATTTTAATAATGATATAATCTTCCTAATAATATAACTTAAATATACTTAAACTATATATATTAATATTCTAAAATTAGATAAATGCTATATTTTTATAGGAGATGAAGGATATGAAAATGCCTTTCTTACCAAAAAGTATTCTAGGTAAATGGTCAATTGGATTAAGTATTTCTTTTATTATTTTAATTTGGCTTAAAATACAATTTGAGATTCATGTTATGACATTTTTAATTGCAGCTTTAGGATTAGCAGGCTTTTTTACTAGCATTGTCTCAATAATTAAAAATAAAGACAGAGGAGTATTATATTTTATACCTATTCTAGTTGGGTTAATAATTATATGGTGGATCGCTGGTGAAATGATTTATCCACATTAAAAATCGTAATTTTTAAAATTATATGGTATATAACTATATAAGCGGAAAACTATAAAAAAGTACACAATAGAAATAAACTATATATATTGCGAAAGGAGACTATAATGAAAAGCAAATCTATCGTTTCTACAAACTTCAATGATATTGAAGATAGTATAAGAAAAGATATAAACAATTTGATGAAAAACTATAAAATTGAACTAAAATCCTTGAGTAAAATGCTAGGAGTAGATTATGTTTGGTTCAAAGACTATATGGATGGAAAAAACGATTTATATGATTTTTTTACTGATACTGTAAATTCTAAAGACAATAATAAAGAGAATTTGAATAATTCCAATGCTCCCAACCCCGCGCATTTATGCAATATGATTTCCATGTTATCTGAGGGAGTATTGGCAATAAATGAAGATGAACGAGTTAAAGCAGTCATAGATGTGCTAATACATGTGTTTGAAATTAACTATGAAACTTTAGCCATATATTCAGGACTTGAGTTGAAAGATTTGCAAAGTTTTATGAATGATACTAATTCTATTTCCTGCGAGAAAAAATACAAATTAGCAGTAGCAAGTCTATTTTTGCATTATTTATTTAAAAGATAGCCAAATCAATTCACAATTTTCTTATTTTACAAGTCAAAAGTTACAAACAAAATAATAACTTATACACTACCTAATTTATATGTAGTCCATGTATAAAATAAGTAAAATGAAGTCTTATATGAGAATATATATGCTATATTGTGAGGAGGTTTATTATGTTAGGTAAACGAAGAGATGTCTTAAAGTATCGAAAAATAGCTTTGAAATGTTTGTTTATTTCTATAACACTAAGCATTTTAGCAACAATAGCTAGTTATGTTTATTTAATAACCTTATCTAAAGTATTTCTATATCTAAGTATATTACTATTAATAATTTTTATAGTAATATCTTTTTTGTTTTGGAGATGCCCAAGATGTAAAAAGAGGTTGCCAATTAGATTTGATATTAAAAATAATGTTGATGAAGTTTCATGCCCATATTGTAATATGAACTTTTTACATGATGATATTAATAATTAGATATGCATTATTTAACCTAAAAGAATAGGTTATTAAATTATTTATATGGCACTCCTAACAAGTAAAATAATGCTTGTTTAATTATATTTTGAAGTTTATTATAAATTAAAGAAAGCTGGACTTTATATACAACATATTGGAAATACTGTTATAATTATTATATAAATAAATTTTACTATACTTTATTTTACCTATTAACAAAGATCAGCGTCTTAAGATTTTACCCTGTGCTATTATAATTACTTCTATTTTTAGACACTCTAGTATCTTAAGTCATATTTTGGGTGGTTTATAAATATAGTAATGAAATTAAATAAATATTTAATATATTGGAGATAGACTTTATGAATAAGAAATTACAAAAAAATAAATTTAAAATTTGTTTTACAAAAACAGGACGTATTATATTATCTATGTGTATAGGTGCTATAATCGGTATATTTATGGCAATATTCGGCAAACATATTTTTGATAATATGGATACATTTAATGATATTATTTTTTCAATACCTTTATTAATTGCTCTTCTTATGGTTGCATTTATGCTTCAGTTAATTTTGCATGAAGCAGGTCATTTAATTTGTGGAATTTGGTCTGGATATGAATTTGTATCTTTTAGAGTTGGAAGTCTAACATTTGTAAAAGAAGATGGTAACATAGTACTTAAGAAATTCAAAGTTGCTGGAACAGGTGGACAATGTCTTATGATGCCACCAGAAGGAAATGGATATGATTGTCCCTACATTCTTTATAACTTAGGTGGTATATTAATGAATTTTTTAGTCTCCTGCTTATGCATAATTTTATATATAGTATTCCCTATGCCAAAATTAATAGCAATGTTTTTAATTTTTACCGCTATTAGCGGAATCTATGATGTAATTGTAAATGGTATACCCATGAAAGTAAGTGGTATTTCTAATGATGGACATAATATACTTTCAATGAAAAAAGATAAACTTTCACGACACTCATTTTATATACAACTTAGAGTAAATGGACTTCTTTATCAAGGCATACGAATAAAAGACATGCCTCTTCGTTGGTTTGAGCTTCCACCTAATGCTAACTTAAACCATTCGTTAATCAGCAGCATAAAATGTCTAGAAGCTACTTATTATCATGATAAAAAAGAATTTGATAAAGCAAAAGAATGTTATGAAACTCTATTAAATAATGCACCTAATCTAATTAAATTATTCCAAAATGAAATCAATTGTGAGCTTCTTTTTTATGAAATAATAGGTCAATGTAGAAAAGAAATAATTGATAAATTATACACAAAAGAATTAAAAAAGTATATAAAGCTAACAGATTGTTATATAACAAGAAAGCGTTTGATGTATGCTTACGCTGTTATAGTTGAAAAAGACAATGTAAAAGCAGATAAACTATTGAAGGAAATTGATATAGTTAAAAAAACATATCCTGCCAAAGCTGAAGTTGAAAGTGAACTTGAAATAATAGAGTTTATCCGATGGCTACCATCCGTAACACTCCCATCCTCTTTAGGTGTGAGATATTAGAACTCTTGAGCTTTTAGCGATTTAGAGTTCTTATGCTGTGCATAACGGCTGATACGCCCCTGGATAAGTTCTTCTAATGCTCAGATGGAGAAAGGCATTCCTCATAAGCAAACTCCACCTGAGTCTAAGAATCACTTGATAAAACAAAAATATTTAAAAACTTTCTAATACTCAGCAATGTTTGTAACTATATCCAGCTTTTTTATTTTATTAATTGGCCCAATAATTGATACATAGGTTGCTATTATAACTAAGAAAATTATAACTATTAATTCATGAATAGGAATAGCCCAAGGTAGTCCCCACTTTGCATTTATAGCTTGCATAAAGATAAATCTATGAAGTGGCAGCCCTATTATGCATCCTACAATACATCCACAAACAGTATAGGTGGCAGCTTCAGCAGTAATCAATCTTTTAAGCTGTTCTGTACTCATACCAATTGCTCTCATGCAGCCATATTCTTTCATCTTTGCTGAAATGCTCATATTCATACTGTTTATGATATTAAATACAGTTATAGATGCAATACACACAAGGAATCCATAAATAAAAACAGAAAAAGAAAATCTTACTGCTTTGACTTCCGCATTACTACTACGCTGATCAGAAAAAACATATCCTTTTGCTAAATTTCGAATAGCTTTTACATTTTCTTCATTTGCATTTTTATTAAGCTGAATATCAATAATGGTATAGTGATCATTACCTATAATTCTCTTAAAAGTATCCTCATTGCATATAACCGTCTCAGTACCTTTCTGTTTATCAAAAGGACTTGTAGCTAATATTCCTGCCACATTAACTGTATTAGTTCCATATGATGTGGTGGAAATTTTAATTTTATCCCCAACTTTCCATGGTAAATCCTTTGAATACACAAGCAATACATTTCCAATCCCCTCTGAAACTGTCTTAATATCTCCATCTACAAGTTGCCCTGTGGACCATTTAAATTGGTTCTTTTCATAGGAAACAAGATCAATCTTTCCTTTAGATTCATCCACAGTAACAGGAATGTTATAAGAAAAAGCTCTCCCATATGCCCTCTTAACATCCGGATTAGCTGCAACTTTATTTATAACTTCATTTGAAATAGATTGCGTATTATCTTTACTAACAATAGATAAATCTGGTGTCCAAGGTCTTGCCGGCTTAATAGCCTGATCCGTAAAATCAATTCCCACACTAAAACACAGAAATAAAACAATGCTTATAGAAAAAGATCCTACCATCAAAAACAAATTCTTTTTTCTTGTATAAGCATGATACATGCCTAGGGCAATATCAATTTTGTTATTCTTTATATTTACAGGCTTTTTATATATTCCATTATTGGATTCATTTATTTCTCCATTAATAGCACTTAAAGGAGATACTCTAGATGCTTTTTTACTAGGAGAAAAAGATGCTAAAATAACAGACAAAAGTCCTACCCCTGCACCTGATATTAAACTAATTAAACTTACATTAAATACAGGCATTTCGCTAAAATAAGTTGGATTTACATTTCTTAAAAAAGCACTTAATATCCAAACAGTTACTGTGCCTGATAATAAACCAATGGGAATTGCCTTAAAACTAAATCTTAACCCTTCATAAAGTACATATCTTTTTACTTGGTCTTTAGATGCCCCTATACACCTTAAAAGTCCAAAAAATCTAATTCTCTTCATAACTGTTGTATTAAAGGAACTTGATATCATTAAAATTGCAGCAATTAAAATAAGTAGAAAAAGAAAACCTGCTGTGGTATATAATTGAACTACATAGCTATCCTTGGTCTGTCCTAGAACCGCCATCAAATATTTGTTTTCATGTATTTTATCCTTTTTAATGGATACTTCATTAGAAATATCATCTATGGTTTTCTGCATACTTTTATGAGGTTTAAATTGAATATAAAATCTCTTTGGAAAACTATTTTCCGGGAAATTAACCTTCATAGCTTCCGGAGTTAAAATACAACCATATCCATCATATTTGAGCAAGGTTGACACATCATTACAAAATCCTGAAATTTCAAGTGTAATTATTTTCTTATCAGGAGTATTAATTATTATGCTGTCACCAATAGTTAATTTGAGACGTTCTTTTGCTGAAATGTTAATTAACATTTCATTTGGCTTAGTAGGATAATTCCCCTCCTGAACTTTTATGCCAAACTGCTTAGCCATTTCTTTGTCAACTGCATTTGGGTATATTGGTTTTCCTTTTAAAGTATAACTACCACTTTTACTAATAGTAAAAATCCACCCTGAACAAGCGATTTCTGGACGTGAAGAAATTAACTCTGCCTGCTCATTTGTTATATCTTTCATCATTACATGCCAATTACCATATTGATTAATCATGCTAGCCTTTTGAGTTTTTATCTCCATTTCTGCCATACCAAAAACAGTTGTTACAAGAAATACAGAAATTATAATACTTATAAGTGTCATTTTATTTTCTTTTTTATGCACTTTATTATATTCTTTCACCAAATGAAGGTAGTGTGTCATTTTATAGCACCTCCAAGATCAGAAAGCTCCCCATCTGTTACACGGAGAATTCGATCTGCTGCAGAAGCTATATTAACATTATGTGTAATCATTAAAATAGTCTGTTGATAACGTCGTGACATAGATTTTAAAAGAGAAACCACATCATTACTGTTTTTAGTGTCCAGATTACCTGTAGGCTCATCTGCTAAAATAAGCATTGGATTTTCAATTAAAGCCCTGCCAATTGCTACTCTTTGCTGCTGTCCACCAGAAAGCTGATTGGGCAAATGATTTCTTCTATCTTTTAAACCCAAAACTTCTAATATTTCTTCTACAAATTGCTGATCCGGCTTTTTATAGTCCAATAGTAGTGGAAAAATAATATTTTGCTCCACATTTAATTCAGGAATTAAATTAAAAGCTTGAAAAACAAAGCCTATATTTCTACGCCTAAATATAGTTAAGTCCTTTTCATTCATAGAAAATATATCTCTTCCATCAATAATTACTTTTCCTGAAGTTGGAGTATCTAATCCACCAATTTCATTTAGCAAAGTGCTTTTACCCGATCCAGATTCTCCAACTATAGCAACAAATTCTCCTTTTGCAACCTTAAATGAAACATTTTTTAGAGCTTGAACTTTATTTTCACCACTTCCATATACTTTACTTAAATTCTTTACTTCTAGTATATCCATTCTTCATTCCACCTTCCTTTACTGGTAGAATAACAAATTACTCTTACTCTAAAGTGTATCTAATCTTACTTTTTTGTAAGCTTAATGAATGTAAGAGTAAATTCTGTTCCTTCATTTAATTTACTGCTAACTGTTATATTACCCCCATTAGCTTCTATAATAGACTTAGCAAGGGATAATCCAAGTCCAGCACCATCACGATTTGTTGAATATTTACTTCTATAAAACCGTTTAAATATATTATGTATATCTTCTGGATGTATTCCTCCCCCATTATCTACAATCTTTATTTCTATAAAAATGGGGTTTTCCCTCCAATTAATACTGATGGTATTTTCTGATATTGTGTGATCTAGTGCATTTTTAATTATGTTTCCAATTGCTTCAATCATCCAGTCACGGTCACATATTAATGAAATATTACTATCACCACTATAGTAAATTTTCTTATGCTCATTTTTAGCTCTTATTTGGAGAGGTTCAATTGCATCTTGGATAATATATAAAACATTCTCCTTTCTTTTTTCAAAATCCATAATTCCAGTATCCAATTTCGCCATCTTTAATAAATTTAATACTAATAACTCCATTCTTTCTATAGAATGATTAGATTTTATGGTAAATCTCTTTATTGTATCAGGATTATCATATTCATCAATTATAATTTCATTGTACATTTTTAATGCAGAAATAGGTGTCTTTAATTGATGAGAAATATCTGATATTATTCCCTTTAATAATTCTTTCATTTGTTTTTCTTTTTGTAAGTGAGTGTATAGCATGGTGGCCATTTCATTAATAGATCCCAAAAACTGCGAAAACGTCCCTTCTTTCTCACTATCCAATCTTACTGAAAAATCTCCTTCTATATACTGATGAATAACATTTGAAGCTTTAATAATAGCTTTTCTTTGCATATTCAAATAAGCTATTATTAAAATTAAAAGGGTAATAGATACTATAACAAGAAAAAAAACTAAATTATGTTTGTTATTTTCATTAAATTCTTTGATACTAGGCAAATATGTATTTCTCATATCACTTTTATAACCTATAGATTTCAATAACTTTTTTCCCTTTTCAATTTGCACTTCACTTTTTTCAGAAGTAATAACTTTAGCTACATCAGCTGGAGACATGCCTTGTTCTAATAAATATCCAGCCATCTCAGCATCATTATTAACTATTGTCCCCTTCATACTATTTACATTTTGTGAAAAGATAAAAAATCCACTACTCCATAAAAAAATAAGTGAAATAAAAATACCAATTACTAAAAATCTATTAATCCTATCCCTTATGAAATCCAACTACTTCACCCCATTGTTTTCATTTTTCCATTTATACCCCATTCTACGTACTGTTAATAATATTTTAGGGTTGGATGGATTTTTCTCAATCTTCATTCTTAATCTTCTAATATATACAGATAAAGTATTATCGTCTATATAGTCACCGTTATTATCCCAAAGATAATCAAGTATTTGTTGCCTAGTCAAAATTCTATTTTCATTTTCCATAAGATAACATAATAAACGATATTCAACGGAAGTAACTTCAATTTCTTGTCCATCTTTAAATGCTCTATTTTCTAATAAATTCACTAAAATATTATTAGACTCAAGAGTGGTTGGCTTAGCTTGAAAAACATTAGACCGCCTTATTAAAGCTTGAATTCGAGAAATAAGTTCATTTAATTTAAATGGTTTTGTAATATAATCATCACCACCAATGTCTAAGCCCTTAACTATATTAATCTCCTCATCTAACGCTGTAAGAAAAATAATGGGAACAGTTGAATTTCTTCTAACATTCTTACAAATATCATATCCTGTACCATCAGGTAAAGTAATATCCAAAATGAGTAAATCAAATTTATTTTTAGATAATAAATCCATGGCCTCTAAAACTGTTTGTGCAATGTTCAAATTGAATCCAGCCTTTGTCAAAGAATACTCCAAACCATCAATTAAACTTATATCATCTTCAACAAGCAATATATTTATACATTTTGTTTCCCTCATTTTAATCCCCCACTTTTTACTAAAATGTCCTTCAACACACTTTTTCCCTTTGTAGGAAGTCTTTTTTACTATTTATTATATTTGCTTAAAGAAATAATATCAATCTGCTATTACTTCATTGAACATTGTAAATGCTAAATAAATTTTGTTCATTTATTCACATAATAAAAAATAGGAGTGTTCACATAACTCTCCTATTTTCCCTTAGTTATATATTATAATTAGCTTACAATATTACTATATCATTTCTCAATATATATTTAGCACCAGTATCTACGTTACCAAAAATAAGGTAACTTGTACCCCATTAGCCGCTTATGCTTGAATACAATAAATTTATTTAGTTACCACATTATCATATATTTTCCCATCCAAGCATAAAGCTGCCACCGCACCAACATGCTTTCCTTTGCCACCAGCAGAATCAATATCAACATTCTTAAGAGTTACATTGTAAATACTTCCCTCTTCAACATATCCAAATAAACCAATATATTTTGCTGTTTTATTAGTAGTCTTCAAGTTGCTAATTGTAAAACCATTACCATTAAATGAACCAGTGAAAGGATTATTATCATCACCAATAGCTACCCATTCTTGTGTTAGGGAAATATTTGCATCTAAGATATAATTATATGACATTGTATATTTACCTTTTCCAATTTCGCGAAGTTGTTCCTCTGTCTTAACCATATAATAAGTTTTTTTACCTATAGTTGTTGTTTGCATATCTGTAGTTTTTAATGTTTTAGCACTTACTACTCCAGTATTTATAACTGTCATTATCCCTAGTAATAGTACTAGCAATCCCCTAAATAAGGATTTCATATTACACACCTGCCTTAAAACGAATTAGTAATGAGATGACCTTGTATTCATTGCAGTACCTATTATTTTAAGTATCTTCATTTCGGCTAATGGGAAAATATTCTTGTACAAGTTAATTAATTATACATTGTCATTACAATTTATGTCAATGCAGTGTTTTAAAGGTATGTCCTAGCACTCCTCCTAATCAATATCTCAAGTTATAAAGTAAAATAGATAATCCATACAATATATAAATATGAGCTGGGTAAAATATATAAAATAACTTCTTCATAGATTTACCCTTTTCTCCATTATATAAAAACATAAAAATTACAGCAAACACACCCATCCATTCGTAGTAATCTGTAAACATAAGTCTTAAACTAATAGGTTTTATAAATAAAATTGGTATTATAGTCATCCATAAAAACTGAAATAGTCCAAAAGCTGTTAACTGTACCTTTCTATTTTTGTAAAAAATATATAGTATAAGGCCAGACATAATAACATAAATACCACCTTCAACTATAGAAGGCGCTGGTAAAACTGTATAAAATAAAATATTTGCATAAATTCTTAAAGAATCTGTTAAAATATAAGCTAAAAATGGTCCAATAATGTATGGTATAACAAAAGGTGCCATAAAAAATAGCAATCCTTTAAATATTTTCTTTTCCCTAAAATAATCAATACCCATAAACATAACCATAAGTATAACAAAAGTAGAGAGTATTCCATTCATAGCATAAAAACCATCTCCTCTTCGAAATTGCGGAATAGTTTCCATTAAAAATCTTACAACTCCCATTCCAATTGATATTAAATAAATTCTTAAGAAATATTTTTTCTTATTAGAAGTATGAGTATATCCTTCTATCATCATAAATAAAAATAACCCACCAGCTAATCTCCCAATCCAAGAAAATGCAACAGGCACCTTACCTGTAAATTCAAAAAAATAATGAATATGATCAAATACCATAAATATAAGAGCTAATAATTTAACTTGAAATCCAGTAATTCCTTTTTTGCTTATTTCTAAAGTCATTTTAATTCCTCCATATCAAATAATTCTTAGAAATCGTTATCCGATGACGTAGCCGCTCTTTACTTCCACTTTTAAGAAGATGGGGGGATTAGAGCGGGTAGTCATAGGATAAATTCTACATATAATCTAACATCTAATTATAAAAATTTTATAAAGTTTGTCCAAAAAAATAATTGATAGTCATAAATTTCATATGGAACAAGTAAATAACTATATTTATAAATTATGATATAATTAAAATTAAATAAACAGAGCTCTTATCTTCTGATAAAAATTATAATCCATGAAAGTAGGTAGAAAGAATATGGCTTCAAATATAGAATTTGTAGAATATGTTTGTGATCAAATAAGTGGTGCTGGTACTATAACTTACAGGAAGATGTTTGGTGATTATGGCGTGTACTGTAATAGAAAAATAATAGGATTAATATGTGATGATCAATTTTTCCTAAAGAAAACTGAAAGTGGTAAAGACTTATTACATGAAGTGGTAGAAGCCCCTGCCTATAAAGGTGCAAAACCATCTTTTTTAATTGAATGTTTGGATAATAGAGAATATTTGGCTGAAGTCGTGTCTGCAACTTATAAAGAACTGCCAATGCCAAAACCTAAAAAGGAAAAATAATCAAGGTCATTTCTAAAAGTAACATTACGATACAGGGATTCTGTTTCTGTTTCGAATATAAAATTTAGAACAAGATATTATGATAACTATAAAAATTGTTTAATAAAAAGCTGATAATATGTTATTTACAGGGAGGATACAATGGAGAAAAAAGAAATAAATTATATAAAAGGTGACGCAACAAACCCTCAAGCTGAAGGAAAGAAAATTATTGTTCATGTTTGCAACGATATAGGTGGTTGGGGAAAAGGTTTTGTTTTAGCACTATCAAAAAGATGGCTAAAACCTGAACAGGAATATCGCAATTGGTATAAATCTGGGAATGATTTTAAACTTGGTGAAGTCCAGTTTGTAGAAGTAGATTCAGATATTATTGTTGCAAATATGATTGGACAAAGAGGGATAAAGGGAACTAAGTCTGTTCCTCCAATTAGATATGAAGCTATTGATAAATGCTTAAAAAAAGTTGGAGATAAAGCTAATGAAATACATGCAAGTGTTCATATGCCAAGAATAGGCTGTGGTTTAGCTGGTGGAGAATGGAGACTTATTGAACCACTAATTAATCAAAATCTTATCCATAGAAATATTGATGTGTTTGTGTATGATCTTGATTAGTTTATATTTTCTTAATATAACTAATTAAACCCTATCTTTTTAAATACACTTTCTTTTATAAAAATAAAATCCTCTGCAACATTATAATTATAAAGCTTTTCTTATAAGGCTGCTGACAAAATATATTTATCAGCAGCCTTAATAATATTATTACTCTTTTAAATTTTAACTAACATTTACATTTAATTATATATTTGGTAAACTTTATATTGAAGTTACTTCATACCTGGAAAACTTTATGTAATATTAACCTAAGAAAGAGAGTGATTAAATGAAGAAAACCTTTATAAACTTTGGAAAAGTGATTATATTTTTTCTTTGTTGGAGTATCACAATAGTAACCCTGCTAACAGTTTGGGAATATCCAGAGTTTGTCTCCAATAAGGATTATTTATTGCGTTTGTATTGGGAAACAGCACCACTAATAGTGACGATTTTAATGACAATTATTTTTGCAAAAATAGTTGAAAGAAAAAATACTATTAAAATTCCTATCTTCAAAAATTCCATTGATACTATAATATTCGGAATTGTAGTAGGTGTATTATGGATTGGGATGGTGTTACTGGTTGCTTTAGGAATGGATATTTTACATATTGAAAAAATAACCTATCCACCTAATCTTTTTATATGGATATTAGCTATATTTCTAAATACAATTATGCAAGAATTACTGGTGCGTGGTTATATGTTTTCTCTATTAAATAGAGAATATAATTTGCCTGTTGCCATAATTATAACAACTATCATTTTCACATTTATGCACGGCGTTGCATTCCATGCTGGACTTTTAGCTTTAATAAATATAGTTACAACCAGTATTTTATTATCTTTAGTTGTAGTATATAAAAAAGGATTAGGAGCTTCAATTTTAATACATTTTATTTGGAATTCAGTTGGACGACTATGTGGTATTGTATCTTTACCAAATGATTATCCTATAATTTTCAAAACAACAATATCAGGAAGCAACTTAATTTCAGGTGGCAAGAGCGGCATTGAGGGAAGTATTATTGTTTTTTTCATAAATTGTATTTTAATTATTGGATTACTTATCTATGGTAGATTTCAAAGCAGAAAGCTTCCTAAATATGTGAATATGCGAAATAAGTATACCCCATAATTTTAATATTCTTTTTGACAAAAGATAGAAGTGCTAATATAACACCCCTATCCATTACTTAATAAAAAACTATATTAGGTTACAAAAATACTAAGAAACTTAACTAATATAGATGAGCCTATTTAATGCTAATGTTCCTTTTAAAAGATACCAATGTAGCAATAAAGTAACATAATAAAAGAATTATTATAACGCTGTACTTTATAAAAATATTATATGTTAATGTCCCTAATCCAATATAAGTAACTAATTGTCTGAAACTAGTTTTAACAAAACATGCTATTATAATTGCAGATCCTAAAAATGAAACTAATATTGGACAACCAAACCATACAGCCATTTGTTTTAAAATAATTTTATTTATAGAAGTATTTTCAACACCTAACTTTTTAAGTACATTAAACCTATACTTAAAATCTGTGGAATCTGCTAATTGTTGTAATGACAATACAGTTAAACACATAATAATTAAAATAACTCCTAAATATGTTAAAAGTAAACGAAAAGTAAGAGAACCTGAGATTCCTTCATTTATTTGAAGGGTTTTTATATTTATATTAGTACTATTCTTAGTAACTTTATCTATTTTTTCTGAATAACCTATAACATACTTTACTAGCTCCATTGCTCTATCATAGGAAAGTGTTTTTTTAGTATTAACATAAAAATTTGTATTTGCCACCAATAGATTTTTGCATACATTATCAGGAAGAATATATATAACATCTGTATAAGAATTATACAAAGTTTCCCCTAATGATACTTGATAATATGGTGTTTTTGAAATTTTTAATGGGCTGTTTTGAATAGTAATATACTTTTTATCTTTTAAAAATTCATTAATATTCTGAGAAGATACAGTACTATGCCATTGTGTTGCAAAACTATTCTCTTGTAATTTAATTTCATTTAAGCCTGCCATTTTTCTAAGATAATTATAATTAGAAAGAGAAATACCTAATATGGGAAAATCTGTCCTCAGTCTTCTATAAAAATCGTAATCATTAATAAAATACAGTTCTATTTGCACAAAATCTTTTATTTTAATCTCATTTTTATTTAAATAATCTACCACAAATCCATAATCCTTATTTGGTAGATTTTCTATTTTTTCAACATCATTATAATTACTAAATATTTGTATATCAAATACTGCACGTTCATCTAAATACCCTTTTGCCCACTGTGACATGGTGGTTGATAATATTAATGTCACTATAGATGATATTAAAGTAATTGTAATAATAGCCATAGTTTTTGAATTTGTCTTAAGTTTTGCTGAAAGCTGCCCAAATAAAAATAGATTTTCATCCTTATACTTAATATTTTTATATCTACTCTTTACAATCTGTATCAAATCTGAAATACAATAATATAAACCAAATATAAAAAATACTAAAAAAAATAAAGCTGCTACTATATAGCAATTATTAAAATACTTATCTACAGAATCAATTGAACTTATAAAAAAGTACATTTCAGTTGCAAATATTGAAATTATAATACCTATAACTGACAGACTTCCAACTAAACCACTAAATCTTATTAACCTATTTCTTTTTTTCATAAAAGAATACAGGCTACAGAAAAGTATAAAGATAATAGGCCATATCAATGCGCCGAAAAAAATAATTCTTACCCAAATTTCTAAACGACTATCATAAAATTTATTAAACACAATTACTCCTGTTATAATCATTATAATCGTTATAATTATACCAATTGTTATAAAAACTGGCATAGTTCTATCATTTTTAAAACCATCCACTTCTGTTTTTTTATTAGCATTAAGCATATCAATTATTTTAATTTTTTTTATGGTTCTTATGTTAGCAATACCAATGATGCAAAACACTATTAAGAAAAATAATAAAGTAATAGCTATAGTATCTGAAAATAAAGAAAAACTTATCTTATATTTCTCCCCAAAAGAGTTCATTACAATTAGTGTAATAAATTGAGATATAAATGTTCCTAAAAAAATACCACAAACAATAGCTAGTGAACTCATAATAATTGTCTCAAGAAAAAATAAATATGCTGTTGTCTTTTGCTCCATGCCCATTATAGTCTGTATTGCAAATTCCTTTTGCTTTCTCTTTATCATATAATTATTTACATATTTAATAAGGAACAAAAGAATGGTTGTAATGACGGGTACCGCACGCTGCATAATTTTCTTTAACATATAAAGATTGTACTCTTCAGGTAATGAAGCTGTATAGTAAGGACTAGTAACAGCCATAACAGAATAGAATAATCCTACACATATAGTTATGGTTATTAAATAAATTAAATAATCTTTTGTAGAACGCCTCATATTACGAAATGCCAGCTTAATGTACATCACTTAAATTCCCCCCTAGTAGAGCCATAACATCAAGAATTTCACCAAAAAACTGTTTCCTAGTTTTATCTCCGCGTATTAATTCGCTGAATATAAGTCCATCTTTTAAAAATAAAATACGCTTAGAATAACTAGCTGAAAAAGCGTCATGTGTTACCATTAAAATCGTAGCATTTAATTTTTTATTCATACTTTGAATTGTATCTAACAACATTTGAGATGACCTACTATCTAGTGCTCCGGTTGGTTCATCTGCTAGTATAAGTTTTGGCTTGTTCACAATAGCTCTAGCACAGGCACAACGTTGTTTTTGCCCACCAGATACTTCGTAAGGAAATTTATCTAAAATATCGCCAATCCCTAATTGGTTTGCAATATTAAATACTTTGTTATCTATTTTTTTTATAGGGATCTTATTTATGGTAAGCGCAAATGCAATGTTTTCATGTATTGTAAGAGTATCAAGTAAATTAAAATCCTGAAAAATAAACCCTAAATTTTCTCTACGAAATCTAGCAATTTCTTTATCTTTAATTTCAGTAATATCCTTTCCATCAAGGAAAATATGTCCTGCACTTACTGTATCAATTGTAGAGATGCAATTTAAGAGAGTTGTTTTTCCAGAACCTGATGCCCCCATAATACCAATAAATTCACCTTCATTTACAGAAAAACTTATATCATCTATTGCCTTTGTAATATTTGTTTTTGTTCCGTAGTATTTTTGGATACTATCTAATCTTAATATCTCTTTCATTTCCATCACCTCGTGATTACTATAATATATTTTAACTATTAAATGTATCAAATTATCTTACAAAATGTCTTACAAAAATGAAAGAATTTCTCTTAAGCAAACTCCACTGGAACCTAAGAATCTCTTGACCTTGCCACTTTTATAAATTCACCTTTGGGAAATGAAATAATTATTCTTGTATATAAATCGGCTTGTGATGTAACATTAATTTGTAGTCCTAATTTGTCACAAAGACGTTTGCAAAGATATAATCCTATTCCCGTTGTCTTCTCACGGTTTCTACCATTTTTTCCTGTAAACCCTTTATAAAAAACTCGTGGTATATCACATTCATCTATTCCAATACCATTATCTTCAATAACTAATTCTATACCACTTGAAATTTCATTTGCATAAAATTTTAAAATAGAGTTGTCCTCATTTTTATACTTTATAGAATTAGAAATAAGCTGATTTAAAATAAATTGAATCCATTTACTATCTGTAAAAACAGTATATTGGCAGTTTTCTATTTTTATTTCAACATTATTATTTATAATTAGTTGTCTATTATCCATTACCGCTCTGCGTACAACATCTGATAAAAATATTTCATTAATAATATAATCTTTTTCTACATTCTCACTTCTTGCATAAAAAAGGGCTTGTTCAACAAAATGTTCAGACTTTTCTACTTCCTCAAGTAGCTTTCTTGTGATATCAGAACGATTATTTTCACAGATAAGCTTCATAGCTGCAATTGGTGTCTTTACCTCATGTATCCATTGTTCTATATAATCTTTATATTCTTTTCTTTCGTGTTTAACTTTAGCAATCTTTTCTAGCATAGATTTATTGCTTAATCTAATAATTTTCTGATAAACAACATCATCTACTTTCATTGGCTCTTCCATAACACTTGCAATTAAATATTTTTCTTCTAAATTTTCTGCTATATCTAAAAGATTTTGTAGATATTTTTTTCTTTTAAAATATCCTACTAACATGGTAAAATATAAAATGCCTGTCCACACAATCAATGGCAAAATGATTTCACTATAGTTATTTCCTATTTCACCTATATAAAAAGATAATGCCACCATGCAAATAACATTTAAAAGAACAATATAAATTTTATCATATAAATAATTGTATAATTTCATATCATATACCCCTGTTTGTACTTTGTTATAATAAAATTCTGTACTCCGATTTGCTCAAGTTTACTTCGTATTCTTGTAATATTAACACTCAATGTATTGTCATCAACGAATAATTCATTATCCCAAAGGTAGTCTATAATATCCATACGAGAAACAACCTTTCCTTTATTTTTGAAAAGCAACAAAAGAATCTTTAGTTCGTTTTTTGTAATCTCTGCGTATTTTCCCTTATATTCAATCTTACTTCCTTCTATTAATAATGTCACTCCTTTATGGCGTGGAACTTCCCATACTTCATCTGTAAGATATGATCGTTTTATAATAGCCCCTATTCGTGCCAATAAAATTGAAATATTATATGGTTTCCTAATAAAATCATCCCCACCCAAAGTAATACTATTAAGTTCGTCCATATCCGTATCTCTACTCGTTACAAAAATAATGGGAACAGTAGAAAATAAGCGTATTTGAGTACATAAGGTAAATCCATTTTGATATGGTAAATTTATGTCAAGTAATATCAAATGAGGTGTGTAAGATTTTACATTCTCTAAAACACTTGTAAAATCTGTAGTTATGTATACTTCATATCCATTATTTAATAAAACAGAGGTTAATTCTTCTCGTATGGTTCTGTCATCTTCTATAATTAAAATCTTATACATGGTAAATTCCCCTTTTCATATTTTGTTTATATATACACAGAAAACTTTATTTTACTTATTTTACATAGTACTATATATAATCTATGTAGTCTATAATCAAACTATTTTATCAGTATAATTCAGTACACAATTAGGGAAATAAATGCATTTACCATGGCTGGCAGAATCTCATATATTGGTAAATATTTCTAACTATATTCCTTGTGCCAGCGAATCAAATAAAGAATTTAATTTGTCATCTATGTTTCCTCCAATATTATACCAAATACCATTGTACCTAATTAAATTTCCATAAAAAGTTATATAACTTTTCCCTTTACCCGAAAATCTAAAGTCATACTTGTAATCTACTTTAGGTTCATCTATCATTTTTTTAGTAGATTTTATATCTAAAGAATCAATAAATTTAGCTATATCTTCTAACGATTCTTTTCTGCTAGTTTTTACTGAACTCTCCTTGTTGGGGGTTTTTTTTATTATCTCTACATAATTAAAGTCCTGTATACTTATTGTATTAACTCCATCATTAGGCACATTATGATAATTACTAAGGTAGATGCTTAAACTAAGTATTAGAGATATAAATATTAACATTTTTTTCATATACCCACCTCCTTCTTATATATAATAAAACTCCAATAGGTCTACAATAGTTATGTCTTGTAATATTTATTATATAAGGTATCTTTTACTATTATTTTACCCTAATGACTTATTTTTATTATCATTACAATTTGAAATTCAGCATCATTATAAAATATAATTAATAATAAATATGATATTATTGACGAATTGAGATGGTTTCCTAACTGACGTTTCATGTGTATGCTTTTTATTCATATATATTAATATAACCAAAATATTTTAAGGGAAGTCTAAAATGACTTCCCTTAAAATATCAATTAATGTAATCTAATTGAAACCTATTTCTTTTTCACATATGAATCAAATATATCTGCACTTAGCTGTATAGCTTCATCTAATGAACCATTATGATCTCCTGCTATAACTGTTAGCTTATATGGTACATTAAATTTTTTTGCTTTCTTTTCAAATTCTTTTGATAAGTACAGTATTCCTGTATCTTCTTTCCCTACGAAAGCATAAACAGGTGTTTTTATACTATTTGCATATTCATAAGATGAACGTATGTGTATTTCATCTTTATTATATTCAAATGGTATACGATCTTTTTTCTGTTCAAAATAAATTTCAGTACCATAGGATGCCCCATTAGTAGCAATAGCTTTATATGGAGAATCCAACATTGATGCTAAAACTCCTAAAGACCCCCCTGCACTATGCCCCATTAAGAATATATTATCCTTATCAACATAAGGAAGGTTAGCTAAATATTTTCCAGCAGCTATGCAATCTCTTACCTCCCCATAAAAGTATTCAAAATTACCTGGATTTCCATTTTCACCACGAACCATAGGTGTCATAACTACATAGCCACGATTAATATACTCCTCTGCAACTTCCCAATCCCATTTATCAAATGCAAATCCACCATGCATGAAAACCACAGCTGGATATTTGTCCCCCTTCTTTGGATCATTTAAAACCCACGCCCTTAATTTTAATCCATTAGACTCATATGCAACTTGCGAAACATATGATGGAGGAGCTTGCTTTTCATATTCATCCATTGAAGGGGCTTTTTTCACAAAAGATGATTTGAAAGTTTGTATATCCTTATCATAATATCCCGAAAATTTATCTATTTTAGGCGGCTTACTATTAGAACAACCTATGAAAAATATTGATAACATTAAAATTACGGTAAAAATACTATAAGCTTTTTTATTCATAAATTCTCCTTTGCTTTCTAATTCTTTTTCTTTTTTCCAGATAGTAGTATAACAAAACAAGCTACTATACCTATAATAGAAATTCCAACAGAACCATATTTAATAATTTCATACATAATATTTCCCCTCCTATACCTAAGTTATATAATTTATGAAAAATGCACCAGTTAATTATATCACAGCAATACCAATTTTTACAACAAATTAAGACAAATTTCCTGTATAATTTTCACTTACTCTTTATAATTACAATAAATTATGAATTAAATATGAAAAACTATTAAAAGCAGAAATATTAGCAATTATATATAAATCATGGTAATAATATGCTATAATTTATAAAACTTATATAATATTCTCTTAAAACTAGCTAAATTCATGTTACATATTCAATTTATAAATATTATAAGTACCGTATTCAGCTGAAGTCTTAAATAATAAAAGTAGGTGAATTTATTGACTGATAAAAAAGAAATATATGCTTTTGAGAATAAATACAATATTAAACTTCCAGAAGCATACATAAATGCATTAATGCAAGGTGATAACAAATTGTATGACTTAAATACTATAGCTAAGTATATGAAACTGACAATGAAATGGCATGAATATAAAATGAATGAAGTTAGGCTAAACGAAGATTTTCCAATAGATATGGAAATGGTAAGGAAAATGTCCGATGCACGAAAACTGGGTACGTATGGTGGTTATGATATATATTTTACATTGGATAGAAATATATATTTAGAAGAAAACCGCCAACCTGAATGGTATGAACTAGATGCTTTAATTAAAGGATGGATACCAATATTAAGCTTAGGATGCGCTTATGAAATGATTTTAGTATTATCAGGAGATTTAAAGGGACATGTTTTCAGTATGAATGGAGATGATGGTGTTGAAGTAGTGCACATAGGTCCTTTTGAGGAATGGTTTGAGAACTTTAAGTTAAAATATTAAAAAAGCTTAGATTTAACTAACAATTAAAAACTAAGCTTTTTTAATTATTACTTGTTTTTCTTTTTTAACATTTTATATTTTTGATAAAGAATATCTTTTAAAATCAAAACAGTGTTTGTATCGTTAAAGACAAATTCATCTTTAAAGGCATCGTATAACTGGGATATTTCCTTGTAAAATTGACTTAATAATTTTGCTTTGATAAGTTTAGGAACTGTTTGATCTGTTTCCCATTTACTTATTGTTTGTCAAGATACACCTAATTTTTCAGCAACATCTTCTTGAGATAAACCTGCTTTTTTACGCAGATATAATAATTTTTCTAACAACAGCATAAGAGTATGTTATAATTATTTTACACTGGTATTTTAATACAAACAATTATTTACATAATCACCTCTATGCTCTAAAGTTAATCCATTGATACGATGACTACCCGCTCTAATACTTCCATCTTCTTCAAAGTTGGGATAAAGACTGGCTACGTCCATGGATAACGACTTCTAAGGAGTAAAACTCCTTCTGAAGCCAAGAATTTTGTTTATATGAAAGTAGGTGAACTCATAATGTGGACACAAGAAATCAACTATTCGGTGCAGTTAATATAATCTGGTAGCACATTGTATCAAGTAACAATACATTTGCTATCGATTAACTGCACCGCTTTTATTTTAAATAATAATATTAAAAGGAGAACAATTATGAGTTATGATAAATTAAAAAATTTATGGAAAAAAGATGAGGAAATGAGTTTTCAAGGATGGGATTTTTCCTATTTAGAAAAGAGATGGGAAGATGAAAATTTGCCTTGGGACTATAAAGATATATTAAAAAAATACTTAAGATCTGATTATCAGTTACTTGATATGGGTACAGGCGGTGGAGAATTTTTATTATCCTTAAACCATCCTTATAAAAAAACTTCTGTTACGGAAGCTTGGGAACCTAATCTTAAATTATGTAATGAGAGGCTATCACCACTGGGCATTTGCGTCCGTCAAGTGTATGAAGATGCACAATTACCCTTTGAAGAGAATTCCTTTGATATGATCATTAATAGGCATGAATCATATGATATTAGAGAAGTTAAAAGAATATTAAAACCCAATGGTATATTTATTACACAGCAAGTAGGCGGAAAGAATAATGAACTTCTTTCTAAAAGATTAATTAAAGATTTTGTATCCAAATATTCATATCTTAATTTGAATTATTCATTAGAAGAACTCAAAAGAAATTCCTTTGACATTTTATATAAAGATGAGTATTTTCCATATTTACGGTTTTATGATGTTGGAGCTATTGTGTATTTTTCGAAAATAATCCAATGGGAATTTCCTAGCTTTTCTGTAGATAGTTGTTTTGATGAATTATTCAAAATGTACGAGGAATTAAAAACATCTCCATACATTGAAAGCCATGAACATAGATTTATTATTGTATCTAAAAATATAAAAAATCAATAATTCTATCTAACTTAGGAGGTATAAATATGAATATAATTATTAGACAAGAAAAGCAAGACGAGTTCAAACAAATATATGATTTAGTTAAAGTTGCATTTCAAACTGCAAAAGTTTCAAATGGACAGGAACAAGATTTTGTGGATGAATTACGCAGTAAAGGCAACTACATCCCAGAACTTGCTTTAGTAGCTGAAGAAAATAATAAATTAATTGGACATATTATGTTGACTAAAGCTTATATCAATAATGATAATTATAAAACAGAAACACTTTTATTAGCCCCTCTTTCTGTTGCTCTAGAGTATCGCTATAAAGGTGTTGGTTCTAAATTAGTAAATAAAAGTTTTGAGATAGCAAGAAACATGGGCTATAAATCTGTAGTACTTGTAGGTGATCCTGCTTATTACAATAGATTTGGATTTAAAAAATCTGCTAATTTGGGCATTAGATACTCCCCTGAAATCCCAGAAGAATATGTTCTAGCTTGCGAATTAATTCCTGGGGCATTATCTAAAATAAGTGGAACATTTAGTTGTTAAGTGAACTTATTCTTAACTTCCCATGGAATTTTAACCATATGCTACTTATTTGCATTAACAACAAATTATAAGAATGTAGGTGATTGATTTATGGAAAATGAAGTAATTGAAAACAAATTTGAATTATCGATATTAGCTTCTTTTAAAATGTTACTCATGTACTATATTTTAATACCACTTATTGTAGGACTTCCCCTTAGATTAATTGCACTGAATATGTCCTTTGGTTCCTTTGATACTTTATCCATAATTACAATTTTTTTAAATGATGTACTAACAAATATTGTAGGGGTAAAATTAACCTTAAATAAAATAAGAAATAAGCTTAAAGTCAATTTTAAGATACACTATATTGAAAAATTTAATTTTAAGCTATTACTATACACAGTTCTTTTATTTTTAGGATTCTTTGTATGTCGTCAAAGTTCTATTGGCCATTTAGTAGAAAAAATACCCCTACCTGATTTTGTTGAAAAGCAATTTGAAAATTTGTCTTTATCTTCTACTCCTTCTATAATAGCTGCTTCCGTTGTAGTATTTATTTTTATTGTAATAATAGCGCCTGTTTTTGAGGAAATACTTATAAGAGGAATTATTCTAGAAGGTTTTTTAAATAAGTATAAGGCACTGACTGCTATAATTGTTTCATCACTTATATTTGGAATAATTCATTTAAATATTCCTCAATTTATTAATGCTACACTTCTAGGACTGTTTCTAGCAATAATATACTATAAAACAAAATCTTTAATACTATGTATTGTGTCTCATGCGTTAAACAACATACTTGCTATTGCTTTAATCTTTGTAAATTTCCAGTTTAATGTTATAAGTCTTTTTATAGGTATAGTCCTCTTTATAGTAGCAGGAATATTTTTTATAAAACATGTTAATGAATTACCATCTACCACTGTTAGTCCTGAGGAAGATAATACATCATCGGAATTACCTGTTGAATAATCAAGTGATTATTAGCTTCAGATGGAGTTTGCTTAAAAAAATACTTACTCCAACTGAAACTTAGAAGAACTTATCCAGGGACGTATCATCCATTATCTCCCTCTTATAGAAGATGGGAGTATTATGGATGATAGTCATCGGACAATTTTGTTACATTAGCAAATTATATATTGACTCTACCCTTTGGGTAGAGTCTATACTTTTCTTAGGGGTGATTTAATGACAAGAAATGAAGTATGTAAAATTCTTAATATAACTTTAAAGTCTCTAATAGTTTACGAAGAACATGGAATTGTGATTCCTAAAAGAGAAGAAAATAATTATAGAAATTATAGTGAAGATGACTTATTTAGATTAAGAACTGTTATATTATTAAAAGAACTTGGTTTTTCACTTAAAGATATAAAAAATTTAATTGATAAAAACAATTATGGAAATAGCCACTTCACACGAAGTCTTTATCTTCAATTAAAAGCAGTGGAAAGAAAAATTGATGAATTAGATAATGTAAAAAATACATTAAAAACAAGTATAGATAAAATGCTAGAATGTGACTTTGAACTAGATTATAACCGCTTTGTACATAACATTGATATAAGTTTACAAGAAAATAAAACTAATAGAAGAAGGTGGATAGATATGTGGGGATTTGATAATAAAGCAATAAAATTTGATAAAATGGTTAGAAATAAATGGAATGATGAACTAGGTTTATTTGAAAAATATGATGAAATCTTATCCCAAATAAGAAGCAGAATAATTAAGCATGGAGCTGCAAATGTAATTGATATAGGATGTGGAACAGGTAATTTATGTGGTGATTTAAGTGGAAAAATAGATATTTTAGGAATAGATCAAAGTTTAGAAATGATTCTACAAGCAAAAAAGAAATATAATAAAATGAGATTTAAATTAGGAAACTTTTTAGATAAGCCCTTTAGAAAAAATGATGTTGATATTGTTGTAACAACCTACGCTTTTCATAGCCTAAATCATAATGAAAAAAAAGAAGCTCTTAATTACATGTTAGAATACTTAAAAGATGACGGAAAAATTATTATTGCAGATTTTATGTTTCTAAATGATGCAGAAAGAGAAAAATGTAAAAGTATTCTTTGCGGTAAAGGTAGAC
This sequence comes from Clostridium lundense DSM 17049, assembly GCF_000619945.1. Lineage (GTDB taxonomy): Bacteria > Bacillota > Clostridia > Clostridiales > Clostridiaceae > Clostridium_AO > Clostridium_AO lundense. Next base: position 25,449 of record NZ_JHVC01000001.1, on the reverse strand, counting down.
AGGATTTATGGGATGTTATCAACAACAAATACTATACTAATTTAGAGAAACTACAAGGATATGTTAAATCCTTAAATTGTAAGATTCATAGTGAACACATTGTAAATTTCACATGGATAGTAGAAATTAAAAAATAAGTTTCTATTATTTATCCTAATATATTTAAGTAAATATGTTATAATTATTCCATATATTATAACATAATGTGTCACTAAAGGAGATTTTTATGATGAATAATAAAATAACCTATGAAAAAATATATCCAGTTGATTATGATATACTAACAAAGATAATGACTTCTGCATTTAATGAAGATACATCAATGCATACTGATTTAAAAGAGGATGGCCCTACTGGATATAATGATGGTAGCTTAATAAAAAAACTTAATGAACATAGGGGATTTGAAAGCTATAAAGTACTTTTTCAAAATATTATTGTTGGTGCCTATACTGTTGGAATTAAAAAAAATAATGAATATACTTTAGAACTATTATTTATTAACCCAACTTATCGAAAAGATCATCTAGGAACTATGGTATGGAATGATATAGAGGAAAAATATAAAGATGCTAAAAAATGGACTGTTGAAACTCCCGACTATTCAAAGAGAAACCATCACTTTTACACTAAAAAATGTGGCTTTGTTTTTTGTAGAGAAAACATATGTGCTAATGGTAGTAAATCTTTTGTTTTCCAGAAAGAAAAATAATACTTTATAATGTTTAAATATAAAAAATATTGTCTTTATATTCATATACGGAGGTTATTATATGCAATTAAAACAATTATCAGAGAGGATATACTATTTGCCAGCAGAATCAGAAACTGACAGACCAGTACTCGGTTATATTAAAGGAAATACTTATTCACTAATGATAGATGCTGGCAATTCATCTGTCCATGTAGAAAAGTTTAAAAATGCTGTAATAAATATGGAACTGACTTTACCACAGTTCACAGCTATAACCCATTGGCATTGGGATCACACTTTTGGCATGCATTTTGTGCCAGGCAAAACTATTGTTGGACATCTGACAAATCTAAAATTAAAAGAAGTTTCACAGTGGGACTGGTCAGATAAAGCAATGCTACAACGTTTAGAGTCTGGAGAAGATATAGAGTTTTGTGACAAATGTATAAGGTTAGAATATCCTGATAGAAATCAAATTAAAGTAGTTTCAGCAGATATTGAATTTAATGATGAATTAACTCTTGATCTTGGAGGAATTCATTGTGTAATGAAGAACATAGAGGGAACTCACTCAGAAGATTCAGTTATTATGTATATACCAGAGGAAAAAGTCTTATTTGTAGGAGACGCCGATTGTGAAGATTACTATAATAATAACGGAAAATATGATAAGAAAAAATTAGATAACTTAATAAAAACATTAGAAGAAATTGATTTTGATATATACGTCTTAGGGCATGATGAACCACAGAAAAAGGAAGAAGTTATAGATTATCTAAAAACAGAACTATTAAACTTAAAATAAGAAAAACTTTGCTTCAAGTTACCTTCTTATTTCATTATTAGCAAAATATTATTAAAAACTACACAATTATTTCATAAATTCAATATATTATTAATTTAAAGATTAATTATCTTAATCTTCATCAGAATTTGTACTAAAAATAATATTTATAGATGGGGTGTTTATATGGATGATAACCAAACAAAAAAACATAATAAAAATTCTTTTAAAGAAATTATGGATTATGCATTTTCTATAGCAATGGCTCTTGTGATAGCACTTGCTTTCCGTAGTTATGTATTTGCTAGAGCTAATGTAGATGGTCCTTCTATGCAACCTACACTACAAAACAAAGATAATATCTTTATGGAAAAAATAACCACAAACTTAAAAAACTTTAACCGAGGCGAAATAATAGTATTTGATTCTAAAAATAAAAATCATGACTACTATGTAAAAAGAATAATAGGTTTAGCTGGAGATAAAGTAGAAATAAAAGATGGACACGTATATTTAAATGATATCCTTCTTGAGGAAGACTACTTAGATCCAAATGCTATTACAGAACCTATTACAGATAAAACACAATACATAGTTCCAGAAGGACAAGTGTTTGTTTTAGGTGATAATAGAACTAACAGTACTGATAGTAGAATGCTAGGCCCTATTAATGTAAGTGATATAAAAGGCCATGTTATACTTAGATTTCTACCTTTTGACAAGTTAAAGGTGTTTTAAAAAATAGCTATGCTAAATTGTTAGCAATATAACATATTCTGAGGGAATTCTTAAAAGGAGTTCCCTTAATTCTTCTTATAGAAAAATCTGCACCAAAGATTATGCCCATAATTTTCATTATTTTTTTCGTAAAATAATATGATGAAATGAGGCTATGGCTATATATTCTTCTAATTCACTTACTTTTAATTCCACTTGTAACATATGCTCTTGCCATGTCTTATCCTTTTGAATATCCTGGTTTTGCTGTAAGTCCCAAAATGTTCTTATGCCTAAAATTCTTTCTATTTTAAATTTATCTGACCATTTTAATATATCTGTATCTCCATAGTAATTAATAGTACCAAATTGTTCCGCATGTCCATTCTTATCTTCTAATAATTCATTAGCATGTTCAAAATTATTAAGTAATACTACCATCTGCATGACCCTTCCTGCCTTGTTATGTTTTAAAATAGAAAGATAACCTTTGTTCTTTAATATCCTTGAAAATTCTTTAATAATATCTTCTCTTTCATCTGCATATTCCAAAACATTATGGCACAATATCACATCAAATGATTCTTCTTCAAACTTTTTAAGTTCTTTTATGTCTCCTTTTATTTGTGTATAATCATTTTCTTTAAACCTATTCTGTAGCATATTTTCATCTGGCTCAATTGCTATAACCTTATTTTCTATAGCAAAATGGTTCGCTGTAATACCATTTCCACTTCCAAAATCCAAAACTCTTTTACCATTTACGAATTTTAATTGTTCCCATATGATTTTCTTTTGTAATGACTCCCAAATAGCAACGTTGCCTTCAATACTCATTATTGATACCTCTTTCTATCATATTATATAAATAATTCTTACTTCATCTTTTCTTACTGTTATCCATTTATTTAATTATATATTACATAATTGTAAAATTTAAATTTTATAACACAACCTAATATACATTCATTATATTACGATGATGTTATGATAGATTTATAATATGAGAATTTACTTATTTAAAATTAATAAAAAAATGTTGTAAAATAATAAATATAGGCAAAAATTTATATTATATGGAGGATATAAAATGATTATTGACAACAATTCAAAAGAAAAAGAAGCCATGCAGGCATTTCACAAGGGTGACCGTGAACTTGGATATAAACTTCAAGATGAATTTGTACAAGAATTAAGAGAAAGTAAAGAAAAAGGACAAGATCATTGCTCATGCCAAAAGGCATGCAAGTATCATGGGAAATGTATGGAATGTGTTGCTATACATAGAGCACATAGAGATCATCTTCCTAATTGTTTTAGAAACATGATTAATGAAAGAATTGAAAAACTTTCTCAATTAACAGAACACAGTATTATAGATCAAATAAAAAAATAATAACTTTAGAGAAAATAATTTATTTAGAATGCCACATTATTCAAATTAAATTTTGTGGCATTTTCATGTAATGATACAACAAATACATATTAAGTGTTTTTGTAATTAAGCAAATTTATAATCAAACTAAACTTTTTTTATATTTCCAGCACTTAATTGCTTCTTTTAAAGTTTTATCCCTATTATCTTTAAAAAAGGTTCTAATTCTCTTGAAAGTATTTGGCTTAAAAATGGAGAAATGTTTAATATATAACAATCATGACTAAATTAAATAAGATTTCTTTTCTTTAAAAATTTATAGAGTCCATAACATACGAGTAATGGAATAAGGTATGAAAAGTATGTCAAAATTATATTCCAATGATTATAGTAAACTATTCTACCAGCTAACACCCCACTTCCTTCTATCAATGTCATTATTAAACTTGCTACAGGCAAACCAGTATAAGCATTAATATCGTATTTTTTAATAATTTGAAAACTTACACAAGGAAAAAGACAAAACAATCCTGTGTTAAGTGGTACTATTGAAAGATTACCAAGTTCAAAGGGATATATAGCCCAGAAATAATATAATCCTGAAGCATTAATTATAGTTGCCAAAATAATGGCAAAGGGAGCAATATAATATATAATTTTACGTTCACGAACAATAGCTAAGGCAACTATCCAAGGAATAATAAAACCTATTATAATATTTACACCCATAAAAGTACCTCTATTGTAATATTAAAATTTAGTAATATTATGTACTGATTTCATAACTAATTATTCATGAATCTTTCATTATTAGTGACATTGATTAATTTATTTTAAATATCTTGAAGCTTATTTGTATAATAACAAATGGATAATTATGTATATTTACCCTTATGATATGTTATAATTATTTTATAGTATCTAAGATTATTTAAAATTTGGAGGTATATCGTGAAAAAAGTAATAAAGCACATAGATAGTGTTTCTTTTGAATTAAAAGAAGACTTTGATTTCCATTGGTTAAATAAATATGGAAAGGTTTTTTGTGTTTTTGATCAACAAGATTCAGGTAATATCTGTTTTGGTGTTGAGAATGAGCATAACAAACTATTTATAAAATATGCAGGTGCTCCTACTATTAATTATGATGGTAAATGTGAAGATGCGATTTTACGAATGAAAAATGCAATTCCTATATATGAAAACATACATCATCCAAATCTTATTAGATTAATTACACATTGTGAACGAGGTAGCGGTTATGCTTCCATATATGAATGGGTAGATGGTGAGTGTTTGCATGCTCATTGGAATTTTTATAAATACCCTAAATACACTCATCCTAAATCTCCTAACTTCAAATTTAATAAATTGAGCTTAAAACTAAAACTTGATTGTATTGATAAAATATTTAACTTACATAAACTTGTTGCTGAAAAAGGATATGTAGCAGTAGATTTTTATGATGGTAGTATTATGTATAATTTTGAAACTAATAACACTACAATTTGTGATATAGATTTTTATACTAAAGGTCCTTTTATAAATACTATGGGACGTATGTGGGGTTCATCAAGATTTATGTCTCCAGAGGAATTTGAAAAAGGTGCTACAATTGATGAAGTTACAAATGTTTTTACTCTAGGAGCTACTACCTTTGAAATTTTAGGTGACAATTATGCCCGCAATATTGAGCAGTGGAAAGCTTCGAAAAAGTTATTTCAGATAGCCAAGAAAGCTACAAACCCTGATAGAAATAAGCGTTACCAATCTATTAATGATTTTTATAACGCATGGAATGCAGCTTTAGAGAGCTGATTATATAATTTAACTATATGATGAATTAATTATCAATGACACTCTAGACTTATATCTTGCACGAAGAGCATAGCTTTATTTTCTTTCCTTACTTTGATATACATTCTTTTAAAAAAGAAACTACGGGGGTATTTATATGGAACTAGCAGTTGTCACTATAATATATATAATATTGGGTATAATTATTGCAAAATTAGTAAGATCAGTAGGTTCAAAAATCTATAATTTTTTTTAAACACACAGATAAATAGGGTTATGCCTTGAACAAAATAAATAACATATTGAAAATTGAATATAAATTCAATGTACGGAAACAATTATTAAACTAAATCGTTAGGAGGGATTATCATTAAGAGTTTAGCAAAGTTGTGTGCTATTTTTACTATAGCCATAACCCTTTCATCTTGTTCTTTTAATATAAATGGTTGTAAATCTACGAAAAGTAACAATGAAGCAGTTAACAATAACCAATCATCGGAATCAACACAGGTTCAAATTCCTGTAAAAATTCCAGCTACTAAAGAAATAGTCACTACTTTATGTTCGGATGAGTTTGAAGGTAGATTAATTGGTTCAAAAGGAAATGAAAAGGCAGGAGAATATATTGCTGGAGTTTTTAAGAACATAGGTTTAGATACCTTGTTTGAAGATAGTTACTATCAAAAATATTATCAAGGAGTCTCAAATACTTTAGGAAACTATGGTAATAATACTAAACTTAAAATGGTTAATAATGTTGTAGGGATTATAAAAGGTAAAGAAGGTAAAGAACGAAGAAAAGCTGTTGTAATATCAGCACATTTTGACCATGAAGGATACCAAGACGGAAAGATTATTAGAGGAGCATTAGATAATGCCTCTGGAGTATCAGCTTTAATACAAATTGCTCATACATTAAAGGAACGTTCTAAAGAGAAGTCATTTGATACAGACATAATTATAGCTGCTTTCAATGGTGAAGAAACTAATCTTAGTGGAAGTAAAGCCTTTATCGGTGCAATACTCGCTTACATGTATGATAATTATAACTTGTATAACATTAATATTGATTGTATAGGTTCTAAAAATGGAGGAAAGCTTGCTTTGAAGAATAAAAGCTCGGTATCTAACAAGCTATATGACGCTGTGAAAACTACTATGAAAAAGAATAATATTGAATTTGCAGATACTACTGTAAGAGGCACAAGTGACCACAAGAGTTTTGAAAATGTAGATATACCTAATGTTTTTATCGTACAAGAAAATATAAACAAATTAGTTCATAATCCTACAGATACACCAGATAGTTTAGATTATGAACAAATAGACAAAATTGCAAATGCTATAAGTGATTTTGTAGAAACAAATAATGGAATAATGTTTGAAGCAAAGTAGTAACTACTAAGAAAATTGATTTAAACTATATATAATGAAAAAAGTCGTAATCTTCTTATATGTTGAAAGATAGGAGCATCAACTTACTACTTCTATCTCTAATAATGCTTTTGTATATTCATTGATAAATTCCAAGTCCCCTACCCCATAATTCAATCCATCATAAATCCTCTCCCCCTACTCCTCTAGTCCCTTTTAACCATTTTCAAAACACACCTATTTTTCAACCTATTTCTTTTCCTATTCTGTCTAACAGAAAATTTATTTGTAGCCAAGCTCTAGCCTTATAGCTCACTTAGTAAATATCCCAATTTACCATAATTTCCTTAACATATGTTATAATTAATTCGTAACATTAAGAAAATACCAAGTAAAGATTATTTATATTTTGGGGTGGTGAGATGAAATCAATACCAAATTACATATCCTTTAGTAGAATAATTTTTTCTTTTATTTTAATTTTTGTTAAACCATTAAGCGTAGCCTTTTATGCAATATATATTATTTGTGGATTCAGTGATATTATGGATGGTTTTATTGCTAGAAAAACAGGAACAGCAAGCAGACTCGGTGAACAGCTTGACTCTATAGCAGACTCAATAATGATAGGTGTATTATTGCTTGTGCTCTATCCAATCATAAATCCTACAATCAAAGTCATCATTTGGATTATTTTTATTGGTATTATCAGATTGTTATCGCCGATTATAGCCATGAGAAAATATAAAACCTTTGCAATGCTTCACACTTACGGAAATAAATTCACTGGCATAGTTTTGTTTATATTTCCAATATTGATTCCCTATATTCATATAACTGTGTTGATGTATATAACTTGTGCTGTGGCAAGCATATCAGCAATTGAGGAATTGGTTATTCAGTTAACATCAAGTGAATTGCAAATAAACAGACAAAGTATATTCTCAAAATGAGTATATTGTTTAAACGCATTCTTCTTAAACTATGTAGCAACAACAGTTTAAGGAATAATAATATATTATTATTGGGTTAAAGGGAGGTTAAAAATTATGAGAACTGAAAAAGAAAAAATGTTAGCAGGTGATCTTTATTATGATGGTGATGAGGAGTTAATTAAAGAAAGAGATTATGCCAGAAATTTAACTTTTGAGTTTAATCATACAAACCCAGCTGAAAAGGAGAAAAAGCAGAAAATTTTAAAGAAATTAATTGTGTCTAAAGGCTCCATTCGTATTGAAGCACCATTTAATTGTGATTATGGTTATAACATTGAAGTTGGCGAAAATTTTTTTGCTAATTATGGATGTACTATACTTGATGTAACTAAGGTTACTATTGGAGATAATGTGCTTTTAGCACCAAATGTGCAAATATATACAGCTTGTCACCCTATTGATCCTGCTGAAAGACTAACTGGGAAAGAATATGCTAAACCAATTGTTATAGGAAACAATGTTTGGATTGGTGGCGGAACAATAATATGCCCAGGAGTAAAAATTGGTGATAATGTAACTATAGGCGCAGGCAGTGTTGTAACCAAAGATATACCTAATAATGTAGTTGCTGTAGGTAACCCTTGCAAAGTTATTAGGAATATTTAATATTACGCTATTATAAATTTAGGACTACAGACTATAAACAATTTTTTAATAACATAATAGCACTCCAAAGAATTTAATAATATCAACTATTAAAAAGCTTTTTTATGTGTAATAATAAGATAAATATATTAACGATTTTGTAAAAATTATAATTATCACTAACTAAAGATTATATGTTATGGAGTTGATATGAAATGTGTACAAGCTTTGTAGATCGTAGAAATGATATAATTGTTGCCATGAATTTTGATAACAATTGTATGCCGTTTAATGTTAATATAAATGATCCAAAAAAATTTATGGTCCTTGTGGATATTGGTAAAGGAAAGCACCCTTCTTTTGGTGTTAATAGTGATGGTACATTTATCAATAGTTTGATGGTTGATTCAAATGGAAAGGGCTTATACAAAAGAGCCAGTAAAAAAGTTACCCATACCTCAAAATTGATAGATGATATTCTTGCCGGTATAATTCCATCTGATGAAATCAACAGATATTTGAAAAATATAGAAGTTGTGAACGTTCCTAATTTTAGTGTTCACAATATGATTGTTGATAAATATGGTAATGTTTGCATAGTTGAACCGGGACGTGGAGTAATTTACAGTCCTGCAAGTGAAACCCCATATTTTGTAATGTCAAATTTCTCGTTGTGGGATTTTAAAAATAATGGAGAATTGAACGGCAACGGTATAGACAGATATAAAACTGCAAAGGAGCTGTTAGATAAGTCTAATAATTTAGATGTGGATACAGCTTTTCAAATATTAGAAGCTTTAAAGCAAAATAGTGACCAGTGGAAAACATCCTTCTCTATGGTTTATTCACAAAAAGACAATGCTGTATATTATTGCGTAGATGGTGATTTTAAAAATATTTCGAAGCATTTGTTTACGTAGAAATTTTATATAATATGTAGTTTCTTTATACTCTTATTATTTAACATAGTAACTAAAAACCTTACTATAATACCGTATTATTCTAAAATACTCCCCTTTTTAGTAGAAGATTTTTATTATTTAATCTACATACTTTAAGGTGAGCATATCAATCATCTACGGCATTTCCCAAACAAGTTAAGACTTATACTACTAGCCGACATTGGCAGTAATTTATTTATAACGTAACTTAAAAATACAAAATTAAAATAGAGTCAGTACACTGAGGATTATTCCCAGTGCACTGGCTCTTTATTTTATACTATAAAATGCTTGCTTTTTTATAGCTCTTATACTACTCAACATTATAATTCATTTATACAATTTAAAGTTTGTTATTTCTATTAAACAATTGGGCATAAAGGAACTCTAACTAAAACAAGCTCATCTGTTCTATTGGTTTCAACGTTAAATACCAAAAATACATTTTGGCCAAATACAAATGCACAAATAAGATTTACTTCTCTTCCAGGTGCTGGAGTTGGAATTTCATCTGGACCTACTATTTCACAACGGCCAACTGATCTTATTAGTTCTGCTGCTTGAGCAGGTGTTATTCTTATTACAAGCACTTCTTCTATTTCTTCACCCGTTACTTCTACTTCTACTTCAACAAGTAACACAAAAACGTTAGGAGCTAATTCAGCAACACATGTTGCTCCAATTGTAACAGGATCATCTTGACATCTTCTATCATTATCAGTTATATTTTGATATTCTGATGCACTCATTACATTCACCGTCCAGTTTTATATTAGAGATAGGAGGCATGTCCCTATCCCTAATATAGAGTATTCTATATTTTAAAAAATGTTACTACTTCTTATACATTAGCGTCATAATTTAATTTTAAAGGTATACATTGAAAAATATAGTTCTTTAAGTATTATATAACCTTTCAAATTAAAATAGCATTTATTTGTTGTAAGCCATTTACTTTAACTCCATATTTCACAAAGGATATATTACTTCAGCAGGGATAAAATATTAATGAATTGAAAATATGTACTCATAGGAGGTAATACTTATGATGGGTTTATTTGACAATATTTTAGGCAATGACAATGACCATGATAATAAGAAAAGTAAAGATGAAGGAAGACTTACACTTCATAAGGAAGAACTTGATATAAATAAAAGCAAAGTTCAAAAGGGTGAAGTTGAACTAAGTAAGGAAATTGTTGAAGAGCAAAAAACAGTTGATGTTCCCGTTACTCATGAAGAAGTTGTTATTGAAAGAAGATCAATAGATAACGAAGCTAGTGATGAACCTATTGGTGATGAAGAAACCATACGTATTCCAGTCAGTGAAGAACAAGTCAACGTGGATAAACACACAGTGGTAACTGGAGAGGTATCTGCTCATAAACGTGAAGTCCAGGAAACAAGGCGAGTGGATGAAAACATAAAAAGAGAAGAAGCTCGCATAAACACAAATGGTGATGCAGATATAGTGGATAACAATACAGATAATGGCTTCCATTAAGGAATTTATAAAATAAATAAAAAAACACCTCTCAAATTATATGTTAGATTTAAGAGGTGTTTTTTAGGAGGATAGAGCATGTTAAACAAAGATGTACCTAATATAGAAAATATTCAATATTTAACAGGTGCTGCTATTGGAGGAATAATTGGTTTTATAATTGCTATTTTATATAAGTTCTCTATTTTAACTATACCCGGGCTTGTAACTATATTTACAATTACATCAATTGAACCAAACATAGTTGGAACTATATTAGGCATTATTATAGGTGTAGTTATAGGTAGGCTAATGGCTCAGAGTAAGACATATAAGAACGATATTGAAACAATTTCAAAGAAGATTCCTCATAATTCAGATAGTGATATGAAGATGCAACTTCGCGAAGAACAGATGAAAATATCTAAAAACAAAAAACAAACTGGTAAGGTATCCATTCACAAAGAAGTTTTAACAGAAGAAAAAAATATTACTGTACCTATAAAACGTGAGGAACTTGTTATTGAAAAGACTGTTTTTGATTCACAATTTCATAATAAATCAGATGCTCATACTGAAACTATTCGAATACCTATCAGTGAAGAACGTATCGACATACACAAGCAACCAGTAACTTTAGAAGATGTTTCAGTTAGTAACCATCAATATAAAGAGGTAAAGCATTTAACTAAAACATTAAAAAAAGAAATACCTCACATTAGTATTAATGGGGATGCAAAAATTGTGGATAAAAAAATCCCTAAAAAATATCGAAGTTAGAACTATAGGATAATTAATAGCTTTAAACACTTTCTGATTATGATTATAAAAACTTACATGTTTTTCTTTACTAATATGCTATAATTAATTCACAATAGTTAAATATAGCATATTATATTTGTATATTCATATGAAAAAACATTGTGAAAAATAGCACTCCCCACAAGTATTCCTATCCCCTTACATATAACTATTGTATGTACCCAAGTCCTCTCCCCTGCATTCCATCCACTGTAACCATCTTATCACTTTGAATTCTTGATATTATGATATGTATACTTTATAATATAGAGGACAAAGGGGTGATTACATTGAATAAAGATAAATTATTAAAAAAATCAAAACCAGAAACTCTCTGTAAGGATGAAAGGGATACATTACTTAATAGCCGCGCATCGAGTGTAGCTGGTATCTGCAGCATGATATTATTAATTGTACATATTGTATATAATTGGTTCACAGGAGCGCCAAAAGATTCGTTAATAGGAATATTATTTATCTATATGGGAATCTATTATTTCTTGAATACTAGCAAAGAACAAAAAATTCTCAGGATTATTTCCATTTTCATGATTATTGCAGGATTCATTTTCTTTATAGATCCATTAGTTAAAAGAATTTTCTTATGAATGATGACTTAGTATTAATAAATAAACTGCAAGAGTGAACAATTCTTATAAACACCACATTATTCAAGTTCAGTTTGAATTTTGTGGTATTTTTACGCCATATTCAAAAAATTTCATAAAAAAACAAGTATTATCCCTCAACACTCCTTTCTATTCTATTAACTATTGCATTGCTTTCTCTCAAGTTATAACTTGAGTATAAAATTCATAATAAAAATACTCTTGAAAAATCTATATATTCCTGCTGATTTCTTATATTATTAAATTTTTTAAAAATAAAAAGTCTTAGCTAAATTAATAACTAAGACTTTTACTACTTCATATTCTAAGGAAACTCCTTCTCGTTACCTCGAAGGAATAAATCCTTTTACACTCTTTTTTATGTTATCTTATATTTTATAACCTGTTTTATCAAAATTCCTTGCAAGAATTACATCTTATACTAAGATTTTATGTTGGAAATAATACCCATAATTTTATTATAATCGTACTTTGTATTCTGAACTCTTTCTGTGATTTTTTTGGGTATATCAACCTCCAGAGCATCTGTATAAACTTCTACTTTAGTAATTATGCCATCAATTACAAGAAGGTATATATCAATTTCTCCCCAAGGAAATTTTTCAGTAATCTCCAAATTAAATTCTGGAGAAGATCCATAGTTCCACTGCCAACTTTTATAAGTTTCCATAAGTTTGTATGCCTCTACCATACTATCAGATATAGAATCTTCTGATACATAATTTATAGTAGATATAGATACTTTTTTACCTGAGGATGAAAATATTTTAATCAAATTTTTTTTTAAACTTTCAATTGAAATTTCACTATTTAAAGAATTAATATTAACAACTCTGGACTTTACAGAATCAATGCCTTTAGACTGCATTTTTTTTTGTGAAACAGTTAATATTCTGCTCATTTTTTCCAAGTCAACATCAACTAATAATGTACCATGTTGGCATAGTGTATCATTTTCCAAATAAAATGCGGTTCCAGAGATTTTATAACCATCAGCTAAAATATCATTTTTTCCACTATAATAAGCATTTATTCCACTAAGCTCTAATGCCTTGATAATCTTATTAATATTATTTTTTATTTTTTCTGTGCAGTAATCTGAGATAAAACTAAAGTTTAAATTTCCCAAGTCATGATAAACTGCACCACCACCAGACAAACGCCTTACTAATTGTCCTTGTTGTGATTTTAATTCCTCAAGATTGCATTCCTTCCATGGATTCTGATTTCTGCCAATAACTACTGTGTTCTGATTCTGCCATAGGAAAAGCACCTCATCCTTAGAACTATGTTGCTTAGCAATATATTCTTCTAAAGCTAAATTGAAAAATGGATTATAACTATTTGAAATATAAATTTTATGCAAAATGAATCATCTCCCCAGTTATACCCAATATAGCCTCATTTACGGCTTCTGCTGTAGTGGGATGAGCAAAAACAGTATGGCTTAATGTCCTATAATCAATTTTTTGCTGAATTAAATTAGTAAAATTTGAGATTAAATCAGTTGCACCAGGGCCTATTACAGCAGCACCTAAAATTTTGTAATCCTTATCATCAAATAGGATCTTTACAAACCCTTTTGTATCTCCCTGACTTAATGCCTTTCCATTAGCGGAAAATGGGAATTTACTTATTTGATAAGGAATACCTAACTGTTTTGCTTCTTTCTCACAAAGTCCAACTACACCAAGCTCTGGAGATACAAATACTGCGCTTGGAATAGCAGAATAGTCCATACTGCTATCCTTTCCCATACAATTTTCAACTGCAATTATGCCTTGATGGCTAGCTACATGTGCAAGGGGAATTCTATTTGTCACATCACCAATTGCATATACAGATGTATTGGAAGTAGCCATATGCTCATCTACTTTTATACCATTTTTTCTTTCATTTAATTCTACCCCCAAAGCATCTAAATCAATAGAATTTAAATTGGCATTTCTACCTACTGACATTAACACAGTTTCTCCTACAAGAAAATGAGTTTCCCCATTTTGAGAAAAAGTAGTAATTGCTTCTTTGTCTTCTGACAAAGAAATTGCTTCTACTTTGGCTTTGGTGTAAAGGGAAATACCACGCTGAATGCATTCATCAGTAACAACCTCAATAATATCTTCATCAAAATTAGATAAGATATTGTCTGTATACTCTACTACTGTTACTTTTGAGCCAAATGAATTTAAAATGAATGCAAATTCCATACCTATAACTCCACCACCAATAATTGTAATGGATTTCGGAATTTTACTAAGATTTAAAATATCTTCACTGGTCATAACAACCGGCAAGGAAGCTCCTGGTATATTCAATCTAGCTGGAGATGAACCCGTCGCTATAATAATATTTTTAGCTTGTATGGAAGCATCAAGCCTATTGTTCTTTATATGAATAATATCTTTTGAAACCTTTGCTTCACCTTCTATTAGCTGAATATTCCAGTGTTCTAAAAGATATTTAATACCATCACTCAAGTTGGATACAACTTCGTTTTTTCGTTTTACAATCTGCTTTATGTCTAAAGTCATTTGTCCAGCATTAATACCAAATAGTTCACTCTTTTGCATTTCATCATAAAGGTGTGCACTTTTTACAAAGCTTTTAGTAGGAATACAGCCATGATTTAAACAAGTCCCTCCAATTTTGTCCTTTTCTATTAGCACTACACTAGCCCCTAATTGTGCGGCACGAATTGCAGCAACATATCCACCTGGGCCTCCTCCAATGATAGCAATGTCACAAGATATATCTTTTTTCTTTGGCTTTGCTAGACCAAAACTATATGTTGAATTTCCATTATTGAATTTTCTATCAGCCTTTTGACCATCAATTTCAGCAATACTCTCACCAATTTTGATTTGTTGACCTTCCTCAATCATAACATTTAATATTGTACCGTTATATTGAGATTTTACGATGAAATTCCCTTTAGCAGATTCCGCATTAAACAATCCATCGCCCTCTTTGATATTTTGACCTACCTTTATTAAAATCTTGCCCACCTTAGCAGTTCTAGTTTCACCGGATAGTTTTTCTAAGATAATTTTTTCCATTTAATATTCCTCCTAAAAAAAAGAGGCTTTTAGCCTCCCATCTTTTGGCATATTTATTATGCAAAATCATTCTCGAATTCATTTATACTATCTTTTAGTAGTGTAACGGAGTATGCCATTGAAGGACCTCCTCCAAATGCAACAGATACCATAGCTGCTTCCAAGATTTCATCTTTTGTAGCCCCAGCTTCAAAAGCTTTGTAGGTATGATATACGATACAATACTCGCACCTATTATAGCATGCAATCCCTACACTAATTAATTCCTTTGTCTTAATATCTAAAGCCTTTGGTTCGTATGTAGAACCCAGCAAATTCATAAAAGAATCTACTACTTGACCATTAGTTTCACCAAGAGTCCCTAACCCATTAACAAAATCATTTAACATTTCCCTAACATTCTTTGCCATTTTACTACCCCCATATAATTTTATTCAATTAATTTTTATTGAAAATTAATTGCTTAGCTAATTATTAGTATAGCAACTATTTTAATTTTGTCAATGAGAATTCAAAACAATAAATTATTTTTTTATATTATTTAACATCTTATCTATAACTTTGTTAAATATATCCAACTCTTCTGTAGTTATTCCATCCAATAATAAGTTGCTAAATTTTTCCCCCTCTGGTAATAATGTTTTTATTTTTAGCTGTCCCTCTGCAGTAAGTTCAAGAAATTTAATACGCTTATCTTCTGAATTCTCAATGCGTTTTATCAGTCCATCTCTTTCCATACGATCTATCAATCTAGCAAGAGAGGAACCCTGAACCTTCATTAGGGTAGCTAATTCCTTTTGACTTATTGGTTGATCAGCATTATATAAAAAATATAATGCAATCCATTGTATTCTAGTACACCCATACCTCTCCAATCTTTTATTAAAGTCATCTGAAACTGCTTTTATTGCTGTATTGGTTACAAAGCCTATACATTCTAATAAATTAAAATCCATAATACACCTCTTTTACTTGTATTTTTACCATTAATAACTTAAACATGATACAATATGACGTTACTAACGTTTATATTGTATCAGTTTATGTAAAATATTCAACGGGTTTAATATAAGAACAATACAGGATATTTATGCTTCTTCTATAATCACAATTACCATCTACTTCACCATAAACTTTAATAATCTCTGTTATTAATATCTTACTTTGAATTTCTAATTTTAATTTAATTGAACATATTCTTTTTTTCCTACTACAATAATTAATAGCTTTAGACACTTTCTCATTATGATTGTAAAAACTTACATGTTTTTCTTTAGTAATATGCTATAATTAATTCACAATAGTTAAATATAACATATTATATTTGTATATTCATATGAAAAAAATATTGTCAAAAAACATTAAGGATGTGATTTCTTTGGAAGAAGATTTAATAACGTATGAGGCTTTAGAATGGCTTATAAATAATAACAATCCATCAGCATTAGCCAGTGATAGATTTGGAGAAACTATAAATGCTATAAAGTTTGTAGAAAAACTATATGAACTTGGTGCTGTAAAGGTAAGTGTAGTTGGTATATGGGATGAACAAGAGCGAATTGAGAAAGAAGGAGGTTCATATGCTTCTACTCTACTTGTACAACTACCAAATGATACTAAAAAACGAGAAAGAATTTTAGATGTCTACAATAAAGAAATAGAAGAAAGTAGCCTTAATGATGGTGAAGAATTTGAGGGATGGAATGAAAATATATTGGCATTTTGGTGGGATTAATTCAGATTGTTCTTTTATGGTATTGCTGCGACTTTGTTAAATATTATAAATCATAGAAAAAACAAGTTGGACATGTAGGAATCTTATTTATCTATATGGGAATCTATTATTTCTTGACTACCAGTAAAGAACAAAAATTTCTGAGGATTACTTCCATTTTCATCATTATTGCAGGATTCATTTACTTTATAAAAAGAATTTTCTTATGAGCGATGACTTAGTATCAATAACTAAACTGAAAAAACCAACAATTCTTATAAACACCCCTTTCTATTCTATTGCTTCCCTCAAGTTTTATTTCCTATAATATCATTCATGATTCTTTAACAATTCAATAATATATTTTGGGAGAATTTCTACATTACATATATGTCTATGAATATATACTAATGGTGTGGTATAATTTTCATATTAATTTCTCAGGAAACCTTAAATACAATAAAATGAAGCTAAAAAGTACTTTAGGATGAAATAAACAAATCATATTAGATCAGAGAGGAGTTAAGTAATGAATTTATTTACAACAAACTATGAAACATTAAAAGAAAACGAAAAAAAGCGGATGTATTATAACTTTTCACAGAATGCTCAAAAAAGTTTTAGTAGATATTCCGATAAAACACAAATATTAGCACAACTTCTTTTTATTAACAGAGCATTCAATTCATATAATGAAGCAATGTTAAAGGTCGGAAAGAACATGCCCCTTCTCATACATGATGCATTAAATATGTTATGGGATTACTTAGAAGAGAAATGTGACAGCCGTGATTTTCAGGCATTTTGCAATGGGATTGATGCTGTTACTTTATTTCTCAATACCGGAGAAGAGATAGAAACACAGGAAAATCTAAATTTCTGGGAAAAATATTCAGATGAGTGGGAATGGGACATTAGTAATTCAATAATATTACTTAATTCTTTTGGTGCATTATTTTTTCAAATATATGAACAAAGTATAGATTGGTATTCAATAGGTGAGGATTGTCTTTTAGGAGAGATTAATGAAATTGTTGGAGACTATTTTGAAAATCTTTATACTAATCCTACAGATGGATATAAATATCATGAGTTAGAACTAAGAATAACTCAAATTTGTGAAAGTGCTACTTTTACAAAGATTATAGCATGTATCATAAAAGACATGAAAGAAGCAATAAACTATGAAGGAAAAGGTATTAAAGAAATTGCAAGATTAAGAGAGGAATACAAAAAGCAATTTTTGTTTTCATCAATAGAATGTGAAAAATTAGCTGAGTATTTTAGATAGTAATATCCTCACTATCTAGGATGGAGCACAGAATGAAAGAGGTTTAGATTATGTCACGGAATGAAATTTTAGATAAATTGATTTTAGAAAAACTAATTGCCCCTAATGTAGCAGATGCTTTGAAAAACAATCCTAATTTTCATGATTTGTTGATATACTTCAGCAGTATAGATAAGGCATATTGTTTGGTTAATGGTTTTTCTTATGAAATAAAACTAGATGGAAATCCAACTGTTTCGGATCGTTATAAGATGACGGACGATTTATTTTTTAAACATGCAGAGAATTTTTCAAAACTTGTTAGTAAAGCAATATATGGTATTGACTACTTTTATCCCAAACAGGAAGTGTTAATGAAGATTCCTGAGCTTCTATCAAAGTATCTTTCTCCTATGAAATGGATAGAAAGTAATACTGCCTTGTTATCAGATATTGAACTAGGCAGTGTATTGATTTCAATTGGTGAAATGTTACTTCAAGAAATAAAACAGAAGAATACACAGTATATTATACAGGAGAAAAGTGCCCTATCAAAAGTTGAAAATTTATCAGATGATAGTTCTTGGGCAGAAGTTGCTGAAAAAACTCTTAAAGTATGCAGAGGTTTTGTACAAGGAGAAAGTATTACATCTGAAGAACTTTATCCTCTTTTATGTAGTGATGATAATTCAGATATTGTGGATCTTACATTGGACATAAAAGATCCTCATATCCTTGTGATTATAGGCCATATAATTAATATAACATCATACATACTCACACTGGCTTTTTATAAGGAAGATGGTAAAGGGTGTCCTCTTCCTGAAATACTTGATGAGTTTCAGGGAAAAGATATGTCAGAAATATTTATAACATATTTGCTTGATATGATACAGGATAAATTGATTAATAAAGAGAAAATATTGGCTTACTTAAAATACCCCATTTAGAATTCATATAGATTGCAAAAAATTCAAGACACTTATATTTATGGACAATATTTTTATTTAACACACTAACTGAAAGGAAAATATATATAATGATTAATATAGAAATTTTAAATAATATTAATAAGGAAGATATGAATAACATATTAGACGTATGGGAATCATCGGTAAGAGCAACACATACTTTTTTAAATGAAGATGATATAGTATCAATAAAACCTCAAGTCAAAGAAGGTGCTTATGCTGTTAACAAACTTGTTTGCGTAAGAGATGATTAAGGAAATCCATTTCCTATACTTCATATGAAATTATTGTAAAGTTAAAGCTCAATTTTATAGAAGACCTTTAAGTAATATTATTATACTGTTCATCAAATAAAAAGGCAATAAAGCCTTTTTATTTTGCCCCTAGTGCCACGTTTGCTGGTATTTCTTTATGTTTTCATATATATCAATTTTGTATTATTACATTTACTTTTCAGTACATCCCCCCAAGAACTCTGTTTATCTAAAATATGAATTTTGTGAAATGATACCCATATTATCCGTATTAATTAGTGATAGAGTAAAACGAAGGGAGTTAAAAATGAAAATTAATGATGAAAACTTTTTATTAGAACTTAAGAAAAAAAATCCTGCAGCCTTAGAATACATAATTAATACTTACTGCAATTTAGTTTTTAAAATCGTAATAAATGTACTTGGAAATGATAATTATGAAAATGCAAAGGAATGTATTAACGATGTATATCTGTTAATCTGGAATAAAAACCACTTATATAATCCCCAGAAATCCTCATTTAAAAATTGGCTTTTGGCTGTAAGTAAATATAAGGCTATAGATTATAAAAGAAGCTTAACTAAACAGGACAACCTTCAAATAGAAGAACAAGTGTTAATCTCTAAAACTGATGTTGAAAATGAGTATATATTGAAGGAGAAGAAAGAAGAATTAATAAATCTTTTACAATATGAGCATGAATTGGACAGAGAACTGTTTATACGAAAATACATCTTAGATGAAACTATGGACAGTCTATGCAAAAAATTTAATTTATCAAAAGGAGCTATTTACAACAGATTATGGCGTACTAAAAACTCACTTATAAGAAAATTAAATATTTCAGCTGAAGTGGAGGTATGGAAATGAATTCAAATTTAAATGAAGATGATATTTTAATACTTTTAAATGATGTTAATATAGAGGAAAATGAATTTAGCAATGTAGAACTTAATGAAATTGAAAAGAAAAAAATCTGTAAAAATATTATTAGTAAAGTAAAGCCTAAAAAATCTAAAAGTAAAAGAAGTTTTATTGCAGCAGCAGTTATCCTTTTGATAAGTATTCCTATACTTATATCCCAAAAAAATGTTTTAGCTAATATAATAGAAAAACTTACTGTCATATCTGGCATTGGAGAAGTAAAAGTTTCTTCAGATAAACCAAAAATTCTTAAAAATAGTATTAAACAAGATAACATAACTTTAGCTAATATGTATGTAGACAACAGTAAAATTATAGTTACTTTAACTATTGAACCAGAAGAACTTAAATCATCCTATTACACTATTAAAGACGACCATGACAATTCTTATGAACTTCATAGAAGTGATAATCTTGCCTTGCTGCCAGATAATAACATAGGTTCATACAGAGCAGAATACTATGGTAAAGTAAAAAAAGCTAATAGTTATACTTTAAGTATTGTAGATAATGATAAAAAATTTACTAAAGCAACTTTTAAACTAAAAAATTCTGATTTTAAAGAAGCTCCTGAAGCAAAAATCTTATATACCGCAACTAATGGAATAACTACATTAAACGTGACTTCATTAAAAAGAGAGGGAAATATTTTAAAAGTAGATTATTATTTTACAGATACCTTACCAGATTTTAAATTTAAAAGAATAGATAAAGTTAATTATAGAACTTTTGAAGAAAGCAGAGAATGGAGATTCAAAGAACCAATTGATACAAAATTAATAAATAATAATTCTATAGAAGATTCTTACATTATAATTTCTGATGAATATAATAATGCAGTATGTGGACATAGCAATACTAATTATTTAGATCAAGAAAATGAATCTTTATTTGATTTAAGTAAGCTTACTGGTAAAAAGTTAAAATTAACTGTTCCAAATGTAATTTATCACGTTCAGAATAATCCCATGGATAAAAATAATGATTTTAAGTTGAAATTAGATCTTCCTAAATCAGGTAAAAGCATTTTAAACAAAACAGGTGAGTATAAGGGAATTAAATATAAAATTATTAGTATTGAGCGTTTATCAGATAACAGCATAGAACTAATTTATGATTATGATAACAGCAATGCAAAATTGGAAACTTGGGACATTTTCTTTTATGGCATTAATATGGGGGAAAATAGTAGTAATATTATTAGAGCATATAATAATAATATTAAACATACTCTTAAGTTAGATAACGTAATAGGCGACAAATTACTATTAAACGATATTATGATATCTTTTTCTTCAGTTGGTCCTTTTGAAATAGACCTGGACCCATCAACAATTAAATAATTTTTTATTTTATCACTAACTAATTATGAGCATATCAAAAATATTCTTTTTCAAACATATTCTCGACATGCTCATAGTTAGTTATTTTTTGTAATGAATATATGAAAGCTTTTGTTTATTTTAATACTTTAAAAATACTTATCATAGAAATCTATTTATAAAAAAACTTTCATCCCCTCTTCTTTGGTGTTTTAAAATTATTATGTTTTTATATAGCTATAAAAATATATAGAGAGTATGGTATAATTTTGGTATTAATTAAATCATGATTGTAATCTACCATGAAACAACTAAATGCTTCTTACATAGCTAAATCAATACTATTGTTAGATAAAATAATTAACAGGGAGAACAGAATAGCTATGAAGAATTTAATAAAAAAAATAATAAACAATAAAGAGTATAAGGAAATCCTGATATTTGTATTTATACTATATATTTTTCGAATTAACTATATAAAAAGAGCGTTATTTCAAACTAAAAGTAGATTAACACTAAGTCAATATGGTTTATTGTTTTTAACTATGTTAGGGGCAACTGTACTTATGGGAACTTTATTATTTATTGCAATCAAGGCTTGCAATATGTTTTATACAAGAAAGAATGTACCTGAAGTAAAAGGAAAAGAATGGTCATTTGGATTTGGAGAATTAAAATATTTTTTAGTGAATAAAAAAAACTGCAAAATATGTGGTACAGAAATGAAAAAAATTACAAGTGAAGAGCCTAAAGGTATGAAAAGAGATATAAGTATGGATGGGTATGTGTCAGACGTAGAGATGTATGAAGTTAAAATTTCTTATTATTGTCCAAATTGCAACAAAAAATATTCTTTAGAAGAACTAACAAGTAAAACAGAATAACTATAAAGAACTTAATAAAAAATATGATGTTATCCCTGATGATAACTCAATAATGAAAATATTTTAGGGAGGTATTTAAAAAATATGAATTTTTATTTTAAAAAAACATTCCAACTTCTGATTACGGTTTTTATTATTTTAAGATTTTCTACTGTATATGCTGCTAGCGAATTAATTGATTCTAAAATTAATAGCGATTGGACATTACAGTATGATGTAACTAATCTTAAATCCCTTACTATCAATGGAGGTACTGTTGATTTAAATGGTCATACAATGATAATTAATGATAAACTAGACTTACAATTAGGTAAATTAAAGATCAACAATGGAAACTTAATTATTAAAGGTGACTTAAATATGTTAAATAATTATTCTGAAATAACTATAAATAATGGATCCATAACAGTAGAAAAAAACCTAAATTTAAATGGTGGTCATTTAGATTTAGATACTGGTAAAATCTCTATTTATGGAGATTTGCTCGAATCCGGTAAAGGTTTCGATGAATTTCCAATGTTTTTAGTTAATAACGGAAAAGCTTATATTCATGGAAACTATTACATAAATGGTTATGCTTTTTTCAAGATGGAAAAAAAGGATGGTTACATACTTGTTGAAAAAGATTTTGTAATTAATAGTAACCGTTCAGGTTATTCTGATAGTGGCCCTACATCCGATGAAAATCATCATTTAAAAGCTGGTACACTTGAAATCAAAGGTAATTTCCTACAGAAAAAGCAAGAATACAATATAATTAATTTTTCTCCTGTTTTAGATCATAAAGTAATATTATCTGGAGAATCAACTCAAACCATTACTTTTGAATCAGAGCACTACTCAAAATTTAATATACTTCAAGTAAACAAGCCTATATATTCTGGATATAATTTTACAAATGTCCATTGGAATGAACTAATAGAAGCTGTAGACTCAGATGCTGATAAAGATAATAATTCAGATCCCAACTGGAAAATATGGGAAACTAAAAACAATGTATCTAAAAATAAAACTTGGGAAGTAGAGTTTACTAATTCAATTGATATAAGTACAATCAAAGAAAAAAATATTTATGTAACTGATTCTAAAGGAACTATTATACCAATGTTTTATTATTGTACCCAATCTAATGGAAATATAATTTCAATTATACCGATAAAAGAATATACTTCAGGTGAAACTTATACTTTATGGATTAAAAATATCAAATCAAGTGATGGTACAATACTGAAAAAGTACATAAAAATGAATTTCTCTATTGAGTGAAAGGAATTTATACAATGAAAATTGAATTTACAAAAGCAACAATTGATGATGTTGATAAATTAATTGATGTACAAAATCAAAGCTTCTATGCTGATTTTGTCAAATATGGAGAATGTCCTGGATATAATCATTCTAAAGAAAGTATGACTAATATTATCTTAAACAAAATAACATATAAAATAATTTATAATAATCAAATAATAGGTGACATTATTATTAGAGATAATAATGATAACACCTACTTTCTTGGAGGTATTTGTGTGATACCAGATTATGAAAACATGGGAATTGGACAAGAAACTATTAAGTTTATAGAAAGTCAATTCCCTAATGCAACTGTTTGGACTTTAGAAACACCTGCAGATAAGAAGCGAAATCATTATTTCTATAAAAAAATGGGCTATACTATCGTAAAACAATATATGGTTGGTTCTGTGAAAATAGTATTATTTAAAAAAGAGATGAGCTTAACAAAATAAGTATAATTTTAGTACATGTATAATTCACAATAGTAATTAAGTACTGAGTAACCAATCTAGATAATATGCTTGGTTTTTAATATAAATACCATATGATTTTAAAGCTTTACACTATTTATTATTTAGTTCAAATTATAATTTGCAGAAGCTATATCCGAGTTTTATACCATATCCTATTATAACAGCACCACAAATGATATTAATAACCCTAAGTACTTTTTCATTAAATTTTTGTTTAAAGGTTGATACAATAGCGGCAACACTGATAAACCAGAAAAATGATGCTAAGCAGACTCCAATAATAAACGGCGTGGAAGCATCCTGTGGTAGTGATGCTCTAAATCCTCCAAGTAATAACGACCCATCAATAATAGCTTGAGGATTAATCCATGTGATCATAAAGCAAGTTATTATGACTTCTATTAGTGATTTATTTACATCCATTTGTTTTTCTGAATCTGGTGTGTCTCTCATAAGCTGAATTCCGATATACACTACTGCTATACAACCAATAAGTAATGTAGCTGCTCTTATCACTTTAAATTTTTCCATTAAAGCCCCCATTCCTAAAAAACATGCTAGTGCTAAGGAAATATCAAAGAAAATTGTAATGAATGCAACTTGATAAGCCTTTAACTTATTTTGGCTAACTGCCGTATTTATCACATAAATATTTTGCATACCTATAGGTGCAACATAAGCTAGTCCCAACAGGAACCCTTGAACACAGTATTTTAACATGTCCTTTTCCTCCTTATCATTCCGTCTAATACAATTATATATATCTAAAGCACTAAAATCTCCAACCAAATGGAATAAATTTATCCCAAATAAATATCCACCAGCTTAGCTGGTGGTTTTTCTTAAGCCCTATAAGGGCACTTTACCAGCATTGTGCCTTAAGGCACGTATAAAAATCTCGCCAGCCGCAATTTAACTGTTACCTGCCACCCTTAAAAGGGTCAACATATTCTTTAATACTTATTTGGTCAGCGATCATGTCTTCATTTTGTTGATTTTTTATATATTCTTCTATTGCATTCTTATTTTTTCCTACTGTATCCACATAGAAGCCTCTACACCAAAAATGTCTATTTCCATACTTATACTTTAAATTTGCAAATTTCTCAAAT